>NZ_AMSI01000013.1 GCF_000300515.1 Nitratireductor indicus C115
CCGACCATCAAGTCGCAGGTCTTTGCGATCTCACGCCGCAGATTGCCGTGCTTGTCGAAGGCCCGTATCCAGAAATCCATATCATCCATGTTCTGCATGTGTTCTCATGCGGTGTCAGGAGTCAATACGCGCCCAGATCAAGCCTTGTGACATAGACCGATCCTCCCTGACTGCCCCGCTGGCCCTATCGGCTGGCGGGGCTTTTTTGCGTTTGGGGATGGCGGATGAGTGCGGCGCTGCGCAGGAACGGGGGGACGATTCGTCGCCAGTCCATGTTGCATCTATGTCGCGTGGAACTGCCGAGTGTGGCAGGAACTCCTTAGAAATCAAGGATAGTCAGTTGCAGCACAGCGCAACATGAAAAAGGCTCCCGTAGGAGCCCTGAATTTCAGAAGATATTGATTTTATTCTGGAACTTTTTGGAGGCCTCGCCCGGAATCGAACCGGGGTGCAAGGATTTGCAGTCCTCTGCGTAACCACTCCGCCACGAGGCCATGCCGAACCGGCATTGACGCAGTTCAATAGGTTGCGGCCCATTTTGCGTCAAGCGGCTTGGCGTGCAATTTACAAACTTTCCTCTATCCGTGCGATCCGGCCCGGTACTGGCTGCGCCCGACGACAGTGCGGGCGATGACGCTGGCCACGGTCACGGCCGCGATAGCCTCCAGCGCCAGCGGCGACAATGGAACAAGCAGTACCAGGGCCGCAAAAACCAGAAGCACATGTTGTCCAGCGCCCGAAAGCACGAACCTGTCGCGCACGAACCAGAGGCCGAACATATAAAGCGCAACGGGAATGGCGACTGCATAATCGCCCACAATAAGCGGGACTTCGGCATGCTTGGTCATGATGTCCACGAGAGCGGCGAAACCGCCACCCATTGCCGCACCCGAGGCGAAAATCAGAAAATGGCCGTATCCCCAGGTCAGCGCCCGCCCCAGATTGCTGCTTTGCAGATGGTCCTCGCGGCCGAAATAGAGCCACCACAGGCAAAAGACCATGATCAGCGCGGCAATTGCCAGGGGAACCAGCCCTTCGAGCGTGCCTTCGGCTGCTGCCTGGCGAATCGCGATGGAGCCCGCAAGAAGCGTTTCACCAAGGACGATAATGTTCAAAAGACCATAGCGTTCGATGATATGGTGGCGGTGCCAGGGCGTGGTGTTGTAGCGCTCCGCGATTGCCGGAACGGCCAGTTCGAGAATCACGCCGAGCACGAACAGGCCGTAAAGCCATGCGCCTGAAAGCGGCTGGATCAGAATCAGCAATACCCAATAAATCTGGGCAATCAGGATCCCAAGCGCGTAAGCGAGTGCTGTTCTGCGGCGCAGGCTGTCATGTCGAGCGGCGCGCAGCCACAGAAGCACCATCGCCACGCGCATGATTACGTAGCCGACGATCACCGTCGTCAGCACATGTTCGCTGAAGAGGAACGAGACGCCGGCCGCCATGGTCAGGGCGCCGCCCATCGTGACCATGGTCAGGAGCCTGAAGAGCGTATCGTCGTTATCATAGGCGGAGGCGAACCAGGTGAAATTCATCCATGCCCACCAGATGGCGAAGAAGGCCATGACAAAGGTGACGATGCCATCCGCCAGATGGTTCTCGGCAATGGCGTGATGCAGCCCCGCCGCGGCCGCGGCAATGGCGATCACGGACACCAGATCGAACAGGAGTTCGAGCGGCGTTGCGGCACGATGTGCCTCGCCAGGGTCGCGCGGTGGCATGGCGCGCAAGGGGCTGAACTGGGCATGCTGGGTTTCGCTCATGGGGAACTCGGTAATTGGGGCCAGGCGGGAGAGATGGTTTGCGGTTGTGGTCTCAGAGATTATTGTTGTGCGCAGCCGCTGCCAACCCTGTTCCGAAAGCCCGTCCAGAAAGGATGCGTCATGAGCTGGAATCCCGCACTTGATCCAGGTTGTCCCGACGACGCCACAATCGATTCGATAGAAACGCTGATCATCCCGAGGGCGCGCGATATAGGTGGCTTCGAGGTGCGCCGAGCCCTGCCGGCTCCGAAGCGGCAGATGGTCGGGCCGTTCATCTTCTTCGATCAGGCGGGGCCTGCCGAGTTTTTGACGGGGCAGGGGATAGATGTGCGCCCGCATCCCCATATCGGGTTAGGAACCGTCACCTATCTTTACCGCGGCGATTTTCATCACCGCGACAGTCTGGGCACGGATCAGGTCATTCACCCCGGCGCGCTCAACTGGATGGTTGCCGGGCGCGGGGTCACCCATTCCGAACGGACCAGCGCCGAGGCCAGGCAGGGGCCGCACAGCCTGTTCGGCATCCAGACCTGGGTCGCCTTGCCCGAACGCGACGAGGGCATGGACCCCATGTTCCAGCATCATTCCAAGGAGAGCCTGCCGGTCATCGAGGCGGAAGGCGTCTCGCTGCGTCTGATCATGGGCAATGCCTATGGCGAGCGTTCTCCATGCATGACCTTTTCGGAAATGTTTTATGCGGATGTGATTCTGGAGCCGGGAGCCCGCTTTCCGTTGCCGGACGACCATGAGGACCGCGGCATCTATGTGACCGAAGGGGCTATAACCATCGCCGGGCAGGATTTCGAAGCCGGTCGGATGATGGTGTTCCGCCCCAAGGATGCGATCACCGTTGGTGCCGGACCTCAAGGTGCGCGTCTTATGCTTCTTGGTGGTGCAACCCTTGGAGGGCCCCGCTATATCTGGTGGAATTTCGTGGCATCGTCGAAAGAGCGCATCGAGGCCGCCAAGGAAGACTGGCGACGCGCGCGCTGGGGCACGGGGCTTTTCGATCTTCCGCCCGACGACCGGGATGAGTTCGTTCCGCTGCCCGGCTGATCGGCGCGGTCGGGCAATTCTTCAGGAGGACGGGTCAGCCCAGTTGCTCATAGGCACGTTTGGCCAACCCTTCCAGCTCGTTGCGCGCAAGCTCGCCGACAAGGGAACAGCTGATGGTTTCGTCCCGCCAGAACACTGCGGCGGTGCGGCCCTCTTCGACGAAACGAAAGGCGCTTTGACCCGTTTCGGGGGTTGGTTTGACATAGAGCGTCACGCGGCGCCCGCTTCTGTCTTCATACATGAATTGCGCTGCCGGACCGCTGCCGTCCGGCAGGAGACGGCCGCCTACGAGATCAAATCCCCTGTCGCGCAAGTCCGGAATGACGATGGCGCGATCGAGCCGTTTTGAAAGCCAGGCCGCAAGATGTTCTTCCTGGGAGGCTGCGACTTCAACCGGATGAACGATCTCGCTGACATAAAGATTGTGAGCGGCTACCGCATTGTCCACCAGCGCCTGGCGCATGGATGCCGCAGGCGACATGAGCCCCCGCGCATACCAGCCGCCAGCCGAAGCAGCCACGGCAACGGCAAGGCAGGCCGCTGCAAGGTTGCTCCATCCCGTCAAGCCCCATCTTGTCAATTCACGGCGCCGGCTGCGGGCAATGCGATGTGCGGAAAGTGCTGCCGGGACTGGCTCGGCTTCCACATGGCCATAGAGCGCATGCAGGGCCTCCCGGTCCCGCCTGAAGGCGGCGACCAGAGCGGCGTCGTCAGGATTTGCGGCAAGATGCCGTTCCATCTCGGCCATCATCTCCTGCGTGAGCTCGCCGTCGACATAGGCATGGAGTATGTCGCGGGAGATGGTTTTCCCGGTGCTGCTCATTTGATGCTCCTGAGATGCGGCTGTCCGTTTTCGGTCAGGCTGCGCAGATTTTCGCGTGCACGCCCCACGCGAGACATGAGTGTGCCCACGGGAATGTCCAGCACGCCGGCGGCTTCCGCATAGCTCATTCCTTCCAGAGCGACGAGCAGAAGCGCTTCGCGTTGCTCTATGCTCAGTTTCTGCATGGCCCGCGCCGTATCGGCCAGTGCAAGCCTGTCGGTCTGTGCAGCGGGCGAGGGTGGCTCCAGCGGCAGCGCATCAATGGGAAAGGCCGCGGGTGTGCGGCGGTCGCGCCGAATCTCGTTGCGGTGGAGATTGAGCAGGATCCGAAAAAGCCAGGCCCTTAGCGGCCCGGTGGGGCGCCAAAGGCTGCTTTTGCGGATCGCCCGCTCCAGGCAATCCTGGACGAGATCGTCGGCCCGGTCCCGGTCATGCGTGAGGGCGCGTGCATAACGCCTGAGCGCGGGGACGCAGGCTTCCATCTCGTCCAGAAAAAACGACATCGGCGCGGGGCCTTCCTCAATCGGCTTTTGCAGTATGCCAGACGCCGTTGACCCCGTCTCCGCTCATGTCTCCAGGCTTCATGTCGTTCTTCCAGAGATAGAGCGGCATGCCTTTATGCGCCCATTGTTTGGCGCCGTCCTTGCGCTCCACGAGCGAGAAGTCGCCATCCGCCATGGCATTGGCTCCGGCCATCAAAGGAGGCCAGTTGGCCGCGCATTGTTCATAGCAGTTCGACATGCCGGCGCTGTCCTTGTCGAAGATGTAGAGCGTCATGCCCTTGGCATCGGTCAGCACCTCGCTGCCCGAGCTTTCCATGGTCTTGATTGCGCCGCCTGCGTAATCCTCGGCAAGCGCCGCCCCGGCACTGAGGGCGAGGGCCGCAGCCGCGGCAAGAATTGTCCGTGTCGACATGGAATGTCCTTTCTGGCGATTCCGACCGGTAAGCTCCGGCCTGCAATGAAAACAACACCGCCTGAATGGATTTATTCCCCACCCGTGATCCCTTTTTTCAAACGAGCGCGGCGGGGCAAAATATTGTGGATAGCTTTAGTAGGAAGAGGAGGAGATGAACCCGCCGTCTCCGTTATAGTGCAAGACTTTCAGCGTTTGAGGGCAGGGGTTTTCAGGTGAGCGGGTGAGTGAAGCTGTCGCGCTGCGGCGGCAGAGATTGACAGGTTCCGCCCCAATCGTTAGCAAACCCTTGAATTCGCTGTTTACGCGCTGTCGCGGGCGATCGGCCCCGCAGGCTGCGGCGGGCATCCATCGGGAAAAGACCTATGAACACCGATTTTTCCGTCCAGCGGGCCAACATGGTGGAAGGCCAGTTGCGGACCACGGACGTGACGAACACTCCGCTGCTTCAGGCCATGGGGGAAATTCCCCGCGAGGCTTTCGTTCCAAGCCGCAAGAAGGCGCTCGCCTACATCGATGAAGACCTCGAGATTTCCTCAGCGACAGGGGACGCGCCCGCCCGCTATCTCATGGAGCCGTCGCCTTTCGGCAAGCTGATTCAGCTCGCCGAAGTGCAGCCGAGCGATGTGGTGCTCGATATCGGAACCGGCAGCGGCTATTCCGCGGCCGTTCTGTCTCGCCTGGCGAGCTTCGTCGTCGCGCTCGAATGCGACGAGAACCTCGCCCAGTCCGCAACCGAGACATTGAGCACGTTGGGTGCCGTCAATGTTGCGGTGGTCGGCGGTAAGCTCGCCGAGGGCTACAAGGACGATGCGCCATACGATGTCATTTTCATTGGCGGCGCTGTCGATGAGGTCCCGGCCGTGCTCTTTGACCAGCTTCGCGAGGGCGGACGCCTTGTTGCCGTCATCGGCGAGGGCAATGCCGCGCGTGCGCATGTGTTCGTAAAGGACGAGGGCATCGTGTCCGGTCGTCCTGTATTCAATGTTGCCGTGAAGCCGCTCCCCGGGTTCCGCAAGGAAGCTGAATTCGTCTTTTGATGGGTCACTTGTTGCCGTCGTGCAACGGAATTGATCAAAGCTTTGATGTAACGTCCCCGTCGGGTTGAGCCCGCTGGGCCGGGAGAAAGGCAGGGGGATGCGTTTCTCGAGGGGCACCAATCCGGTGTTTTGCCGGGTCAATCAATAGGGCGGGGTGTCTTTGGGCACGACCGCGAGAAACAGTCCGAGGTTGCCAGATCGTGTCTTTTTATCGCCGCTTGCTTGTTCCTCTAATCGCCACGAGTGCGCTTATCGCATCTCCCGCCGTGGCTTCTGCCGAATCGATTCTCGGCGCCTTGGCCAAGGCCTATCAGAACAATTCGACGTTAAATGCGGAACGCGCCGGTGTGCGCGTTACCGATGAGAGTGTCGCCATTGCCAAGTCGGGCATGCGCCCGCGCGTCGAAGCGACAGCCAGTGCCGGCTACACCAACAATGACGGCCTTGATATCCGCACCGGCCAGTTCGGCATCTCGCTGACTCAGCCGATTTTCGACGGTTTCCAGACACGCAACAATGTTCAGGCGGCCGAATCCGGCGTGCGCGCGGCCAATGAGGCTTTGCGCAACCAGGAGCTCGATATCCTGTTCAATGCGGCAAGCGCTTATATGGATGTGATCCGCGACAGGCAGATCGCTGCCTTGCGTGCGCAGAACCTTCAGTTCCTGGAAGAGCAGGTGCGTTCGTCGCGCTCCCGCTTCGAGGTCGGTGAGGGGACCCGCACGGATGTCGCCCAGGCGGAAGCGAACCGTCAGGCGGCTCTGGCACAGCTCAGCGCGGCGCGCGCCAGCGTGTCGTCTCAGGCCGCGATCTACCAGCAGATTATCGGCGACAAGCCGGGCGAGCTGAAAATGGCGAACCCGCTGGTGAAGTTCCTGCCGAAGAGCATGGAATCGGCCATTTCCGTCGGACTTTCCGAACATCCCGTCATTATCGCGCGCCAACACCAGATCGATGCGGCGTCCTTCAAGGTGAAGTCGTCCGAAGGCGCCTTCCTTCCGCAGGTGACGGGATCGGCGGGGCTGTCGCACAATTACACCAATTCCACGCCCGGCCTTTCCTCCGATGGGTCCAGCGACCAGGCGACGGTCGGCCTGAAGCTGACCGTGCCGATCTATCAGGGCGGTCTTGCTTCCGCGACGGTGCGCCAGAACAAGGAATCGCTCGGTCAGGCCCGCATCTATCTCGATGTGGCCCGTGATCAGGTGCGTGCCGCAGTTGTCTCCGCATGGACGCAATATCAGGCTGCACGCGAATCGCTGGTCGCCAATCGCGAAGTGGTTCAGGCAGCCCAGCTTGCCCTGAATGGCGTCATCGAGGAACGCAATGTCGGCCAGCGCACGACGCTGGACGTTCTTAACGCGCAGGCTGATGTGATCACCGCCAAGATCAATGTGGTCAGCGCGGAGCGCGACATCGTGGTCGCAAGTTATGCGATTCTGTCGGCCATGGGCCGGCTTTCCGCGACGCGCCTTGGCCTGCAGGTTGCCGAATACAAGCCGCAGGAACATTACAAGGCCGTCAAGGATAAGTGGTACGGTCTGCGCACGCCGGACGGCCGCTGATTTCATTGTTTCGGATCGCCTCCGCGATCCTGCTGCAGAATATGGATGCCGGGTGTCTGAAAAGACATCCGGCATTCTTGTGTGCGCCGCATTCTTGTGTGCCCCGCATTTTTGTGTGCAACGTGAGGCTGTTGCCTTCGGGGGATTCTCTCGCGCTCACCGGTCGGTTACGCTTGGACAGTGATTCGATTGCGCGTTCTGGTGGGTGCGATGCTTGCATTCCAACCTGCCCGGACGAGCGGAGACTGGGCAAAGGCGGCAGATTTTGACGATGTCACAAGGTTTTGGGGCTCAGAAAGTTGGTGCGTCGACGGACGGCGTGACGGGAACACAGCGCGAGCCTTCGATGGAAGAGATTCTCGCTTCTATCCGCCGTATCATTGAAGACAATGATACACCGGCAGCCCGCGCTGCAGCCCCGCAGCGCTCTCCGGAAACTGTGACGCCCGCCGCCCTGCAGCCGTCCAACAGCAGCGATGCGCCGGCGACTCAGCCTGCGCGCACGCGGGAACCCGATGAACCTGTCCGGCAACAGCCTGCCGCCGCCGAAGTGCGCAAGCCCTCATGGGAGCTGCCTCGGCTGGAGGATGAGAAGCCGCTTGGCCTGCGTGGAGAGCTGGGTGCCGCGGGAGCCGCTCCGGCACAGAAGCCTGTAGCCGCTCCCGCGCCGAAAGCCTCGCCCGCTCCTTCCTTCGCGACCAAGCCTACCCCCGTCGAGGCAGAGTTTCGTTCGCAACCTGCACCCAAGCCTGCAGAAACTGCGCCCGCTCTTCGTGAAGCTCCGGCCCATGGCGAGGGCGATGAGAGCAAGGTCGTCGGGGGTATCCTCTCGGCCTATACGGGGCGCAAGGTCGCTGCCGCCTTCGGCGAGTTGAATGAGGCCTTCGAGGCGAGCCGTCGCCGCAGTTTCGATCAGGTTGCCGAAGAAATGCTGCGCCCCATGCTGCAGGATTGGCTCGACAACAACCTGCCGACGCTTGTGGAACGGCTGGTGCGCGAGGAGATCGAGCGGATCGCACGCGGCGCATAAGCCGCGCCGCTTGCGGTTGACTCTACCCGACCCTTCCGCTTTACACCGGGCTCTGATCGGACCAATCTTCTTTGGTCTGTAGCCTTGCGAGCGCGGAAATCCTCATGCTTGAAAAGAATTACGACGCTGCGAGCGTCGAGCCGAAAATCGCCGAATTCTGGGAAGAGGCAGGGGCCTTCAAGGCCGGCGCCGGAGCAGAGCGCGGCGCGGAAACCTTTACCATCGTGATTCCGCCGCCGAACGTGACCGGCTCCCTGCACATGGGCCATGCGCTCAACAACACCTTGCAGGACGTCATGGTCCGTTTCGAGCGCATGCGCGGCAAGGATGTGCTTTGGCAGCCGGGCATGGATCATGCCGGCATCGCCACCCAGATGGTCGTGGAGCGTCAGCTTGCCGCCAGGCAGGAGCATCGCCGTGATCTCGGCCGCGAAAAATTCGTCGAGAAGGTCTGGGAATGGAAGGCGGAATCCGGCGGCGCGATCATGAACCAGCTCAAGCGGCTGGGCGCTTCCTGCGACTGGTCTCGTGAACGTTTCACCATGGACGAAGGGCTCTCGAAAGCTGTCGTCGAGGTGTTTGTCTCGCTCTACAAGGACGGCCTGATCTACAAGGACAAGCGCCTCGTCAATTGGGATCCGAAGCTCCTGACCGCGATCTCCGATCTTGAGGTCGAGCAGGTCGAGACGAACGGCAATCTTTGGCATTTCCGCTATCCTCTCGCCGATGGCGTTACCTATCAGCATCCCTACAAGCTGGATGAGGAGGGCAATCGCATTGCCTGGCGTCCTTCGGATGGCGAGCCTGCCGGTTATGAGACGCGCGACTATATCGTCGTCGCAACGACCCGGCCTGAAACGATGCTCGGCGATTCAGGCGTTGCCGTTCATCCCGGCGACCCACGCTATAAGGGGTTGATCGGAAAGCATGTCCTCCTGCCGCTCGTTGGTCGACGCATTCCGATCGTCGGCGACGAATATCCCGATCCCGAGGCTGGCACCGGCGCGGTGAAGATGACGCCCGCCCACGATTTCAACGATTTCGAGGTCGGCAAGCGCCACGATCTCGCGCAGATCAACGTCATGACCGTCGACGGTGCCATCACGCTCCGGGACAATGAGGCGTTTTTGGACGGCCTTGCCGTTACCGATGCGCTGGCGGCCACAATTGCGGCCCTCGATGGCCAGGAGCGTTTCGAGGCGCGCAAGATCGTTGTGGCGATGATGGAGGAAGCAGGTCTTCTCGAAAAGGTCGAGCCGCACAAGCATATGGTGCCCCACGGCGACCGTGGCGGCGTGCCTATCGAACCTTTCCTGACTGATCAATGGTATGTCGATGCCAAGACGCTGGCCAAGCCTGCGATTGCTTCAGTGCGCGAAGGACGCACGAACTTCGTGCCGAAGAACTGGGAAAAGACCTATTTCGAGTGGATGGAGAATATCCAGCCCTGGTGCGTCTCTCGCCAGCTCTGGTGGGGACATCAGATTCCCGCCTGGTACGGTCCGGACGGACAGGTCTTCGTCGAAAAGGACGAGGAAACCGCGCTCGAGGCGGCCATCCAGCATTATATCGCCCATGAAGGCCCATGGAAAGCATGGGTCGAGGAGAAGCTCGAAAACTTCAAGCCGGGTGAAATCCTGACACGCGACGAGGATGTGCTGGACACCTGGTTCTCCTCCGCACTCTGGCCGTTCTCGACACTTGGCTGGCCGGATAAGACCCCGGAGCTCGACCGCTATTACCCGACTTCGGTTCTGGTCACCGGGTTCGATATTATTTTCTTCTGGGTTGCCCGCATGATGATGATGGGCATGCACTTCATGAAGGAAGAGCCGTTCCACACGGTCTATGTCCACGCCCTGGTGCGCGACAAGTCCGGGGCCAAGATGTCGAAGTCGAAAGGCAACGTCATCGATCCTCTGGAACTGATCGACGAGTATGGCGCCGATGCGCTCCGCTTCACGCTCGCCATCATGGCCGCGCAGGGGCGCGACGTGAAGCTCGATCCGGCTCGTGTCGCAGGATACCGCAATTTCGGCACCAAGCTGTGGAATGCCACGCGCTTCGCAGAGATGAACGGTGTGGCCCGCGATCCCGGTTTCAGGCCGCAGGATGCGAAGCTTGCCATCAACCGCTGGATCCTGACCGAGCTGACACGTGCTGCGCGCGCGATCACCGAAGGCATCGAGGCCTATCGCTTCAACGAAGCGGCCGGTGCTGCCTATCGGTTCGTATGGAGCCTTTTCTGCGACTGGTATCTGGAACTCCTGAAGCCGGTCTTCGCCGGCTCGGACGAAGCGGCCAAGGCCGAGGCGCGGGCATGCGCCGCCTATGTCCTCGATGAGACGTACAAGCTCCTGCATCCGATGATGCCTTTCATGACGGAGGAGCTGTGGTCGCATACGGGTGGAGACGTGGGGCGTGAGGAGCTCCTCATGCTGTCGCGCTGGCCGGAGCTCTCCTTCGAGGATGAGGATGCGGCAGCTGACATCAATTGGCTCGTGGATATCGTTTCGGGCATCCGTTCGGTGCGCTCGGAAATGAACGTGCCGCCGGCAGCGACCGCTCCGCTTGTGGCGGTCGGCGCGGATGAGACGACCCGGGCACGCATCGCCCGTCACGACCCGGCCATTCGCCGTCTTGCCCGCGTGAGCGAGGTCGGTTTTGCGGCCGATTCTCCCAAAGGGGCGGCCCAGATCGTTCTGGGGGAGGCCACATTCTGCCTGCCGCTGGGAGACTTGATCGACCTGTCCGCCGAGACTGCACGTCTCGAAAAGGAGATCGGCAAGGTGCAGGGCGAAATGCAGCGACTGGAAAAGAAGCTTGGCAACGAAAAATTCGTTGCCAATGCGCCCGAGGAGATCGTGGCGGCCGAGCGCGAGAAGCTCGCGGAATTCGCCGAATCTCGAACCAAGCTTGAAGCGGCTCTCGCCAGGGTACGCGACGCAGGCTGAGCCGGAAGGCGAGGATATTTCAGGGCCGCATCGCAGGCAGGCGATGCGGCCCTGATTCGTGAACGACGCCCGCAAACCTTCCAAACCGGAGTAAAACGGTGCCGTTTCAAGGATCGCCGCTGCATTTGCGTCTAAATTCCTAGGGTTGTGGTATTTGTGCCACTCTTGCTCAACTTTGACATGGAACCGT
Organism: Nitratireductor indicus C115; assembly: GCF_000300515.1. GTDB lineage: Bacteria > Pseudomonadota > Alphaproteobacteria > Rhizobiales > Rhizobiaceae > Nitratireductor > Nitratireductor indicus. The sequence continues at coordinate 11,340 of NZ_AMSI01000013.1, forward strand.
CACGAACTATGGCGATTTTAAGCCAATTTTACGGCTTTCAATGGCTCTATCGGGTTCACGCACACGCTGTTTGCGTTGCTTCATGCGCGATTTCCCTTACGTAAACGTAAGTGGAAGGTGCGACAATCTGTACTCGGTATGATTGAGGTCGCGCATCACGCTGCTATCTTCATTCCACCAACTGGAGGAGAGGGTTTTCATGCGTTCCATTTGCATTGCTTCAGCAGCGGCAATGTTCGTCGGTTCCGTGGCAACCGCCAGCGCAGGCGGCTTTTCGCGTGGCACGGCCGACACGGACATCCTTTATGAGGACGGCAATTTCAACATGCGGGCTGGCGCGATCATCGTCGTGCCAACGCAGAAGTTCAAAACCGCACCCAACGTGCAGTTTGCCCCGGGCCTCGCCGGCACGAACTATCTGGGCAATTACGTCATCCCGTCAGGGGCCGTTAAGCTGAAGATCAGCGATGCCTTGTCGTGTGCCGGAACCTATACGGACGCCTATGGCGCCAATTCGGCCTATGCGGTGCCTTATGGCGCTACTGCGTTGCTGAACGAGGAGTTCACCGTCACCGAATTCGGCGCAACCTGCGCCGCCTTCTTCGATATGGGCCGGGGCCGCCTGTCGGTTCTGGGGGGGGCCTTTATCGAGCAGTTCAATTACGATGCGACCGCCCAGGGCGGCGCTCTTGATCTCGGTCTGAACAGCACCGCCTATGGCTGGCGCGCCGGGCTGGGATATGAAATTCCTGAAATCGCCTTCCGCGCCCAGCTTCTCTACCGGTCCGGCACCAGCCACTCGGCAACGGGAACGGCCAACGGCCTTCCGATTGCGGCCGGCAGCGGTGAGTTGCCGCAGACCGTCGAACTGAAGGTTCAGTCGGGTATAGCCCCCGGTTGGCTCGCCTTCGGTTCGGTCAAGTGGATGGACTGGTCCGTCAACGAGACGTTGCAGGTTACGATTAATGGCGCGCCGCTACCGCCGAACCAGTATTACTGGCGCGATGGCTGGACGATTACCGGCGGTATCGGTCATGCCTTTACCGAGAATGTCTCCGGCAGCCTCAGCGTTCAGTGGGACCGTGGCGTGGCCAACGGATATGATTTCCGCACGGACAAATGGCTGGTGGCGGCAGGCGTGGGCATGAAGGATGCCATGGGTGGCGAGTTGCGGCTGGGCGCTGCGGTTTCCTACCTGAATTCGGCCGAAGTGACGGCTCTCGACGCCGTCCATAGGGGCGCCTCCGTGGATTCGGGCTGGGCCGCTCTCTTCTCTGCCAACTACAAGGTCAAATGGTAAGTTCTCCGACCTCCTGAAACGGAAAACTGACCCGGCCCTGTGCCGGGTCTTTTTTTGCCTGCCATTTTGTCGTCCTTGTTCAGCAGCGCGCTGGCCCGGGAAGCGGGGCTTGTAAACAGTCGGATTCTGGCGCACATATAGGCCAGTCACCCGGCCCGGGCCCCTCTGGCAGGCAAGGCGTTGCCTGTGATGTCGGACCGCACGACAACGCGCAGACGCAGCGCATTTTTCGTTTCCTGAAAAATGACCATTCATGATTGGCTGTGGCCTGGATTCCTGGCCTTTGTGGCCGTGATCCTGTTCGTCGACCTGTTCGTTCTCCATCGACGTGATCACGTTATCACCACCCGTGAGGCCTTGAAGACCGTTGCGGGTTATGTGGCGCTGGCAATGATTTTTGCTGTTGGTGTCTTCTATTTCGGTGGCAAGGATCGCGGCGCCGAGTTTCTGACGGGATACCTCATCGAGCAGGCGCTCTCCCTCGACAATATCTTCGTGATCGCCCTGATCTTCACCTATTTCAAGGTTCCTGCCGAGGCGCAGTATCGCGTGCTTTTCTATGGCATTGTCGGTGCCATCCTGATGCGCTTGTCCCTCATTGTTCCCGGGGTGAAGCTGGTCGATCATTTCATGATTGTCGGCATGGCGCTGGGCGCTCTCCTTGTCTTCTCCGGCTACAAGATGATGACGTCGGGAGACGATATGGTCGATCCGGGCGAAAGTCGCATCGTCAAGTTCCTTATGAAGACGGGCCGCGTCACCACCGAATATGAGGGGTCGAAATTTTTCACGCGCCGCAACGGTCTCCTGTTCATGACGCCGCTTTTTGTGGTGCTGGTGACGGTCGAGGTGACGGATCTCATTTTCGCGGTCGATTCCATTCCTGCGGTATTGGCGGTTTCCCGCGACCCGTTCATCGTGTTCTCATCGAACGTGTTCGCCGTTATGGGCTTGAGGGCATTGTTCTTTGTGCTTTCGGGAATGATGCGAACCTTCAGGCATCTGAAGACCGGACTTTCGCTGGTCTTGATCTTCATCGGCTTGAAAATGCTTGCCGCCCACTGGGTCAAGATTCCTTCGCCATTCGCTCTCACGGTCACGGTGCTTCTGATTGGAGGCTCGATCGTCGCATCGATTATTGCGCGCAAGCGTGAGGAAGATCGGGCTGGTGCAGGCGGTTAGAACGCCCCTCGCGCCTCCAAGAGGACGCAAGGGCTCCAGCCGAGGCGGCCTCCCGCTCGTATCGACGCTGTCCGGTTTCCTGATGCGGAGAGGCAAGGGAAGGGGCGTTTGCGCCCCTTTTTGATCACGCAATGTAACCGACTATGTCATTGCGTGGGCGCCTGTGTTCATTTCGCAACAGTTTCTCAATAAGCAATCGGTTAAAAAGGAGCGGGGTCGGAACGCCAATTTCCCGCCATAAACCCGGCGCATCGAAATCTCAAAGACGCGCCGAACCTGACCGGAAGTCTTGAGAAGAACTGCCGCGCACGCGGCCAGGGTGAAAATGAACGCGAAAGCAATGTCTGGGGCAAAGCTTCCAAGCCTTTGTAAGGCAAGGGTCTCCGTGCGAATGATGCGCGGTAAGGGCATGTCTTTGACGGACTTTGTGTTCGCTGGCCGTAGAATTGCCGAAAAGCGGCGGAATCCTCTCGGCAACGAAGGGTATCCGGTTCGTGTCGCCATCAATGGTGAGTTCGCCACCGGCTTTGGCCCGGTCGCTCGCGGAAACGGTTCTGCCGTCCACCGGGCGCAATGGAAACCGCGCGAGACGGTTCGCCGTCTTGCAGCGATTGGAAGATGTGCTTCTGCTGTAGCCTTGACGCGCAATGGCGCGGCGGCTGCGTGGGGCTAAGAAAGAAACGCAGGATCATGCGGATATTTGAAACAGGCAAGGCAGCGGTTTTAGCGGGACTTGTGGCTTCCGCGATGGTGGCGTTGCCCGAAGCGGCCCTGGCGCTCGATGAGAAAGCCGTCATCAAGGAGCCGGAGCAGCGCAGCCCGTGGGCTGTGTTCCGGTTCGGCTTTTCCGCTTACAAGCGCGGCGAGAAGCAGGAAGCGATGGAGGCCTATCGCTATGCTGCCGAGAACGGCCAGGTTGGCGCCCGGTGGAAGCTGGCGCGCATGTATGCCGAGGGTGATGGGGTCACACGCAACGATTACGAAGCCTTCAAGTTCTTCTCCGCTGTGGCACAGCAGGATGTGCGTCCGGGCAGCCCGGACGAAACCTATGTCTCGGATGCGCTGGTCGCGCTTGGAAAATACCTGCAGACGGGCATTCCCAACAGCCCGATCCGGGCCAACCCGCTGGCCGCGCAGGAGCATTTCATGCGGGCCGCCGCAACCTACCGCAATTCCGAAGCCCAGTATCAGGTCGGCAAGATGTTCCTGTCGGGCGAGGGCGTTGCCAAGAGCGTCCAGCAGGCCGCGCGCTGGTTCCAGCTTGCTGCCGAAAAGGGGCATGCCGGAGCCCAGGCCACGCTTGGCCACATTCTTTTCGAGAGCGGCAAGATTGTGAAGGGGCTCGCGATGATGACGGCTGCTCTCGATTACGCCTCTCCTTCCGATATCGGCTGGATTCGCGCCATGCAGGAGCAGGCTTTCGCGCTTGCCGGCGAATCCGACCGCCGCACGGCGATTGCGCTGGCCCATGATCTGCGCGACAACGGCCTCGACTGATCGACTGGGTGCACTGCGCTCGGTCCAATAATTCCACAACCGGAATGGGGCGCTTCAGGCGCCCTTTTTGTTTTGCGCTTGAAGGAGTGGGGGCTTCGGCGCGGGCGACTGGAGCCCGCTTATCCGTTCGCAGGATTGCCCGAGAAATTTCCACGAAGCATTGTTCAGGACCTTGTCGCAACGCGCCAGTTGCGAACCTTGTGGAAGCTTCAGGCAGACGAGTTGGCCGTGTTTGTACTGTTCGCCGTTGGCGCGGCAAAGGCAATCCGCTTTGGCAGCGGATGTGGCCGCTGCCATCATCAGAACGATCCCTCCGGCAAGCAGAAGGCATGGGCGCGATATCTGGACCATGATGGCCCATCCTACAGCATTTGTTGCCGCGTGTAATCTCCCTCGCACAACGCCTGCTTTTGACGGCGACGGCAGGTTTGGGCAGGCGGTCCTCAGGCGGGCTTGAGATCGAGCTCGACTGCGACCGGCACATGATCGGATGGCTTTTCCCAGGCGCGGGTATGCTTTTCAACCGCCACGGAAAGCAGATGATCCGCCGCTTCCGGCGAGAGCATCAGATGGTCGATGCGGATGCCGTTGTTCTTTTGCCAGGAGCCGCCCTGATAATCCCAGAATGTGTAGACGCCGTCTTCGTCATTGACGGCGCGCAGCGCATCGGTGAAGCCGAGGCTCGCAAGCCGCTGAAATGCCTGGCGGCTTTCCGGCCTGAAAAGGGCATCGCCGACCCAGGCTTCGGGATGGCGCGCATCCCGCGGCTCGGGAATGACATTATAGTCTCCGGCGAGCACCAGAGGCTCCTCGAGCGCCAACCGTTCTGACGCCCATTGCTCAAGGCGCTTCATCCAGCCCAGCTTATAGGGAAATTTCTCTGAATCGACGGGATTCCCGTTGGGCAGGTAGAGCGAGACCACGCGCAGAACACCCTTGTCGGTGGAGATCACGCCCTCGATGAAACGTGCCTGTTCGTCGCTGTCATCGCCGGGAAGGCCGCGATTGACCTCGTCGAAACGAACCTTCGACAAGAGTGCAACGCCATTGAAACCCTTCTGGCCATGAGTTTCCACGTGATAGCCGAGCGCTTCGATGGGTTCGCGCGGAAATTGCTCGTCGACGGATTTGATTTCCTGAAGGCATGCAATGTCGGGGGAAGCCTCTCCCAGCCAGTGCAGGAGGTTGTCGATGCGTGCCTTGACGCCGTTGATGTTCCAGGTTGCGACCTTCATGGGATCCCTCTTGCGGCTTTCCACTGTCTTAGGCGTGGCGCCGTTCCCCCGCAACCGGTGCGTGGGCATTACTGACAGACCATGACGGAATGGAAGGCTCAGGAGCCGCCGGCGATCTTCTGCAGACGGAAGGGCAACTCTGAAAGAAGCGCGTTCACATAGCGCTTTCTCTGATAAAGCCCGTTGAGCGAGACCCGCGCCAGTGCGGTTGGCTTCGACAGCGCGTCGCTCCCGATGAGCCCGGGCATTGTCGTTACGGCCAGGTCGAAGCCTGCGGCAGCCGCCATAGCGATTTCCCGTTCTCCGACGGCTGCCCGGTACCCATAGGGATAAGCCAGGGTTCTGGGATATCGACCGACATAGCGCTCAACGGCTTCGGCGGATTGCACCAGTTCATCACGCAACGCTCCGTCGCCGAGCTTGCGCAGATTGCGATGGCTCAATGTGTGCGCGCCGAAATGGGCGAGGGGGTCCCTGGCGAGCACGCCGAGCTCATCCGCATTCATGACCTGTTTTGCGGTTATGGCCAGCGGATCCACGCCGCAGGTTTTTGCAAGGGCATCGATGCGCGCAATCGCTGCCTCCTCGTCCCGGGCCTCCGTGACGAATGCCGCAAGCCGGTCGAAGGCGGCGATCTTGCGCAGATGCGTTGTCGTGTTCAGCTTTTGCTCGCCATGCCCGAAATCGAAGGAAAAGGCATCTGCATTGTCGACGATCTCGGCCGCCGTCTTCCACCATATGGAGCAGCGGCGCTCGACGAAGCCCGCCGTGATGAAGATCGTATAGGGAACGCCATAACGTCCGAACACGGGAGCCGCGTGTTCGGCATTGTCGCGATACCCGTCATCGAGCGTGAAACAGGCATAGCGGCGCGTATCGCTTCGATCGGCAAGGCGCGCCGTAAGATCTTCGAGCGCAATGGGTGTCAGCCCGCTTTCGAGCGTCGCCTGAATGGCTTCTTCGAGAAATTGCGGCGTGATGCTGAGCCAGCTGTTCGGCGCTTCCGGATCGACCGGCTTGGGATCGACATGGTGAAGCGTGAAAATCACGCCGCGCGCCTGCGGTTTCATGCCGAAGCCGGCGCGCTGCAGAAGTGCGGAGCCCTCGAGCCCCGCCCGGATGAGCCCATAGCGGGCAAATCTCTTGAAGGCCTGAAGGGGAAGCATGCCGATGGAGACGCCGCTAATGGTTGCCAGATTTGCCGTCGAGGCGATGTTTGCGGGCTATTTCGCCCCGATAGGCCTGATCCAATCAGGAAAAGCTGAACAAATCGCTTCGTCAGTCCTTAAGAAGCGGATCGCCGCCAATATTGGTCAATACTTGGCGGACTTTCAAAAATTTCTTGATAGTTGGTTGCGCCGTTCTGGCTGATGCTCCCTGAAACAAAAGAGTCCGCGGGGATGCGGAACGAAGGGGAACAGATATGACGGAGACCACACTTCCCGGTTCGGGTGCCGGGGGCTTATCGCAAGCCGATTTACGAAACCCCGACTATACGCCACCTCTGGCTCAGGCGGTGCCGCTGGGAATCCAGCACGTCCTTGCAATGTTCGTTTCGAATGTAACGCCCGCGATCATCGTCGCGGGCGCTGCCGGTTTCGGCTTCGGATCGAATTCCCCCGATTTTCCAAGCCTCATCTACATGATCCAGATGTCGATGCTGTTTGCGGGCATCGCGACATTGTTCCAGACCATCGGCATGGGACCGGTCGGCGGTCGTCTGCCCATCGTCCAGGGCACGAGCTTTGCCTTCCTGCCGGTCATGATACCCATCGTGGCGGGGCAGGGTGTTGGCGCTATGGCCGCACTCATGGGCGGCGTGGTGATCGGCGGCATTTTTCATTTCTGCCTCGGCAGCGTGGTGGGGCGCCTTCGCTTTGCCCTGCCGCCGCTTGTGACGGGCCTTATCGTGCTCATGATCGGCCTGTCTTTGATCCGCGTCGGCATTCAATATTCGGCGGGCGGTGTCCCGCTCATCGGCAAGCCGGAATATGGGAGCCTTGCCAATTGGAGCGTGGCGCTTGTCGTCGTCGTTGTAACGCTGCTTCTCAAATTCTTCACGCGCGGCATGTGGTCCATCGCAGCGGTGCTGCTCGGTCTTATCGCCGGTTATCTTTTCGCCCTTCTTCTCGGCATGGTCAGTTTCGGCAATGTTGGAAACGCCTCCTGGGTGGCGCTGCCAGTGCCGTTCAAATGGGGCTTCGAGCTTTCGGCCCCCGCCATTCTCGGCATGTGCTTCATGGCCATCGTCTCCGCCATCGAGACGGTGGGCGATGTTTCGGGCATCACCAAGGGCGGTGCGGGCCGCGAGGCAACGGAAAAGGAGATTTCGGGCGCCACCTACGCAGACGGGCTGGGCACTGCCGTTGCCGGTATCTTCGGCGCCTTGCCCAACACGTCCTTCAGCCAGAATGTCGGCTTGATCTCCATGACCGGCGTGATGAGCCGCCATGTGGTGACCTATGGCGCGATTTTCCTGATCATTTGCGGCTTGGTGCCCAAGGTTGGCGCGATCATCTCCACCGTTCCGATCACGGTGCTCGGGGGCGGCGTCATCGTCATGTTCGGCATGGTTGCGGCAGCTGGCATCAACATGCTGTCCGAGGTTCATTGGAACCGGCGCAACATGGTCATCTTTGCCGTGTCCTTGTCGGTTGGCCTCGGTCTGCAGCTTGAGCCGGGGGCACTTCAGCATCTGCCGCAGACGGCGCAGGTCCTGCTTACCTCAGGACTTCTGCCGGCAGCATTCCTGGCGATTATGCTCAATCTCCTCCTCCCGGAAGAGGCGGGCGCCGAAAAGCCTGCCTGATAAAGCAGGAAAGCCGCCCGATGGGCGGCTTTCCTATTCATGAGCCGAAGGGCACGTTGCCTATATCGAAAAACTCGTACCGCAGCCGCACGAGGCGACGGCGTTGGGATTGCGGATCTGGAACGATTGGCCGATCAGATCGTCGACGAAGTCGATCACGGATCCGCCCATATAGACGAGCGACAATTCATCGACCAGCACGGTCGCGCCATCCCGCTCGATGGCCACATCGTCGTCATTGCGGCTGTCGACCAGATCGAACTTATAGGAAAAGCCAGAACAGCCACCCCCTTCGACTGCGACCCTGAGGGCAATCTTGTCCGGTTCGCTCTTCATGATGGTCGCGATACGGCGGGCGGCCGCTTCCGTGAGCTCCACACCCTTCATCTGCGATGCGGCATCCATTCCCATGGCGCTTGTCCTGATGGTCACCTTGCGTTCTTGCTAAGGGAATAGGTATGAAGCCGCGTGCGGCAAGTCAACCGCGACCGGAGCAAAGCCGGACGGTTGAAGAGGCGAGAATGGAAGGCGGCGGATGATGCGGACGGGTGGCGCTCTGGAAGACATCGGTTTCGGTTACAGGCCCCGCGCACCCTATGCGACGGACCCCGCGGCCTCACGGGGAAGGCTCTATCCGGAGCCGGAAAGTCCCACGCGAACCCCGTTTCAGCGCGACCGTGACCGTATCATTCACTCGACCGCGTTCCGCCGTCTGAAACACAAGACGCAGGTTTTCATCGCCCATGAGGGCGATCATTATCGCACCAGGCTGACCCATTCCATCGAGGTCGCCCAGATCGCGCGCGCTTTGGCCCGCGCCCTGCGTGGCGACGAGGATCTGGCCGAGGCAATTGCCCTTGTTCACGATTTCGGTCACACGCCCTTCGGTCACACTGGCGAGGATGCGCTTGCCGAGCGGATGGCCCGCTGGGGCGGTTTCGACCACAATGCGCAGTCGCTGCGCATTGTCACCCGGCTGGAGCGCCGCTATGCGGAGTTCGACGGGTTGAACCTGACCTGGGAAACACTGGAAGGCCTCGTCAAGCACAATGGTCCGCTGACCGATGAGCGTGGCGCGGGGCTCGATGGCAGACCGGTTCCGCAGCCGATACGCGATTATGTTGCGCGCCATGACCTGGAACTCGCCCGCTTTGCCGGGATTGAGGCGCAATGCGCCGCCATTGCCGATGATATTGCCTACAATGCGCATGACATCGACGATGGCCTGCGCTCGGGTCTTCTGACTCTCGACATGCTTGAAGACGTCATGCTGCCGGGCCGTATTCTGGCTGCGGTCGAAGAACGCTATCCAGGCCTCGATCCCGTCAGGCGAGGGCACGAGCTGATGCGCCGACAGATCACGGCCATGGTCGAGGACGTTATCGTTTCTGCAAAATCCGTTCTTGAGGACATCGATCCTAAAAGCCCGGCCGACATTCACGATGCCGGCAGGACGATTGTCACCTTCTCGCCTGCCATGCAGGCGGAGGAGAAGGAACTGAAGACCTTTCTTTATGCCAATCTCTATCGGCACCGGGAGGTGATCGAGGTGCGCCGTCGGGCCGAGCAGATCGTGCGCGATCTCTTCGACGCCTATTTTGCCGACCCCTCCGCCATGCCCAAGGGTTGGCGCGAGGGAACCGATACTGCGGAGGAGGGCGTCAAGGCGCGCCACATAGCCGATTTCCTCGCCGGCATGACCGACACCTATGCGGTGAAGGAACACCGGCGCCTGTTTGACCACACACCTGAATTGGGCTAGTGCGGTCGGCGTTCCGGTCCGCAGACCGGTACGCCAAGTTTATCCGATGAATTTCTCAGGACATTGTCCATGAACATCTTTGCCGATTTCACAGGTCGGGTGCTTAAGACCGTCGAGGCGCTGGGGCTGAAAACCGTTGATGGGTCGCCGCTTGACCTGTCGCGTATCGCCATCGAGCCGCCGCGCGATCCGAGCCATGGCGATGTGGCGACCAATGCAGCCATGGTGCTTGCCAAGGCGGTCGGCGAAAACCCGCGTGTCCTCGGTGAGAGGATTGCGGCAGCCTTCGAGAGCGATCTGGATGTCGCTGCGGCAAGCGTTGCCGGCCCGGGCTTTGTCAATCTCAAGCTGTCGGACGGCTTCTGGCAGGCGCGGCTCGCCGAAATGCTCGAACTTGCGACCGATTACGGCCGCTCGCAGATCGGTGGCGGCCGCAAGGTGAATGTGGAATATGTCTCGGCCAATCCCACCGGCCCGATGCATGTGGGCCATTGCCGCGGCGCGGTCGTGGGCGATGCGCTGTCCAATCTCCTGGATTTTGCCGGTTATTCCGTCACGCGCGAATATTATATCAACGATGCCGGCGTGCAGATCGATGTGCTTGGCCAGTCCGTGATGCTGCGCTATCGCGAGGCGCTCGGTGAGAAAGTGGGCGAGATTCCGCCTGGCCTTTATCCGGGCGATTATCTCGTTCCCGTGGGTAAGGCTCTCGCCGACGAGTTCGGGACCAGACTTCTGGAAATGCCGTCGGTTGAAGCCATGGCAATCGTCAAGGACAAGACCATCGACATGATGATGGCGATGATCCGCGAGGATCTCGACGCCCTCAACGTGAAGCACGACGTGTTCTTTTCCGAGCGCTCCCTTCATTCGGGCAATGGCGGCATGATCCGCTCGGCCATCAACGATCTCACCCTCAAGGGGCATGTCTACAAGGGCAAGCTGCCGCCCCCCAAGGGCCAGAAGCCGGAAGACTGGGAAGATCGCGACCAGACCCTGTTCCGCTCGACGGCGGTAGGCGACGATATCGACCGCCCGCTGATGAAGTCTGATGGTTCGTTCACCTATTTCGCCGCCGATGTCGCCTACATGAAGGACAAGGTGGACCGGGGGTTCGAGCATCTCATCTACGTGCTTGGTGCCGATCACAGCGGCTATGTAAAGCGCCTGCAGGCCGTTGCGCGCGCGATCGCCGGCAACGATCTCGAAATCACCGTTCTGTTGTGCCAGCTCGTGAAGCTCTTCCGTGCCGGCGAGCCTGTGCGCATGTCGAAGCGGTCGGGCGAGTTCGTGACGTTGCGCGAGGTGGTGGATGAGGTTGGCCGCGATCCCATTCGCTTCATGATGCTCTATCGCAAGAACGATGCGCCGCTCGATTTCGATTTTGCCAAGGTGACCGAACAGACGAAGGACAATCCTGTCTTCTACGTGCAGTACGCCTCCGCGCGTTGCCACTCGGCGTTCCGTCAGGCGAGCGAGCAGCTTGGTATTGCCACCTTCGAGCGTTCCAAGATGCGCGAAGCCTTGCCGCTGCTGAAGGACGAGGGCGAGCTTGCCCTCATCCGCAAGCTTGCGGAATACCCCCGATTGATCGAGGGAGCGGCCCAGACCATGGAGCCGCATCGGCTTGCATTCTACCTTTATGACCTCGCAAGTCTCTTCCATTCCCAGTGGAACAGGGGGGCGGAGACGGACGACTTACGGTTTGTTAAGGTTAACGCACCAGAATTGACTCACGCCAGACTAGGGCTGGTGCAGGCTGTCTGCGATGTGTTGACGTCGGGACTTGCATTGATTGGGGCGGAAGCGCCCTCGGAGATGCGTTGATCTGCCTGTTTTGAGGTAGAACAGTCTGTCACCTTTTGCCCACATTGCGCTGGTAGGTGCAACAGTTGTGACGTCGCCGGCGTCCGACCGAGTGTGAGTGCGGAAGATAGCATGGCAGACCATAGCTCGACCCAACGTGCAGAAATTGCAGGCCTTGCGGACGATGATCCGTTCGCTGAACTGACCCGGATCATGGGACATGATCCGCGCCAGGCGAGTGCTCGCAGGCCCGAGGCCGACATCGCTACAGATGATCTGGTTCTGGAGCTGGAGAACGAACTGCTCGGCGACATGCCGGAGCTCTCTGCGGAATTTTCCGATGAGGTTGGTTCTCCGAGTGCTGCGAACGATTCCTGGCGTGATACCCGCAATGACTGGCGCTTCGAACAGGAAGCGCCGGCGGACGTTCTGCAGGAGGCTCCGGTCGCCGCTGAACCGGCACAGGACCTCGATATCGACCTGAGCGATGAGCTCGACGGACACTTCGCCGTGGAGTTTGAGGACGAATTGTCGGCTCAGGCATCAGACGGTGAGCCCGCTCGCCATGAGCCGCAGGGTTTTTCGTCCGAGCCGGAACTGCACGACTGGCAGCCGCAGGAAACGGCTCCCGTGCACGAGTCCGTCCAGGAGAATGCGAACTGGCTGGACGAAGAGATCGCGCAAAGCCTGGATTCGGCTGCACTCGCGATTGAAGAGGCCAGCGAAGAGACCGCGCAGGAAATTTCCGAAGTTTCCGCAGAAATGGAAACGGACGATTTCCATGCTGCCGACTACGGCGAAGCTGCCGAGACCGATGCGCCCGCAGAAATGGTCGAGCAGGAAGATGATTTCGCGTTCGACGCCAGCGATTGGGCGGGGCTTGAGGCAGAGTTCGGTTCTGCCGTCGAGGATACCGCTCCGGTTGCAGAAGATTATGCTCCCGAAGCTCAGGATATGCATTACGAGGCGCATCAGGTGCCAACTGATGATATCGCCGCTGAATTCGAGCAGGATATCGTTGCGGGCGAGCTCGATGCAGCGGCTGCCGAAGATGCGGAAGCGGACATTGGCCGCGCTGATGACTGGAGCAATGCCGCCCATTTCGACGAGCCGCAGACCGAGATTTATGGCGAGGCTCCCATCGCTTCCGCGTCAGTATCCGACGGCATTGCGCATTACGACGAAAATCCCACGGCGGAAGAATTCGACACCGGCAATACGCCGAGCCAGTATCTTTCGCCCCAGGCTTTCGCAAACTCCGTAGCGAGCGGCGCATCGCGGGAAGAAGCTGTTTCCGAACCGGTCGCGCCGTTCGACCTTGCCGCAGAATTCGCCGCTGAATTTGGTGAGCAGCCGGCTCCCGTGCAGGAGGAGCCTGAGATATTCCAGGAAGCTGCTTCGGTTGATGGCGGGCAGGATGATGCTGGCGATTTCACTTTCGATACCGCTGACTGGAATTTCGAGGCTGAGGAAGCGCCGCATTACGATGCCGCCGTGCCTGCCTATGCGGAAGCATTCGCTGCTCACGACGAACGCGTTGAGGAGCCTTTCTGGCAGGCGCCTGCCGCCCCTGCTGCCAAAATTGCCGCCGAGCAGCCGTTTATCGACACGGTCGACGTGCCTGGCGAACGGATTGCCATCGACGAGGCCCGTCATATCCCCGAATATGTGAGTGAACCTCAGGCTCCGGTCGAGACGGCGGGTGAAGACCTCGAACTGGCGCTCGCCCGTGCATTCGGCGATCCTGAGAATTATGCCGCATCGGCCCAGGCGGAAGACAAGTTCCTGCACGATGAATATGCCACTGCCGCCATGCGCGGTGACGAGGCGCAGGAGCCACAGGACGATTTCGACTTCGACAGCGCATTCGGTGGCGCGTTCGCTCAGGCCGGGGAGGCCGATGATCTCTCTACCAACGCGGATGAGGACCTCGACAACCCGTATTACGTTGCCGACGAGGACCCCTGGCGGGGAGATGACGCACAGATGGAAGCTGTGGCGGGCGCAGTTCCTGCCGGGGGGGCGCTTGCTGCCGCGCCGGCTCTCGCCGGCCGCCGCCGTGGTTTGATGATCGCCGGGGCAATCGGTGCGCTTGCGGTCTTGGGTGTCGTGGGCGTCTTCGCGTTCGGCGGTGGCGGGACGGAAGGTTCCGGCACTCCCGCATTGGTTCGCGCTGACCCCGAGCCTGTGAAGGTAAAGCCGGAAAACCCAGGCGGCCAGCAGGTGCCCAACCAGGAAAATCAGGTCTATCGCCGTGTCGATGGCAGCGATGCCGCTGCGAAGCCTGCCCAGGATCGGCTGGTGACCACGGCTGAAGAGCCTGTCGAGATGCCGGTCGCAAAACCGGAAACGGTGGTTCCCAAGTCCGAAGAGCGCCTTGCTTCCACGCCGGAAACAGGCACGGCACCGCAGGGCGAGGACGTCACGGCGATGGCGCCGCGCCGCGTGCGCACTATGGTGGTTCGGCCCGATGGCACGCTCGTGCCACGCGAGGAACCGGCTCCCGCACCGGCGCCGACTGTGGCTGAAGCGCAGACGCCATCGACGCCGACACAGGCAGAGACACCGCCGGCTGCGGCAGCATCCGAGCAAGCTGTGCCCGCAGCCACCGCGCCCGCTCAGCCTCAGGCAGCGGCGAGCCCTGTGCCGACGGCGCGCCCGACGCCGCCCGCTGCACAGCAGCAACCGACCCGTGTGGCTGCGGCACCTGCGCAGCCGGCGCGTCCGGTGGCCCAGCAGCCGGCCGCACCCGCACCGGTGTCCCAGGCCGCAGCCGCCGATGGCTGGTCCGTGCAGATTTCCTCTCAGCCGACCGCCGAGAGCGCGCAGCAATCCTATCAGGACATGGCGCAGCGCTATGGCAACCTGCTTTCGGGCCGTGGCGTGAACATCGTGAAGGCTGAAGTGAGCGGAAAGGGCACCTATTATCGGGTCCGTGTTCCCACAAGCTCCAAGGAAGATGCGATCAATCTCTGCTCGCAACTCAAATCCGCCGGCGGTAGCTGCTTCGTCTCGAAGTAGTCTTTCAGCCGTATGAGTTTGCAAAGGCCGCCGCACATTGCGGCGGCTTTTGTTTTGCCTGCTTTCAGCTGATCTTTTCGGGAGGTATTCTCATTCTATGAGCGAATCAAAGGCAATGATCCTCGGCGTTGCCGGGACCGAATTGAGCGCGGACGAAAAGGCTTTCTTCCGCAATGAGTGCCCTTGGGGCTTTATCCTCTTTGCGCGCAATGTCGCCGAGCCGGAACAGCTGCGCGATCTGGTTGCCGCCATGCGCGACAGCGTTGGCCGGTCTGAAGCGCCCGTTTTCATCGATCAGGAAGGGGGCAGGGTGCAACGGCTTCGTCCGCCCATCGCCCCCAATTATCCGACCGCTGCCGAGCTTGGCGCGCTCTATGCACGCGACCGTGAGGTCGGGCTTCGTGCTGCCTGGCTGATGTCGCGCCTTCATGCGATGGACCTTGCTAGCCACGGTATTTCCGCCGACTGCCTCCCCGTTCTCGACGTGCCGGTGGCAGGGGCGCATGACGTGATCGGCGACCGCGCCTATGGGTACGATCCTCAAATCGTGATCGAGCTTGGCCGCGCAGCCTGCGACGGCCTCATGGCGGGAGGTGTCCTTCCCGTGATGAAGCACATGCCCGGTCATGGTCGTGCTTTCTCAGACAGCCACAAGGCGCTGCCGGTTGTCGAGGCGTCGCTCGATGAATTGAGGGCGCATGATTTCGTGCCCTTCAAGGCGTTGCGCGATGTACCCATGGCCATGACCGCTCACATCGTTTTCAAGGCCATCGATCCGGAACGCCCGGCGACCACATCGCCGAGGGTTATACATGACATCATTCGCGGTGAGATCGGCTTCGAAGGTCTTCTGATGAGCGATGACGTCTCCATGAACGCACTTTCTGGGGATTTCTCCGCCCGCGCCGAAGCAATCCTTGCGGCGGGATGCGATCTTGTCCTTCACTGCCACGGCATAATGCCGGAAATGCAGGCCGTGGCCGAAAAGGCGCCCGAATTGTCGGGCAAGAGCCTGGAAAGGGCGCGACGCGCTCTGGCTTTCTTGAAGCCGGCTGACACGATGGAGGAGACGGTGGCACGCGCCGAGTTCGCGCAGTGCTTCGAGGCCGTCGCCTGATGACAAGGATTGGTGGCACTTGGCAGAGAACGCCGAGAAAAAGACCGTCAAACCCATTCCCATGGACAAGCTGTGGGAAGAGGGGACCAAGGATGAGCGTGGCGTTTCCGAACCCGCGCTGACGGTCGACGTCGACGGTTTCGAAGGGCCGCTCGATCTTCTTCTTCATCTGGCGCGCACCCAGAAGGTGGATCTGGCGCGCATTTCCGTTCTTGCACTTGCCGAGCAGTACATCGCCTTCATCGAGAAGGTGCGTGAGATGCGGCTGGAGCTTGCCGCCGACTATCTCGTGATGGCGGCATGGCTTGCCTATCTCAAATCCCGCCTGCTCATTCCCAAGAAGAGCGAGGATGAAGGTCCCTCGGGCGAGGAAATGGCGGCCATACTGCAATTCCGCCTGAAGCGCCTTGAAGCCATGCGCGACGCGGCCTCAAGGCTCGTCAACCGCAACAGGCTCGGTCGCGATGTCTTTGCGCGCGGCATGCCCGAACCCATCGTCGTATCGAAGCAGAGCGCTTTTTCGGCCTCGCTTTATGATCTTCTCACAGCCTATGCCGGCCAGCGCCAGCGCCGCGCGATCACCAATGTGCGCATTGCAAAGCGCGGCGTCTGGTCCCTGAAGCAGGCGCGCGACATTCTGGTGCGCATGATCGGCGATTTTGCCGACTGGACGGCGCTCGATCATTTCCTCATTCGCTACATGACGAGCCGGGAGGAGCGGGCGACCGCCGTTGCAAGCTCCTTTGCCGCCTCACTGGAACTGGTCCGTGAGGGTGCGCTGGAAATCCGCCAGCAGGAGCCGTTCGCTCCAATCTACATGCGCAAGGGCAAGCAGACACCCGCCAGCCTCTTCGAGAATGCCCATGATTGAGGGTAACAATATCGTGCCGGCCTCGAACGAGGACGAAGCCGAGGAAACGAGAACCCCGGTGCGGGTTTTGGGCACGCTTTCGATTCAAGAAGTGAAGCGAATGGTGGAAGCCATTGTTTTTGCAAGTGCAGAACCGGTTTCCGAGCGACTCATCGCTGACCGTTTGCCCGATGGCGCCGACATCGACGCGGCACTGGAGGCGTTACGCTCCGAGTATGAGATGCGCGGCGTCAATCTGGTGAAGGTCGCCGACAGTTGGGCGTTCCGCACGGCAAGCGATCTGTCCTTCCTGATGAACCGGAACGCCGTGCAGCAGCGCAAGCTCTCCCGTGCGGCGCTGGAAATGCTGGCCGTCATTGCCTATCACCAGCCCGTTACCCGTGCGGAGATTGAGGAAATTCGCGGCGTGGAGACCTCCAAGGGCACGCTGGACATCCTTCTGGAAACCGGCTGGGTGAAGATGCGCGGCCGCCGCCGCACGCCGGGGCGCCCCGTCACCTATGGCACCAGCACTGAATTTCTCGACCACTTCGGTCTGGAGGAACTGCGCGATCTGCCGGGCATCGAGGAATTGAAGGGCGCGGGGCTTCTTTCGCCGCGCATGCCCAGCAATTTCGCCGTTCCCCAGCCAACGACCGATCCCGATACGCTGACGGAAGACGAAGATCCGCTGACCGATATCGATCTGGAGGAGCTCGGTCTGTTGACACCGCTCGCCGAGGATGATTGACGAGAGGACCGCGGACATGGAGCGTCCGCGCGCATCCAGGGAAGTCGGCAGATGAACGTTCAGAAGCAGGGTTCGGCACGAGTGACGGCCGGCGTCAGCTTCGCGGCGCGTTTGTCCTTTGAGGATATTTTCCATTCCTATGCGTCCGGCGTGGAAACGCTTCGCGGCGTTTCGCTGACGGCGGAACCTGGTGAGGTTCTCTGCCTCCTCGGGCCTTCCGGGTCGGGAAAGACCACACTTCTCAGGATCGCTGCCGGCATCGAGCCACAAAGTTCCGGCCGCGTGGTGCTGAACGAGCGCGTCATCGCCGGCCCCGGGGTCTTCCTGCCTCCCGAACAACGCTCGATAGGCCTGGTGTTTCAGGATTTCGCCCTGTTTCCGCACCTGACCATTCTCGACAATGTGCGCTTCGGCCTCACGGCCTTATCGCCCGAAGAAGCGCGCCACGAAGCGATGATCGCGCTTGAGCGTGTCGGTCTGCAGGCCTATGCCGGCGCCTATCCGCATGTGCTTTCTGGCGGCGAGCAGCAGCGCGTGGCGCTAGCCCGTGCATTGGCTCCGCGCCCTGCGGTTCTCTTGATGGACGAGCCGTTCTCCGGTCTTGATTCGCGCCTGAAGGATTCCGTGCGCGCCGAGACGCTCGATATTCTGCGCCAGAGCCGTGCCACCGCCATCGTCGTGACCCATGATGCAGAAGAGGCTATGCGCATGGGCGATCGCATCGCGCTTTTGAAAGATGGACGTCTGGTGCAGGTCGGCACTGCAGAAGAGCTCTATCAGCATCCTGCAAACCTGTTCGTTGCCGGCTTTTTCTCCGAGATCAACGAGTTCGAGGCTGCGGTGGAAAATGGCATGGTGGAAACGCCGCTCGGTCGTTTTCCCGCTCCCGAGGCGCTGGAGGAGGGCGCGGAAGCGACGGTTGCGGTGCGTCTTTCCGGCTTTCTGGTCAATCAAGACAGCGGTGCAATACCGGCGCGTATCGTCTCCCGGCGCTTCCTGGGGGTTGTGGAACACCTCGAACTGGCGGTTCCGGGGGCTGACCGAAATATGCGCGCGCGCATCCGCTGCGGCCAACTGCCGCCGAAGGCGCGCGATATCTGGATCGACATCGTGCCGTCCGATGTGCTTGTCTTCACCAGACAATCGTTTGAAACCCAGACAATCGTTTGAAACATGGCGCGAAAGCGCATAAATCATCTCAATGGCAACTGGCAAAAGAGACTGACCATGGGTTCCTTTTCAATCTGGCACTGGCTGATCGTGCTCGTCGTGGTGCTGCTCCTGTTCGGACGCGGCAAGATTCCCGAGCTGATGGGCGATATGGCCAAGGGCATCAAGAGCTTCAAGAAGGGCATGGCCGACGACGAAGACGAAAAGCCCGCAAAGACTGTCGAGCATCAGGCCGATGAGGCCATCGAAACGCCGAAGTCGAGCAAGAAGAAGGCCGGCTGATAGCCGGCTTGCCGTCAGCCGGCTGTCAGCTGGCGTCATGAGCGGCTTGCCGTGTTTTCCGTCTTTCATACGGTGATGCATGTTTGACATTGGCTGGCCAGAGATGCTGGTGATTGCCGTCGTCCTGATCGTCGTGGTCGGGCCGAAGGATCTTCCGCGCATGCTGCGCGCATTCGGGCGTACGACCTCGAAGCTGCGTTCCATGGCGGGCGATTTTCGCAAGCAGTTCGACGAGGCTTTGAAAGAAGCCGAGCTCGATGACGTGAAGACGCTGGCCAGCGATTTCCGCAAGCTCGACCCGCGCAACGAGATACGCAAGCATCTCAACCCCCTCGAAAAGGCGGGCAAGGAGTTGCGTGACGGTCTGAACGAGGCGATGAAGCCCGAGCCTGAGGCCGACGCGGCCAAGGGTGGGGTGCCGGCCGCCGCCGAACCGCATGCTCAAGCCCCCGCCAAGACGGGTGCTGCCGCGATCCCCGGCGAGACGGCATCGGAAAAGCCGGCAGCGGCAAAAGGGGCAAGGAAGAAGCCGGCGGCCAAAACTGCCGCCGCTTCCCCAGCCAAGGCCAAGCCTGCTGCGTCCGGAACCGCAGCACCCAAGAATGCTGCATCCAAGAATGCTGCATCCAAGAGCGCGGCATCCAAGCCTGCACTGATCACCAAGACAACGAAGGCCGGCACCGCCGCGAAAGCAAAGGCGTCCGCTGGCAAGAAGAGCAGCGGAGCGGCCTCGTGAGTCACGACGAACAGGACGAGATCGATCAGTCCTCGGCGCCGCTGATCGAGCATCTGATCGAGCTGCGCTCGCGTCTTATCTGGGCGATTGGCGGCTTTTTCGTCGCCTTTCTGCTGTGCTTCTTCTTCGCCAAGCAGATTTTCAACGTTCTCGTCCTGCCATTTCAGTGGGCAACCCGCTGGGCCGGCCTGGATGCCGGGAAAGTCGACCTGATCTATACGGCGCCACAGGAATTCTTCTTCACACAGATCAAGCTTGCGATGTTTGGCGGCCTTGTTCTGGCCTTCCCGGTCATTGCCATGCAGATCTACAAGTTCGTAGCTCCGGGGCTTTACCGGAACGAGAGGCGTGCTTTCCTGCCGTTTCTCGTCGCTTCCCCAATTCTCTTCCTGCTAGGGGCAGCACTCGTCTATTTCTTCTTCACGCCGATGGTGATGTGGTTCTTCCTGTCCATGCAGCAGGTTGGGCCGGACAATGAGGTGCAGATTTCGCTGCTGCCGAAGGTCTCCGAATATCTCGGCCTGATCATGACGCTGATTCTGTCCTTCGGTCTGGTGTTCCAGCTTCCGGTCGTCACCACACTTCTGGCCCGCGTCGGTCTATTGACCTCGCAGGGTTTGGCCGACAAGCGCAAATACGCGATCGTTGCAGCCTTCATCGCTGCGGCTGTTTTGACGCCACCCGATCCGGTGAGCCAGATCGGCCTTGCGCTTCCAACCATCCTTCTCTACGAGATTGCCATCTGGGCCGCCCGCATGGTGGAACGCAAGCGTCGCGAGGAAGAAGCCGCGCGCGCCGAGGCAGAAGCCAGCGAAGCGGAACAGCCGACCGCCGAGACCTGATGACAGTTCCTGTCGCTATCGGGCGGTTGTTCGCAATCTCTCCGCGATGGGAAATCTGCCATGCTCGATATCAAATGGATTCGCGAGAACCCGCAAGCGCTTGACGAAGCGCTGGCAAAGCGCGGGGCGAATCCGGAAAGCCACAATCTTCTGGCGCTCGATGAGGCGCGCCGCCAGCATCTCACCCGGTTGCAGGAGGCGCAGGAGCGCCGCAATGCCGCCTCCAAGGAGATCGGCAAGGCAATGGCCTCCGGCGACAAGGCGCTGGCCGACAGGCTGAAAGCCGAGGTGGCGGAGCTGAAGGGATTCGTCCAGGAAGGCGAGGCCGAAGAACGCCGGCTCGATGCCGAATTGCGCGATGCGCTTGCCCGCGTTCCCAACGTCCCGCTCGAGGATGTGCCGGTCGGTGCGGATGAGAACGACAATGTCGAAATCCGCAAGGTCGGCAAGCCTGCACATCACAACTGGTCGAAGGAGCATTTCGAGATCGGCGAGGCGCTTGGCCTCATGGATTTTGAGCGCGCGGCCAAGCTGTCGGGCGCCCGTTTCACCGTTCTGTCCGGTCAGCTTGCCCGGCTGGAACGCGCGCTGGGGCAGTTCATGCTCGATCTTCACACGACCGAGCACGGCTACACGGAAGTGCAGCCGCCGCTTCTGGTGCGCGACGATGCCATGTTTGGTACGGGGCAGCTGCCGAAATTCTCCGAAGACCTGTTCCGGGCCGGCGATGATCATTGGCTCGTCCCCACCGCCGAGGTTCCGCTGACCAATCTCGTGCGCGAGGAAATCCTCGATGGCGAAAAACTTCCGCTGCGTTTCACCGCGCTGACACCCTGCTTCCGTTCGGAAGCAGGATCGGCCGGCCGCGATACGCGCGGCATGCTGCGCCAGCACCAGTTCTACAAGGTCGAACTGGTATCGATCACTGACGAGGACAGTGCGATCGCCGAGCACGAACGCATGACCGAATGCGCCGAGACCGTTCTGAAAAAGCTCGACCTGCCGTTCCGCACCATGGTGCTTTGCTCGGGCGATATGGGCTTCGGCGCGCGCAAGACCTACGATCTGGAGGTCTGGCTTCCGGGGCAGAACACCTACCGCGAGATTTCTTCCTGCTCGGTCTGCGGCGATTTCCAGGGGCGTCGCATGAATGCGCGCTACCGGGCCGCCGGCGAAAAGCAGCCACGCTTCGTGCACACGCTGAACGGTTCGGGTACGGCGGTGGGCCGCGCGCTGATCGCGGTCATGGAGAATTATCAGAACGAGGATGGCACCATCGCCGTCCCCGATGTGCTGCGTCCCTATATGGGCGGGATCGAGAAGATCGGCGGCTAGAGGTTTTCGCGCCCCGATGACAGGTGGCGTGTGCTCTCGCCGGAACGGAGACGGGCAAGGTTTCTTCCTGAGCTGATGCCTGGAACACCGCGCCGGTTTGTTGAACGGACAGGATGAAGGACAGGACAGTGCGCATTCTTTTAACGAACGACGACGGCATTCACGCGGAAGGCCTTGCGACGCTGGAGCGTATCGCCCGGACATTGAGCGACGATGTCTGGGTGGTGGCACCCGAAACCGATCAGTCGGGTTTCGCGCATTCGCTGTCCCTGTCGGAGCCGCTGCGCCTGCGCAAGATCGACGAACGTCATTTCGCATTGCGTGGCACGCCGACCGACTGCGTGATCATGGGCGTGCGCAAGGTGCTCGACAGGGCGCCTGACCTGATCCTGTCGGGCGTCAACAACGGCACCAACATCGCCGACGATATCACCTATTCCGGCACGGTTGCCGGTGCCATGGAGGGGACGCTGCTCGGTATCCGTTCCATAGCGTTGAGCCAGGCCTACACGGTGACCGATGAAAGCCGGCATGTTCCCTTCGATACAGCCGAAAAGCTCGCGCCGCCTTTGCTCAAGAAACTGGTCGCAACACCGGTGCCCGAGGGCGTCTTTCTCAATATAAATTTCCCCAACTGCCGGCCTGAAGAGGCAAAGGGCACTCTCGTCACCGCACAAGGCAGGATGTCCCACGGCCTGTGGATCGACGAACGCCGCGACGGGCGCAATTTCCCCTATTATTGGCTCAATATCGGCCCGTCCGGCACGGAAATCCGCCCCGGCACGGATCAGGCCGCGATTCGCGACGGCTATGTCTCGGTCACTCCGCTGCATCTCGATCTCACCGCCCATGAGGTGCGTGAGCGTCTTTCCAAGGCACTCGCATGACGGGAGGGGAGCGCGAGCGTGAAGGCTTTGCGGCGTTTATGCTGCGCATGCGCGCCCGCGGAATAGGCGGCAAGGAGCTGTTTGCCGCCATGGAGGCAACACCACGCGGCGATTTCGTGCCCTCCGAATGGAGATCGCTTGCCTGGTCGGAGCGGATGCTGCCGATTGCCTGCGGTGAAGCCATCGAAGGGTGCGATCTTCAGGCCCGTGTGATCGAGGCGCTGGAGTTGTCTTCGGGCCATCGCGTCCTTGAGGTTGGCACGGGCTCGGGTTTCACGGCCGCCGTGATTGCCCGTCTTGCGGGCCGCGTCATCAGCCTTGACCGCTTCAAGACGCTCGGCAACGAGGCGAAGCGCCGTTGGGAGCATCTGGGGCTCTCGAACGTGCTGGCAAAGCAGGCGGATGGGGGCGAGGGCTCAGCGGCCGACGGCCCTTTCGACCGCATTGTCGTGTGGGCTGCCTTTGAAGAATTGCCGCGCCGTTTCGTGGATCAATTGGCCACCGGCGGCATCATGATCGCCCCGATGGGGCCGGCGGAAGACACGCAGATCATGATGAAACTCACCAAGGTCGGTAGCCGCTTTGAGCGCGAAGACCTTGCATCCGTGCGCCTTCAGCCTCTTGCGAAGGGCATTGCCGAGGCGATCTGAGGCGCCGCTATTAAGAATGCGCATTATTTTTTGCCCGATCTTAACCCGCGGGTAACATTAACGCGATTTAATCACTCGTGTTCAGGTATTGGGTACGCGGGTAGTCTCATGCGTTGCATCACACAGAAATTCGAGCACGCGTTGGCGCGTGGGGCGGCAGTCGCCCTAGTCGGCGGTCTGGTGGCTGGCTGCAGTTCCGATATCTCCCGTTTCCGGGCCAGCGATTTTGCCGACGGGCGCTCTTCCGGCCAAACGGTCGCAATGGCCCCGGCAAGCCAGCCTTATCCGGGAGATGGGGGATATCAGTCGGGCGGCATCGATCGCACCTACACGGGTTCCATCAACCGGCATGCGGTTCGCCCCGATGCCGTGGTCGGTGGAGTGCCGCAGCAGCAATTGCCTGCGCCTGGCACCTATCGCACGGCGCAGCCAGCACCGCTCGCTCCCCCGGTCTCTAATTCTCCGATACAGCGTCAGGCGATCGGCGCGCCCGCACAGCAGGTTGCGCGCAACGAAATGCCGTCGGCAGCTGCCGCAAGGCCGCGCCTTGATCAGACATCGACCGGTTCGGTGAGCCGTCAGCCCGCTCAACCCTCACAGGACGCTGGCCGCCGCGGTAATGTGATCACGGTCGCCGAAGGTGAAACCGCCTACAATCTCTCGCGCCGCTATGGTGTTCCGGTCTCCGTGATCCTGAGCGCCAATGGCATGCAGCACGCCTCCGAACTGAAGGCGGGCCAGCAGATCGTCATCCCGACCTATGCTTATTCCCGTCCCGCGCCGTCTTCCGGCAATACGGGGCAGGGGACACAAACGCGCACCGCTTCGCAGTCCGAGCCGGCAAAGGCGCCCGAGCCGCAGCGCGAAGCGCCCAACCGCCTCGCCGTGCTGCCCGAGACGCCGAAGCCCCGCTCGCGTCCGGATCGGCCGCAGACGAACACCCCGACAGCCTCCAACGCCAGCACTGGTGCCAGCGGCGGCTATTACACGGTGGTTTCCGGTGACACGCTCTATGGCATTGCCCGCAAGACCGGGGCCAACGCTTCGAGCATCAAGGCTGCGAACAATCTTGGAGACGGCTATTTGCAGGTTGGCCAGAAACTGGTGATCCCTTCGGGTTCCGGCCAGCCGGTGCAGGTTGCCGCCGCGCCGAAGAAGATCGACCCGACCACGACGGCGGCAACGGCGCGCCAGCCCCAGGCACAGACGGCGGTCCACCAGGCCCCTGCGCCCAGGCAACAGGCCGCATCCAAGAGCCAGGCTGAGACCCAGCTTGCCTCGGTTGCAAGCAACAGCAGCGCGGAAGCCCCCGATTCTACAGGCATCGGCAAGCTTCGCTGGCCCGTGCGGGGTCGGATCGTCTCCGAATTTGGCAGCACGGCCGGCTCCACGCGCAATGACGGCATCGACATAGCCGTCCCTGCCGGTACGCCGATCAAATCCGCCGAAAATGGCGTGGTCATTTATGCCGGCGACGGGCTGAAGGAATTCGGCAACACGGTTCTGGTGCGCCACGACAATGGCATGGTCACCGTTTACGGCCATGCCAGCGCATTGCGGGTCAAGCGCGGCGACAAGGTGCGCCGCGGTCAGGAAATCGCCTTGTCGGGCATGAGCGGTAATGCGGATCGGCCGAAAATGCACTTCGAAGTGCGCAAGGACGCGACGCCCGTTAATCCGACAGGTTATCTGGAATAGGAAATCCGCAGGTCAGGTGGAAACACCTGACCTGCGCACAAATTCAAAAGTTCCCTGGATAATGAAAAAAGAAAGGCCCGTCCGACCTCCGTCCGGGCCCTACCTTGAACCCGCCCCAAAAGGCGGGTTTCTTTATTGTTGGCTATTCCTCAAGTCGCTTGCCCAGGCGCCCGGCCAGATCCTGGATGAACTGCCACGCGACACGGCCCGAGCGGCTGCCTCGGGTCGTTGCCCATTCCAGCGCATCGGCGCGAAGGGCGTCAGCATCGGCCTCAAGGCCGTAGTGGCGCACATAGCCGTCGATCATCGCCAGATATTCTTCCTGAGAGCATTTGTGGAAGCCGAGCCACAGGCCGAAACGGTCTGACAGCGAGACTTTTTCCTCCACCGCTTCGGACGGGTTTATCGCCGTGGAACGCTCGTTTTCGATCATGTCGCGGGGCAGGAGGTGGCGGCGGTTCGAGGTGGCATAGAAGATCACATTGGCGGGCCGTCCCTCCACGCCACCGTCCAGCGCAGCCTTCAGCGATTTGTAGGAGGTGTCGTCATGGTCGAAGGACAGATCGTCGCAGAACAGGATGAAACGGTATGACGCGCTTTTGAGCAGCGCCATCAGCTGCGGCAGCGTTTCGATATCCTCGCGGTGGATTTCAACGAGCTTGAGTGCTGCCCCTCTGGCTTTCTCATCGGTTCCCTTGCCCTCGGCTTTGTGCCGGTTCACATCGGCATGCACCGCCTTCACCAGCGATGACTTGCCCATGCCGCGCGCGCCCCACAGGAGCACATTGTTGGCGGGCAGGTCCTGCGCGAAGCGCAGTGTGTTGTCGGCCAGAATGTCGCGAACCCGGTCCACGCCGTGAATAAGCCCGATCTCCACGCGATTGACCTTTTGCACGGGCTGCAGCATCTGGCGCTCCGCCTGCCAGACAAAACAGTCGGCGGCATTGAAATCGGGAGCAGGAGGTGCCGCCGGCGAAAGCCTCTCGACGGCCGCGATCAGACGCTCAAGCTTTTCCGACAGTGCTTCGATGCTTTGCTCACCCCGTTGTTCGACCATGATTCTTCCTCCGGAACATTCATTCGCCGGCGCATGTTTTATGGGCGTACCGGACGGTACGGTTGTTCCATAGGGATTTGCCCTTTGCAAGCCGGTTGGAGCCCAAAGCGGTACGCTTGCAGAACACCGTTGAATGCGGGCCGCTGACGGTTGCAATGAAAGGGTTAAAGTCTATATTCCGGCAACATTTGTGAAGAGCCGGCCAGCCGGCCAATCTCGGGAGTTTCTAATGTTTATCACCCCTGCATACGCTCAGGCTGGCGGCGCTGGAGCGCCGGATATGCTCGTCAGCATTCTGCCGTTCGCGCTGATTTTCGTGATCATGTATTTCCTGATCATCCGCCCGCAGCGCCAGCAGATGAAGAAACGCCAGGAGATGCTTTCCTCCGTGCGCCGCGGCGATACGGTCGTCACCGGCGGCGGTCTGGTTGGCAAGGTCACCAAGGTGATCAACGACAGTGAAGTCGAGGTTGACCTGGGCGGTGGCAACAAGGTTACCGCGCTGCGCTCCATGCTTGCGGAAGTGCGCGTGAAGGGTGAGCCGGTCGCGGACAACACCTCCGCCAAGAAATAACCGTAATATGACGTGATTGCGGGGAGGGAGCGCCTGCGCGCCCCTCCACCGAACCCGACGAGGCCCCATGCTACACTTCTCGCGCTGGCAAACGATATTCATCTGGCTGGCCGTGGCGCTCGGCGTTGCATATGCGATTCCGAACATCGTTCCGGCTTCCTATCTTTCTTCGATGCCGAGCTGGGCGCCGTCGCGGCCGATGACGCTGGGTCTCGATCTGCAGGGTGGTTCCCATATCCTCCTTCAGATCGAGAAGAAGGATCTTATCGATGAGCGCATCGTCACAACGCGTGACGATATCCGCCGCATCCTGCGGGATAAGAAGATTGGCTATACGGGCCTTGGCGGTTCCGGCCAGACGGTTCAGGTGCGCATTCGCGACGCTTCGGAATACGATGCGGCCAGGCAGGCGCTGAACGAGCTGACGCAGCCCATTTCGTCGGGCCTGTTCGGCGGCGGCACCGTGCGCGAACTGGCGATGAGCGAACCGGAGCCCGGGCTTCTTCGTTTCACGCTGACGGAGGAGGGGATCAACTACCGCGTCTCCTCCGCGCTTTCCCAGTCCATCGAGGTGGTCAGCCGCCGCGTCAACGAGCTTGGCACCACCGAGCCCGTGATCCAGCGTCAGGGCGACGATCGTATTCTCGTGCAGGTGCCGGGTCTGCAGGATCCACAGCGCCTGAAGGACATTCTTGGACAGACAGCCAAGCTGACCTTTCAGATGGTCGACCAGTCCGTGCCGGTTCAGGAAGCGATTAACGGTCGCCCGCCCGTCGGTACTTCCGTCAAATACTCGGTCGATGATCCGCCCGTCCCTTATCTGATCGAGGATAGGGTCATTGTCTCGGGCGAGAACCTTGTCGATGCACAGGCAACATTCGACCAGCGTACCAACGAACCCGTGGTCAGCTTCCGCTTCGATACCAAGGGCGCCACACGTTTCGGCCAGGCGACCCAGCAGAATGTCGGGCGGCTGTTCGCCATCATTCTCGACGATCAGGTGATTTCGGCGCCGCAGATCCGCGAGCCCATCCTGGGCGGTACGGGACAGATCTCCGGCAGTTTCAGCGTCCAGAGCGCCAACGATCTCGCGGTGCTGCTGCGCGCCGGCGCATTGCCGGCAACGTTGACGGTCATTGAGGAAAGGACCGTCGGTCCGGGTCTCGGCCAGGACTCCATCGATGCGGGCAAGATCGCGTCGGTCATCGGTTCGGTGCTGGTCGTGGCGTTCATGATCGCCGTTTACGGGCTGCTGGGCGTCTTCGCCGTCATCGCGCTCGTTGCCAACGTCACCATGATCATCGCCATCCTGTCGGTGCTGGGAGCGACCCTGACCCTGCCGGGTATTGCCGGTATCGTTCTGACCGTCGGCATGGCGGTGGATTCGAGCGTGCTTATTTTCGAACGCATACGCGAGGAGCGGCAGAATGGCCGTTCCGTGGTTCAGTCGGTTGATATCGGCTTCTCCAAGGCGCTTGCCACCATTATCGATGCCAACGTCACCACGCTGATTGCGGCTGTCATCCTGTTCTATCTGGGATCGGGGCCGGTACGCGGTTTTGCGGTCACGCTCGCCATTGGTATCGCGACCACCGTGTTCACGGCCTATACTCTGACGCGCTGGATCGTGGCCGACTGGGTTCGCCGTCGCCGTCCGAAGGAACTGCCGCGCAACCCCATCAAGCTTGTTCCCGACGAGACGCGCATCGGCTTCATGAAGCTGCGCCGGGTAACCTTCACCCTGTCGGCTGTCGCCTCTATTGCGGCAGTTGCCTTGTTCATGACCGTCAACATGAATTACGGCATCGACTTCCGCGGCGGTTCCTCCATCGAGGTTCAGTCGCGTGAGGGGCCTGCCGATCTGGCCGACATTCGTGCACGCCTCTCCGACCTCAATCTGGGCGAAGTCCAGGTGCAGGAGTTCGGCGATCCGCGTGAGGTGCTGATCCGCATTCAGGCGCAGGACGGTGGCGAGAATGCAGAGCAGACCGTGATCACGAAGGTGCGCGGCGAGCTTGAGGACGCTTACGACTTCCGGCGTGTGGAGGTGGTGGGACCGACCGTTTCCAACGAACTGGCGCGCGCTGGCACCATCGCCGTTCTCGTCTCACTCTTTGCCATCCTGATCTACATCTGGCTGCGTTTCGAATGGCAGTTCGCCGTCGGCGCGATCCTTGCCACATTGCACGACGTCATCATGACGGTGGGCTTCTTCGTGGTAAGTGGCATCGAGTTCAACCTGACGAGTATCGCAGCCATCCTGACCATCGTCGGTTACTCACTGAACGATACGGTGGTGGTGTATGACCGTGTCCGCGAGAATCTCAGACGGTTCAAGAAGATGCCGCTGCCACAGCTGCTCGACCTGTCGATGAACCAGACGCTGTCGCGCACAACCATGACGTCGCTGACAACCTTGCTCGCTCTGGTGGCCCTGTTCATCTTCGGCGGCGAAGTCATCCGCTCCTTCACGGCGGCAATGATCTTCGGCGTGGTGATCGGTACCTATTCGTCGATCTTCATCGCCGGTCCCTTGCTCATCCTGTTCCGCATGCGGCCGGGTGGAGCGCAGGCTGATGCCGGTGCGCAGGACGATGCCGAAGACCCCGCAGCCGGTCAGCTTCCGGCCAAGTAATGGCGGGCGGCCTTGAAATACGCGCGGCCCATTTCCCGGGCCGCGCTCCCCTCGATGCTTACGGCAACGGCGGATTTCGCTTTGCCGACATGTCGCACCGCGGATCGATCCTGTGCCTTCCCTCCGGTGTTCACGGCTGGGACGCACAGGATTTTCCCGGTCTCGAAGAACAGGACTTCCAGCGTCTTTTCGACGAAGCGGGCGAATTCGACATTCTTCTGGTGGGAACGGGCAAGACCCTCATTCCCATGCCGGCCGATCTGCGCAGGCGTTTTCGCGAAGCGGGAGTTGCAGTCGAGACCATGTCGACGGGTGCAGCTGTGCGCACCTACAACGTCCTTCTGGCAGAAGACCGCAGCGTTGCCGCTGCCCTGATCGCCGTCGATTGACATGGCAGGCGAACCGCAACACGCAATGGCGGTCACCCGCGCTGCGGATCGCGACCGCTATCTCTCCGTGCTCTATGCGCCGGAGGAAAAGCGCGGCGCACTCTTTGCTCTTTATGCGTTCAACTCAGCAATTGCCGGCATTCGTGACCGTGTCAGCGAGCCTTTGCCCGGTGCGGTAAGGTTGCAGTTCTGGCGTGACGCCTTGGCAATGGGAGTGTCGCACGGAGGAGGAGAGGCCGAAGGCGCGCCGTTGGTCATCGCGTTGACGCAGACCATTCGGGAACACGGGCTGCCGCTCGATCCTTTCCTCAACATGCTCGATGCACGCGAATTCGATCTATATGACGATCCAATGCCCAGCCGTAATGACCTCGAGGGCTATTGCGGGGAAACGGCATCGGCTCTGATTCAGCTTGCAAGCCTCGTTCTGGATCCGGCAGCGGCGCGTGGCGTGGCCGAGATCGCGGGGCACGCCGGCTGTGCGCAGGCAATCGCCGGCTTGCTGCGCCTGCTCCCGATTCATCGCAGGCGCGGCCAATGCTACGTCCCCGCCGATGTGATGGCAGCGGCAGGCATCGACCGCGAGGCGTTTCTCTCCGGTCGCGATGGATCAGGGGCCGAAAGGGTCATCGCCGCCATGGTGGCGCTTGGGCGCGATCACGCGGCCAGGTTCGAAACCCTTGCTCGCGATCTTGTGCCGGCCCTTCGGCCGGCTTTCCTGCCGGCAGGCCTTGCGCCCGCCTATTTCGGGCGGCTGGAGGGGAAGGGCGTTCGCGCGCTCGACGAGGTTGCCGAGATTCCAGCATGGCGCAGGCATTGGATCATGTTCCGCCGGGCGACATCCGGTTGGGGATGATGCGGCGCTGCCGTATTTCCGCCTGTCTGCCATGATGTCAGGCAAATGCATTGTTCAGCTGGAGGGTTTGAATTGGCCTCGCATTCATCGGACACGCATCCGGCAACGGGCTGGAAGGCGGCTCTTCGCGAAACCCTGTCTGCGGCGCGCGATGCGATACAGCGTTTTCCCGTAACGACGCTTTTCCTGTTTCTTTGCGCCTTTGTCGCCAATCTCGAAATTCTGGACAACCGCTCCCTGTTGGGATGGATCATCTCACCGGCGCGCCAGGATGATCTGATCCTTTCACTTGCGGTAGCGGCTCTGGCCTCCTTTCCCGCCACCCTGTTTGCACAGGCCCACCGTTTTCAATCCGGTGTTGGAATATTGCTGGGGCTTGTCGCCGGCCTCCTCGCCTTTGCCATCATATGGCCGGGCTTCGCCTTCGCTTCCGGCACCACCGAATGGGCCTTCGTGCTTGCTCTTGCTGGATTTGTTCCGGTGGCGCCCTTCATCGGGCGCGGCTCAAGCGCATCTTTCTGGCTGTTCGGTGCC
Source organism: Nitratireductor indicus C115 (assembly GCF_000300515.1). Taxonomy (GTDB): domain Bacteria; phylum Pseudomonadota; class Alphaproteobacteria; order Rhizobiales; family Rhizobiaceae; genus Nitratireductor; species Nitratireductor indicus. The sequence continues at coordinate 42,315 of NZ_AMSI01000013.1, forward strand.
CGTCTCGTCTTTGCGGGGATGCTCGGGCTTCTGGCACTCGGCCTCTTTGGCGGCGGCATCTCGGCCATTCTGGCGAGCCTTTCGCATCTTTTCGGCCTGCCGGTATCCCATGACCTCTATCAGCATGTCTGGGCCTCCATCGGTCTCTTCATAGCTCCACTCTTCGCCATGGGGCAGACCCCGCAGGATTTCGAGACCGCGCCGGGCGACATGGAAGCGGGGCTGATGAAGCGCGGCATGCGCGCGCTCGGCGATTTCGCCGCCGTGCCCATCCTTATCGTCTATGCGATTATCCTTCATCTTTATGCGGCGAAAATCGTCATCACCTGGTCATTGCCCGATGGGCAGGTCGGATGGCTGGTTCTCACCTACGGCTTCTGTATTTTCGCCGTTCTCATCCTTACCCGCCCTTTCATGGATACGGCCCGCGCCCCGACGCGCTTCTTCGTGCGGTTCTGGCCATTGCTCATGCCTGTACCGCTTGTGCTCCTTTTCTATGCATTGGCGGTTCGCCTGAACGCTTATGGCGTCACGGTCGACCGTTTCCTTCTCGGGCTTTTCGGGGTGATCAGCGCAGTACTGGTTCTCGCCCAGCTTCTACCGCGCCTGCGCGGCGATACCCGCCTCGTGGCGGCTTTGCCGGTGGCGGCCCTTCTGCTTGCGAGTTTCGGCCCGCAGGGAGCTATTTCACGGTCCATCGACAGTCAGACCGAACGTTTTCTCGCGATTGTCGACCAAAAGCCCGTTTCGCCGGAAGCAGAGCGCGATGCACTATCCATATTGCGCTTTCTGAACGGAAAGGGGGCGCTGGATCGTGTGGCTCCCGACACTCTGGAAATCGATCCCGACGGCGATCTAAACGGGGGCGACCGCTACAGGGATGTTGCAGAGGCCTGGGGGCTCGATCCGGACATGAAATATGTGCGGCCGGAAGCCCCGATTACCTTCTTCGGAACAGAAGCTGCCGCTCGTCCAATCGAGGGGTTCGATCTTTTGTTTGTGGGCGTGCGACCGCGCTCGGCATCCGAGCAGCCATTTTCAATGAAATTCCCGGAGGGCCGCGAGGTCCGTATTTCGCTTAGCAACAACGAACTGTCGATTGCGGTCGGCAAGGCGCAGGCGGTTCGCTTCAAGGTCAGTGAAGAGACAATCCTGTCTTTCCGGGTTCAGAAAACGGCACCCACCACAATCTCGCTCGAAGCGGAGGGGCGCCGTGTGATGATTGTTCCATCCTACCTGTTCGCCGAGGTGAAGCCTGCCGTTGAATTGCAGGCAATCGACGGCATCCTGCTGTTGCGCTCAGCCGACTGGCCCTGAGCGCACCGCTCCGCGAATTCACTCTGCGGCGATTTCCGCCGCAGCGCCTTCCAGCCATGCCTTGCAATCGGCAAGCGCTCTGGCGCTCATGGCGCGCTTCTTGGCGAGTGTCTTTTCCTTGCCACGCAGGCGCTTGCCCTCAGGTTTGGGCACCTCGATCGGCGGAAACAGGCCGAAATTGACGTTCATCGGCTGGAAAGAGCGTTTTCCGGGTTCGTCCTCGGACAGGATGTGCCCGCCGGTGATATGGTTGAGAAGCGCGCCGAAAGCGGTGGTCGCCGGCGGCGGGGTGAGCGGACGTCCCAGCCGTGCGGCTGCCGCAAAGCGGCCGGCGATGAGGCCCATGGCCGCACTTTCCACATAGCCCTCGCAGCCCGTGATCTGCCCGGCAAAGCGCAGACCGGTGCGGGTTTTGAGCTGCAGCGTGCCGTCGAGCAGAGCGGGGGAATTGAGATAGGTGTTGCGGTGCAGGCCACCGAGCCGGGCGAACTCGGCAGTCTCAAGGCCCGGAATCATCCGGAAGATATGCGTCTGTTCGCCATATTTCAGCTTCGTCTGGAAACCGACCATATTGTAGAGCGTGCCAAGCGCATTGTCCTGCCGCAGCTGAACCACGGCATAGGGCTTTTCATCCGGCTTGTGAGCATTGGTAAGCCCCATCGGCTTCATCGGCCCGTGCCGCAGCGTCTCGGGGCCGCGTTCGGCCATTACCTCGATGGGCAGGCAGCCATCGAAATAGGGCGTGCCTTCCCATTCCTTGAACTCGGTCTTGCCGCCATCGAGCAGGGCCTGGATGAAAGCCTCGTACTGCGCCTTGTCCATCGGGCAATTGATATAGTCCTTGCCCGTTCCGCCCGGTCCCACCTTGTCGTAGCGCGACTGGAACCAGGCAATGTCCAGATTGATCGTGTCGAAATGAACGATGGGGGCGATTGCATCGAAGAAGGCAAGTGATTCCGAGCCAGTCGCAGCCGAGATCGCCTCCGCCAGAGCCGGCGCGGTGAGCGGTCCGGTTGCGATGATCGCCTCATCCCATTCCTCAGGAGGCAGGCCGGTGATTTCCTCACGCGCAATGGTGATGAGCGGATGAGCCTCGAGAGCCTTGGTCACCGCCTCGGAAAACCCCTCGCGATCGACGGCGAGCGCACCGCCTGCGGGAACCTGGTTGGCATCCCCCGAACTCATGATCAGCGAGCCGGCGAGCCGCATTTCCGCATGGAGAACGCCGACCGCGTTGGTCTCGGCATCGTCGGAGCGGAACGAGTTGGAGCAGACGAGTTCGGCAAGCCCGTCCGTCTTATGTGCGTCGGTTCCGCGCACAGGCCGCATTTCATGCAGGACGACCGGCACGCCCGCCTGGGCTGCCTGCCATGCTGCTTCCGAGCCGGCGAGACCGCCGCCAATGATGTGTATCGGTTTCATGGCTGCCGAGATAGGCCGCAGCAGAGCGGAATGCAACGGGAAGCTTTTCCGCAAACGCTTTGAAGAAAGGGAAATGTGTCGGGAGGAGAGGCTGGATGCAATGGGCGCTCCCCAAAAAAACAACACCCGCCGAGGGAGGAGGTTCGGCGGGTGTCGTTTTGGGATGACCGGCTTTTGGGAGGAGGAGGAGCCGGTCGTATCCGTCAGAACTGGGAGGAGGAGTGTTCTGACGAAACTCTAATTCTTCTGCGGTCGCTCCCTATATGGGGAGCCTCCGCTGGGAAACAACACCCGCCGAGGGAGGAGGTTCGGCGGGTGTCGTTTTGGGATGACCGGCTTTTGGGAGGAGGAGGAGCCGGTCGTATCCGTCAGGGGTTCGGCGGGTGTCGTTTTGGGATGACCGGCTTTTGGGAGGAGGAGGAGCCGGTCGTATCCGTCAGAACTGGGAGGAGGAGTGTTCTGACGAAACTCTAATTCTTCTGCGGTCGCTCCCTATATGGGGAGCCTCCGCTGGGAAACAACACCCGCCGAGGGAGGAGGTTCGGCGGGTGTCGTTTTGGGATGACCGGCCTTTGGGAGGAGGAGGGGCCGGTCAATTCCGAAGGAACAGGGAGGAGGTTGTTCCGCCGGAAACTCGAAAACTGTCCGGATGTCCGCCTAAGCGACTTTTCCGGGGAAACAACACCCGCCGAGGGAGGAGGTTCGGCGGGTGTCGTTTTAGGGTGACCGGCTTTTGGGAGGAGGAGGAGCCGGTCGTATCCGTCAGGATTGGGAGGAGGATAACCCTGACGGAATTCCTTGAACTGTTAGAGCGACTTGCGCGCCACGAACGGAATATCGCCACGCGAGATGCCGAGATCGTTCAGCTCCCGGTTGGAAAGGCGGCTCAGCTCGGTAACCGTCTGACGGTAGCGGCGCCAGTTGCGATAATTGCGGATGATGTTCATTTCTCTAGTCTCACTTCGATGCGAAATCTGAATTCGTCTTGCGATGAGGAGATAGTCCCATCGAGCCATGCTTTGAAGTGCCAATGTTGCATGACTGCAATGCGTTTTGTGCAATGCAACATGGCTTCTTTGCGGCTGCAGCATGACGGCTCTTTGACAGGCGGTTGCGACCTCTCGTGAAGCGTTGCCCGGTGGGACTTGCCGCGCTGCAGCGGGGCGAAGCCGCAGGCTTTCCGGAAAGGCGCAAAAAAGCCCTGAAAATTGCCAATTTCTCTTTGATAGAGTGGGTGCAGGTGATATAGAACCCCGCGCTTTCGGAAGCTTTAGGCGTATCTTGGGACTTTCGAAGCGGGTGTGGTGGAATTGGTAGACACGCAGGATTTAGGTTCCTGTGGCGCAAGCCGTGGGGGTTCAAGTCCCTCCACCCGCACCAGATAGGCCAGTTCCCGGCACGAATTTCCCCGACAGTAGAGCGTTGGGCGCCGTGAAAGCGGTGATGCAAGCGAATACAAAGGTTTTGATGGATGCAGGTAACCGAGACTCTTAATTCAGGGCTCAAGCGCGAACTGAAGGTCATCGTCCCGGCCAAGGATATGGAGGCCCGTCTTTCGGAGCGCCTCGATACCGCCAAGGACAAGGTGAACCTCAAGGGCTTCCGGCCGGGCAAGGTGCCGGTCCAGCATCTGCGCCGGGTCTATGGCAAGTCGCTCATGGCGGAAGTCGTGAACGAGATTCTGTCGGACACGCAGAAGCTTCTTACCGATCGCGGTGAAAAGCCGGCTATGCAGCCGGAGATCGCCATGACCGAGGACGAGAAGGAAGCCGAGAAGGTTCTCTCCGGCGGCGCCGACTTCGAGTTCACCATGTCCTACGAGGTCATTCCGCCGATCGAGCTGAAGCCTTTCTCCGATATCAAGATCACCCGTCAGATTCATGACGTGCCGGATGAAGATGTTGAAGAACAGGTCAAGCGCGTTGCCGATTCCGCCCGCACCTACGAGGTGAAGAAGGGCAAGGCGGCTGACGGCGACAAGGTCAAGATCGACTATCTGGGCAAGATCGACGGTGAAGCCTTTGCAGGTGGCGCCGCCGAGGATTCCGAGGTGGTGATCGGCCTGAACCAGTTCATAGCCGGTTTCGAAGAGCAGCTTGTCGGCCTGAAGGCTGGCGACGAGACCACGATCAAGGTTACCTTCCCGGATGAATATGCCGCTGAGCATCTCGCCGGCAAGGAAGCCGAGTTCGACATCAAGGTGAAGGAAGTCTCCAAGCCGAACGAGCTGGAGATCAACGACGAGACCGCCAAGATGCTCGGCCTGGAATCGGCTGAGAAGCTCCGCGAGATCGTTCGTGGTCAGCTTGAGAACCAGTTCGGTCAGGTGACGCGCCAGAAGGCGAAGCGCCAGATTCTCGACGCTCTTGACGAGGCCTACAAGTTCGAGGCTCCCGAGCGTCTGGTCGAGGCCGAGTTCAACAACATCTGGGAGCAGGTCACCCGCGATCTCGAGCGCGCCGGCCACACCTTCGAGGATGAGGACACGACCGAGGAAGAGGCGCGCGAGGAATATCAGCGTCTTGCCGAGCGTCGCGTGCGCCTTGGCCTCCTTCTCTCCGAGATCGGCGAAAAAGCCGGTGTCCAGGTGAGCGACGAGGAAATGCAGCGCGGCCTGATCGAGTCCATTCGCCGCTATCCCGCCCATCAGCAGCAGGAGATCTACGAGTTCTATCGTCAGAACCCGCAGGCGCTGGCCAATGTCCGTGCTCCTCTCTTCGAGGAGAAGGTCATCGACCATCTGCTGGGCGAGATTTCCGTCACCGACAAGAAAGTGTCGCGCGACGAACTGATGGCCGACGACGAGGATGACGCTGGCGAAAAGCCGGCCAAGGCCGAGAAGGCCGCTCCGAAAAAGAAGGCAGCGCCCAAGAAGGCCGCCGCCAAGAAGAAGGAAGAGGGCGAGTAGGCCCGTTTCCGACCCCAATCAGGAAAGGCCGCCTCAGGGCGGCCTTTTTCTTTAAGGCCGGCTTGGGTAGTCAGCCGGTTCTGTTTCGGGCCATTCCAAATCTTGTTTTTGTATCTATGCGGTTGCCGGTGTTCTGTCAGGCCGCAAAGTGTCGTGATCAGGCACGTGTTGCATCGAACCATGCATGACGCCACTGCTGCGAGATTGAGCACGGCCGGTCGAGCGCAATGACCAATCGTATAGTGACACTCGTCCCAGTTCTTCTTCCGTGATCGGGCCGATTTCCCCGATGCCGCGTGTGGCGGCGAAAGCTAGATCAGATGCGTGCCGCGAAAACTGACATGGCCGCTCGCGCCGATGATGATGTGATCGTGCACCGTGATGCCGAGCGGCTCAGCCGTTTCCACGACGGTCTTCGTCATCTGGATATCCGCCTGCGAGGGAGTGGGATCGCCCGAGGGATGGTTGTGCACGAGAATGACCGCGCTCGCTGAGAGTTCGAGCGCCCGCCGCACGATTTCCCTCGGATAGACCGGCGTGTGATCCACAGTTCCCGTTTGCTGCACCTCGTCGGCGATCAGCCGGTTCTTCTTGTCCAGAAACAGGATGCGAAACTGCTCGCGCGGTTCATAAGCCATGGCCGCATGGCAATAGTCGATGACCTTCGACCAGGATGCCAGGACCTGCCGTCCCATGAACTCGCTTTTCAGCATACGCCGGGCGAGGGCGCCGGCGAGTTTGAGATCGCGCGCGGCCGCTTCTCCGATACCCGGCTCTTCGCAAAGGCGCTGGCTCGGCGCGCCGATCACACCGGCCAGCGAACCGAAGCGCTTGAGAAGGGCTTTTGCCGGCCCTTTGGTGTCCGCGCGCGGAATGGAACGGAAGAGAAAGAGCTCCAGAAGCTCATAATCTGAAAGCGCATCGCTGCCGGCCTCGGCAAAGCGTTGCCGCAGCCGCTCCCGGTGCCCGTGATAATGCGGTTTGTCTATGGCTGGTTCGGTCGTTTCCGCAGGGGGCTTGATCGGCCCCTCTGCGAAGAACCCGCGCTCATCTTCGCCACCCATATCGTCGTTGCGCATCCGTACCCCACCCGAAAATGATGTCCCGCCCGGCGCGTTTGCACTCCAGATGGAACCATTTGACGCCCGCACGAATGCGGAAGAACAGGGAGATCAAGCGGATCAGCGTTTCCCTGAAACGACCACCGCTCCATGCCGCCCATGCGGATAGTAGGGCAATTCCCTCAAGGAGGGAAAGATGTTCGGGGAACTCTTTTCGGTTGCAGTCAGATCTTCGGAGGCAGGCCGGGGCGGTCGAGGCCCGCCAGGGAAAGCGTGAAAATCTCACACCCGGTTTCGGTGACGCCAACCGTGTGCTCATATTGCGCCGACAGCGAGCGGTCGCGCGTTACGGCTGTCCAGCCATCCGAGAGAACTTTCACATGCGGCTTGCCGAGATTGATCATCGGCTCGATGGTGAAGATCATGCCGGGGCGCATTTCGACGCCCTCGTTCACGCTGCCGTAATGCAGGATATTGGGCGCGTCGTGAAACAGAAGCCCCACGCCATGGCCGCAGAAATCGCGAACTACGGAGCAGCGCTCACCTTCCGCATAAGCCTGAATGGCTGCGCCGATGGCGCCGGTGCGTGCGCCGGGTTTGACGGCCTCGATCCCGAGCATGAGGCAATCATGCGTGACTTCCAGAAGACGTTCCGCGGCCCGCTTGATCGTGCCGACGGGATACATGCGGCTCGAATCGCCATGCCAGCCGTCGACGATATAGGTCACGTCGATATTGACGATGTCGCCCTCGCGCAGCGGCTTGTCGTCGGGAATGCCATGACAGACCACATGATTGATCGAAGTGCAGGTGGATTTCGTGTAGCCGCGATAATTCAGTGTGGCCGGAACCGCCCCATGGTCCATGCCGAATTCGAAGACGAAACGGTCGATGGCGTTGGTGGTGAGGCCCGGTTCAACCATCGAAGCGAGTTCGTCAAGGCAGCGTGCAGTGAGGTTGCAGGCCTTGCGCATGCCCTCGAAACCGGCCTCGTCGTAAAGACGGATCTGTCCCGTATTGCGCAAGGGGGCGGCGTCGGCTTCGAGATAGGTGACCATGGCTTCGCTGTCAGTCTGTGTTGGGAGCGTGAACGATTGTGAGGCTTTCACGCCAGGATGTCTATTGTGCAATCGGCGATGATCGCTTCGGGAGTGATTTGGCACTTGATGGCGCAAGCTTCAACCCCCGCATCCGACGCAATGCGGAATGCTGCCGCATAGCGCGCGTCGAGATCCTTGCAAAGCCTGAAGCGATCGCAATCTCCCCGCTGGATGACATAGATCATGATTGCCCGGTGCCCATCGGCGCACATGCGGGCGAGTTCCTGCAGATGCCGCGTTCCGCGTGCTGTCGCAGTGTCGGGGAACTCGGCAAGCCCGTAAGTGCGCATGAAATGGACGTTCTTGACCTCGGCATAGACGGTTTTGCGTTCGGGGTCTTCAAGCAGCAGGTCGATGCGCGAGCGCTCCCCATACCGCTGCTCCCGCTTGAGGGTAACATATTCAGCCAGATCCCCCACGAGCCCTGCGCGTATTGCCTCTTCGGCGATGCGGTTGGGCATGCCAGTGTTGATGCCGACCAGGGTGCCGTCAGCTTCCACGATTTCGAGACGATAGGCGTATTTTCGCTTGGGATCGTCGGAATGGGAGAGAAAGACCCGGGAACCGGGTGCCGTAAGTCCAAGCATCGACCCGGTGTTCGGCACGGAAACGGTGATTGCGCTTCCGTCAGGCAATATGACGTCGGCCAGAAACCGCTTGTAGCGGCGCAGGAGCGTTGCTTCGACAAGAGGCGAGGAAAAGCGCATTCTTTCTTCAATCCTCGCCAGGAGAGGCGCTATGTGGCTGCGCTGCCGGTGCCCGCTTCCGATAGAAGCGGCCGAGAAGCATCGGGGTCAGATAGATGGGAACCTGATAGCAGCCGATGTAGAGAAGAAGTGGATCGGTGATCGTGGCGGGCAGGGCGGTCAGGAAGAGGCTGATATTCCTGTTTCCCGCAACAATGCCGAGGGGGCCTGCCAGCGCCTGGTGCCCGGTTTTCTCCAGAAACAGCGCGGCCGCGATCTGCAGCAGGAAATTGGCCGCAAAAGCGACGGCAAGGTGAAACAGAACCTGCAGCGGATCCACCCACAGCATTGCGCCCATTGCCGACATGAGGCCGATGACGATCATCCCCATCAGCAGGGCCGATATGCCGTCCATGGAGCGAATAGCACGAGGCCCGGGAGATTTCAGGAAGAACCCTCTCACGATGAAGGCCGCAGCCACCGCCACCGCGATCACCGAAAGCAGCCGGCCTGCCGCCATAAGAATGAGGCTCGAATCACCGAGCGCTGGCATGAACCAGAACACCGGAACAACGGTGAGCGGCATCAAGGCGGTGCCGAGCGTCATGACCCGCAAGGCAGGGGCGGGATCGTTGCCGGTCATGATCGCAAGATGCGGGCTGCCGGAAATGGGGGGAGCCGCGGCCATCAGAATAAGCGCGGTGGGAAGGGCGCCGCGCCAATCCACCAGATAGAAGATGAGAATGAGAAGAAGAGGCAGCGCAAGCTGCAGGAGCAGGCTCGTACCCGCCGATTGGCCGATATCGCGCACGGCACCCAGAAGCTGCCTTGGCCCGACGCGAAGGGCTGCCATGAAAAGCAGTGCCCCGATCATCTCGGCGATCCACGGCTTGGCCGCCTGGGCTGCGCCGGGAACGAAAAGGCCGACCAGAAGCCCGGCAATGAGAATCAGGCGGGCATGTCGTGCGAACGAATCGAGTGTGGCTTCCACGAAGCCCTTGGCACTGGCCATTCCCTGTCGCTTTCAACTCTGCCCATAGTCCTGCCCACACACGCTGATGGCGGGGAAATGGGAAATTCACATGCTTGCCTGAGAGGCGGATGTCCGGCAGAGGGCACCGGAAGCCTTCGAAACCAAGGCTGTGCTTAAGCAGTCGCTCGCGCGGGGTCAAACATGCGACCGCCGATTGGCGGCGTGGCCTGACAGGCACCACACGCTGGCACAACGATTCATGAAAGAGGAAAGAGAAATATCTTGGTACGCCCAAGGGGAATCGAACCCCTGTTTCCGCCGTGAAAGGGCGGCGTCCTAACCGCTAGACGATGGGCGCGCTCAAGACGAGGTGCCTTATAGTGAGCTTCGCGGCTCCCGGCAACCCATCTTGTGATGGTAGCATACGTTTTTTTGAATTATTTGCGGCGGCGGCAGCGCCAGTTCCAGTCGCGCTCCGGACCGACGTCCACATGCACCGAATTCGTGTGGCAATAGGTGCCAACACCGCCACGGCCGGGCATGGAGCGCGCGAACTTGGCCAGCTCCCATTTGCTCACGCCATCGATCTGGATGTCGGCAGCCGCGCAGTACATGTGCAACGAGTTGCGCGCGCCGCGAACACGCTGATTGTAGCTGGGACTGCGATAGCCTGAAGTGACGATGATTCGCTTTCCGTAATGGCGTTCGATCTTCTTGAGAACGCTCACCAGAGCCGGCTTGAGGCAGGCGGTATCGACGCTTTCGCGTTGCTTCAAAAGACCATTGGGCGCCAGACGCGCGAGGCCTGCCGCCGAAGCAACCTGATAGCTCGGCTCGTCCTCGTAAAGATCGACGTCTGCATCGCCCGAACCCGATTTTCGGGTGAATTCGAAAAGGCTCTCGCCTTGCCGCACGCCGGGCAGGGCATCGCCAAGGCTGGCGCGAACCGGTCGAGCGTCCGAAGTGGCCGCGGTGAGAACCACCTTGGGTTTTTCTCCTCGCTGTGCCGGCTTGGGTTGGGCGGCTGGCGTCGCTGCTTTCTCGACGGCCGCTGCTGCATTCGATTGGCGGCCGGAGAAGAATGCGGAGAGGAAATCGCGTTTCTTGGGGCTGGTTTCCTCAGCGTTTTGCTGGGGGGCTTCGGCCGGTAATTCGGCGGCTGCAGCCTGGACCGGTGCCTCTTCTTTGTTTTGGGGTTTGGCCGGGGCGGCGCTTGCCGTTTCCTGATTGGTCTCAGCCGCGGGGGCTTCGGGCTCGGCTTGCGCCGTCTGAGTGGCGCCCTGCGCCTCCTCGGAAGCCTGCGGTGTTCCCTCGGCTGCCGCTACCGCGACTGCATCTTCCTGTCCAGGACGTGCAGTCGGGGTGGGGGCAGAAGCATCCGCAAAGGAGAGCGTGTCCTCTCCGAGGGAAGCGCTGGCGAGCGTTGTCGAGGCGCTCTGGTCTCCGGCGGGAGCAAGCCCCAATTGAACCGTGGGGTCGGACGCGGTGGAGCAGGAAGCGAGAAGGACAGACATGAGTGCGGCGATAACGCTGCCGCAGCCAACACCTCTCCCTTCGATCGCGCGACCTGTGCCGCGATGCCAGAAAGCCAAGAACCAACCCCCTCAACAAGACAGTTCAGAGCGGCGGGGAACACACCGTTCCAGCGCCATGCTCAGCCCACCTCCGAATCGAATACGCAAAACAAATTATTCGCGAGAAACGGAAATATGCCGCTAGGTAACAAATGAGGCAAGAACATGTTGCTTATGCAAAACATGCTGCATGCCGGCTATTGTGTTGATTTTCTATACGCCGTTAACCCTGTTGGCAATGCTGTGGGCGTTCACGAACGAATACGGACATAATCACCGGGTGCATCCCCTAGGGGCTTTTTCTTACCACCCGGTTTACGGGCGGCAACGCGTTCGCCGTCCTGTTTCTCGATCCATGTCTGCCAATAGGGCCACCAGGAACCGCCGGTTTCTTGTGCGTTCGTGATCCAGCTTTCCAATTCGCCGGCAGGCTTCGCCCCGGTCCAGAACTGGTATTTGTTGGAGACGGGCGGATTGACCACGCCTGCGATGTGGCCTGATCCTGCCAGGACGAATTCGACCGGGCCGCTAAAGAAGCTGCTGCCGAGGAACACGGATTTTGCAGGGGCGATGTGGTCTTCGCGGGCCGCCAGATTGAAGATCGGTATCGTGATCGCGCCAAGGTCGATCTTCTTGCCGCCAAGTACGGCACGCCCGTGCGACAGGTTGTTCTCAAGATAGCAGTTGCGCAGGTAGTAGGAGTGGTTTGCGGCGGCCAGCCGGGTCGAATCGGAATTCCAGTAAAGGAGATCGAAGGGAAGTGGCGCCTTACCGCGCAGATAATTGTTCACCACATAAGGCCAGATCAGGTCGCCGGCCCGCAGCATGTTGAAGGCCGTGGCCATCCGGTTGGCGTCGAGATAGCCTTTGCCCTGCATCACCTTGTCGAGGGCTGCGATCTGTTCTTCATCGACGAACACTTTGAGATCGCCTGCATAGGTAAAGTCCACTTGCGTGGTGAGGAAGGTCGCCGTTGCTATGCGCTCGTCGCCTTCCGCTGCCATCAGCGCCAGGCTGGCCGCAAGCAGGGTTCCGCCGACGCAATAGCCGACGGCGTTGACCTGCTTTTCACCGGTCGCCTTTTCGACAGCGTTGAGAGCAAAGCGGATCCCTTCCTCAAAATAGTCGCTCCAGTCCAGAGTGCCGTGCCGCTCGTCCGGGTTCACCCAGGAGATGACGAACACCGTGTGACCTTGTTCCACCGCCCAGCGGATGAACGATCTTTTGGGGTTGAGATCGAGAATGTAGAATTTGTTGATCCATGGCGGGACGATCAGGAGAGGGCGCTTGAGCACGTTCTCGGTCGCCGGTGCGTATTGCAGGACCTCCACCAGCCGGTTGCGTGCGATCACCTTTCCGGGTGTGGCCGCAATGTTCTCGCCGACTTTGAACTGGGAAGCATCCGATTGGCGCAGTTTGATATCGCCCCTGCCGGCGGAGATGTCCTCGGCGAGCATGCGCATGCCACGCACCAGATTCTCGCCATTGCTCGCCATCGTCTCGCGGAAGAGCTCGGGATTGGTGAGCAGGAAATTGGAGGGTGACAGCGCCTGGCTCACCTGCTCCATGTAGAAGCGGGCCTTGTGCCGGGTCGCCAGGTCAAGGCCATCGGCGCCTTCCACAAGGTCGAGCGCCCATCGCGAGGTGACGAGATATGCCTGCTTGAGGAAACTGAAGAAGGCGTTGCGCCCCCATTCGGGGTCTTGGAAACGCTTGTCGGAAGCCGGAGCCTCCGCATGGTCGGGGATGCCGGCTTCGCTCATGCGGCGAATGGCGTTTGCCCAGATGCCCATGAATTCGGCGAAGAGCCGCGTCTGTGCTTCCAGCGCTCGTGTAGGATCGCCGAGCCAATATTCGCTGACACGTGAAAAGGTCTTGATCATGTCGGCGATGGGAGCTGCCGAGACGTCGCTTGCCTCGCCCTTTTCGCGGGCTTGGGTCCACGCGGCAGCCACTTTGCCGAGTTCTTCCATGGCGCGCGCCAGATTGCGCGCGAATTGCTCGGGATTCCTGGCGGTGTATTGGTCGATCAAAGGGCTGGAGCGGTCATCCTCTTGCCGATCGCGTTCTTTCTGCTCAGCCATAACTTGCGCCCGCACTTATATGCGCCTTCCAACTGACGCCTTGTTAACATAGTTTGTCGGGAAGCTCCCCATTCTCATGATGCATCGTAGCGACTTGAATCGGAAGAGAATATGAAATTGACGAGGCGAGGCGCCTTTTTTCCTGCTGCCGCGATTTGCGCGGCCCTTGCTGCCCTTTCAGGTTGCACGACGACGAATCTTGCCGACATCGCTCCCACCAGCGCGACGGCAACGCCGGTTCCCCAACCCCGCCCGCAGGAAACCGCCGCCAACCCGGTCGCGCAGCCTTCAGGTGGCGGGCCTCGAGAAACGGGCGAATATCCAAATCTCAACGTGGCGCCCACAAGGGCGGCAAATCCGATCAGCGACGCAGAGAAAAGCTCGATCGTGCGCGATCTGACCGCCACGCGCAACAGCGTCAATGCAAACGCGCCCTCCGTCGATACGGCAGCCGAAACCCGCCGTCTTCGCGAATTGGCCAGAACGCACGCCCAGCGCCAGCTTGAGGAAATCGAAAAGAGCGAATAGCTCGCCGCGCCGGGTTCCCGGGCCCATTTTCCTGTGCCCTTGTGGCGCGCCTTGCTCTCGACCGCCCGGGGGTTTGGGTATAAGGAGAGCCGGCGCAAGGTGCGCATGCGTGTTGAGGAACCCCTATGGAAGAATTCCATAAAATCCGCCGGCTTCCGCCTTATGTGTTCGAGCAGGTCAATCGCCTGAAGGCGAGCGCCCGCTCGCGCGGGGCCGATATCATCGATCTCGGCATGGGCAATCCGGATTTGCCGACGCCGCAGGCCATCGTCGACAAGCTGTGTGACGTGGTGCGCGACCCGCGCACCCACCGTTATTCATCCTCGCGCGGCATTCCTGGCCTGCGCCGCGCCCAGGCCAATTATTATGCCCGTCGCTTCGGCGTGAAGCTCGACCCCGATACTCAGGTCGTCGCCACGCTCGGCTCGAAGGAAGGTTTCGCCAATATGGCGCAGGCCATCACCGCCCCCGGCGACGTGATTCTGTGCCCGAACCCGACCTATCCGATCCATGCCTTCGGTTTCATCATGTCTGGCGGCGTCATCCGCGCCATGCAGGCCGAGCCGGACGACAATTTCCTTCCCGCTCTCGAGCGCGCCGTGCGCTATTCGACGCCCAAGCCATTGGCCCTGATCCTCAACTATCCGGCCAATCCGACCGCCTTCACCGCGAGTGTCGATTTCTACAAGGATGTCGTTGCCTTTGCGCGAAAGCATGATCTGATCATCCTGTCCGACCTTGCCTATTCCGAGATTTATTTCGACGGCACGCCGCCGCCCTCCGTCCTGGAAGTGCCCGGTGCAATGGACGTGACGGTGGAATTCACCTCCATGTCGAAGACATTCTCCATGCCCGGTTGGCGCATGGGCTTCGCAGTGGGCAATGAGCGGCTGATCGCGGCGCTGTCACGGGTGAAATCCTATCTCGATTACGGTGCATTCACGCCGATCCAGGTGGCTGCCACCGCCGCGCTGAACTCGGATGGAACTGAGATTGAGGAAGTGCGCTCGATCTATCATCGCCGTCGCGACGTGCTGGTGGAATCTTTTGCACGCGCGGGCTGGGACGTTCCGGCACCACCCGCCACCATGTTCGCCTGGGCGCCGATCCCCGAACCCTACCGCCATCTGGGCTCGCTTGAGTTCTCCAAGCTCCTGGTCGAGAAGGCCGATGTCGCGGTTGCGCCGGGCATAGGATTCGGCGAGTTCGGCGACGATCATGTGCGCATCGCGCTGGTGGAGAATGAGCACCGCGTTCGCCAGGCTGCGCGCAATATCAAGCGCTTCCTGTCTCAGGCGCCCGAAAGCGCCGACAACGTCATTCCGCTCGGCGCGCGTCGCTGAGCGGATACACCCGAAAACAGCTTAATTTACCAGAAGGAGCACGCCGCGAGATGGTCGAAGCGTTGCGTATTGGAATTGCGGGTCTTGGTACCGTTGGAGCGTCCGTTGTGCGCTGCATGGCCGAGAAGGAAGCAGAACTGACCCGGCAATGCGGACGCACGATTACGGTGACGGCCGTCTCCGCGCGTGACCGAACGCGTGATCGCGGCATCGACCTGGCCGGCGCGCAATGGTTCGACGATCCGGTCGACCTTGCCCGCACCGCGGATATCGACGTTTTTGTCGAACTGATCGGTGGCGACAGCGGACCTGCCTTTGAGGCGGTCAAGGCGGCCCTGAATGCTGGCCGCCATGTGGTGACGGCCAACAAGGCGCTTTTGTCCAAGCGCGGCGTTGAGCTTGCTGCCATTGCCGAGGATAAGGGAATTCTCCTCAACTACGAGGCGGCGGTCGCCGGCGGTATTCCCGTCATCAAGACCATGCGCGAATCGCTTGCCGGCAATACCGTCGAGCGCGTTTTCGGCATCATGAACGGTACGGCCAACTACATTCTGACGCGGATGGAAGCAGAGGGTCTGTCCTTCGAGGACTGCCTGACGGAAGCACAGCGCCTTGGATATGCCGAAGCCGATCCGACTTTCGACATCGAGGGGCACGATACGGCCCACAAGCTCTCCATTCTGACGAGCCTTGCCTTCGGCTGCCGCATTTCGGCCGATGACATCTATATGGAGGGCATCTCCAACATCACGCAGGCGGATATCCGGGCTGCCGCTGAACTCGGTTATCGCATCAAGCTTCTGGGTGTTGCCCAGCGCACCGACAGCGGCGTGGAACAGCGCGTCCACCCCACCATGGTGCCGACCCAGTCTGTCATCGCGCAGGTACATGGTGTCACCAATGCCGTTGCGATCGAGACCGATATTCTGGGCGAACTGCTTCTTTCCGGCCCTGGAGCCGGTGGCAACGCCACTGCTTCCGCGGTGATCGGCGATATCGCCGACATTGCCAAGAGCCGTCCGGGTTTTCAGCACGGACCGGTGTTCGGCCGCCCGGCAAAGAAGCTCACCCCCTACAAGAAAGCCCGCATGCGCGCCCATGAGGGCGGCTACTTCATCCGCATGACGGTGCATGACCGTGCCGGTGTTTTCGCTGCCATTGCCAAACGCATGGCCAGCAATGACATTTCGCTTGAATCCATCGTTCAGCGTGCCGATGCGGGGCTGTCGGAAGATCAGAAGAACGTCATCCTGGTCACGCACGAAACCACGGAAGCGGCTGTCCGCAAGGCCGTGGACGGCGTGATGCAGGACGGCCATCTGGTCGATAAGCCTCAGGTGATCCGCATCGAACGGGCCGCCTGAATACGATCATGCCGCGGCGCGGGGGGCGGGATATCGCTCTTTTTGCGCCGCTGGCATGGCTCGGTTTTCACCCTGTCACATTTATTCAATCGATTCATGTTCTTGACGGAAGGCGCAGGGCCTTGCCGTTGAGCGCGCTCTTTGCAAGAAGAAGCCGGCAGCTCATAGGGAGCGCCGGAACATCAGGATCAAACTCATGCTGAAAGCCAACCAGGCCGGTCTCGACCGCATTCTCACGCTGGAACTCGTTCGTGTGACGGAGCGCGCTGCGGTGGCTGCGGCCAGGCTGCGCGGCCGCGGAGACGAGAAGGCCGCCGATCAGGTGGCCGTCGATGCGATGCGCTCCGAGTTGAACCGCCTGCCCATCAAGGGCACGGTCGTGATCGGCGAGGGTGAGCGCGACGAGGCGCCGATGCTGTATATTGGCGAGGAAGTGGGCGTCGGCGAGGGGCCGGAAGTCGACATCGCGCTCGATCCGCTGGAAGGCACGACCATCTGCGCGAAGAACCTGCCGAATTCGCTCGCCGTGATCGCCATCGCCGAACGCGGCAGCCTGCTTTATGCGCCTGACGTCTATATGGAGAAGATTGCCGTTGGCCCGGGGTATCCCGAAGGCGTTGTGGATCTCGACGCTCCGGCCGTCGAGAACATCGAGGCGCTCGCCAAGGCGAAGGGCGTGCCGGTCAACGAGATCACCGCCTGCATTCTCGACCGCCCGCGCCATGCCCGGCTGATCGAAGAAGTGCGCGGCACCGGTGCTGCCATCCGCCTTATTGGCGATGGCGATGTCGCCGGCGTGATCCACACCACTGATCCCGACGAGACGGGCATCGACATTTACCTTGGCATTGGCGGTGCTCCCGAGGGTGTGCTTGCTGCTGCTGCGCTGCGCTGCATCGGCGGTCAGATGCAGGGTCGCCTGCAGCTCAACACCGAGGAGAAAGTTGCCCGCGCTGCCAAGATGGGTATTTCCGATCCCAACAAGATCTACCGTATGGACGAGATGGCCAAGGGCGACGTGCTCTTTGCTGCCACGGGCGTGACGGACGGCAATTTACTTTCGGGTGTCAAGTTCGGTCGCGAGCAGATTTCCACGCACACCATCGTGATGCGTTCTTCCTCGCAGACCGTCCGCGAAATCATCGCGCGCCATCAGGACCTCGATAAGTTCTGAAGAAAGGGCGCCCGGTCGTCCATATATTGCGGGCAAGGCAAACCGCATCGTCCCGGCTTGCCTTTGCTCCGCGCCTGTGAAACCTAGGCGGCGATGACGACTGGCGACAAACGGTATTTTCTCGATATCCGGCACTCGGCTCGTGGGCTGGCGTGGGAGCATCGCCTCGATCAGCGCGGCGAGAACATCGCGCTTGCCATCGCCCAAAATCACGGCATTCCCGATATCGTCGCGCGCGTGCTCGCTGGCCGGGGCGTTGGGCAGGACGATGCCGAGCGCTTTCTGGCGCCGACCATCCGCGATCTTCTGCCCGATCCGGCAAGCCTCACCGACATGGAAGCCGCAGCCGCCCGTCTGGCGGAGGCAATCCGGCGTGGCGAGAGGGTAGCGATCTTCGGCGATTACGATGTGGATGGCGCCGCTTCGTCCGCGATGATGAAGCGGTTTCTCGCCCATTACGGCATCGAGGCGGAAATCTACATTCCCGACCGTATCTTCGAAGGTTACGGCCCGAACCCCGATGCCATGCGTGAACTCGTGCAACGCGGCGCGAGCCTCATTGTCACCGTCGATTGCGGCGTCAACAGCGTCGAGGCGGTGGCCGCGGCGAATGCGGCGGGTGCCGATGTGGTGGTGCTCGACCACCATCAGGTCGGAGGCGAGCTGCCACCCGCTGTTGCCAGCGTCAATCCGAATCGGGAGGACGACCTTTCGGGGCAGGGGCATTTGTGCGCGGCGGGCGTTGTGTTCCTTGCGCTGGTCCAGACCGTGAAGGAACTGCGCCGGCAAGGCGCAACCAAGACCCCGCCCGACCTTCTGTCCATGCTCGATCTCGTGGCTCTGGCGACTGTTTGCGATGTGGTACCTCTGGTCGGCGTCAACCGAGCCTTCGTCGTCAAGGGACTTCTGGCGGCCCGCCAGATGCTGACACCGGGGCTTGCCGCGCTGGCACGGGTATCGCGCATCGGCGAACCGCTGAACCCCTATCACTTCGGCTTTCTGATCGGCCCGCGCATCAATGCGGGTGGCCGCATCGGCAATGCCGCTCTCGGCAGCAATCTTCTGGCGACCAACGATCCGGCAGAGGCCGCGAGCATTGCGGAAACGCTGGATCGCCTGAACACCGAGCGTCAGGACATGGAGACGGTGATGCTTGCCGAAGCGCGGGCCGAGGCCGATGCCGAGCTTCTTTCAGGCGAGGGGCCGGCGGTTCTGGTAACGGCCAGCGAACGCTGGCACCCGGGTATTGTCGGCCTGATCGCATCGCGGCTGAAGGATCATGCGCGCCGACCGACTTTCGCCATCGCCTTCGACCCGTCAGGCAAAGGCACGGGTTCGGGCCGCTCCATTCCCGGGTTTGATCTCGGAAAGCTCGTGCGCGAGGCGGTGTCCGAGGGCTTGCTGGTCAAGGGAGGTGGCCATGCCATGGCGGCGGGCATCACGGTGGAACGTGCGAAACTCGGCGCTCTGCGCGCATTCTTCGAGGACCGGGCCGCGACTGCGGTGAAATCCCTGCGCGACGCCGAAAGCCTGAAGATCGATGCGGCGCTCTCTGCCGACGGAGCGGGGCTTGCCTTGCTGGATGAGCTGGAAAAGGCCGGACCCTACGGCTCGGGCCATCCCACGCCGGTGGTAGCCTTGCCGCGTCACCGGCTGAACGATGCGCGTATCGTCGGCAATGGTCATATCCGTATCGAGTTGCGCTCGCAGACCGGCGCGCGCCTAGAAGGGATCGCCTTCCGTGCCGCGGAGACCGATCTCGGCAATTTCCTCTTCAAGAGCCGGGGTGCTATCGTGCATGCGGCCGGAACGCTCGCCGTCAACCATTGGAACGGCAATCGCCGTGTCCAGTTGCGCCTTCAGGATGCGGCGGGGGCCTGAAAGAGGATAGGGGGCTTCTCGTTCGAAGACCTATCTGACACTCTTTGCTGGCAGGGGCGTTGTGCACAATGTCTGGACGCCTCTATCGCAGGAAGGTGAGTAGCCTTTCGAGCTCAGGAAGCCGCGCCTGCGTGGTTTCATAGCCGATGGCGATGGCCTCGTCGGCGCGGTGGAACTCCGTCAGGCCGAGATGACCAAGCTTGGGCTGAAGCGAAAGATCGGGCGGGTCGCCCGCCATACGCGCCCGCGAAATCCTGTCCTGAATGATGTTGAAGGCCTCGACCATGACGCCGGTAATGCCGATCCGCTGTTCGCGTTCGTGCTGCTCGCCTGCGGCGGCTCCGTCGGTTCTGGTGCGCGTCTCGCTGGGCTGCGGCAGGCCCGCATTGTGTTTGATGACGGCCGCGCGTCCGAAAAGGTCGTAGTGAAGGTTCACAGCAACGACCAGCGGCTGCTCATGGGCACGACAGGCCGAGACCGGCACCGGATTGACGAGCGCACCGTCCATCAGAACCCGGCCATTGCAATGCACGGGCTCGAAAACGCCCGGAAGCGCATAGGAAGCACGCATCGCCGTGATGAGCGAGCCGCTTGAAAGCCAGATTTCATGACCGGTACGCATTTCCGCGGCCACGCACACGAACGGTTTGGCGAGATCGTCGAAGGTGACGCCGTCCAGATGTTCCTGCATGCGTGCCGTCAGCTTCATGCCGCCGAAAAGCCCGCTGCCGCGCAGATTGAGATCGAGCAGCCCGAAAATACGTCGCTTTGTGAGCGATCTGGCGAATTCCTCGAGTTCGTCGAGCTTGCCGGCAAGATAACAACCGCCAACGAGCGCGCCGATGGAGGTGCCCGCGATCATGCCGATGGGAATATTGGCTTCCTCGATTGCCCGTAGAACACCGATATGGGCCCAGCCGCGGGCTGCACCGCCACCCAGCGCCAACGCTATGCCGCGCGGAGCCTGCGGTTCCGGTTCCGGTAAATCGGGCTCGGGAGGCATCGGTTCGATGTCCCGGTCGCCCTGTTTCTTGCGAAGAGATGCCCAGTCGAGCATGTCCGTCTCCTAATCCCCGGACATAAGGGTGCCCGAGGACAGTGTCAAATTGGTGAAGATTTGTCGCATCGTGCGCCCGAAAGGTTCACGAGGGGCAATTTCACCCGTTTGCGCTCGACAACGGCTTCATGCCGAGATCGACCAGAACCGCCTTTCCATCCCGAACGCTGATGTTGCGATAAAAGCAAGTGCTGCGCCCGGTATGGCAGGTTGCCCCATCGCCCACGACAGTCACCGCAAGGTGCACCGCATCCTGGTCGCAATCCGTCGCCATGGACACGATATGCTGCACGTTTCCCGAGGTTTCGCCCTTTTTCCAGAGCTTGCCGCGCGAGCGTGACCAGTAATGTGCAATGCCTGTTTCCAGTGTCGTCGCAAGGGCCTCGGCGTTCATGTGCGCGACCATCAGGAGCGCGCCGCTCTCCGCATCCGTGACAACGGCCGTAACAAGACCATTTGCGTCGAAACGGGGCGAAAAAGCCGTGCCTTCCTCAAGCGCGACTTTCTCCGCAGGGGCGGGGGGAAAGGTGATTTCCGTCATTTGCGCCCTAGTTCCGTATGTCGCGCAGCATGGTCATGAAGCGCGCCTGCTCCTGCAGGTCCTGCTTGTAGGCACCGGTAAATGTGGTGGTAAGCGTGGTCGACCCCTGCTTGCGGATGCCGCGCATGGCCATGCACATATGTTCCGCCTCGATGAGAACGGCAACGCCGCGCGGCTGCAGGACTTCCTGGATCACGCCGGCAATCTGCGCGGTCATGGATTCCTGGGTTTGCAGGCGGCGCGCGAAGATGTCGACGACGCGGGCGATCTTCGACAGGCCGACCACCTTGCCATCGGGCAGATAGGCGACATGAGCCTTGCCGATGATCGGCACCATGTGATGCTCGCAGTGCGAATGGAACGAGATGTCCTTGATCAGGACCATGTCGTTATAGCCCTGCACCTCCTCGAAGGTGCGCCCGAGTTCTTCCGCCGGGCATTGGTCATAGCCCGAAAACATCTCGCGATAGGCCTTGGCCACCCGCTGGGGCGTCTCGATCAGCCCCTCGCGGGAAATGTCGTCACCGGTCCAGCGCAAAAGAGTGCGAACGGCGGCTTCGACCTCTTCCTGGGATGGGCGGTCGGTAAAAGGTTTGTCCATGAAGGATTTACTCTCCGCATCCTTGCCACCCTTGTCGGTGTGAGGCGGAAAATTCTTGATAACAGCATCCATAGAAGGCGTCTCCCGTAGTCCCTGTCTACGCAGGGACGAGTTGAACGGTTCACGGCCTTATCCAGCGGGTTTGGGAGAAATATCTCAGCCCGGCCCGAAAGCGGCGTGCACTTAACCGGGGTCCTGGGAAAATACATCCCTTGTCGCGGACCCATGGTGCTCATTATATATGCTGGAAGTGAGCGAAAGAAAGACCGGGAAGCAATATCCTGACACTTTGACCGGCCAATTCGAAGAAAACTATGCTGGACGACGTCTACAACGCGAAAATTCTCGGCTTTGCGGGCAATATCGGCCGTATCGGTCGGCTTTCTGCCCCGGATGCAAGTGCCAAGGCACATTCCAAGCTTTGCGGCTCGACCGTGCTGGTCGACCTCAAGATGGAGGGTGATACCGTCACCGATTTTGCTCATGAGGTGAAGGCCTGCGCCCTGGGACAGGCATCCTCATCCATCATGGCGGCCCATGTGGTGGGCGCAACCGCCGACGAATTGCGCCATGTGCGCGATCAGATGTACGCCATGCTGAAGGAGGAAGGTCCTCCGCCGCAGGGGCGTTTCGATGACCTGAAATATCTGGAGCCCGTTCGCGGCTACAAGGCGCGCCACGCCTCCACACTCCTGACATTCGATGCGGTGGTCGACGCCATCGGGCAGATCGAGAAGGCGCGCGCGGACGCTGCGGCCTGACGATGGCCGGCGCTCCGACCAGCCGCAATTGGCGCGGACCGTGGCCGAAGACGCCGGGGCGCATTTTCGGTACGGCTTTCGTTCGGCTCTACCAGCTCACGCTTTCCGGTTTCATCGGAAATTCGTGTCGTCATTTCCCCACCTGTTCGGAATATGCCTATGAGGCGATTGCCCGCCATGGTCTTTGGGCGGGCGGCTGGATGGGGCTTTTCCGCGTTGTGCGTTGCGGGCCGGGCGGAACGCATGGGGTGGATCCGGTGCCCGACACGCTCGACGAGCGGCTTAAATGGTGGACACCCTGGCGCTACTGGCCCTTGTCGAGGCAGAAGGGCGGCCACGAATGACCGTTCCCATGGACTATCTCTATGCCAGTCGCGATTTTCGCCGGTTTCTGGGATCGGTCAAGGAACGCGCCATGCTGGCCACCAACAACCAGTCCTATGCGGTGACGCGAGCGGTTCTTCATGTGTTTCGCAGCCATCTCGCACTGCGCGATGTTCTGGTCTTTGCGGAAATCCTGCCGCCTTTGCTGCGCGTAACCTTTCTGGAAGGGTTGGGCGCGGAACACAAACCTATCGCATTCCCGGATCGTCAAACGCTTCTTGAAGAGGTGAAGGCGGTGCGTGAACCTCATAACATCGCACCGGACAGCGCCATCGACGACGTTGCCGAAATCTTGCGCGCCGAAATCGGAGAAGCGACCCTTCGGCGTGTCCTCGGGCGCATGCCGCAGGACGCGCAGGCCTACTGGCTGGCCAGTTGAAACAGGCATTCTCCGGCACGCGGTCTGCCAAGGACGCGGTTTGCTCTTTACGCGCTCTGGCGAAACGCTTATTTCGACCCTTCAAACCACAACATGCCCAACCACCCGCGCTCGTTGGCGGGACTGGATAAGGAGAAGTCTTATGGCAGAAGCCGTTTCCCTCAAATTTCCCGATGGTTCCGTCCGCGAATACGACGCGGCGACGACCGGCGCTGATATTGCAAGTGGCATTTCCAAGTCGCTGGCCAAGAAGTCGGTCGCCTATGCGATAAACGGTACGGTGCGTGATCTTTCCGATCCCGTTGGCATGTCGGGCGACATCGAGATCGTGACGCGAGAGGATCCCCGCGCGCTTGAGCTCATCCGCCATGACGCTGCCCATGTGTTGGCCGAGGCCGTGCAGGAGCTTTGGCCCGGCACCCAGGTCACCATCGGTCCCGTGATCGAAAACGGCTTTTACTACGACTTTGCGCGCAACGAACCCTTCACGCCCGAGGACTTCCCGGTCATCGAGAAAAAGATGCGCGAGATCATCGAGCGCAACAAACCCTTCACCAAGGAAGTCTGGTCGCGCGACAAGGCGAAGAAGGTCTTTTCCGACAAGGGTGAAAACTACAAGGTCGAGCTGATCGATGCCATCCCGGAGGATCAGGACCTCAAGATTTATTCCCAGGGCGACTGGTTCGACCTCTGCCGCGGCCCGCACATGGCCTCCACGGGGCAGGTGGGCAAGGCCTTCAAGCTGATGAAGGTGGCCGGCGCCTATTGGCGCGGCGACGCCAACAACCCGATGCTGACCCGTATTTACGGCACCGCGTGGCAGACGCAGGAGCAGCTCGATGCCTATCTCCACATGCTGGAGGAGGCCGAGAAACGCGATCACCGCCGCCTAGGCCGCGAGATGGACCTGTTCCATTTCCAGGAGGAGGGACCGGGCGTCGTGTTCTGGCACGCCAAGGGCTGGCGCATATTCCAGAACCTTGTGAGCTACATGCGCAGAAGGCTTGCAACGGATGGCTATCAGGAGGTGAACGCTCCGCAGGTGCTCGACAAGAGCCTGTGGGAGACCTCCGGTCACTGGGGCTGGTACAAGGAAAACATGTTCGCGGTGAAATGCGCCGACGAGGAAGCCGAGGACAAGCGCACGTTTGCCCTGAAGCCGATGAACTGCCCGGGCCATGTGCAGATATTCAAGCACGGGCTGAAATCCTATCGCGACCTGCCGATCCGTCTTGCCGAGTTCGGCAATGTCCATCGCTATGAGCCGTCGGGCGCGCTGCACGGGCTGATGCGCGTGCGCGGCTTCACGCAGGACGACGCGCATATCTTCTGCATGGAAGAGCAGCTTGCCGCCGAATGCCTGAAGATCAACGATTTGATCCTCTCCACCTATGCCGATTTCGGCTTCGAGGAGATCACTGTGTTCTTCTCCACGCGCCCTGAAAAGCGCGTCGGTTCGGATGCGCTGTGGGATCACGCGGAAGAAATCATGGCGGGCGTTCTGAAAAAGATCGCCGCATCCGACAACCGCATCAAGACAGCCATCAATCCCGGTGACGGCGCCTTCTATGGCCCGAAATTCGACTATGTGTTGAAGGATGCCATCGGCCGCGAATGGCAGTGCGGCACCACGCAGATCGATTTCAATCTGCCCGAACGGTTCGGTGCCTTCTATATCGACCAGGATTCGGAAAAGAAGCAGCCGGTCATGGTCCACCGCGCTATCTGCGGCTCCATGGAGCGCTTTCTCGGCATCCTGATCGAGAATTTCGCCGGTCATTTCCCACTCTGGTTCGCGCCGGTGCAAGTGGTCGTGGCGACGATCACCTCGGATGCCGATGACTATGCGGTGAAGGTTGCGGAGCGTCTTCGGCAGGCGGGGCTGCAGGCTGAAACGGACCTGCGCAACGAGAAGATCAACTACAAGGTCCGCGAACATTCGCTGGCCAAGGTTCCGGTCATTCTTGTGTGCGGTCGCCGCGAGGCGGAGGAGGGCACCGTCAATATCCGTCGTCTTGGAAGCCGCGATCAGGCATCTATGACGCTGGACGAGGTCGTTGCGGCTCTCTCCGATGAGGCGACCCCGCCAGACCTGAAACGCCGGGCCATCGCTGCCCGTCGTTGAATGTCGTCCATTGAAACTGATGAGGGCGGCCCGTGTGAGCGGGACGCCCTTTTTTATGGGAAGTGTCAGTCCGGGAACTGGTTGTTCTGGTCGAGCAGATCCGTCGGAAGAAGTTCGACGTCCTGGTTGCGGCCCGGCACCACGGTGAAGTCGCGCTGATAGATTCTGTCGCGGTTCTTCGCGATGAAGGTGTAGGAGCCTTCGGCAAGCACCATCGAGGCATAGGCCCCGACTGTTTCATAAACGATTTCGCCTGTGTCGGTCAGGATCGACCAGGCCGTATCGGCAATCGCTTCACCGCCGCGTTCGCGCACCAGCTTGAGCGTCAGATTGGCGGCACGGTGTTCCACGGTCGCCTCTGTCAGCTTGCCGGCCTCGACACGGATATCCGAGCGGATCACCGCATTCACCGAGCCGTAATTCGACACCACGTGATAGGTGCCGGCATTGAGGCGCACGATGCTGCCCGGTTCAACGTCGGGAATGATCAGCGCACCGTCGCTCGCCGTTTCGGCACTGGTCTCATAAATGGCGAAGCGCAACTGCCCAGAAGGGATACGCACGCCCCCCGAAAGACGCGCATCGAGCTTCAGGCCGCCGGCATCCAGAACGAGGTCTTCGCGCAGCGGGTCTCTTCCAACGGTGATGCGCTTGGTAACGCCTGCGCGCCCATAGGCGGCATGCACGAGATAGCTGCCCGGCGCGAGTTGGAAAACGCCGGTCCCGCCACGGGCGGTGGCCACCAGAGGCAGCTTCTCGTCAGGGCCGGTTTCGGTGCCGAAGACGCGCCAGATCACGCCGCGCGGAATTTCCGCGCTCTCGTCGGTGAGATGAGCGGCGAGCGTTATCTGTCCGCCTTCGCCGGCCGCAAGCGGCCGTCCCGAATCGGTCGGCGCGTAATTGTTGAGGTTTGGAAGGCGCAGATTGTCGATACCGGACGACGAATTTCCCTGAGCGCCAGCCTGAGCGACCAGAAAAGGCGAACCGGCAATGACGGAGAGGGCGAACATCGCCCGTTGAATACGGCGCATGATCGACTTGAAGCCCAAGCCGGTGGCAATTTCAAGGCGTTTATGCGATCTCCAGAGCGCCGTGCGCCCTTTCGCGTGCACAAGGGCCACTCTATATCGTTTCAATCCGGAACATGCTTTCCGTGCGGGCGGCTGCGTCCCGGCAGGATGCTCCGGCCACGAAGATCAGGAGAAGACAGTGCATTCTTCCGTGCTCGAATTCATGCTGGCGCGCAAGTCGGCGCCCATCCAGGATATGAAGGAACCGGCGCCATCCGACGATGAGATTGCCACCCTTTTGAAGGTCGCCACGCGGGTTCCCGATCACGGGCGGCTCGCGCCATGGCGCTTCATCCTTTACCGCGGCGACAAACGCCACGAGATCGGTGAAGCTCTCGCAAGGCTGGCTGTCGAACGTGAAGGGTCCTTGCCCGAGGCACGGCTCGACAAGGAACGCACCCGCTTTTCCCGCGCGCCGCTTGTCATCGGCGTTGTCTCGGTTCCGAAGGAAAGCCCGACCATCCCTCAATGGGAAATGCTGCTTTCCGGCGGTATGGCTGCGATGAACCTCATGATTGCAGCCAATGCCATGGGATATGGGACGAACCTCATCACCAACTGGTATTCCGACGATCCGGAGGGCCGCCGTATCCTGGGCCTGAAGCCTGAGGAGAGGGTTATCGGCTTCATCCATGTCGGAACGGTGGATACGGAAGCGCCCGAGCGTCCGCGGCCGGATCCGGCTTCCCTCCTGTTCGAATATGCAGGTCCCTCGGAGGTGTGATGTTTTACGAACCGGAAAAGGGCCACGGCCTGCCGCATGACCCCTTCAAGGCCATTGTTTCACCGCGCCCCATTGGATGGATTTCCACAGTGAGCAGGGATGGGGCTGTCAATCTCGCGCCCTATTCCTTTTTCAACGCGATCTCGTCCAACCCGCATCTGGTCATCTTTTCCTCCGAAGGGGCAAAGGACAGTGCCACCTTCGCCGAGGAAACCGGAGAGTTTGTCGTCAATCTGGCGAGCATGGACCTGGCGGAGCGGCTCAATGCCACGTCGATCGATGCGCCGCGCGGCGTCAGTGAATTTGCGCATGCGGGGCTGACGGAAGCGCCATCGAGGATCGTGGCGCCGCCACGCGTCGCCGAATCGCATGCCGCCCTTGAATGCAAGGTGACCGACGTGACCCGCCCGCTCGGACTCGGCGGAAAGTCTTCCGGTGTCATTCTTGTCACGGGGGAGGTCGTCGGTGTGCATATGGATGAAAGCGTGATGCGCGACGGGCTCTTCGATGTGGTTGCGGCAGGCAATCTCTCGCGCCTTGGGTATATGGATTATTCCGCAGTGACCGAGGTTTTCCAGATGCGCCGGCCGCGCTGGGAAAAGCGCTGAGGCGGTGGCCCGCGGCCGGATCGCCTGATTGTCCGGATAACCGGCGGTGAGTGCAGGCATCGCCGGTGTTGAACGAGACTGGGAATATCTGCGCTTTTTCTCATATATCGCCTTGCCCGTTGCCTTTGCCGGTGCAAGTGTCAGCCATTCCATTTCTTCGGAGGCGACCATGCGCAGGCATTTCATCCTGGTTTCAGCGCTCATTCTCTGGGCGATCACCTTATGCATGCCCGTTTTTGCGCAGGGCACGATGTTGACCGTCAGCGGTGCAGTCGAGAAAACCAATCGCGGTGCCTTCGACCCCTTCTATGACGGCTTTCTGAATTTCCACGACAAGAGCTTCGACAAGGCCTTCGAATTTGACTGGGCGACTCTGGCCGGGCTACCTCAGCAATCGATTTCGGTGGCCGCCGATGTCGGTGACTGGCCGGCGGAAACCCTTGAGATGAAGGGGCCGCTTCTAAAGGATGTGCTGGCCGCTGCGGGCGCCAGCGGAAAGCAGGTCACGCTTTACGCCCTCGATGGCTTCGGCCTCACGCTCGATCCTGAAAAACTCGGCGCGCATGACTGGGTCTTGGCAATGAGCGTTAATGGAAAGCCGCTCGGCATTGGCGGTTTCGGCCCGCTCTGGCTCACCTATGATACGGGTGGCAAGAAGGCTCCTGAATCGGAGGAAAAGAGCTGGGTCTGGTCCGTTTTCCATATCGAGGTCGAATAGAGTGCCCTTGGCGTTCCGGGCGCTCCAGCTTCTTGTCGCCGGCTATGAGCTGGCGCGGGCAAGCACGCGCTCGGCAAGGGCAAGGTGAGGGCGGTCATACATGCGGCCGCCGATATTGACGACGCCGGCGTTGCCGGCCTCCGCGAACGCCTTCACCACGGCGCGCGCCTTTTCCAACTCCGCGTCGCTGGGCGTAAAGGCCCGGTTGATGACGGGAACCTGTGCCGGGTGGATTGCCATGCGGGCGACGAACCCGTCGCGCACGGCATCTGCGCAGTCTCGTGCGAAAGCGTCCATGTCCGAGAAATTCGGAAAGACCGTGTCGACGGCTGGAACGCCGGCTGCCGCTGCCGCAAGCAGGGTGGTGCTGCGGGCAAGGCGAAAGAGGTCGGTGTAGCGCCCTTCGCTGTCGCGGGCCGAGAGGGCTCCGATATGAGCCGAAAGATCTTCCGCCCCCCATGTCAGCCCGGCGAGGCGTTCGCTCGAACCGCGATAGCTCGCAGCATTCAGAACGCCCATGGCCGTTTCGGTGATGATGGGCAGGATGCGGGTGGACCCGTCCGCGATATCGTTTTCGGCTTCATGCACCCGAAGGCTTGCCGCCAGGCACGCCACATCGTCGCCGCCTTCGGCTTTGGGCAGCATGATGCCGTCGGGCCTGCCGGCCATGATCGCGCCAAGGTCCGTATCGGTCATGCCGGTGGAAAGATCGTTGACACGGATATAGAGCTTCGCGCCCGTGCGGCCGCGCGCTTCTGTCAGGAACCGGCCAGCGATCCGCCGGCCATCGTCCTTCCGCTCAAGGCCAACGGAATCTTCCAGATCGAGGATGAGCACATCCGCCTCCGCGGTGAGCGCCTTGTCGAGCTTGCGTTCGGAATCGGCCGGTACGAAG
The DNA here is from genome assembly GCF_000300515.1 of Nitratireductor indicus C115. Classification (GTDB taxonomy): domain Bacteria; phylum Pseudomonadota; class Alphaproteobacteria; order Rhizobiales; family Rhizobiaceae; genus Nitratireductor; species Nitratireductor indicus. Next base: position 71,593 of record NZ_AMSI01000013.1, read on the forward strand.
AGAAGCGAGCGCATGATCAGGCCGGCTTCTTCTGGAGCATGGCCTGACGCAGGCAGCGCGCCACAAGCTGGTCGTCCTGATTGTAGGCGCGATGCTCGAATTCCACGATGCCGCGATCGGGTTTCGATTTGGACGCGCGCACGGATTTCACCTCCGTTTCAACGCGGATCGTGTCGCCGTGAAAGACCGGATGGGGAAAGCTGGTATCGGTCATGCCAAGATTGGCAACGGTGGTGCCGAGCGTCGTGTCATGCACGGAAATACCGATCATGAGGCCAAGCGTGAACAGCGAATTGACGAGCGGCTTCCCCCATTCGCTCTTTGCCGCGAAGTCGAAATCGATATGCAGGGGCTGAGGGTTCAGTGTCATGACGGAGAAAAGCATGTTGTCGCTCTCTGTCACGGTCTTGCGCAGCGGATGCTGGAAAACCTGCCCTGGCTGAAACTCCTCGAGATAAAGACCGGCCATTCCTCTCCTCCATTTCAACCTGCCCTTGATAAGCGTGCGCCGGGACGCCCGCAAGCATGCGATTATGGTAAAGGATTCCTATACGAATTCACGTTACGGTCGAAGCAATGGGGCGGGAGCTTGACCGGCGTGAAAGTGATTCAGCATTTCATGAAATGGATGGAGACGGCGAAAGTCGCCGAACGGGCTGCGGCAGCGGTGGCGCTGGCTCATGCCTATCTCGACGGAAAACTTGCCTTTGAAGAGCGCTACGCGGCCGAAGCCGCCATGACGGCTTTGCTCGACGATCCTTCCTCGAAGGTGCGGGCAGCCCTTGCCGAGGCAGTCTCGATGAGCCGCCATGCGCCGGTGCAGGTGGTGGCAGCGCTTGCCGCCGATCAGCCGGACGTCGCAGGCCCCGTGCTTGCCCGTTCTCCGGTTCTTTCCGATACGGACCTTATCGAGTGCATTTCGGAAGGACGGGAAGCCTCGCAATGCCTGATTGCCGGTCGTCCACGCGTTTCCATGGGGGTGGCCGCGGCGATTGCCGAGGTCGGCGCTCTGGAGGCCTGCCTCGTCCTGGCCGACAATTCGGGCGCGGATATCGCCAGCCTGAGTTTTCGCCGCCTGATCGAGCGTTTCGGCTCCGACGCGCGGCTGCGCGAGGCGCTGTTTGCCGACCCACGTCTTCCATCCGATTGCCGCCACAAGCTTCTTGTCCATCTTGGCGAGGCGTTGCGCGACGCGCCTTTCGTCAAGGCTCTGGTCGGTCAGGTTCGGGCGGAAAAGCTCACACGCGAGGCTTGCGTGCGTGCTTCGCTTACCCTGATCGATAGTGTCGAGCAGAATGAATATGAAGCTCTGGTCGAGCATTTGCGCCTGAGCGGCGAGCTTTCCACCGGTTTCGTGATCCGCCTTGTCGCCCATGGAAAGATCGATTTCTTCGGCACGGTTCTGGTGGCACTGGCCGGCCAGCCGGAAGCGCGCGTTCGCGCCCTGCTGTCCAATGGGCGCGATGTCGCGATTTCCGCTCTCCTGCAGAAAGCCGGTCTGGCGCGCGAAACGCATACGCCGGTATTGCGCGCGCTCGATTTGTGGCGCGACGTGGCATGCGGCAAACGCATTGCCGGCCCGCAGGAAGTTTCCTGGCTGATGCTGTCGGCCATTGGAGGGACAGACCCGCAGCCCGAATCTGCCGAACTGGCCGGTCTCCTGCGCACCATTCACCTGGAAGTTTTACGAGAGAACGCTCGTATCCAGGCACAGGCTATTGCTGCCGCCTGATTTCGATACGCTCTCTGTAGCGAGAGCTGGCGTCAGGCGCCCTCGCAGTTCGATAAGCTCACCATGAGGGCGGAACGCCGCACGACCGCTCAGATGTCCAGCTCGTCGGCGAATTCCGCATTGTCCTGGATGAAACGGAAGCGGGCTTCGGGCTTGGTCCCCATCAGGGCGTCGATGGCGTCCTTGGTGGCATCCTGACCGTCGATCACGGAGACGCGCAGGAGCGTGCGCTTCCTCCGGTCCATGGTCGTTTCCTTGAGCTGTGCCGCCATCATCTCGCCGAGGCCCTTGAAGCGGCCGATCTCGACCTTGCCACGCCCGGTGAATTCGGTAGCGAGCAATTCGTCCTTATGGGCATCGTCGCGCGCATACATGGTCTTGCCGCCTTGGCTAATGCGGTAGAGCGGAGGCACGGCCATGAAGAGATGGCCGTTCTCGATGAGTTGCGGCATCTCCTGATAGAAGAAGGTGATGAGCAGCGATGCGATATGCGCGCCATCCACGTCAGCGTCGGTCATGATGATGACCCGGTCGTAACGCAGGTCGTCCTCGCGATACTTCGTCCGTGTGCCGCACCCCAGCGCCTGAACCAGATCGGAAATCTGCTGATTGGCGGCGAGCTTTCCGGTTCCGGCGCTGGCCACGTTCAGGATTTTGCCGCGCAGCGGCAGAACGGCCTGGCTGGTGCGGTCGCGCGCCTGCTTGGCGGAGCCACCGGCCGAATCGCCCTCGACGATGAAGATTTCCGCCCCGGCGGCCGCACCCATGGTGCAATCGGCAAGCTTGCCCGGCAGGCGCAGCTTGCGCACGGCGGATTTGCGGCTGACCTCGCGCTCCTGACGGCGGCGCAACCGCTCGTCGGCGCGCGCCACCACCCAGTCGAGCAGCTTCGAGGCTTCCTGCGGGTTGTCGGCGAGCCAATGGTCGAACGGATCGCGCACGGCGTTCTCGACGATACGGGTCGCCGCCGCCGTCGCCAGCTTGTCCTTGGTCTGGCCGACGAATTCCGGCTCGCGGATGAAGACCGACAGCATGCCGGCGCCCGAGATCATCACATCCTCGGAGGTGATGATGGAGGCGCGCTTGTTGCCGGTGAGTTCCGCATAGCCGCGTAAGCCGCGCAGCAGCGCGTTGCGGAAGCCCGATTCATGCGTTCCGCCTTCGGGTGTCGGCACCGTGTTACAATAGGAGTTCAGCATGGCGTCGCCGCCATACCAGGTGATTGCCCATTCCACCGCACCGTGGCCGGAATTCTTCTCGCTGCGGCCGGAGAAGATTTCCTTGGTGACCTGGAATTCGCCTTCGAGCGAGGCGGACAGAAAGTCCTTCAGACCGCCGGGGAAGTGGAAGGTGGCTTTTTCGGGCGTCTTTGCCTTTTCGCCAAGCAATGAGGGCGCGCAGGACCAGCGGATTTCGACACCGCCGAAGAGATAGGCCTTCGAGCGCGCCATGCGATAGAGCCGTTCCGGCTCGAACTTCGCATCCTTGCCGAAGATTTCCGGGTCGGGCCTGAAGCGCACGCGCGTACCACGCCGGTTGTGAACCTCGCCGAGCTTCTCCAGCCCGCCCTGCGGAATGCCGCGCGAAAAGGTTTGGCGGAAGAGCTGGCGATTGCGTGCCACCTCCACTTCGAGAAGCTCCGAGAGCGCGTTCACAACGGAAACGCCGACACCGTGCAGGCCACCCGAGGTCTCATAGACCTTGGAATCGAATTTGCCGCCGGCATGCAGCGTCGTCATGATGACTTCGAGCGCCGACTTGTCCTTGAACTTGGGATGCGGGTCCACGGGGATGCCGCGTCCATTGTCGGTCACCGACAGGAAACCCTCAGCATCGAGCTCCACCTCGATGAAGGTCGCGTGGCCGGCCACGGCCTCGTCCATCGAGTTGTCGATGACCTCGGCGAAGAGATGATGCAGGGCCTTGTCGTCCGTGCCGCCGATATACATGCCTGGCCGTCGGCGGACAGGCTCCAACCCTTCCAGAACCTCGATGTCGGCTGCACTATAGCCGTCACTGGACGAGGCGGCGGGCACGGGCCGCGGTGCCGGCTTGCGCTCGGCTGCAGGCTCAGGCGTCTTGGCGCGTTCTTGTGGAGCGGCCGACGGGGCAGCAGGCGCGGCACCGGTCAGTCCGGCAAAGAGATCGTTATTGTCGTCCATAGGGCGTGTGGCTTCCTGTCCCGCGAATCACAGCGCAGTTTGCCATGGATTCCAAGGCAAAGCGAAGGGCGTTCCGGTTCCGTTCGGTGCGTGTGAACGGGGTTTAACAGAAACCTGGAAGCCGCTGCAATGGGCAGGCCGAAAGACGGTGGAAAACAAAAGCCGAAAAGGTCGGCGGAGCCCCGGAAGGCTCCGCCGGAAGCGTCAGCTTGCCAGCGCCTCGATAGGTGGGCAGGCGCAGACCAGATTGCGGTCGCCCGCCACATTGTCGATGCGCGAAACGGGCGGCCAGTATTTCGACGCCGAATCCAGCGATCCGGCGGGGAAGGCGGCCTGCGCCCGGCTATAGGGATGCGCCCAGTCGTCCGCCATGAGTTCGGCGGCGGTGTGGGGCGCGTTGGCGAGCGGATTGTCGTTCTCCGCCCATTCGCCGCCTGCAATGCGCGCAGCCTCGCCGGCAATCGAGATCATCGCCTCGCAGAAGCGGTCGAGCTCCTGCTTGGGTTCGGATTCCGTCGGCTCTACCATCAGCGTTCCGGCCACCGGCCAACTCATGGTCGGGGCGTGGAACCCGTAGTCGATCAGACGCTTGGCGATGTCCTCGACGCTGACGCCCGCGCTATCCTTCAACACACGCGTGTCGAGGATGCATTCATGCGCCACGCGGTCGTTGCGCCCCTTGTAGAGTACCGGATAATGCTCCTTCAGGCGATGCGCGATGTAATTGGCGTTGAGGATTGCCATTTCGGTCGCAAGCTTCAGTCCGCTGCCGCCCATCATGCGGATATACATCCATGTGATGGGCAGGATCGATGCGCTGCCGAAGGGAGCGGCTGCCACGGCGTGGCTGCTGCCGAGTTCCACGTGACCGGGCACAAAAGGCTTCAGATGCGCCTTTACGCCGATCGGCCCGACACCAGGCCCACCGCCGCCATGGGGAATGCAGAAGGTCTTGTGCAGGTTCATGTGGCAGACATCGGCGCCGAGATCGCCCGGTCGGGCAAGGCCCACCAGCGCGTTGAGGTTTGCCCCGTCGAAATAGACCTGCCCGCCATGCTCGTGGATCATCGCGCACATGTCGCGCACGCCTTCCTCGAACACGCCATGGGTGGAGGGATAGGTGAGCATCAGCGCGGCGAGCTTTTCCGAATGCTCCTGCGCCTTGGCCTTCAGATCCTCCTGGTCGATATCGCCGTTTTCCGTGCAGCGCACCACCACGACCCGCATGCCGGCCATCGCCGCCGAAGCGGGATTGGTACCGTGGGCGGAGGAGGGGATGAGGCATATGTCACGCCCGCTGTCGCCGCGTGAGGCGTGGTAACGGCGGATCGCCAGCAGGCCGGCATATTCGCCCTGGCTGCCCGCATTGGGCTGCAACGAAACGCCGTCGAAGCCGGTGATCTCCGAAAGCCAGCGGTCGAGATCCTCGATCATGCGGCGATAGCCGGCCGTATGCGCCTCAGGCGCGAAGGGATGCAGATTGCCCACTTCGGGCCAGCTCACCGGCATCATCTCGGCGGCGGCGTTGAGCTTCATTGTGCAGGAGCCGAGCGGGATCATGGCGCGGTCGAGCGCCAGATCCTTGTCGGACAGCCGGCGCAGGAAGCGCATCATCTCCGTTTCGGAGCGATGGGTATGGAAATCGGGCTGCGTCAGAAAGCCCTTGCCGCGTGCCGCAGCCGGCGCGAGAGGTGTGATTGCCTGCGGAACGGTTGCCCCGAAAAGCGCTGCCAGGGCTTCGAGATCGGCCTCGCCGGAGGTCTCGTCGAAGCTGACGCCGAGCCTGTCGCCATCGATGAGACGGAGAAGCCGTCCACCGTCTTCGGCCTTGCGGGCGATGTCGGCGGCCTTGCCGGGAACGCTGACCGTCACGGTGTCGAAGATGCTTTCGCCTGCAAGCGAAAGCCCGGCTGCCTTGAGACCCGTATGGAAGCGCGCCGCAAGCCCGTGTACGCGGCTTGCGATCTCTGCAAGTCCTTCCGGTCCGTGCCAGATCGCGTAGGCGGCAGCCATGTTGGCAAGCAGCGCCTGCGCGGTGCAGATGTTGGAGGTGGCCTTGTCACGGCGGATATGCTGCTCGCGTGTCTGGAGCGCCAGCCGATAGCCGGGACGCCCATGCGCATCCGTCGACTGGCCGACGAGCCGGCCGGGCATCAGGCGCGTCAGCCGTTCCGACACGGCGCAATAGGCGGCATGCGGGCCGCCGAAGCCCATCGGCACGCCGAAGCGCTGCATGGAGCCGACGGCGATCTCCGCGCCGAGTTCAGCCGGTGTCCGGCTCAGGATGAGGCCGAGTGGATCGGCCACGAAGATGACCACGACGTCTTTCGCCTTGGCCTCGGCGATCAGCGCTGAATGATCGACATAGACGCCATAGGTGTCGGCCCAGGGCACGATCAGCGCGAACGTGTCGTCGTCGATAACACTTCCGTCCACGGTGATACCGAGTGGCTCGCCGCGCGTTGTCACCACGTCGAGCGTCTGCGGGTGCAGGCTGCCCGCAATGGCGAGCCGGTTGCGCTTGGATCGGTGATGTCGCCAGGCGATCCCCACAGCCTCGGCAACCGCCGATCCCTCATCGAGCAGCGATGCGGAGGCGACGGGCAGGCCGGTGAGCTCCGTCACCAGCGTCTGGAAATGAAACAGCATTTCCAGTCGGCCCTGGCTGATCTCGGACTGATAGGGCGTATAGGCCGTATACCAGGCAGGGTTCTCGAAGAGGTTGCGCTGGATAACAGGCGGAACCTCCACGCCGTGGAAGCCGGCGCCGATGAAGCTCTTCATGACCTTGTTCTGGCGCATGGCCGCGCCGAGTTCGGCAAGCGCCTCTGCCTCGCTGGCCGCAGGCGGCAGATCGAGGGCGCGGTCGAGCCGGATAGATTTCGGCACGGCCTGCGTGATGAGCGTTTCGAGCGAGGGCACACCAAGCGCAGCGAGCATCGCTTTGGATTCATCGCCGCGCGGACCGATGTGGCGGGCGGCGAAAGGGAGTGTGTTGACGGGCATGGTGTTTCCTCAGCCGAGCGAAGCCTGATAGGCGGCTTCGTCCATCAGACCTTCGAGCTGGCTTTCATCCGTAAGGGTCATCTTCCAAAGCCAGCCATCGCCGGCGGGCGCGGAATTGACGAGGGAGGGATCGCTGGAAAGCGTGTCGTTGACGGCGGTGATCTCCCCATCGGCCGGTGCATAGACGTCGGAGGCGGCCTTTACGGATTCAACCACGACAGCGGTATCGCCCTTCGAAAGTGTCGCACCGGTTTCAGGCAGTTCCACAAACACCAGATCGCCAAGCTGCTCCTGCGCGTAATCGGTGATGCCGACCGTGGCGACGCCGCCCTCGATCTTGATCCATTCGTGGTCAGGCGTGAAATAGATCTTGCTCATCGATTTATCCTTTGTGGTAGCGCTGCGGCGTGAAGGGAAGGGAATGGACGTCGAGCGCGATGCGATTGCCGCGCACTTCGGTGAAAAGACGGGTGCCGGGTTCGGAGAGTTGTTTGTCGACATATCCCATGGCGACGGGATGGCCGACGCTCGGGCCAAACCCGCCGGAGGTGACGCGGCCAACCGCTTCTCCGGCTTCGTTGACGAGGAGCGCGCCTGCGCGCACCGGCTGGCGGCCCTCCGGCTTCAGCCCGACGCGTTTCTGGTTGGCGCCCTTCGCAAGGATGGCACCCAGTGCCTGTGCGCCGACAAAGCCGCCGCCCTCGCGCACTGCCTTGGGAATGGCCCACAGGATGGCTGCGCTGGCCGGGTCAGTGGTCTGGTCGAGGTCCTGTCCGTGCAGGCAAAGCCCGGCTTCGAGCCTGAGGCTGTCGCGTGCGGCAAGGCCGATCCACTCAACACGCTCATCCGCGATGAGCTTGCGGGCGAAACGTTCCGCCTCATCGACGGGCAACGCCACCTCGAAACCGTCCTCGCCCGTATAGCCGGAGCGGGCGGCGAACCAGCCATCCTTCGGCTCGGTGCCGCTCATGAAGACGAGATCGCTGAGGTCGAGCCCCGCCGCGATCAGAACAGCTTCGGCATCCGGCCCCTGAAGGGCAAGCAGAACCCGTTCGAGAGGCTCGAAGGAGACATTGAAATCCTCCGCGATGGCCCTGAAATGGGCCTCGTCGGTCGCTGCATTGCCGGCATTGGCCACCACCATGAACCGCTCCGCACCGAGCCGTGTGACGATCAGGTCGTCGATGATGCCGGCCTCGTCATTGAGGAGCACGGTATATTTTGAGCGGCCCTCGCCGAGGCCCGCCGCATCGAGTGGGCAGGCGTGCGACAGAAAGCGCGCCGCATCCGGTCCCTGCACCTCGAAGAGCTGCATGTGGGAAATGTCGAAAAGCCCGGCGCTGGCGCGCGTGTGAAGATGTTCCTTCATCACGCCGGCCGGATAGGTCAGCGGCATGCGCCAGCCTGCGAAAGCGCCGAAGCGCGCGCCGGCTTCTTCATGCAATGCCTCAAGCGGCAAATGTTTGGGAGAGGCGGTGTTCTCGCTCATCAGTCCTCCGAAGTTGCACAATCACGCCGCGGCAAGCGGCATGTTCGCGCCCCTCTGTCGGAAGCCTGAGAGACTCGCGCAGTTCCGGTTCCGGAATTCGGTTCCCAACTGCGCTTACACCTTCGGCGCGGGGGCAAGCCCCGACTTTCCAGAGTGTCTTAACCGGCCGACGGTTCTTTTGCCTGAGAGATTTCGGGCGATTTCCCCTTCGGCGGCCCTTCCGGAATTCCGGTTGGACTCTCTCCCGCTGGCCGGCAGGGCCGAAGCCCTGGACAATCCGGAAACTAGCCGAGACGCCCTGCTTTGTCACCTGCCGGATCGTTATGGCGGGACGTTATCCCGCTTCTATGCAGGAAGGCGGGTGTCGCCGGGCCCTGGTCCGAACCCCGGTAATGGCAAAGGCGGCATCCCCATCGGGCACGCCGCCTTATTTTGAAGGAGAAATATTGTTCTATTTTTAGGTAGTTATGTGGATTTTCGGATTCAATCTCTGACCTTCTTCACGCAAGCCTTTCGGCATGCCATGCCAGATGATCGTCCATGAATGTGGAAATGAAGAAGTAGGAATGGTCGTAGCCGTCGCGCATGTTCAGTGTCAGCGGCAGGCCGGCATTCTTGCAGGCGTCCTCGAACAGCCAAGGGCGCAGACCCTCATCGAGAAACCCGTCGGCGCTGCCCTGATCGATCAGGAATTCAGGAAAGCGGGCCCCTTCCTTTACCAGCGCACAGGCATCGTGGGCGCGCCATGCGGCCTCGTCCTTGCCTAGATATTTCTCGAAAGCAGGTTTGGACCAGCCCGCCGTGGACGGTTCCACAATGGGGGCGAAGGCGGAGCAGCTTTTGTAGCGATCGGGATTGTTAAGGGCGATGGTGAGCGCGCCGTGGCCACCCATGGAATGGCCGAAAATGCCCTGCCGGCTCATGTCGGCCGGAAAATGTTCGGCGATCAGGGCGGGAAGCTCCTGCGTCACATAGCTGTACATGCGGTAGTTCTCGGCAAAGGGCTCTTGCGTCGCATCCACATAAAAACCGGCGCCCTTGCCGAACTGCCAGTTATCGGGCTCGTCAGGAACAGCCTCGCCGCGCGGGCTCGTGTCGGGGCAGACGATCATCAGCCCGAGTTCGGCGGCCATGCGCCGGTATTCGCCCTTGTCCATGACATTGGCATGGGTGCAGGTGAGACCGGAGAGATACCAAAGGACCGGCACTGGCCCCTTTTCGGCTTGCGGGGGTACAAACACGGCAAAGGTCATGTCGCATCGGCAGGCGGAGGAGGCATGCGTGTAGACGCCCTGCGTTCCGCCGTGGGATTTCGCGGTGGAGACGGTTTTCATGATGACTGATTTCCCTGATTTGCGCGCAATGCCCGGCGCACGGTCTGGTCCAGCGCCTGGAGAAAAGCGGAACGGTCCTTCGGCGTGAAACCGGGATTGTATCCCTTGATCTCGCCCGCCTCGCGCAGGTCCTGCTTCAGATTGCGCATGGCGACGGCCATGCCGATGGTTTCCGGCGTGAAGGGCCTGCCGGTGGGGCCGAGCGTGTGAACACCTTTTTCCACCAGTCGCGCGGCCAGCGGCACGTCCGCGGTGATGGCAATGTCGCCGGCCTGCGCATGGTCCACGATCCAGTCGTCGGCCGCGTCGAAACTGCCCGAAACGACGATGTTCCGGATCATCGGATCGCGCGAGGGCCGAAGCCCGCCATTGGCGACAAAGGTGACCGGCAGCCCATGCCGCTCGGCCACCTTCATCACCTCGGCCTTCACCGGGCAGGCATCGGCATCCACATAGATGGCGGGCACGGCAGTGGCCTCAGAAGACCACCACGGAGCGGATCGATTCGCCCGCATGCATCAGATCAAAGCCCTTGTTGATCTCGTCGAGCGACAGCGTGTGCGTGATCATCGGGTCGATGTCGATCTTGCCGTCCATGTACCAGTCGACGATCTTCGGCACGTCGGTGCGCCCGCGAGCGCCGCCAAAGGCAGTGCCTTTCCAGGTGCGGCCCGTCACGAGCTGGAACGGGCGAGTGGAGATTTCCTGTCCTGCGCCGGCAACGCCGATGATGATGGATTCGCCCCAGCCGCGATGCGCGCATTCGAGCGCCTGGCGCATCACCGTGGTGTTGCCCGTGCAGTCGAATGTGTAGTCGGCGCCGCCGATCTGATCGGCACCGCGCTTGGTGAGGTCGACGAGATAGGGCACCAGATCGCCACCGATCTCCTTCGGATTGACGAAATGCGTCATGCCGAAGCGCTCGCCCCATTCCTTCTTGGAATTGTTGAGGTCGACGCCGATGATCATGTCGGCGCCGGCAAGACGCAGACCCTGGATCACGTTGAGGCCGATGCCGCCGAGGCCGAAGACCACCGCTGTCGAGCCTTCCTCGACTTTGGCCGTGTTGATGACGGCGCCGATGCCCGTCGTCACGCCGCAGCCGATATAGCAGATCTTGTCGAAGGGAGCGTCCGGATTGACCTTCGCCACCGCGATCTCGGGCAGCACGGTGAAATTGGAGAAGGTGGAGCACCCCATGTAATGGTGCAGCTTCTCACCATTCAGCGAGAAACGGCTGGTGCCGTCCGGCATCACGCCCTGGCCCTGGGTGGAGCGGATGGCCGTGCACAAGTTGGTCTTGCGCGACAGGCAGGACGGGCACTCGCGGCATTCAGGCGTGTAGAGCGGGATGACGTGATCGCCTTTCTTGAGGCTTCTCACACCGGGTCCCACATCCACGACGACGCCGGCACCCTCATGACCGAGGATAGCGGGGAACAATCCCTCGGGATCGGCGCCTGAAAGGGTGAACTCGTCGGTATGGCAGATGCCTGTTGCCTTGACCTCGATCAGAACTTCGCCTTCGCGCGGTCCTTCCAGGTCGACTTCCATGATTTCAAGGGGTTTTCCGGCCTGGATGGCGACGGCGGCACGGGTTTTCATCGGGCTCTCCTGCAAACGAAAGATTCTGAGCCGAAACTTTCAGGAATTGCCCTCTGCCGCAAGTCCGTTGGCCGGCTTGGCAGTTCCTTCCTTACAGGCAAGGTGGTTGCGGGTCCTGCAACTGCAGGATGCGGCACGGCAAGTCCGGTGGACAAACCCGCTTCTCACCCGTTCGATGCGCGAAGCGCTTGAGCGTCGGCCCGCAAACCCATAAAAAAGGGAAAATGCCGTTTGGGGAAACGCCTCTCATGTTCAAGAAAATCCTCATCGCCAATCGCGGCGAGATCGCTTGCCGCGTCATCAAGACCGCGCGCAAAATGGGTATCGCAACCGTCGCGGTCTATTCCGACGCCGATGCGGATGCCGTGCATGTGGAAATGGCCGATGAGGCCGTGCATATCGGCCCGCCGCCGGCCAATCAGAGCTATCTCATCGCCGACAGGATTATCGCCGCCTGCAAGGAGACCGGTGCCGAGGCCGTTCATCCGGGATATGGCTTCCTGTCGGAAAATGCGGGCTTCTGTGAGAAGCTGGAAGCCGAGGGCATCATCTTTATCGGTCCCAAGGTGAAGGCCATAGAGGCGATGGGCGACAAGATCACCTCGAAGAAGATCGCTGCCGACGCGGGTGTGTCGACAGTGCCAGGCTTCATGGGGCTGATCGAGAATGCCGAGCATGCCGCTGAAATCGCTTCGCAAATCGGCTATCCGGTGATGATCAAGGCATCTGCGGGCGGTGGCGGCAAGGGCATGCGCATCGCGTGGAACGAGGCCGAGGCCCGCGAGGGGTTCGAGCGCTCCAAGTCGGAGGCGGCGTCTTCCTTCGGTGACGATCGTATCTTCGTCGAGAAGTTCGTCGAGGAGCCGCGCCACATCGAAATCCAGGTGCTGGCCGACGCACATGGCACCTGTATCCATCTTGGCGAGCGCGAATGTTCGATCCAGCGCCGCAACCAGAAGGTCGTCGAGGAGGCGCCGTCGCCCTTCCTCGACCCTGAAACCCGCGCTGCCATGGGTGCACAGGCGGTGGCTCTGGCAAAAGCCGTTGATTATCAAAGTGCTGGCACGGTCGAGTTCATCGTCGACAGGAATCGGAATTTCTATTTCCTGGAGATGAACACCCGCCTTCAGGTGGAGCATCCGGTCACCGAGCTCATCACCGGCATCGATCTCGTCGAGCAGATGATCCGCATCGCGTCAGGCGAGAAGCTCGCTTTCGGACAGGACGGTGTGGAACTGAACGGCTGGGCCGTGGAAAGCCGCATCTACGCTGAGGATCCCGTGCGCAATTTTCTGCCGTCCATCGGTCGTCTGACACGCTATCGCCCTCCGGCGGAAGGCCGTTTCGGCGATGTGGTGGTGCGCAACGATACCGGCGTCACGGAAGGATCCGAGATATCGATGTTCTACGATCCGATGATCGCCAAATTGTGCACTTGGGCACCGGACCGGCTGACGGCCATCGAAGCCATGAGCGAGGCGCTCGACGGTTTCGTGATCGATGGCATCGAACACAATATTCCCTTCCTGACCGCATTGATGAGCCATCCGCGGTGGCGCGAGGGGCGGTTGTCCACTGGCTTCATCGCCGAGGAGTTTCCCGACGGTTTCACGCCTCGCGAACCAGGGGTGGAGGAGCGCCATGTTCTGAGCGCGGTGGCGCTCGCCGTCGAGCTTCTGCGCCGCGACCGTCTCGACCGGCTGACGGGCCGCCTGGCACCGCATTCGGGTGAGTTGAAGCGCGACTGGAGCGTGCGTCTCAACGATGAATACGTGAAGGCCAGCGTCGTAGAGGGAATGATCTCTATCCCTCTTGAAATGGATGTGAGTATCGATGGTGCAAAACCGATCACCGTCGCCTCGTCCTGGCGGCCTGGCGACGCCGTCTGGGAGGGCACGGTCGACGGTCGCACCGTGCATGTGCAGGTCAGGCCCGTCCTGAACGGCGTGCAGCTTGCCTGGCAGGGCGTTTCGGCGAAAGCCCGGGTGATGCTGCCGCGCATCGCCGAGCTCGACCGTCTGATGCCGGTTCGCGAGGCGCCGGACACGTCGAAGCTCCTCCTGTGTCCGATGCCGGGTCTTGTGGTCTCCGTTGCCGTGTCCGACGGCCAGGAGGTCAAGGCGGGTGAGACGTTGGCCGTGGTCGAGGCAATGAAGATGGAGAACGTGCTGCGCGCCGAACGCGATTGCACGGTCATGAAGGTCAACGCCAGGCCGGGAGACAGCCTTGCTGTCGATGCGGTGATCATGGAATTCGATTGAAACCGCAAGCGGAGCGATACGGCGCATGGCACAGGACAGGCGGGTTTCCGTCCTTTTCGATCTTGACGGAACGCTGACCAATCCCTTCGTGGGAATTACGAGCAGTATCCGATATGCGCTTGAAAATATGGGGTATTCCTCACCTGCTGATGAGGAGTTGCGGCGCTTCATCGGGCCACCTCTGCATGTCACCTTCGCCGATTTTCTCAAGACGGATGACGAAGCTGTCATATGGGAGGCGGTTGGCCATTATCGCGAGCGGTACAATCGCATCGGCAAGTTCGAAAATGAGCTGATCCCCGGCGTGAAGGAGACGCTTGCAGCGTGCGTGGATGCCGGCTGCTTCCTGTCGATAGCGACCTCCAAGGTCGAGTACTACGCTCGCGACATCCTCGAGCATTTCGATCTCATGCGCTTTTTCGATGCGGTCTATGGTTCGGCGCCCGATGGGAGCCATGCGAACAAGTCCGATCTGATTGCCCACATCCTGAAAAGCGAGAGACTCGATCCGCGACATGCCTTGATGATCGGAGATCGCCTGCATGATGTGGAGGGCGCGGCGGCAAACGATGTTCGCGCCATCGGGGTGCTTTGGGGCTTCGGCGACCGGGCGGAGCTGGAAGAAGCGGGCGCTGCGCGCATCGTGGAAACTCCGGCAGAGTTGACCGCGTCCATCTCCGAAATGCTTCTTCTTGAGCGTAACTGAAATCGCCCGCGCTTCCGCCCTTTACCCGGCGGGGTCGAAGGGAAAGAATGAAGACATGAGTCTTCCAATCCGAGCGGCGAAATACCATGGCGAGTGACAGGCTATCGCGCGATCCCATTTTCGCGGCTGCCGAACGCGAGAGAATGCGGCCGGAGCGGCCCTTTATCCATTTGCGGGTTCATTCCGCCTACTCGCTTCTGGAAGGCGCGCTGCAGCTTGGCAAGATCATCGGCCAGGCGGTGAAGGACGAAGCGCCGGCCATTGCCGTTACCGATACCAACAATCTGTTTGGCGCGCTGGAATTTGCGCAGAAGGCGACGAAGGAAGGGTTGCAGCCCATCGTCGGGTGCCAGCTGTCCTTCGCCTTTGAGGATGCGTTGACCGAGGCGCGCCGCGGCAATCGGAAGATGGGGCCGCAATATGAAACGCTGGTCCTGATCGCAGCCACTGAGGAAGGTTATGCCAATCTGGTCCGGCTGGTGAGCCGGGCCTATCTGGAGACGGAGCCGGGGACCGAGACCCATATCGGCGCCGATTGGCTGAAGGAGCTCAATGCCGGCATCATCTGCCTGACGGGCGGCCCGCGCGGTCCTGTCGGCGCGGCTCTCAAGGCCGAGCGCCCCGAGATCGCCGAGCAGCGGCTTCTGTTCCTGAAAGAGCTTTTCGGAAACCGCCTTTATGTGGAGCTGGAGCGGCTGCAGGGCTATGATCGGGCGGTGGAGGCCGCGACGGTTGACCTTGCCTATCGCCACGAACTGCCACTGGTTGCGACCAATGAGGCGTTTTTCCTGAAGCGCGACGATTTCGAGGCGCATGACGCGCTGATCGCGATTGCCGAAGGCACGGTGATCGCCGTCGACGATCGCCGCCGTCTTACGCCCGACAATTATCTGCGGCCACAGGTGGAGATGGCGAAACTCTTTGCCGATCTGCCCGAAGCGATCGACAACACCATCGAGATCGCGCGGCGCTGCTCCTATTTCCCGAAAACGCATCCGCCGATCCTGCCGCGCTTTACCGGTGGCGACGCGGAGGATGCGGAAGCAGCGCTTCAGGCGGAGGCCGATGAATTGCGCCGACAGGCCCGCGAAGGCCTGCAACGCCGCATAGACGGGCTGGGAATGGCAGCCGGCTATACGCTCGAAAACTATGAGGAACGGCTGGAATACGAGCTGGGCGTCATCGAGCGGATGAAGTTCCCAGGCTACTTCCTGATCGTGTCGGACTTCATCAAATGGGCGAAGGCGCAGGATATTCCTGTTGGGCCGGGGCGTGGTTCGGGTGCCGGCTCGCTGGTCGCCTATGCGCTGACCATCACGGATGTGGACCCGCTGCGCTTCTCGCTGCTGTTCGAGCGCTTCCTCAATCCCGACCGCGTGTCGATGCCCGACTTCGACATCGACTTTTGTCAGGACCGCCGCGAGGAGGTGATCCGCTACGTGCAGGGCAAATACGGTCGCGACCAGGTGGGACAGATCATCACCTTCGGAACACTGCAGGCGCGCGCCGTGCTGCGCGATGTGGGGCGCGTTCTGCAGATGCCCTATGGCCAGGTGGATCGGCTGTGCAAGATGGTGCCGTCCAATCCGGCCAATCCGACGCCCTTGCCCAAGGCAATCGAGGACGAGCCGCGCTTTGCCGAAGAGGTGGAGAAGGAGCCCATTGTCGGCACGCTTCTGGAAATGGCCCAGAAGCTTGAGGGGCTATACCGCCATGCCTCGACCCATGCCGCAGGTATTGTGATCGGCGACCGGCCCCTTTCGGAACTGGTTCCGATGTATCGCGATCCGCGATCCGACATGCCGGTGACCCAGTTCAACATGAAATGGGTGGAGCAGGCCGGTCTGGTGAAGTTCGACTTCCTCGGCCTGAAGACGCTGACTGTCCTCAAGACTGCGGTGACGCTGATTGCGCGGCGTGGCATAGATATCGACTTGGCGCGCATCCCGCTCGACGATGCCGAGACCTACCAGATGCTGTCGCGGGGCGAGACCGTCGGCGTGTTCCAGGTTGAAAGTGCCGGCATGCGCAAGGCGCTGATCGGCATGAAGCCCGACTGCGTCGAGGACATCATCGCACTGGTGGCGCTCTATCGCCCGGGCCCGATGGAGAACATCCCGACCTACAACGCGCGCAAGCATGGTGAGGAGGAAATCGCCTCCATCCATCCCAAGATCGACCATCTGGTGAAGGAGACGCAGGGCGTCATCGTCTACCAGGAACAGGTGATGCAGATCGCGCAGGAACTGGCCGGCTACACGCTCGGACAGGCCGATCTTCTGCGCCGCGCCATGGGCAAGAAGATTCGCGCGGAGATGGAAAAGCAGCGCGGCATCTTCGTGGATGGAGCCACCGAGCGTGGCGTCTCCAAGCAGCAGGCCAATTTCATCTTCGACCTTCTGGCGAAGTTCGCCGACTACGGCTTCAACAAGTCGCACGCTGCCGCCTACGCTATCGTCTCTTATCAGACGGCCTATCTGAAGGCGCATTATCCGGTCGAATTCCTGGCCGCCTCGATGACCTACGATATGGCCAACACCGACAAGCTGAACGACTTCCGCCGCGATGCCATGCGCCTCGGCATCGAGGTCGTTTCTCCCTCGGTCCTGACCTCCTACCGCAATTTCGAGGTGGGCGAGAACCGCATCTTCTATTCGCTTGCCGCCATCAAGGGGGTGGGCGATGCGGCGGTGGAGCACATCGTGGAGAAGCGGCGTGAAAAGCCCTTTAAGAGCCTTGAAGACTTCTGCGCCCGCATCGACCCGAAGATCGTCGGCAAGCGCGTTCTCGAAAGCCTCATCCAGGCCGGTGCGTTCGATTGTTTCGGAATAGATCGTGCCGCACTTTTCGCGGGCATCGACCGGCTGATGGGCATGGCCGCGCGCGCTGCCGAGGACGCGGCCATGGGGCAGGGCGATATTTTCGGTATGTCGGGCGGCGGCGAACCGCAGAAGCTGCATCTGCCGGTCACGGATCCCTGGACGGCAGCCGACAAGCTGCACCGTGAGTTTCAGGTGGTGGGCTGCTATCTTTCGGCCCACCCGCTCGATGAATATGCAGAAACATTGGCCAAGATGCGCGTCCAGAGCTGGGGCGAGTTCCAGGCGGCGGTCAAGCGCGGTGCATCTGCCGGGCGTCTGGCCGGCACTGTCACCTCAAAGCAGGAGAGGCGCACCCGCACGGGCAACAAGATGGGCATCATCCAGCTCTCCGATGCCACCGGCCAATATGAAGCGGTGTTGTTTTCCGAAGCGCTCGCGCAGTATCGCGACTTGCTGGAGGCAGGCTCCTCAGTGGTGATCATGGTGGGCGCGGAAGATCGGCCCGAAGGGGTTAATCTGCGCATCCAGAGCGTTCAGTCGCTCGAAGAGGAAGCCTCGCGCATGCAAAAGGCGCTGCGCGTCTATCTGCGCGATGCCAATCCGCTCGGCGCCATCGCCTCGCAGCTCAAGCAGCGCGGCGACGCGGAGGTGAGCCTTGTCGTCATCAAGGAGGGAGGGCAGGGCGAAATCGAGGTCGGGCTTCCGAATCGCTACCGCATCTCTCCCCAGATTGCCGCCGCAATGCGCGCCGTTCCAGGCGTGGTCGATGTCGAGCTCGTCTGAACGTTTGATCGAGATGCGTTTCGCAGCCAGGTGGAACAAACGCCTGCCGCCCGCATGAAAGCGGAATATCGAAAGATCGAGGCGCCACCGCTTGCGGGCGAAATCCTCACAAACACCAGATCAGGCACCAGATCGGATGGTTGCTGTCCTGTAACATCATGCAGCTAAATTTGATAACAGGAAATGCAACCGGTGGTAATTGTTCCGCCTCCTAAATCCGGTTAACAAGCACGGTCTCCATATATTCTTCCCAAAAAGGTCAAGTTTATCATGAATACCAATGAAGCCGTGCCGCTGGGTCGCGAGGCGCGGCGCGAACTGAGCTTCTCCTTCACCGGTTCCGCGACGGAATATTTCGGTATCTGGATCGTCAATCTGCTTCTTTCGCTCATCACGCTCGGCATTTATACGGCGTGGGCCAAAGTGCGTCGCCAACGCTATTTCTACGGAAACACCTGGCTCGACGGCCATAATTTCGAATATCACGCCCGTCCGGTCAAAATCCTCATCGGGCGCATCATCGTTTTGGGCTTGCTGGTCCTCTACAATCTGCTGGTGCTGATCTCGCCGTTTTTCAGCTTTCTGCTGATTTTCTATATCCTGGCCTTCCCGTGGATTCTCAACAAGTCGATGGCCTTCAATGCGCGCATGACGAGTTATCGCAATGTGCGGCTGAATTTCCGCGGTTCCTATTGGGGTGCGTTCTTTTCCTTCATCGTCATGCCGATCGTGGCGCTGGTCTCGCTTGGCATTCTGGCTCCGCTCGCCTCGCGCTATGCGTATAATTATATCGGCCGGCACCTTGGCTATGGCACCGCCCGTTTTGAGACGCAGGCGCCGCTCAAGGCGCTTTACGGCAATCTGGGCGCAACAATCATATTCGTGATTCTCGCCGCCGTGGTTTGCGGGGCCATCGGCCTTGCGCTGTCCGCGGGCATCGGTTCCTTCAGCTATGGCGATATGGGTGACGAGGAATTTGCCCGGCTGCTCGCCAGCGGCCCGCTGGTCGCAGGCCTTCTTGGGGCCTATGTGGCGCTTGCGCTGTCTTACGTCTTCTATGCAGCCGGCGTGCGCAACATCGCCTACAACAGCACGACGCTGGACGGAAAGCACCGCATGACCTCCAATGTTGGTCGTTTGCGCTATGTGTGGATTCTCGTCTCGAACCTGATCGTCACGATTCTGACCGTCGGGCTGATGCGGCCCTGGGCAGCGGTGCGCAGCTGGCGCTATCTGGCAGCCAGTACCGGTCTTCTGGCTGCCGGTCCGCTCGATGATTTCGTTGATGAGGCTGCGCCCGAAGGCAATGTTGGCGCCGCCGAATTTTTCGATATCGAGGGCATCGACTTCGGGCTTTGATGCCGCAGTGACGGTGGAACGGCGCAGCCCTTCCGGGATGCGCCGTTTCAGACTTCATGTTCAAACCGTGCTCGCAGGACCGATAGTGCTTGCTCTCTGAGGCGCTCCGCGCATTCTTGGACGCCCTGAGATAAGGCCGCGATCCTTTGAACCTGCAGAACAGCTTTAACCGGAGCCTGGAATGATCGAAGGGCGCTATTTTCCGCCAGCTTCTTCCGCAGTAACGTCGGCGGTCTTGTCGGGCACGCCCGAAGCTTTGCGGCTTCAGGAAACCGGCGGGCAGGAGCCCATGATGCCGGTGCTTCAATCCGTTTCCGATCCCGTTGCCGGCGTTCCCCGCAAGTTCACCTTCGCCGATGGCGGGGTCTTCGAGGCAGCTCCCGGAGCGGATGTGGATGGCTTCCTGGGTACCCACAAGAGCTTCTTTTCCCGCCTTACGCGTTTCGAAGCCAATCTGAAATATATTGCGCTGGCTGCAATGGTCACAATTGGCCTGCTTTTCGTCGCCTATCGCCACGGGATTCCGCTCCTTGCCTCCGGTGCGGCGGTCATGACGCCGGCACCCATCGTTGCGGCCATCGATTTCGGCACGCTTGAAACGGTGGATCGGACCCTTTTCGAACCGACAGAATTGCCCGAAAAGCGCCAGGAGGCGCTGCGTGCACTCTTCGCAGAGCTTTCATTCGCCGCAGGGAAGAAGGGCCCGCCATTACAGCTTCTTTTGCGCAAGGGCGGCAAGACAATCGGCGCCAACGCCATCGCCCTTCCAGGCGGAACGATTATCGTCACGGACGAACTTGTGACACTGGCTGCCACCGATGACGAGATAGCAGGTGTCATGGCGCATGAAATCGGCCATGTCCGCGAGCGCCATTCATTGCAGCAGATTTATCGCGTGCTTGGCATCGGCTTCATGGTGGCTCTTGTCGGGGGCGATGCCAGCCAGTTGGTCGATGACGTGGTGACCCAGGCAAGCGCCGTTCAAACGCTTGTCTATTCCCGCGAGTTCGAGACAAGTGCCGATCTCTACAGCGTCGATCTGATGAGCCGGGTGGGGCGGGACCCCGTGAGCTTTGTCGACCTGCTCGATCGTATAGGCAAGGACGATGAAGCCGCGCAGGAGACCTATTGGTTCTCCACCCATCCTGGCATGAAGGAGCGGCGGGCGGCGGTGGAAAAGAAGATTCGGGAGCTGGCAGGCGGGTAAGGCGAGCAGGTTGCGGTGCGGGTTTGCCCGAAAGGCGCTCAACTGGCGTCGGGATCCTGATCGCGCTGTGGCTGTCCTGCGCGCCCGCGCCCGAATGTATAGCCCGTTTCAACGGCCTGCTTGCCGAACTTGGCACGCAGGCTGTCGATGGCGCCCTCGGCCATGGCGCGCTTGTGCGACAGGCGGTCCACCAGATCAGGCGGATCGGCCTTGGCGGCATCCGTCAGGTCGCTGACACCGATCCCGATGAGGCGAAAGCGCGTGCCGTCGAGCTCGCGCTTGAGCATGTCGAGCCCGGTATGGAATATCCGGTCGGCGAGGCGGGTGGGATCGCCCAGTTGCCGGTTGCGTGTGCGGATACGGAAATCCGCCGTCTTGAGCTTGAGAACGACGGTGCGGCCTGCAATATCGGCCTTCTTGAGCCGCGCCGAAACCCGCTCGGACAAGGCGCGCAGTACCGGCACGAGATCGTCGGGACTGGAAAGGTCGGTGTTGAAGGTTGTTTCCGACGAAACGCTCTTGGCTTCGGAGTTGGCTTTCACACTGCGTTCGTCCAGTCCTCGCGAAAGGTGGAATAGCCGGTCGCCCATTGTGCCATAGCGGCGCATTAATTCGCTGCGTTCCATGGTCTGCAATTGTCCGATCGTGCGCAGGCCGTCGGAGGCGAGTGTCGCGGCGAAGGCCTTGCCTACGCCCCAGATCAGCGAGACGGGCTGGCCGCTGAGAAAGGACACGGCTTCCGCCTTGCCGATGACTGAAAAGCCACGCGGCTTGTTCAGGTCGGAAGCGACTTTTGCGAGGAATTTGCAGTAGGAAAGACCGACGGAGGCGCTTATTCCCACCTCTTGTTCCACCTGCCTGGCAAAGCGCGCCAGCACCAGCGCAGGAGGTGCGCCATGCAGGCGCTCCGTTCCCGACAGGTCGAGAAAGGCCTCGTCGATGGAAAGCGGCTCCACCATCGGCGTCAGCGCCTGCATCATCTCACGGACCTGTTTGCCGACGCTGGCATATTTCTCCATGTTCGGCTTGATGACGACAGCTTCGGGACAGGCTTCGAGCGCCTTGAACATGGGCATGGCCGAACGCACCCCATGGATGCGGGCGATGTAACAGGCGGTCGAAACCACCCCGCGCTTGCCGCCGCCCACGATCACCGGCCGGTCGCGCAGCGCTGGATTGTCGCGCTTTTCGACCGCGGCATAAAAGGCGTCGCAGTCGATATGGGCGAGCGATAGTTCGCTCAGTTCGGCATGGCGCAGCATGCGCGGGCTTCCGCACGCACGGCAACGCCGCTCCGGCGCCGCTGCAGGCGTCAGGCAATCGCGGCACAGACCGTGGAGTAGGACGCTGACAGTCATGGCCAGTCTACGAACAGAAAGAGAACATGCATCATAGCCGATACGGTGCCGCGGCTCAATCGGCCTGTTGTCAGGAGGGTTTTGGAGGCTATGCGTCCTTTCGCATGAAGCAAGGACGCTCGATCTTCCAGTTGCCGCAGTCATGGGGACGTCAAGTGTTCCCCTGACTTGTTCCCCTGACTGCGAAATGCTCCCGTACCTGGTGCTCGCGGTCAAATCCAGCGCCGCACCTTCTTCTGGTAGTCGCGGTATTTTTTGCCGAAGCGCAAGGCGAGATGTTTCTCCTCGGGCTCGATGGCAAGCTTGAAGGTCATGAACCCGGCAAGGAAGACGAAAAGCAGGAACCACGGGTTGCCGGTAACGAAGCCAAGCCCTGCGACCAGCATGCTGTTGCCGAGATAGATCGGGTTGCGGCTGATCGCGAAAGGGCCGTCCGTCACGAGAGCATGGGCGCCCTGATGCGGCAGGATCGTGGTTTTGGCTTGGAAAAGCGTGCGCATGGCCTGAACGTCGATGAACACGAAGCCAGCGATCATCAGCCATCCGAGAGCAAAGAGTATGTCGGATAGCGGTGCACCGAACCAGGGCAGGGGATAGGCGAGCCCTGCAGCGACGGAGGCGGCTATCGCGATGAGGTAGATGATGGGTGGCCAGGGAAATCGGCTGGGTCTTTGCTCATGGTCTTTCATTCGTCCCGTCCCGCTCTTGCATGATGGCCCCCGTCTCGGCGGTCATAGTGCATTCGGACGCGATCTCGCTCAAGCGGGATTCGTTACGGGCGTCCGAGCGCGCAGACATAACGGATTCCAGGCGGTTTTCGGAACGCAGGACTTCGGTGAAACAGTCGCAATATGCCTTGCAGAACGCCGCATCGCGCGTTTCGGAACATTGCTGCGTGCATGCGTTGACAAAGCGGGCTTCGGTGGTGGCGAGCGCCGGCGGAAAGACCTGCGATACGGCCCATACGCACGCGATCAGCACCGGCTGGTGCAGGAGATAGAAAGCAAGACTATGCTGGCCGGCAAGCCGCAAGGGCGCAGACCAATTGCCCGTGCGGACGAGCGCCATACGGTCCAGAAGCCCGCTGTCACGGGCGAGGCGGCCTGCGGCGATACCGGCCAGAACGGCGCCGAACCATGGAAAGAGAGGCACATAGTCGTTTGAATGGGGACGAAAGGTGGAAAGCCCGACCCACCACAAGGCCGGATTGTCGAAGACGAGGGCGGAGAAATAGTAAGGCAGTGCGACCGTACCGGCAGCGAGGGCAAGCACCAGCCAGACCGGCAAATGCAGGAACAAGAGCCCGAGCAGGCTCGCAAGCGCGATATGATGCAGGATGCCGAAAAAGATGAAGCCGGAAGGGAAGATCGCCCATGTGGCCGCTGTGATCGCCGCTGCCGCGACGATCACCATGGCGAGGCGTTTGAGGAAGGGCGGCCAGCGCACCCCTTTCGCGTGGGCCAGAAACAGGCTCACCCCCACGAGAAACA
Organism: Nitratireductor indicus C115; assembly: GCF_000300515.1. Taxonomy (GTDB): domain Bacteria; phylum Pseudomonadota; class Alphaproteobacteria; order Rhizobiales; family Rhizobiaceae; genus Nitratireductor; species Nitratireductor indicus. Next base: position 94,907 of record NZ_AMSI01000013.1, read on the forward strand.
GGAACGAAGTGGCAATCGACCTTGCAAAGAGGCGCCATCCGCCCGTCACCGCCGTTCCCGGTTCCATGTAACCGAACAGCTCTAGGTCCCAGCCGAAATGATAGACAGCCATGGCGAGTAGTGCGATGCCGCGCGCAATGTCGATGAGTTCGACGCGTGACTTCTTTATTGCGGCATGCCGCATGGGCAGTGGTCCTGGTTTGATCCTATTGTTTATAGGTGTATCAGTTATCGCGAATAGCGGCTGAAACAAGGAGACCAGTTCATGCAGACCGTCGAAGCCAACGGTGCCTCCATTCCCGTGATCGGACTTGGAACCTGGACGCTGAAGGACAAGGCCTGCGCCGACATGGTTTCACGGGCCATCTCGCTCGGTTATCGCCATCTGGACACAGCCGCTTCCTACGGCAACGAAGAAGCCGTGGGAGAAGGGTTGCGCGCCTCGGGCGTTGCAAGAAACGATATTTTCGTGACCACCAAAGTCTGGTGGACGGATATTGCGCCGGCTGATCTGGCGCGTTCGGCGGAAGCGAGCCTGTCTCGCCTTGGGCTCGATCATGTCGACCTGCTTCTTATTCACTGGCCGAATCCGCAAGTGCCGCTCGCCGATAGCATCGGTGCCCTGAACCTTATGCGAGAGCGCGGTCTGGCGCGGCATATCGGCGTTTCGAACTTTCCGACTGCCCTGCTTGCCGAGGCACTGCGTCTGTCCGATGCGCCGCTGGTGGCCAATCAGGTGGAAAATCATCCCTATCTGGACCAGTCGAAGGTGTATCGCGCCTGCCGTGAGGCCGGTATGGCAATGGTCTCCTATTGCCCGCTTGCGCGCGGTGGCCGGCTTTTCGAGGAACCTGCGGTGAGCAAGGCGGCTGCCCGTCACGGCAAGACGCCGGCGCAGATCGTGCTGCGCTGGCAGGTTCAGCAGGATGGCATCGTTGCCATCCCCAGAACGAGCAATCCGGAGCGGCTTTCAGAAAATATCGGACTTTTCGATTTTTCCCTGAGCGAGGAGGAAATGGCTGCTATCTCGGCTTTGCGCGGCGCCGGTCAGCGCATTTGCGATTATGATTTCTCGCCAGCTTGGGACGAAGTTGAATAGCCGGCGCAATCGCTGGTTAACCCGGCGTTAGCTCATGCCGGTTATCTTGCAGAACTATGAGTGTCTGGATCGCGCTTGGGGGGTGTTCTGACACAAGGGCCTTGGGGAAGGTTATCCGCGCATGCTGCAGACTTCCAGCGCATCGAACGATCGCTCTGGCGATATCGCCACGACCATTGCTGACTGCATGAAACGCATGGGCGTGGTCGGGCTGCCGCGCAACTATGAGATATTCTACGAGGTTTACGCCGGATCCAACCGCGATCTGGCACGCGATTTCGCCGCATTGGAAGGGCGCCTGACGCAGGATGCGCTCGACAAGCTCGCGATGAAGCATTTCGCCCAGAGCAACCGCGACGCCATCGTCGAGAGTGCCCAGAACCAGATCGCTATCCGCGCCGAGGAAATCCTTTCCCTTCTTGGCCGCGAACGCAGTTCGCTTGAAAAATTCGGGGTGATCCTTGACCAGACTTCGAACGGTCTGGGCTCCAATGCCGATCTTTCGCGCGATATTTTATGCAAGATCGTAGGCATCATGGCAGCGGCAACCGAAACGACGATCCAGCAAGGGCGCCAGATCAGCCAGGCGATGGCCGAGAAATCGGAAGAGCTGGAAAAGATGCGCAGCCAGCTCGAACAATATAAGCGTCTGGCCGACACCGACCCGCTCACCAAGGTCTGGAATCGCCGCGCCTTCGACAAGCGCATGGCACGCATCTACGACGATCCGCGTTCCATCATGTATCACGCGTTGATCCTCATCGATATCGACGGCTTCAAGAGCTTCAACGATCAGTTCGGCCATCCGATCGGCGACCGGGTGCTGCAGATCGTGGCCCGCCTTCTGAAAGTCCAGGGCAATGCGGACAGTTTTCTGGCGCGCACCGGTGGCGAGGAATTCGCGCTCATTGTCTATGGATTGAGCGAAGATGCGACCATGACACTTGCCGAGACGGCGCGCGCCACCGTCGAGCAGGCCGAGTTCGTCCTCGGTCCCTCGGGGCGCAATTACGGACCGATTCGCATCTCGCTTGGCGTTTGCATGGCTTCCGAGGCCAACGATGCCGACGATCTCTACACCAAGGCGGATCAGGCACTTTATGGCTCGAAGCTCGATGGGCGCAACCGCGCCACGCTTTATTCGCGCAATCCCAAGGGGTCTTTTGCCAAGAACTGGCTTATCTATCGCAAGGACTGACCGAAACGGGAACTGTTAGTGTCGTGTGCAAATCCGACGCAATGTCCTATAGTCCGGCGGGGATGCGCAGAATTTTGCCTAAATTGTGCGTCACGGGCAGTCTGGGGATTGCCAAGCACGATTCTTTTCGCGGTATTTCAGAGAAGTGAGGACACCGACCATGTTGAAGAAATCCATCGCTGTCGCGCTCGTTGCCGGGCTGACGGCCGGCTGCGTGACCAGCACCGACCCATATACGGGACAGCAGAAGATCTCCAATACGGCCGGTGGTGCAGCCCTTGGCGCACTGGCTGGCGCTGGCGTCGGTCTTCTGGCGGGTGGCGATGATCGACGCAACGCCCTGATCGGTGCCGGTATCGGTGCTCTGGCCGGCGGCGCGGTCGGCTCCTATATGGATCAGCAGGAAGCCCAGCTGCGCGGTCAGTTGCAGGGAACGGGTGTCAGCGTCACCCGCCAGGGCGACTACATCATCCTGAACATGCCTTCCAACATCACCTTCGCGACCGATTCCTCGACCATCCAGCCTGCCTTCTACGGCACGCTGAACTCGGTCGCCCTCGTGTTGCAGAAATATAACCGCACCCTTGTCGACGTTTTCGGCCATACGGATTCGACAGGCAACGACAATTACAACCTTCAGCTCTCACAGCGCCGCGCCGGTGCCGTGGCGAATTACCTGACGGGCCAGGGGGTCAACGGCCAGCGCTTTGCGGTGATCGGAGAGGGCGAAACGCAGCCCATCGCGTCCAACGCCACGCCGGAAGGCCGCGCGCAGAACCGTCGCGTCGAAATCCGCCTGTCGCCGCTCACGGGCGCCTGAAGCATATTGCAGTTTTCGAACGAAAAAGGCCGCCGGATCATTCCGGCGGCCTTTTCTTTTGTCGGGGCCATCCTTCAGCCGGCTGCAATGGCGCGTGCGATGCGCGCCGCGAGGCGGGCATTGTTTTTAACAAGAGCGATATTGGTGGCCAGACTGGCACCATCGGTCAGTTCGAGGATGCGCGAAAGCAGGAATGGTGTCACATCCTTGCCTGAAACGCCGCCCGTCCGTGCATCGTCCTGCGCCTTTGCGATATATCCGGCCATTTCTTCGGCAGAGATTTCATCTTCCGCCGGTACCGGATTGGCAATCAGCATGCCACCCTCGATGCCAAGCGTTGCCCGCGTTGCCTGAAAACGCGCGATCGCTTCCGGCGTATCGAGACGCAGCGGCGCTTTGTGGGGCGATTGGCGCGACCAGAAGGCCGGCATGACGTCTGTTCCATAGGCGACCACCGGAACACCGCGTGTCTCCAGCACCTCAAGCGTCTTTTCAGTATCGAGAATGGCCTTGGGCCCGGCCGAGACCACGATGACGGTTGTGCGGGCGAGTTCATCGAGATCGGCCGAAATGTCGAAACTCGTTTCCGCCCCCTTGTGGACGCCCCCGATCCCTCCGGTGGCGAAGACAGCGATACCTGCGCGCCGCGCAGCGATCATGGTGGCGGCAACGGTGGTTCCGCCGCTTCTCCCTTCCGCAAGGGCGAAGGCGAGATCGGCGCGGGAAAGCTTCATCGTTCCGCTTGCCTTGGCCAGCGCCACGCGCTCGGCCTCGGAAAGCCCGACCTTGAGACGGCCGTCGATGACCGCAATCGTGGCTGGCACTGCGCCTTCTGCACGCACCAGATCTTCCACTTGCGCCGCCATCTCATTGTTGCGCGGCCAGGGCATGCCATGGGTGATGATGGTGCTTTCGAGCGCCACCACGGGCAAGCCCGCTTCAAGGGCTTCGGCGACCTCGGGGTGGATGTCGAGGATATTTTTGGACCGCACGGGTTCTGCTCCTTCAGGAAACGGCGCGCGCTGCCGGTACGCGGGCGAGGGCGGCGCTGAAAATGGTAGTGTCGAATTCGGGCGCTGCCGAGGCGCTGCCGATGGCTATGCCGGCGCCTGCAATGCCGTGGCGAACGGCTTCGCTCAGGCTTTCGCCATTCATCAGGGCTGCCATGGTTGCCCCGGCAAGCGCATCGCCCGCGCCGGTGACATCGGCAATCCTCTCGATGGTGGGGGGCTCGATCTCGAATATGCCATTCTGGTCGAACAGCAAGATGAGGCCGCTTCCAGCGGTGATGACACCCGCGGAAAGGCCAAGGGCCTCGAGTTTTAGCACGGCGTCGCTCAGCGGGCCTGCTTCAGCAAGGCCGGCAAGCGCGCGCGCCTCCCGCCCGTTCATGAAGAGGACCGATAGGTCGCGCAGGGATGGCAGCAGCCGGCCTGCCTTGGCCGGCGATACGGCGATGGCGCCGAAAAGCCTTGCGTCGCGCTGTGTCGCAAGTGCGGCAATCGCCTCGGCCGGCATATTGGCGTCGCAGAGCAGGGCATCGACGCCTGCAATCGCCTCACGCAGCTTGCGCCGGCGCATCTGGCGCGGGAAGGTGCGCTCATAGAGCTCCATATCCGCAAGCCCGGTGATGAGCTCCCCATGGTCGTCCAGGATGGCGGTGTAGCTCGGCGTCGTGCGGTCGAGAAACACGCAGGAAAGGTCTTCTATTCCGCTTGCAGCAATGGCCTCCGTCACCCGTTCCCCGCCTGCATCTCCGCCACGCACGGAAAAAAGAGAGACGTGAATGCCGCGTTGTACCGCGCAACGAGCCGCATTGAGGACCCCGCCGCCCACATCCTCGCGCATGTGGCCGGGGTTGGAGGTGGCGGGAATATGGGGGCCAGACAGCCGGCCACGGCGATCGATATGCGCACCGCCCATGGCAAGCAGGCGAGGGGTATTCGTCACGTCACGCTCCTCCCCGGCGAATCGCATCGACGGACGCGACATGACCAACCCCTTCTACAGTATGCGCTGAACGGTTGCGCACAGGAGATATGGAATGCTGCGCACAAAATAAGAACAAATATGAAATATGAAGAAAAAACAATAAGATAATCCCTATTGCAAAAATGGAACAAAAAGGGTACGAATAAACATCGCGGATTTGGCGGAACCGCTCCCATTGACGACGAAGGGGTGTTGTATCATGGCTCAGAACTCATTGCGGCTGGTAGAGGACAATTCGGTGGACAAAACCAAGGCTCTGGATGCGGCGCTGTCGCAGATCGAACGCGCCTTCGGCAAGGGCTCGATCATGCGTTTGGGCGCGAATGACCAGGTGGTCGAGATCGAGACGATTTCCACCGGCTCCCTCGGCCTCGATATCGCGCTGGGTATTGGTGGCTTGCCGCGTGGCCGTATCATCGAGATTTACGGGCCTGAAAGCTCGGGCAAGACGACGCTCGCGCTTCATACGGTTGCCGAAGCGCAGAAGAAGGGCGGCATTTGCGGCTTCATCGATGCCGAGCATGCTCTTGATCCTGTCTATGCCCGCAAGCTGGGTGTCGATCTTGAGAACCTTCTCATCTCCCAGCCGGACACCGGCGAGCAGGCGCTGGAAATCTGCGATACGCTGGTGCGCTCCGGGGCGCTTGATGTGATTGTGGTCGATTCCGTCGCGGCACTCACGCCACGCGCCGAGATCGAGGGCGAAATGGGCGATTCCCTGCCGGGCATGCAGGCGCGCCTGATGAGCCAGGCGCTGCGCAAGCTGACGGCTTCGATCTCCCGCTCCAAGACCATGGTCATCTTCATCAACCAGATCCGTATGAAGATCGGCGTCATGTTCGGCTCGCCGGAGACGACGACGGGCGGCAACGCGTTGAAGTTCTATTCCTCGGTGCGCCTTGATATCCGCCGCATCGGCTCGGTCAAGGATCGCGACGAGACGGTCGGCAATCAGACCCGCATCAAGGTGGTCAAGAACAAGATGGCCCCGCCCTTCAAGCAGGTCGAGTTCGACATCATGTATGGCGAGGGCGTGTCGAAGACGGGCGAGTTGATCGACCTGGGTGTGAAGGCCGGTGTCGTGGAGAAGTCGGGTGCCTGGTTCTCCTACAATTCCCAGCGTCTCGGCCAGGGCCGGGAGAATGCCAAGCAGTTCCTGCGCGACAATCCTGAAATTCTCAACGAGATCGAGACGGCGCTGCGCCAGAATGCAGGACTGATCGCCGACAAGTTCCTCGACGACACAGGCCCCGGCGACCAGGACGGCGACGGCGGCGAGGATTGAGGTTCCCGGCGGTTTTCATCGCTGGCTGAATGACGGGCGGCGGAGGATGAAAATCCTCCGCCGCTTCCGTTTCGGGATTTCTGGACACGATTGGGTGCTGACGCTAAAAGGCGAACACCTGTTTCCCGCATCTGTCGCGCGGGGCTCTCGCAAAGGCTGAAACATGAGTGGCGTCAACGACATCCGGTCGACCTTTCTCGACTATTTCAAGAAGAACGGGCACGAGGTGGTTTCTTCCAGCCCGCTGGTTCCGCGCAACGATCCGACGCTGATGTTCACCAATGCGGGCATGGTGCAGTTCAAGAACGTTTTCACAGGTCTTGAGTCCCGCCCATATGATCGCGCCGCGACCGCTCAGAAATGCGTGCGTGCAGGCGGCAAGCACAACGATCTCGACAATGTCGGCTACACGGCCCGTCACCACACTTTCTTCGAGATGATGGGCAATTTCTCCTTCGGCGACTATTTCAAGGATCGGGCGATCGAACTGGCCTGGAACCTCGTCACCAAGGAATTCGGCCTGGACGCCAAGCGCCTTCTGGTCACGGTCTATCACACTGATGATGAGGCAGCCGGCTACTGGAAGAAGATTGCGGGTCTGTCCGATGACCGCATCATTCGCATTCCCACCAGCGACAATTTCTGGGCCATGGGCGATACGGGCCCCTGCGGTCCATGCTCGGAGATTTTCTACGATCACGGCGAGAGCATTCCGGGCGGACCTCCCGGAAGCCCGGATGAGGATGGCGACCGGTTCATCGAGATCTGGAATCTCGTCTTCATGCAGTATGAGCAGCTGACGCTGGACGAACGGGTGGAATTGCCACGTCCTTCCATCGACACGGGGATGGGCCTTGAGCGTGTCGCAGCCGTTTTGCAAGGCGTCCACGACAATTACGATATCGATCTGTTCCGCGCTCTGATCCGCGCATCGGTGGAGGCAACGGGCGTTGCGGCCGAAGGCCCCCAGCATGCGAGCCACAAGGTCATTGCCGATCATTTGCGCGCGTCGAGCTTCCTGATAGCCGACGGGGTTTTGCCCTCCAACGAGGGGCGTGGCTATGTGCTGCGCCGCATCATGCGCCGCGCCATGCGCCACGCGCAGCTTCTTGGCGCCCAGGAACCGCTGATGTGGCGTCTCGTGCCGGCTCTGGTGCGCGAGATGGGTCAGGCCTATCCCGAGCTCGTGCGCGGGCAGGCTCTGATCACCGAGACGTTGAAGCTGGAGGAAACCCGCTTCCGCAAGACGCTTGCGCGCGGTCTCTCGCTTCTGTCCGATGCGACGGGCGATATGCGCGAGGGCGATCTGCTCGATGGCGAAACTGCCTTCAAGCTCTATGACACCTATGGCTTCCCGCTGGATTTGACCCAGGACGCGCTGCGTCAGCGTGGCATTCACGTGGACCTTGGCGGCTTCACCGATGCGATGGAGCGCCAGAAGGCGGAGGCGCGCGCCAACTGGGCGGGGTCTGGCGAGGCGGCAACGGAAACGGTCTGGTTTTCGGTTAAGGACAAGGCCGGAGCCAGCGATTTTCTGGGCTACGAGACGGAGGATGCCGAAGGCGTCGTCACAGCACTTGTTCGCGATGGAGCCATCGTCGAGAGTGCGGGCGAAGGGGATACGGTCGCGCTTGTGACCAACCAGACGCCGTTCTATGGCGAATCCGGCGGCCAGATGGGCGATACGGGCACCATTGAGGGCGAAGGTTTCGTGATTGCCGTTTCCGACACCCAGAAGAAGGGCGATGGCCTGCTGGTCCATCAGGGTAAAGTCGAAAAGGGGACGGTGAAGACCGGCGATGCGGTTGCAATGCATGTCGACCATGCCCGCCGCACCCGCATTCGTGCCAATCACTCCGCCACACATCTTCTGCACGAGGCGTTGCGTGAGGTGCTGGGCGGCCATGTGGCGCAGAAGGGATCGCTGGTCGCGCCAGAGCGCCTGCGCTTCGATTTCTCCCATCCGAAGCCCATTTCCGATGAAGAGCTCGCCCGCATCGAGGACATCGCCAACGAGGTTGTGCTGCAGAATGCGCCGGTCGTCACGCGCCTGATGGCCGTGGACGATGCGATTGCTGAAGGTGCAATGGCGCTTTTCGGCGAGAAATACGGCGATGAAGTCCGCGTCGTTTCCATGGGCACGGCCTTCGAGGGAGAAAAGGCCGGCAAGGCCTATTCGATCGAGCTTTGCGGCGGTACGCATGTGCGCGCCACGGGTGATATCGGTCTGGTTCGCGTGGTTGCCGAAGGCGCCGTTGCGGCGGGCGTGCGCCGCATCGAAGCCCTGACAGGGGCGGCCGCGCGCCGCTATCTGGCCGAACAGGAGCGCCAGCTCAAGCAGGCGGCGGGGGCGCTCAAGGTCGCTCCGGCCGATGTCGCTCAGCGTCTGGAAACGGTTTTGGAGGAGCGCCGCAAGCTGGAGCGTGATTTGTCCGACGCCCGGCGCAAGCTCGCGCTTGGCGGCGGCGGTGCCGGCAAGGCGGACGATGCCGGAAAACAGACCGTTGCCGGCGTCAGCTTCCTCGGCAGGGTCGTCGAGAACATTTCGCCGAAGGATCTGAAGCCGCTTGCCGACGAGGGCAAGGCTTCGCTCGGCTCGGGCGTTGTCGTGTTCGTCGGCACCGGCGAGGAAGGCAAGGCGAGCGTGGTGGTTGGAGTGACCGCTGATTTGACGGAACGCTTCAGCGCCGTCGATCTCGTTCGTGCTGCTTCCGCCGCCATTGGCGGCAAGGGCGGCGGCGGCCGGCCGGACATGGCTCAGGCGGGTGGCCCGGATGGCGACAAGGCTGCGGACGCGGTCGAAGCCGTCAAGGCGGCGATGGGAGCCGCCTGATTTATCCGGTCTGATCGGCGATTGAGACCTTCTGCTGCCGCGCATGGTTTCTGTGCGCGGCACGCCACAGGAGATACCCCAGAAGCGCCGTCAGGGCTGCGGCGCCGATGAACCAGCCGAGATTGGCGACGAGCTCGGCAATGCCGGCAATGGAACGGCTGAACCCGTAGCCGATAGCGAGATAACCCGCGATCCAGATGGCTTCGCCGGCTACATCCCAGAGCAGGAATTTGCCCCAGGGATAGCGTGCAAGCCCGCTGGTGAGATTGATCCACGGGCCAAGAGGGCTGACGAGCCAGCGGCTGAAGAAAACACCTGTACCGCCCCATTTTCGTGAAAATTGCTCTGCCTTTGCAAAGCCCTTCTGCGCTGCCGCCCCCTTTGCCACGCGATCGATCAGGCCGCGCCCGCCGAAGCGTGCCACGGCGTATCCGGTCTGGTCGCCGGCGACCGCGCCCGCAAGGGCGAAACCAAAGGTTGTCGCTGGCGAAAGATCGCCATCGGCCAAGAGCGCCCCGACACTCATCAGCAGGATCGATGTCGGCAGCGGAACGCCAACCTGTCCTGCGGCCAGTATGAGGAAAACGCCCGGAAGGCCATAAAGCGCAAAAAGCGCGAGAATGGCTTCGCTCATGGCGTCTTGCCTTTGCCCTCGGGCGTTTCACGCAACCTGTCGACGGCTTTGCGCACATCTTCGAGCAGGACCCCCGCCGGCACGCCGCGCTCGGCTGCAAGCCGCGCGATGCTGCGGCGGTCGCGCGTCTGGTCGTCCAGACCGAGGGAACGGCGCAAGGCGTCGGGTTCGACTTCCCAGGAGCGCGCTACATAGCCGATGGTCATCCAGTCCTCGATCGGTACGGCGCGGTGTGTCGACCAATAGGCGTAGAAAGCGACGGTTCGCAGCGCGAGAAGCAGCGTGATCAAGAGCGCGATGCAGAAGGCGATGAAGAGCAACCGGTGATGTTGCCACAGGGAGCGGATCGTCTTGCCCAAGGATCTATCCTCGCTCCGTCTTCAGGATGGTTGCTATTCAGCTGAATGGATGTCTCGACTGCAATAGTGGCAGGCGAACGGCGCAATTGTCGAGATGGAATCGCCGCAAAGAAAGCGGCCCGGAATGCATGCGCACCCCGGGCCGTTTCGTTCAATCGATCAGGAAAACCGGTGCGGCCTACGCCATGGCTTTCTGGAGATTCTCGTCGATCTTGTCGAGGAAGCCCGTGGTGGAAAGCCACGGCTGGTCGGGTCCGATCAGCAGGGCGAGGTCCTTGGTCATATGACCGGATTCGACCGTCTGCACGCACACGTCCTCAAGCGTCTTGGCGAACTTCGCCAGCGCCTCGTTGTTGTCGAGCTTGGCGCGATGCGCAAGGCCGCGCGTCCATGCGAAGATCGACGCGATGGAGTTGGTCGAGGTTTCCTCGCCCTTCTGGTGCTGACGATAGTGGCGCGTCACCGTACCGTGCGCGGCTTCCGCCTCGACCGTCTTGCCGTCCGGCGTCATCAGCACCGAGGTCATCAGACCGAGCGAGCCGAAGCCCTGGGCAACCGTGTCGGACTGCACGTCGCCATCATAGTTCTTACAGGCCCAGATATATCCGCCGGACCATTTCAGGCTCGAAGCCACCATGTCGTCGATCAGGCGGTGTTCGTACCAGATCTTCTTTTCCTTGAAGCGCTCTTCGAACTCGCTCTCATAGACTTCCTGGAACAGATCTTTGAAGCGGCCATCATAGGCTTTCAGGATGGTGTTCTTGGTGGACAGATAGACCGGATAACCGCGCTGCAGACCGTAATTCAGCGAGGCGCGGGCGAAATCACGAATGGAATCGTCCAGATTGTACATTGCCATGGCAACGCCGGAGGAGGGTGCATCGAACACGTTGTGCTCGATGGTCTCTCCGTCTTCGCCGACAAACTTGATCGTCAGCTTGCCCTTGCCGGGGAAGCGGAAATCGGTGGCGCGGTACTGATCGCCGAAAGCATGACGACCGACCACGATGGGCTGGGTCCAGCCCGGCACCAGACGGGGAACGTTCTTTGCGATAATGGGTTCGCGGAAGATCACGCCACCCAGAATATTGCGGATCGTGCCGTTGGGCGACTTCCACATTTTCTTCAGGCCGAATTCCTCGACGCGGGCTTCATCCGGTGTGATGGTGGCGCATTTCACGCCGACGCCGTATTTCTTGATCGCGTTCGCTGCATCGATCGTCACCTGATCGTCGGTCGCATCACGCGATTCCATGCCGAGATCGAAATATTTCAGATCGATATCGAGATAGGGATGGATCAGCTTTTCCTTGATGAACTGCCAGATGATGCGGGTCATCTCGTCGCCATCGAGTTCGACGACCGGATTCTCCACCTTGATTTTGCTCATGAAAAAGCTCCGCGATGCTGTGTGAAGGAAAGCGCGGAGAAGCGCCCGCGCCAAGGGTTGGCAGCCCTATAGCATCCCTCGCGCAAAGCGCAAAGCCGAAGGCTTCCTTTGCCAACACGCTTGTTGAACGAAGGCAGGATTTCGTCTTTTGCGCCTTTCGGGCAAACTGCCTGCAAAACCGTGCTGCCGTGCTGATCCGCAAGCGATAGTCCGGTTTACAGGTTGGGTAATAAGGGGGAGGAGATGAAACCGGTACATGATGCCACACCCCTGATAGCCGCCAATGCGGTTGCCTTCGATACGGAGACGACGGGGCTCGACGTGCGCGAGGCGCGGCTTCTCCAGATCGGCGCCATGGCGATGGTTGGGGGCCGGCTCGTTCCGGAGGACACATTCGAAGCGCTGGTCGATCCCGGCATTGCCGTGCCGCCACGCGCGACCGCCATTCACGGCATTACCGGGCAGATGCTGCGCATGGCGCCGGATTTCGCGGCGGCCTGGGAAGATTTCGAAGGCTATCGGCGCGGCCGGCTCCTCATCGGTTATGCGCTTGGTTTCGATCTCGCCATATTGGAGCGCGAAGCGGGCAGGGCGGGGCTTTTGTGGCAGGCACCACGCACGCTTTGCGTGCGCATGCTGGCCGGCATCGTCAATCCCGATCTCCCGGACGCTTCCCTCGATGCGATTGCGGCCTGGCTCGATGTGGAAACGGCCGGTCGGCATAACGCGGTTTCCGATGCCCGTATTGCCGGGGAGATATTCACGGCACTCGTGCCGCATCTCACCGGAATGGGCATTCGCACCGTGGCCGAGGCGGAGCGCGCTTCCAGCCTGCGTTCGCAGGCGCTGCGCCAGCAGGCGGAAGCGGGCTGGAGCGAGCCATTTCTGCGGCGCAGCGATGCGTCGGCACGCGCGCTGGGCGTTATCGATCCCTATGCATTCCGCCACCGGGTGCATGAGGCGGCAAAGCCGGAGCCGGTTGTCATGCGTGATGACATCACGCTTCAGGCGGCTGCAGAAACCATGGTCGAAAAGCGTATCAGCTCCCTTTTACTGGAGCCCGGCGCAGCTTCGGCACGGCCTGTCGAAGATTACGCGATCGTGACGGAGCGCGACGTGCTGCGGGCAGTGGCGCGCAGCGGGGCCGACGCGCTTGCTGATCCTGCGATGACGCATGCCGCAAGGCCGCTTGTCGCTATCCGCAAGGACGCATTCTTCTATCAGGCGCTTGGCTTGATGAACCGCCATCGCATCAGGCATCTGGCCGTAACCGACGAGAAGGGGCTCCTGGTGGGCGTCCTTTCGGCACGCGATTTCCTTAAATTCCGGGCAGGAGCCGCAGTCGATCTTCAGGCCCGCATCGAAGGTGCCTCGAACCCTGCGGATCTCGCCATGGCGTGGTCGCGGGTGCCTGTTGTCGCGTCCGCACTCCTTGGCGAGGACATCGATGCACGTATCGTTGCCGAAATCGCTTCGGGCATTCTGTGTGCCATGACCGCGCGTGCGGCCGAGATTGCCCTTGATGATATGCGATTTTCAGGCGAGGGCGAGGCGCCATGCCGTTTCGCCATCATGGTTCTGGGTTCGGGTGGGCGTGGTGAAAGCCTTCTGGCGCCCGATCAGGACAATGCGCTTGTCTTCGATGAGGGCGAGCCGGGCAGTGCTGCCGATCTCTGGTTCGAACGCTTCGCCATCCGCTTCACCGACCATCTTCATGCCGCGGCCATTCCTCTGTGCAAGGGCGGTGTCATGGCGCGCAATGCGGGCTGGCGCGGTTCGTCGGCCGAATGGCGCCGCCGCGTCGATGACTGGGTGATCAAGGCCCGCCCGGAAGACCTTCTCAATGTCGATATCTTCTACGATCTGCGCCCGGTCCATGGCGAGGCGCAACTGGTGGAGAGCCTTCGTACCTATGCCTGGCAGCGAGGTGGAGAGCATGTCGAATTCGCCAAGCAGCTCGGGGAAAGCGTGCGCAACGTCAACAACCCGTTCACGCTCCTGGGCGGTTTGCGGACGCAGGAGGGCCGTATCGATCTGAAACTGAATGGCCTCTTTCCCATTGCCGCCATGGCGCGGGCGCTGGCCATTCATCACCATGTTGCCCGCGCTTCCACGAGAGAAAGGCTCGAGGGGCTTGCCGCATTGCCCGGCATGCCGCGCAATGATTTCACGGTCCTGCGCGATGCTCATGTGTTCTTTCTGACGCTGGTCTTGCGCCAGCAGGTGGCCGATATCGGTGCGGGCATCCCGCTTTCGAACCACATCGCGCTGGACCGGCTGACGGGGCGTGAGCAGAAAACGTTGAAGGATGCGCTCAGGAGTGTCGCCATGATACCGGAGCTGGTGCGCGCAACGATGTTTGCCTGAAGCGCTTTACCGCGCCGCGCGAAGCGGGTAACAGCAGCCCCCATGGCAGGAACGGACAAACAACAGCCCATGCTCGCGGAAGGCCCGGCGATCATTCTGGTCGAGCCGCAGCTTGGTGAAAACATCGGGATGGTGGCGCGCGCCATGGCCAATTTCGGCCTTGCGGAGCTGCGCCTCGTCAACCCGCGCGACGGCTGGCCGAACGAGAAGGCGCAGGCTGCGGCAAGCCGTGCCGATCACATCATCGATGCCGTGACCACGTTCGATACGGCTGCTGATGCGATAGCCGATCTCAATTTCGTCTATGCCACCACGGCGCGTCCGCGAGACAATTTCAAGCCGGTGCGCGGACCTGTCGAAGCCTCCATGGAATTGCGCAACCGTTTTTCCGCCGATCAGAAGACCGGCATTCTTTTCGGCCGTGAGCGTTGGGGCCTGACCAATGAGGAAGTCTCGCTTGCCGACGAGATCGTCACTTTCCCGGTAAATCCGGCCTTTGCTTCTCTGAATATCGCCCAGGCCGTGCTTCTCATGTCCTATGAGTGGATGAAGACCGGCGATCAGGCCGTGCGCCCGCCGCAGGCACAGATGATCCCGGCGCCGAAGGAGCATATCGAGAACCTGATGTCCTATCTCGACCGGGTTCTCGACGAGCGGGGATATTTTCGTACAGACGACAAAAAGCCCAAAATGATGGACAACCTGCGCGCTCTCTTCACGCGCCCGGGCTTTTCCATCGAGGAACTGGCGGTTTTGCGGGGCGTGTTCTCTTCGTTGGAAAAGTTTTCGCCCTGGAAACCGCGCGGTTCGGGGGCACCTGAAAGGGACTGACGGCACATGGATAACCGGCCCATCCTGTTCTTCGATTCCGGTATCGGCGGGCTCTCGGTTGTCAAGGAAGCTCGCATTCTTTTGCCTGGCCGGCCCTATGTCTATGTGGCCGACGATGCGGCTTTTCCCTATGGGGCTTGGGAGGAAGAAGCGCTTCTGGAGCGCATGGTCGGTCTTTTCGCCGAACTACTCGCGACCTACAGGCCGGTTATGTCGGTCATTGCCTGCAACACGGCGTCTACGCTTGCCATTCACCGGTTGCGCGAAACGTTTCCGCAAGAGATTTTCGTAGGCACGGTTCCCGCGATCAAGCCGGCGGCTGAGCGCACGCGCTCGGGCCTTGTTTCCGTACTGGCCACGCCCGGCACGGTAAAGCGTCAATACACGCGCGATCTGATCCGCGACTATGCGGCGAGATGCCATGTGCGTCTGGTTGGCAGCGAGAATTTGGCGGCGCTTGCCGAGCAATATATGCGCGAGGGCTTTGTCGACGAGGCGGCCGTCGAGACCGAAATAGCGCCGTGTTTCGTCGAACAGGACGGACGCCGCACCGATATTGTCGTTCTGGCCTGTACCCACTATCCCTTTCTCGTCAATCGCATGCGCAAGACCGCACCCTGGCCGGTCGACTGGATCGATACGTCGGAAGCCATTGCCCGCAGGGCTCAGACGCTCGCTTCCTCACTGCCGCCCGCCGGGCCGATGGAGAGTGAGGACATCGCGCATTTCACCTCCGGCAAGCCGCCAGAGGCTTTGCGCCGCCTTCTTCTGGGCTTCGGCTTCCGCCCCGAGGCCGGTTGAGGCTATCCGCAACAGCCTGAGGACCAAGGCGTCTATGGGCCGCAAGGGCTCGCAACTGTTGACATTCGGCCCGGGCTCGCCTATTCAGCCGCCAATGCGCGGCAGCCATCCGGTTTTCGCGCATTTTAACGTGTCCCGTGGGCAAGGCCGCAAAGCGTGCGTGGCTTGCCCTGTCAGGCTTCGAAAAAGGAAGCCAGAGGAGGGCGCGTTTCCTTCGTCCGGGGCGAATGCCTCGGGTATTTATGTTTGAAAGGGAATGCGATGAGCAAGCGCCAATCCGCGAAATACAAGCTCGACCGCCGTCTTGGCGAAAACGTCTGGGGTCGTCCGAAGTCCCCGGTGAACCGTCGTGAATATGGCCCCGGCCAGCATGGTCAGCGCCGCAAGGGCAAGCTGTCTGACTTCGGTCTGCAGCTGCGCGCCAAGCAGAAGCTGAAGGGTCACTACGGCGATATTTCGGAAAAGCAGTTCCGCAAGACCTACGACGAGGCGAGCCGCCGCAAGGGCGACACCAACGAGAACCTGATCGGTCTCCTCGAGTCGCGCCTCGACGCCCTGGTCTACCGCGCCAAGTTCGTGCCCACGATTTTCGCCGCGCGCCAGTTCGTCAATCACGGCCACATTCTGGTCAATGGCCGTCGCGTCAACATCCCGTCCTACCGTTGTAAGGCCGGCGATGTCATCGAGGTCAAGGAAAAGTCCAAGCAGCTGGCCATCGTCCTGGAAGCAACGCAGCTCTCCGAGCGCGACGTTCCGGACTATGTCGATGCCGACCACAACAAGATGGTTGCCAAGTTCGTGCGCGTTCCCGCGCTCTCCGACGTACCGTATGCTGTGCATATGGAGCCGAACCTGGTGGTCGAGTTTTACTCGCGCTAACGGTTTCTGCTATCCGTCTTTACGAAGAGCGCCTTGCCTTTGGCAGGCGCTCTTTTTTATTTAGTCGTGACGACCGACGGAGCCCCTATGAGCAGCACGGCAGATAAAAGCAGAACGGCGGAAAAGCCCGCATTACAGATTCTTCTGTTGCTGGCGTTCTATGTTGTCGTCTGGACGCTGTATGCGAGCTGGACACAGCTCAACCTCGACGGCTTTGGCGATATGCTGGAGAATTTCTCCTGGGGCATCGCCTGGCAGAACGGCTACTTCAAGCATCCACCGCTTTTTGCATGGATAACCGCGGCCTGGTTCTCCGTTTTTCCCCGTGCTGACTGGGCCTACTACCTTCTTTCGGCGGTCAACAGCGCTGTAGCGTTCCTTGCCAGCTGGCGCATTGCCGTGCGTTTTCTCGATCCGTGGCGGGCAGCGATGAGCACGGCGCTCTTCTTCTTTTTGCCCCCGGTCAGCTTCCTTGCAATCAAATACAATGCAAATGCGGCTATGCTGCCGTTCTGGGCGGCGACGGTTTTGTTCTATCTCCGCTTTCTGGAAAAGCGCCGGCTGCTGGACGCCATTTTGCTTGGCGCCCTGGCGGCATGTTCCATGCTGGTCAAATATTATTCGGCGGCGCTTCTGGGGGCGATCTGCCTGCACATGCTGTTCGACCGCGAAGCGCGCGCACTTTTTGCCGGCGCAGGGGTCTGGGTGGCGAGTGCGGTCTTTCTCCTGGTCATGGCGCCGCATCTTGTGTGGCTCGTCGAGCATGATTTCCTGCCGCTCACCTATGCTGCGGAGCAGGGCGATGGCTCAGCCCTGGCCGGCATAGCCTCGGCACCGCGCTTTCTGGGGGCGTTGATCGCCTATCTCCTTCCGGCAATTCTCGTTCTGGCCATCGCGCTTATGCGCAATGGGCGTGGTGCATGGTTCGAAACCCGCCAGATTGCAGCCCTGCGAAATAGCCTCACCGGTCGCGCTTTGTTGTGGACCAGCTTCGGGTCCCTTGGCCTCACTCTCGTTCTGGGCATCGTTCTGGCAGCCCGTTTCAGTTCCGTATGGGCCTTGCCGCTGTATTTCTCGGCGCCGATCCTGCTCATGCTTTTCATCCGGCCGGGCCGGCTTGAAACCTGGAAAGCGGTCATTCCGATTGCAGTTGTCGTCTACAGTACTGCCTTGCTGGCACTTTCACCCTTCATCCGGGCTGAGGAAGCCAAGGACAGTTCGAACTATAACGGGGTGCCCGTTCGCGCCATCGCGCTCGAGATCGAGAAAATCTGGGATGATCGTTTCGACAAGCCGCTTGCCTATGTGGCGGGAGACAAGATCCTGGCGAGCGGGTCGAGCTTTTATGCCAGCGCGCGACCATTCTCTATGCAGGACAGTTCATTCCGCCTCACACCATGGGTCACAGAGGCGGACGTGCGCAGCAATGGCATCGTGATTGCCTGTTTCGCCGAACAGGCCTGGTGCCTGAACGCAGCCGGAAAGTTCCCAGTCAGAGCGACCGAGGAAGAACGTATTTCCGTACCCGGCTTCACTGATGAGAAGATTTGGGACGTGCGCCTCTTCATCGTGCCGCCCGCATGACTGACGGGCGCTGCGGCGCCCCGGCTCTGAGGCCCTCAGGCCAGCCGATCCTCGATGGACCAACGCGCTGCGAAGAAATTCAGTGCCGCGCCGATTGCAATGCCCACGATCTTGGCCGGAAAGACGCCAATGAGCGGTGGCAGGAGCCATACCGCAATGGTGGATGAGCCGAGGGAAATGATGCTGCCCGAAAAGGCAAATTTCGCGAATGCTTTCCCGAGATGGAATTTGTGGGAGCGCACGAATGTCCAGCGCGAATTCACTGCAAAGGAGACGATGACCGCCACCGCCCATGCGAGGAGGTTGGAGAAAAGCGGTGCCAATCCGAGATATACAAGCACCGTAAACGCTGCGAAGTCGATCGCCGAGTTCATGAGGCCGACGATTGCAAAGCGCCTGAGCTTGACGAGGAGAGGCCGTTCCATCGTGCTCATTCGCCCTGTTCCGTTGCAAGGCTGATAGCGTTGCGGGCAAGAAACGTCGGGAAGTCTTCTGACGAAAGAAGCGCAAGCTCTTCTTCCCGTGCGTCGGTAAAGACGTCCCTTTGCCGCAGGAGAGCGTCCACCCGACCCGGATGGCACATGACAACGCCGTTTTCCGGCATCTTCTTCAAGAAGAAGGGCAAGGCAGTCTCGAATGTGCCTTGTTTGCGCCAGTCGTAAAACCCCCCGAGCGGTCCCCGCACGCAAAAGCCGCTGCGGCGCATCTCAATGTCGAAACCCCGTGCCAGAAGTCGCGCAAAGGCAACCTTTGCCGTGAGGCCCGCGGGGGCTGCGCGCAATGTCGGCGCGCCGCGCAGCCACGGCCGCATCTGCCGCGGCAGGCCCGCAAAACGACCGCAGAGCCAGTGCCGGACGGGGCGCAGGAAATGCACGTGCTGATGCCCGTCGATGAAGGCGGGGTCGCGCCCAAAGACGCTACGGAAGCGCTCCATCTGGGCATCTGCTTCGGCGGCGATGGAGCGGCTTTCGCCGCGCGCGCAGTCTGCGATGAGCCGTTTAAGCCCCGGCATGCGCACCCCGGTTGTAAGAGCGGGGAAATCGGTCAGCGTGAGGTGAAGTCCGATCGACGCGGAAGCGCCGAGATCGGCAAGCCGGTTTGCCTGTTCCTGCCAGTCTTCGAACAGTGTCATGCAGCCCGTGCCGCTAAGCCTGCCTGCCGCAATCAATTCGCGGATCGCGGCGCTGACCTGCGGCGAAAGTCCGTAATCGTCGGCAATCAGCCAAAGGCTGCGGCCCGCCCTAGCCATTGCTCTTCCTGGAAGCTTGTTGACGCACGCCAGCAGCTTTTTGCGATTGCGAGACAGACTTCACGATATAGTTGGGCCGGTTCTTTGCTTCGCTCAGTGCCGACCAGACATATTCACCCACAAGCCCCGTAAGGGCCAGGTTCAACCCGCCAAGAACGAGCACGGCGACGATCAGGCTCGGATAACCAGGGACCGCGACCCCGGTGAAAAGGACTTCAAGAAGGATCTTGATTCCATAGAGGAAGCCGAGCACGGCAACCGCCCCTCCGAACAGCGACACCATTCTGAGCGGCACCACCGAGAAGGAGGTGAACCCTTCGAGCGAGAAGGCAATGAGCCGGCGCTTCGACCATTTGCTGGTGCCGCCCTGGCGTTCCGCAGGCTTGTAGAGAATGCGCTGCTGGCGAAAACCCGTCCAGGCGTAGAGACCCTTGTTGAAACGGCGCTGGTCGCGCAACTGGCGCATGGCTCCGGCGAAGCGGCGCGACATGATGCGGAAATCGCCGGCATTGGCCGGAATTTCGTAGCGCTGGCCCATATTGATGAGCCAGTAGAAGCCATTGGCCAGGTAGCGGCCGAGGGTCTGGGTTTCGGCGCGGTCAGCACGCACGGCATAGACCATGTCGAGTTCCGGATCAGCGAGAATTCGCCCGATCATGTCGAGCGCCACCTCTGCCGTGTGCTGAAGATCGGCGTCCATCATCAGCACATAGTCGGCCTCCGAATGATCGAGGCCGGCAAGGATCGCTGCCTCCTTGCCGAAGTTGCGCGACAAGGTGACGAGGGTCCAGGTTCCTTGCAAATGCTCTTCATAGAGCCTGCCGCCGTCATCGGTGCTGCCATCGTCGATCAGGACGAAACGCGTCTCCAGCCCGAAGCGCTGGCGCGCTTGTGTGGCAAGCCCGCTCGCAAGCGCACAAAATCCGATGGCGGATTCGCGCTCATTGAGAAACGGCACCAGAATATCGAGCTGCTTTGCCACGCGCGCAGTTCTCCTCACAGTATTTTGCCGTCGGATGATTCCACCTGACTGCAAAATGCTCTAGCACGAATGCATTGAGAAACAGGCAAAATGGGCGACAATCCGTACGAACGCCCGATAAATACACGAAGGTCCGCCCATGCACAGCAATCTGGCGCAAGCGATCGACGCCGCACAGGCCAATGAAACCGATGCGGAGGTTCCCGCTTTCCTGAAGGCGGCACCTTCCTCCGTCGAGTTCAACAAGCTGCGCAAGCGGCTCCTGCGCAATGTGCGTCAGGCCATCGAGGATTTCGCCATGGTGACGCCCGGCGAACGCTGGCTGGTCGCGCTGTCGGGAGGCAAGGATTCCTACGGGTTGCTTGCCGTTTTGATGGACCTGCAATGGCGTGGCCTGTTGCCGGTGGAATTGGTTGCCTGCAATCTCGACCAGGGCCAGCCTAATTTTCCAAAGCATATCCTGCCTGACTATCTGAAGGGCATCGGCGTCACGCACCGTATCGAGTATCAGGATACCTATTCGGTGGTGACGGAGAAGCTGCCTGAAACGGCAACCTATTGCTCGCTGTGCTCACGGCTTCGGCGCGGCCATCTTTATCGCGTCGCGCGGGAAGAGGGATGTTCGGCGCTGGTTCTGGGACATCACCGCGAGGATATTCTGGAAACCTTCTTCATGAACCTTTTTCACGGCGGAAGGCTCGCGGCCATGCCGCCCAAGCTGTTGAACGACGAAGGCGACATGATGGTGTTGCGTCCGCTCAGCTATTGCGCGGAGGTGGACCTCGCGAAATTCGCGGACCAGATGCGGTTTCCCATCATCCCCTGTGATCTGTGCGGCAGCCAGGACGGGCTTCAGCGCAACGCCATGAAGGCGATGCTTGCCGATATCGAAACACGCATGCCCGGTCGCAAGGACACGATGATCCGGGCGCTGACCCATGTGCGCCCGTCTCATCTTTTGGACCGTAATCTCTTCGATTTTTCGGGCCTTGAAGCCTTGCGCGATCAGGCTGAGTAGCCTGACGCCCGCAAAAAATGCGGAAGAATTGAAGATGCGCATCCATCGTGCGCCCGGGAAGGCGCACGGTGGAAAGATGCTCAGGCTGCCGGATTGATCGGGTGGAAGAGGCGGCCCTTTTCGCCGATCAGCACCAGAATGAGAGCCGCGAGGCCGGTCAGGAAATAACCGGCTGCAAGCGGCATGGTGCTGCCGTCGAACGCCTGTCCGACGAAGGCGCCCAGCAGCCCACCGCCAAGCGTGGTGATGAAGCCCTGCGTGGCCGCCGCCGTTCCCGCCACATGACCGAGAGGCTCCATGGCGATGGAGTTGAAATTCGGTCCGATCCAGCCGAACTGGAACATGGTCAGCGAGAACAGGGCAAAGAAGAGCGGAAAGGGCAGGTGGTCGAAATAGGCGAAACCGAGCCAGACCAGGCTTGAGAGCGTGAAGCCCACTACCGCGCCATGCGACAAGCGCCGCATGCCGAGCCGCCCGACGAGCCGCGAATTGGTAAAGGACGACAGCGCCATCAGACCTGCACCGATGGCAAACAGGATCGGAAACCAGTCCGCCAGATCGTAGGTGTCGCTGTAGATCTGCTGTGCCGAGCTGATGAAGCCGAAGAGCGATCCGAAGATGAAGGTCGTCGCCAACGTATAGCAAAGCGAAATCCGGTTGGTCAGCACAAAGCCGAACCCCTGCGTGATTGATTTCAAGGTAAGCGGACGACGGTTTTCCTCGTGCAGCGTCTCGGGAAGCCGCAACAGTGCCCACAGGCCGAACACCAGGGCCAGAGCGGCGATCGCGAGAAAAATCTCATGCCATTCGCCGAAGATCAGGATCAACTGGCCAAGTGTCGGCGCGATGACTGGAATGACCATGAACACCATCATGACCATAGAGAAGACCTCGGCCATCTGACGGCCGCCAAACGTATCGCGGATGGCGGAGACCGAGACCACGCGGGTGGTGGCTGCACCGATGCCCTGCAGCAGACGTGCAACAAGCATGAGAGTGAAGCTCTCGGTAAAAGCGGCAGCAACTCCGGCGATGATGTAAAGCGTGATACCGAAGAACAGGGGCGGGCGTCTTCCGAAGCGGTCGGAAATCGGGCCGAAGACCAACTGACCGGCCCCCAGGCCGACAATATAAGCGGTGACGATATACTGGCGCGAATTCTCGTCCTCGACCCCAAGGGCCGAGCCGATCTGCTGAAGTGCGGGCAGCATGATGTCGATGGCCAGCGCGTTGAGCGCCATCAATGCGGCAGCCAGCGCGATGAATTCTGCCTTGCCGATGGTCTTGCTGGGCTGTGCCTGCGGTTCCGTCGCTAATCGCTGCTCCATCACTCTCTCTCCGTCAAAATCGATCAAATGCGATATGCGCACGCGTTGCCAAACACACCGGAACGTTGGCGCAGGCTACCATCACAAGGCAGCAGTCAAATAATCCATCCAAACCGTTTCTCTTCCTTCGAGGTGGACGCGAAGCGGTCTATCTCATTGTTTTATATGCAATTCTGCATGGTCTGCGCAGGCTGCAAGATACTATATGCGAGCGGAAGCCAAGCCTCACGCTGGTTTCTCGCCGAATGCAAGGAAAAGCCATATCCGACGCGAAAAAATGCGCTGACGGCTGCCAGCGCATTGCATTCGGGGAGGGCGCCCGGCCTTCCGGGCGCTATCCGTTTGAAAAGGTCAGGCGGCGCCTTTGGCGGCCACACCCTTCTCGTTGAGGAAACTCTGCAACTCGCCCGCCTGAAACATCTCGCGGATGATGTCGCAACCGCCGACGAATTCCCCCTTCACATAAAGCTGGGGGATGGTCGGCCAGCTGGAATATTCCTTGATGCCCTGACGCAACTCGTCGGACGTAAGAACGTTGATGCCCTTGTAGTCGACGTTCAGATAGTCGAGAATCTGCACCACTTGGCCAGAAAAGCCGCACTGGGGAAAGCCCGGCGTGCCCTTCATGAAGAGCACCACGTCGTTGCTTTTGACCTCGTTGTCGATGAATTCGTTGATACCGCTCATCGCAAATCCTTTCATGACCGGGGTCAAGACCCGGCTATAGAATACAATCGTTATCTATTGCACCATGGGACGGCACGCAACGCCATGCGTCAAAAACTTTCGCCGGCTGGTACATTGGCAATCTTGTGGCGCCGTCTGGCCAGATGAAACGCCGCCTTCTCAGTCCGGAGCGCTTGTCTGAAGTGCGAGCGCATGCAGTGCGCCACCCATATTCCCCTTCAACGCATTATAGACCATCTGATGCTGCTGCACCCGCGACTTTCCGCGAAAGCTTTCCGCCACCACTTCGGCCGCGTAGTGGTCTCCGTCGCCTGCGAGATCGCGAATGGTTACCTTCGCGTCGGGGATTCCGTCCTTGATCAGTCGCTCGATGTCAGCCGCATTCATAGCCATGGGGCAGGATGTCTCCAGATTCAGTCCACCCCCGAGATATGGCGGCTTCGGCACTGGAGGTCAATCGGTGGGCGTGTGCAACGCTTGTCGCAGGGTGCACAGCAAGCGTTGGCTGACGAGGAGGTAAACGGACGGAATAAACTTTGCGCCGGGTCGTTTGCCTAATCCGGGGAATGATTGCGCCTAATCCATGAAGGCGGGGAACCAGTGTTCGTGTGCGTCCTTAAGTGCAGTAACGGGAACGGCGCGGGCTGAACCGAGCTTCAGAGTGTCTCCGCCGGTTCGGCCAAGAACGACTACCGACACGCCTGCTTCAGCGGCGCGTTGCAGGATGGCGGCCGAATCGGCGGTGGTCACGATGTAGCGGCCCTGATCCTCGCCGAAGAAGGCGGGTACGGCATCCGCTGGCGCATCAATTGCCGCTCCAATGCCCGAAGCGATCGCCATTTCGGCCAGCGCAACCGCCAGACCGCCATCCGAGCAGTCGTGGGAGGCCGTGGTCAGGCCGGCACGAATTAGGCCGCGCACGAAATCGCCCGTTTTCTTCTCGTGAGCGAGGTCGACCGGAGGCGTCGGCCCGTCGGTACGGCCATGCAGGTCCCGCAGATACACGCTTTGGCCGAGATGTGTGCCCCAGTTCTTCGGAGCGCCGATCAGGACGATGCTTTCGCCTCCCGCCGCGAAGGCGATGCGGGCTGACTGCCGCCAGTCGGGGATGAGACCGACGCCAGCGATGGTCGGCGTCGGCGGAATGGCCTGGCCGAGCGTCTCATTGTAGAGCGACACATTGCCCGAGACGATGGGAAAGCCGAGCGCCGAACAGGCTTCGCCGATGCCTTTGATCGCCATGACGAGCTGTCCCATGATTTCGGGCTTCTCGGGATTGCCGAAATTGAGGTTGTCAGTGGCCGCCAGAGGCTCTGCGCCGGTTGCGGTGATGTTGCGCCAGCATTCGGCAACCGCCTGCTTGCCGCCCTCATAGGGGTCGGCCTCGCAATAGCGAGGCGTCACGTCGGAAGAGAAGGCGAGCGCCTTCTCTTCGTGTCCTTCAACGCGCACGACGCCTGCATCGCCGCCTGGAATCTGCAGCGAATTGCCCTGGATCAGCGTGTCGTACTGCTCCCACACCCAGCGGCGTGAGGAAAGATCGGCCGTATCGAGCAGTTTCAGAAGACCGTCGGCCACGTCCATCTGCGGGACGGGTGCACTGAGTGCTGCGGCAGGCTTGGGTTCGACCCACGGCCGGTCATATTCCGGCGCCTCGTCGCCCAGATCCTTGATCGGAAGATTGGCGACTTCCTCACCCTGGTGCAGGATGCGGAAACGCAGATCGTCGGTCGTCTTGCCGACGATGGCGAAATCCAGCCCCCATTTGTGGAAGATGGCCTCCGCCTCGGCGTGCTTCTCCGGGCGCAGCACCATCAGCATGCGCTCCTGGCTTTCAGAAAGCATCATCTCATAGGCGCTCATGCGCTCTTCGCGCACGGGCACCTTGTCGAGATCCAGTTCGATGCCGAGATCGCCCTTGGCGCCCATTTCGACAGCCGAGCAGGTCAGACCGGCCGCGCCCATGTCCTGAATGGCAATGACTGCGCCCGTCGCCATGAGTTCGAGGCAAGCTTCAAGCAGGCACTTCTCGGTAAAGGGATCGCCCACCTGCACGGTCGGGCGTTTCTCCTCAATGCCTTCGTCGAATTCGGCAGAGGCCATGGTCGCACCGCCCACGCCGTCGCGGCCCGTCTTGGCGCCCAGATAGACGACGGGCAGGCCGACGCCCTCGGCCTTCGAATAAAAGATGGCGTTGGTTTCAGCGATACCGGCGGCAAAGGCGTTGACCAGGATGTTGCCGTTGTAGCGGGCGTCGAAATTCACTTCCCCGCCCACGGTCGGAACGCCGAAGGAGTTGCCATATCCTCCGACGCCGGAAACGACGCCGGCCACCAGATGCTTCGTCTTGGGATGGTCGGGCGCGCCGAAGCGCAGTGCGTTCATGGCCGCGACAGGACGGGCTCCCATGGTAAAGACGTCGCGCAGAATGCCGCCGACGCCGGTGGCCGCTCCCTGATAGGGCTCGATATAGGACGGATGGTTGTGACTCTCCATCTTGAAGACCACGCACTGACCGTCGCCGATATCGACCACGCCCGCATTCTCACCCGGCCCCTGGATTACCTGCGGCCCCTTCGTGGGAAGGGTGCGCAGCCATTTCTTGGAACTCTTGTAGGAGCAGTGCTCGTTCCACATGGCCGAGAATATGCCGAGCTCGGTAAAGGTCGGCTCGCGCTCGATCAGGTCGAGGATACGCTGATATTCGTCGGGCTTCAGGCCGTGTGCGGCAATGAGCTCGTCGGTGATGCGGATATCATTGGGAATGGTCATGTGGTCGACGGTCCCTTGAGAGGGTTCCATTGGGGGGATTCCCCGGTTGCGTTACAGCATCCGGGCGCGGGAATCCACTTCCCAATGAGGCTTTTGTCAGCTGTAGTTGTCGAAGCCACAGATTGGATTGTCGAGAAGCCCCTTCAATGTGGAAAACGCTTCGGCAACCCTGGCCCGCGCGTTGGGTACCGTGAAGGCGACACGCACCCGATGCAGGGCAGGACCGGATCGCTCGACCTTGAATTCGTCCTCGTCGTCGATCAGAACGCCTTCTTCGGCAGCCGCGTTCTTGAAAGTGCTGGCAAGCCACGGATCGGGCAGTTTCAACCAAAGAAACGGCGTGTCGGGCCGGGAAATGAACTCCTGGCCGGCAAATGCAGCTCTCGCAAGCGCTTCGCGTGCCCGTATCTCTTCCGCGACCCTGCGATGAATGGCGGCACCTTCGCCGGAGATCACCAGCCGGGCGGCCAGTTCTCCAAGCAGAAAGGGCATGCCACCCGTGATCATCTTGTGTGCGATCAGCACCCGCGAGGCATAATGCGGCGGGCAGGCAATCCAGCCGCCACGTACACCCGCTGCAACCGACTTCGACAGGCTGCCGATCAGGAAGGTGCGCTCGGGCGCAAGCGCTGCGACAAGCACCGGTGTTTCGCCAAGAAGAGCGCCGTAGATATTATCCTCGATCAGCCAGACATTGTGCCGCCGTGCGATCTCGACAATAGCGCGCCGCCGCTCCTCGGGCATGATCGCCAATGTGGGATTGTGCAGGGAGGGGACAAGAAAGGCGAGTTTGGGATGCTGCTGGGCGCAGACCCGTTCGAAATCCTCAGGCACCATGCCGAACGCGTCTATGGCCACGGCGACAGAACGCCGCCCGATCACAGTCGCGCTGCGGGCTACGTGGGAATAGGTCAGCGCCTCATAGGCGACGCGATCACCGGGAAGCGTCATTGCGGCAATGACTGCGAGAATACCGGCGTGGCCGCCGAGCGTGGGAACGATGTTTTCGGGCTCGGGACGCCAGCCGGACTGCGCAAGCCAGTCGCAACCGGCTTGAAACCAGCTTGGCGGCAAGGTCCGCGTATAGCTTGCGATCTCGGTGGGATGTTCATCGAGGATCCTGGCAGTGAGGTTCCTGATGGCTTCCGCCTGGCCGATATCGGGAGCAGCCGTTGAATCCATACGTTGCTTGCCGGGCTCTATGATCATGCTGCGCGTGCCGGCGAAGGGTTGCCCCTCGCTTGGGGGCAGGGGATGTTCATTTTGCTCGCGCGGCAAAACATAGGTGCCGCGACCGACCTCGCCGCTGACCAGACCGCGTTCGCGCACCAGTGCATAGGCTCGGCTCACTGTGCCGATCGTTACGCCAATGTCATAGGCAAGGTTGCGTTGCGGCGGCAGCTTCGCCCCGCCTGCCAGCACGCCTGCTTCGATATCGTGTTCGATCTGGTCGGCAAGGCGCGCATAAAGCGGTCCCGATCCGGCAGAGAGGTTGGGCAGCCAATTTGTCATGGTGACAATTCTCTATATTGTATCTTTTATTGAGTCAATTCATTGGTGCAATCGTTCCAATCGGAAAAATTGCGAGCAGATCAATGGGTACAAATGATACAATCAAGGCCTTGAGCAGCCCCGCTGCTCGGCATGGCGCCATATTGAGGACCATCTGGCAGGGCGTTGAAGCACTGGTGTCGCGCGTGAGTGCGATAATGATCAAGCGCCGCAGCCGATTGCACCTTCTGGATCTGACCGAGGAGCAGCTGCGCGATATCGGTGTGAATCGTCGCGAGGCGCGCCTTGAAGGGCACAGGCCTTTTTGGGATTGAGCTTGTAAGCGCTATGTCCTTTGGCGCGCGGTGCGGCGGCGCGCGGCCATACGGTCGGCGGCAAGAGCCAGAATGCCGATCATTGTAAAGAGAATGGCGATCCCGAAAATCGTCACGAACACGCTGGTCCATCCGGAAATGGTGGCATCCAGGAAGGGATAGGGCACCTCGCCGGCAATCGGCGCGCGTACCAGCACATAAGCGGCATAGGCGATCGGATAGAGAAGCCACACCGCCACGTGGCGGAGCGAAAGGCTTCCGTCTCTGCCGGCCAGCAACCACCAGAGAACGAAGATCGCTGGCGTCGCATAGTGCAGGAGCACATCGCACAGCAGGAACAGCCCCTGCGGTTCCCAGATCGACGACAGAAGCGCCCAATAGACGAGCGCCACCACGCTGATGGCGACCGCGACACCACCGTGCATTGCCGGATGGGCGAAAGCGGCTGGCCAGCCCGTGAGAGCGGCCGCATGCGCCAGAACGGCTCCGAGATTCGTAAGGATCGTAAAGAAAGAGAAGTAGAAGATGATGGAGGCAATCAGGCTACGCCCGGCTTCCATCGAGGCAGGAATTGTGAGCCCGAACTGCAGTGCCAGGGCGACGATGCCGACAATCAGACCTATTGTGTTGAGAACCCTTGCCACGCCAGTCTCCTTGCTGGTCAACAGCTTGTTTCATGTAAGGCGCAACACGGCAAGATCAGGCGCACGACATCAAGCAGGCCGCACAGGCTCTAGCACTTGTCGGGTCCGCCTGCCCAGCGCGTGACATCGGCATTGACGCGCGCGCCGGTGGCGCCGGTTACGAGCGGGCCGTATGTGGTGATGCGCGGGGGCGTGCCGGATGCTTCAATGACAAGCTGGGGCAGTCCCTGCCGGTCGCTGGATTTCATGATCAGGAGGCGGGGGCGTCCCGCGGTCGTGTCCAGCTCGGGAATGAGATGCAGCCCGCGGAATTGCCGGTCGCCGGAGCGCATCCAGCATTTCGCACCCGCATTGTTGATATGCTGGAGAACCGAGACGGGTGTTCCGGAATTAACGCCGAGCGACAAGGGAGTCCCGCCGGGCCCGCCCTGGCAGGCTGACAGCGCGAAAAGCGCAGTCATGGCAATGCCTTTCGGCAAAGCCGATATCCGTAAGG
Source organism: Nitratireductor indicus C115 (assembly GCF_000300515.1). Taxonomy (GTDB): domain Bacteria; phylum Pseudomonadota; class Alphaproteobacteria; order Rhizobiales; family Rhizobiaceae; genus Nitratireductor; species Nitratireductor indicus. The sequence continues at coordinate 123,981 of NZ_AMSI01000013.1, forward strand.
AAGACAAACCGCGCGAGGCGGCCGGACCCATCAGGCGGCCTTCCCCAGAAGGCCTTCGAACAATGCTCGCCCATCGGAGCCGCCGTGAGCCATCTCGATGAGGTTCTCCGGGTGCGGCATCATGCCGAGCACATTGCCCTGTTCATTGATGATGCCGGCGATATCGTCGAGCGACCCATTGGGATTGGTGCCTTCGGCATAGCGGAATACCACCTGGCCTTGCCCTTCGAGCCGGGCAAGCGTCTCCGCATCGGCGAAATAATTGCCGTCGTGATGGGCCACCGGGCAACGGATGATCTGGCCCGGCGCATAACCGCGCGTGAAAGCCGTGTTGGCATTGGCGACTTCGAGCTTCACTTCACGGCAAACGAAACGGAGAGAAGCGTTGCGCATCAGGGCGCCGGGCAGGAGGCCCGCCTCGAGAAGAACCTGGAAGCCGTTGCATACGCCCATCACCAGAACGCCCTTGCGAGCCTTCTCGGCGACTGCGGCCATGACCGGCATGCGCGCGGCGATGGCCCCGCAGCGCAGATAATCGCCATACGAAAAACCGCCTGGAATGACGATCAGGTCGACATCGGGTATCTCGGTTTCGGTCTGCCAGATCGTATGCGGCGCCTTGCCGGAGATTTTCGTCAGCGCTGCGATCATGTCGCGGTCGCGATTAAGGCCGGGAAGCTGGATGACGGCTGATTTCATGACTTGTGACCGTTGCGGTTCCTCAAGGGGCATCGCGCCCGTCCTGGTTGAAAATATGCAACCCTAGATGATGGCGACAGAGTAATCCTCGATCACCGTATTCGCCAGCAACTTTTCGCACATGGCCTTTAGTTCGGTTTCGGCCTTCACCTTGTCGGAGCCTTCCAGCTCCAGGTCGAACACCTTGCCCTGGCGCACGCTGTCCACTCCGGCAAAGCCGAGAGCGGCGAGCGCACCGCCAATGGCCTTACCCTGAGGGTCCAGAACGCCGTTCTTCAACGTCACGGTGACGCGGGCCTTGATCACGAGAAAACTCCCTGCTGTCCGGTCTGCGCCTGGTTTAGTGGCGCGTCTTGCTGTCTTTGGAAGAAACGAGCACGGGGCCGCCGGGGCGGGGCGGCTCGTTCTCGTTCATGATGCCGAGACGGCGCGCCACTTCCTGATAGGCTTCCACCAGGCCGCCCATGTCGCGGCGGAACCGGTCCTTGTCGAGCTTGTCCTGGGTGGCGGTGTCCCAAAGGCGGCAGGAATCGGGAGAAATTTCGTCGGCGACGACGATGCGCATCATGTCGTTCTCCCAGAGCCGGCCGCACTCCATCTTGAAATCGACCAGCTGGATGCCGACGCCGAGGAAAAGGCCGGTCAGGAAGTCGTTGACGCGGATGGCGAGCGCCATCATGTCGTCGATCTCCTGCGGGCTTGCCCAGCCGAACGCCGTGATGTGCTCTTCGGACACCATCGGGTCGTCCAGCGCATCGGCCTTGTAGTAGAATTCGATGATCGAGCGCGGCAGCACCGTGCCTTCCTCGATGCCGAGCCGCTTGGCGAGAGAGCCTGCGGCAATGTTGCGCACGACGATCTCGAGCGGAATGATCTCCACTTCCTTGATCAGCTGTTCGCGCATGTTGAGCCGGCGAATGAAGTGCGTCGGAATGCCGATGCGGTTCAGATGCTCGAAGATATATTCCGAGATCCGGTTGTTCAGCACGCCCTTGCCGTCGACGATCTCGTGCTTCTTCTTGTTGAACGCCGTGGCGTCGTCCTTGAAGAATTGGATGAGTGTACCGGGCTCGGGGCCTTCATAGAGAATCTTGGCCTTGCCCTCATAGATGCGGCGACGACGGTTCATGGCTTTTCCTGGTCCGTTGCCTTGACGGGGAGACTTCCTGCGGAAGCCTCGCAGCGTGGCATTGCAAAAAGATGCGGCTTTTCACGCGGTCTCTAGCGCAAACCCGACCGTATCACAATTGCCATTTCTCGGGAGCCAACGGGATTCTCCCTCCAGCAAAGACGTTCATGCCCGCATTGAGCGTATTGACCCGGCCATGGCCTTCTGGTTTTTGCTTGCCAACCGATTGTTTCTGCGCACCGATATGACGGGTGCCGAATGGAGGACATGGAGATGGCCAGCATGAAAGACCGCCAGGACGCTTTTGAAAACAAGTTCGTCCATGACGAGACCCTGAAGTTCAAGGCCATGGCGCGCCGCAACAAGTTGCTCGGCCTTTGGGCCGCTGAAAAGCTGGGCAAGACCGGCGATGACGCGGAGGCCTACGCGAAGGAAGTCGTGAAGGCCGATTTTGAGGAAGCAGGCGACGAAGATGTGTTCCGCAAAGTGCGCGGCGATTTCGACGCGGCGGGTATCGAGCAGTCCGATCATCAGATTCGCCGCACCATGGACGAGCTTCTCGTCCAGGCAGCCGAACAGGTTCAGAGCGAGTAGGACCTCTCCATGTCGCTTGCCGCGCGCCTGAAGGCTGATGAAGCAGTTTTGTCCGCTTGGTCGACCATCCCCGATTCGCTTGTCGTGGAAACGGTGGCCGGGCTCGGGTTCGACGTTGTCACGCTGGAGATGCAGCATGGCGGCCATCATGAAGACAGCGTTTTGCGCGGCATCCCGGCCATTCGGCAGGCCGGTGCCCATCCGGTCGTCCGCATCCCGGTCGGCCGGTTCGACATGGCGAGCAGAGCGCTCGATTTCGGCGCCGAGGCCGTCATAGCCCCGATGGTGAATTCGGCGGAGGATGCCCGGGCCTTTGCCGCCGCCATGAAATATCCGCCTGTCGGCATGCGTTCCTGGGGGCCGACCTTTGCGATGCCTCGTGCGGGGGAGACCAGCGCGCAGCAGTGGCTCGAAACGGCAAACGGTCAAACCCTCGCAATCGCTATGATCGAAACGCGCCAGGCGCTTGATGCTCTGGACGATATCCTGGCCGTGGAAGGCATCGACGGCGTTCTCGTGGGGCCGTCCGATTTTTCCATTGCCTGGACGGACGGGCGCAAGGTCGATCCAGCGCTTGAAGAGATGATGCCGGCTATCGCCGATATCGCGGCCAGGACGCGGGCTGCCGGCAAGCACGCAACCATTTATGTGGTGGATCCGCGCCTGGTCGGGCGCTATCACGCCATGGGATTCCGTTTTTTCGCCCTGGGGTCCGAGGCTTCCTACATGGCAAAAGGCGCCACCTCGCTGATCGAGACGGCGCGCAACTCGATAGGCTGACCGAGAATATGCTTGAATCAGCTTTCGGGCTTGATATGGGGCGCGATCTTTCGGCCAGCGGCTAGAAAGCGGGTCGGGTTGACGGCATTGCCCGAACGGCGCACCTCGTAGTGCAGATGCGGGCCGGTGGAGCGTCCTGACGAGCCAACCTCGCCGACGACCGTCCCTGTCGTGACGGTCTGCCCTTCTTTCACCTCGATCTTGCTCATATGGGCGTAGCGGCTGGTCAGGCCATTGCCATGGTCGATCTCGACCATGCGGCCATATCCGCCGTTCCATCCGGCCTTTACGACCTTTCCAGCGCCGGTTGCATGAACATTGGTGCCGCGCTGGGCGCGGAAGTCGATACCCGAATGATAGGCCGGGCGTCCGAGGAAGGGGTCGCGGCGTGTTCCGAACGTGCTGGAAACCTGCGCGCCGGGAGCGGGATTGGCGAGCGGCATCTTGCGGGCTGTCTGCTTCAGCGCCTTGAGCTGGGACAGGGCTTCGTCGAGTTCCTTTACCTGGTCCTCGAAGACCTGTTCGCCGGCAGAAACCAGCAACGGCCCGCCCACATTCTCCTGGCCATAGTTTTCGGCGATCTCGATGCCTGCATCTTCCAGCGCGTCGGCAATGACTCCCGCTGTCTGGTATGCGTCCTCGGCAAGCGTCTTCACATTGTCGATCTGCTCTGCCTCGATCGATTTGAGAGCTTGATTGAGTTCCACGAAAAGCCGATCTGCCTTGTCCGCTGCCGACATCTTGTTGCTCTGGCTTCCCTCGCGCAATGGCCACGGAATGTTCGATGCGGCGGTCGGGGCGAAGGCGGTAGCCGTAATGCCGGCAGTCCTGAACGGGGCGGCCTCCGGTCTGACTTCTGCCTTGACCTGCGGGCGCGGAGAGGGCGTGGGCGCAGCCTTGCCATTGATCTGTTCAAGGATAGGGCCAAGGCGGCTTTGCCGTTCGGTGAGCTTGTCCTGGCGTGCGATCAGCTCGCCCACCTTTTGCTGCATGAATTGCTGGTCGAGAAGCTGACGGCTCGTTACCCGGTCGAGCTGTGCGCGCAGCGAGGAAATGCGATCTTCGTAGGATTGCTGCATGCGCGCCTGGCGGGCAACATTGGCCCCGATCAGATCGTCACGCAGCACGAGATATGATGTCGCCAGAATGTAGCCGATGGCAAGTGATGCGAGAAACGATCCCGCGATGGCTGCCATCCACGGTCGCACCGTGAAGTGCCTGATATCATCACCGCGCGCGATGATGATCGTGTGCGGATCTTTGCGTTTTCCAAAGACGGCGGATTGCTGGGGTCTGCTCACGGGATCAACGTCCAGGAAAAGTGGAAATGTTGATCCCGATTACAATTGATTAGGGTTAATAAAGTTCTTCCGCGGACCTGTCTCAGCCTTCTTTGGAAAGATTTTGCGCGGCCGTCAGAACCGCCTGCGCATGGCCCGGCACCTTCACCTTTCGCCACATCTCGGCAATCTTGCCATTCTTGTCGATGAGGAAGGTGGAACGCTCGACGCCCATATATTTGCGGCCATACATGCTCTTTTCCACCCACACGCCATAGGCCTGCAGGGCTTCTTTTTCCTGGTCCGAGGCGAGTTGTACATTAAGTTCGTGTTTCGCCTTGAACTTGTCGTGGCTTTTCGGACTGTCGGGGGAAAGCCCGATGACGACGGCACCGATGGCCTCGAATCCGCCACGCAGGGCTGAAAAATCGATGGCTTCGGCGGTGCAGCCGCTCGTATCATCCTTGGGATAACAGAAAAGAACGACGATCTTTCCGCGTAAATCTGACAGTTTGACCTCACCGCCGCCATCGCTTGGCAGGGAAAAGTCGGGTGCTTCGCTTCCTTTGACGAGTTCGGCCATTTTCTTTCCCCTGTTTGTGGCTAGTCGGTCGAGGGCAGAGATATAATGAGCACTGTGGATTCGTCCATGGCGGCTGTGCATTAACGGGAACAGGTGTGGATCAGGACGGCGCATCTCACAGGAAGATTCGCTTCAAACGCAGAGACATCAAAGCTCTGAAGAAGTTTCCCTCCGCGAAGGGTCGCGCACATCGCGTGCTGCGGCGGTCGCGTCTTGCCCGCCTGATTCGCTGGTCGCTTTCCGCCATTGTGGGCTTTGCGGTGATTCTTGCTGTCCTCGTTCTGGGCATTCAGATGCTGGGTGGCAGCGCTGTGGGACAGGATCGTTTGCGGCTTGAGGCCCAGAAGGCGCTGACGGCGCTTGCGGGCTTCGAGGTCCGGGCTGATATGCAGGATCTGCGCCTTGTCCTGAACGACAGGAGCCTTGTGGCCCTGGAGGTGCGCGAACTCGATCTGAGCCAGGCCGAGACCGGCAAGATGCTGATCAAGGCCGAGGCCTTGCGCTTCGGTTTTCGTCTCCTGCCGTTGCTGCGCGGCAAGGTGGAGATCGGCAGTGCGGAGATCGATGGCGCGCGCATCGACCTGGACAACCTTTCGAACCGCCGCTCCGAGGAAAGCGATGCTCCATTCTGGATGCGTCCCATTGAACCGCGCAGCATGCAGGGCCAGTTTTTCGACGGATTGCGGCGGGCCTATGCACTGACGGAGCGCACCGGTACCCGATATATCACGCTTCGCGATGTCGAGGTGATGACGGGTGGCGAGACCGGTCGCAACGTGCGCGTCGACCTGCAGGCATCGGTCAACCGGACGGGTAAACTGGCCTTTGAGGGCGAATTGACGCTCGGTGAGCGATCTGTGACGGTGAATGGCGAGGCACAGCGCCCCAAGCCCGGCGGCCCGATCAACTCCCTGTTGGTCGAAGTCGCGCTTCCGCGCAATCATCTGTTCCCGCTAAAGCTTTCCAGGCAGGTGTATGATACCGCGCCGCGCAATCGCCTCGACCAGATGAAACTCAGCCTGACCGGCTCCGAAACGGAGATCGGCAAGGGGGAATTGGCTTTCGACATAGCTTTCAAGGGATTGACTGTCGATCTCAGGGAAGATGGCGTGATCACCGGGGACGGCCAAATCTCCGCCAGAGTGGTCGAAGATGCCGAGGCAATCGCCATCCGCCGTGCCAACCTTGTTATCGGGCGGTCCGAATATGATTTCAATGGCAGCCTCGGTTTGATCGATAACGATGCCGACGGGCGCCCGGTCTACGGTTTCGACCTTGTCAGCCGTAAATCCACGGTGGCGGCGGACGATGTGCAGGAAGGTGAGGTTCCGTTTGCCGCGCGCATGAGCGGGCGTATCGAGGCGGCAAGCGGACGCATCATAGGAGAGACGATCCGCATCGTCACGGGCGCCGGTCAGATTTCGGCGAGCGCCTCAGTTACGCTGGAAGCGGGAAAATCCCCGGGTCTTTCGCTCGCCGTCTATGCCAGCGACCTGCCGACCGCCGAGGTAAAGCAATTCTGGCCGTGGTTCGCTGCCACAGGTGCGCGCAACTGGGTTGTCGCAAATCTTTTCGGTGGGCGTGTCACGGAGGGCAATCTGCGCCTGCGCGTGCCGCCCGGCCGCCTCGGAGACGGTCATCCGCTTCGCGACGAGGAGGTCAGCGGGGAGTTCAAGGTCTCCGGCGCCCGGTTCGATATCGCCGGGACCATCCCGCCGGTTCGTGACGGCATCGGCATGGTGGCGTTCCAGGGGGTCGATGTGGATGTGTCCATCGAAGCGGGCACCGTCTACATGCCGAGTGGCCGCACTGTTGCCGCCAGCAACGGAACGCTCGCGATCCGCAATGCGAATGTGAAACCGCGCATCGGCAAATTGGGGATAGATGTCGCAGGCGACGCTCCGGCAGTCGTGGAACTTGCCTCCTATGAGCCGATTGATGTGTCGAGCGTGCTCGATCTTTCCCCGGCCGATGTGACGGGAACGGTCAAGGGGCACGTCGTTGCCGATATTCCGCTCAGCGACGGAATCCCGCGTGATCGTCTCGGATGGCGGGTTCAGATCGGCTATGAAGACCTTTCCATCGCCAAACCCTTCGACGGGCAGTCGGTGACCGATGCCAAGGGCACGGCAACGATAGAGCCGCACCGTGCGGAGATTTCTGCCACGGCGCGGCTCAATGGCATTCCCGCCCAACTCGATCTGGTAGAGCCGCTCGGCAAGGCGGAAGGAGGTCGCCAGCGCAAGGTGACACTGACCCTCGACGACGCCACCCGCAAGCGCATGATGCCGGGGCTGGAGGATATTCTTTCTGGCCCCACGGAGGTCGGATACGAGGACCTTGGCGAGGGACGACGCAAGATCAGTGTGAAGCTCGACGCAGCCCAGCTCTCGCTTCCCTGGGTCAACTGGCGCAAGGGCGCCGGCATTCCGGGTTCGGCGACATTCGTCATGGAAGAGAAGGGCGGTGAGACGTCGCTCAGCGATTTCGTGCTGCAGGGGCAGACATTTGGTGCGCGGGGCAGATTGTCGATAGCCAATGGTTCGCTGGCATCCGCCCGGTTCGACAGCGCCCGCCTCAATCGCGGCGACGATTTTGCCGTCAGCGTCGACAGGCGTGGAAAATCCTATGTCGTTTCGATCAAGGGCGATGCGCTCGATGCTCGTTCGGTGATCAAATACTATCTCGGCAAGGGCGGGCAATCTGCTGCCGGCGACGATGCAGCTTCCGGCAACGGCCTGGAACTGACGGCGAGCCTTTCTGCTGTCTCCGGCTTCAACAGCGAGGTTTTGCGGGGGGTGACGCTAACCTACGCAAGTGCTGGCAATGCGCCTGGCCGGTTGAAGGCCGGCGCCACCGCGCGTGCAGGCGGCAAGATCACCCTGTCGCGCGGCAATGGAACGGTGGATGCCACCTCGACCGATGCCGGCGCGATCATGCGCTTTCTGGACTTCTACGCCAATATGGAGGGCGGCCAGATGCGCCTTGCCCTGAGCGAGGCGGGGAAGGTCCTGTCAGGCAGCGTTGCCGCGCAGGATTTCTTCATCGTCAACGAGCCGCGATTGCGTTCGCTCGTTGCGGCCACGGAGAAGGGCACCGGCGACGCGGAGGTCGACGCCACGCGAGTACGCTTCGAACGCGGTTTCTCCAATATTCGCAAGGCCGGCGGAAGTCTTGAGCTGAACAATGGCGTTCTGCGCGGTCCCTTGATCGGCACGACATTCCAGGGGCGGTTGTTCGACGCGAACAACAATGTCTCGATCACGGGCACCTTCATGCCGCTCTATGGCATCAACCGGATTTTTGGCGAAATACCGCTCTTCGGCAACATATTGGGCAATGGCCGTGACCGTGGCCTGATCGGCATCACATATCGGCTTTACGGAAATCTCGACGAACCGCAACTCGAGGTGAATCCGATCTCGGCCATCGCGCCGGGTATCTTCCGCCAGATTTTCGAATATCGCTGACGGGCCAAAGGGTCGGTTGCTCCAAGGAAAACGGGAGCCCAAGGGCTCCCGTCGACATCGGTGCAATAATGCGAGTGGTGCGATCAGGCCGGGCGCAGCAGGACGTGCTTCTTCTTGCCGAGTGAAAGCTTCACCACGCCTTCCGGCGTGAGGTCGGCCATGCTCACAACCTGGCGTTCGTCGCTGACCGGCTTGTCGTTGAGCCGAACCGCGCCACCCTTCACATGACGCCGGGCTTCGCCGTTCGAGGCTGCAAGACCGGCGGTGACAAAGAGCGAGAGAACGCCAACGCCCGCCTCGAGTTCTGCCGCTGCAATTTCAATGGTCGGCAGGTTTTCGTCCAGCGACCCTTCCTCGAAGGTCTTGCGTGCGGTTTCTGCCGCCTCATCGGCCGCGATCCGGCCATGCAGCATGGCCGTCACTTCCGTTGCGAGTATCTTCTTGGCTTCGTTCAGCTCCGAACCCTGAAGGGCACCGAGCCGGGCGATCTCATCGAGCGGCATGCGCGTGTAGAGCTTCAGGAAGCGTTCCACATCCGCATCTTCGGTGTTGCGCCAGTACTGCCAGAAATCATAGGCGGAAAGCATGTCCGGATTCAGCCAGACGGCGCCGTCCGCGCTCTTGCCCATCTTGGCGCCCGAAGACGTCGTCAGGAGAGGCGAGGTCAGGGCATAGAGTTGCGGCGATCCCATGCGATGCCCGAGATCGATGCCGTTGACGATATTGCCCCACTGGTCGGAGCCGCCCATCTGGAGGCGGCAGTCGTAGCGTTTGTTCAGCTCCACGAAATCATATGCCTGGAGGATCATGTAGTTGAATTCCAGGAACGACAGCGATTGCTCGCGGTCGAGGCGCAGCTTCACCGAATCGAACGAGAGCATGCGGTTGACCGAAAAGTGCCGGCCGACATCGCGCAGGAACTCGATGTAGTTGATGCCGAGCAGCCAGTCCGCATTGTTCACCATGACCGCGTCCTTCGGTCCGTCTCCGAAGGTCAGGTAATTGGAAAACACCTTCTTGATGCCGGCGATGTTGGAGGCGATCATTTCCGGCGTCAGAAGCTTGCGCGCCTCATCCTTGAAGGAGGGGTCGCCGATCATGCCCGTGCCGCCGCCCATCAGTGCGATGGGGCGGTGCCCGGTCTGCTGCATCCAGTGCAGCATCATGATCTGGATAAGCCCGCCGGCATGCAGGCTCGCCGCCGTCGGATCGAAACCGATATAGGCCGTCACCGTTTCCTTGGCGAAAAGATCGTCGAGACCCGTTTCATCGGAAATCTGGTGAATGAACCCGCGTTCGCTCAGCGTGCGCAGGAAATCGGACTTGAAGGCGGTCATGGTCTTTCAGGCTCTTCGGGTGCATGCCGGCGCGAAAGGCGCGGCTTATTTCAGGCGTTTGGGACGGGCTTCGGAAAGTTCGCCGCGCAGGCGCGCGTCGAGATAGTCCGAACATTCCTCAATCAGGAGGTCCACGGTGTCCGAATAGAAATGATTGACGCCGGGAAGCGTCTTCTGCGTGATGGTGATGCCCTTCTGGGACTGCAATTTATCCACCAGGCCCTGAACGTCGCTCGGCGGGGCAACCTTGTCGGAATCGCCATGGATGATCAGGCCCGACGAGGGGCAGGGGGCAAGGAACGAGAAATCATAGAGATTGGGCTGCGGCGAGATGGACATGAAGCCCTCGATCTCCGGGCGGCGCATCAACAGCTGCATGCCGATCCAGGCGCCGAAGGAATAGCCGGCCACCCAGCAGCTCTTCGAATCTGGATGCAGCGACTGCACCCAGTCGAGTGCGGCAGCCGCATCGGACAACTCGCCGGTGCCGTGGTCGAATGCGCCCTGGCTGCGGCCGATGCCGCGGAAATTGAAGCGCAGCGTCGTGAAGCCCCGGCTCTGGAACATGTAGAAAAGATCGTAGACGATCTTGTTGTTCATCGTGCCGCCGAACTGGGGATGCGGGTGAAGGATGAGCGCGATGGGCGCGTTCTTTTCCTTCGACGGCTGATACCGTCCTTCCAGGCGGCCGGCGGGGCCGGCAAAAATGACCTCAGGCATGGGTACTCCACATTGGGCGCCGTGGCGCTTCGGGTTAAACTGGGATCAGCGTCCCTTCACCCTTGACGCGACGCCAACGCCTCCATAGAAGCTAGTTTAGAATTGTTCAAAAATGATGGTCGCATAAGATGCCCATCATCCTCGGCAAGCCGCGTTAAATAGGACGGCTCGCTTGGAAAATTCAAGGAAATTGCACCGCATCGGTCAAAACTTGGCCTAGATTACGAAATGCAGACGGTACGGAGCGACGGTAGAGCGCAGAAGAATGGCAGCTAGGCGCGCATATCTCGATCACAATGCCAGTGCGCCGCTTCTTGAGGAAGCGCGCGCTGCGATGCTTGACGCGCTGTCCGTGGCGGCCAATCCCTCTTCAGTGCATTCCGAAGGGCGTGCAGCCCGCCGCATGCTGGAGGAAGCGCGTGCCTCGGTTGCCGCGCTCGTCAATGGCAAGCCGCAGCATGTGGTCTTCACCTCCGGAGCGACAGAAGCTGCCGCCACGCTGCTTTCGCCCCACTGGACCATGGGGCGTGCACCGCTTGCCTTCTCCCGCGTTTATGTCAGCGCCGCTGATCACCCTTGTGTTCTCAAGGGCGGGCGGTTTTCGCCCGAAGCCGTCGTCGAGATTCGTGTCGCTCCCAATGGTCTCGTCGACCTCGATGATCTGAAGGCGCGTCTCGATGCACATGACACGTCCGCCGGACTGGCGCTGGTGGCGATCCATGCCGTCAACAACGAGACCGGCGTCATTCAACCGGTCGAGGAAATTGGTCGCATCGCCCACGCCTCAGGGGCCGTGGTCGTGCTCGATGCCGTGCAAGCTGCAGGGCGAATTCCTGTCGATATATCAAAAGGTTATGCGGATTATCTGATTCTTTCCTCTCACAAGATTGGCGGCCCGAAGGGTGTTGGAGCAATCGTAAGCGCGGCCGATCTGATGATGCCCGTTCCTCTGATCGTGGGTGGCGGGCAGGAGAAGGGCCACCGCGCCGGAACGGAGAATCTCGCTGCAATTGTCGGCTTCGGGGCTGCTGCGCGTTGCGCGCTGGCCGGGCTCGACCGCATTGAAAACGTGGCCACCATGCGCGACAGGATCGAAGAACTTGTCGTTGCCCACGTGCCCGATGCGGTGTTCTTCGGCCGGGCGGCGGAACGTGTCGCCAATACGAGTTTCTTTTCCATTCCCGGCATGAAGGCAGAGACGGTGCAGATTGCATTCGACCTTGCGGGGGTGGCGCTTTCGTCGGGGTCCGCCTGCTCGTCGGGCCGGGTTGGGCCGAGCCACGTGCTGCAAGCGATGGGTTTCGGCGAGGACGCGAGCGCGTTGCGCGTTTCCATCGGCCCTTCGACGGGTGAGGAAGAAATTGGCCTTTTTGCCGACGCCCTTGCCGGAATAGCACGGCGGCGCAAGGGAAAGGCTGAAGCCGCCTGAGCAAAGCGGCAGGAATTGTGGGTTCGGAATAAAATGGAGAAAGACACACATATTTTATATGTGGGCGGATGAAAGCTCCGCTTTAAAGCATTACATGAGGGGCAGCCTCACGGGCTGAACCGGTGTGTGCCGAATTTGAAGACGGCCGGGCCTTGACCCCGGCATGGATGGAGAAAACGCATATGCCTGCAGTGCAGGAAACGATCGATCAGGTCCGCAGCATCGATGTGGATCAGTACAAATATGGTTTCGAGACGCTGATCGAGAGCGATCTGGCGCCGAAGGGGCTGAACGAGGACATCATCCGTTTCATCTCGGCCAAGAAGGAAGAGCCGGAGTGGATGACACAATGGCGGTTGAAGGCGTTTGAACGCTGGAAATCGATGGAAGAGCCGACCTGGGCACGTGTGAACTACCCCAAGATCGACTTCCAGGACCTGCATTACTATGCGGCTCCCAAGAACCAGACCGGCCCGAAATCCCTCGACGAGGTGGATCCGGAACTGCTCAGGACCTACGAGAAGCTGGGCATCCCGTTACGCGAGCAGGAAATTCTGGCGGGCGTTCGCAAACAGGGCGAGCCGAGCACGCTGGACGAAAATCCGAGCGACAATGTTTACAGCTCCGGCCGCGTCGCGGTCGACGCGGTGTTCGATTCCGTTTCGGTCGTCACGACCTTCAAGAAGGAGCTGGCCAAGGCCGGCGTGATCTTCTGCTCGATTTCCGAAGCGATCCGCGAGCATCCCGAACTGGTGCAGAAATATCTGGGATCGGTTGTGCCGGTCTCCGACAATTTCTACGCCACGCTCAATTCCGCCGTCTTCACCGACGGATCCTTCGTCTATGTGCCGAAGGGCGTCCGCTGCCCGATGGAGCTGTCCACCTATTTCCGCATCAACGAGAAGAATACGGGCCAGTTCGAGCGCACGCTGATCATCGCCGATGAGGGGGCCTATGTGTCCTATCTCGAGGGCTGTACGGCGCCGCAGCGCGACGAGAACCAGCTTCACGCCGCAGTCGTCGAGCTCATTGCGCTCGATGATGCCGAGATCAAATATTCGACGGTGCAGAACTGGTATCCGGGCGATTCGCAAGGCAAGGGCGGCATCTATAATTTCGTCACGAAGCGCGGCGACTGCCGGGGCAGGAATTCCAAGATTTCCTGGACACAGGTGGAAACCGGTTCGGCGATCACCTGGAAATATCCGTCCTGCATTCTGCGCGGCGACAACAGCCGTGGCGAGTTCTATTCGATTGCTGTGTCCAACGGGCATCAGCAGATCGATTCGGGCACAAAGATGCTGCATCTCGGCAAGAACACGTCGAGCCGCATCATCTCCAAGGGCATTTCCGCCGGCAACTCGCAGAACACCTATCGCGGTCAGGTTTCGGCCCATCGCAAGGCTGCGAATGCCCGCAATTTCACCCAGTGCGATTCGCTTCTGATCGGCAATGACTGCGGCGCGCACACCGTGCCCTATATCGAGGCCAAGAACGCGACCGCCCAGTTCGAGCACGAGGCGACCACGTCGAAGATTTCCGAGGATCAGCTCTTCTACGTCATGCAACGCGGCATTCCCGAGGAAGAGGCCATCGCCCTAATCGTCAACGGCTTCGTCAAGGACGTCATCCAGGAACTGCCGATGGAGTTCGCCGTCGAGGCGCAGAAGCTCATCGGCATTTCGCTCGAAGGTTCGGTCGGCTGAGGCCGCAATAAAGTTTGGAAGATATCATGCTTGAGATCAAAAACCTGCACGCCCGTATCGCCGAGGACGGCACCGAGATCATCCGTGGCCTGAACCTGTCGGTGAAGGCAGGCGAAGTGGCCGCCATCATGGGGCCGAACGGTTCCGGCAAGTCCACGCTGTCCTACATTCTCGCCGGTCGCGAGGATTATGAGGTTACCGAAGGCGACATTCTGTTCAACGGCCAGTCGATCCTTGAGATGGACCCGGCCGAGCGTGCCGCCACGGGCATTTTCCTGGCCTTCCAGTATCCGATGGAGATACCGGGCGTTGCCACGATGGAATTCCTGAAGACCGCCATCAACGCCCAGCGCAAGGCGCGCGGCGAGGAAGAGCTGAAGATTCCCGATCTCCTGAAGCGCGTCCGTTCGGCTGCTGACGAGCTGGAGATGGACATGAACATGCTGAAACGTCCACTCAATGTGGGTTTTTCGGGCGGTGAGAAGAAGCGCGCCGAAATCCTGCAGATGAAGCTGCTGGAACCCAAGCTGTGCATGCTCGACGAAACGGATTCGGGCCTCGACATCGATGCCCTGAAGATCGTTGCCGATGGTGTGAACGCCCTGCGCTCGCCTGATCGCGCCGTTGTGGTGATCACCCACTATCAGCGCCTGCTCGACTATATCGTCCCGGATACGGTGCACGTCCTTTACCGCGGCCAGATCATCAAGTCCGGCAGCAAGGACCTTGCGCTCGATCTGGAGAAGAACGGTTACGCCGGCGTTATCGGCGAAGCGGCGTGAGGTATTCTCGATGAACCTACACGCACAAACCACAAGGACTGCGGCGGAGGCGGCGCTGATCGACAGCTTCGCCGCCCGCATTTCCGATTTACCGGGCGATGCCGAAACCACCGTGCACCGGGATGATGCATTGGAGCTCCTGAAGGCCGGCTTGCCGACGCGCCGCGTAGAGGCCTGGCATTACACGGATTTGCGCCGCCTCTTGTCGACCGTGCCCGCCTATCGCTTTGAAAGCAGTGCTGCGCAGGTTGCCCCGCTGATCGACAGGGCCGAGCTTCTGCCCGTGCTGAACGGTGCGGCCAATACCCAGCGTGGCGGTATTTCCGGCGTTGCGGTTTCACGGCTTGCCGATCGCCTGATCGAGGGCGACCTGACATCGAAGCTGGGCGTTGCCGATCCTTACGACACGGTGGCGGCCATCAACGCCGCTTTCGTTTCCGACGGCTATTGCCTGGAGATCGAGGATGGCGCGCAGATCGACCGGCCTGTCGAGTTTCAGAACGTGCATGCCGGCGGCCAAGTTCACAGCCGTTTTGCCGTCAAGGCGGGAGCGGGCTCGAAGGCCACCATCGTCGAACGCCAGACGGGCAGCGAAGAGGCTCTGGTTTCGAGCGTCAGCCATCTGGATGTGGCCGAAGGCGCGGAAGTGCTTTGGATCGTTCTGCAGGAGCAGCCCGATACGGTGTCGCATCTCGCCCAGTTCACCGCGACCCTCGGCAAGGATGCCAAGCTCACGCTGTTCATCATGAATGCCGGCGGCAAGCTGGTGCGCCAGGAAGTGCGGGTCACCGCGGATGGCGAGGGGTCTTCCTTCCGCCTGCGCGGGGTCAATCTTCTGGCTGGCGAGACCCATTGCGATGTGACCATGGTGCTCGATCACCTGGCTCCGGATACCTTCTCTACCGAGACGATCCGCAATATTGTCACGGGCAAGGCGGAGGGCGTGTTTCAGGGGCAGATCCGTGTAGCCCGCGACGCGCAGAAGACCGATGCCAAGATGGCCTGCAACACCTTGCTTCTCTCGGATGAGGGCAGCTTTTCTGCCAAGCCCGAGCTTGAGATCTTTGCCGATGACGTGGCCTGCGGCCATGGCGCAACGGTGACGGAGATCGAGGCCGATCACCTCTTCTATCTCATGGCGCGCGGCATCGATGAGAAGACCGCGCGTGGTCTGCTCGTAAAGGCCTTCCTGGCGGAGGTCATCGAGGAGCTGGAAGACGAGGCGGTTATCGAAGCGCTGGAGAAAAAGCTCGACGCCTGGTTCGTGGAACACGGGTGACGGTGAGGACGGTTTGATCGGCAGCGCCTGCCTTCTTCCTCGCGGTTCGACAAGTTCACCATGAGGATGAAGGCAGGGCAGTGCCGGTTGAGGTTGTATCCGGCGCGGGCGCCCGCCGCGGACCGCCAGCACTGATGGTGGACCGTGAGCTTGTCGAATGGTTCATCCCACCGGGTTGGGATGCCAGGCACTGGAACGGGAAGGTTTGAGACAGTGGACCAGACGCTCGAAAGCAAGAGCTACGATGTCGAGGCGATTCGCCGCGATTTTCCCATCCTCGCACGCGAGGTCTATGGCAAGCCGCTCGTCTATCTCGACAATGGCGCCTCGGCACAGAAACCGCAGGCCGTCATCGATGCGGTGACGCATGCCTACAGTCAGGAATATGCGAACGTCCATCGCGGGCTGCATTTCCTCTCCAACGCGGCGACCGATGCTTATGAGAAGGCCCGCGAAACCGTCCGCCGTTTTCTCAATGCCGAAAGCGCCGATGAGATCATCTTCACCAAATCGGCCACCGAGGCGATCAACACCGTTTCCTACGGCTTCGCCATGCCGAATATCGGTGAGGGCGATGAGATCGTGCTGTCCATCATGGAGCACCATTCGAACATCGTCCCGTGGCATTTCCTGCGCGAACGCTACGGTGCGAAGCTCGCCTGGGTTCCGGTCGATGTGGAT
This sequence comes from Nitratireductor indicus C115, assembly GCF_000300515.1. GTDB lineage: Bacteria > Pseudomonadota > Alphaproteobacteria > Rhizobiales > Rhizobiaceae > Nitratireductor > Nitratireductor indicus. The sequence continues at coordinate 140,450 of NZ_AMSI01000013.1, forward strand.
GGCGTATTGACCCTCGAGGCCTTCGAGAAAACCCTGAGTGAGCGCACGAAGCTGGTGGCCATCACGCACATGTCGAATGTGCTTGGCACGATCACGCCCCTGAAGGCGATCATCCGCCTTGCCCATGAGCGCGGCATTCCTGTTCTGGTGGATGGCAGCCAGGGCGCGGTCCACCTGCCTGTGGATGTGCGCGATCTCGATTGCGATTTCTACGTCTGCACGGGCCACAAGCTTTACGGCCCCTCGGGCATTGGCGTTCTTTACGGCAAGAAAGATCGCCTGAAGGCCATGCGTCCTTTCCAGGGCGGTGGAGAAATGATCGAGGATGTGACGCTCGACAACGTCACCTACAACGATCCGCCGCACCGTTTCGAGGCGGGAACACCCCCTATCGTGCAGGCGATCGGCCTTGGCGCGGCCCTTGAATATATCGAGGGCGTGGGCCGTGAGGCGATTGCAGCCCATGAGGTGGAACTGGTGCGCTACGCCCATGAGCGGCTTGGTCGCATCAATTCGCTGCGCATCTTCGGCAATGCTCCGGGAAAGGGCGCCATCGTATCCTTCGAGCTGCAGGGCATTCATGCCCATGATGTTTCGATGGTGATCGACAGGGGAGGCGTTGCGGTGCGGGCCGGCACCCATTGCGCGCAGCCGCTTCTCAAACACTTTGGCGTGACCTCCACCTGCCGCGCCTCATTTGGCATGTATAATACGATGGCCGAGGTTGATGCCTTGGCAGAAGCGCTTGAAAAAGCGCGCAAATTTTTCGGGTGACGACTATGAGCGATGCACCGCAGAACGAAATGAGCGAAGCCGCGCCGGAAGGCGAGGGCGCTGTCACGGCCTCCAGCATTCCCCAGGAGGAACTGGCGCGGCTGACCGACGATATCGTGGGCGCATTGAAGACGGTCTACGATCCGGAAATACCCGCCGACATCTATGAACTCGGGCTGATCTACAGGATCGACATCGAGGATGATCGTTCGGTCAAGATCGATATGACGTTGACGGCGCCAGGATGTCCCGTGGCAGGCGAAATGCCGGGCTGGGTGCAGAATGCGGTGAGTTCCGTGGAAGGTGTCGGCGATGTCGAGGTTACCATGGTGTTCGATCCGCCCTGGACGCCTGACCGCATGTCGGAGGAAGCCCAGGTCGCCGTCGGCTGGTATTGACCCAGCCCTTGCAAGCGGGCCGAATCTTGACCATCTTCTAGGAAACCATCCGCGAGCCTTTCACTCGCTGTGAATGGAGAGACCCATGAGCCGATTTCAAGTTATGACGATCACCGATGCCGCCGCCGAACGGGTGCGCGCTATCATGGCCTCTCGCGACGGTGCGCAGGGTGTGCGCGTCGGCGTGAAGAAGGGCGGTTGCGCCGGTATGGAATATACGGTCGACCTCGTCACCGATCCGAACCCGAAGGATGACCACGTCGAACGTGAGGGTGCGCATGTCTATGTTGCGCCGGAGGCTGCCCTTTTTCTTCTGGGAACAGAACTTGATTTCGAAGTGACGAAATTGCGTACCGGATTCACCTTCAAGAATCCGAACCAGACTTCTGCCTGCGGCTGCGGCGAATCGGTCGAGCTGCAGCCCGCCGAACTCAAGGAACTGGCCGAAGCGCGCGGCGTGCTCTGAGGGCGTCTGGCCAGACTTTCTGTTGCCAAGTGAGTGACCGAAAATGGCCGGATAGGTCGTTCCAGCCGCCAAAGAGGGCGCGAGAGCTCCTCAGTCGAGCGATTCTTGATGGTTCTAGTGCCCCCGGCAGATCCGATCTGCCGGTTTTTTGCACATGGTCGACGTCGGCAAATAATAATACTTGACTATAATAATCATATTTATACGTTGCGCGGTGTTACGGCTTTGCCGCTGATGCGGCTGCCGCTTGCGCCAGCAAACATGTGCCTGACCCGCGTGATGAGCCAGCCTTTGTCCAGATCGACTGAAGGGGGCTCGAATGCTTACGCGCGCAAGGCGCCATCATATCTTGCCGGCCACGGCCATGGCACTGGCCATGACCGTTGGAACGGCACACCACACATCAGCACAGGATGGTCGGCAACAAGCCGAGGAAACCGAATCGGGCCGAAGGACGCTGCTCCAGAGGCTCATTGTCTCCGACACGATTGGGAGCGGGGACCCCTATGACGAGGCGGCGCCGGCAAGCACGGTCGACCGCGAGGCAATAACGGAGCGTTTCGGTGGCGATGCCAACCAGGTTGTCCGTTCTACGGCGGGCACGTTCACGCGGGCCCCTTCCGATCAGCCCGGCCTGACGGTCAACGTCAGGGGGCTACAGGGCATGGGGCGCGTCAACACCATGATCGACGGTGTGCCGCAAACGTTCCGAAACCTGTCGGGCCATGGCGGTACGTTTGATGACATGGCCTATGTCGATACGAATCTCCTGACGAGCGTGGATGTTCAGCGCGGGTCGGTTTCCGGCGCAGAAGGAATGGGCGCCCTTGGAGGGGCCGCCAATTTTCGGACCATCGGCATCGAAGATGTGCTTTTGCCCGGGCGCGATCAGGGCGTGATGACGACCTGGCGCGGGGGAACGAATGCCTATGGCTGGTCCGGAATGATCGCCGGCGGTTTGCGCACCCCCATGCTGCCCAACGGGGAAGGGATGGCGAGCGTCATGGGCGCTTTTTCCTATACGGAGAAGCGCCGCTTCGAGAATGGCGATAGTATTGAGGTTCCGTTCGACCCCAGCCAGAAGCCATCCTCCGGCTTGATCAAGGTGGAGCTGAAGCCCAATGACACTCACGAGCTGAAGCTCGGCGGCCGCTGGTATGACAACGCGTTCTATGTGCAGAGTGGCGGATATGACTGGTCGGTGAACAACCAGACCTATACAGCCAATTACGCCTATACGCCTGGAGACCCCTTATGGGACCTCAGGGTGAATGCCTACCACAACATCACGAAGCTGGATTTCGATGGCATCGGAGGCGTTTTCTCCAACCGCCATGGCGTCAACACCGCAACCGGTATCGACATCAGCAATCGCAGCAGGACGAGCTTCGGCAATACTGACCTGGAATTCTACTCCGGCGCCGCCTATTCCTCGGACGATTACGAGGGCAACGATCAGCGCGGGGCCAATCCCGACGGGCGTCTGATCAAGGGCGGGCTGTTCGGCGAAGCCGCGCTTACCCACGGCATCATGAGCTTGAAAGGCGGGTTGCGCTACGACCGCTGGCAGCTGAGTGGTGTGCGCGGCTATACGCGGCCGGGGTTTGGCGATTGTCCGGCCGGCGGCGGAAACTGTCCGGGGGAATCGGCAAGCCGCTCGGGCGATGAATGGAACCCGAGCATTACCGCGACCTTGAAGCCCCTCGACTGGATGGAATTTTACGCCACCTATGCGCATACCTACCGCGCGCCCACCGCGTCTGAGATGTTCTATCCGGGTGGCCACAATTTCAACGGCAGCGGCAGTCCCATCGAGAACAACCTCGACCTCACGGCAGAGACGATGCGCGGGATCGACATTGGCGTGAATGTGAAGGCGAACGATCTCTTCGTTGCAGGCGACGCATTCCGGCTCAAGGCTGGATATTTCCGCAATCGCATCAAGAATTTCATCACCTATGGCATGGATCAGAAACCCGGCGAGGTCTCTCCGACAATTCGCTGGATCAACCTGCCGGGCACGACCACGATGAGCGGCTTCGAACTGGAAGGTGGATACGATGCGGGATTCATCTACGCGAATTTCTCTTTGACCATCGCCGATACCGAACAGCCGCTACCCTATTTCGCCGGCGTCGGAAACGATGTGGGCCGCCTGCCGGACGATTTTGCGACCATCGATGTCGGGACCCGGCTGTTTGATCAACGGCTGACGCTTGGCGGGCGCATGCGCTACGTGGGTGACAGCGTCCAGGTCTTTTTCGACGATGCCAATTCGATCCACTTTCCAAGTTATGTACTGTTCGATGCCTATGGTTCCTGGCAGTTCAACGAGAACGCCAAGCTCTTCTTCTCGGTCGAGAACATAGCCGATAAGAGTTACATGAATGCGATGGGCGGATTTGCGGATAGTTACAACGGCGTCAATACGGGCCGTGGCCGCACGTTCATTGTTGGTGCAACGGCCCGTTTCTAGCCGTATTGTGATGAGATCATAAGTTTGAGCAATGTTCCCTGCTCCAAAACCGGAAAAGCCGCCGTGGGGTCTCCACGGCGGCTTTTCTTATGGAACCTGCAAAGGGTATTCAGCCCTTGATGCCGATCTTCATGAAGGCGGGAACATCGTCGCCGAAGCCGATGATCGAATTGTCTTCCTCGCGCTCGCGGCGATGGTCCTGCTTGCGGGGCCTGCGTTCGCCCTGAGCCGATGCATCGTCATGGCGCGCCTTGCGCTCGGTGTTTTCGGCCTTGATCGCCTCTTTCCGGCCTTTTCTGGCGTCGGATCCCTGGCCCTTGTCTTCGCCGGCGTCGGAAGCCTCCTTCTTCGGGCCGCGCCTTCCGGTCCGGCCGCGCGGCTTCTCCTCCGCATCGTCTTCATGGGTGAGCGTGGAGAGATCGCCGTCGAGCCACTCCGGCTCCTGGCCGATCAGCTTGCCGATGGCGTCGACATATTTCCTGTCGGCCTTCGTCACCAGCGTGAAAGCCTCGCCCGAGCGGCCGGCACGGCCTGTTCTGCCGATCCGGTGCACATAGTCTTCCGAATGAATCGGCACGTCGAAATTGAAGACATGGCTGACATCGGGAATATCGAGGCCGCGCGCAGCAACGTCCGAGGCAACGAGCAGCTTCAGTTTTCCTTTGCGGAAATTCTCCAGCATCGCCATGCGGGCGCGCTGATCCATATCGCCATGCAGTGCGCCGGCATCGTATTCATGCCGCACCAGCGAGCGGAAGAGGGTAGCCACTTCGCTTTTGCGATTGCAGAAGATGATGGCGTTCTTCAGCGTGTCGCCTTCCGCATCGATCAGTTCGCGCAGCCGTGCGCGCTTCGCCCAGGGTTTGGACCCGCATTTCACGAAACGTTGCGTGATGCTCGTATTGGTCGTGGCCGGACGTGCCACCTCGACGCGAACCGGCGCCTGCAGGAACTGCTCGGTCAGCTTGGTGATCTCGGGTGGCATGGTTGCCGAGAAGAACAGCGTCTGCCGTGTGAAGGGGATCAGCTTGCAGATGCGCTCGATATCGGGAATGAAGCCCATGTCGAGCATACGGTCGGCCTCGTCGATAACGAAGATGTCGACGCCGGTCAGAAGCAGCTTGCCGCGCTCGAAGTGGTCGAGCAGGCGGCCGGGCGTGGCGATCAGGACGTCGGCACCGCGTTCGAGCTTGCGTTCCTGTTCGTCAAAGGAGACCCCGCCGATAAGAAGCGCAATGTTGAGCCGGTGGTTCTTGCCGTATTTGACGAAATTCTCTTCAACCTGAGCGGCCAGCTCGCGCGTCGGCTCCAGAATCAGCGTTCGCGGCATGCGCGCGCGGGCCCGCCCACGCTCGAGGCGCGTGAGCATGGGCAGCACGAAGGAAGCGGTCTTTCCCGTTCCTGTCTGGGCTATGCCCAGAACATCCTTGCCGGCGATGGCATGTGGAATGGCGCCTGCCTGGATCGGCGTCGGCTGCGTGTAGCCCGCGTCCACGACTGCGGACAGAACCTTGGCCGAAAGGCCCAGATCGGAAAATGTCAACGCTTCCTGAGCGGTCTCTTGTTCTGCTGGCACTTTTTGGCTGTCTTTTCTGTAGCGGCAAAGCCGCAATTGTCGGGATTTTTTCCCGAATCCACGGTGGGCCTACGGCTTGCAGCGCGCAATGTCAACAGAACAGTTGCCCTTAAGGCAGTTGCCGTTCAATAACGGAACTGCTCGGAAAGAATACGTTCGTTCCATGAGTGGCTCTCGTCGAACAGCACCGTCACGGTCTTGTCGACTGATTCCCGCACGGTCACGGAGATCACCGACTTGATCTCCGTGTGATCTGCAACCGCATTAACGGGGCGCTTTTCCGGCTCCAGAATGTCGAAGCGGACCGTGGCCTTGTCTGGCAGGAGAGCCCCGCGCCAGCGACGTGGGCGAAATGGGCTGACCGGCGTCAGGGCAAGCAGCGGCGCGTCGAGCGGCAGGATCGGCCCGTGCGCCGAGAGATTGTAGGCGGTGGAGCCGGCGGGCGTCGCAACCATCACGCCATCGCAGATCAACTCCTCCAGCCGCACCTTGTCGTCCACCGAAATGCGAATCTTTGCCGCCTGATAGGATTGGCGCAAAAGGGACACTTCATTGATGGCGAGGGCTTCCGATTCTTTTCCCTCCGCGTCCAGCGCCAGCATCTGCAAGGGGCGCACGGTCTCGGGAATGGCTGCCTCGATGCGCTCGCGCAGGCCCTCGTCGCGATATTCGTTCATGAGGAAACCGACGGTGCCGCGGTTCATTCCGTAGATGCGTTTTCCAGAGCCCATGGTCTCGCGCAGCGTCTGCAGCATGAAGCCATCGCCTCCGAGTGCCACGACGACGTCGGCATCCTCGGGTCGTTCCTGCCCATAGAGCGCGGAGAGATGCGCGGCTGCCTCGCGGGCATCCTCGGTGTCTGCGGAAACGAAGGAGAGGGCCAACGGGGTATTGGTCATGTCGCGGTCTTGGGCCCCTTGAGATGCGTGGTTTCAACCGGTTAGCACGAGGCCGCGCCGCTGCAAAGGGTGCGTGGCCGCATTGCATGCAAAGCGCCAGGCGGGTGGCTGGTACAAAAGAGAGCGCTGCGATGTCTGTGAGGTGGTGCCCCCGGCAGGATTCGAACCCGCGACCCCCTGATTACAAATCAGGTGCTCTACCAACTGAGCTACAAGGGCATTGGCGCTCCGTTAGCACAAACTGCGGCGGAGTGAAATGAAAACTGCCGCGACATCCTCAGTTCGTGAAATGGAAGCCATATCTTGCCGGAAGGAGGAGCGAATGCACCGCCTGGTACGTCTGGAGCGTTCGTTCTGTCGCTTCTGGGCCAATGGCACGCAACATCATCGATTTCGCAAGAAAATCTCTCCCACTGCTTGGGAAGCCGATGTTGTGGCGAGTGGTTGTGAAGGCATTGTACTTGCAAATATGAGCGCGCTGTTATTGTCTTGTCTTTGAAAGCCGCCAGCATGCGGTTTTCGGCATTCTCAATTTGCCAGCCAAAGAGAGCCAGCAATGAGCACGAGAGATCATTCCACGACGCGGCGCGGCTTCCTTCAGTCGGCCGCGGCGGGTGTTGCCGTTTCGGCAATGACACATCCCGCCATGGCACAGAAACAACCCCCTGTTGCCCTTGAAGAATATTCCCCGACCTATTTCACCGCCGAGGAATGGACATTTATTCTTGCCGCCACCGCGCGCCTCATTCCTTCCGAAGGCGATGGGCCCGGTGCGACCGAGACGCGAGTGCCCGTTTTCATCGATCTTCAACTGGCAGGCGATTTCGGAAACGCAGCCGACTGGTACATGGAAGGTCCCCATGTGCCCGATGCGCCCGCGCAATTCGGCTACCAGTCTCCGCTCACGCCGGCCGAGGTCTATCGCGCAGGCATTGCCGAATTCGACGAATGGTGCCGTCAGAACCATAACGCACCCTTCGCCGAACTTGACGCTGCCACGCAGGACGCAGCTCTTACGGCACTCCAGAAGGGCGATATCAAGCTTGCCTCGACACAGGGAGCAAGTTTCTTCGGTCTGCTCTTGCAGAACACCAAAGAAGGCTATTTCGCCGATCCGCTTTATGGCGGCAATCACGGCATGGCCGCCTGGGTGCATATCGGCTTTCCGGGCGCGCGTGCCAGCTATCTGGAATGGGTCGGCATCGACAAGCCATATCCGCTCGGGCCCGTCAGTATCTCTGGCGAGAGGGCTTGAACATGGCGACCAACGCACCGAAGAAGGACGTGGTGATCGTCGGTCTTGGCTGGACCGGATCGATCCTGGCGATGGAACTGTGCGAAGAGGGGCTTGAGGTCCTTGCGCTCGAACGCGGCGATGACCGCGACACGGTTCCCGATTTCAAATATCCGGAAGTGGCGGATGAACTGAAATACGGCGTGCGCTACGGTTTCATGCAGAAGCCGCGCAACTCGACGCTGACGGTCCGTCGCACCCTTGAAGAAACCGCGCTTCCCTATCGCATGCTGGGTTCATTCCTGCCGGGCGATGGCGTCGGCGGCGCCGGCATCCATTGGAACGGCCACAATTGGCGCCCGATGGTGGAGGAGTTGCGCCTGCGCTCCTATGTCGAGGAGAGCTTCGGCGCCGACATCATCCCCGAGGATATGACAATCCAGGATTGGGGCGTCGATTACGACGAGCTAGAACCCTATTTCGACCGGTTCGAAAAGGTCGCCGGCATTGCGGGCCAGGCGGGCAACATCAATGGCAAGATCGTCGAGGGCGGCAATCCTTTCGAAGCACCTCGGTCCGGCGATTTTCCAATGCCGCCGCTTCCCCAGACGGTCGATGCGATGATGTTCGCCGACGCCGCGCGCAAGATGGGGTATCACCCGTTTCCGCGCCCGGCCGCCAATGCCTCGCAGGCCTATACGAACCCCTATGGGATGCAGCTCGGCCCCTGCAATTTCTGCGGTTTCTGCGAACGTTTCGGCTGTCTGAACTATTCGAAATCCTCGCCGCAGACCTGTGTTCTGGCTGCTTTGAAGCGCAAATCCAACTTTTCCTACAAGGTGAATTCCGAGGTCCTGAAGGTGGAGCTCGCCCCGGACGGCAAGACGGCAACCGGCGTGACTTATGTCACGGCGGAGGGGGAAGAGGTCTTCCAGCCCGCCGACCTCGTGATCCTGGCCGCCTACCAGCTGCACAATGTGCATCTGATGCTGCTTTCAGGCATCGGGCAGCCCTACGATCCCGCTACGGGCGAGGGCGTGACGGGCAAGAACTATGCCTATCAGATGAATGGCGGCACCTCGCTCTTCTTCAAGGACATCGAGTTCAATCCTTTTGTCGGCGCCGGGTCGAACGGCATGGTCATCGATGATTTCGCCATCAACCAGATCGATTTCGGCAAGGAAGGCTTCATCGGCGGCAGCTACATCAGCTCCGGCACGACCAACGGTCAGCCGATCCGCTCCATGCGGCTTCCGCCCGGCACGCCGTCCTGGGGCACTGCGTGGAAACAGGCGACGAAGGAATGGTACGGGCATTCCATGTCCATCGGATCGCATGGCTCGAACATGGCCTATCGCGACACCTATCTGGACCTCGATCCTACCTACAAGGATCGCCATGGCCGCCCGTTGATGCGCATGACGTTCAACTGGAAGCCGAACGATATCCGCATGACCCAGTTCATGAAAACGAAGATCGAGCCGATCGCCGAGAGCATGAGCCCCGATATCATGCAGTCGAGTTACAAGTCGGAAGGGGCCATGTATGACGTGCGGCCTTATCAGACGACGCACAATGTCGGCGGCGCGATCATGGGCACCGACCCGAAGACATCGGCACTCAATCGCTATCTCCAGAGCTGGGACGTGCACAATGTGTTCGTGATGGGCGCCACCGCATTCCCGCAAAACCTGCAATACAATCCCACCGGCATGGTTGGTGGCCTTGCCTATTGGTCGGCGAATGCAATCCGAAAGGACTATCTGCCCAACCCGCGACCGCTGGTCTGAGGAGGCACCGCGATGAAAACCTTACTCAAGATCATCGGACTGCTGGTTCTTCTGGGCCTTGTCGCGGTGGCGGCCATTGCCTTCGTGCCGATCCGCGCAACGCCTCCGCAGGGGCAGGTGGCGGCAGATTTCAAGCCAGCCGAGGGGCAGGGGGAATACGCAATGCGGCTCGCCGACTGCGCGGCTTGCCACACGGCCGAAGGCGGCAAGCCCTTTGCCGGCGGTCGCCCCATTGAAAGCCCGTTCGGCACGATCTGGTCGACCAACATCACGCCGGATCCCGAAACCGGCATTGGCGGCTACACGCTCGATGAGTTCCGCCATGTGCTTTACGACGGTGTGCGTCGCGATGGCGCGCATCTTTATCCTGCCATGCCCTATGAGAACTATCGCATGGCTTCCGAGGAAGATGTCCGGGCACTCTACGACTACTTCATGAACGGTGTGGAACCGGTGAAGAGCGAGGTCAAGAAGACCGCGCTCGACTTTCCGTTCAACCAGCGTTGGGGCATTCGCGTGTGGGATTGGGTGGGGCTAGCCTCTCCCGGCTTCAAGCCGCGCTATAACAATCCGGTCCTCAACCGGGGTGCCTATATCGTTGAAACGCTCGGCCATTGCGGCGCCTGTCACAGTCCGCGCACGCCGATCTTCGCTCAGGACGGCACCGATGGCACAAGTGATGGCTTCCTGCGCGGTGGAGAGATCGCCGGATGGTCTGCTCCGGATTTGCGTGGGGCAAAATCCGCTCCTCAGCTCTGGAGCGCATCTCAGCTCAAGGCCTACCTCGCCTCCGGTCGCAACAATCATTCCGCGGTCACGGGCGAGATGTCGCTGGTTGTGCAGGATTCTCTCCAATATCTGACGAATGAGGATCTTGATGCCGTGGTTGCCTATCTGCGCCACATCGGCGATGGCGATGGCGGCAAGGAAGAACTGCCGGCCTCCGGAGAAAAGCCTGCCCCCGATGCGACGACGGCGCTTCTGAACTCCGCCGATCCGTCGATGGATCTGGGGCCGCGCCTTTATCTGGACAATTGCGGTGCCTGCCATTTCACGAATGGCAAGGGTGCCGATGGCGTGTTCCCGGAACTCGACGGCAATTCGCTCGTAACGGCGGATCAGGTGACGGGTCTTCTGCACGTCATTCTGAATGGTTCGCGTCTGCCTTCGACCCGTGAACGTCCGGCCGATCTCGCCATGCCCGGTTTTGGCAAGCGCCTCTCCGATGAGGAAGTGGCAGCCCTTGCGACTTTCCTGCGTGGGGCCTGGTCAAACAAGGCGGGCCCGGTCGACACCGCAACCGTCGCGGCGAATCGGAGCGGCAGTTAGTCGCTGCCGGCTGCTTTCTCGCCTCGCAAAGGACTGGGCGGGGAAGAAATATTCCATGATGGCATCCAAAGCCGCTGAAGCTTTCCTTCAGCGGCTTTTTTATGAAAATTGATGTAAAACAATATGTTCCTGGCTTTTCCGGATTCGCTTTCTAGGTAAGCCAGTTTGTGCATGAGGCACAGCTTGCGACTGGCGCATGTCCAGGGACATCTTCCTGTCGAAAGCCTGCTTGCGGGTGCTTCACGCAGCGAATGGAAGATGCTTCATTCGAAACGGAAAAGCGCATTCGTTCGCTTTCATGGCTCAGGAGATTGAAATGCATTGTCGGGTGGGATTGCAAAGCCGGTTTGGCGACAGCGGCTGGCAACGGACAAAGGCAGGTCTCAGGCGGGGGGCGCTTGGTGTCTCGCTGCTTTCCCTAAGTGTGGGCAGCGCCCTGTCCGCGGATATGGGGGAAGACGGAACGACGCCTGTCCCGCTCGAACCCGATTGGGTGCTGCAGGTGACGCCCTATATGTGGGCGGCTGGAATGAAGGGAAATATCTCACCATTTCGCCGTGCCCCGACCATCGAGGTTGAAAAATCATTTTCCGACGTGATGGACGACCTTAATTTCGGTGGCTTCATCAATGTATGGGCGCGGCGCGATCGCTTCGTGTTCTCTGCCGATGCCATGTATGTGAACTTGACCGAAAGCCATGTAATCGGCGCCTTGCCGGTTATTGGCCCGGTTCCGCCGATTGGGGCGGATGTCGATACGGCGCAATTCTCTGCAACGCTTCAGGCCGGATACCGGGTCTATGAAGCCCCTGACTTCACCTTCGATGTTCTGGGCGGCGTCCGGCTCTGGTACCTGTGGAACGACGTTAATGTTACGTTTGCCGGCCAGTCGCGATCCGTCAGCAGCGAATTCGGCTGGGTCGATCCGATTGTCGGTGCGCGAGCATTCTATCGTGTGAACGAGAAGGTTTCACTCATGGCGCAGGCCGATATCGGCGGCTTCGGTGCCGGTTCGGATTTCACCTGGCAGGCGATGGCGACCGTCAATTATTCCTTCAACGACAAGCTGTCGATTTCGGCTGGCTACAAGGCGCTTTCCGTCGATTACGATTCCGACGGTCATGTGTTCGATACGACGCTTGCCGGGCCGGTTCTGGGGTTCACCTACCGCTTCTAGGGTATTTTATGTCCAGATGCATTCATCTGGCACCCGCATGAATATGGGGTGGCTGAGAGAGCATGGCCCCCGCGCGTTTGCATGAATGCACGAGGCTGGGAGCCTTGTTTTCTCGCTGCCGTAAGAGAGTGTTCCCTGCCTTCATTCTTTGTGAGCGGAAGGAGAGGTTCTGCCGGTGTGGTTACATCGTGAGTTTGATATGCATGATTATGATTATTCATTATGTATTTATTTTTATTTGAGAAATTAAATTAGGAGAATAAAAGTCATAAATAATTGATTCCCTCTTGGATGGTCCCAATCATGGTGCGCGACATCATTTCGACCAGCATGCGTTTTTCCGCCGGGCACCTTGCCGCCATTTCGTTTCTTCTTGCCTCGGATATCTCCGCGACGGCCGCCACTGCGACCGGTTCGCTCAATGTCACGATCACCATTCAGGCTGAATGCACTGTGGTTTCTGCCAGCGACCTCGATTTCGGGACTCATGGTGTGATCGACGCAAATCTGGACCAGACCACATCGATCAGCATTCAATGCACCAGCGGCACGCCCTATGCGGTGGGCCTTGATGCGGGCACCGGGTCCGGTGCGACCCTTGCCGCCCGTCTCATGACCGGTCCTGCTTCGGCAACGGTTCAATATAGTCTTTATCGCGACGCAGGCCGCAGTCAGGTCTGGGGCGATACACCGGGTGTCGATACGGCGGATGGTACCGCAAACGGAAGCGCGGAGACGCTCACCGTCTATGGCCGCGTACCCGCACAGGCGACACCGGGAGCCGGGACCTACAGCGACACGGTGGCCATCACCATCACCTATTGAGTGCGGAGAAGGCGCGGATGCGGTTGAAAGAATTGCATATTTGTCTTCTGGCAGCATTTCTGGTGCTGTTTGTCGCCGCCGGTTCCGGGGCCGCAACATTGCGTGTCGCGCCGACGGTGCTTGATCTCGTCGCGCCCGACAGCGCGTCGGTTCTGCAGTTGCGCAACGAGGCGTCACGCCCCCTGCATGTGCAGATACGTGTCTTTCGGTGGCGGCAGGGACGCAACGGAGAAACGCTTGTTCCGACGGAAGCTGTGGTGGCAAGCCCGCCCGCCACGCGTCTCGAGCCTGGAATGAACTACATAATACGTGTGGTGCGAACGCTCAAAGTGCCGGTGCGCGGCGAGGAGAGTTATCGCGTTATCGTGGACGAGCTGCCTGATCCCGCGCGGCGGCGGGCAGGCACAGTCAATCTAGTGGTGCGTCATTCCATTCCGGTTTTCTTCAGGGCACCCGATGCAGCGCCTGCGAGCGTTTCATGGTCTTTGGCGCGTGCTGACGGACAGCTGCACCTTGTTGCAAGGAACGTGGGGGGATCGCGGCTGCGTTTGTCCGATGCGCTCCTCACCGATCGGGGACGCCCAGTAGCGCATGCAAAGGGCTTGCTTGGATATGTTTTGCCGGGGGCGGTCATGCGCTGGCCTCTCGTTCCCTTGTCGAAGGCGGGCAAGGGCCCTTATCGTCTGAACGTTCAGAGCCATGTCGGTCCTGTTGAAGCGGCTGTCTCGGTCGAGCCTCGCTAGCCCGGCCCTTTTGGCCGCCTATGCTGCCCTCGCGCCATCGTTTGCGGGGGAGCTTCATCTGGAGGTCTTCCTCAACGGCGCGCCGACACGGCTGATCGGGCAATTCCATCAACTGCCCGATGGCGCGCTCGCCGCGCGGCCCGACGAACTGCGCGAATTGGGCCTGAACATCGCGCACGGCGGCATGGATGGGCAAGACATGCTGCGGCTGGATGCTCTGCCGGGTGTCGTTGTGGCGTTCGATGGTCAGGCTCAGACGCTGCATATCGAAGCGGAGGTTTTTGCCCGCAAGGCGCAGCTCATCGACCTCGCGCCACAGCCCGCGGGGAGCGTAAAGCCTGCTTCGGCCTCTGGAGCTTTGTTGAACTACACGCTTCTGGCAGGCACTCATTCACTGGTCAGCGATGGCGCGCGCCTTCTCAAGGGGGCGTCAGGAAGTTTCGAGGCACGCCTTTTCGGTCGCTATGGCGTGGTAAGCCACAGTTTCATCGCGGGTGCGCTGGAAGGCGATCTGCGAGGGATGCGCCGGCTTGCAACGCGTTGGAGCTATTCGGACCCGCAGCGCATGCTTGCCTACACGGCAGGAGACCTTGTCACCGGCGGCCTGGCCTGGACACGGCCCATGCATCTCGGCGGCTTCCAGATACGCCGCAATTTCGCCGTTCGGCCCGATCTCGTGACGCTGCCTTTGCCATCCTATTCAGGGACTGCGGCAGTCCCTTCAACGGTCGAGGTCTATGCGCAAAACACGCGCACTTTTTCCGGCCATGTGGGCGAGGGCCCGTTTCGCCTCGTCAACCTGCCGGCGGTGGCGGGTGCGGGATCGGCGCGCATCGTCTTGCGCGATGCCTCGGGTCGCGAAACGGAGGAGACGCTGCCGTTCTTCGCTTCGAGCCGGCTCCTGAGGAAAGGACTTCTGGATTTTTCGATGGAAGCAGGTTTTGCCCGCAGGGGCTTCGGGACCGGAACCGATGAATACGACCGTCGCCTCGTTGGCTTTGTCAGCGCCCGATATGGCCTGAGTGACAGGCTAACGGTGGAGGCGCATGCGGAGGGCGGCGGCGGCCTTATGAACGGCGGCCTCGGATTTGCTTTTCCATTTGCAGGAATGGGTCTTGCTTCCCTGTCCGCCTCGGCAAGCACCGGCCCTGACGGTACGGGATATCAGGCAAGTGCAGGCCTTGAACTCGCGATTGCCGGCTGGACATTGCGTGGCTACACGCAACGCGCCTTCGGGCCCTATGAAGACCTGGCCGCGCTGACGGCGCTGCGCACAGGACATGACCCGCACAGACATTTCAGCGCTGGCGTGCCCCGCGCGCTCGATCAGCTTGCTGCAAGCATTCCTCTTCCCGTTTCCGGATCGGCAATGAGCCTCTCCTTCACGCATCTGAAGGATGCACGCCACGAAACGAACCGCATTCTGGGCCTCACCTACACACAGCGCCTGTCGCGCCGCGGCAATTTCTTTGCGTCGGGTTTCCTGAATATGGGACAGAAAAGCCGCTTCGGGCTTTTCGCGGGGATTTCCTTCAGTCTGGACGGGGGCGTCACGGCTTCAAGTGGTTTCGAACAGGGGCGCGATGGCGGCCGCCTCGTCTCGCGCCTGTCACGGCAGGAGGCTGCGGACACGCATGGTTTCGGCTGGCAATTGGTTTCGGCTGAAGGGCGCCGGCCCGAGCGTTCCGCCACATTGACCCATCGCGGCCGATATGGGCGTGGCGAAGCGACATTGCGTGAGCACGGCGGAGATTTCGGCTTGTCGGGGCAGTTCGAAGGCGCTGTTGCTATTGCCGGTGGCGGCGTCTTTGTCACGCGCCGCCTGGAGGATGCGTTTGCCGTTGTCGATGCAGGCATGCCCGGCATACCGATCCATCATCAGAACAGGCTGGTGGGGTACACGAATGCACAAGGGCGGCTTCTGCTGCCAGACCTTGTCGCCTTCGAGGACAACACGATCTCCATCGACCCCAGCGGCCTGCCCATCGATGTGGATCTTCAGGAAACGAGCAAACTGGTGGCGCCTGCGGAACGTTCCGGTGTTGTTGTTTCATTCGGCGCATCGGAACGTCCACGCGCCGCGCTGGTCGGCTTTGTCGATGCGCAAGGCCTGCCGCTGCCGGTGAGCGCAGTGGGGCATTTGCAGGCCACCAAAGCTGAATTCGTGGTGGGTTACGACGGCATGGCTTATCTTGTCGGGCTTGCGAGCGAGAACACCACTGAAATCACACTGCCGGGCGGTGCCGTCTGTGAGGCGCATTTTGCGTATCGGGAACGGCCCGGAACACAGCCCCGCCTGGAGAATGTGCCATGCTTGTAAAGCCGTTGTTTGCCGCTCTCTTCGGTGCAGGCCTTCCCTTGTTTTCCTGGATGTTTCCCGCATGCGCGCAAAGCTGCTCCTTTTCCGTGGCCAATGTCACCTTCGGCACGGTCGATACCTTGTCGGGCGGGCAGGTGAACACCACCGCAACACTGTCTGCTAACTGCACCGGGCTTTCGCTGACCCGAATCCTGATCTGCCCGAATATCGGTACAGGCTCCGGTGGAGCGAATGCTTCGTTTCGCCAGCTTTCCTCAGGCGCCGGCTCGCTCGACTATCAGCTCTATTCCGATGCGGCGCGCACAACGATCTGGGGATCCTATTTCTGGGCCTATTCCGCGCGCCCGCCCGATCTTGCACTGACGCTCGGAGCGCTCGGAACCGGATCGCAGAATTACACCATTTATGCAGCCTTGCCGGCAGGACAGTCCTCGGCTTCGGCAGGCACCTATCTGTCGGCCTTTTCTGGTGGCGATTCCATATTCTACTACCGCTACTCGCTGCTCAGCGACTGTTCGAACCAATCGGGTACCCAGGCGCAACCGGCATTTCAGGCAAGCGCCATGGTCGCGGCCAACTGTCTCGTCTCGACCCAGGATGTGAATTTTGGTGCACATGGCGTTCTGACGGCCAATGTGGATGCGGCAGGGACAGTGTTCGTCACCTGCACGCCGGGCAGTGCCTTTTCCGTGGGATTGGGGCCCGGGGCGGCTGGTGGCGGGCCGACCGCACGGGAAATGCGCAAAGGCAGCGAGAAGGTGGTTTACGGCCTTTACCAGGACGCGGCCCGAAGCCTGCCCTGGGGAGATGGCAGCGTGCCGGGCGAAGCCGTTTCTGGAACCGGAAACGGTGCTTCGCAAAATCTTGGCGTTTACGGGCGAGTTCCTGCTCAGTCGACGCCTTCGGCAGGAACCTATTCCGATACCGTCGTGGTAACGGTTACCTACTGACCGGCGGTGGCAAGATGTTGCCGAGCGGCATAGAGCGAGACGGCAGCCGCGTTCGAGACATTCAGGGAACGGATCGGTCCGGGCATGTCGAGGCGGGCGAGGGCGGTCACCGTTTCCCGGGTCTTCTGACGCAGGCCCTTGCCCTCCGCGCCCAGAACCAGCGCGATGCGGTCGCCTGAAAAGGTCGTTTCGAGTTGCTCCGAACCATCTGAATCAAGGCCGATGGTCTGGAAACCAGCCGCATTCAGTTCCTCGATTGCCGTTGCGAGGTTGCGCACCGCGATATGGTCGATGTGTTCGAGTGCACCCGAGGCCGATTTGCCGAGCACGCCTGATTCGGCGGGGCTGTGGCGGGCGGTCGTCACCAGCGCATCGACGCCGAAGGCAACGGCAGAGCGCATGATCGCGCCCACATTGTGGGGATCGGTGACCTGGTCGAGGACGAGCACGAGTGCTGCACCTTTCAGGTCGCCCAGCGGGCGTGTGTCGAGCGGTTCCGCTTCGATCAGAACGCCCTGATGCACGGCGTCCGTCCCCGTCAGGCGGTCGATATCGCGTGGTTCCACCATTTCCACAGGAAAGGGAAGGGCGCCTGGATCGGCAAGGTCGAGCCTGGCTGCCGCATTGCGCGTGATGCGCATGGAGCGGATGACGCGGCGGGGATTGTCGAGCGCTTCGCGCACCGTGTGCAGGCCATAAAGACGCACGAGCCCTTCAGGTGCTGGCTCGCCTCCCGCAGCCGATTGCGGTTTCGGGCGGGTGTAAGGCGCTGGAACGCCCTGCTTTTCCTGCGTGCGCTCGCGATGCGCCCGCCTGAGGCGGGCGTAATGGGAGTCTTTCGGAGTGCGGTTGTTTTTATCGTCGCTCATTGCCTCTCTATAGTGCGGCATGGGGAAAAGGGGAACGGGATTTGCTTGTCGAAAAGTTTTTCGTGCCGGAACGATGACAAGCGGTTGACAGTGCATGTCTGTCTGGCCATAAGGCGCATCGTTGAAATCGGCCGGCGGGTTTTGCCGGTTGCGGGTTTCGGCACACATCGCACGGCTCCGGCGGTATTACGGAGGGGTGTCCGAGTGGTTAAAGGAGACGGACTGTAAATCCGTTCGCTATGCGTACGCTGGTTCGAATCCAGCCCCCTCCACCACCGTCCAAGGAGCCATGCGAACCTTATCCGCGGGTATAGCTCAATGGTAGAGCAGCAGCCTTCCAAGCTGAATATGCGGGTTCGATTCCCGCTACCCGCTCCAGATTCCGATGCATTCATGGCGAACGCTTGAAACGGCGCTGATAAGCGGGCAAAACCTTTGCCGGAGCAAGGCTCTGGCGCAAAGGGGCTTGTAATTTTGCGCCTTTGTCGTTAATCGCCCCGCATCAAAAACCAAACACTCCACGCCGCCCAAGGGAAATTGAGATGGCCAAAGGTAAATTTGAGCG
>NZ_AMSI01000014.1 GCF_000300515.1 Nitratireductor indicus C115
CCACATACGAGAAGCCCCAGCGCTTGGCTGGGGCGTTCTGTGCATTTTTTGCAAAAAAGTCAGGACGGTCGCGGGGCCGGCGTGAAGTCGAGATAGTACTCGTCGCCAACCGTGAATTCCCTCGCAGCCTCTGCATTGATGGTGCCGAGCTTCAACTCGCCCCATGGCGTGTATTTGAAGAACTGATCGTTCTCGGGGCTGCCCGATGTCACCGGCTCGAATTTGAGCGAGAAGCCTTCGCTACCCTCTTCACGACGAACCAGCTTGAATTTCGCGCGTACACTCATGTGTCTTCTCCTTGTTGGCGAATGGCTGGCGAGGGCCGGGTTGCCATCCCGCTAGATCACCCGCAGGGTGCCCTACTGATCTAGACCGCTCTGTTTCAGGACGGAACGGCCGGGATACCCCAACTTTCTCGACTTGAACCGCCGTCCTGATCTTGGTTGACAAATCGCGCTCACATTCGGATTTGGTTGCGCAGGTGCCTTTGTCTGGTTGCAGCGGCCGGATTTGCACCGGCGATCTCCTGGTTATGAGCCAAGCGGGATAGACTGCTTCCCCACGCTGCTGAAATTGATGCTGGGCTACCCTCCCAGCTTGGCCACCGGCCATGACCCTAAGCCATGGTCTCCACGTCGGGGCGCGGTGGCTTCCCCTTTTATCTCTACGCCGCTTCCTGCTTCTTCTTCGCTTCGCGCTGGCGGCGGCGTTCCCACCGCTTTTGCGCCCAAGAGAAGTCGGCTGGCTTGTCTGAAAGATAGCTTGTGAACGCCTCGTCTGAGGCCCAGGCAGTGATGCCTTTGTGCTCTGTGACAGCGCCCGCGATGTTAGCGTCAATATGGCCGTTTTCGGGGGTATCGAGCAACACCCCGATTTCACCGTCATCGCAATGCTGCACACCCTCGCGAGCAACATGTGCAGAAATTCGAGCCAAAGCGCGGTTTTTCCGCCTTCTGCCCGTCTCTGGATGAATGCCCTCGACCTTGAAGCACCACTTGTTGAAGGATCGGCCACCGGCCTTTGCCATGGACCATGCCAAGAGCGCGCGGCGCTGCCCCTCATCATCCACCATCAGGAGCCATTCGCGCAAGCATTCCAGTTCGGAAAGTTCCTGTGATGAAGCCTGTAGGCCAAGCCGCTCCCAGAACAGGCGGCGTTCCTCAGCCAAAGGGTCTTCTCCTGGCTGGAGCTTGTCGCCCTTCTCCTTACGCCATCCGAGCTTGTCGACCCAATCATGGACATATGGGAGCGACATGGATCGCATCGGCGCCGGGCCTATCTGCTCTGGCGTGCTTCTCTCGATCTCCGCGGCGCGGATAAAGCGCTCTGCAATATCTCCGATGTTCATTGCATCCTCCGACGATCATCCAGCATATCGAGTTGATCCGAGTTCGGCCCGAAGCGGCGGAACAGGCGCTCATAGACCATCCCGCCAAGGGCAAAGCGCGTCGGCACGAAGCCGCGCAGTTCCTGAGCCACAAACTGGAGCTCTCCACCGGGGATGATGTCCCATGTGTCCAGCCAAGCGCCGGCCTCGCGCTCTATCAGGCTACGGCATTTCAATACCATGTCCGAGACCATCCATAGGCCTTCCTTGTCGAGGAGAAGCTTGTTGTTCCCTGCCTGGGTGATGGTGGTCATCACAAGGCGAGCATGTTCCATTCCATATCGATCGATGATGCGCCGAAGGGTGTCCGGTGCCCGCGTCTGGCCAATCTCCGGATACTTGTTGCCGGGGATGATCTCGACATCAAACTCCCGGCACAATGCTATGACGCGCGGATCGATCATCGAGCCTCCACGGGGATGGGCTTCTTGCCCGGTCGAAACACAGTCTCCGCTTTCCACCGATATTCGGCCTTCTGGCGGGTGCTGGTGTATTTGCCGTTCATATAGGCGATCAGGCTCGCTTGCGCTGCCTCACGGGCTTCTCTGGCTGTCTGGAAGGGCCTTACCTCGCCGTTCTCCATCACTGGCTTGTATTCGCCATGCTCACCGGCTCGGAATTCACCGATCCGGATATAGCCGTTATGCCGGGCGCGGGCGTCGAAGATGTTCAAAGCATTGCCTCCTGCAGCTCAGCATCGGCTTGTCTGTCTGATTTGTATCTGGTGAAGCGCGCCTCAAAGATCAGGCGGCTTGTGATGTGCGGATTTCCGAAACGGCTCTTGATGACTCCGATCTCCGCAATATCCTCGTTATTGTCCCGAACGGCAGACGGGAAAACCTTCTCGATTGCTTTCCAATCGGATCCGGTTGAGGCCGTCGCCTTTCGCTCCTGATAGAATTTCAGGAAGCGATACAGGTAGAAGATGGCGTCGAAGGGAGCCAAAGCCCCCTCGCCTCCAAACAGGTCGGCAATGATAGGTCGAGGGTTGGGCCGCCGCATGCCAGACGTGTTCCGCTGATTGAGAACCAGCCACGCCGCACGCGTCTGCTCGGCGCCTCCCTTGAGAATATTTCCGATCTGGAGCGCTTTGGTTCCTTCGTCTGCGCGACGGTCTTCCGCCTTAATCGCCCGGATATGGTCGACCACGATCAACGGCACCTTTCCATTCCCGTTTGTGCGGATGAAGGAGCGGGCCAGCGCGACAAGCTGCGGGGCGCTCTGGTCAGTGCATTTGATGACCTTGAAGGGCTGTCTATCAATCCATGTTGCGAAATCGACGGCCTTCCCCATTTCCTTCTCGGATACGTCCCCAAAGAGCTGCCGGCGCGCTTCAATCGCATATTCCTGGGCAACCATCTGCCTGATGCATTGGTCTGCCGCTTGATCGAACGACAGAAACAGGACTGGGTGCCCCTTCTTGAGAGCATGCGCGATCATCTGGAGCGTTAGTGAGCTTTTACCCTCACCGCTCGACGCCAGAAGGCCATAGAGATTTCCGGCCTCGAATACAGGGGATGAAATAACCTCTGAAATCTCACCCAAGCAGATCGGGACGCCGGATACCCCGCCGCGCTGCCGGGCCTTCGTGATGCTGTCCAGATAGGCTTGCCCATGTCGATTTGCCTCGCCAGTGGCGATGCGCTCTCCGCGAAGCTTGGCGATTTGATCCTCAATCGGGGAAATGACGGAAAACGGGTCAACATCCGGCTCCCTGCCTGCCAGTGCGGCGCGGATGTCGTCACAAGCCGCCATGAGATGGCGCGATACCCATAAGTCCCGAATGCCGATGGCATAGTCCCTCGCCATAACGGGGGAGACAGCATTGACCGCAAGGCGGGCCAGATACTGCCCGAGGTTCAGATCGTCGGCGATCTTCGCATCCTCCGGCATATAGCTCTTGAGCGTCGTTGGGTTCACCTTACGGCCAATGGTGATCATCTTCCCCATGGCTTCAAAGAGGATCTGGTGAACCTGCTCGTAGAAATGCTCGGGCTGCAGAGATCGAGAAACCAGATCGTAGCAATCGTTGTTCATCAGGATGCAGCCGAGAAGTTCGGCTTCGAGATCGATGTTGTGAGGGAGTGGCTTCTGGATATCGGTCATGCGACCTCCTTCGCCCTTTGGATCATGCGAAGCTCCTGACAGTGCCCAGCCGCCCACATCGCGATGATGCAGGCGTCCCGGCTATCCATGTTGGGCGAGACAATCCGGTGCATGTCGCAGAAGGCCTTGGCCCGCTGCTTGGGCTTGCCCTTGATGGTCTTCGGGATGATCGTCTGCCAGGTACGGGCGGCGACTTCGACACATGGAATATTGTTGCCCATGACGGCCATTTCGGCCGCGCCGGCATATCGGTTCAGAACAGCAATGGTCTTGGAGTTGATCGTCGTCTCCTGCTCTTGCTCCCCAAGCATGTCTGTCTTGGCTCGCGTGAACCGAGGCGCGATCTCCATTGGCGCTTCAATGGCAGCGAAGTCTGGCCGGTGCTCCTTGATCAGCCGGGGCAGATGCGAGCGCATGTAGCGCACCCGCTCGAAAGGTGTTGCACCCTGCAGCTTGAATGAGCCGGAAACAATGGCCGACGGCGTCTTGTCGGTGTCGTAGATCGCCCAGCCCGTCGTCGTGGCGATATCCAGTCCGAGAATTAGCGCCATCCCTCACTCCCCTCCCCACATAGCCGCGCCAAGGATGAGAATGCTCGCAATGGCGAGGGTCCAATTCACGATCATGAAACGGGTGCGCTCGGTCATGCTGCGGCCTCGTGTGCAAAAAGCTGGGTCTGGATCGGTTCAGACACTGGAATTGTCACGCTATCGGGATCGCCCGGCCATTGATCGGCCATCGCCTCTGCCATGCTCGGAAAGAAGCGGCTGCGCTCATGTCCGCGGTTTGCGCTACGGGACATCCGCCATACGCGGTTCCAGCGCTTCCATTCATCGCTGCCGCGCTCCGGCTCCGGCAGGCGGTTGGTTTCAACGAGACGTGGGAGACCTCGGAGATACCAGCCGGTGGCCTTGTATTCGGGATGGCCGAACCAGAACGGCTGAACGATGTGCGGCTTGGGCAAGTCGGCCGGCATGTGCCGCTTGGCAATGTCGTGCATTTCGGGGTTTTCGATTGCCACGCGGTCGATAGGCGCGCGCCAACAGGTGACGAACAGGTCGACGCCCTCGGCAAACTCCGCCTTCATGCTGTCCCAGGTCCGCCCAGTCGGAAGCTTCTTCGGGGGCGTCATGTATCCGGGACCGGAGAGCCATCGGCGGCCGGATCGGCACAGGCGTGTGCAAGGCGGGTGACAGACGATGAGCAAATCCCAGCCGTCATGCAGATGGTCGCGCACGTCTCCGACGATATGCTTGTTGCTGCGGTCTTCGCTCGGAAGGAGATCACAAGACCAGGCATCGTGTCCGCGAGAGGCGAACGCGCGGCGCACGACACCTGAGAACTCGCATGCCACCAGAACTTTGAGAGATTTGCTCATACCATCTCGCCCTAGATCAGGGTGCGCCGATAGCCCCGGCGCCGGGCACGCGGTTCAAAACGGGATTTCGTCGTCACACGGGTATGGAAGGCCCTCGCGGAGCCGGATGGTCTCGACATCGACACGGCGGGAGACTGAGACGGCCTCAAGCACGTAGAAGGCCACTCCGGGAACAGTGCGGGCCAAGCGCTCGGCTTCGCCCTGTGCGCTGGCGAAGGTCTTGTGGCGCACCGTGGGCTGGCGTTGGCCAAGCCCGTAGACCATCCAGAAGGTTTCCGGAGCCGCCATGGTCTACGCCTCCGCCGCTTCCGGCTCTTCGTCGGGAAACTCGGGATCGCCCTCATTCAGGACGTGCGACAGGTCCTTGTTGGCGAATGCGTGCCCGTCATTCAGACCGCGCTGCCACTCCTGCCCTGCCTTGCTGTCGGCGCCATATGGGTTCGTCGCATCCTTGCGGAGCTTGCCGGCGGCCAAACCTTCCTCGTAAGCGCGCTCTTCAATGGGGGTGCGGTCTTCATCGAACATGTCGAACTGGCGGGCGACTCCGTGGCCGAACATGCGAGCGATGCGCAGGCGGCGCTTCATCGTGGAAATGATCTCGCCCGCGTCCTTGTCTTCGAGTTCCTTGGCCCATTTCACGTCAGACTTGGTGAAGCCCAGGTTCTTGATCCGGTCGTAGATGCCCGCCATCTCGCCTTTGAGACCGGCCATGTCGGAATCGTGTTCCTTGATCTGGCGGAAGGCGTTGAGGAACTGCTGTTCCTCGAACTGCTCGCGTTCACTGTTATGGCCAATTTCAGTCATGCTTTCTCCCTTTCCGCGCTTTGCGTCGGCGCGTCATAGCCGCCCAAAGCTGCTTGATTGCGCGCCATAGCCGCATTGGTTTCCTCGATTGATTGGGCTTCCCGCTCGATGCGGTCGGCTGTGTTTTCGATCATCGTGCAGAGGTGGCCGTAGGCGTTGCGAAGCCCGCGATAGACATCGGCGTTCATCGACTTCATTTCGCGCCAGCGCTTCCACACCCGTTCGGCCTGGGCCGGTGTAATCCCGGCCTTTCTCGCCGCCCTGTCACGCGCCGCAGTCTGGGTGTCTCCCCAGCCGCGATACTCTTTTCTCGTTGCGGCGTTCAGCATTTCGAACGCCTCATGAGCAGCCATACTCGTACTCATTGGCTCGTCCTCAATGGGTGCGAATCCGCACCGTTTGTGGTCACACATGCACTGTCTCCATCGCTACATTCATCCTCGTAGCGACGGGGTTCATCGGGCCGGAAAGGCTCGACCTCGAAAGGAAGGAAAGGAACAGAGAATGCACGCTCAGAACCGCCAAGCTCATGCCGTGCAACTCGATCTGTTCGAAGGGGCTGAGGCCCCCATGGTGAATAAGCGGAGGTCAAGACGAGGCCCTCCGAAAACGTTCTTCGGGAGACGCGGACGCAAGGGCCGCGCGATCCTGACACCGGCAGGCAGGCTTACGCTCGATGATGCGATAGCCAGAAGCGGCCCGCCCGAGCAGATAGCCTGCGCACAGTGAGAGAAAGGCAGAGAGGATCGTCATGCGGACTTCCTCACTTTCACGCCCATGTCGTCACAGACGCGCAAAACCTCATCGGTAGCTACGGGCCTCCCCTGCCGGATGAACCAGAGGGCTATCGCGTAAGCAGTGCGTCCAGACTTCGCCATGTTTCGAATGGCGTCTGTGTCTTTGACCGAAAACTTGAGATTGAGGTGCTTGGTGGTCATGCATCCACCCCGCGCGGGCGATACGCGATCTGAGCGTGATGTTGGCAATAGGAGCCGCGATGAGTGCGAATGCCGCAGAAGCCGAAGTCTTCTTCCTTCGGATCACCCAAAGGCCAGCGGCAGGTGAATGCGGTCAGCTGATCGAGGCGGAGCCGCAGAGGCTCGACGCTCTCTGGCGTTTCGATTTCGATATGCCCCACGTCCTGCTTGAGACGATAGAGATTGACCTTACCGCCACGGACCGCCTTCTTGCGGTTTTCGGCAATGCTGACCCGTTTCTTGTTTGCACCAAGCCGGTCGCCAGTATTGCCAATCTGGCCTTTGTGGGCCTGCTGAGCGCCTACCCATCCAGTTTGATTGGCGAAGCCATTGCAGTGGCCCGCACGCTGGAGGCGGTGAACCTTGCCGATGATGGAATTCCGGGTTCTTCCGCGAAGCTGTTTCGCGATCTGGCCCGCAGACAGGCCTTCATCGACCAAGGCGACAAGCTCCTTGATCTGTTCTTCGCTCCATGCCGAAGTGGTGGCGAGGGGTTGCATGGTCATTTGACCCACCCCCATCTACTACCGTTCAGAACTCTCCAGATGTTGACTCTGGACACGCCAAATTTCTCGGCCAGATCGCGAGCAGTATGTGTCGCTCGCAGAGATCGGATTGCACGAACATCACTGACCGTGAGCTTAGAATTTTTTACAGCCTCTCCACGGACAACAGTTCCATGAATCTTCTTGTCGGCTTCGTTCTCTTCGGGAGTAGCCCACCTAAGATGCTTTGGGTTGACGCATCCACCGCTACCGTTCCCGCAGGAATGGGCGGCCTGATGTCGATCCGTTGGAGGAGGACCGAACACGTTGTTGCAGACAATATTGCCAGCCAGTGTGCTCCTCCGCTTGTAGGCAAAGACAGCATAGCCCTTCTGTTCACGCTGAAACGGCCATATCAGGCAATCGTCTCCTTCGTAGTTGAGAACGACGCGATAAAAGTAATCGGCGGCTTCCCCCCAGTGAGCGCGCCTCTGAACAGAAGACGCCGGCCGGTCTTGGGTGACAGTGGATTTTCCAGATTTACTTGCGAGAGAGGCAGAGCCGCCGACCGGCTGACCCTGGATTTGACGCTCTTCCTGATAGATCGCGCTGGAAGCAGAAGCCCCGCCACGCTCCAGGGAATTGGTGTTGGGTTCGGAGGTCACGCCGCGATACTCCATAACCAGTCAATGACGCCGCGAACGGCGAGGATGATCAGAAACCACCCGAGTGCACCGGAAAGCGCTATGGCTGCGGCTATCGCTGCCGCGACAAGCATTTGGCGGGTGGTGTGGGGAGTCATGCGGCCGCTCCCATGGATGGACGCTCCTTCCCGCCGTGCGCATGATGGGAGTGCATGATTCCAACATGGGACGAGAAGGAGCGAACTATGAAATTGGAACTCGAAACGATGGGTTTCGACCGGGAAGACACCGGCAACTGGTTTGCGGAGTTCACAGTGAGAGGCGAGCAGAACCAAGAGGTGCTCCGCTTCTCGGAAGCGGTCTTTGCCGGGAAGAACGGAAACGAGACACAGCGATACCAGGACTTCCCGGCCAAAGAGGCCATGGAGAAGCTTTTCGCAAAAGCCAAAGACCGATTAAGAAAAGCTGCAGAGTCCATCTAAGCCTCCACATTGTACCGGAGGCCGGATGCGAGACGGATCATGCGGGCAATGTGCTCGCCTTCCGTCTCGCCCGGTGCCTTCCGAACGTCCGGAAGATCACCAAGGGCGGTGTACAGCGCACGTTTGAGCGTCGTGAGATCACCCCGGCCAAGAAGATGCGGGAGGCTTTCGAGGGAAAAGGTCAGGCGCTCGGAGTTTACATCCAGCCCCATGACGAGGCATCCATTCGAGCTTTCGATAAGATGTGCGATGCTCATGCCGCGGCCTCTGGGCTTTGTGGGGCGGGGGTGGAGGGAAGGAAGTCATCAGCAGAAAGGTCAACGCCCTTCTTCCTTGCGGCATCCAGAAGCGCAGGAACGTGCTTGAACGGGATTACGCCTCCCGTTCCGCCCTTTTCCTTGGCGCGAGACCAATTCGACACACGGGTGCGGTGAACGCCTGCGATTTCCGCAACTACGCTCGGTCCACCCAGGTTCTTGATGATTGACTGTGCAGGTTCCATGTCCGCGATTGTAGCGATTTTAGAAACATCTGCAACAAAATTCGTAGCGAATACAGAAAATGCGCTTTCTTCTGGTTCACGCTATGGATTTTGGATGTTGTCCAGATGGCTACAAGAAGCGCTCGAAGCGTCCGGTGTCTCGCAATCCGAACTGTCGCGTCGGTTGACGGAGGCGCTTGGCCGCTCGATTGATCGCGCGGCAGTGAACAAGATGGCAAAGGGCACGCGGGCGATTGCTGGCGATGAACTCATTGCCATCCAGACAATTACCGGCATGGAAGCGCCGAGTGAAATTCAAGTCCCTCTCAAGGGACGTGTAGGTGCGGGTCAGCAGGTCGAAGCAATCGACAACGGCGACATTGATACAGTACCGGCTCCCCGAGATTCAAAGCCTGGGACTGTCGCCGTCGAGGTATCCGGGACATCCATGTTCCCCGCCTTGGAAGACGGGTATTTGTTATACTATTCCAAGCAGCTTCCGCCGGCGGAAATGGTGAACAGACGCGCGGTCGTGCAACTCGCAGATGGTCGTATCTTCGTGAAGATCGTTCGGCCAGGTTCTTCGCCTGATGTGTGGACGCTGCAAAGCGTGAACGCATTGTTCGAGGACATGAACGATCAGATTGTCGAGTGGGCCGCTCCTATCGATTGGATCCGGCCTCGATAATGGGGGAATTCTATGCGTGGGATTTTCGTTGGCATGGTCGCTATGGCTGCGACTTGCGCGCCGGGGTTTGCGGCCGGAGAAGGCTGCATCCAAATTTCAAACGATCTGGATCGATTGGCTTGCTACGATAAAGCGCTTGGACGGACACCAGAACAAAAGGTTGAGCCGGCTGCAAAAGGCAATTGGTCGGTCACGTCCGAAACGTCCAAACTCACCGATCAGACAAATGTTTTCCTCCGCGTGGAGTCCAACGAAGCGGTCAATTGCGGATGGAACAGAGGCGGGAAAGTAACGCTCTACGTGCGCTGCGTTGAAAATAAGACCGGACTGATATTCGCCACCGGCTGCCATATGACGTCCAGCCAGTACAACGACTATGGTGACGTTACCTATCGCCTGGATGATGAGAAGGCGAAGACCGTTGGAATGCAAGAATCGACCAACAATCGATCGCTGGGTCTTTGGAGTGGCGGGCGCTCTATCCCGGTCATCAAGCAGATGTTCGGCAGGTCGCAGATGGTTGTGAGGATGACGCCATATGGCGAAAACCCTTTCACCGCAACCTTTGACATCACCGCGTTGGAAGAATCCATCAAGCCTTTGCGGAAAGCCTGCAACTGGTAAGGGATGACACCCCATGACCGACAAGCTCTCTGCCCAACTGATGGAATCTGCCGATAGGCTGGAAGAGCTTTCGCGCTCCGAAATCCAGGTTTTGCTCCGCCGGGCTGCGCTTCGCCTCGACGGTCGCATGGTGCCGGTCGGCTATGTCACGCTGATACCGGAAGCTTCCGAAATGGTCGATGAGTTTGCGAAAGAGCACGACCTGAACATGGATGAGGCGGTCAACTCCATCCTGATCGATTGGGGAATCTCGGCTGGAATGATCGAGGTCGATGATCTGGATGATGAGGATTAGGGTTGAGCCATCCTCAGTCGATTACAGATTGGCTTGCGTTATGCCGCCAACACGAGCGAGCAGCGATGGCAATCGTCGAAGACAAAAAGGCTTGCGCGCAAGCAGTTCAACATGCTGGGTTTGCTGTTGAATGCGCGCTGAAGGCCTATATTTGGCACCAGGAACGGTTCAATCAATGGCCCTCAAGAGAAGCCCGCCCAGATTTGTATACCCATAGCCTTGTGACATTGCGGACCGTAGCCGGAATTAAAGTGGACCCCACGGAACCCTCTGCACCACATTGGCATATCATGCTACAATGGAACCGAAATCAGGGTTATGACCCTAGACCGATGCCCCGGAAAGTCGCTCGTTCATATGTGGATGCCGCTTTTGGGGCGGATGGAGTTGCAACATGGCTGCGCCAGAAATTGACGAAAAGTTCTTAGCCGCCGGTCGCGAATATGGCGATGCGTTGATCGCGCTTGGTCTCGACCCGCATGCCCTTTTTTGGGCATTCGACAAGACCGAGAAGCGACATGTGCTGGTCCTAGTTACAGACTTCTTCGACTACACCGGCCCTCTTGAAATCTCAAAACAGTTGCTCAGGGCCTACAACGCATCGATCACTCCCAAGGAGATTGATCCTTTCGTAGTGAGGCTGCACAGCATCCATCAGTCAATTAGTGAGCGCTATGTTGGCGCTGCACTGTCTGATGGGACATTTCATGTTTGGGACAAGAACATGAACCCCAAACATGTCCCGCCAGGGGCTCGCGTTGAATATTTCGACATTGGAGATCTAACGCTCAAGCCAGAATGGACGATCAAAGCCAGGAGCCTTCAGACTCGAAATTCAGTAGAGATCGGAAGGAAGTGGAAACGCTTCGTCAGGAACGTTGACAAGATTGCCGCATAATCAGGGCAGCCCCGCTCCGGCGGGGTTTTCTTTTGCCCCTCCCTTCTCAATCTCCCCTTTCCTACAGAGAAAAACCTTCAACGTATGAGCTATCTCTACGTCTGAGATTATCTTGGTTCTGAATGATGGAGAGCCAGGAGCCCGAACATAGGAGGACTAAGCCCCGTGCTCTGAGAGCATCCGAGGTTAGCCCCTATGCTGGACGATTCTGAACGACCGAGCCGCCTATCGCCCTTCCGAGTTGGTCATAACCAGCGCCAACCCTCGACCTCACTTTTTCGTTGCCTCTGGCAAGGCCACGGCGGACTCCCCTTCGGTCTTTCGGAGTGGGGATTGCACTTTGTCCGCGCCCTGTGGTATGCATAAGCCACTGCTTATGTGACCCGAGAGCGCCACAGTCTTCAACCTTCCGCTCTCGTTATCGCCCCGGCCAGCAAATCGCTGCCGGGGCTTTTCTTTTCGCGCATGTTTTTCGGCTTGTCAAATTTTGTTTCTTAAATCGCTACAATCCGATTGACAGGTCGTAGCGATAAGCGCTACAGTCATTTCCATCACCACCTTGGATCACCCGATCCCTGAAACGGAGATGGAGAGCAGATGGCCTACACCACAAAGTCAGCATTGCACCTAGCCCTTTGGGAAGGCGGCGGCGAAGTCGAGGTTGAGGCCGTCATCACTTTCACGGTGACGAAGTTTTCCCCCGCTACGCACGAGCAGCCAGAAGAGCCGCCGATGGCGGAGGTGTCGGACTTCCGCATTCGAAAGCCCAAGACAGGCGAATGGTTGGCCTGCCCTGCGTGGATATCTGACGCATTCGAGAGCGACGACAGTTTCATGGATTGGCTCGTCTCGGAAGCTCAGGAGCAGAACGCATATGCAGAAGAATGCGCTGCCGAAGCCTCACGCGAAGAGCGCCATCTGCTCGAAAACGAGGAAATGGCCCGTCACTTTGAAAAGCACCCGCACGGATAAGCGCTCCGGTCAGGGGCGTCAGCGCCCCATTCCCGAACGCTTTTCACAACGAAGGATGAAGGCAATGAACGCCTACAGCCGAACAGCAGTCGAGCTTGCAGCGGCCATCGGATTTGACCCGGAGAACATCGTGGTTGTTCGTCGCCGTCTGGCGGACGCGATTGATCTCTATGACAACGAGGATGGCTTGAGCCGTGACATTGCGGTCGAGGCGATCATCGGCAAGCGCCCCGCGTTCTGGACCACCGCCAAGTATCACAGCGCCATTGCCTGCGAACTGGTGAACGACGCCAATCGCACGTCTCTCGAAGAAGCCATGGAGAATATTCCGGCGCATCGGCGTGCTGATATGGCCCGGTATCTCGATACGCTGGTTCCTCTGAACCGCCTCGCGGCCAATGAGCTTTCAGAAGCCTATGAGACCGTCGCAGGAACCTTTCGCGATTGCTCGGAGCTTGAGAGCCGTCGCATTCGGAGGGCCGCATGACCTCCCTCCCCCTGAGCATCAAGCGCGCCACCCTCTTACACGAGGAATCCAAGGCGCTCCGGCGGTCGATGGTCTTGATCGACGCGCATCAATTCAAACTCGCGAACGAGTTCAAGGAAGCTGCCGACAGTTTCCGAAATGCTCGGCTCGCGCTTGAGAACGAGAGGGCAGCATCATGAACCCCCGCGATTTCCACAACGCCTTGCGCATCGTTCACTGCCTTGGCCTAACGGATCTGCAATCCGCCGGCGTGGTCGATGAAAACTGGGGCACTCCCGAAGCGAGCAATCGCGATCAGATTGCAGCGTTCTTCGATGACCGCTTCACCGAAATTCTCCGCATGCCAGACGCGAACTTCGACCGGCTTTGCAAGCTGATCGAGAGCCGCCAGCCGAGCAGGAGGGCAGCATGAGCAAGACACAATATGAGGTCGGTCGCGCCTACTGGCTGCGGGATGGCCGCGAGGTCGAGTACCTGGGCCGAATAGATGATGGAAAGCATGTCGTTGCTCCAACCATCGAACTGGAAACGTATGAAGGATATGAGGTCGGTCGTGGACATGCCGAATTCACTTCGGAGCTATTCACCAAGCCACCGGTTGAAAAGCGTAGTGAGCAGATCGCGTCTCTTCAAGCGGAAGTCCGCGGTCTGGAAAACCGCAAAAACAAGCTCTACTCGGAATGCCTCCATTCGGAACGCGATACTCGCGCCCGTCTGGACCGGTTGAAGAAGTTCGAAGGGCTGGAACGGATCGAGGAATTCGTTGAAGGACGGATCACCCATGTAGTGATCGAGTCCTATGGCGACACGGTCTATGATGTTCTGCCGCTTGGTGATCTACAGCAGTACGACTGTGGCTACAGCCGGAAGCCTGAAGGCGTAAGGCTCATCAGCCTGTTCGGGCTGGCCAACGGCGACCTTCAATGGAAAGTCAATCAGTGGAGAGATGAAAGCGGCACTTGGAGGGTCATTCTCCCGTGCATCTCCGAAGATGACGCCCGCGAGAAACGACGCGACCTCATCCAGAAAGGTCTTGCCGAACATTGGGCGGAATACATGCCGCCGAGAGGGTGGCAATTTCTTCGCTTCGCTGCTGCGGCGATTACGGAAGGCATCGAGCTTTCCGCCGATCAGAATAAAGCATACTGCGCCGCAATGGAGAAGGCCCGCGAACAGCAGCGTGAAAACCTGATCAAGGAAATCGCAGACCGGCAGATGCGCCTTGACGCCCTTTCCAATTCAGAAACGGAAACGCGCAAGGCGACCAATGCTTAGCGCCCTCCTCCCCTTTCTTTCGCACCCCACGGCCCGCGCCATTGTCATGATCGTGCTTTGCGCGGCGGTCACCGGGTTCTTTGAGACACCGCACTGAGGATTGAATGATGAACACATTCGCGAACGCGGGCGAAGTCGCCCAGGTGGCAATTGTCGAGCGCTGGGGCTGGTGGCAAGGCGCCCTCGCCGATCCGTCCAAGATTGGAACGGAAGAACTGCCGATCCATCCCGGCGAGTATCAGCTCGGATACTACCGCACCCGCCGTAAGAATGGCCCTTGGGAACCGGTCGGGATTTATCCGGACGAGAATGGCGTTGTTGTTGGGTTCCGCAACGGTCGGCAGGTCGAGGACCTGGTCGATCTGTTCCTTTGGTCCTGCCGCAACCCCATCAGCTACGAGGCCTATGTCAAAGCGGACGCAGGCGAAGGCTTCGATGATGAGCCGCCGGCACCGGCTATCGGTGACAACAGCGGCGCTTCTGATCCATTTGAAGCCCTGAAGCTCGAGCTCGCTGGCGAAGTCGAGCAGTTGACCGACTTCATGCGCAAGCCAGTGGAGACACAGGCCGACGCAGACCGGTGCGGCATCTGGGCAAAGCGATGCTCAGACCTTGCCAAACGCATCAACTCGCTGCGCGAAACCGTCAAGGCCCCGCACCTCGCCAAATGCCGTGAGATCGACGGCGAGTTCAAGCCGGTTGAGGCAGAGGCAAAGGAATGGGCCACCAAGGCGAAGCGCCATGTCGAGCCATTCCTGATCGCTGAGAAGCGCAAGCGCGACGAAGAAGCCCGAAAGGCCCGCGAAGAGGCCGAGAGGAAGCGCCAAGAGGCAATTAAGGCCCAGAACGAGGAAGCGAAAGCAATCGCGCTCAAAGCCGCACAGGACGCCGAGAAGGCTGCGGAAGCACCCAAGGCCAGTGCAGGTCGAACAGGTGCGCGTGTGTCCATCCGCGTCGAGAAGCGTGGCGAGATCGTTGATCAGGACGCGTTCTATCAAGCGGTTCGGGACCGCTCGGAAATCACCGACTTGCTGCAGTCGCTGGCGAACCGCGCCGCCAAGTCTGGCTTTGACTTGCCAGGCATGAAGATCGTTGAAATCGAGAAGGCTGTTTGACCATGAACGCAATCGTTCAGCACGACCCCGAGCGCCTGCCCTCACTGCAATCAGGAGGCGCTGTCAAAGCCATCGTCCCGCAGGACTTTGATGGTGCTTGGCGGATTGCGCTCGCCGTCTGCAAGGCCGGCATGGCTCCGAAGGGGCTCGAGACACCAGAAAAGGCCATGGTCGCAATCATGCATGGCATGGAAGTCGGCATGACGCCGATGGCCTCTCTGCAGTCAATCGCCGTGGTCAACGGCCGCCCGACGATATGGGGTGACGGTGCAATCGGTCTCGTTCGCGGTTCTGGCAAACTCGAATGGATCAAAGAGAAGCTAACCGGCGACGGCGAGAACATGGCCGCGTCCTGCGAAGTCAAACGAAAGGGCGAGGCCGATCCGACCAAGGCCACATTCTCGGTCGCCGATGCCAAGAAGGCCAACCTCTGGGGCAAGCAAGGGCCGTGGCAGCAATACCCGAAGCGGATGCTCGCAATGCGCGCCCGTGCCTTTGCGCTGCGCGACGCCTTTGCTGACGTGCTGCGCGGCCTTGGCATCGCCGAGGAAGTGCAGGACACGCCACAGGAGCGCCCGCAGGCTCCGAAGCCTCCAGCGCCTCCGGCCCCGCCGACGCAGAAGATCGAGAATCAGGAAACTATCGACGCCGGGACCGGCGAAGTGATCGATGACAGCCAGATCGTGCGCGAAACCGGCGAGGATATCGGCGCGGTGATGGCAGACGGCGAATTCGATGCAGCCGCCTTCTTCGAAGAAATGGAGACATCTTTCGCCGCCGAAAACAGTGTCGAAGGCGTCGAGGAACGCTGGACAGAATTCGACCCCATGGCGCAGTTCGAGGGTGACGAATCCAATCAAGGCATCGCCCTAGCCATCAAAAAGCGGAGACTGCGGGAAATCGAAAGGGCGTCCAATGAGCAAGAGTGACACCCCTCCCTTCCGCATGATTGTCGAGAAAGGACCGCGGCTCGCCCCGGCCACGTCTGGCGATGCGGAGCGGCTCGACACCTGGCGGGCCGGCTCTCAGGTAAATGTCACCTTCGTGCGAGACGGAAGCCGCCCCATGGAACGCAAATGGTGGGCGATCCTCGGTCTCGTCGTCGACCGCTGCAATGTGCCGTGGTCAGCCAAAGAGCAGGCTAGCGAAGCTGTGAAGCTATCGCTTGGCATCGTCCACTACGGAAAGACGGTCAACGGCAACTTCATGCAGTGGCCAAAGTCACTGACAGAGCTTTCGGACCCGGAGCTCGATGAAGCCGTGCGCGACATGATGTACCTCCTTCATCGAATGACCGGCGTCGATCCAGAGACCCTCAAGAAAGAGGCCAAGGTCGAGGACGAACACAGTTCACCGGCAGAAAGCCCCGCCGACGAAGGCAGCGACACTGCCGCCTCATCTCCGTCCAGTGTCGCTGCCAACCCTTCCTCCGCACAAGCGGAAACCAGCGAGGCCGGCTCCGACAACATGGGAGAGACGAAGAAGGAGCCGGCCTCAGCCGATGCAGGTGAATGGCTCAAGACTTTCGCGAAAGCGATCATCGGAGCCATCGGCCCGGATGAGACTGTCGTGGTCAATCAGTCCAAGGGTCTCTTTGTCGAAGGCTTGACCGATGCCGTCCGCGCCAAGGCGAGGTCTGTGACCAATTACGCTCGTGCATGCTGCCGAGGGGAAATTGAACTGGCAGACTGTCGGGAAACGATTGCCGGCGTTGTCGGGTGCGATGAGAAGGAGCTGGCATCATGACAGCCCTCATCCCGTGGATCACCTGGTTCTCAAAACGCCGCCATGCCCGAGTTGCAGCCCGCAAGGAGCAGGAGCGGGCCGCGTTGATGCGCTCCATTGAGCACCGCAAGGCAAAGCATATGCCTTTCCGTCCGAAACAAGGCGAGTTGATGCGTGTGACGTGTGAAGCGCTCGCCGCAGAATGCGGCCGGGAATGGAGGGTGCGGTGATGGCAAGGCCGACACTCGGAAACAGCCCGACCGAACGGTTGCAAGTGAAGATCACGGCAGACGAAATCAACGCGATTGATGATTGGCGCTATGAAAATCGCGTCCCGTCCCGCTCCGAAGCTGTGCGCCGTCTCATTGAGATTGCACTGAAATCGGAGGGCACCTAATGGCCTTCGAGATCGTCAAAGCCCCGACCGCCTTTGCACTCGACCCGTCGAGCAAGGCCACGGCCCGCATCAAAGACGAGCGTCACCTGGCTTGGATCCGCACCTTGCCAAGCGTGATCTCTGGCGAGATCGGCCGGTGCGAGGCCTGCCATATCCGCTATGGCGATCCGATGTATCGGAAGAAACGAACGGGAAAAGGTCAGAAACCCGACGACTGCTGGACCGTCCCCATGACACCGGAAGAGCATCGCGAACAGCACAGCATGAACGAGAAGGCGTTCTGGGACGCGCAAGGGATCGACCCTTTGAGGATCGCCCATGCGCTCTATGCCGTCACTGGCGAGACCGATGCAGCAATCAAGATCATTGTGAACGCGAGGATGAGATGACCAGAGAGCAGAAGCTTGAGGAAGCGCTGCGGCGATTGACCGCTATGCGCAAAGGGATAGAGGCCGATGTTTCGTCCGCGCACAGCAATCGGGGTAACGGCGCATCCGAGTGGATGCGCGAAGATGACAGAGATTTCAGACGAGAACTCTGCGAAGCGTTTGATGCCGCCCACGCCGCCCTCACCGCAGGAGAGGAAGCGGAGGTGTTGCGTGAGATGAAATCCGACGCTGATCTAATCGCGCGCCTCAAGGCAATCGCTGTCGATGTTTTTCCAAGTGCCAACAAATACGCCGTCTCAGCTGGCGTGGAGAACATCATCAGAATTTTGGAGCATATCGACCCGGATGAATATGCGGCGCTCCACCGCGCCATGTACCCGTTTAGCTACACAGACAACGTAGATGGACAGCCCACAGAAGCGCAGGAGTGGCAGGACTATGACCCGGATTGCTGAATTAGCTGACCGTCTCCAGCGCCTCGCGAAGCGCCGTGAGGACGAGGGGATTTATACGGACGCCGCCCTATGCGATGAGGTCGCAACCTATCTTCGCGCCGCAGGAGAGGAAGCGGGCGGCGTGAAGGTGAGGGCGCTGGAATGGAAGCGCTATCGAGATGGTGATGCAGATGCGGTCACGCCATTCGGTGACGTTTATACAGCCTACGCCGGTGGCTATTGGCGGATAACGGAGCGAGGCAAGGCTGGCAAGTTCATTCGCGCGGGGTTCGATACTGCATCCGCCAAAGCCGCCGCACAGGCCGACTATGAACGCCGCGTTCTCTCCGCACTAGAACCCGCCCCTTCCCCCATCGTAGACGATGCGATGGTGGAGCGGGCGGCGCGAAATGCACTGATGTATCTGAAGACAGGGTTCATTGAATGCGACCATTGCGGCCACGAAATCAAAACCAATACTCTTGACGCTGTCTATGAACTTAACGCCGCTCTATCAGGAGCGCGGGAGGAAGGGGAATGACAACTGTCTATCAAGCATCCCTTCCGCTGCGCCGAGAAACGACAAATCAGCCTATTCGATTTGTGATTTTCGTCAGCTACGGCAACGATAGCGTCGCATTGATACAATGGGCTCACGAAAGCAATCTTGAAGGCGTAGCTGTCGTTTTTACAGATACTGGATGGGCCGCTGATGGCTGGATGGATCGCGTTGATCAATGCGAAACTTGGGTTAAGTCTCTCGGGTTCACCCCTTACCGAACTTCATCCATCGGCTTCCGCCAGCTTGCCCGCGAGAAGAAAGGTTTCCCGACACAACGGTATCAGTGGTGTTCTTTCATCCTGAAAATTGAACCGGGCCAACGGTGGTTGGATAAGTATGACCCTGACGCTAGGGCTGTGTGTCTGATAGGGGTTCGCCGAGAAGAGAGTGAGGACCGATCCGACTTCCCAGAATGGTTGCCCCGTAGCGATAACCACGGCGGTCGAGTCATGATCGCGCCGTTCGCCACATGGTCAACCGAGCAGAGAGACGCACTGATCCGACGCGCAGGGTTTGATGTTCTGCCGCATCGCTCTCGCGAGTGCAAATGCATCAACTCCAAGCGATCCGATATGCGGCGTTTCACTGATGCCGATTGGCAAGAAATCTCTGACGCCGAGGCGGAAATTGGAAAGACGATGTTCCGTCCACATCGACACATGGGCGCGAAGGGTGCCGCCGAGGTGAGGAAGTGGGCAAACAGCGAGCGTGGGAAATATCAACCACCAGACCCTTCCGACGCTATTCCTCCTGATGATCTTCCCGATGAAGATTTGTCAGGATGCAAACCTGGATGGTGTGAGCAATGAGCGACTTTGCTACGCTAAACAGCCCCACCGCCATCGTCTGCCATAGGCAGGTTCATGGAGAAATGGGCGGTGCAACGGTCTGGTGCGTCGTTCTCGCAGATGGCTTCATCATTGATTGCGGTTCCGATGGATATGCCCAAGGGCGGGCCGCGCTGCTTGCTGAGGCTGTCAACCAGTTTGGGCCTGAGAAGTTCAAGCAGGATGGATTGCGGGAGGCTCACCTGAGCGCCCTGAAGGATAAGTGCGATGGGTAGGCCTGAACCGAACATCGTGGATATCGGGGACGATGAGCCCATGACGCTCATTGAGGCATGCCGCATCGTCTTTCGGGATGCCATCAAGCCTGCCACACTGAGGGCCGAGGCTGCGCGAGGCAACCTTGTCATGGAAAGGATCGGGCGGCGTGACTTTGTCACTCGATCCGCATTGATGGAGATGAGGGAGAAATGCCGCGTCCAGCAAAAGGCGCCAGATTGTGGTTCGACAAAAAAGCCGCCCTCTGGTTCATCCGAGACGGATCGATCAAGCGTGGCACTGGCTGCGGCTTTGAGGAGCGCTCGAGCGCTGAGGGAAAGCTCAGGGCATACATCGAAGAAAAATACGAACCGCCAACAGACAGTCGTTCATCTGCTCTCCTCGTCGCAGACGTCCTGACCTACTATTCCAGAGAGGTCGCAGGCGGACAGCGTTCCAAGACCTCGAGCTATTCTATCGAGCGCCTGCTTGGCTGGTGGGGGGCCAAGCCTCTCTCGGAGGTGAAGCGCTCTACCTGCCAAGCTTATGTCGAGCATAGGGCCTCTCAGCCGATCCGGCAGGCCACCAAGTCGAAGAAGCCCAAGCTCGTATCCCGTGAGACCGCCAGACGCGAGCTTACCGTGCTCCGGGCAGCCATTAATGCCTATCACGCAGAAACGCCTCTGGACGCCCTTCCTGTCGTCACCATGCCCAAGCAGTCACCAGCACGAACACGCTGGCTGACACGTGATGAAGTCGCGCGCCTTCTACGGGCTGCAAGGAAGTTGGAGGAGAAAGATTCTGCCCGCGCATTGCAGCGGTTCATCATGATCAGCATCTACACCGCGACTAGATCCGGCGCAGTTCGTCGCCTTGGGTGGGTGGAGAACACACTTGGAGGATATGTCGATACCGGTGCCGGCGTCATGCATCGGCGCGGGGCAGATGAGGAAGAAACCAGAAAGCGCCGCCCCCCGATTCGTATCCCCAACCGCCTGTCAGGCTTCATGAGGCGGTGGAAAGACGAAGACATGCGGGAGACGAAGGAGCGCAAAGCCATACCCTTTGTGATCCATTTTCGCGGCAAGCCGGTGAAGGCGCAAAGGAAATCATGGGAAGAAGCCCGGGCAAACGCCGGTCTGGGGAAGGAAGTGACGCCGCACATCCTCAAGCATACAGCCGTGACCTGGATGATGCAGAGCGGTGCCGACCCATGGGACGTTGCCGAATACGCTGGAACGAGCCTGAAAATGATCGAGGATGTCTACGGGCACCATCACCCGGACTTCCAAGGGGACATCGCATCGAGGATCGGAAGACGATGATTTCTGTCATCATTTCTGTCACGCCGACATGACAGATACCGCCTAAGTCATTGATTTTATGGTGCTGCGAGAGAGGATTGAACTCTCGACCTCTCCCTTACCAAGGGAGTGCTCTACCACTGAGCTACCGCAGCGCCGGGATGGCCAAGTCGCGCTCCATTCACAGGATGAAAGCCGCCTGCCATGCAAAGGCCACAGAACACCTTCAGAAAAAGGCCGTGACGCGGCGGTCTTCTGCCACAATGC
Source organism: Nitratireductor indicus C115 (assembly GCF_000300515.1). GTDB lineage: Bacteria > Pseudomonadota > Alphaproteobacteria > Rhizobiales > Rhizobiaceae > Nitratireductor > Nitratireductor indicus. Next base: position 21,220 of record NZ_AMSI01000014.1, read on the forward strand.
AGTGCATTGCGCAAGCGCACATCGGCAGGAATTTCAGCCCTCCGCCCAACGCTGTGAAAATCGCCTCGTCAACATGCGCCACGACGATTGCAGCCCGGCGATTGCGCACTACGATGGAGAGTTCGATGACTTGGGGGTTTATGTGACGAATTCCGCGGACAACAAAGGTCCTGCCGGCTCGAAGAAGGGCGACGACGAGCGCGCGCGCCGGCTCGCATCCGAATTGCGCGCCAATCTGGCAAGACGCAAGGCGCAGTCGCGCTCACGCCGTAACGGCCAGGCCGACAGTCGCCCGGAGGGTTTGGAGACAAACGGCAATCAGGACGAGAAATGAAACCCGGGCGTCAGCAAGCATTTCTTGCGCGCGGCGCGGCCTTGTTCTAGGACCGTCCCGAAGACACGAGCCTTGATCGGTAGAGCAAAGAATTCGCGGGCATTGCAGAGTGCCATTTGCGAAATGTTTACCATCCCGCAAGGCTATGGGTGCAGTGTGGCCTGCAGATGCTGCAGGCACGACGAGGCCGGGGGAGCCCCGGAAAGTGAGAACATATGGATCGCATTCGCATAACCGGCGGTAACGCGCTCAACGGCACGCTGCCCATTTCCGGCGCCAAGAATGCCGCGCTGCCGCTGATGATCGCCTCGCTCCTTACGGACGATACGCTGACGCTTGAAAACCTCCCGCACCTGGCCGATGTGGAAAGCCTGATCCGCATCCTGGGCAATCACGGGGTCGATTACTCGGTCAACGGCCGACGTGAAAGCCAGGAGAAGGGGTATTCGCGCACCATTCACTTCACCGCACGCAGCATCGTAGACACGACAGCGCCTTATGAACTCGTCTCGAAAATGCGCGCGAGCTTCTGGGTCATCGGTCCGCTGCTTGCCCGCATGGGCGAGGCAAGGGTTTCGCTGCCTGGCGGTTGTGCCATCGGCACGCGCCCCGTCGATCTCTTTATCGACGGCCTGCGTGCGTTGGGCGCGGAGATCGACATCGAGCAGGGCTACGTGAACGCCACGGCCAGAAACGGCCTGATCGGCAATCGCTATGTTTTTCCGAAGGTCTCGGTTGGTGCCACCCATGTGCTGATGATGGCCGCGGCCCTCGCCAAGGGCCAGACCGTGTTGGAAAACGCAGCCCGCGAGCCAGAGATCGTCAATCTCGCCGACTGCCTCAATGCGATGGGCGCGAGAATTCACGGCGCGGGAACGGCCACGATCACCATTGACGGCGTGACCAGCCTCTCGGGCGCGCGGCACCGCGTGATCGCCGACCGCATCGAAACGGGCACATATGCCATGGCCGTCGCCATGACCGGAGGCGACGTGCTGCTCGAGGGCGCTGAGGCAGACCTTCTGGAAAACGCGCTGGAAACGCTGGAACAGACCGGGACCGAGATCACGCGCCTCAATACCGGCATCCGGGTGCGGCGCAATGGCGGGGGCATTGCGCCGGTGGATGTGACCACCGAGCCCTTCCCCGGCTTCCCCACGGATCTGCAGGCCCAGTTCATGGGTCTGATGACCATGGCCAAGGGGCGCTCCCACATTACCGAAACGATTTTCGAAAACCGCTTCATGCATGTGCAGGAGCTTGCCCGTCTCGGCGCGAAGATCTCGCTTGCCGGGCAGACGGCCGTGGTGGAAGGTGTTCCGGTTCTGCGCGGCGCTCCTGTCATGGCCACGGACCTGCGGGCCTCTGTCTCGCTCGTGATCGCCGGCCTTGCGGCGGAGGGTGTGACCGAAGTCAACCGCGTCTACCATCTGGATCGCGGCTTCGAGCGGCTTGAGGAAAAGCTGTCGGGCTGCGGCGCGACCATCGAACGCATTTCGGGCTGAACCGGGACGGGTGCGGCAGGCTATGGAATTTCTGAAACTCGTAGCGCTGGATGAGGTCGACCTCGGCATTCTTTCCGCACATCTGCAGGATGCCGTTGCCAAGGTGAGCGACTTGTCCTTCGAACGCAGCGAAAAGCGCTTCGCGGTCGCCTTCAATCGCTTCGTCTGGGAAAAGGAAGTCCGCAGAACGGCCTTCAGGCGTTCGCCGCACGAGCGCCGGCGCGCGATCCTTCACTTCGACCGGGTGCTCACCGTGCGCGCCATAGGCATCGACCGAAACCGCCCGAACGATGTCCTTTCCCTGCTTGCGATCAATTTCATCGCGGGAGAGGCTCCGTCGGGGACGATAGAACTTATCTTTTCCGGGGACACCGCCATTCGCCTCGAAGTCGAATGCATCGAGGCGCGCCTGACGGATCTCGGCGCGGCGTGGGAAACGGCGTCGCGACCAGCGCACGATTTGTAAAATGAGCGGCGCGGGCTCGGACACGTCACGGCTGATCGATGTCGAGCTCGACGAATCAGTCGGGCGCGCCACTCCCGACATCGAGCACGAGCGGGCCGTCGCCATTTTCGATCTGGTCGAGGAAAACTGCTTTCACCCTGTTGGAGACGACAAGGGCGGCCCTTACAAGCTCAGGCTTTCTCTGGTCGATTCCCGCCTGGTCTTCGCCATTTCCCGCGGGGATGGTGAGGCCGTCGTTACCCATATCCTGTCGCTCACGCCTTTCCGGCGCATCGTGAAGGATTACTTTCTTATCTGTGAGAGCTATTACGATGCCATCCGCAGTTCGACGCCAAGCCAGATCGAGGCCATCGACATGGGGCGACGCGGCCTGCACAATGAGGGTTCACAGACACTGATGGACCGCCTGAACGGCAAGATCGATATCGATTTCGATACGGCACGGCGGCTTTTCACGCTGGTTTGCGTTCTTCATTGGCGGGGCTAGGCATGAGCCCGCACGCCGTGGGGCACGGCCATGAGTGACTTCTCCCCTTTTTCGGCTCCGGCCGCATCCCGTGCGCCGCAATCGGTCTTATTCCTGTGCGGGATGAACTCGATCCGCTCACCCATGGCAGAGGTTCTTGCCCGACGCGCTTTGCCGCGGGGCGTATTCATCGCCTCGGCAGGTGTGCGGGCGGGAGAGCGCGATCCGTTCGTGGATGCAGTGCTCGCCGAAGAAGGCCTTTCGCTTGATGACCGCCAGCCGCAAAGCATCGACGAGCTTCCCGACACCAATTTCGATCTCATCATAACGCTCTCGCCCGAGGCCCATCATCGCGCGCTCGACATGACCAGAACGGATGCCGCCGAGGTCGAATACTGGCCGATGCTCGACCCGACGATCGTGTCGGGAACACGCGACCAGATCATGGCCGCATATCGCGACGTGAGGGAGCGCCTGGCCAGTTCCATCGCCTCGCGCTTTGGCTCCGACAACAAAAGCGCAACAAAATAACACTTGCCAGCGCCAAGCTTGTTCACAAAACCCCAGGAATGGGATAGGTTCCGCGCCACATTCGGCTGAAGCCGACACAGTTCACACGACAAAGGTAACGGATGCCCAAGGAAGAAGTCCTGGAATTTCCAGGCGTGGTTACGGAATTGCTGCCCAACGCGATGTTTCGCGTCAAGCTGGAAAACGAGCACGAGATCATCGCCCATACCGCTGGCCGCATGCGCAAGAATCGCATTCGCGTTCTGACCGGTGACAAGGTGACGGTTGAAATGACGCCCTACGATCTCACCAAGGGCCGCATCACCTACCGCTTCAAATAAGTTTTATCGAGCGGCCGGCGGAGAGCCATGAGCGCATTGCAGAAACTCGTGCTTGCTTCCGGTTCGCCGCGCCGCGTCGAACTCCTCCAGCAGGCAGGGCTCCAACCGGATCGTCTGGTTCCAGCGAACATCGATGAAACGCCCGTCAAGAGCGAACATCCCCGTTCGCTCGCCAAACGACTTGCGCAGGGCAAGGCGGAGAAGGCGCTTGAGCGGCTCAAGAAGGAAGGAAGGGCCGAAGGCAATTTCATCCTTGCCGCCGACACGGTCGTGGCCGTCGGGCGCCGCATCCTGCCAAAGGCGGAAATGGTCGACGAGGCATCGAACTGCCTGCAACTGCTTTCGGGTCGTTCGCACAGGGTCTACACCGGCATCTGCCTCATCACACCTTCCGGCAAGGTGCGCCAGCGCCTGGTGGAAACACGCGTGCGCTTCAAGCGCATTTCCCGGGAAGAGCTGGAAGCCTATCTCGCCTCCGGCGAATGGCGCGGCAAGGCCGGCGGCTATGCCATTCAGGGCTTTGCCGGAACCTTCGTGGTCAAGCTTGCCGGTTCATATACGAATGTCGTGGGCCTGCCTCTCTACGAAACGGTGAACCTTCTGGTGGCCGAGGGCTACAAGGTGCATTTTAACTGGCTTGCGGGTATTGGAGCGCAGTAGAAATGGCCGACATCCGCGATGAGAAAGTGACGCCCCTGAGGCCCAAGCGCCCCTGCCCCGAATGCGGAAAGCCTTCGCAGCGCGCCTATTATCCTTTCTGCTCGAGCCGCTGCAAGGACGTGGATCTGAACCGCTGGCTTTCAGGCCATTACGTCCTGCCCGGACGCCCCGCCGACGAAGACGACGACGAATAGAATATTTTGCGGTTGGGCGGGCTCAACTGAGGCCCGCATAAGTGCTGAAAAATGAGCGAGTTGCGGCCTCCAGGGAATCCAGGAGATTCGGAAGGGCGCATGGCACACCGGACCCAAGCCTCCGACGGCGGCAGGTCATTCCTCCGATTTAAGAACACCTTGGAAAGCACTGCATAAAAAAAGCCCGGTCCGTTTCGGGGACCGGGCAGGAGATGCAGGCTTGCCGGAGGGATACCGGCGGTGCGGGAGTTATGCCTGCAAGGGGAAATGGAGGGGCTTCATGAAACCTTCCCGAAGCATCGCTTCGCAAGAGCTTTCCTTCCGCCGGCATTTTTCGGCCGACGGAAAGGCGCGTTAAAGGTTACGGTTGTTCAAGACCATGGAGCGCGCGCGCTCATGAGCGATGGACTGGAGTTCACGCGTCGCACGGACCTTCGACGAGCGCAGGACGACGGTGTCGACGTCGCAGCGGGTCAAACCAATGTCGGCCAGATGGCTTTCAGACATTTCCGAAAGCTGGCGCAGCGCGGTGCGCGTTTTCCAAAAATGCATCCAGGCGGACACGACATTGCGAGCCACCAGGCGCACATTGCCGGTCGGCCGCGTGGAAGCGGGCAAAGCAAGGGCATCCGATTGCGCTCGGGACATCGTCTCTCTCCTGAATTTGGCGCTGACGGGAAACGGGATCGTCGCGCACTCCGAAAGAGCTGCCCGCCAATCCATTCACAAGAAAACGATATGCCGACCTTATTGATTAGTCGAACAAATGTTTTTAATCTTTATCATCAACCAGGATGATGGATCTCTGCCATGGCCGCTCCGCTTGATCTCGATCAGCTTTCCACCTTCATCGCCATTGCCGATACGGGCAGCTTCACCCGCGCTGCAGAGGAGGTGCACCGCACCCAGTCGGCAGTCTCCATGCAGATGCGCCGGCTTGAGGAACGTGTGGGGAAAACCCTCTTCCTGAAGGACGGGCGCACCAACCGCCTTACGGAAGATGGCGAGAGGCTTCTCGGTTATGCCCGCCGCCTGTTGCGGCTCAACCGCGAAACACTCGCCGCATTCGACGATGCCAGCCTTGAAGGGCATATCCGCATCGGCACGCCCGACGATTATGCGGATCGTTTTCTGCCGGAGATCATGGGGCGGTTCTCACGCTCCAATCCGCGCGTTGAGCTTTCAATTCTATGCGAACCGACGCTCAATCTGGTGGAGCACATCAGGCGCGGCAGTCTCGACCTTGCTCTTGTCACCTATGACGACGCCAAGGGCGGATCAGAAGCCGTGCGGCGCGAGCCTGTGCTCTGGGTGTGTTCGGCAAACCATCCGCTGCATGAGCGCGATGTGCTGCCCATGGCCTTCGGGCGGCCTAGCTGCCAGTGGCGGCGCGATGCCTGCATCGCACTTGAGCAGATGCAGCGCGAATATCGCGTGCTGTTCACCAGCTTTTCAGCGACCGTCATAACGTCGGCAGTCCTGGCAGGGCTTGCGATTTCCGTCTTGCCGGAATGCGCCTTGCGACCCGGCATGCGCGTACTTGGCGAGGCAGACGGCTTTGCTCCGCTTCCCGATTGCCGCATCGGGCTCATGCGAGGGCATAGTGGCCAGACAGAAATCATCGATGCTCTGGCGCGGCATATCAGCGAAAGCCTGGACAATTTATCCGTCCCCGCTTTCATCGAGGAGACAGGCAATATCGATTTCAATTCCGGTTTCCACAACATCAAAGGCCGCCGGCTGAAGCCCGGCCATGTGATGGCCGGCTGGTGAGGGGTGCGGGCTTGACCCGCCCCCCTTCCGCCGTCTCAATCAGACCATGACCGACCAGCCGCAAACCGATTCGTCCTCCAACGTGGCGGAATTCTCCGTCAGCGAGATTTCCGGCGCGCTCAAGCGCATGGTGGAAGATGCGTTCGGGCATGTGCGTGTGCGCGGCGAAGTTTCGGGATATCGGGGGCCGCATTCCTCGGGTCATGCCTATTTCGCCCTGAAAGACGATCGCGCACGCATGGAAGCCGTGATCTGGCGCGGGGTCTTCTCGAAGCTCAAATTCCTGCCGCAGGAAGGGCTCGAGATCATCGCCACCGGCAAGCTCACGACCTATCCCGGCTCGTCGAAATACCAGATCGTCATCGAAAGCATCGAACCGGCAGGCGCCGGAGCCCTTATGGCGCTTCTTGAAGAGCGAAAGCGGAAGCTTGCCGCCGAGGGTCTTTTCGACGATGCCCGCAAGCGCGCGCTCCCTTACATGCCGCGCGTGATCGGCGTCGTCACCTCCCCGACCGGTGCTGTTATCCGCGATATCATCCATCGCATTTCAGACCGTTTCCCGGTGCATGTCATCGTGTGGCCCGTGCGCGTGCAGGGAGAAACGACGGGCGATGAAGTTTCGGCTGCCGTGCGCGGCTTCAACACAATCAGCGAAAGTACGGGCTTGCCGCGCCCCGATGTGCTGATCGTTGCGCGTGGCGGTGGCAGCCTGGAAGATTTGTGGGGCTTCAACGACGAGGCTGTGGTTCGCGCCGTGGCCGCATCGGAAATCCCGGTCATTTCCGCAGTCGGCCACGAAACCGACTGGACGCTGATCGACCTTGTGGCCGACCGGCGCGCGCCCACGCCAACGGGCGCTGCCGAAATGGCCGTGCCGGTGAAGGCCGATCTCGAAGCTGCCGTTGCGCGGCTGTCGGCGCGGCTCAAGGGTGCGATCTCACGCGAGGGCGAGCGCAAACGGCAAGCGTTGCGCTCGCTTGCCAGAGCTCTTCCATCCGCCGATCAGCTTCTGGCGCTGCCGCGCCGGCGCTTCGACGAGGCGGCCAGCCGCCTCGGTCGCGCACTGACGGCGGCAACACAACGCAAACGGCTGACCTTCAACGCGTTGCGGCTTTCGCCGGCAACCCTCGAACGACGGCTTGCGGAAACGGGACGACGCGCAGCGCTTTCCGGCGAAAGGCTTCCAGGCGTTTTCCTTGCCATGGTGCGCGGACAGCGTAACCGCTTCGACCGCGACGCCGCCCGCATCACGCCGGCAGCGCTCAACCAGCGCATTGCGCATGGCCGCGAGCGGCTGAAGGTCATCGAGCACCGCTCAGACATGCTGATTGCAACGCGGCTCGAACGCGCGGGACAAAAGCGCACGCAAGCCGAACGCCTTCTGGAAACGCTGTCCTATCGCGCTGTGCTCGACCGTGGTTTCGCATTGGTGCGCGGTCCCGACAGCGAGCCGCTCAAACGGGCCAGCGATATCCAGCCCGGCCTTGAGCTTCAGATCGAGTTTGCCGATGGAAGCACGCGCGCCATCGCAGCCGGAGACGGGCATAAGAGCCCCCCTCCGCCGCGCACACCAAAGAGCGCGCCCCCAAAGAAGCAGGATCAGGGCTCTCTTTTCTGAAGGCAGCTTGTCGCAGCTTCGGTTCTTCACAGGCAGCTTTACCGGTTGGAAACCCCGGCGTTTTTAGGTTGCGTTTCAACACGAGGAAGTTGCAATGACGACAGCGGCCCTGTTCGCAGGCTTTTTACAGAATCTCGGCATCGCGGCCCTGGTGGCGATTGTCTATGATATGGCGCTGCGGAATGCATCGGACCGGCGTATCCGGCGCTTCGTGACCGCCTTCGTGTTGGCTGCCGGCGCGGTCGGCTCCATGATGATGCCATTCGAACTCGCGCCTGGGCTGATTTTCGACCTGCGCCACTCCTTCCTTATCCTTGCCATGAGTTACGGCGGCTGGCCGGCCGCAATACTCTCCGCCGCATGCGCAATCGCCTTTCGCATCTGGGTCGGCGGGGCCGGCATGTGGGCTGGCGTTTTGGGAATAGCGATCAGCGCGAGTGCAGGCGTCGCCTTTGCCCTTTACTTCCGACAGGCGCGATTACGCATGCTGACTTTCGCGCTCCTGGGGCTAGGCGCCAGCCTTCCCATGGCATCGCTTTTTGTGTTGCCCTGGGAGACCGCGCTGATGATTTTGGAAACAGTCAGCGTGCCGATGACCCTTGCCAATATCGCCGGCACGGTTCTGGTGGGAGAAATCCTTGAGCGTCGACGCATCCAATACTATCGCGAAAACGTGCTGAGCCAGGAAGCTTCCACCGACGCACTGACGCAGCTCGCAAACCGACGCGTATTCGATATGCGCGGCCCGGATCTTCTGATGAATTCCGCCCGCAAGGGCGAACCGTGCACGGTCATGGTCGTCGATATAGATCACTTCAAGCAGATCAACGACACATATGGGCACGACACCGGCGACAAGGTGCTGCGGCACCTCTCGCAGATCGTGCGTTCCAACGTGCGCAAGAGCGACCTCGTAGCGCGATACGGTGGCGAGGAAATCGCCCTGGTGCTGCCCGGCCACGACAGCCGCGGTGGCAGTGGACTGGCGGAGCGCCTGCGGCGCGCCGTCGAGAACGCGCCGTTTCCGCTCGACAATCGGAACACAATCCCGCTGAGCGTGAGCATCGGCCTCTATGCGAATGAGGGTTGGCCGGAATCCTTCTGGGCGGCTTTCAAGCGTGCAGACACCGCTCTTTATCGCGCCAAGTCATCAGGCAGGAATCGTGTCGAGGTGGCCCTCGCCTGATCAAAGCCTTTCTAGAAGTCTTTGGTCAGACGCAGCTCGACCTCATGGCGGGTGTAGTCCTCAAAGGCAGCGTTGGAGGAAACGCGCTCGAAGCGATATTGCAGCTGCGGCGCAAAACCGGCGATGTGCAGGTCACGCTTGGTGGCTATGATGTCGCCGGTGAAGCGTATGTCGCTCTGGCCTTCGTCAAGACCGGGATAAAGCCCGTGATAATCGCGCCATGACAATGCAGCTTGTGCAAAAACGTTGATGCCCAAAGGCAGCGGGCGCGCATATCCAACAAGCAGGCCTGCCTCGTCATAGGAAAAACGGCCTTCCCGTAGCCGGGCTAGCTCGCCGCGCACGCCGAAGCGGATGAAGTGGCCGGTAGCGAACATACGGTCTAGATTGAAGCCTAAATTGGCCACATAGCCATCGCGGGCATCCGAAACGAGATCGTCCTGGATGCGGGCCTGACCGCCCAGATACCAGAACCAACGAGGTGCTGCGGCAAAGCGGCCGGACAACTCGCCGCGGATACCCGTCTGAACGGTGGTGACGGCATCGGGCGTCACCACGATGCTTCCCGTCAGAGCGACCATCGCCCTTGTACTGCCGATGCGTTGCTCGACGCCGAGCGCGCCATCAACCTGCAATGAGGAGGCAGAAGGCAGTTTCGGATAGAAGCGTCCTGTCGCGCTCGTCACGGAAATCAATCGGCGCGTGGGGCTGAGCGGCTTCTGGTAAATCATCTCGCCACCGAGCAGAAGGCCGATACCGGACTTGCGTCGCGCGTCCGGATTGATCCGCAGGTCGATGGGACCGAAGGCCACGGTCTCGTTGTCCGTACCCCGGTTGATGTTGGTTGAGGGGAGAAGCGACAGATAACCGCGGAACCGCAGTGGCCGGCCTGCATCGACCAGATCGGCAAGCCGGGTGATCGCTCCGCCCAATCGATCATCGATGCCCGAGGCTCGCAGAAGCTCGGCCTGGGCGCGCACGCCATCGGCATCGTTGAGCGCGGCAAGCGAGCGGGCGAGCTCTATGCGCGCCACATCGTTCTGTGGGTCGACAGCCAATATTTCCCGGAAGATGGCCGCAGCCTGAGCGTGCCTGCCGGAACGCGCAGCAATCAAACCTTCAACGAACGCAACGCGCATGGAGTGACTGCGGCTGCCCGCATTCCACCGGGCAATGAAGCCGCGCGCCTCCTCGAAGCGACCTGCATCGACGAGACTGCGCACCGTGGCGACTGCCTGCGCACTGGAAACGATAGCCGTGCTGCCTCCTTCGGCCGCCGGCGCCGAGACAGCGGGGCCGGTGATCGCTCCGAGGCACATGAGAGCGGCCAAGAACAGACTGCGCAAACTCGAAACCCTTACGCTGAACAGCCCCGTCCCTTCGCGGGACGGGGCGCACGCTTTTTCATGCATGGAGCCCGAGATCATTCGCTTGCGGCGAACCATCCCTTCACCATGCCGGGGGTATTGCCGTTGATGGTTCCGTTGCCCTGGAACACACCACCGACATGCTCGGCGTTGTCGCCGAAGAAGGCACCCGAATAATCGGAACTGCCCGGCGAAAGGTTGGAGATTGTGGCACCGTTGGATTCGTCGAACATCCGCACCGTGCCGCCGGAGAAATGGCTGCCGTTGATCGATGCGCCGGCGAGTTCGACACCCACCTGCGACGGTCCCTTGGTGCCGTGCTGGCGCTGGGTGTTGTCGATGAGCACATCGACCTTGCCGGTGTCGAAGTTCGCGTTCACCGTGGCATCGCCGGTGAAGGTGGCCCCCTCCTGGGAGAAGCCGGGACCAGTCTTGTACTGGAACTCGGCGCCGCCCTCGCTGCGAGTGCGCTGATAGACCGCTGTCTGCTTGCCTGCGAGTGCCGAGGCAGGAGCAATCTTGCCGCCATACATGGTGGTGATGGTTTCGGTACCGCTGAAATATCCGTATCCGAGATGCTGCTCGACCACGAAGAAATCGTCGTCATTGTCGCCATCGAAATCGAGCGAGGTGACGCGCATTTGGTCAAGCGCCGTCGCCGGATCGCTCGTTTGCGAAGTCACGAAATCGCCACGCAACGTGCCGTTGGCGCGCGGCAGCACCGTGCCGTTTTCAGCCACTACCGTGCCCGCGCTCGAGGTGGAAGTGGCGTCAACCTTGTCGACCAGCTTGCCACCATCGAGTTCGAGGGAACCCGTTATAGTCTGTGCGCCCGTGCTCGCCGTATCGTCGGATACGTAGACCTCGCTGCCTTCATAGATGTCAGGGCCGACGCCCGTGGAGGTCTGCAGCTTCTTGTTATAGGTCGACTTCAGACCGAAAAGCTGGATGCCGCTGCCGGCCCCACCCCCACCCGAGCCACCGCTCGAACCGCCGCCCGATCCGCCACCGGATCCACCGCTGCCGCCGGAACCACCGCCCCCAAGGGAACCGCCCGAACCGCCAGAGCCGGTGGTGGCGGATGAACAGGCTGCAAGGCTTGCCGATACGAGCAGCAAAGCCAGTGTTGAACTGATTTTCTTCATTTTCGATCCCAGATCGGTCTTGTGTTGTGCCGTGCAGGATCGACCTGTGACACTCACACCCGAGGCCCCCCTCAACTCCCGCAACTCTTACGGACGGGACGATAATCGAGAGCGAAAGGATCAGTTATCCCCGGAACAGAGTAGCCCGCTCACGGGGAAATCAGTTTGTAGGTAAAATGATCGCCGCCCCGTGAGTGAGCCCAAATTTCCCGAAGCAATGCCCGTCCGAACGGAAGTGGCAATCGCGTTTCTCCGGCCATCTCGATCAATCGCCGAAACGAGCCGCCTTAAAGGTTTTCGGCGGAGACGAATAAGAGTCCCGTCAGGTTTTCACCGCAACAGGCATCTCGTAACGTGTCATCGCAAAACACGACCGGTGCGTAAGGTGTGCGAAAAATATGTGCCGACCTGATCCTGTTTTCTCTGAAAACCGCATTCGAGAAATTTGAAAAGATATATCGCTTGTCCTCTTCCCCGGTTTCGCGGTTCTTGCGTGTCTCGATCCATAACCTTGATTTTTCCTCATCGAGCGCATCAATCGTGCGGACCACATCACACAAGAAATAGGGTGCCCCTCGTGAGCCATCGGCCTGCATGAAATCGCAGGCCGCGAAGACAAATCCCTGTGGATCCGTCCTCTCGAAAATATGCTTCAACCTCTGTGAGATCAGCCAAAAGCTTCCGTAAGATTCCATATCCCGGAAAAGACGGCGGCCCTTCTTCTCGAAGATTTTGGGTTTTTCCTTGAAATATCCAAAGCTTGACCATTTTTTGTAGATGGCAGTTCGCTCAATCGGCGGAGATAAGAAATCCAACCCTGGGGCCATCAACCGGTCGGCATTTGCTATATCGATCTGACGCCCCCAATTTTCTGGTATATTTGGCTCCAGGCGAAAGAATTTTCTTTTGTTTTTTGAATTCCCAGAATTCACGATGCTTATTATATTAGAAATCGCCATATATAATTTCGCTTGATAATAAATTTACTTAAATAGTATTTTATCTGAAATTATTAATTACTATTTTTAATTCATTCGTGAACGCCCCTTGAAACGCTTCTTTTCGGATGAATTATTTCATATATCAAGAGATGTATTTTTTATTTCCGCGATTTTTGCGTGCACCAATTCTCCTCTGACAACGGATCAGAGAGCAGAAGCACATCGGATAGCTTCGCGCCGCAGGCCAGCCTTTTCACGCTTACCTGCAATACTCAGGATCAGACAACCGATTGAACGCTCTCGGAAGCTTCAGATGTATGGAATCGACGGGAAAAGAGAATGGTACGGTTGGGTGGATTCGAACCACCGACCTCAGGAGCCACAATCCTGCGCTCTAACCAACTGAGCTACAACCGCCCGCACCGTGGACCGGCGTTCGCGTCAATAAGGGCTATTCGAGCCTTTTTCAAGCCAAAACAACCATCCACAGACAAACAAAAAAGACCGGGGGGAGGATCCCGGTCTTTTTCGTAGATTGGGCCGAAGGGAGGAGGAGGTTCCGACCCGTCCCCGACGACAATGGGAGGAGGATTTGCCGTCGGGTAACTCGTACTGCGACGCCTCAGGCGACGCGGACTTCCTTGAAGGCTTTCTCGAAGACATCCTTCATCGGCTTCGACAGGGTCTCAACCGACTTCTGCGAAGTCACCTGGAATTCCTTCATCTGGTCGACGGCCACTTCCATGCGCTTGCGCAGGAAGGAGCTCTGCATCTCGATCAGATCAGCAAGCGAACGGGCACCGGCCAGAGCCTCAAGATGGGCAAGATTGGCCTCGGCACCTTCGCGCATCGCGGCAATCGACTTGCTGGTGAACTCATTGCCAGCCGTCTTCGCGGTCTCGAAGGTCTGCTCGAAAGCCTTCTGGGCATCTTCAGCGCCAGCCTTCATGCGGGCATAGATTTCCTTGGTCTGCTCGGTGCTCTTTTCAGCAAAGGCACGGAACTGCTCGTTCGCCTTGGTGGCGTCGAACGTCGGAAACTCAAGGGCTTCCGTCTCTTTCTGCGTGGTCTTGGTCATACCGAGATCCTTTCGTCCTTTAGCCCCGACCTCATGCCGCGGCCCCGAACAACGTTTTCCATGGCTGCTATATAGCAAAGCATTTTGTGCAATGCAACATATTTTTGCAGTGCAGCAAAATCCGAAGTCCGGTTAACCAACTGCTAATTTTTCCTTCTCCCCCGGCTCATGCATCGGTGGACCCCGAGGCCACATGGTTTTATTAATGAGTTGTTAACAGCGTTGCCGGGATGCCGTGGGTGAAGGTCCAAAAGAATCTCCCGGAAGCCGTTGTGGACCTTTTAAGGGTTACTGGGCAGCCGGTATGCGTGGTTGCTCAATCGCTGGGATGGTCAATCGGTTCGTTTTGAATGGCGTCAGTCTCTTACTCCTTCGTCGATGTGGCGGTTCTGGATGTCGTGCGCGAGCGCTTTGCGGCCGGTGATGCGCTCGTCATCCTTTCGGAGGACCTTGCCGAGGTGATCTGGGCCAATGGCGCCGGAGCGGCGCTGCTTGGGTTCGACGACATCGAATCGGCTATCGGCGCAGATACCAGCCTCCCCGTCACCGCCAAGCGCCAGATCGCAGCCGCCCCCCGCTTTCCCGATATCGGGCCGGATCAGGTGATCGCCGTGCGTCTTGCGCGCAGCGTTTTTGCCCCGGTCATCAATCTGCATGCGAGCGCCCTTGCGCTTCCCGATGGGGAAAGAGCCATCCTTCTTGCACGTCCCGCTACGGGACATGAAGGGCGCCGCGCAACGGCGATCGTGGAGGGTTTCGATTCGAACGGGCAATTCGCCGCTCTCGTCGATGCCGAAGGCATTGTCGCTGCGGCTTCGGAAGGGTTTGATCGCCTTGGCGTTTCACCCGGCACCCTGCGCAATCTCGTTTCAGAGGTGCGTGAGGAAAGCGACCGGCTCGTGAAAAGGCTGATCAATGGTTCAATGCGCCGCCTGCCTGCCGCCTTCGCCAGGCTGACGGACGACCCGGCCAGCCATCTGCTCATCGTTGTCGACGAGCAGAATGAGGAACCGCAACAGCAGCCGCAGGCTCCCGTGCCCGAGGTTCTGACGCCGGAGACCGATCTGCCTGGGGCTCCATCCCTTTCCGAAGAGCCGGAACCGATCGCCCCGTCGATCACCACGGATGTGGCGGACGAACTTGCGGAACCCGAAACTCCAAACGACGAAACCATTGCGGAAGACACCGCGGTAGAGCTTCCCGCGAATGAAATGCCCGTAGCCGATACGGCCTCCGAAGAAACACCATCGGAAGATCACTCCGAAACGACCGAGATCGCATCTTCCATGGAAGACGCGCAGGCGGCGCTCGAGGCTCCGGCAGAGCCGGCGATGGGAGACGAAGTTCTTCCTCCTCCGGCCACGGCCCCGGTTCCCCCGGAAGAGCCCCACGAGAGTGCGCAAGAGGAAGTCGTCGCGGCCAGCGAAAGCCCGAAAGATGACGACAAGTCGCGCCCGTCCGGCACGGTGCGTTTTGCCTGGCGTACGGATGCAGACGGCTGTTTTACCTCGCTGTCGGATGCTTTCGTCGAAGCCATGGGATCTGCATCAGCCGATATTATCGGCCGCCGGTTCCGCGACGTCTCCAATGCATTCGGGCTTGATCCGGAAGGCCGCATCGCCGGGCTCCTGGAGCGTCGTGACACATGGTCGGGACGCACCGTTCTGTGGCCGCTGGCCGGCACGGAACTGAAAGTGCCCGTCGACCTCGCCGCTTTGCCGATCTACGGGCGCGGGCGGGTTTTCGAAGGCTTCCACGGTTTCGGCCTTGCGCGCATGGGCGATGCCGTCAACGATCCGGAGAAGATCGGGCTTGCCCTTCTGCCCGGCGCGCCGTTGCCCGAGGGCTCCACGATCCTCGAAGAGCCTCATATCGAGCTGCCCGACGATGATATCGAGCCCGCGGCGGAAGCAAGGGATACGACGGAGCATGGACCGGAAGACCGGGAAGCCGGCAGCAACAAGGTCATCCGTCTTGCCGAGCACAGGGCGCCGGCGCGTGAGGGCAATCTTTCGCCGAATGAGCAGACCGCGTTTCGCGAAATCGGTGATCGATTGCGCCGCGAAAACGCCTTGAGCGAAGAAAAGCCCGAAGAGAAATTCAGCAAAGACGAAGCCGATGAGCACGCTGCTGCTCCTTTCGAGGCGGAAATGCTGACGCACCCCACTGTGAGTGAGGAAGCGCTTCCACAAGAAGCCATTTCCCCCGATACGGACGATGCGAATACCTCCTCCGATATCGACACAGAAGAGGTTTCGGACGCGGAGAATAACGAGCCGTCTGAAAGCCTCACAGCCGTCGAACGCGAGCTGGGAAGCGAAAGCACGCCCCCGGAATCCCCTGAAGCAAGCCTCCCCGCAGAAGAAGGCAAAGAAGAGCTGCCGCTCGAGGCCGTTTCATCCGAAGACACGCCGCCCAGCGCTGTGGACGACGCTGAAGACGCCGCGACCGAACAAGAAGCGCCCGACGACGCCACTGCGACCGGGCACCGGGAAGCGGCCGTAGAACCGGCGATCGCAGCAGAAGCAAAGTCGGCACCTGTGGTAAGCGCCCGCTGGGAAGCGCCGCTGCGGGCGTTTCTGCCCTCCGCCTTTCACGGCGAGCCGTTGCAGCATGCGCAGAAAGACGCGGCCGGATCCGACACCACATTCCTTGCGCATCTTCCCCTGCCCATACTGATCCACACGGGCGATGTGCTGCACTACGCCAATCAGGCTTTTTTCGATCTCACCGGGTATGGCGATCTCAACGCGCTTGCCGATGCAGGCGGGATCGATGCTCTGTTTGCAGACACCTATGAGGATGAAGAAGATCGCGGCGAAACCGACCGCTGCCTGCAGCTTCAGACTGCCGGCGGCGAAACTCTGCCCGTAAAGGCACATCTGCAGTCTGTACCCTGGAACGGCGGTAAAGCGCTGCTTCTGGCGCTGCGTCGCAGCACGGAAAGCCAGGCACCTGGCATCGCCCAGATTGCCAGCCAGCCTGAAGCGCCGGGCGAGGACATCCAGACGGCAGAGCTGCAGGCCAATCTGGCCGAGATGCGCGCTATCGTGGATACGGCGACCGATGGCATCGCCATTATCGACGATGACGGCAAGGTGCGGTCCACCAACCGGCCCGCAGAAGCGCTTTTCGGCTTCGATACCGAAGAGGTGGCCGGAAAGCCTTTCACCAACCTGTTCGCAATCGAAAGCCAGCGCGCGGTTCAGGAATATCTGAACGGGTTGTCCGAGCACGGCGTGGCAAGCGTGCTCAATGACGGGCTGGAAGTGATCGGCCGCGAGGCACAGGGGCGCTTCATTCCGCTGTTCATGACCATTGGTCGCCTGCCCGGCCAACGCGGCTATTGTGCCGTTCTGCGCGATATTACCCAGTGGAAACGGACGGCCGAGGAACTGACCCAGGCAAGAGCTGAAGCGGAACGGGCCTCAGCCCAGAAAACCGAATTCCTGGCGCGTGTCAGCCATGAAATCCGCACGCCGCTCAACGCGATCATCGGCTTTTCGGAATTGATGATCGATGAGAAATTCGGCCCCATAGGCAACGACCGCTACCGCGATTACCTGCAGGACATCAACCGCTCCGGCAATCACGTGCTCGACCTCGTCAACGACCTGCTCGATATCTCCAAGATCGAAGCGGGCGAGCAGGAGATGCACTACGAAGCCGTGCCGCTCAACGATGTGCTCGGCGAGACGGTGGCGATGATGCAGCCGCAGGCTAATCGCGAGCGCGTCATCATCCGCTCCAGCTTCGCCTCGAACCTGCCCGATGTGGTGGCCGATCCGCGCAGCGTACGCCAGATCGCGCTCAACCTCCTGTCCAATGCCGTGCGCTACACGCAGGCCGGCGGGCAGGTGATCGTCTCGACCGCTTATGCCAATGACGGCTCCGTCTTCATGCGGGTGCGCGACACCGGCGTCGGCATGACCTCTGCCGAGATCGACGAAGCCATGAAGCCCTTCAAGCAGATCAACAGCCTGAAGCGCAAACGCGGCGACGGAACCGGGCTTGGCCTGCCGCTCACCCGCGCCATGGTCGAGGCCAATCGCGCTTCCTTCTCTATCAGCTCGGTGCCGGGGGAAGGCACATTGGTGGAGGTGAGTTTTCCGCCAACCCGAGTTCTTGCGGACTAGAGATTTTTGCCTTCGGAAAGAGATGGCAGACGTCCGCATAGGTATAAAAAAACAAGAACATAGATGAGGTCAGCATCTCCGCTGGACCGCGGATTTTCCAATCGCTGCGCGACTTGATTGCAAGGGCACGGCGTCCCCTGCCCAGCTCTCTTCATCGCTGCCGGCGTCACACCGCCGCATCTGCCTGCCGGGTGACAGAGCGCAAGCCTTTGCATATGCCCGATAAAAGGTGAATTGGCCAGTTTAGAATACTTCTAAACTACTGATATTACTCGCATTTTCCTTGACCTTTGATAGTTTTTCTCCCAGAAGCGGCAGCGTCGGGGTGCAAGATGCGCCCGGCTCACACCATGGGACCTTGAACCCCACAGGCGAGGAAACGCTTATGTCCTTCAAAATGCTTCAGTTCTGCAAAGCGGGCGTTGCTGCCCTGGCGCTTGCCGGCGGGCTTGCCGCCTCGCAAGTCTCGGCGATGGCCGATGGCGTCGTGAACATCTATTCCTACCGGCAGCCTTTCCTCATCCAGCCGCTCCTGGATGCGTTCACCAAAGAAACCGGCATCAAGACCGAAGTGCTGTTTCTGGACAAGGGACTTGAGGATCGTATCGCAGCCGAAGGCACCAATTCCCCGGCCGATGTCATTCTGACAGTCGATATCGGGCGCCTCGTCAACGCCAAGGAAAAGGGCGTGACCCAGTCGGTCGAGGACGAGACGGTCAATTCCGAAATTCCTGCCGAGTTCCGCGATCCGGAAGGCCACTGGTTCGGCGTGACGACGCGCGGTCGTGTCATTTACGCCTCCAAGGAGCGCGTCGCGCAGGACACGATCACCTATGAAGAGCTTGCCGACCCCAAGTGGAAGGGCAAGATCTGTATGCGCAGCGGCCAGCACAATTACAATATCGCCCTCATCGCCTCCATGATCGCCCATCACGGCGAGGAGAAGACCGAAGAGTGGCTGAAGGGCCTCAAGGCCAACCTTGCCCGCAAGCCCAACGGCAATGACCGTTCGCAGGCACAGTCCATCTACGCAGGCGAATGCGACCTTGGGATCGGCAACACCTATTATGTCGGCATCATGCTGAACAACGATAAGGAGCCGGAGCAGAAGGACTGGGCGAATGCCATCAAGGTTCTGTTCCCCAATTCCCAGGATCGCGGAACGCATGTGAACATCTCCGGCATGGCCATGGCCAAGCACGCGCCGAACAAAGACAACGCACTTGCCCTGATGCGCTTCCTCGGCAGCTCCGAAGCCCAGTCGATCTATGCGGAAACCAACTACGAATATCCGGTTCTGCCGGGCGCCAAGGTTTCCGAAACGGTCAAATCCTTCGGCGAGATCAAGCCGGACAGCCTGCCGCTTTCCGAAATCGCCAAGTTCCGCAAGGCGGCCTCCGAAATGGTGGACCGCGTCGCCCTTGATGATGGTCCGGCTAGCTGATCCTGCCGGCAAACATGGAGCCGGTCCCCAAGGGGGCCGGCTTCTTGCGTTTTCCGACGCCTTTGCCGCCGGCTTAATGACCCGGCTGGCGAACTATTCCGTTTCAACCGCATTTGTGCGATGTGGAGCTTTTCAGCCAGCTCGCATATGCCGCAGCCAGCCTCGTGCCAGCCGATGACCGTCACCCCCCTTCCCACAGCGCCCGAGCGGCCAAGCCGCTTTGCCCGCGTGCGCGGCGAGCGCCATCTTGGGGCATTTGCGGGAAGCGTTTTGGTGGCGTTGGCGGTCTTGCTGCCGATCCTGACCATACTCCTGGTGGCTGCCGGCAGTTCAGGAGATACCTGGCCCCACCTTCTGCGATATGTTTTGCCGCGCTCGGCCGGCACAACCTTCCTGCTCTTGTTTCTGGTGGCTCTGGGCACCGGCATTGTCGGGGTGGGCTGCGCGTGGGTGGTGGTGGCTTATGATTTTCCGTTGCGAAGCTTCTTCGCATGGGCGCTCGTGCTGCCCCTTGCCGTACCGCCCTATCTGGCGGCCTATGCGTTCGGCGAGTTCTTTCATTATGTCGGGCCGCTTCAGAGCGGACTGAGAGCGCTTTTCGGCTTCACCAGCCCGCGCGACTACTGGTTCCCCGATATCCGCTCCACCTGGGGCGCGGCACTCGTGGTCACTTCCGTGACCTTCCCCTATGTCTATCTGACGGCGCGCGTCGTGTTTCTCATGCAGGGACGCAACATCGCCGACGTCGCGCGCACATTGGGCGCCACACCTTCAAGGGTCTTTTTCCGGATTCTGCTGCCCGTTGCACGCCCGGCAATCGTTGCCGGCATCGCACTCGTAATGATGGAAACCCTCAACGACATCGGTGCGGTCGAGTATCTGGGAGTGCGCACCCTCACCCTTTCGGTTTATTCGACCTGGCTGAACCAGGGCAGCCTCGAGGGCGCAGCCCAGATCGCCGCCGTGATGCTGGTGATCGTGTTTCTGCTTTTAAGCGCCGAACAGTGGGCCCGCCGCAAGCAGCGTTTCCACGCAGCGCGGGGCACACAAATGCGCTCTCGCCCACCTCGCGCGCGGCTTGCGCCCATGCGCGGTCTGACTGCGAGCGTGGCGCTTATCGTGCCGATCCTTTTCGGCTTCGGCATTCCTGTTTATGTGTTCGGGCAATATGTATCGCGCCGGCTTTACCAATTTTCGGACCCACAGGTTCTCCAGGCCTTCGTGACCAGCGTGACGGTCGCCGCCATCACCGCCGCGCTGACACTGACGCTGGCTCTGCTCATCCTCAATGCGGTGCGCCTCTCGCGTGGCGCATCGACCATGTTCCTGGTGCGGCTTGCGTCCGTCGGCTACGCCTTGCCCGGCACGATCCTGGCGCTCGGCCTCCTTCTTTCGCTGGCTCGCCTCGATAATTTCATCGACGGGCTGGCGCGCAGCTTCGCGGGCGTATCGACCGGGCTCCTTCTGACCGGCACCGCCGCATCAATCGTCATTGCCTGCACGATCCGTTTTCTGGCGCTGGCTGAAAGCGCAGTGCGTTCGGGACTGGAAAAGCTGCCGCCCAATCTGGACCTTGCCGCGCGCAGCCTCGGCAAGTCGGCAAATCAGAGCGCTTTCATGATCCTGCTGCCACTTTTGAAACCTGCTCTTCTGACGGCAGCGATCCTCGTTTTCGTCGACACGGTGAAGGAGCTTTCGGCGACGATCCTGCTGCGTCCCTTCGGCTTCCGGACACTTGCAACCCACGTCTATGAAAACGCTTCACGCGGCGCTGTCGAAGATGGCGCGGTGGCCGCTCTTCTGATCATTGCCACGGCCATTGTGCCGGTGATCCTGTTGTCGCGCCCCCTGATGCGCGACCACAACACCTGAACAGGCCTGAATACAGGGCATCCACGCCCGGCGACCACTTCTTCCAAAACTTCATCGGCTAATTATTTGTCAGCGCAAAAAAAAGCGCCCGACAGGGCGCTTTGAAGTCAGAAATGCTGTCAAAAACGGGGCTTGGCGAACATCTGGCTAATCAGTCGGGCGAATGGCTTTCCGCCCGGCTCGTCAAGTTGCCCCCAATATCGCGATGATCCGTTAACAAGACCTTACCGAGATCATTAAAAGTTTACGGAAGTGTATCATGTATGAAATCGCGGTAAATTTCGCGGTTACATTTCCTTAACCAAGAAAATTAATCCAAGCCGGGAAATGACATGGCTAACTCTCAACGCGTCAGCTGCGCAAGACATCTATATCCCGGTAAAATTCCAGCGCCTCCGGGTTGGCGAGAGCTTCCTTGTTCTTCACTTCCCGACCATGGACTATATCGCGCACGGCCAATTCCGTGATCTTGCCGGACTTGGTGCGTGGAATGTCACTGACAGCAACAATCCGCGCAGGCACATGGCGCGGGCTCGCGCCGGTTCGTATTTTCGTGCGAATGGCCTTTTCCAGATCCGCATCGAGCGCGACACCATCGGCAAGCCGGACAAAAAGAACGACGCGCACATCGTCATCCCAATCCTGGCCAATGCAGATCGCCTCCAATATCTCGGGCATCTGCTCGACCTGATTGTAGATTTCGGCGGTGCCGATACGCACACCACCGGGATTGAGCGTCGCGTCGGAACGGCCATGGATGATCATGCCGCCATGGTCCGTCCACTCTGCGAAATCGCCATGACACCAGATATTGTCGAATCGTTCGAAATAAGCGGCCCGGTATTTGGCATTGTCCGGGTCGTTCCAGAAGCCGACCGGCATGGACGGGAAGGCCCGGCTGCACACCAGCTCTCCCTTGCCGCGCGACATAGGCCTGCCCTCCTCGTCCCAGACCTCGACGGCGAGCCCGAGCCCTGCTCCCTGGATTTCACCCAGCCAGACAGGGAGGGTCGGCACGCCGAGCACGAAGCAGGACACAATATCCGTACCGCCGGAAATCGAAGCCAGATGAACGTCCTGCTTGATTGCCTGATAGACGAATTCGAAATTTTCAGGCGCCAGAGGAGAACCGGTCGAGGAAATCGTGCGGACCTTGGAAAGATCGTGCGTTTCCATGGGCTTCAAACCAGCCTTGCGTACGGCATCGATGAACTTTGCGGAGGTGCCGAAATAGGTGATCCCCTCAGCTTCGGCAAAGTCGAACAGAATGTTGCCGTCGGGATGAAACGGCGAGCCGTCATAGAGCAGCAGTGTCGCCTCCGAGGCGAGGCCGCTTGCCAGCCAGTTCCACATCATCCACCCGCAAGTGGTAAAATAGAAAAAGCGGTCACCGGGAACGATGCCGGCATGAAGACGATGTTCCTTCAGATGCTGTAGCAGAGTGCCGCCTGCCGAATGAACGATGCATTTGGGAACGCCGGTCGTGCCGGAAGAAAACAAGACATAGAGAGGATGCGCGAATGGCAGACGCTCGAATTCGAGCGTTCCGGACGCAAAGGCCGAGATAGCCTCGCCAAAAGCCTGGGCGCGGTCAATCTTCCCAGCAGCCTCCGCCGCATGGCCCAGATAGTCGACAATCAGCGCACGGCGAA
This sequence comes from Nitratireductor indicus C115, assembly GCF_000300515.1. Classification (GTDB taxonomy): domain Bacteria; phylum Pseudomonadota; class Alphaproteobacteria; order Rhizobiales; family Rhizobiaceae; genus Nitratireductor; species Nitratireductor indicus. The sequence continues at coordinate 43,908 of NZ_AMSI01000014.1, forward strand.
CACTTGGCAACTGCGCGAGGATTTCACCTACCTTGCCACTCACATCGAAGGATTTGCCGCCATACCAGTAACCGTCTGGCGCCAGAAAGATGGTCGGCTCAATCTGGCCGAAACGATCAAGCACCCCCTGCACGCCAAAATCGGGCGAGCAGGAAGACCATACCGCCCCGATCGATGCCGCAGCCAGCATGGCGGCTATAGTTTCGGGCATGTTCGGCATCATCGCGGCCACCCGATCACCCGCCTTCAGCCCTTCGCTGCGAAACAGCTGTTGCAGGCGCGAGACCATTTCCGAAAGCTCGTCCCAGCTCAGGCGTCGCTCGACCTTGTCTTCGCCACGGAAGACCATCGCCTCGGCGGAGCCTGAACGACGCAGAAGATTTTCTGCGAAATTGAGCCGCGCGTCCGGGAAGAAGGATGCGCCCGGCATCCGCTCGCCGTCCACCAGAACCCGCGCGCCTTTGTCGCCGATCACACCGCAATGATCCCATATCAGCGACCAGAAGCCTTCCCTGTCGTCGACAGACCAGGCATGCAGGGCTTCGTAGTCAGGCAGAGGGCGACCGGCGGTTTTTTCAGCTAAAGCAGTAAATGCGGTAAGCGATGCATTGCGTCTTTGTTCCTCGGATGGGGTCCAGAGCGGCCCGGCTTGATTCATGATGTCCTCCTAACAGATCCCGAGGCCGATCAAAGGTTCCGCAGCTTCCCCGCGCGCAGTCCCGTGTGCGACCGCGCCATTTATGCAATCCCCGGTTTGCCACGGCAATGTCGGGCCGGAAGATTCTTTTGAAATGCCCAAATGGAAGAAACCCGTGCAAGAAAGCTGCATGAAGCGACAAATCCTTGAAATGGATCACGCCTTGTTTAAACCCGATATCTGGTTTCATTAGTCGATGAAATACGCCCGAACGGGTGAGGATGCATGCCCCAGTCGGCAGTAAAGAAGAGCCTATGGACACTCGCTATCGCGGCGTTGATAGCGGTGGTGATCGTTCTGTGCCTGCCGATGATCGCTTCCACGCAGATCGTGCGCGACAGTGTGGCCCAGCAGGTGAGCGCCTGGAGCGGATATCGCGTGCGTCTCGACGATGCCCCTGAAATCCGTGTCTGGCCTTCATTCAAGGCCGTTTTGAACGACGTCGTTCTTTCGGACTGGCGCGACAACCAGCATCCGCCGGTGATGGAAGCCGAGCGCGTGGAAATCGATCTCTCCGCACTCGCAGCCCTGCGTGGCGAGGTGGTGTTCACCAAGATCCGTCTGGTGCGTCCCATCATGCGTCTCGATGGCACCGCAGGCGCTCCCAAATTCCATACCCTGCCCAAATGGGGGCGGCTCGCCCAGTCGATCGAACTTGCCAAGGAACTCATCAACCAGAACCCCAACGGACCCGACCTCTCGGCACTGCCGAGCGATGCCTTCGCGACCGTGGAGGTGGAGGACGGGCGCATCGTTTCGGCAGACGACCGCAGCCAGCCAGCTTTTGCAAGCGGCCTTGCCGGAACGCTGAGCTGGCCCGCGCTCAACCGCTCGGCAGCACTTTCGGCCCGAGGAATTTGGCATGGCGAAGCCATCAATGTGGAAGCCACGTCCGAGCAACCTCTGCTGCTTCTGGCGGGGGGCAAGTCTGCGCTTTCCCTGTCGTTGAAAACCTCTCCCGTCAGCCTTTCCTTCAAGGGCGAGGTCGACATAGAAGGCAATGCCTTTATCGACGGGCAGCTTGAAACCTCCGCCCCCTCGCTACAACGGTTTCTGGAATGGGCAAGCCGGGAAGACTGGCCAGGTACGACGATCAAGGCCGCCTCACTGAAAACCAGGGTGCAGGGCGATCCCACCCGCATCAAGTTCGAGAACACCGAAATCGGGCTCGGCGACAACAGCGCCACTGGCGTTTTCGATATCGGCTTCTCGGAACCGACGCCCATTGTCAGCGGCACACTCGCCTTCAAATCGCTCGATATGGACGCGTTGATGCGAACACTGGCGCCGGACCCGGCCAAGGGCGGCGCACAGACGCCAACCATTGCGCATCAAACCAATTTCGACCTGCGGCTTTCTGCGGCCACGGCCAATGCCGGCTCGATCACCATGTCCAATGTCGCAGCCACCGCCCAGGTGCGAAACGGCCTCACCAGCCTCGACATTTCGGACGCAACCGCTTTCGGCGGCATGCTGCAACTTGGCATTCGCCGCGACACGCTGGAGGGGCGCAGCCAGGTCGAGCTGCGGGTGAATGCGGAAAATGTCGATGGCGGCGAGATCGCTTCAAAGCTGCACCTGACCAATCTCATGCCCAAGGCACGAGGCAGTTTTACCGTTTTCATCAAAGGATTGGGCGACGATATCAAGAACGTTCTGGAAACGGCTGACGGCTCCATCTCCGCAAGCTTCGGCAAGGGCGTCATTCCGGGTCTCAATCTTGATTCGTTCCGCCAACACAATGACCGGGGAACGTTTTTCCCGCTCGCCGATATCGCCGATGGAGAACTGCCCATCGACGGGATAGAGCTCAAGAGCACGCTTGCCGGTGGCATCGCCTGGATAGACAAGGCAGAAATACAGCTCACTTCGCGAGAGAAGATCACGCTTGGCGGACTCATTCCCTTCGCCGGGAGAGGCATCGCCCTTTCAGGCAGTATCCTGCCGGCAACGCCACAGACGGAAACGCCCGAGGAAGAACAGCCGAAGGAAACCTTCTTCATCGGCGGTTCGTGGAGCGCTCCCTTTATCGCCCCGTTCCTGGTGGAATAGCCCCCGGTCGCCTTCCTGCCTCACTGCATTCCCAGATATGGATGGTGCATGTGCCGGGCGTTTCCGGCTGGTGCTCAAACACTCTAGATCGGTTCACTGTTTCACGGAAACCCTGAACCTGTTTTTCCGCATTTGTGCAGTCCGCATTTGTGCAGACGTCAGGTGTTTCCACCTGACTGCAAAACGCTCTAGGCGACTGCCTGCTCGTCGCGGCGGCGCTGGATTTCCTGCCGTTTGGTGACGATGGAGGCGATAATCACGCCGATTGCCACAATGCCGATCAGGATCGTGCAGATGGCATTGATTTCCGGCGTCACACCAAGCCGCACCTGGCTGTAAATCTTCATGGGCAGAGTGGTTGCGCCCGGTCCCGAGGTGAAGCTTGCGATGACGAGATCATCGAGCGACAGGGTGAAAGCCAGCATCCAACCTGCAATGACCGCCGGCAGGATGACCGGCAGCGTGACCTGAAAAAAGGCTCTTGCGGGCGTCGCACCAAGATCGAGTGCCGCCTCTTCCAGTGACTCGTCGAAAGTGACCAGCCGCGACTGCACGACCACAGCGACGAAACACATGGAGAAGGTGATGTGAGCAATCGTGACCGTGAAGAAACCGCGGTCGAAATTCATCGCAACGAACAGGAGCAGTAGCGACAGGCCGGTGATGACCTCCGGCATGACGAGCGGGGCAAAGACCATACCCGAAAAGAGAAGCCGCCCACGGAAACGTGTGTAGCGGGTCAACGCAACCGCCGCCATGGTGCCGAGCACGGTTGCGACCGTCGCGGAGAGGAAGGCCACCCGCGCCGTCACCCAGGCAGCGTCCATCAGGCCGCGATTGGAAAAAAGCGAGACATACCACTTGGTGGAAAAACCGGCCCAGACGGTGACCAGGCGCGACTCGTTGAAGGAATAGACCACGAGCAACACGATGGGTAGGTAGAGAAAGGCAAAGCCCAGCACCAGCGATACGATGTTGAAGCGTCCCCAGCTTCCTGCCATGGCTATTTCTCCGCCTCGCGCGCCCGCGCCTGCGAGCGCTGGAAGAATGCGATGGGCACCACCAGGATCAGAAGCAGCACCACGGCGACCGCCGAGGAAACCGGCCAGTCGCGATTGTTGAAGAATTCATTCCAGAGCGTCTTGCCGATCATCAGCGTCTCGGACCCGCCAAGGAGATCGGGGATCACGAACTCGCCGACGGCTGGAATGAACACCAGCATGCACCCCGCAACGATGCCCGGCAGCGATAACGGAAAGGTGACCTTCCAGAAGGCTGCGAGCGGCGGACAACCGAGATCGCGCGCCGCCTCGATCAACGAATTGTCCATCTTCTCCAGCGCCGCGTAGAGCGGCAGCACCATGAAGGGCAGGTAGGAGTAGACAATGCCGATATAGATGGCGGTCGTGGTGTTCAGTATGACCAGCGGCTGGTCGATCACTCCGAGATAGAGAAGGAACTGGTTGAGCAGTCCCTCGGGCTTCAAAATGCCGATCCACGCATAGACGCGGATCAGGAAGCTCGTCCAGAAAGGCAGGATGACGAGCATCAGAAGTGTCGGGCGGACCGAGGCTGGCGCCCGCGCCATGCCATAGGCGATGGGATAGCCCACCGCGAGCGTGATCGCTGTCGACACGCCTGCAATCCAGATGCTCGACAGATAGGCGTTGCGATAAAGCGGGTCCCCTGTCAGCCAGAGATAATTGGCGAAGGACAAATCGCCAATCCTGTCGATCAGCGTCTTTACTCCCTGAGCAAAATCGAAAACCGGCTGATAGGGCGGCATGGCGATGGCCGGCTCCGACAGCGAAATCTTGAAGACGATCAGGAAGGGCGCGAGGAAGAAGACGAGGAGCCACAGATAGGGCACCGCGATGACGAAACGGCCGGCAAGCGCTGAAAGAAAACGGCCCATCATGCCACCTATCGGGTCAGGATGACGCCGGCATCGGCGGGGAAGGAAACCCAGGCGCGGTCATGCCATGTCAGCACATCCTCGACAGCACGCTTGCGGTTGATGCTGCTGGCCTTGACGATGCGGCCGTCATCCAGCTTCACATGATGAATGGTCATGTCGCCGAGATAGGCGATGTCCCAAACTTCGCCCTCAATGGCATTGGGCGCGTTTTCCGGACGACTGCGGGAGATATCGATCTTTTCCGGGCGTACGGCGAACCAGACGGTCGCGCCCTTCTCAGCCCCCGCGCCGTTGACAACGGAAAGTTCTATCCCGGCGCCATCGGCAATCGTGGCGGTCTCCCTATCGGCGGCCATAACCGTGCCTTCGAACATGTTGATGGAACCAACGAAATCAGCCACGAAGCGGGAATTCGGCGCTTCATATATCTCGGCCGGCGTCGCGACCTGAATGACCTTGCCCTTGTCCATCACCGCAATGCGATCGGCCATGGTCATGGCTTCTTCCTGATCATGCGTGACAACCATGAAGGTGAGGCCAAGGTCGTATTGCAGGTCGATCAGCTCGAACTGGGTTTCTTCACGCAATTTCTTGTCGAGTGCACCCAGCGGCTCATCGAGCAGCAGCAGCTTGGGCCGCTTGGCGAGTGAACGGGCCAGCGCCACACGCTGTCGCTGGCCGCCGGAAAGCTGATGCGGCTTGCGTTTGGCGAAGGGTTCGAGCTTGACCAGCTTAAGCATGGAGGCGACGCGGTCGCGGATTTCGCCCGCCGGCATGCGATCCTGCTTGAGGCCGAAGGCAATGTTTGCTTCCACCGTCATATGCGGGAAAAGCGCATAGGACTGGAACATCATGTTGACGGGCCTTTTGTGCGGCGGAATGCCGGAAAGGTCCTGCCCATCGAGGAAGATGCGGCCGGCAGTGGGCTGCTCAAAGCCCGCCAGCATGCGCAAGAGCGTGGTCTTGCCGCATCCCGATGCGCCCAGAAGCGCGAAGAACTCGCGCTCATGGATGTTCAGCGACAAGTCATCGACCGCCGTGAAGTCACCGAAACGCTTGGTGACCTTTTCGAAGGCGATATAGGGCTTCGCCTGGGGATCGGCCCAGGGCGCGAAGCTGCGGCGCGTGCTGCCGAGCGATTTCATCGCGTCTCCCCCGCCCCGCGCCGTCACTGGCCCGTGACGACCTTGGTCCAGATGCGGGTCACGACGCGCTGCGTGCGCATATCATAGGGCAGCGGTGCCTTCAGCTTGGCCATGGTGGCCTCGTCCGGATAGACCGCGGGATCGTTGACGATTTCCTGATCCATATCGGCCTGCGAGGCCACGTTGCCATTGGCGTAGACAACGTAGTCGGACGCCTTGGCGATAACATCGGGACGCATGATGTAGTTCAGGAACTCATGCGCCTCTTCCACATGCGGCGCATCGGCGGGGATGGCCATCTGGTCAAACCACAAAAGCGCACCTTCCTTGGGAATGCTGTAGCCCACCTCGACGCCCTGATCAGCTTCGGCCGCACGATCGCGCGCCTGGAAGATATCGCCGGAATAACCGAGCGCCAGACAGACATCGCCATTGGCAAGCCCGTTGATATATTCAGAGGAGTGGAACTTACGGACATAAGGACGAACCGCCACGAGAAGCGCTTCTGCCTTGGCGAGGTCCTCGGCCGATGGCGTATTCGGATCGAGACCCTGATAGATCAGCGCTGCGCGAATGACCTCGCTCGCGGAATCCAGCATATGAATGCCGCAGTCCTTGAATTTGGCGGCGAGCTCCGGCTTGAACAGAACATCCCAGGTGTCGATTTTCGAGGTGCCGAGAATTTCCTCGGCCTTGCCGACATTGTAGCCGACGCCGGTGGTGCCCCACATGTAATTGATGGAATATTCGTTGCCCGGGTCATAGACCGCCACACGCTCGCTGATCATGTTCCACATGTTGGAGAGGTTCGGCAACTTGGACTTGTCGAGCTTCTGGAACACGCCGGCATTGATCTGCCGGCCGAGAAACTCGCCCGAGGGAACGACCACATCGTAGCCCGATCCGCCGGCGAGCAGCTTCGTTTCCAGAATCTCATTGGAATCGTAGACGTCGTAGACAACCTTGATGCCCGTTTCCTTGGTGAAATCCTCAAGGATCGAATCGTCGATATAGTCCGACCAGTTGTAGACGTTGACGACACGCTCCTGAGCGTTGGCGCCCGTCACGAAAGCGACGGCAGCAAGCGAGGCGCAGGACAGGAGGAAGGTCTTACGAAGCATCAAATCATTCTCCCAGGGATAGCGTTGCCGGCTCTCGGTGCCCGGCGAAAACCCATGTCTTTCGTTCCACCCTATTTTTGTTTCCGCAGTGCGACAAGCCGCATTTTCAATGCGTTGCCGAAGATCAGCGGTTTATGACAATGCCTTGGAAAACCCCTTGAAATGCAAGGGGCGCAGCGGGGGCACGACAGAAGGCAACCTGCCCGTCACTGAAAATCGAAAGCGGACAGGCCGGTTACCATTTCATCGAGCCCAAGGGGGCGGGTGACCGGGGGCTCGGCACGCGCCAGGCAGCCCGCCCGCTCGCACAGCCGGCAGGCCGGACCGATGGGCGTGAGCGCCGGAGAGGACACACCTGCCGTCTTCACCGAAGTACCGGCAAGAGCTGCGCCATAGACGACGCTGTCGCGGAAAGCGAGATCGCAACCGATCAGGAGAGCGGTTCGCCGCGGCCGCTCGCCGAAAGCGCCTTGCGGTCCCTCCAGCGTGCGCGCGACCGTCAGGAATTCGGCACCGTCAGGCATTTCCACCGCCTCCACCAAAATCTGCCCGGGTTGCGCAAAGGCAGCATGGACAGCCAGTTTCGGGCAACCGCCACCAAAACGGCTTTGCGGAAAGCCCTGTACTCCCGCCTTGCGAAAACGGTTTCCGGCATTATCCACCTCAAGCATGAAGAAGGGGACGCCCGAGGCGCCGGCCCGACCGAGGGTTACCAGACGATTGGCTGCCTGCTCGAAGGAGACGCCGAAGCGGGAGCGCAGCACGTCCAGGTCGTAGCGGGCGCGCTCGGCAGCCGCGAAAAACGCCTGGTAGGGCATCATCAGGGCATGGGCGGCATAACGCCCGAGCTCGAAGCGAGCCAGCCGCCGCGCCTCATTCCCGGAGAATTTCAGCGCTTCGATCTCTGCGGCAATGGCAACCGACATGCGCAGGAGACAGGCTTCCATAGCGATCTCGCGCAACTGATCGGCAGGGGAAAGACGCTCCGAAATGAACAGGCGTTGCGAATGCCTGTCGTAGCGCCGGCGCCAGTTGGGCATGGTTGCGACAGGCAGGACACGCACGACGATGCCGTGCTCGCGCCTCAGCCATGCCTTGATCGCGCCGGCAAGATCATCGCCGGGTTCCAGGAGCTTGTGAAAGCTCTCCGCCTCCTCCTCGATCGACGGGAAATGAGCGGCGCGCCGCTCAAAGACTTCCCGCACCTCGTCGATTGGAAGGCGCGCTGCCGATATCGCCGTGGTACGCCCTTCCCGTGCGAGCATTTCGGAAAGGTCGGACATCCGGTCCGCCTGCTCGCGATAGGCGCGATAAAGCTTGACCAAGGCTGCAGCCGCATTGGGCGCCGCCTCAGCTACATCCACCAATTCCTGCTCGCCCGGCAGTTCCCCGGAAAGAAGTGGGTCGGAGAAAACCTCGCGCAGCGCCTGCAACGAAAGCCCCGCCTCACCTTGCAATTCATCCGGATCGACCTTGTAGACCGAGGCGAGCTTGAGAATAAGCGGCACGGTGAGCGGGCGCTGGTTGCGCTCGATCAGGTTGAGATAGGATGGCGAGATACCGAGCCCCTCGGCCATGGCCGTCTGGGTGAGCCCCTTGGCATTTCGCACGCGCCTGATGCGCGGCCCGGCAAATATCTTCTGGTTGGCCACGATTGAAGCCTCTCATTGCGCCGTCGCCGGCGTTCAGGATCGTGCACGCGCGTCCAACGTTCCGGCATAGGACCTTACACATCTTTACAAGATGCACATGCAAAATCGCTTTTACATATTTTACAATTTTACAAGCGTCTTTGGTCAAAATCCAGACATGCTGACACGAAATTTTCGGCGAAAATCCCGTTTCTCCTACGATATTGCTGCGCCGCAGTGTAAATTCTGTAACGAAATCGGGGCGCAGAAGCATCACGCTATATGGCCTCACAAACGAAGCAAATTCCGCACGGAGGTCATAATGACGGATTTTTACAACCTCGTTCCCAGCGCCGCTGAAGGCCGTTTCGAGGGTATCGAACGCCCCTACACGACCGATGACGTGAAGCGCCTGCGCGGCTCCGTCGCGATCCGCCACACATTGGCCGAAGAAGGCGCCAACCGGCTGTGGCAGCTCATCCACCAGGAAGATTTCGTCAATGCGCTCGGCGCGCTCTCGGGCAATCAGGCGATGCAGATGGTTCGCGCCGGCCTCAAGGCGATCTACCTCTCGGGCTGGCAGGTTGCCGCCGACGCAAACACGGCCTCCGCCATGTACCCCGACCAGTCGCTTTACCCGGCAAATGCCGGGCCGGAACTTGCCAAGCGCATCAACCGCACTCTGCAGCGCGCTGACCAGATCGAGACGGCGGAAGGCAAGGGCCTTTCGGTCGACACCTGGTTTGCCCCCATCGTTGCCGATGCGGAAGCAGGCTTCGGCGGCCCGCTCAACGCCTTCGAGATCATGAAGGCCTATATCGAGGCAGGCGCTGCGGGCGTGCACTTCGAAGACCAGCTCGCTTCGGAAAAGAAGTGCGGCCATCTGGGTGGCAAGGTGCTGATCCCGACAGCCGCGCACATCCGCAACCTGAACGCCGCCCGCCTTGCGGCCGACGTGATGGGAGTGCCGACCCTCGTCATCGCCCGCACCGACGCCGAAGCAGCCAAGCTTCTGACCTCGGATATCGACGAGCGCGACCGGCCCTTCGTGGACTACGACGCAGGCCGCACGGTCGAGGGCTTCTATCAGGTGAAGAATGGTCTCGAATCCTGCATCGCGCGTGCCATTGCCTATGCGCCGCATGCGGATCTGATCTGGTGCGAGACCTCGAAGCCTGATCTCGAACAGGCCCGCAAGTTCGCCGAGGGCGTCCAGAAGGCGCATCCGGGCAAGCTGCTTGCCTACAATTGCTCGCCTTCCTTCAACTGGAAGAAGAACCTGGACGACGCCACGATTGCCAAGTTCCAGCGCGAGCTGGGCGCGATGGGCTACAAGTTCCAGTTCATCACACTGGCCGGCTTCCACCAGCTCAACTACGGCATGTACGAGCTGGCGCGCGGCTACAAGGACCGGCAGATGGCCGCCTATTCGGAGCTTCAGGAAGCCGAGTTCGCCGCCGAAGCGGTCGGCTACACCGCAACCAAGCACCAGCGCGAGGTCGGCACCGGCTATTTCGACGCCGTTTCCATGGCAATCACCGGCGGACAGTCTTCGACCACCGCCATGAAGGAATCCACCGAACACGATCAATTCCGCCCAGCAGCGGAATAACAAGACGGCAAAAGCCGGGGAAGGAAAACCGAAATGACACCGAATACCCGCGTCAAGGAACGTGCAGAAGAACAGTCCAGCGCCATGACGAGCGACCAGCAGGCCATGATCCGCATGGTGGCCAATGACCTTCACAGGCTGAACCAGTCGGTCATGAAAGCAGTCGATTCGGGTGTGTCGGTCGAACTCGTCCGCTCGGCGCGCCACCATGGTGGGGAGGGCAACTGGGGGGATCTGCTGGTGCCTGTCATTGTCACCAATCGTCTCGCCGGTTCCTGATCCCGTCCGAGGCATCCTCCAGTCAGAACGCTCGCGCGATCCCCGTCGTGCGGGCGTTTTCCTGTAAACACCTCAAATAAATCGGCAAAATTTAAAACCTTTGTTTTAAATATAATTTTATAACAACTTTTGCGTTATGATTTTTTTAACCCTCGCAATTTCACTTGTTTACATACAATGTTTGTAACTTGACTTCGGCAAGCCGGCGAATGCAACTATCCGCATTCGCACAACTCTTCATTGAAATTGAAGCGCACGATTTCTCGAGGTGGCATGACGATGACATATACGGCGGCAGGCACACCGGTGGGCAGCGAACCCGAGGCCAAGGCATTCGATGCGATGCAATGCATGGCCGATCTCTCCCGGGCTCTGGTCATAGCCGCCTCCCCCATCAACCGGATCGTGCTTTCACGCATTGCAGAGCGAGCCTGCCTCAAAACAGCGTCCATGGACCCGGGCGAGGCGGCCCACAAACTTGCAACCCCGCAAGCCGGCGCCCCGCAACCGGGCATGATCATTCTCGACCTCGACACCGCCTTTCAGGACCATGATGAAGTTCTGGCGCAGATTGAGACCCGCCGACGAATTTCGCCGGCGGGCCTGCCCTTCGTGGTCGCGGTGGTCGCCACGCTGCAGCAAGTCGATTTGCAGAGTTCCGCCTTCGACGCGACCGTTGCACGCCCTGTTACCCCTGAGACACTTCAGCCAGTGATCGAACGGCTGCTTGCAACCGCAAAGGCTGCCTGAACCCGCTCTGCGGGCCTTCCTTCGCCTCGGCCGGCTGTCTATACTCGGGTATCCGAAACGATATCTGGTGCCTGATGCCTGACAGGAAAAAGCTAGCCCGCCCCGCCAGTCGAGGCGCTGTTGCCCGCACGCCCGCCTTTCTGAAGAATTTGCGCGGCGTGAAGGACTGGAAGCAGGCGACTGCCTGGCTCGAATGGCGCGGCATCGAGGATATCGAGTGCATTACGCCGGACCAGGCCGGCGTGGCGCGCGGCAAGATGATGCCGTCGAAGAAGTTCACGTCGAACACATCGCTGGCCCTGCCCTCGGCCGTCTTCATGACGACCATATCCGGAGAATATCCCGAGAGCGGCGGCGGCTTTGTCTATCCCGAGGATGACGGTGACCTGAAACTCCTGCCCGACCTCTCCACGCTTACGACCGTGCCCTGGGAAACGGATCCGACGGCGCAGGTGATCTGCGACCTGGTGCATCAGGACGGGCGGGCCGTGGAATACAGCCCCCGCAATCTGCTTAAACGCGTCGTTGCCGAATATGCCCGGCATGGACTGAAGCCGATTGTCGCGCCGGAGATCGAGTTCTACCTTGTTCACAAGAACCCGGATCCCGATTATCCGCTGACCCCACCCGTCGGCAGATCCGGCCGCCCCATCGGTGGCGGGCAGGGCTATTCGATCGCCGGTGTCAACGAGTTCGACGAGCTGATCGACGATATATACCACTTCTCGGAAGCGCAGGGTCTGGAGATCGATACCCTCATCCACGAAGAGGGCGCAGGCCAGCTCGAGATCAATTTGCGCCATGGCGACCCGGTGGAACTGGCCGACCAGGTGTTCATGTTCAAGCGAACGATCCGTGAGGCGGCGCTCAACCACGACACCTATGCCACATTCATGGCCAAGCCCATTCAGGGCCAGCCTGGCTCGGCCATGCATATTCACCAATCGATCGTCTCGCTGAAGACCGGCGACAATGTCTTTTCAAAAAAGGACGGCTCGGAAACGGACGCGTTCCGCCACTTCATCGGCGGCTTGCAGCGGCATATTCCCAATGCGCTGATCATGTTCGCACCCTATGTGAACTCCTATCGCCGCCTGACCCAGGGAACCGCCGTTCCCGTGAACACGCGATGGGGTTACGACAACAGAACGACGGCCTTCCGCGTGCCCAGATCGGACCCGGCTTCGCGGCGTGTGGAGAACCGTATCCCCTCCTCCGATGCCAACCCTTATCTCGCGCTCGCGGCCTCTCTCAGCTGCGGGCTGATTGGCCTTCTGGAGAAGATCGAGCCGGACGCTCCGGCTGGCACGGCCGTCAATCAGGATGAGATCGAGCTGCCCCGAGGCCTTCTGGAAGCTGTCGCGCTCTTCGAGAGCGACGAGGCGCTGCTCAGGATACTCGGCGCACCGTTTGTCACCACATTCGCAGCTATCAAGCGGGCGGAATTCGAGACCTTCATGCAGGTTATCAGCCCTTGGGAGCGTGAGTATCTCTTGTTGAACGTGTAGGAGCGGGGACAGAGCGTTCCCACTCTTTTCCTGCGGCATCAGGCCATGGCAAAACCCCATCATTCTCCCATATCGCCCGGCTTCTCCTGGTATGAAGCCACTGTCGGCGAACGCCCGGAATATCCGGTGCTTGCCGGTGATCTTTCCGTTGATGTCGCCATCGTGGGAGGCGGCTTCACCGGCCTGTCGGCGGCAGCGCATCTTGCCGAGCGCGGCGTGCGGACCGCGCTCATCGAGGCGCATCGTTTCGGAGATGGCGCCTCGGGGCGCAATGGCGGGCAGATCGGCACCGGGCAGCGCGCCTGGGCCGAAGAGCTGGAAAATGAACTGGGCCTCGCCCGTGCCAGGGCGCTTTTCGACCTTGCCGAGGAAGCCAAGGCGCATCTGCACGATTTTACCACCCGACACGGCATCGAGATCGACTACCGTCCGGGGCAGCTTTCGGTGGTGCACAAGAAGCGCTATCTCGACGACTACCGGCGGCATGTGGACATCATGCGCGAGCGTTTCGGCTACCCGCATCTGACCTTCATGGAGCGGAGCGAAACGGAGGAGCGGCTGGGGTCCAGCCTTTATTTCGGCGGCATTCGCGATGCTGGAACCGGACATGTTCATCCGCTCAAGCTCGTCATTGGCACGGCGCGCGCGGCGCAAAAGGCCGGCGCCCAGCTTTATGAAAACAGCCCGGCAAAGGGGATTGTCTCCGAAGGCGGCGAGGTGCGGATTGCCACTGCGCACGGAACGATCCGTGCGCAGAAATGCCTGGTCGCGGTCAATGCCTATGGGAACGGGCTGGAGCCGGTGAGTGCAGCCCATGTCATGCCCATCGGCTCCTTCATCGGAGCAACGGTGCCGCTTGGTGCAGACAGCCCTGTTCTTCCCGGCGGCGAATCGGTCGATGATTCACGCTTCGTCGTGCGCTATTTCCGACGCTCGGCGGATGGACGGCTTCTGTTTGGCGGGCGTGAGATCTACGCCCCCGGCGAGGACAAGGCGATCCAGACCCATATCCGCCGGCAGATTGCCGAAATCTATCCGGCATTGAAGGATGTCGAGATCACCCATGCCTGGGGTGGTTATGTGGGCATAACCATGCCGCGCAAGCCGTTCGTGCGGGAGGTGATGCCCAATGTCATATCCGTTGGTGGCTATTCCGGGCATGGCGTCATGCTGTCCAACTTCGTGGGCCGTCTCTATGCTGAGACCGTCATCGGGAACCGGGATCGTTTGAAGCTCTTCGAGGACCTGAAAGTCCCGCCCTTTCCCGGCGGACGCATGATGCGACCGATCCTGATGTTCCTGGCGCTCAACTGGTACGCGCTGCGCGACAGAATCTAGACCCGCCTGTCATCCGCATGAAATCGGGCAAGCAAGGAAGCGTGTCCTCGCACCTTGAACTTCATGTCAAAGCGGCCAGAAGAACAGGATCGCCGGCACCGCCACTGCAATGATCAGGAGTTCAAGCGGCAGGCCCATGCGCCAGTAATCGCCGAAACGATAGCCACCCGGCCCCATGATGATGGTGTTGTTCTTGTGGCCAATGGGCGTGAGGAACGCGCAAGAGGCCGCAACAGCAACCGCCATGAGAAACGGGTCGGGAGAAACATCCAGCCCATTGGCGACCGACAGGCCGACAGGAGCGGCGATCAAGGCCGTTGCGACATTGTTCAGGAAGTCTGACAGCGTCATGGTGACGACCATCAGGATTGTCAGAATGGCCCATGCCGGGAGGGAACCGGTAAGCGACAGGATACCTTCCGCGATCAAACGCGTTCCGCCTGAATCCTCGAGCGCCAGTCCCAGCGGGATAAGCGATGCAAGAAGCACGATGACCGGCCATTCGACCGATTCATACACCTCACGCGCGCTCACCACGTTGAACAACGCATAGATGGCGACTGCAGCGGCCAGAGCAATCACCAGCGGTACAAACCCCATGACGGAACTGGCCACCGCAGCGGCGAAAACGCCCATGGTGAAAAACGCCTTGCCGCGCTGGATGACCGTATGGCTTTTCTCCGCCAGCGGCAGCACGCCAAGCCATTCGGCGGCATCAGCCACCCGGCTTTCCGGCCCCAGAAGGAGCACCACATCGCCGGCCCGGATAGGCAGTTTGCGAACCCGTTCGCGAAAGCGCTTGCCCTGGCGGGAGACGCCAAGCAGCGTGACGCCGCGGCGGTAGAGAAGGCGAAGATCGAGCGCGGTGCGCCCCACCATGCGTGCGCTGTCAGGCACGATTGCTTCGATCAGAACCAGCGACTGGCCGCGAAGGCCGCCGTGTTTTTCAGCCCCCGGCGCATCGAGTTCGGCAGCACCGATAAATGCCTCAATGGATTTCGGATCGCCTTCCAGGATGAGATGATCGCTCTTGCGAACCTCTTCGCCGGCAGCAAAACCCGGCAGACGCTTGCCGCGGCGCACGAGGCCGAGGATCGTGACATCATGCTCATCGGCCAATGGATAGAGATCGCTGACCGGCTTGCCGAGCGCCTTCGACTTCTCCTTGACACCAGCCTCCGCAACAAACAGGCCCGCATCGCCTTCTTCCTCGACATCGGCCTGCCCCGCATTGGGGATCAATCGCCAGCCAAACAGCGCCACGAAGGCGATGCCGGCGGCCGCGCAAACGAGACCGACGGGCGAGAAATCAAACATGGAATAGGAATCGCCCAGCGCCCTGTTGCGAAACTCGGAAACGACGATGTTCGGAGGGGTGCCGATGAGCGTGATCATGCCACCCAGAATGGTTGCGAAGGAAAGCGGCATAAGCGACCGGGAAACCGGGCGCCTGGCTTTCTTTGCGGCCTCGATGTCGAGCGTCATCAGCATGACCAGGGCCGCCACATTGTTGATGACCGCCGACAGCCCCGCGCCAACCACCGCCATCAGGCCAATATGCGATGAGAGCGAGCGGCCCGTGGATAAGACGAAGCGGGAAATGAGTTCCACAGCACCCGCATTCATCATGGCTCGGGAGACAATCAGCACCAGAGCGATGATGACCACCGCCTCATGCCCGAAGCCGATGAAGGCATCGTGCGCATCCACGACGCCCCCCACCACGGCTATGATGAGAGCGGCAAAGGCGACCAGATCGTAACGAATACGACCCCAGACAAGGAAGGCGAAGACAATCCCGAGAAGGCAAAACAGGAATATCTGCTCGTAGGTCATGTGCTTTCGCCCCTCTTTGATGATCCGGGACGAAGAACCTCACCACCCCGGTTATGGGCAATTCAGAAAACGGGAAGCGGTTCCCGTCTTCCGAATCGGAAATTGCAATGCATCACCGCGCTTGAGGTGAATGGTTGCATCTGTCGACGCCAGACGTGCCGTCCGGCTGCAAAATTCATACCCTACCGCATTTCTGCGACGCCAAGCTCAGGCTTGGCTGCAAAATGCTTGTCCAACCGCATTTCTGAGGCGCCAGACGTGCCGTCTGGCTGCAAAATGCTAGATACAGCGCCCGCCGTCCACCTCCAGAGCCACGCCGGTGATGAACTCCGCCTCGCTGGAAGCCAGCCAGAGTGCGGCATTTGCAATGTCCAGCGGGGTCGACAGGCGCCCCAGCGGAATGGAAGCCCGGAACTGGGCGCGCTTTTCGGGCGTATCCTCGCCCATGAACTGCCCCAGCATGCCCGTTTCGCCGGCGACCGGGCACAGGCAATTCACGCGAATGTTCTTCGGCGCCAGCTCGACCGCCATCGACTTGGTGGCCGTGATCGCCCAGCCCTTGGACGCATTGTACCAGGTGAGGCCGGGGCGCGGCCGCAGGCCGGCGGTGGAAGCCGTGGTGATGATGGAACCGCCGCCCTGCTTTTCCATGATCGGCACAACGGCAAGCGTCGAATGATAGATGGCCTTCATGTTAACGGCGGTGATCAGGTCGAAGGTTTCTTCGTCCACTTCCATCAGCGGCCCGTTGCGATGCGTGAAACCGGCATTGTTGACCATGATGTCGAGACGGCCAAAGGCCTGCATGGCAGCATCGACCATGGCATCCACATCAGCCTTCATGGAAACGTCCGCAGTGACCGGAAGAGCCGCTTCGCCAATCTGGCTTGCGATATGTTCCGCACCTTTGGCGTTGAGGTCGGCAACGATGATCTTCGCGCCCTCCTCGGCGAAACGTTTCGCCATTCCCGCGCCAAAACCGGATGCTGCGCCGGTGATGACGGCGACCTTGCCAGCAAGTCTTGCCATAATGAATTCCTGTGAGATTAGCCGTGATTGAAAACGATGGTCTTGGTGGCGGACATGTCGAACAGGGCTTCAAAGCCCTTTTCCCGCCCGTGACCCGACTTCTTGAAACCGCCGAACGGCAATTCTATGCCGCCACCGGCACCATAACCGTTGACGAAAACCTGGCCCGCGCGCACGCGCTTGGCAACCCTGTGCTGACGGGCGCCGTCGCGCGTCCAGACACCGGCGACCAGACCGAATTCCGTGCTGTTGGCAAGCCGCACCGCATCCGCCTCGTCGGTGAATGGGAAGAGCGAAAGGACGGGACCGAAGACTTCCTCCTGAGCAAGTGCGGCATCCGGATCGACATTTCCGAACAATGCCGGCGCCTGATAATAGCCGCCTTCCGGCGCGTCGGGCGCAACGGTGCCGCGCGCAAGCAACGGGATGCCTGCATCCTGCGCGGCGGCGATGAAGCCGCCGACCCGGTCGCGCTGGGCCGGGTTGATGAGCGGGCCGATGTCCAGATCGGCATCGTGGGGACCGGCGACCAATGCGCCGAAGCGCTCTGCGAGTGCCGCCGCCACTTTTTCATAGGCGGGTCTTTCCACCAGGACGCGGCTGCCCGCCGAGCAGGTCTGGCCGCCATTCTGGATGATGGCGTTGACGAGCACGGGAATTGCCGCATCGATATCGGCGTCGGCAAAGACGATCTGGGGTGACTTGCCGCCCAATTCCATGGTCACGCCGCGATTGTTGACGGCGGCGGCCTGCTGGATGGCAGTTCCGGTCAAGGGGGAGCCGGTGAAGGTGACATAGTCGATCAACGGATGGGCGGAGAGCGCTGCCCCTGCCGCACGGCCATAGCCGGTGATGACGTTGAACACGCCAGCGGGAATACCCGCTTCGAGCGCCAGCTCTGCGATGCGCAGCGTGGTGAGCGAGGCATCCTCGGCAGGCTTGACCACCAGCGTGTTACCCATGGCAAGGGCAGCGCCGACGACGCGGGCAAGAATTTGCATGGGATAATTCCATGGCGTGATGGCCGCGACCACGCCATGCGGCTCACGCAAGGTCAGCGCCGTATACCCTTCGAGGAAGGGGATGGTGTCACCGTGGATCTTGTCCGCCGCGCCGCCATAGAACTCGTAGTAGCGCATGGTTGCCGTCACATCTGCCTTGCCCTGGCGGATCGGTTTGCCGGTATCCCGCGATTCCAGAGCGGCCAGCTCCTCGCCGTTCTTTTCAACCAGCTGGAACAGCCTGGTCAGGCAGCGACCGCGCTCGACAGCCGGCATGCGCCCCCACGGCCCCTCATCGAAAGCATGGCGTGCAGCCTTCACGGCACGGTCCACATCGGCCTCGCCAGATGCGGGAATCGACGCAAACACCTTGCCATCCGATGGGGATGCGACGTCAATGCGCTCGCCCGACAACGCGTCGACCGGACGCCCGTCGATGATCTGCATGAAAGCGCGGCCCTCGGCGACGCTGCGCGAAAAATGGGTGCCCATCCCTGAAGCTCCGGTTTAAAATTCTTTCGGTTCGAGCCATGCTCGCGATTTGGCCCATGGGAAACCCGCCATGCGAGACTATGTCAAGGCACAATGCACCATGCATGTTGGCGCAGCCATGCCTGAAAGCAATCGTGAACCGCGGCCGGGGCCCGCCGCGACATCACGCCGGGCATTTCAGCGCCCTGCGGCGTTAAATCGAGTCTGGCGTTATTAAATCGATTAGATTATAGCAACTGCAAAAAGGCAAAGGTCAGCGGAGCAAGAATGACGAGCCAGATCATACCGGTCGATCCCTTCGATCTCGTGGTGTTTGGCGCCACGGGCGACCTTTCCGAGCGCAAGCTTCTTCCCGCCCTTTACCAGCGCCAGCGTGCCGGCCAGTTCAGCGAGCCAACCCGCATCATCGGCTCTTCGCGCACAAAGCTCTCGAACGACGAGTTTCGCGCCTTTGCCGAAAAAGCCATCCACGAACATGTCGCAAAGAACGATATCGAGCCAAAGGAACTCGCACATTTTCTCAAGCGGCTTTCCTATGTGCCTGCCGACGCCAAGTCCGGCGAGGGTTTTGCGGAACTAAAAACCGCAATCGGCGACAGCGATGCGATACGCGCCTTCTATATGGCGGTGGCGCCCAGCCTTTTCGACGACATCGTCGGGCAGATTTCCAAGCATGGCCTTTCCACCGCGACCGCCCGGGTGATCGTCGAAAAGCCCATCGGGCGTTCGCTCAGCTCGGCCTGCGAATTGAACGATGCCATCGGACGGGTGTTCGACGAACAGAACGTTTTCCGTATCGACCACTATCTCGGCAAGGAGACGGTGCAGAACCTCATGGCGCTGCGCTTTGCCAATGCGCTTTATGAGCCGCTCTGGAACTCGGCACATATCGACCATGTCCAGATTACCGTGGCGGAAGCCGTGGGTCTGGAGGGGCGCGCCGGGTATTACGACAAGGCGGGCGCGTTGCGCGACATGGTGCAGAACCACATGCTCCAGCTCCTTTGCCTCGTGGCCATGGAAGCCCCTTCCTCGATGGAAGCCGACACGGTGCGTGATGAAAAGCTGAAGGTTCTGCGCGCCCTGAAGCCAATCGGCACGGCGGATGCTGAGAAGATGACCGTTCGCGGACAATACCGTGCCGGCGCTTCCAATGGCGGCGCGGTGAAGGGCTATGGCGATGAACTCGATAGCGGCGAGAGCGATACGGAAACCTTTGTTGCGATCAAGGCAGAAGTCGAGAACTGGCGCTGGGCAGGCGTGCCGTTCTATCTGCGCACAGGCAAGCGGCTTGCCACGCGCGTTTCGGAGATCGTCATCCAGTTCAAGCCCATTCCGCACTCCATTTTCGGAGATGGCGCCGGCAAGGTATTTGCCAACCAGCTCGTCATCCGCCTGCAGCCGGATGAAGGCGTGAAGCAGTGGATCATGATCAAGGATCCCGGCCCGGGCGGCATGCGGCTGAGGCATATTCCGCTCGACATGAGCTTCGCCCAGTCCTTCAATGTCCGCAACCCAGATGCTTATGAACGGCTCATCATGGATGTGATCCGCGGGAATCAGACTCTCTTCATGCGCCGCGACGAGGTGGAAGCCGCGTGGCGCTGGATCGATCCAATCCTTGCGGCCTGGGATGACAATCAGCAGCCCGCGCAAGGCTATACGGCCGGCACCTGGGGACCATCCGCCTCCATCGCTCTCATCGAGCGTGACGGGCGCACCTGGCACGAAAGCATATAAACATGGTTCCAACACCAACCTGGCACCGGTTTGCCTCATCCGAAGAGCTGGCCGACGCTCTTGCGCAAAGCGTCGCCAAGACGCTGGCAAAAGGCGTGGAAGAACGGGGGCAAGCGGTTCTGGCCGTTTCAGGAGGACGCACGCCCGCACATTTCTTCGACCGGCTTTCGCGCAGCGACATTGCCTGGAACAAGGTTACGGTGACACTGGTCGACGAGCGTTTCGTGCCGGGAGATTCGCCACGCTCCAACGCCCGGCTTGTGACGCGCCATCTTCTGCAGAACAAGGCGGCGCGAGCCGGGTTCATCGGGCTTTACAGCCCCTGCCACAATGCCGAAGCTGCAGCGGCAGAGGCAAACGAAGCGATTGGCAGCCTGCCTTCTCCTTTCGATGTCGTGGTGCTCGGCATGGGTGCGGACCGGCACACCGCATCCTTCTTTCCCGATGCAGCCGATATCGGCGACATGCTTTCAGCACGGGAAGGCGGTCCGTCGGTACTCGCCGTGAGCGCGCGCAGCGCCGGCGAGCCACGGCTTACCCTGTCCCTCGACAAGCTTTCGACCGCTCGCATGCTGGTCGTGCATATCGAGGGCGACGACAAGAAAGAGACGCTGGAGGAAGCGCTTGCCATGCCGGCAGGTCCAGCCTCACCCATCGGGGCCGTGCTTACCGCCGCGCAGAACCCCGCGCATGTCTATTGGGCGCCGCTGCGCTGAAAAGCTTTTCTTTTCCGATGCCAGCGCCCGCCTCGCGAGTGCACAGCAAGCAAGGAAGCCACATGACCGCAAGAGCAGAAATCGAAGCCGTCACAGCCCGCATTCGCGAACGCTCGCGCGCAAGCCGTGAACTCTATCTCGAACAGGTAATGGCCGCCGCCGGCCAGGCCGTACACCGCTCCGTGCTGTCCTGCGGCAATCTCGCTCACGGCTTTGCCGCCTGTGGGCCTGCCGACAAGACAGCGCTTTCCGGCGACCGTGTGCCGAATATCGGCATCATCACTGCCTATAATGACATGCTGTCTGCGCATCAGCCCTTCGAACCGTTTCCCGCATTGATCAAGGACGCGGCCCGCGAGGCCGGCGGTGTTGCGCAGGTGGCCGGTGGCGTACCCGCCATGTGCGATGGCGTTACGCAGGGCCAGCCGGGCATGGAGCTGTCGCTCTTTTCACGCGACGTCATCGCCATGGCGGCGGCCATCGGCCTTTCGCACAACATGTTCGATGCGGCCGTCTATCTCGGCGTCTGCGACAAGATCGTACCGGGCCTGGTGATCGGGGCGCTCACCTTCGGCCATCTGCCCGCCGTGTTCATTCCGGCCGGCCCCATGACCTCGGGCCTGCCCAATGATGAGAAGGCGCGCGTGCGCCAGCTCTTTGCGGAAGGCAAGGTGGATCGTGCTGCGCTTCTGGAGGCCGAATCCAAGTCCTATCACGGGCCGGGAACCTGCACCTTCTACGGCACGGCCAATTCCAACCAGATGCTGATGGAGATCATGGGCCTGCATACGCCCGGCTCGTCCTTCGTCAATCCCAACACGCCGTTGCGAGAGGCCCTGACAAAGGAAGCCGCCAGACGGGCGCTTGCCATCACCGCGCTCGGCAATGAGTTCACTCCGGTGGGGCGGATGATCGACGAACGCTCCATCGTCAATGGCGTTGTGGGCCTCAACGCCACGGGCGGCTCCACCAACCACACGATGCATCTCATCGCCATGGCGGCGGCGGCCGGTATCAAACTCACCTGGGACGACATTGCCGAAATTTCGGAGCATGTGCCGCTTCTCGCCCGCGTCTATCCCAACGGGCTTGCCGATGTGAACCACTTCCACGCGGCAGGCGGAATGGGCTTTCTGATCCGCGAACTTCTCGACGACGGGTATCTGCATGAGGATGTGCGCACCATCTGGGGCGAAGGATTGCGGCCTTACGCCGTGGAAGCCAAGCTCGCAGGCAACGGGATGGTGACCCGCACACCGGCACCGCGAGAAAGCGGTAGCGACAAGGTTCTGGCGCCTGCCGCAAAGCCATTTCAACCGACCGGCGGCATTCGCGTGCTTTCGGGCAATCTAGGCAAATCGATCATCAAGGTCTCCGCCGTAAAACCCGAGCACCGGGTGATCGAAGCGCCTGCCCTCGTCTTTCATTCGCAGGAAGAGATGCAGGCCGCGTTCAAGGCTGGCGAGCTCGACCGCGATTTCATCGCGGTCATTCGTTTTCAGGGGCCGAAGGCCAACGGGATGCCGGAGCTGCACAAGCTGACGCCCGCACTCGGCGTCCTGCAGGACCGTGGACGCCGGATCGCACTCGTTACCGACGGTCGCATGTCGGGCGCGTCCGGCAAGGTGCCGGCAGCAATCCATGTGACGCCCGAAGCGCTGGACGGCGGAATGATCGCACGTATACGCGACGGCGACCCGATGCGCCTCGATGCAGAAGCGGGAACGCTGGAGCTTCTCATCAGTGCGGCGGAACTGGCGTCCCGCGACAATGCCGAGGCCGATCTATCGGGCAACCAGTTCGGCATGGGGCGCGAACTCTTCGCGGGCTTCCGGCAACTGGCCGGACGGGCAGACCAGGGCGCATCCGTTTTCTGAAACGCATGTGAGAAGAAAGAACCGGGGGGTGATAATCGCTTCCCCCGGCCGCTTTCTTTCGCTCAGAGAACCGGTGGCTCGATGCCGGCGCTGCGACAGGCCGAAGTCAGCGTGTTGGCCATCAGCATGGCAATCGTCATAGGGCCAACGCCGCCGGGGACGGGTGTGATGGCGCCAGCTTTCTCGCTCGCTTCGGCAAAGGCCACATCACCAACAAGCCGCGTCTTGCCCTCTCCCTTTTCGGGAGCGGGGATACGATTGATGCCGACATCGATGACCGTCGCACCCGGTTTGACCCAGTCCCCGCGAACCATCTCCGGACGACCTACCGCCGCAACGAGAATATCCGCCGTGCGCGCGATGGCCGGCAGGTCGCTGGTGCGGCTATGCGCAATCGTCACCGTGGCATTGGCCGCCAGAAGCAGATTGGCCATCGGTTTGCCGACAATGTTCGAACGACCGATCACGACGGCATTCAGGCCGGAGAGATCCTTGCCGCGAACGCGCTCGAGCATCAGCATGGCGCCGGCAGGCGTGCAGGGCACGAACGCCGTGCCAAGCTCGCCCGTGCCCAGCTTGCCGACATTGATGAAATGGAAGCCGTCCACATCCTTGTCGGGGGAAATCGTCTGGATGATGCGGCCCGCATCGATATGGGCCGGCAAGGGCAATTGCACGAGAATACCGTGGATCGCCTTGTCGACGTTCAGCTCCTCGATCAGTTTCACCAGCGTGTCTTCGTCCGTATCAACGGGCAATGTGTGCTGAACGGAATGAAAACCGCATTCCTTGGCCCGCCGCGACTTGAAAGCCACATAGACCTGACTGGCCGGGTCTTCGCCGACCAGCACCACGGCAAGCCCCGGCACCACGCCGGTCTGCGAGAGCGCGGCAGCACCCTGCTTGACTTTGGCGACCACATCTTCCGCGATGGATTTTCCGTCGATTATCTCGGCCATGCTTTTCTCCGGTAAACGCCGGAGGGTGTTTCAGACAGCGAACGCTCCAGCGCATGGACCGGGCCTGCCCCGGCTTCTTCGAGCTTCGGACGCATAAAGGCAATCACCCCAAACCGCAATCGGCGATTGGGTCACAAGGCAGCAAATATACACTTCTGGAAATTCCCGAGCGCTGTGCGCCCTTCCGGGCGCATGGCGCTTGATCCTTTTGTCTTTCATGACGTCAGGTGAAGCCACCTGGCTGCAAAGAGTTCAGTAGCGCCCGCCAGCCGCGCGATGTCCGGCAAGCCGTTCAACGCGTTCACGCACCTCTCTCAACCGATGATGGAGCTCATCGAGCGGCATATCCGCTGCGTCCTCTTCATTTTCCATATGCCGGCGGGCATCCCTCAAGGCGGCGAGATTGGCATCGGGCTGCATCAGATCGCGATCGCGATTCCGGCTACGCGCATAAGCACCCGGCCCCTCATCGGAATGACGCTCGTCATCATAAGCGTAACGCTCGTCATAATCCGGCTCGCGGCGCTTCGGTTCAGGCTGGCGCCGTCCGCCTCTATCTCCGGGCGGAATATGTCCGCCGCCGTTGCCGGGCGGGATACGTCCGCCGCGCCGATCATTCATGGTCTCGCGCAGGCTCTGCATCGCCCCTCGCGCCGCGCCAAGACCAATGCCAGCCATGAAACCGAGCAACATGCCGGCAATGGCAATGGAAGACCGTGACGGCCCGACAGGATCGAGCGGAGGCGAAGCCTTCGAGATGATGTTGACATTGGCCGTGTTCAGCCCTTCCTGCTGGCCTGTCTCGCGGGCGCGCAGAAGCAATGCCTCATAGACCGAACGTTTGGCTGCCGCCTCACGCTCCAGTTCGCGCAAGGTCACCCGTTCGCCTTCCATATCGCCCTTTTGAACCTTGAGGCGCGCAAGCTGTGCGGCAAGGTCCTGCTCGACCTGTACGGCGCGCTGCAGCTCCACCTGGTTGGAGGCGATCACCCGACGGAGTTCGCGGGCGATCTCGTCACGCGCCCCGGAGACTTCCGCTTCCACGGACTGGCGGTCAGGATGACGTGGTCCAAGCCGAACGCCAAGGCGGCTTGCCTGCTGCTTGAGGCTCGCATACTGCGCCAGAAGTTCCGTCATGACCGGCGAAGCCACCTGCTCGGGAAGAGCCCCGCCCAGGACCTGATCGAGGTCCAGATTGCGGGCAGCGGCAGCGCGTGCATTAAGCTCGGAAGTGCGGGCACGGGCCGTGGAAAGCTGCTCGTTGAGGCGAACGATCTCATCGTCGGCGATCAGGCGGCCCTGCGCGTCAACAATGTCGTTCTTGGTCTTGAATTCGGCAATGGCGCGCTCGGCCTGTTCCACTTCGCTGCGCAATGAAACCAGGCGCTCGTTGATCTCGCGATTGGCCCGGCCTGCCGTGGCTGACTGAAGATCGCCATAGGTCTCCAGAAAAACATCGGTAACCGTGGAGGCGACAAGTGCGGACTTATCGGGCTCCTGCGTCGTCACTCCAACCGTAATGATGAAGGTTTTCGAGTTACGGCTTACATTCAGCGCTTCAGCAAGATTGTTGACCGCAATCGAATGGCGCGCTGCCGCATCCTCCTCGCCATTGCCGTTGATCAAAGCCGATATCAAGGCACGCGGGCTTGCCAGCGTGCCAAGCATGCTGCCGCCCTTGCCGTTGAATTCTGGATCGTCGGCAAGCTCGAGCCTGTCGACCACCTTCGTCAATACCGTGCCGGAGGTGATGATGCTGACCTGGTTTTCGATCAGCGCAAGCGTGGCATCGGACGGCAGACCCCCGCGCGTAAGATCGCGCTCGACGATCTGAAGGTCGCGCGGATCGAAGAGGAGATCCGTCGCGGCGTAATATCTCTTGGGCGTGGAAAGCGCCACCATCACCCCAAGGATCGCTCCCACTATCGTGGTGAAGAGGATCAGCCATTTGGCGCGAAATATCCCCGAAATGACCCGCGCCGGATCGATCAGGGGACGCCAGTGGCCATTGTCGGCACGCCGCTCGCGCGCTTGTGGCGGCAACTCGTTCCACATGCTTTTGGACGGACGGAGCGCCTCTTCCTGAGAGCTCGGACGGTCCATTACAGGCCGTGCTTCCGGCTCGGGACGAATCGTTTCGCGCCGGCGCGGGGTTGCTGAAGGTTCCGGCAATGGAAAGAGACGGTCAAGGACACGGTTTCTGAGAGACGGCTTTGCCGGTTCCTCGAAATCACGATCGGACTGTGCCACCTGCCGAGGCCGCGATCCGGCCGCACGGCGATCTGCAAGCTCCTGCTCTTCCTCGTGACGCCGCCGCTGCTCCATCCTGCGGAAGTGCGCTTCTGCCGCCTCGGCGCTTTCGCGCAGCCTGTCGTGCTCTTCTTCGGCGGAGAGCGCCAGAAGAGCCGAATCGGAGCGTCGTTGACGCGGTATTTCCCGCGCACCGCCCAATGAAAGCAGCGAGCGATTGCGCGCGCTGCGGCGTGGCCCGTTCTTTCCTGGATCTTCGGCGTCGAACATGGCGCTGGCGGCTTCCACTGATGAGCGTGAAGCGGGCGCATAAGCCCGCAGTTATGTTAATCCAAACTAAATAGGCACGGGTAACAAAAGGTTAACAAGGCTTCTGCCGAATAGATAGTCGGCGCATATATCGGAAAGACTTCCCCGGCCGGAACGGCGCATTAAACTTTGCAGTGTATGGCTCGCACGAATACGCTTTTTTGGGGGTCATGCCATTTCCATCGCCGGCTTCGTGAAAAACCAGCAAAAAGTGCTCAAGGACTATTTTGCTGCCATCAGCGGCTCCGCGGGGCGGTTGGTGTTTTCGCTTGCCTATTTCGTGTTGCTGGCGAACACGCTTTCAATTGCGGAATTCGGGCTTTTTGCGACCGCCTCGGCCGCAGGCGTCATGCTGTCGCGCATCCTCGCTCTCGGCTTTACGGCTACGCTTTACCGCATCGCCACCGTCAAGCCGCGCCTGCTTGGTACCTATGCGGCTGGTTTCATCCTGCTTGCGTTCATATCCCTGCCGCTTCTGGCGCTCGCCAGCGCCGCTATGTATCTCGTCTTCTTCGCAGCGGACATGCCATGGCTGCCTTTCGCGCTGATCGTTGCCGCCGAAGCCCTGATCTGGCGCCTCGCGGAAACAATCATCGTCGTCAACAATGGCCTCAACCGGTTCGGCCGCGCCGCAACGCTCGTCATCATCGCGACGGCCATGCGCGCGCTTGCCGCCGTGTTCTTCGCATTCGTTGCGGTGCCCAACCTCTTCAACTGGAGCCTGTTTTATCTCACCGCAAACGCCGCCTCGCTGTTGATCGCGCTCGCCTTCTTCTGCCCGCGACAGAGGTTGCGGCTGAGACCCACCCTTTACTGGCGCAGGCTTTCGGATGCGCTTTATGTCGCCGGGGCCGAAATCCTTTTCTACATACAGATGGAGCTCGACAAGCTTCTGGTGCTCGCTATCGGCGGCGCGCAGATGGCCGGCATCTACGCCATCATCATGCGTCTGGTGGATCTGACGGCGATCCCGATTCGCTCCTTCTCCATGCTGCTTGTGCAGCGGATGATGCGAGCGCCCGAAATGCTCAGCCGGATGAAGCTGCGCCTCGGTATCGAGGGCGGTGTGTTTGCCGTATCGACACTGGCGTTGCTGAGCCTTGCTCTGGTCCTGACGATCTACCCGACCTTGCTTGGACGCAATGTGGCGGAGGCCGCCCCGCTCGTAATGTTGGCGCTCGCCGTTCCCGGCTTCCGCAACCTGACGGAATACCAGGCCGAACTTCTGTTCGCACGTGGGCAAACCTTCCTGCGCGCGATCAATCTTGCACTTTTGGCAGGGGCCAAGGCGGCGCTGTTGTCATTTGCGCTTACGGCCTTCCTGGACGTGAAATCGCTCGTGCTTTCGCTGAACCTGGTCTTTGCCCTTCTCTATCTGGTATCGACCGCTCTCACCTATTGGGCATTGCGGCGACCTGCCAAGCGGGTCTGAGCGAACCCAAAGGACCAAGTCGCGATTTGGAGCGGTTCACCACTCTACGGGAACGCTGCCTCGCTGCATTCCCTTGTTTTTCCGCCTGTGTGTGGACGTCAGATCTCTCCACCGGGCCGCAAGAAGCCTCAGCCGATGAGCTTCCTGAGCGCATCCAGATTGCTGCCCGTGAAGGACTGGATGCCGATGGCCACCTGATAGGGTTCCATGCCGTCAACGAAATCATGCAGGCCGGTTTCGTCCAATCCCGGCCCCGACCAATAGACCCGGCACAGCTCACGGTCGTCATGGAAGTGGCCGACGCCATCCAGAACTTCATCGACATAACGTCCGTAAAGGATGCACTCGGAAAATTTGCGGGTAATCGCGACGGCTTCGATCCAATGCCGGTTATGAGCCGCCTCGATATGCGCGATCATCCCAAGCACAGCAGTGCGCCGCCAGGCGATCAGGGTCGTGATGTAATCATGCAGAGAAACCCGTTCAGGGGGCAGACCCAATGCAAACCCGGCATTGATGGTCCATTCCCGGTGATCGGTGCCGCTGAGACTGGCCAGCGCATTGTCGCGGCGATAAAGCCGCAACCTGTCATCGCGCCAGAACGATGCGCAATCGAACGGCTTCAGGAAGACCACGTCGGAATCGCAATAAACGAGGGCGGTTTCTTCCAGCTTTTGCGCAATTGCGATCCGACGCAGCTGCTGCACGTGCCAGCCCCGCAGCGGCGCAAGCCTTGTGCTCAACCACATATGGCGCCGAAA
This sequence comes from Nitratireductor indicus C115, assembly GCF_000300515.1. Classification (GTDB taxonomy): domain Bacteria; phylum Pseudomonadota; class Alphaproteobacteria; order Rhizobiales; family Rhizobiaceae; genus Nitratireductor; species Nitratireductor indicus. Next base: position 72,361 of record NZ_AMSI01000014.1, read on the forward strand.
CATGCTTGTGGGATCACGCACGGCATGAAGCCATGACGGCAGGAGATCACGCTCGTCAATGATTATCCGGTGCGGCGCTTCGAACGCACGAAAACGGGCAACGTCATGGCCGGCAACCAGAATGTAGTGCCGTGGGTTCCCTGCAACGAACCTGTCCATGGAACGGCAAAGGAGCTGACACCGCTCGAAATCGCCAGCATAGCTTGGGGTGACGATTGCAACCATCAGCGACCACGCCCGCCACGCAGACGCTGAAGCGCGACGCGCGCCAGGAACAGGGGATTGCCGACGACATAACGGCGCCACAACCGCCCCGGCTCGAGTCCGAGGCGAAAAAGCCATTCCAGCCGAAGTCGGCGCATCCAAACCGGAGCGCGCGGGACCGCACCACTCAGAAAATCGAAAAGCGCGCCCACGGCCATGGAAACAGTCGCATGGCCGGGAGCAACCGCCCGATGAATCCACATTTCCTGACGCGGCACGCCCATGGCGACCAGAAGCAAGTCCGGATGAAAAGCGGCCACTTGTTCCAAAACAGCAGATTCATCCGCAGCGCTGAAGAACCCGTCATGCAGAAAAACAACCTCATGCTGGGGAGCGAGCACCGCCAGCCTTGCCGCTGCCGCACGCCCATGTTCGGCACGCGCGCCGATGAGGCCGACCTTCAACCGCTCGCGATGGCGCACCAGGAATTGCGGCACAAAATCGGTGCCATTCAGATTGTCAGGAAACGCCTCGCCGTAGAGGAGCTTGGAAGCAATATCGACGCCCACACCATCGGCCAGCACGATAAAGTCCCTGAGGGCCAAGCGAAAATCCGGGTCGGCAGCAGCCACATTGGCATTATGCGCGTTGAGAAACGTAACCCGCGTGAATTGCCGTTCAGCAATGCGACCGGTGAGCAAGGCAATGGCCTCGTCGCGGCTGATTGCGGTGACGGCTGTTCCAAGAATGTCGCGTTCGGGAAATTCGGCAGAGGCCGCATTCTGCGGCATCGACGTCATGCGGCTTTCCTCTGGGGAGCAAAACCGGCCTTTACAAGTCCGCGCAACACAGCCTTGTCCAATGCGGCGCGCTGCGCTGCGTGGAAGGCGCTGCCGTCGGCATCGCGAGGCGCTCCAGCGGCTGACTTGACCAGGGCTTCGGCAAAGTCCTGCGGGTCATCGGCCAATATGCAATTCTCCGGCTTGTATGAAATGCCACGCAAGGCGCTGCTGGTGGCAACGGAAGGCAGCCCCTGTTCGAACGTCTCGATGGTCTTGAGCTGCACGCCGGTTCCAGCCCGGCTGATCAGCGGCACCACGCGACCGGAGCGTACAAAGGAAATGGCGTCCGGCACGCGACCGACAAACGAGACATGCGGATAGGCAGCCTGCAGCGAAGGAGGCGCATCGCCTGCTATCGCTATGGCGAAATCTTCGGGCAGGTGCGGCACCACTTCCTGCAGGAACCAGTCGAGACCGATGCGGTTTGGCGCCCAGCTCCACGTGCCGATCAAGGTCGCATCATAAACGGTATCGCGAGTAGCAGAGGCGCCGGAAGGGCCATGCGAGACCAGCGGCAGAACCGCTGAGCGTTCATCGTCGGATATGTTGAGGAGAAGACGATCCTCCTGCGACAGCGTGTAGACGAACCGGGCTTTCGAACACATGTCGTTTTCAAGCTGACGCAACAAACGTGCCTCACGGCGAAACAGGAAGCGTTCGACCGGGCTTCTGGCCGCGTTGGCGCTTTGCGCTGCCGAGAGGTGCTCGACATTGTGAGCAACATAGAGGCTCGGCTGCCCGTCGAAGACATGACGGAATGCCCCGGCAAACTGCACGGAGTTGAAGATCACACCGTCATAGGGTCCGAGCTTTTCAATGGCGGACTGAACCTCGCGCTGCGAAACCAGGCGCATCTTGGCGGAAGAGAACGTCAATCCACTTGCAAATGCAGTGGCAAGCCAGCGGAATTTCTCTGAAAGACCAGCCCCTTGCGTGCGCGGATCGAGCGCGCCCAGCACCACCGCGTTTTCCGGCAAGGCTGATTTGCGTCCTTCCCATGCGAAGCCGACAATGCTTATGCGGCATCCGGCGCGCGCAAACGCGCCAAGTATGGCCGCATTGGCAATCTCGTAGCCGCTCTTGGGCTCGCCGTCCGGCACCATGGATGTCGCAAAGATCAAATGCATGATTCACTTCCTGTGCGAACTGTTCTCGCAAAGAGCAATGAACTCTTGATTAAGCGTACGTGCATGGAAAGCACTTCGAAGCAATTAAAGCCGGCTTCCCAACGTAACGATGAAAGGTATTTAACGCGACCTTAATCGACATCGCGCCTTATGGGCGGGCTTGCAACGTCATGCGTCCTCTTGGCGCGCAATTGACACTGCAGGTTGTTGAATTTGCGCATTGTGCTTTCTGAAAAGCGATACTGGTTTTCAGACGGATGCGCTAACGAGTGTAACGCCGCCTTGACCGATCTTGCTGTGAAAAAGACCGTTTCCATCGTTGCCCGCACGCCCGACCTGAGGGCGGACACGGTGGAATGCGTCATTACGGTGCCCACCTTCAGGCGACCGCAACAGCTTCTCGATACGCTCAATTCGCTCGCTGCCCAGAAAACCCGTCGCCGCTTTGCCATCATCGTCATGGAAAATGAAGCGGAGAAGCGCGAGGGTGCGCTGACGGTCGGACCATTGTTTGCCAATGGCACCTATAACGGTCTCGTGCTCATCGCGCATCAGCGCGGCAATTGCTGCGCCTATAATGCCGGTTGGGAAACAGCGCTCGAGGAATTCCCGGGATTTCGCTATCTTGCGGTGATCGACGATGACGAGATCGCCTCGCCCGACTGGCTGGAACAGCTTTGCGCAACGGCGGAAAAACTTCAGGCAGACATCGTTGGCGGGCCTCAGGCACCCGTCTTCTCAGCGCCGCAACATGCGCGCTGGGCGACGCATCCGGTCTTCGCCCCTCCCTATGATGAAACGAAACGGGTCGGCGCGCTCTATTCGTCGGGCAATCTGATGATTTCCCGGCAGGTGCTGGAGGCGATGCCGCACCCCTTTCTCGACCTGAAATTCAATTTCATGGGCGGGGGCGATTCCGACTTCCTGAGCCGGGCCGCGCAAGACGGCTTCACCCTGGCGTGGAGCGCAGAGGCCGTGTCCCAGGAGATCGTTCCGGCACGCAGGGTCGAGCCAGACTGGATCCGAGCCAGGGCGCTTCGCAATGGCGTGATTTCCACGCTCGTTGAAAAGCGCAAACGCGCGGACGACACGCTCGGCCCGGCAAAGGTGTTTGCCAAAAGCCTCGCTCTTCTCGGTCTGTCACCCATCAGGGGGCTGCGGCGGCTCCTTGCAACGGGGTCGCTCTCCACGGCCATGTATCCGGTCTATGTCGGGCTCGGACGCGTGCTCGCCGAATTCGGCTATGCCAATGAACAGTATCGCGAACCCGAGAAGAATTGAGGCGCCGCTCGTCACGCGTCTCGTGGCGACCGGACAACCGGCTACCGTTATTGCGACGGTGATCCTCAGCGTGCTCATCATCTCATTCCGCCCCTTCCAGCCCGCCGGCGCACAGCTGCTCGGCCAGGGCGGCGACATCGTCAACCAGCTCGGCTTCGGAACGCTTGGCGCGCTTTCGCTCGCCTCGCTGTTCACGCTGACCGACCGGCGGGTGCTTTCCGCACTTCTCAGCCCCTGGTGGCTGCTGCTCTTCGGCTTCCTGTTCCTGTCGATCCTCAACACACCCGCGCCATCCGCCACCATGCGCAGTGCGGCCTTCTCCATCATCGGCATCATTTCCATGGCGGCGGTGCTGACATTGCCCCGCGATGCCGACGCATTCTCCCGCGTACTGATGGTCTCAGCCTGTGCCATCCTGGGCCTCTCCTACGCAGGGCTTGTGCTCTTTCCGAACGAGGCGATCCACCAGGGCGGCGAGGTCGAGTTTCAGCATGCCGGCCTCTGGCGTGGCGTCTTCACCCACAAGAACATCGCCGGCCCGGTGATGGCCTCCCTGTCTTTTGTCGGCATCTATCTCTGGCGGCGCGGCTGGCGCGTCAGCGGAGGAACAATCTTCATCCTCGCCATGATCTTCGTTGCGCATACCGGCTCCAAGACAACTGCAGGAACGGTTCCGCTTGCCGGACTTCTGGTGATCCTGCCCGGCATGTTCGGTCTGCGGGCCCTGGTGCCGATTGCCGTCGCCATCGCCTTCGTCGGAACGGGGGTGGCGACCCTTGGCATCGTGTTCATCGAGCCGGTGAAGGCGCTTGCGAACCATATGATGCCCGACCTGACCTATACGGGCCGTACGGCGCTCTGGGAATTCATGGGGGAGATGATCGCCCAGCACCCCTGGCGCGGCTACGGGTTCGAAAGTTTCTGGCTGACGGATGTCGTCCTGACGTCAGACCAGCCATTCGACCGCTCATGGGACATTCGCGGCATCGTTCACGGGCACAATTCCTATCTCGATCTCGCCATCGCCATGGGATTGCCGGCACTTGCCATCGCCCTGGTGACATTCGTCGTCACCCCTTTGCGCGACTATTGGCGCACACCGCTTTACCGCGAAAACGTGTTCATGGCCGATCTTTTCATGATGATCGTCACCTTCACCCTTCTGAACGGCTTTCTGGAAAGCTTCTTCTTCAGACGAGCCGATCCCGTCTGGATGTTTTTCGTGATGGCTGTCCTTGGCCTGAGGCTCACAGGGCGTTTCCGCGTGCCGAGCCGTGTCGCCCGCTGAGAGACGGCTCGGCCCTATTTCCAGGAAACATGTCCGAAATGCATGCGGCCTGTTGCAATACGTTTTCATGCGCGGCAATCCTGCGCGATCAGCAAGGGAGATTTAAAATGGGCAAGTCGGTCGTTCTCGTAGGTTGCGGCAATATGGGGTATGCGATGCTCAAAGGCTGGATCGCCTCGGGCAAGCTCGCCGCGTCCGACACCACCGTGGTGGAACCGAATGATGGGCTGCGCGAGCGGGCTGCCGCTCTCGGCGTGAACACCGCCACCAAGGCAGACGAAGTTTCTCCCAGCGCCGGCTTCATCGTTTTCGCGGTGAAGCCGCAGATCATCCGTGACATTGCGCCAGCCTATGCGAGCCACACGGGCAAGGCGACATTCATCAGCGTGGTCGCGGGCCTCGGGACTGCCGGTTTCGAGGAGATGCTGGGACGCCACGCCAGCGTGATGCGCTGCATGCCGAACACGCCGGCAGCCATCGGCAAGGGCATGATGGTGCTCTTTTCCAACCGCAACGTGACCGAAGAGGCAAAGCAATTCGCCAGCGAATTGCTTGCAACGAGCGGCGCCATCGCGACCATCGAAAACGAGGAACTGATGGATGCGGTGACTGCGGTCTCCGGCTCCGGCCCCGCCTATGTATTTCACTTCATCGAATGCCTTACGGCAGCGGGTGAGAAAGCGGGCCTCCCCAAGGATACAGCGAAGCTTCTCGCCATGCAGACGGTCTATGGTGCGGCGAACCTTGCCAAGGAAAGCGACGAGGAACCGGGCAGGCTGCGCGAACAGGTGACCAGCCCGAACGGAACAACGGCTGCCGCCCTCAACATCCTGATGGGCGATAACCGCCTGCTCGACCTCGTCACCGAAGCTGTGGAGGCGGCGCGCAGGCGCTCCATCGAACTCGGAAAATAAGGCGCGCTATGCCGGCCCCTACAGTTGTGCGGGGTCGGCAGCCAGATAGGCGCAAAGCGTTTCGATTTCCTCGGCGGCACCGAAAAGAAGCGGCGTCTTCGCGTGCAATTCATCCGGCACAAGGTCCAGTATCGGCGTCCGACCATTCGTGGCGAGCCCACCGGCCTGTTCCATGAGGAAGGCGACGGGGACCGCCTCATAGACGAGCCGCAGATGCCCTCTGGCATAGCCCGGCCGGCCGTCGGCGGGATACATGAACGCCCCGCCCTTCAGCAGAATACGATGCAGATCGCCCACGGCGGCGGCCAGCCAGCGCATGTTGAAATCCTTGCCTCGCGGCCCTTCCCTGCCCGCAAGAAGATCGCGCACATAGCGCTGCAGCCCCTCAGGCCAATGGCGTTCGTTGGAGGCATTGTAAGCCACAGAGCGCGTGGAGGGAGAAAGCCGCAGACGCTCACGCGTCACCCGGAAATCGCCGACGGAACGGTCAAAGACGGCAATGGTAACGCCCTCGCCCAGGCTGAAACCGATATCCGTCGAGTGTCCGAACGAAGCATATCCGGCCGCAACGACCGCCCGCCCGCAACGCAGGAAGCCGCCCTCCGCGGCAGGAAGAATCGAGAAGAGCATGCCAAGCGGTGCGCCGACGCCGATATTCCCCGATCCGTCTATGGGGTCGATCGCCACGTCGAAACGCCCTTCGGCGTTGAGATGAATAACCTCTTCCGCCTCCTCGGACAGTACCTGACGGACACCAGCCCTGCGCAAAACATCGATCATGAGATCGTGGGCTTCCGCATCGAGAGCCTTTTGTTCGTCGCCGCTCTTGTTGATACCGACAACCGCTCCGGGCTCGCCTCGCAACGCCTCGGCGGACACCCTGTCGGCAAGCGGGGGCAGCGCCCGTGCCAATGCAAGCACGATGGCGGCCGCGCCATCGGCATCCTTCTGGCGCGCGAGGTAGGCCGGGAGCGGCTCATTGCCGCCCATGGGGGAGATGGTTTCAAGCATTGAAGCGTCCCGATGGAGATATCGCGCCGGCTTTAAAGCATTTCACCGTCTCGCGAAAACGACCGCAGGGAAGGATGGGGCTGTTTTCACCTGATTTATGCGGCTCAGGATCGCGCGTTCCTGCTATCCGCGCGCTTTCGCAACGCTGTGCTCATTTGCCCGCTCAATGATGCTGGACCAGCCAGCAAGGCCACTGCTACTCATTCAAGGTAAGGTGCCTGTCCTGACGGAGTGGGCGCCTTGCCGGCGGATGGGAGTCCGGCTCCGCTTCGCTGCGGAAAATCAACAGGATGGAGCGCCATGGATCGACAAGCCCGCGACTGGTTCAAAACCGCGCTTCTTGGCCTCGCACTTTGCGGCCTCCTCGCGGGACTCATACTGCATTTTTCCGGTTTCGAGCGCGCAGCCCGGCTTTGCTGGACCTTCGGGGTCGTACCTGTGCTTGCGGCGCTCATCGTGGAGATCGTCGCCAGCCTGCGGCGTGGCGAAGTGGGACTTGACATCATCGCCGCCCTGTCGATGTCCGCAGCGCTGCTTTTCGGCGAGGCCTTGGCCGCTTCGGTGGTGGCGCTGATGTATTCAGGCGGCACGTTTCTCGAGGGTTTTGCCGAAGGGCGGGCGCGGCGCGAAATGCGCGGACTTCTCGAACGCGTCCCGCGTACAGCAACGCGCTATCGGGAAGGCAAGCTTGAGGATGTGCCGCTCGACGCGCTTGCACCGGGCGACCGGCTCTTGATCCGCCAGGGTGATATCGCTCCCGTCGACGGGATCGTCGAAAGCCGGCGGGCGCTTCTCGACCAGTCCGCCCTGACCGGGGAATCCATGCCTGTGAGCCTTGCTGCCGGCAATGAGATCATGAGCGGCTCGACCAATGCCGGCGAAGCGTTCGACATGCGCGCCACGCGCCGGGCGCAGGAAAGCACCTATGCCGGCATCGTGCGGCTGGTGGAGGAGGCGCAACGCTCCAAGGCGCCCATGTCGCGTCTCGCGGACCGTTATTCGCTGCTGTTTCTCTTTATCACGGTTGTGCTTGCAAGCGGCGCATGGTGGTTCACCGGCGATCCGATCCGCGCGGTGGCCGTGCTTGTGGTGGCAACCCCTTGCCCTCTCATTCTCGCCGTACCCGTAGCGCTTGTTGCAGGCCTCTCGCGTGCAGCCCATTACGGCGTCCTCATCAAGGGCGCCAAGCCGCTCGAAACGATGGCGCAGATCAAAACCATCATCCTCGACAAGACCGGCACACTGACCAACGGCCGTCCGCAGATCGTATCGGTGGATGTGCGCAACGGCTTCAAGGAAGACGAGGTGCGCTACTTCGCGGCGGCACTGGATCAGGCTTCGAAACATCCCATGGCGCAGGCAATCGTCGCCGATGCACGCGACCGGGGAACCATCTTGCCGCCTCCGCAGGAAACGAACGAAGCGGCGGGCGAAGGCGTGATCGGCCTGGTCGACGGACGGCGGATCGTGGTTGGTGGCCCCGCCTTCGTGATGAACTCCATTGCGGCCGATCCTGTCACGGACCGGCCTATGCGCACGCCAGGTGCCGCTGTGGTGGCGGTGGCGGTGGACGGCGTTCTTGCAGGCCATCTGGTGATGGCAGACACGCTGCGCCCCGGCATGCGCACCTTTCTCGACGGTCTGCGACGCACGGGCGTCGAACGGATACTTCTTGCGACCGGAGACCGGCGCGATGTCGCCGAAACCGTTGCCCACGGACTGGGGCTCGACGCCATTCGCTCCGAGCTTACGCCCGACCAGAAGGTTCTACTGGTGCTCACCGAGCACAAGAACGGCCCGGTGATGATGGCGGGCGACGGCGTCAACGACGCGCCGGCGCTCGCAGCCGCAGATATCGGCGTCGCGATGGGGGCACGCGGGGCGGCGGCCTCCGCGGAAGCCGCCGATGTCGTTCTCCTCGTTGACGACCTCGACCGGCTGCTTCCCGGCCTTGAGGTGGCGCATGGCGCGCGGCGCATTGCATTGGAAAGCGTCGCCGCGGGCATCGGTCTCTCGGTTGCCGGCATGGTGGCTGCCGCAGTCGGCTATCTCACCCCCGTGCAAGGCGCCGTGCTTCAGGAAGTGATCGATGTCGCGGTCATTCTGAATGCCTTGCGCGCCTTGCGCATCCGCCCATCCGGCAGCCTGCAAGCGCCCCACTGACTTGATCCAGCGCAAGGCGGAGAGCTCGCAGCGCCCTAAACTGGATGTGTCTTTGCCCGACATGGAGCAATTCCGGCAGGCTTCGTTTTGCCTGAATTGCACGAGATTTTTATATGGCGGCATCATTCAGAGATGGAGCAACAGCGCTCCGGCTGAAAATGCGCGAGGAGATCAAAATGAGCTTCAAGACCATTCTGAGTGTGGTCGGTGTCGAACAGTCCGATTCCGATATCAAACAGGCTATGGAACTCTGCCGCGAAAACAGCGCGCACCTAGCCGTTATGGTTCTCGCGCTCGCCGCGCCGCCGCCTATCGGCGAATATGGCGCTGCCGTTTCCGACATCTGGGCGGAGGAGCGCGAGCGGGACATGGGGATCCTTTCCGAAAGAGCGACCGCCATACGCCAGCTGGTTGCCAAGGAAGGAATATCCGCAGAGGTCAATCCCGTTTACTGCGAACAGGCATCCGCCGACGATGTGGTGGGGCTGCGTGCGCGCTATGCGGACCTTGCCCTCATCGGCCCGGAACTCGGTGCCACCCATACATTGAAGAAACTCGTTCTCGACGGATTGTTCTTCGCTGCGCAGAAGCCAGCTCTCATCGTGCCCGAAGGAGCCACGCCAAGCCTTGCGCCAAAGACGGTGGTAATTGCGTGGGATTCGGGCCTCGAAGCTTCTCGAGCCGTGAGCGAGGCACTGCCCCTTATCGGCGTGGCGGAGGATGTGCATATCGTCATGGTCGATCCGCAAGCAGGCGATGAAGGGAACGGGGCGGAACCGGGTGCTGATCTGGCTGCCTATCTCGCTCACCACGGCGCCAAGGTCACCATCGACCGGCTCCCCTCCTCCGGACATACCATTGCGGAGGTGATCGCAAGGCATGCGCGCGACAATGACGCCGATCTGCTTGTCATGGGAGCCTTCGGGCATTCGCGCCTGCGCGAGCGCATCTTCGGTGGTGTCACGCATTCGCTGACTTCGGAGCCCAGCCTGCCCACCTTCGTCGCACGCTGAGGCAGTCTGAACGCTCGATACAAGCGCACTTTGCAGTCAGGTAAACCGCCTGACTGCAAAGTGCATCGCGGGCGGCAAACTTCACCCATCACCTTTGTGAGCTTGTCTCCCAGACCCGCCAATGGGTGGGGTGAATCTCGACGGCTTCGCCGGTGACTGCATTCACCCAGCCGTCCGGCATACGCCGGCAAGGAAAGGCGAGCATCGCCTCGCCGTCCTCATTGATCACGGCAAGCTCGATATCCGCATCGAAGGGAGCGCTGGCTATCCGCTCCCATCCCGGTTCAGCACCTGCTCCATCAGGCATCGCCGATCACCTTTCTCAACCTTCCTGCCCACGCGGCGCGACCAGCGAGCCTTCCGCCAGCGTGTCGCCGGGATGCACAACCACCGTCTCCCCTTCCCCCAGCCCGGAGAGGAGTTCGGCTATCTCGTCGTTCATGTGACCGAGCGTGACCGACACTTCCCTCAACCGGTTGTCCTTCACCGCGAATACGCGCCATTCCCGGCCTGCACGGAAAAGAGCGCTGATCGGCACGCGCAGACTATCGCCGCTTTCCCAGACGACCAGCTCCGCAAACACGCGATATCCATGGCCAAGGCGAGCATCCCTGTCCTCCAGTTCGAGCACCGCATTGACGCGCTGCTCCTCGATGCCAAGCGCGGAGACCTTCGTGAAGGCTGCGGGATCGATGCGCTTGACCCGCGCGGCCAGCACCGCGCTTCCACCCCAATCGGAGACCTGAGCTCTTGCCCCCGGCGCGATCTGCACGGCATCGGAGGACAGGAGATCGACAACGACTTCCAGATCCTGCGGATCGCCGATCTCAGCGATCCGCGATCCGCTTGCCACCGCCTGCTCACTCTTGGCCAGCATCTGCAAGACGACGCCATCGACAGGAGCGTGGAGATTGACGCAACAGCCTTCCGTGCCGCGTTCGGCGGAAGTCGGTTGCATCATGCTTGCCTCGGCGCTTGCCAGCTGCGCCTTGCGCAGGTTGATTGTCGCGGTGGCCGCATCCACTTGCGCTTCCAGAAGATCGACCTCGTTCTCGGCCTTCTGCATGGAGCTTTCCGAAATGATGCCGGGACCATGCAGCTTCAGCGCACGTTCCAGCTCATCGCGGGCAAGGCGCAATGCCGTCTCCACACGGACACGTTCGATATCGGCAATGCGCACAGCCGCCTCGGCCGCATCGCGCGCTGCCAGAAGCTCGGCCTTGGTGCGCTCGTCAATCAGCGGCGGGTCGAGCGGATGAATGGAAGCAACGACCGTCCGGCCAGCCTCCACACGGTCTCCCTCCTCAAGAAGGGTGCGCGCCAGATGACCCGCAATGGGAGTGGAGATGGTGTAGACCTCGCGCACCCGCGTCACGCCTTCCTCGCGGACGCTTACCTGCATCGGGCCTCGGGAAACCTGAGCAGTGTCGACCAAAGCGGGCTCTTCGCGCAGCGCATAGACGAAGCCGCCCACGATGGCGATGGCGACGGCCGCGAGGCCCGCAGGTTTGATCCAGTTGCGGTTCATTCTGTCACTCCCGCGTCTTGAGGACCCGCACCATGTCGAGCCGGTTGACACGCTGTTGCACGAAAAGCACCGAGATCGCGGCAACGCCAAGGACCACAAGGCTTGCAACCGCGAAGGTGGATGTTTCGATGATGAAGGGAATGCGGAAGAGATCGCTCTGCGATCCCTCCACAACGAGCCAGGCAAATCCATATCCCAGCAGCCAGCCGAGCGGCTGGGCAGCCAATACGATCAGGGCGAGCTCGATCACCAGGACCGCCGATACCTCGGCGCGTGTGAAACCCAGTACACGCAGGCTCGCAAATTCGCGCGCGCGCTCGGAAAACTGGATGCGCGCCGAATTGTAGACCACCCCGAAGGTGATGATGGCCGCAAGTCCGACATAGACCGACATCATGATGGAGATGTTCTCGCCGATGGTTTCGCGAAAGCGGCTGCGGGAAATCTCCTTCAAGGCGATGCCCGCAATCGCCGGTGTCTGCTTCACTGCGCGATAAAGTGTTTCCAGCTTGCTGGAATCGGCCAAAATGTAAGCGCCTGAAATGCGCCGCCCGTCGCCAATGAGGCGGTCGAGCGCGCCAATGTCCATCACCGCGGTCAATCCGACATAGCTTTGCACGATACTGGTGACGGGCACGAAAACACTGCGACCGCCATGTTCAAGAAGACCGACTTCCACGCGATCGCCGAGCCCCAGCTTGAGAACGTCTGCAACGCGCTCGGAAACGAGCAGGCCGCGCTCCGGCAGGCGAACGGGTTGCAGATCGAGATCCAGAATCCGTTGCAGGTCGGTCTGCGCCGGCAATCCGAGGATCGACATGCGCCTTTCGTGGTTCTTGTTGCGCAGCTTGACTGCCGTTGCCCGGAAGGGTTCTGCGCGAAGGACGCCCGGCAATTTTTCCACCGACTGCAAGGCGCGCGGCGAGCGATCGTTGCCGAAGGTCAGCGTGGCATGCTGCCGCTCGGTGCGCGAAAAGACGGTATCGACCATGAAGTCGACGGAATCGAAAGAGAACAGAGCCGTCACCAGGAGTGCGACGGACAGCGAGGTGCCCAGCGTGGTGAGCGCCGAACGCGCGGGCCAGCGGAACAGGTGGCGCAATGCCATGACCGTCAGTTGCGAAAACAACAGATGCAGCAAGCGCCCACCCGCCAGAACCGAGCGATAACGGGTTGGGGCGGGCGCGCGCATGGCCACTGCGGCAGGCAAGGCGACCACACCCCAGATTGCGCGCGTTGCGCCGGCCAATGCCGCCGCAACCGTGATGCCCGCCGAAATGAGATAAAGATCCGCGTTCTGCGGGAAGATGAGAAACGGAAACGAGAAGAAACGCGCATAAAGCCGGGTCAGACCGAACCCCAGCCAGTTTCCGGCGGCAAAGCCGAGCATAACACCGCACAGGCAGATGAGCACCACGAGTTTTGCATAATGGCCGGCAATGGCCGCGCGGCCGTAACCCAGCGCCTTTAAAAGCCCGATCTGTTCGCGCTCCAGGGCGATCATCCGCGACAGGATCATGTTCACCAGGAAAGCGGAGACGAACAGGAAGATCGGCGGCACGACAATGGCCGAGGCGCGCAACTGGACCAACTCGTTGTCCAGGAACGCGTGCGACATCTGATCGGCGCGCTCATAAGCGCCTCTGCCGCCATAGGGACGGAGAAGATCGTCCAGCGCATCGATGATCTGGGCCGGTTTTGCATCGCGCCGTACGCGGAGAGCCACATCGTTGAAGGCGCCGTCCATTTCCGCGATGCCCGCAAGCACGGTCCGTGGCATGAAGAAAACACCGAAGCGGCGCTGATCGGGAACCATGTCGCCCGGTGCAAGCGCATAGATGTATTCGGGCGACAGCACGATACCCGTGACGGTCAGGGTCTGCTTGCGGCCGTCGATCAGGGCGCTGAACGTGCTGCCGGGCTCCATGCGGTGGGCTGTCGCGAAACTCTCGCTGACGGCAACCTCACCACGGCGGACAGCCGAGGGAAGACGCCCGGAGCGGATATAGAGCCGGTTGACGGCGGGTTCCCCCACATCGGGAATGGAAACGACAACGCCCGTGGCCGGCTCCGCCATGCCCTGCATGTCGAGCACGGCGGGACGCACGATGCGCAACTCGACGCCGCTCACGCCGTCCAACCCCGCAATTGCCGCGCGCAGGTTCAATGGCGCGCGCGTGACACTCGCAAAGACATGAGCGAAGCGGTAACGATCGTAAAAGGCGGATCGCGTTTCCTCCAGGGCGCGATAGGCACCGAGCGCTATGATCAGCGTGGCCACGCCGCAGGCCATGACCAGGGCAATCGCCAGCGACTGGCTCCAGATGCGTGCGAGATCGCGCAGCAGCTTGCGGTCGAGCGTGCCGAGAAAGCTACCAGGTGACATCGGCCGGCTCTATGCGGGTTTCGTTGACGCGCGTTTCGGCGATGCGCCCATCGAGGAAGGAAAACACCCGGTGGGCGATGCGCTGAATGCCCGCATTGTGCGTGATCAGGGCCGTGGTGGTTCCCAGCTCGCGATTGATGCGCGACAGCGCTTCGAGCACGAAAATGCCGGTCTTGGAATCGAGGGCGCCGGTGGGTTCGTCGCACAGGAGCACTTCGGGCTTCTTGGCGATGGCGCGGGCAATCGCGACCCGTTGCTGCTCTCCGCCCGAGAGCTGGGCGGGGAAATGCTGCATCCGCTCCTTCAAACCGACCAGCTCCAGCGCCTCACCAGGATCCATCGGATCGCGGGCGATCTCGGTGACAAGCGACACATTTTCCCAGGCGGTGAGGCTGGGGATCAGATTGTAGAACTGGAAAACGAAACCGACGTGATTGCGACGGTATCGGGTGAGCTGGCTTTCGGAGCAGGCCGTCAGCTCGAGATCGCGGAAGCGAACCGTCCCGCGCGTTGCCTGATCCAGCCCGCCCATGATGTTCAGAAATGTGGATTTACCGCTGCCGGACGGACCGAGCAGAACCGCCATCTCGCCTTCGAAAAGCTCAAGGCTGACCCCGCGCAGCGCATGCACTTCCACATCGCCGCTGCGGTAGACCTTGGTAACGTCCTGCGCTGAAAATACCGGCTTGGTCATATCCTGCTTGTTCATCGCTCCGGCTGGAATTGCTCCCGATGCGGCAGGATGAAGCAGCGATGAAGACCTCGCCTTGATACGGGTCAAATGTCGAAAGAAGCCAAGCCCGGTTACGGGATGGCCGAAAGCGCATCCTGCATCGCCACCTTGCCAAGCAGCTCGAACACATCGTCACGGCGGCACAATTCGGTGCCCGGCGTCATTACGGCGGCAGCACCCGCTGCAATGCCCAGACGAAAGGCCGCTTCCACCGCATCGCCGCGGGCAAGGGCGGTCACCATGCCGGCGACAAAGCTGTCGCCCGCCCCGACGGCGGAACGCACACGCACATGAACGGCAGGCGCGCGCAGCACACCCTTATCGCTGACGAGCAAGCCGCCATCGGCCCCCATCGTCACGGCAACGAATTCAGCGGCGCCACGCTCGACGATCTCGAGCGCCGCGTGCTTCAGCCCTTCTTCATCGAGCTTTTCGCCAACATATTGCTCCAGTTCCTCGCGGCTCGGCTTGACCATGAAGACACGCGCCTTCTCCAGCGTGGCGCGCAGCGCAGCGCCCGAAGTATCAAGGACGAACCGCGCGCCGCGCCGCGCCGCGCGCTCGGCCATCAAGGCATAGGTGTCGTCCGGCACGCCTGCGGGCAGGCTTCCGCTCGCCACCACATAGGCGGCTTCGTGGTTCTCGATGGCTTCAAGACAAGCCGCCATCTCGGCCTCATCAACGACCGGCCCTTCCGGCACGAAGCGGTATTCCAGGCCCGTGCTTTCCTCGTAAACGGTGAAACCGATGCGCGTCTGCCCCGAGATTTGAAGGGTCTGGCAGGCAATGCCCTCCTCGCGGACGAGCCGTTCCAGAAGCGCGCCGATCTCGCCACCGGCCATCAGAAGCGTTTCCGCATTGCCGCCCAGACGCCCCACCACCCTTGCCACATTGATGCCGCCACCGCCCGGATCGCGGCGCGTATGCGAGACACGCACCTTGCGCGTGGGCCGCACGACCTCCGTGCGGCTTGAATAGTCGACAGCCGGGTTGAGGACGATGGTCAGAATCCGAGCGCCGCGAACATCTTCCTGCATCCAGTCCTCCCCATGGCAATCAAATCACACATATCTTGATTACGACGCCCCCATCGCCAGCGGCAAGTCCGGACTCCGGTTTGCGGTGGCAGAGCACATGCTTATCTGCGATATGCGAGTTGGCTCACCAATGGATATCACCGCATGGCTTTCACCCTGGAAAAAACCGCTGCGCCCATGGCGCGGGATCTCGACTTCCTGCAACGCAGCCTTTCCGATTTCAACGACAGCGATGTCGGGGCTTCAGGCAAGATGCCGCTGGCGATCTTCGTGCGTGACGACGAGGGCACGGTGCTTGCCGGCCTTTCCGGCTACACCGCCTGGGGCTGGCTTTATGTCCAGTGGCTCTTCGTGTCGCAGGCGCTGCGTGGGGAAGGCATGGCGGGCCGTATGCTCGAGGAAGCCGAGGCGGAGGCGATCACCCGCGGCTGCCACGGCGCCTTCATCGACACGTTCAACCCGCAGGCGCTGAAAGCCTATATGCGGCAGGGCTACGAACCCTTCGGAGCACTTGCCGATTTTCCCGAGGGCCGCAGCCGGACTTTCCTCCAGAAAAAGCTTGCAGGGCGCGCGGAATAATCAGTCCGCAACCCTGCCGCCGCGCAAAGCCTCGGGTGCCCCCGTCGTGGTGGGAAAGCTGATCGGCATGCCGCGCAGCACGCGAACCGCGAGAAAGGCGAAACATTCCGCCTCGATCGCATCGCCGCGCCAGCCAACGGTTTCCGCCGGCACTGCCTCGACACCGGCGCGCTTCCCCAGCATCTTCATGATCGCCGGATTATGGCGACCGCCGCCGCAGACGATGAGGCGGCGCGGACGGTGTGGCAGAAGATCCAGCGCCTTGCCCACGGCGGAAGCCGTAAACGCCGTCAGCGTGGCGGCACCGGTCAATGCGTCCAACCCATCGGCCATGGAGGCGCCAAAATCAAAACGGTCGAGCGATTTCGGATAGGGTGCGGAAAGATAGGGATGCTTCAGGAGTTCAACGAGGCGGGCCTCGTCGACGCTGCCGGCAAGCGCCATCGCGCCGTCGCGATCCATCTCGCCGAGCCCGAGGCTTTTCACGAAATCGTTGATCGGCGCATTGGCGGGGCCGGTATCGAAGGCAATGACGCCGTCCGCGCCATCCCACCAGGTGATGTTGGCGACACCGCCGAGATTGAGCACTGCCGTCTCGCCGCTGCGATCCACGTCACGCAGAAGGGCGGCGTGATAGGCCGCTGAAAGCGGCGCGCCCTGACCGCCAGCCCGCATGTCCGCGGAGCGGAAATCATAGGCAATTTTGCAGCCCAAAAGCGCATGCATCAACGCTCCATCGCCGAGCTGGCGGGTCTCGCCGATGCGCCCCTTCTGCGGGGCGCGGTGAAGCACCGTCTGACCGTGGAAACCGACGATGCCGATATCCTGCATGTTCAGGCCCGCGCTCTCCACCAGATCGCGGACGGCCTGCGACTGGGCGCGCGTGAGAACCTCTTCGGCCTCACGAAATATAGCCGGCTCATCTCCCTCGAAATTCCATTCGCGCGCCTCCTGCAATGTCTCTTCCAGGAGATCCCGGGTGGAGCGAGGATAAGGTGCCAGCGTGTACTTGCCGAAGCTTTCGATGCGTTCGCCGTCGGTTTTCAGGAGCGCCACATCGATATTGCCGTCGAGGACGGTTCCGGTCATCAGGCCAACGGCCCAGATCGGTTCGAAAGTCTGTCCCATGATGTTCTCCTAGGCTTGGCTGATGCGGTCTCCGACCATCTGGCGGAGAGTGGCGATGCCGCTGTCGAAATGGCGTGTGGGATGAATGCGGTTGGTCAGAAGCGTCCAGGCACGGCCATGCTCGAAATCGATCCAGAGCCCGGTCCCCGTGAAACCGGTATGGCCGATCGTACCGGCGCTGCACAACGCGCCGCCCGACCATCCTTCGTAAGGACGTTCCCAGCCATGGGTACGCTTTTCAGAAAGCGGGGTGCGCATGAGCGAGACTGCCACGTCGCCTTCCGCGTCACCGCGCATGAGGTCGTGCGCGAAACCGAGAATCGCGTCCGCCAGGCCGAACAGGCCGGCATGGCCAGCACCTTCCAGCGCCGAACAATTGTCGTCATGCACCTCGCCGCAGAGGATGCGGTGGCGCCAGGTGCAATCCTCCGTCGCCGCGCAATTTTCCGGCGGGGCGGAAAAGGCAAAGCCCGGACCGGCGTCGAACATGCGCAAACGCCTGCCCTCCAGCCGTTCCATGGCAAACCCCAGAAGGATGAAATTGATATCGGAATAGACAGGTTTTTCGAGCCTGCGCCATTCCCTCTGGAGAATGAAGGCCTGCAGAAGCTCGGGATCGCGGCCGTAGGTGTAGATCGGCTCCACGGAGGGGAATGGCGTCTGGTGACCCAGGCATTCGCGGAAGGTGACGCGCCGTTCCCAGGCGCCTGCATCATACTGACGCAGATCCGGCAGAACCGAGATCAGTGGTGCATCGAGATCGATGCGCCCGGCTTGAGCATAGGCGAGAATGCGCGGCGTGGTGAAGATGACCTTGGTGAGCGAAGCAAGATCGAACCAGCTGTCGACCGCCATGGCGCGCTTCATGGGAACCGTCTGGGCGTGGCCTACGGCCCGTAGCATCCTCGTTCCGGCAGCATCCACCAGCCCAAGCACCGCACCCGGAATGCGGCCTGCCTCAACGGCCTCTGCCACCGGCTCGAAGGCTCTTTCAAAGCGCTCTTCGAGATGATCAGACGCGTCTGCTCCGCCCATCCCGCTCAAGCCTCCAGCCGCGCCCTGTGATCGGCACCGATGTCGCGCCACTCAGCGGGTGGCGGTTCGAAGCCGAGCGGACGCACCAGAGATGGCACCTGGCGCGTATCGAGCGTAAAATGCTCGCGCCGCCGGTCGATACTGGGTACTGCCGCGATAAGACTCTTCGTATAGGAGTGTCGCGGGTCCGAGAGGATCGCCGCTGCATCACCTATTTCCACGATCTGGCCTGCATAAACCACCGCGATGCGATGCGCGATGCGCTCCACCACCGCCATGTCATGCGAGACGAAGAGATAGGCGAGGCCGAAATCGTGTTGCAGATCGACCAACAACTCCAGCACCTTGGCCTGAACGGAGACATCGAGTGCTGAAACCGCCTCGTCCAGCACCAGAACGGACGGGTTGAGCATCAGGGCGCGTGCAATACACAGACGCTGGCGCTGCCCGCCGGAAAACTCGTGCGGATAGCGCTCCAGCGCATTCCTGGGCAGACCAACCCGATCCAGAAGCATTTCCATGCGTTGCTTGATTTCCGCATCCACCTTCCGGCCCGACGCGACGACAGGTTCGGCCAAAATGCTGTCGACGCGCAGGCGCGGGTTCAGCGAGGCGTAAGGGTTTTGGAACACCATCTGCACGGCATTGCGCTCCGGCTTTGCCGGGTCGTTCGAGCTGGCGGTGAAATCGCCGCGGATCGGCTGCACGAGGCCGAGAATGGCACGCGCGGTGGTGGACTTTCCCGAACCGCTCTCGCCGACAATGCCAAGCGTCTCACCCGGCATCAGGTCGAAATCCACTCCATCGACCGCATGCACTGCACCCGTCTGGCGACGCAGTAGGCCACCCGTCACGGGGAAGCGCACGGTCAGTCCCTCCACCTTCAGCGCCGGTGTGGCAGGCGTCTTCGGACGGCTGTAATCCCTGCGCGCTGCACGCCCCGCCTCGAAATGCGGCACAGCGCTCAGGAGATGCTTCGTATAGGGATGTCTGGGCGTGTCGAGGATTTCATCGAGGCTGCCCTGTTCCACCGCCTCGCCGGCCTGCATGACCATGACCTTGTCGGCGATGCCCGCGACAAGACCGATATCGTGGGTGATGAAGATCATGCCCATATCGGTCTCGCGCTTCAATTCGGCAAGCAACGCCATGATCTGCGCCTGCACGGTGACATCGAGCGCCGTGGTGGGCTCGTCGGCGATCAGTAAGCGCGGATTGCACGAGAGCGCGGTGGCGATCATCACGCGCTGGAGCATGCCGCCGGAGAGCTGATGCGGACAGTATTTCAACCGGCGGGCAGCGTCCGGTATGCGCACGCGCTCAAGCGCGTCCCGGGCAGCAGCCTTCGCCTGACGACCCGTCAGGCCGCGATGCAGGCGGAAGGATTCCTCAATCTGCTCGCCAATCGTCAGAACCGGGTTCAGCGACGTCATCGGCTCCTGAAAGATCATGCCGATTTCACCGCCACGGATCTTCGTCAGTTCCCGCTCGCTTGCCCCCGCAAGATCTATCGCGGTTCCGTCGGCGCGCGTGAAATCGATGCGACCTCCGGTGATGCGGCCGCCGCCGAAATCCACGAGACGGTTGATGGAAAGGGCGGTGACCGACTTGCCGGACCCGCTCTCGCCAACGATGGCGAGCGTTTCTCCCGCTGCGAGATCGAAGCTCACCCCATGGACGATTTCATTTGCTCTCGGATCGCGGCCAAAACCGACATGCAGGCCAGAGACGGAAAGAAGCGGCTTCATGCGACGGCCCTCCGCGTCTTGGGATCGAGAATGTCGCGCAAAGCATCACCCAGAAGGTTGAAGCCCAGAATGCCGATCATGATGGCGAGGCCGGGGAAGACCAGAAGCCAGGGCGCGGTCTCCATCAGGTTGCGGCTGTCGCTCAACATGAGGCCGAGGGACGAGGCGGGAGGCTGGGTGCCCAGACCGAGGAAGCTCAGCCCCGCTTCCGTGAGCAGGCCCCAGGCGAGCGCCAGCGTTACCTGAACGGTCAACGGCGCGACGAGGTTGAGCATGAGATGACGCGTGAGGATATAGTGCCGGCTGGACCCGAAGGTGCGGGCGGCATCCACGAAATCCCGTGTCTTGAGCGACAGGGCCGGACCGCGCACGACCCGGGTGAAGATGGGTGTGTAGACGATGGCGATGGCCATCACGCTGGTCCAGGTTCCAGGCCCCACGACCGCAATGATAAGCAATGCCAGGAGAATGGCCGGGAACGCCAGCAACACGTCCATCACCCGCATGATGAGCCCGTCCCACCCTTTGCCGAACCACGCAGCAGCAAGACCGAGAACCGTACCGGCTGTGGCGGCCAGCGCGACGGAGGCAAAGGCGACCACGAAGGACTGGCCGATGCCGACCATGAGACGGCTCGCCACGTCGCGGCCAAAGAGATCGGTCCCCATCCAGTAGGCGGCATTTGGCGCATGCAGCCGGTCTACGCGAAACTGCATCAGCGGATCGTGCGGCGTGATGCCGGCCATGCCGAGAAAGGCGATCAGGATATAGAGCCCGACGATGGTGCCGCCGATGCGGCCGCTCGGATGGGCGAAGATGGCTTTCACGATACCCATCAGCGGTCTCCCAGCCGGATGCGCGGATCGAGCACCGCATAGGCGAGATCGACGAGCAGGTTGACGATCATGAAGTTCAACGCGATGAAGAGCACGCTGCCCTGAACCAAGGCATAATCGCGCTGCAGAATGGCATCGAGCACCATGCGGCCAAGCCCCGGCAGGGCGAAAATCTGTTCCACGATCACCGCACCGCCAAGAAGATAACCGAACTCGACGCCACTCAACGTGACGACCGGTATCAGCGCATTGGGCAGGGCATGACGCCATATGACGCTCAATGCGGGGACGCCCTTGCTGCGGGCGGTGCGCACGTAGTCCTCGCTCAACACATCGAGCATGGAGGAGCGAGAAATGCGTGTTACGGATGCGGCGAAGGCGAAGCCCAGCGTGAGCGCGGGCAGGATGAGCTGCCCCAGATTCTCCAGCGGGTTCTCGAAAAACGGCGTGAAGGTGCCCATCACCGGCAGCACACCGAAGCCCACGGACAGAATGTAGATGATCAGAAGACCGACGACGAAATTCGGCGTCGACTGTCCGATCATGGCTAGGATTCGTACGCCCAGATCGGAGGGTTTTTCGTTGCGCGTGGCGGCGAAGATGCCGGCGGGCAGGCCGATGGCCAGCGCGATCAGCATCGACAGCAGAGCAAGTTCCAGCGTCAGCGGAAAGCGCTCGAGAATGACATCCAGAACCGGCTTGCCGTAGGTGACGGAAATGCCAAGGTCACCCCGCAGAACACCCATCAGCCAATGGCCGTATTGCACGGGCCAGCTCTTGTCGAGACCGAAATAGGCTTCCAGCGCCGCACGCTGCTGGGGCGTCAGGAGCCCCGCTTCCGTGCCCAGCATCGCCGTGATGGCGTTACCCGGCACAAGGCGGATCGAAACGAATACGAGAATGGATACACCCAGCATGACCAGGGGAAAGGTCAGAAGCCTTCGGGTCAGATAATTCATGAAGGTTTCACCCCGTGTCCTTCAATTCGCAATCGTCTCGTGCTCCGGTACCCGGTTACGAGCATGGTCCCGTCTCCGCCAAGCGCCCTCGTGGTTCGACAAGCTCACCAAGAGGGCGACTGGAAGACTGGCGCGTGAACGTCACAAAGCGCGACGTTTCAACGGCCCTCATGGTGAGCTTGTCGAACCACGAGGGCGCTCGGCACGAAAAGATGGCCGGCGATCACTCGCCAACCGTCACCGTCGTCAGGCCGAACAGCGACCCGGTCGGCGATGGCACGAAGCCCGTCACGTTCTTCTGCTGGGCGGTGTAGCTGTAAGCGGTGTAGAGCCAGATCCAGGGCGAGACTTCCGCGAGATGCTTTTCGAATGCCGCGAAGATTTCCTTGCGCTTTTCAGGATCGGTTTCAACGCGCCCCTTCTGCATCAGATCGTCCAGCGTGTCGTCGATATAGTTGGCGACCTTCTGGAGGTTGCCGGCCTTGGTCCAGTAGCGATTGTACATGGAGTAGGGATCGGCGCGGCCGCCATTAAGCGCCACGGCCATGTCGAAATCGCCCTTCAGCCAGGTGTCGACATAGACGTTGAGCTCCATCATCTTGATGTCGAGCTTGATTCCGATCTCGGCAAGTTGCGACTGGATGACCTGAGCTTCGGCGGCAGCCGTGGGCGGCTCGCCGGTGGCGGCGATCACGGTCGCGGAAAAGCCGTCGGCATAGCCGGCATCGGCCATAAGCTTCTTGGCTTTTTCCACATCGCGCTCGTAGCAGAACAGCTGCGAGGGATCGCTCGCATAGGCCGGCATGGTGAGCGGGCCGGAGACCTTGCCCTCGCCGAGCAATGCGGTGTCGAGCACATCCTGCCTGTCCACGGCGCAGGAGATTGCCTGACGCACACCAAGCTCCGTCATGGGCTTGCGCGATGGATTGAGCTGGAGAACGTGATAGTTGAGCACCGGCGTGCGATCGAGCGTCAGGCTGGCCTCGTTCGGGACCAGCGTGGCCACCAGCGGATCGTTCAGCAGAGCAAAGTCGATCTGCTTGGTGCGCAGGGCAGCGAGAATCGCCGTCTCGTCGGGCAGGACGCTGACATTGATGCCATCGACCTTCACCTCGCCGCCGGCCCATTCCTTGTTGGCCGTCAGCACTTCCTTCGAATTCGGCTCCCACTGGTCAAGCTTGAAAGGACCCGAGCCGATTGCCTTGGTGCCGATGGTGCCGGCCTCGATCTCGCTGGCGGGAACGACCGCAGCGTTGATGCTGGTCATGGCCGTCAGCAGCGGGACATCCGGCTGCGAGAGATTGAAGACGACAGTCGTATCGTCCGGCGTATCGATCGTTTCGATGGACAGGAAGTTGGCGCGGGCCGCTGCACCCGTCTCCTCAGCCATCAGGCGCTCGAATGAGGCCTTCACATCGGCAGCCGCGACCTTGTTGCCGTTCTGGAACTTCGCTTCGGGATCGAGCTTGAAGCTCAGCGTCTTGCCATCCTCGGAAAATTCCCAGGAATCGGCAAGTGCCGGGATGATCTTCAGGTCCTTGTCGAGACGCACAAGCGGCTCATAAACGAGTTCGAGAAGACGCAGCGACGAGAAAGCCGTCTGCTTGTGTGGATCGAGACCCGTCGCATCCTGCGACCATGCCATGCGCAGTGTGGCCGCCGATGCGGTTGCGGAAAAGCCCGCAGCGCCCAGCGCCACCGCAAACGCCACCGTCGAAACCAGCGTTTTCGTGAAAGACTTACCCATGTTTTGCTCCCTCTAGAGAAGATTGGATGCCCTGCAGTCTCAAACCTTCCGTCATCCGATATCTGCTTATCTTTAGACCCGCTTGCCAATCCGGGAAACGGCGAACTGCCTGACGCCATCAGGCGAATGCGCCGAAACCCTTGTCTTCAGTGAAGTCCTGCGCGACCGGGCAGTTTCGGCCCGACCGCTGAATGCTCTAATTCCCTGCGGCCTGGTGCTGTCTCTCGTTGATGGCCTTTCGCAGAAAACCGCCGGCCCCAGCCAGCGCCTCGCGGGCCTCCTGCGCTTCAAGCCCGGTGATTGCCATCATGATCGCCAGCTTCACATCGCTGCCGGATGCCATGAGATGGTTCTTCGCCTCCTCGGCATCGCAGCCCGTCGCTTCCATAACAATGCGCTGGGCGCGCACGAAGAGTTTCTGATTGCTGATGGCGACATCGACCATCAGGTTCTCGTAAATCTTGCCCATGCGGATCATGCTGGCCGTGGACAACATGTTGAGAACGAGTTTCTGCGCCGTGCCCGATTTGAGCCGTGTCGAGCCGGTCAGAATCTCAGGGCCGACCACTGGGGCAATCGCGATGTCCGCAATCTTCCCGATGACAGAGCCGGGATTGCAGGACAGCGCAATGGTGCCGGCTCCCACTTCCTTCGCGTATTTCAAGGCGCCGATCACGTAAGGCGTGCGGCCGCTGACGGCGATGCCGACCACCACGTCACGCGCCCCGAGCTTTACGTCCATGAGCGCCTGACGCCCTTCGTCGGGATCATCTTCCGAGCCTTCGGTGGCATGGGTCAGCGCATATTCGCCGCCGGCGATCAGTCCGAACACCATCTCTTCCGGCACGCTGAATGTGGGCGGGCATTCGGAAGCATCCAGAACGCCGAGCCGGCCACTGGTGCCAGCACCGATGTAAATGAGGCGGCCGCCCTTGTGAAACGTCTCGACGATCCTGTCTACAGCAGCAGCGACTTCCGGCAGCACCTTTTCGACGGCGTGTGCGACGCCCTTGTCCTCATCGTTGATGAGCTTGAGGATTTCGGGAGTGCTTTGCAGGTCGATCTGCATCGTCCGGGGATTGCGCCCCTCCGACACCAGACTTCCCAGTTCGGACATCAACGCTTCTTCACTCATGTCTGCTCTCGAAACTCTCTTACGAAACCTGGTCGATGGAAATGAAGCCGCAACGCCGGAACGAGCGGCCTCACCGGGATCATCAAGGGACGATGGCGCCGGAACGCCTCACGGCGCTCCGGACGCATCCGAAACAGCCCGCATCGAGCGGGGCCACGTCTGGCGCCGATTGTTGTTTTGACGCCTTCCCTGTTGTCCTGACTGAAAGGGGTATAATCGAAAATTCCAAGAGTCAATTCAGATTAGGAATAATGTATTCCTAATCTGAATTCCGCTCCTTGCGTTTCATGCCCTGCCGGGCAAGGATTATCGCTCCGGAAACGGCATCGCCATCCGCTGGCTTGAGGCGGCGGCGCACATCGGGAGAGAGCCAGGGTTCGAGCGGGCCGGACAGACCACCCAGAAGGGTGACCCGGGGCGCGCCCTGATCGAAAAGGCCGCGCACCAGCATATCGATCTGGGATGCCGCCATCTGCACGATGCGCCTGCCCGCAGCATCGCCCTGGTCGGCATGGCGCAGCACCATGGGCGCAAAGGTGGCGTAGTCGGTGGCGGTGGCGCGGTCCATCCAGTGAACCACCTCCGCCGGATCATTGTTGAAGCGGCGCAGCACCTCTCCCAGCAAGGGGCCACATTCGATGCGGCCATCATACGCCTGCAATGCAAACCGCAATGTCATCAATCCGATATCGGCGCCGCTGCCCTCATCCGAGATCGGGAAGCCGTAGCCGCCCATGCGCAATTGCCGGCCGTTCACAATGCCGAGGCCCACGGAGCCCGTTCCGGCGATCACGATGGCGCCGTCGAGACCGGAATGCGCCCCGAGACAGGCACCAATGCCATCGCTGACGAAATCGATACTCGCGAAGGGATGCGGAATCTCCCGCAGCGCCTCGAGCGACCCCTTGCGCGTCATTCCGGCCAGACCGATGCCAGCACGCATATGTGATACAGCGTCTTGCGAAAGCCCCGCCTCGGCAATCGCCGCCTCGAAAGCCCGCGCAACCGAAGCCCAGGCTTCGGCGATGCCAAGCCGCGTGGTGGCCGGGCCGGACAGCCCCTGTCCCAACACCTCGCCGGCCTCGTTTTCAATGCGCGCGCGGCAGCCCGTACCGCCGCCATCGACACCGAGATAGTAATGTTCGTTTGCGGTCGCTTCGCTCATGATCTAGTCGCGCAGCCTTTCGATATGGGCGCCGCACTGGGCGAGCTTGCGGTCGAGCTGCTCATACCCACGGTCGAGATGATAGACCCGGTTGATGACGGTCTCTCCCTCGGCAGCAAGAGCTGCGAGCACCAGCGAAACCGATGCCCGCAAATCGGTGGCCATGACCTGAGCCCCCTTGAGAGGCTTGCCGCCGTGAATGACTGCGGTGGTACCCTGAAGCCTTATCTCAGCGCCAAGGCGTATCAGCTCGGGCACATGCATGAAGCGATTTTCGAAGATGGTTTCCCGGATGAGCGACGTACCCTCCGCAATGCAGGCAAGCGCCATGAACTGCGCCTGAAGGTCGGTCGGGAAACCGGGATAAGGTTCGGTCGTTATATCGGCGGTTTGGAGCGGGCCGTTGCGTGACACGACGAGACCGCGGCTGCTTGGCCAGACATTCGTTCCCATCGCCTCAAGCAGCTGGATCACTGCCGCAAGGTTTTCAATCCGCGCATTGGTAAGTTCAAGCGTGCCGCCGGTGATGGCCGCGGCAACCGCGTAGGTGCCGGCCTCGATGCGGTCCGGAATGCCATGATGCTTTGCCGGTTTCCATTCGGTTCCACCGGCGATCAGAATCCGGTGCGTGCCTGCACCTTCAATATGTGCGCCCATGGCGGCGAGACAGGCGGCAAGGTCCGCCACTTCCGGCTCACGTGCGGCGTTCAGGATTTCCGTTTCCCCGCTTGCCATGGTCGCGGCCATCATCGCGGTCTCGGTGGCGCCCACGGATGGCGAGGCGAGAACCACGCGCGCGCCCTTCAGGCCAGCCGATGCGCTGGCTACAATCAGGCCGTTTTCGATGTCGATGGAAGCGCCCAGCGCTTCGAGTGCCCTGATATGCATGTCCACCGGACGCGCGCCGATGGCGCAGCCGCCCGGCAACGACACCCGCGCAGAACCGAAACGAGCAAGAAGCGGCGCCAAAAACAGCACCGTGGCCCGCATGCGCCGCACCGTGTCGTAAGATACTTCGCACGAACGAATAGAGCCCGCATCAATCGTTGTTGCATGCGCGCCGCGCTCCACCTCCGCTCCGTAGAGAGCCGCAACCTGGAGCATGTTGTCCACGTCCGAAACCTGCGGAAGGTTGGTGAGCTCCAGCGGATGGGGGCTGAGAAACGCCGCCGCGATCTGTGGCAAGGCGGCGTTTTTTGCGCCCGACACGGTGACCGTGCCCTGCAGTTTTTGCCCGCCCGTAATGCGCAATCTGTCCATGCCGCTCGCCTCCATCTTCGGAACTATTGATATATTCCGTTGCTCACTCACTCAACGGAATATATTATTCCTACATGAGGATCGGCGTTGCGGGCGGCTTCCCGATGCCCAGGCTGCAAGGCCAGTCACCGCCAGATTAAAACTGCCTCTCGCCACAGACCCGGAAGAGACTCATGTCCATTCTCAAGATCATCAGCGCGAAACTGGACAGCATGGCGCCTGCCGACCGGCAGATCGGGCAGTTCATCCTCGACAATCCCGACGACATGTTGCGGCTCTCCTCGGCCGCTCTTGCCGCCGAAACGGGACGCAGCCAGTCCAGCGTGGTCAAGTTCAGCCAGAAGCTCGGCTATGACGGCTATCAGGATCTCAAGCTTGCCGTGAGCCAGGCCAATGCGCGGGAATGGTCCGTTCCCGCCGGCATGATCCACAGCACCATCGAGATGGACGACAGCTTTGGCGTGGTGCTGCAAAAGCTCATTGGCAGCAAGCTGCTCTCCATTCAGGAGACCATCGCAGCCAACAACGAGGCAGGCATAGGCAAAGCCCTCGACGCGCTGAACGCGGCTCCGCGCGTGCATATGGCAGGCGTGGGCGCTTCCTCTCTGGTGGCGCGGGATTTCAGCTACAAGCTCCAGAAGCTTGGGCGCTACGCCTTTCACGACAGCGACAGCCATGTGCAGATGGGCAGCGTCTCGGCACTGGGGACCGGCGACGTGCTGTTCGCCCTCTCCTATTCAGGCACAAGCATCGAGACGCTGCGGATCGCCGAACTTGCGGCGAAACGCGGCGCGACTGTGATTTCGGTAACGCGGCTTCAGGAAAACCCGCTGATGAATGTCGCCGATATACGGCTCTACACCGTGGCGGACGAGGAACGGGCGCGCTCTTCCGCCATCACCGCGCGCGACGCGCAGCTGGCGCTGACGGACCTTCTGTTCCTGCTGCTTGTTCAACGCCAGCCGGACGCCAACGACTATGTGCACAACAGCGAGGCATCGGTTGCCGTCCTGAAGCTGTGAGGCGCGCCCAAGCGCCCCTATCAGGCAGCCGGATAATCAAGCCCGATATCGAGGATCGGTGCGCTGTGCGTAAGCCAGCCAATGGAAATGAGATCGACGCCCGAGGCGGCGATTGCGGGCGCCGTCTGAGGCAAGACACGGCCGGATGCTTCCGTTACGGCCCGGCCACCCACCATGGCGACGGCCTCGGCCAACGTTGCCGGCGTCATATTGTCCAGCAATACTGCATCGGCCTTCATGACGAGCGCTTCTTCAAGCTGCGCGAGCGTATCGACCTCCACTTCGATCTTGACCATATGGCCGCAATGGGCGCGCGCCCGCTCCATCGCCGGAACGATACCGCCCGCCACGGCGATGTGATTGTCCTTGATCAGAACCGCATCATCGAGACCGAAGCGATGATTGGACCCGCCGCCGAGGCGTATGGCGTGCTTTTCAAGCGCCCGCAGACCCGGTGTCGTTTTTCGCGTGCACACAATATGGGCGCGGGTTCCCTGCACCGCATCGACAACGGTACGGGTGGCCGAGGCAATGCCGCTCAAATGACATAGAAAGTTGAGCGCGGTGCGCTCTCCCGTCAGAAGCCCACGGGCGGGACCGGACACGGTTGCGATGGCCTGACCGGCAACAACCCTGCCGCCATCGCCGACATGCTTGTGTACGGAAATCGCGGGGTCGAGCAGCCGGAAGGCCAGCACGGCGAGATCGAGCCCCGCCACCACGCCCGCCTCGCGCGCATTCAAGACCATGGTCTGGTGCATGTCCGCCGGGACGATAGCATCCGTCGTTACGTCGCCGGCACGCCCGAGATCCTCAAGCAGAGCAGTGCGCACCAAGGGTTCGAGCATGATCGCGGGAAGTGGAGGTATAGTCATCTTCATCATGCGCTCTGCGCGAGCGCTCCTGTTCTGGAACCGAGTTCCCGCGCCCTCAGAAAAGCCTCGGAGCAGGTCATCATGGCGCGTGTTGCGTGCTTGTTCGTTTGCGGAAAATCCCTGCGGCAATGCGCGCCCCGGCTCTCCTCTCGGTCATGGGCCGCAACAGCCATCATGAGACCGACAAGCGCCGCATCATCCTCCGCAGCCAATCCTGACAAGCGCGATATCGCGTGAGAGAGCGTGTCACGATCGCGGATAAGACCAAGCGCCTGTGAGACAATCGGACGAACAACAGCCGGATCGGCCCGGCGCTGCGGCTCGATGCGTTCCGGCGAGACAAGCGGCTGCGCCGGCAGGGAACGGATGCTTTCGGCAACGGCCGCCGCCATCACCGCTGCCTCGATCAGCGAGTTGCTGGCAAGCCGGTTTGCGCCGTGCAATCCGGTGCAGGCGGCTTCGCCGCAAGCCCACAGGCCCTGAACGCTGGAACGCCCCTGTTCATCCACCGCTATGCCGCCCATGTGGTAATGGGCAGCCGGGCGAACAGGGATCGGGTCGTGCAAGGGGTCGATGCCCGCCACGTGACAGAAGCTTGCGATTGCGGGAAACATTTCCGGGAAGGCTGCCCCTGGTCTTTCCCGCACGTCCAGAAAGACACTGTGCCCTTCCGCCAAATGCCTTGCGACCGCGCGGCTGACCTGGTCGCGAGGAGCCAGCTCCGCTCCCGGCAGGGCTTCTGCAAAACGATAACCGGTTTCATCGACCAGCACCGCGCCTTCGCCGCGTACAGCCTCGCTGACCAGACGCATCGGGCGGCTTTCGGTGGCAAGGGCCGTCGGATGGAATTGCATGAACTCCATATCGGCGAGTACAGCGCCGGCACGCGCCGCAAGCGCGAGACCTTTGCCCCAGCACTCCACGGGATTGGTGGTGTCCTCGAAAAGACCGCCGATACCGCCTGTGGCGACAACCACGCTGCGGCCGGACAAAACGAACCGCCCCGCACGCCCGCTTGCCAGAACGCCGCAGATCGCGCGCCCTCGCAGGAGAAGCTGTTCGGCGGAAGTGTGTTCGAGAACCATGATGGAGGGCGTGGCGCGAACAGCCTCGGTCAGTGCCCGCACGATCTCGCGGCCCGTTCCGTCTCCGGCCGCGTGGACGATGCGCCGCCGGCTATGGGCGGCCTCCAGACCGAGGGCAAACGAACCGTCATCGCCCTTGTCGAAGACGACGCCGAAACGGGACAGCATCGCAACAGCAGCCGGCGCGGCATCGGCCACGAGGCCGGCAGCCCCCGGATCACAGAGCCCCGCTCCAGCGCAAAGCGTATCGTCGCGATGAAGCGCCGGCGTATCGTCATCTCCCATGGCTGCGGCGAGGCCGCCTTGCGCCAGCGCACTCGATGACTGGTCGCCCAAAGCGCCTTGCGTGACCAGAAGGACCGGCGCCGGCGCAAGGCAAAGTGCCGTCAGCAAACCGGCAATGCCGCTGCCGATGACGATGGGGCGGCCTGCTGTGGCGCCGGTCATCGAACCGCCAGCATGCGCTCGACCGCCCGGCGGGCCCGGACGGCAAGCTCAGGCGCGACCGTCACCTCGTACCGGTTTTCCTCAAGCGCCTTGCGGATGCCCGCCAGAGTGATGCGCTTCATGTGCGGACACAGATTGCAGGGACGGACGAATTCCACATCGGGATGATCGACAGCAACGTTGTCGCTCATCGAGCACTCGGTGATGAGCGCGACGCGGGCCGGTTTTCTTTCGGACACATAAGCCGACATGGCGGCGGTTGAGCCGGCAAAATCCGAAACCTCCACCACCTCCGGCGGGCATTCGGGATGTGCCAGAACAGTGACACCGGGATAAGCCTCGCGCAATTCGGCGATGTCGGCGCGGTCGAAAAGCTCATGCACCTCGCAATGCCCTTTCCAGGTGATGATCTCGACGCCTGTCTCACGCGCCACATTCTGGGCAAGGAATTCATCGGGAATCATGATGACGCGGGGCACACCGAGAGATTCGATGACCGCGCGCGCATTGCCGGATGTGCAGCAGATATCGGATTCAGCTTTCACCGCCGCCGAAGTGTTCACATAGGTCACCACCGGCACGCCGGGATAGCGTTCGCGCAAAGCACGCACATCGTTTGCTGTGATCGACTCGGCCAGGGAGCAACCAGCTCTTTCGTCTGGAATGAGCACCGTCTTCCCCGGATTCAGGAGCTTTGCCGTCTCCGCCATGAAATGCACGCCGGCAAGGACAATCGTGTCCGCCTCGACCTCCATGGCCTCGCGCGCCAGCGACAGACTGTCGCCGACGATATCCGAAACGCAGTGGAAGATTTCAGGCGTCTGATAGTTGTGCGCGAGGATTACCGCGTTGCGCGCGCGCTTCAGCTCCAGAATGGCTTCGATGTCATCCGCGAAAGCCGGCCATTCCAGCGGCGGAATAACTGTTCGAACCCGCTCGTAAAGCGCCTCGGCGCGTGTTTGCTCCACCAGCATAAGCGCGATCTCCTCTTAAACTCATTTCGAGCATAAGATGCTTATGCTTAAATTGAGCATAAATCAAGAGCGCGTTATCGGCAGGCGTGTTCCCAGAAATGTCCTTTCCAGATGAACGGCAGCGCGGAAGCGGAAAAGCTTCGCCGGACGGCCTCCCGTGTCGGCGGCAACCTCTCCGGTTTCCTCCACCAGTTCCTGTTGCTCGATGAGCCGGCGGAAATTCTGCTTATGCACCGGCCTGCCAGAAAGCGCCTCGACGGCCCGCTGCAATTGCAACAGCGTGAAGATGGGCGGCATCAGCTCAAACACCACGGGCCGATACTTGATCTTGGTGCGAAGCCGGGCAATGGCCGTCGCGAGAATACGACGGTGGTCGGCAAACATCGGGATGCCCGGCACCAGATTCTCGACCGGAGGCGCCTCGCCATAGGCTTCCTGCACAAGACCCGCCTCATGAAGAAGTTCATAGCGCTGAAGCGCCAGTTCCTCATTCCAGGCGTGGTCCTCGAAACCGAAAACGCTAGCCGCGCGCTGCCAGCGCTCGGCGCGCGGCCCGGTGCCTGACGCAGACTGCGCCCAACCACGCAGACGGGGCTCGATGATGTCGCTTTCCACTGCCGGCACACCATTGCGCCGGTCTTCCCAGGGAAAATAATCGTACCAGCCGCCCCAACCGGAAGACGGCTGCGCTTTCAGTTCATCGGCCCGCGTCAGGCCGAGATAGCTGATGGAGATCGCACGCCGTGCGCGGTCGTCCGTGATGC
Organism: Nitratireductor indicus C115; assembly: GCF_000300515.1. Taxonomy (GTDB): domain Bacteria; phylum Pseudomonadota; class Alphaproteobacteria; order Rhizobiales; family Rhizobiaceae; genus Nitratireductor; species Nitratireductor indicus. The sequence goes on from NZ_AMSI01000014.1 coordinate 104,647, forward strand.
GGTCGCGGTCGGCAAAGGTATAAAGCTGTTCGATATAGCCCACGGAATGGCCGGTCTGCCGCTCCACCCAGGCGCGCAGGCTCGATTGCAACGAACGGTGCTCCAGCTCGAACGGGCCGGAAGGCAGCATGTGGCCGCCGCGAATCGTCAACACGCAGGGCGCACCGGCCACCACGGAGACCAGGACCGCGATCAGGTCTACCTGCACGTCCTGCCCCTTATGGGTTTCGCTGGAACCCGTCATCCTCTCCAAACCGTCGCCTCTTGCCTCATCCTTTCCGCTTATGCACAAAAACGGCGCGATTGCCATTGCGCGAGCGTGGATAGAAACTGAAAGCACGACCGTTCTGGCCGTGCTTCAAGGGATCATGAGAGGATCATGCTGGCCGCCTTCTCGGCGATCATCAGCGTCGGAGAATTGGTGTTGCCGGACGTTATGGTGGGCATGATGGAGGCATCGGCAATGCGCAGCCCGGAAAGGCCGCGCAATCGCAATTGCGGATCAACCACCGAGCCGGCATCCGTGCCCATGCGGCAAGTGCCTACGGGGTGGAAGATCGTCGTTCCCACATTGCCTGCGGCCTCCACCAGCTCCTCCTCGCTCTGGTAGGCGGGGCCAGGCTTGAACTCTTCGGGACGATAGCGCTGGAGCGCGGGCTGGTCGACGATCCTGCGGGTAAGGCGAATCGAGTCGGCCGCCACCTGCCGGTCGCTCTCCGTTGAAAGATAATTGGGACGGATCGCTGGCTGGGCCCGGAAATCCCCCGAGACGGCATGCACCGAGCCCCGGCTGTCGGGCCGCAGGTTGCAGACGCTTGCGGTGAAGGCCGGGAAGGGGTGAACGGGATCCCCGAATTTGTCGAGCGACAGGGGTTGGACATGATATTGAAGGTTCGGCGTCTCGCGCGTGTCGTCAGAGCGCGTGAACAGGCCAAGCTGGCTGGGCGCCATGGACATCGGGCCGGAGCGGCGCAGCAGATATTCAAGCGCTATCGCCGCCTTTCCGGAGAGCTTGCTTGCCTGTTCGTTAAGCGTGCGAATGCCTGAGACCTTGTAGGCACAACGCAGTTGCAGGTGGTCCTGCAGGTTTTCGCCGACGGAGGGCATTTCGTGAACGACCGGAAGGCCGGCTTTCTGCAAAACCTCTCCCCTGCCGATGCCGGACAGTTCGAGAATGTGCGGAGAGCCTATGGCTCCCGCCGACAGAACCACTTCACGGCGACAAGCGGCTTCCCGCTCCATGCCGTTTTGCGTGTAGGCGACACCGCTGACCCTGCCGTCACGAACAACCAGCCTGCGCACATGCGCGCCCGTTTCGATCCGCAGGTTGCGACGGTGACGAATGGGTTTCAGAAAGGCCTTGGAAGCATTCCAGCGAACGCCGCCACGCTGGTTCACACGGAAATAGGACGAGCCCTCATTGCTGCCGCGGTTGAAATCATCGACGCGGGGAATGCCAAGACTTTCGGCCGCCTCCTGGAACGCGTCGAGAATATCCCAGCGCACCCGTGCCTCCTCGACCCGCCATTCGCCGCCCGCGCCATGCATATCATCGGCACCGAGATAATAATCCTCGGATTTGCGGAACACCGGCAGGACGTCGTCCCAACCCCAGCCGGCACAACCCATCTGGCGCCATTGATCATAGTCGCGGGCCTGGCCGCGCATATAGATCATGCCATTGATGGAAGAACAGCCGCCCAGAACCTTACCGCGCGGATAGGCGAGCGCCCTGCCGTTCAGCCCCGGTTCGGTTTCTGTCTTGAAGCACCAGTCCGTGCGCGGATTGGAGATGCAATAGAGATAGCCGACCGGGATATGGATCCAGACGTAATTGTCCTTGCCGCCGGCTTCCAGAAGAAGGACCGAAACGTTCGGGTCCGCCGAAAGCCGGTTGGCGAGCAGACAGCCGGCCGTTCCCGCGCCGACGATGATGTAGTCATAGGTCTCGGTCATGTCGGTCAGGACGCCTTGCCGGAGTTCCCGCGTGCGAGCCGCGCATAGACCTCGCCCACAATGCCCCGGCGGAACAGGAGCACGCAGATCATGAAGATCGCACCAGTGATGATGGTGACGGGAAACTCCGAGGTGGCGAGGTAATTTTGCAACGCCACCACAAGCCCGGCCCCCACGATCGGTCCAAGCATGGTGCCGATGCCGCCCAGGAGCGTCATGAGGATCACCTCACCCGACATCTGCCAGGTCACGTCGGTCAATGTCGCGAACTGGAAGACGAGAGCCTTCATGGCGCCCGCCAGCCCCGCAAGGGCCGCTGACATGACGAAGGCGGCAAGCTTGTAACGAGCGACGCTGTAGCCCAGCGACGTCGCCCTGTTCTCGTTCTCACGAATCGACTTCAGGATCATGCCGAAAGGAGAATTGACGATGCGCCACACGGCAAAGACGCCAATCAGGAACCCGCCAAGCACGAAATAATACATCGCATGGGGAGACGATAGATCGATAATGCCGAACAGATGACCGCGCGGCACTCCCTGGATGCCGTCCTCGCCCTTGGTGAAAGGCGCCTGCAGGCAGAAGAAATAGAACATCTGGGCAAGTGCAAGGGTGATCATCGCGAAGTAGATGCCCTGCCTGCGGATGGCGAAGAAGCCGATCACCAGCCCCAGTGCCGCCGCCCCCACGACGCCCAGGAGAACGCCGGCTTCCGGCGTCCAGCCCCATTCCTTCACCGCATGCGCGGTGAAATAGGCTGCCCCGCCGAAGAAGGCGGCATGGCCGAAGGACAACAGACCCGTGAAGCCGAGCAGGAGGTTGAAAGCGCAGGCAAAGAGCGCGAAGCACAGCATCTTCATGATGAAGATGGGATAGAGGAAGAAGGGCGCGGCGATGAGCGCCAGAATGGCGATAGCCGTCAGCAGCCATTCCACGCGGGCGCGCGTCCTGCCTTCGATTGCGGTTGTGGTCAGGTCGGCCATGTCACGCATCCCTTCCGAACAATCCGGCGGGCCGGACAAGAAGCACAATCGCCATGATCACGAAGATCACGATATTGGAGGCTTCCGGGTAGAAGACCTTGGTCAGGCCCTCGGCAAGGCCAAGCATATAGCCCGTGATGATGGCGCCGAGGATCGACCCCATGCCGCCGACCACGACCACCGCGAAGACCACGATGATCAGGTTGGAGCCCATCAGCGGGCTGACCTGATAAACCGGTGCGGCCATGATGCCGGCGAGACCGGCGAGCGCCGAGCCGATGCCATAGGTCAGGGTGAGAAGAAGAGGCACATTGACGCCGAAGGCCTGCACCAGAATGGGATTTTCCGTAGCGGCGCGCAGATAGGCGCCAAGCCGCGTCTTCTCGATCAGAAGCCAGGTGCCAAGGCAGATGAAAAGGGAGGCGATCACGACCCAGCCGCGATAATTCGGCAGGAACATGAAGCCCAGATTCGTGCCGCCGGAGAGCTGCGGCGGCGGTGTATAAATCTGCCCGGAAACACCGAAATAATAACGGAAAGCGCCCTCGATCACGAGCGCGAGGCCGAATGTGAACAACAGCCCGTAGAGGGGATCCACATCATAAAGGCGAGACAGGGCAAGGCGTTCAATCACCATGCCCGAAACCCCAACGATCAGCGGCACAAGGATGAGCGCCGGCCAATAACCGATGCCGAGATAGGACAGAAGAAGGAAGCCTACAAAAGCACCGAGCATATATTGGGCGCCATGGGCGAAATTGATGACCCGCAAAAGGCCGAAGATGATCGCAAGCCCGAGGCTCAGCATGGCATAGAAGGAGCCATTGATGAGACCTACGAGAAGCTGCCCCAGGAAGGCCTGGATCGGAATGCCGAAAATCATGGTCATGTCGTCAAACTCCAATCACCTCATGCAGCACAGCCATCCGCTGATCCAGTTCGGCCACCGGGAAATCGGCGGTGATACGGCCATGTTCCATGAGATAGAAGCGGTCTGCGATGCGGCTGGCGAAGCGGAAGTTCTGCTCGACCAGCAAAATGGTCATGCCGCGCTTCTTCAGCGTGGAAAGCACTTCGCCAATGCGTTCGACGATCACCGGAGCAAGGCCCTCGGTCGGTTCGTCGAGCAAAAGCAGTTTTACCCCGGTGCGCAGCATGCGCGCGATGGCCAGCATCTGCTGCTCGCCGCCAGAAAGCTTTGTGCCGGGACTGTTGCGCCTTTCCTTGAGGTTCGGGAAGAGCTCGAAAATCTCCTCGACCTCCATGCCGCCCTTCGAGACGACCGGCGGCAACAGGAGATTTTCGTCCACAGTTAGGGTGGAGAAGATGCCGCGTTCCTCCGGAACGAAGCCAAGCCCCATATGCGCCGTGCGGTGCAGCGGCATCTGCATCAGGTCGCGGCCGGCGAATTCGATCTGGCCGGTGCGCTTGCGCAGGATACCCATGATGGCGCGCAGCGTCGTGGTCTTGCCCACGCCGTTGCGGCCAAGAAGGGTGATGGTCTCCCCTTCTCCCACATCGAGGCTCACACCGTGAAGCGCATGGCTCTCGCCATACCAGGCGTTCAGGTCCCGGACTTTCAGGAGAGGATTTGCCAGAGCCGGGCTGGCATGGCGGTCAGTCGTCATAAGCCGTCCCCATATAGGCAACCTTCACCTGCTCGTCCTGGCTGACGGTCGCATAATCGCCGGCGGCAATGATCTCGCCGCGCTGCAAGACCGTGATCCAATCGCAAAGGTCTGCAACGACCTTGAGATTGTGTTCGACCATGAGAACCGCACGATCCTTCGCGACATCGCGGATGATCTCGGCGACGATGCCCACATCCTCGTGCCCCATGCCCGCCATCGGCTCATCGAGCAGAAGGACCTTCGGATCGAGCGCCAGGGTGGTCGCGATCTCCAAAACCCGCTTTCTGCCATAGGACAGGTCGGCGGCCAGCTTGTTGCGCTCGTTCTGCAGTCCCACCGTCTCCAGCAGCTGCTCGGCGCGCGGCGTCAGCGCATCCAATGCGTCGAGCGAGCGCCAGAACTGATAGCCCAGGCCACCTGGCCGCTGCAGGGCGACACGCACATTGTCGAGCACCGTCAGATGCGGAAAGATCGCCGAAATCTGGAACGAGCGCACCAGCCCGAGCCGCGCCACCTTGGCGGGCGATGTGCTGGTGATGTCGCGCCCCATGAACTCGATGCGACCCGCCGTTGGAGCGAGAAACTTCGTCAAAAGGTTGAAAACCGTTGTCTTGCCGGCCCCGTTGGGGCCGATAAGCGCATGTATCTTCGCGTGGTGAACATCGAGATCGACATTCCGCACAGCGATAAAACCGGCAAAGTCGCGCCGCAGGCCGCGGGCGGAAAGGACCACCCGCGGCTCTTCAAGCGTGGTTGCGCCGCCGGCCATGGCCTGCGCCTCCATACCGTTTGCTATCGTCACTGGCTGACCAGAGGGCAGCCGCTTTCGGACGGTTTGATATAGGCTTCATCGCCCGGAATGGTCGCCAGGACATTGTAATAGTCCCAGGGCTCCTTGCTGTCGGCGGGCTTCTTCACTTCCATCAGATACATGTCATAGATCATGCGGCCGTTGGCCCCAACCTTGCCGTTCTTGGCGAAGAGGTCATTGACGGGCATCTCGTGAAGTTCCTTGGCGACAGCTTCCGTCTCGTCGGTGCCGGCTTTCTCGATAGCCTTCAGATACTGCATCACCGCCGAATAGGTGCCTGCCTGGATCATGTTGGGCATACGTTGGGTGCGCTCATAGAAACGGCGGGCGAACTCGCGCGATTCATCGTTGCGATCCCAGTAGAAGCCTTCAGTGAGCGTCAGGCCCTGCGCAGCCTCAAGGCCAAGGCCATGCACTTCCGCGAGAGTGAAGAGCAGTGCGGCAAGGCGCTGGCCGCCCGCCACGATGCCGAATTCGGCGGCCTGCTTGATGGCATTGGCCGTATCGAGACCGGCATTGGCCAAGCCGATGACCTTGGCACCGGAAGACTGGGCCTGCAGCAGGAAGGAGGAGAAATCCGTGGTGGCGAGGGGATGACGCACAGCGCCGAGCACCTTGCCTCCCTTGGACTTGGCGAAATTCCCCGTTTGCTCCTCAAGCGAATAACCGAAGGCATAGTCAGCCGTCAGGAAGAACCAGGTGTCACCGCCCTGCTCCACCAGCGCGCCGCCCGTACCAACCGCAAGCGCATGCGTATCATATGCCCAATGGAAACCGTAGGGCGAGCACTGCGGCCCGGTTAGTTCCGTCGTCGCGGCGCCCGTGACGATATCGATCTTCTTCTTTTCCTTGGAAATGCCCTGGACGGCGAGCGCCACCGAAGAGGTGGTCAGTTCCATGATCGCGTCGACCTGCTCGGTATCATACCATTGGCGCGCGATGTTCGAGGCGATGTCCGGTTTGTTCTGGTGATCGGCAGTGATGACCTCGATCGGCTTGTCCAGAACCTTGCCGCCGAAATCCTCCGCAGCCATCTTGGCTGCTTCGTAGGACCACTTTCCGCCAAAATCCGCATAGACGCCGGACTGATCGTTCAAGATACCGATCTTGACCTTCTCATCCGAGACCTGAGCCATGGCCGGCAGGGCCGTGGCAGTCATCAGGGCTGCGGATACAAGAGCGAGTAGTTTCATTACTGTCCTCCCAATAGGTGATCGCGGATTGCGCAACGGCGCATGAAATCGACGTTCCCGACCCGTGGAGCAGACAACTTCTCCTCATGCCCACCCCACAGGCAAATCGGCGCATGTTTTCAATGCGACGAGACCGGCGCAGATTGCGGGTCTCCCTTCCCATGCGCGATCATAACCCGAGTCATAGCATTGACCTTTCCGCACACAACCAATTATTTTCGCACAAACTCGGTACAAAAACGTACAGACATGCGCTCATTCTCCTGGGACGATCTTCAGTTTTTCCTCGCTGTGGCAAGAACCGGGCAGCTTTCCGCCGCCGCCCGGAAGCTGCGTACGAACCATGTCACGGTCTCCCGCCGGATCGACCGGCTGGAGCAATCGCTGGCTGCCCGACTCTTTGAGCGCAACCCGCGCGGCTATGTCCTGACTGCAGCCGGCGAAAAGCTCGTGGAGAGGGCCGAAGCCATCGAGCGGGAGGCGGCAGGGGTGGAGAGCGAGGTGGCCGGCGGCACCGCTCCCGTGAGCGGTGTCGTGCGCATTAGCACCTTGGAAGGATTCGGGAATTTCTTCCTGGCAGATCGATTACCGAATCTTGCCCAATCGTTGCCCGCCCTGTCGATCGAGCTGCTCATCATCCAGCAGATCGTCTCCCTGTCACGGCGCGAAGCGGACATGTCGGTAACCCTTTCGACCGCCCGGACGAACTCCCACCACTATGAAAAGATTTCGCTTTACCGGCTGTTCCTCTACGCCTCACGCGACTATCTGGAGCGGCATCCGCCGGTGCGCAGGAAGGCCGATCTCGCCAATCACCGGATCATCGGATATATCGAGGACATGATCTTCACGCCGGGCCTGGACTACCACCGGGAAATCCTGCCCGGGGCCCGTGCATTCTACCAAAGTTCTAGTATCCATGCCCAGCTCGCGGCAACGCGAAAGGGGCTCGGCCTGTGCGTGATGCCGCACTTCATGGCACGCCACTATCCCGATCTCGTGCCGGTCATTCCAAAGGAGATTCATCTGGAGCGCTATTACTGGTGCATCGCGCATCAGGACATGGCGACAGCACCGCGCATCCGGATGCTGACCGACTTCATAAAGACCGAGGCCAAGAAGGCCGAAGCCGATTTCCACGGCCAGGCCCTCCTGGATTGAGTGCTTCATCGCAGGCCGGGCATATCTTCCCGACCCGTCATGGGTTTCAGCTTCTGCCCAGTGCCAGGGCGGAAGGATCGATATCCGGTTTGCGCCCATCCAAGATGTCCGCGAGAACGCGGCCCGAACCGCAAGCCATGGTCCAGCCCAGCGTGCCATGACCGGTGTTGAGGAACAGGCCTTTCACCGGAGAAGCGCCGATATAGGGCGGGCCATCGGGGGTCATCGGGCGCAGGCCGCACCAGAAGCTCGCTTCACGAACATCGCCACCTTCGGGGAACATGTCCGTGAACGAGTGTTCGAGAGCCAGGCGGCGCGGATGGCGCGGCGTGAGATCGTAGCCAGCAAGTTCCGCTGTCCCACCGACGCGAATACGGTCGCCAAGGCGGGTAATCGCGGTTTTGTAGGTCTCGTCCATGACCGTGGAAACCGGCGCGGCATCCGCGTTACGCACCGGCAGGGTGAGCGAATAGCCCTTGACCGGGAAGACCGGGATGCGGATGCCAAGCGGCTTGAGAAGCAGAGGCGAATAACTGCCAAGCGCCACCACCACCGCGTCGGCTTCCATCAAGCCGCTGGAGGTCCGGACGCCAAGGACGCGACCGCCTTCGGTGACGATTCCGCCGATCTCCGTGCTCCAGTGAAAACGCACGCCAAGGCCTTCGGCGATTGCCGCCAGACCTTCGGTGAAGAGACGGCAATCGCCGGTCTCATCGCCGGGCAGACGCAATCCGCCCACGAAGCCCGCTTTTGCAGACGCCAGACCCGGCTCACGAGCAATGCAACCGGCCCGATCGAGCACTTCATGCGCCACGCCGAACTCGTTCAGGACCTCGACATCCTTGCCGATGCCATCAAGCTGGTCCTGCGTGCGAAACAGCTGAAGAGTTCCCTGGCTGCGCTCATCATAGCCCAGCCCTTCCTCCGCACGAAGCGCGCGCAGGCAGTCGCGGCTGTATTCGGCGATCGGCACCATGCGCGCCTTGTTGCGGGCATAGCGGACTGAGGTGCAGTTTCGCAGCATCTTCAGCATCCACAGCCACATGGCCGGGTCGAGATGCGGACGCACGACCAGAGGACCGTGGCGCATCAACATCCATTTGACCGCCTTGAGCGGGATGCCGGGGCCGGCCCAAGGTGCAGAATAACCGGGCGAAACCTGCCCGGCATTGGCAAAACTCGTTTCCAGCGCGGGACCAGGCTGCCGGTCGACGAGCACGACTTCATGGCCGGCCTTGGCCAGATAATATGCGGTCGTCACGCCAATGACGCCGCCCCCGAGAATGAGCGTTTTCAACTCTGTGTCCTTGCGATCGAAAAGCCATGCGGCATGCCGCGGCGAGCGGGCATGTCCGGGCTTCTTCCCAAAATGTCGAATGCGGTTCAGGTGCCGACACTTTCACTGCGCGCGCGGGCGCCGGCTGCTTGGGAGTGTGGCCCCCTGGTAGCGAAACCGCTTGGCCTCACGCCAGGGGCTGTAGGGATGCCATCAGGCCACCCGCATGATTGAAAAAGCGGCGGCGGCGAGCATCAATCGCAAGGATGATCGACATGTCTGCAATCGCGCGGTTGCGTTGAAGCCGCTCTGTACCTCAAGTTCGGAAAGGTTTCCAGCCCCCTGGCATATTCAAATTAGGCCAGCAACGATGTCCGGGATGTCCACTGCCCACCGCTTACAGAAGGCGCAGGAAGAAGACGAGGCTCATCACCGCGCCCACGAGAATGACGATCCCGCGCACCACGGAAGCGGGCAAGGCGCGGGCGAGCGGCGCGCCCGCATAGCCGCCGATGGTGGCCGCCGCCATCATGACGACCGCCTGCGGCCAGGCAACGATGCCCGCAAGCGCAAAAGTGGCGACCGAAATTGCGGAAAGAATGAAGGAAAGCCCGTTCTTGAGGCCGTTCATCGCGTTCAAATCCCGCATTCCCCAGAAGGAGAAAAGCGCCAGAAGAACGATCCCCAGCCCGCCATTGAAATATCCGCCATAGACGGCGACGGCCAGGGTGCCGAGCCAGCCTTCCCTTTGCTCGCCGCCCTGCCCGCGCGCCCATGCCTGCATCCTTGAACCGAAAGCAAAGATCAGCGTGGCGGCGGCAAGCAGGAACGGCACGACGATGGAAAATGCCTCATTGGACGAAACGAGCAGAAGCAGCGAACCGACCAGACCACCCGCGGCCGTCAACAAACCGATGCGCAAAAGCCGCTTGCGATCGAAAGCCGCCAGTTCCTTGCGAAAACCGACAGCTCCCCCGAGATAGCCGGGGAACACGGCAACGGCGCTCGTTGCATTGGCCGCGACAACCGGAACACCCGTATAGACAAGGGCCGGAAAGGTGAGGAAGGTGCCCCCTCCCGCGACCGTGTTCAGGGTTCCCGCGAAGAAGGCCGCGAGCGCGAGGATGACATAGTTCGTCATGAAGGGCTTCCCGAATAGCGTGACACGCAAGGTCTAGACCGGTTCACCGTTTCATGGAAACGCTGTCCCTCTCCATCCCCTTGTTTTGCCACTGCATCGGGCGGCACGCGGTCCGAATTTCAGGAAAGCATCATCTGCCGGCGATACTCGCCGGGGGAGCAACCGACCTGCTGCTTGAACAGACGGGAGAAGTGGGCGACGTCGCCGAAACCGCGTCTGAAGCAGATCTCGGCAATGGACATCTTCGTTCCCGGTGCGCGCAGGTCCGCCTTCACCGCCTCGATACGCAGGTCGCGCACCCATTGGCCGAGCGTGCGCTCGGTATCGCGGAAGAGCTCATGCAGATAACGCACGGAGATGCCGCAGCAGCGCGCGATCAGATCGGGATCGAGTTCTCGCCGGTGAAGGTTGGCGCGCACGAAATGTTCCACACGGCTCAGATGCGCCGCGCGCACGGAGGACCCGCCCGAGGTGAGCGTGCGTTCGTCCGCATGGATCGACAGCGCCAGAAGATCGACCAGTTGCAACCCCACCGCAGCACGGGCTTCCTCGTTCATCGCCTCGAAACGCTGGGGGATGTGGTGAAGCATATCCACGAACAGGCCGGAGATACCGCCACGTGCCGTGAACTGCATACCGCAGAAGCGGTCGGGCGAGCGGATGCGGCCGCCAAGCGCGGAAGCCTCGACCTTCATCACCCAAAGGTCGGCGCGCTCGCCATAGCTGAACTCATAGGGTTCATGGCTGCGCTCGATGATGTAACCGCCCGGCTTGCAATAAACCTCGCGACCCGACTGGGAGAAAAAGACCTCGGTCTTCATCGGTATGGTGATGAGGAGGTGCTCCTGCTCGTCGCAGGTGAGATGTCGGGGATGGCGGTGATAGGAAAGCGCCTCGGAGCGCAAGCGTGACAATGACACGCCGCCCAGCGACCACTCCTCCAGCCGGCCACCGAAGCGATCCGGCTCCCGGAAGTGCAGGTCGAGAGGGAAATAGGCCTGCGCTATCGCGCTGTGCCAGTGCACACTGCGATTTGCAGGATCAACTCCGCTTGTCGATATCAGCGTCCTCATCCGGCAATCTCCTCATTGCAGGATAGGATAGAAACAGCCGGCGCACAAACGCGGTGCAGGCCCAGTGCACTGGGCGACAATATATCCCGCACTGACGCGCAAAGACATGCGCGGCTTCCCGTTCCTACTGTTGCCGAGGAACAAAAAACAAACAGGAACGACATGGAGGAGGCTCGTGCCTGCACGGCGGATTCCATGCGTCCGCGAAAGGCATGAGGATGGAACAGATCGTCAAGAAACAGGAGCAGGCATCGGGGAGCGGCGTGGACCCGATCACGCTTTCCGTGGTGCGCGGAATTCTCGAAACCACACAGCGCGAAATGACGCTTTCGCTTGAGAAAACGGCACGCTCGAGCGTCTTCAACCTGGCGCATGACTATTCGACGGCGCTCTTCAACGCGACGCCCGAAATGATCCTGCAGGGGCAGGATATCCCGATCCATCTGGGATCGCTCATTCCGGCGATGAAAGTCGTGTCGGCCTATTTCGGCGACGACATCCACGAGGGCGACCTGATCCTGCACAACGACCCCGCCTATGGCGGCAGCCACGCCATCGACACCTGCATGTACAAGCCCGTCTTCTACAAGGGCGAGCTTGTCTACTGGACGGTCTGCAAAGGGCATTTGACGGATATCGGCGGACCGGTGCCCGCTGGCTACAATCCCGATGCCAAGGAAATCTACGCCGAATGCCTGCGCATCCCCCCGGTCAAGATCTGGGACAGGGGCAAGCCGCGCAACGACGTGCTCAACCTGCTGCTGACCAACATGCGCGCGCGCCGCGACCAGGAAGGTGATTTCAACGCGCTGATCGGCGCCTGCCAGGTGGGCGAACGCAACCTCATCCGAATGCTCGACAAATACGGCAAGGAGCAGGTGGACGCCTGCATCGAGGAGCTTCTGGTGATGGCGGAGCGGCAGATGCGCACGCTGATCCGCTCCGTGCCCGACGGCACCTATGAAGGCACGGCCGTTCTGGAGGATGCCGGGCATGGTTTCGGCGATTTCGACATCACGGCCAAAGTCACCATCAAGGACGACAATTGCCATATCGAGATTTCGAGCCCGCCGCAGGTGCCCTATTTCATCAATTCCTACGAGGGCAATTCCTATTCGGGCGTCTATCTCGGCCTGATGATGTTCGCCCAGCTTCCGCCGCCCTACAATGAAGGGCTCTATCGCTGCGTGAGCGTGAACATGGGACCGAAGGGCACGCTGTGCAACGCCAAGGAACCGGCGCCGCACATGAACTGCACGACAACGCCCATGGAAACCTTGACCGACGCGGTGCGGCTGGCCTTCGAAAAAGCCATGCCCTCGAAGGTCGCGGCCTCATGGGGGCATGCCAACGGCCTCAACATCGCCGGCTGGGACAGGCGTCACGACGAGGAATATGTGACGATGGTGCTCGCCACCATCATCTCGGGCGCCGGCGCGACACCACAACAGGACGGCTGGCACGCCTGCGGGCCCGAATGCTGTTTCGGCGCGCTGACGTCCGGCGACGTGGAACTGCTCGAACATTCCTACCCGATCGTCATCCATCGCTATTCGCTGATGATCGACAGCGGCGGTGCGGGGCTCTACCGCGGCGGCTCCGGCACAGCCTGGGAGGTGGAGCCGCTCGACAGCGACATGACCTTCATCATGTTCGGTGAAGGACGCCGTATTCCAGCACTTGGGGCAGCCGGCGCGGAATCGGAAATGACCGAAACCAAGGTCGGGCGTCTCGAACTCAAGCGCGACGGCAAGGTTGAGACCATCCGCAACAACACGATTGGCGTCATCAAGCCGGGCGAGACCGTGACCAATATGAATCCCGGCGGCGGCGGTTATGGCGATCCCAGAAAACGCCCTGTCGAGAAGGTGATAGCCGATATCAAGCTGGGGCTCGTCTCGCTGGAAGGCGCCAAGCGCGACTACGGTGTCGTTATCGCGGACGAAAAGACCCTGAAGGTCGATCTGGAGGCGACGCGCAAGCTGCGCGCGGCCTGATCCCTTCCCCATTTCAAGGACAAGACCATGAACAGCAAATACAGGCTCGGCATCGATGCCGGCGGCACCTTCACAGATTTCGTTCTGGCGGAACAGACCGGCGGAAGCCGACTCTACAAGACGCTTTCCACGCCAGCAGACCCGACGCTTGCCATCCGCAACGGGCTGGCGCTGATCGCCGAGGATCTGGGTGTGGCGCTGGAGGAGATCATCCCGAATTGCGACCTGTGCATCAATGGCACGACAGTCGGTCTCAACGCGCTGATACAGCACAAGGGCGCGCGCACCGGACTGATCTGCACGGCGGGGCACGAGGATTCCATCGAGATCCGCAACGGCCACAAGGAAGACGGCTATCGCTATGACGCGGAATATCCGCCGGCGGTGATGCTGGTGCCGCGCAATCTGCGCAAGGGCGTGCGCGAACGCGTCCTGTCAAACGGTACGGTGCGCACGCCCATGGAAGAAGAGGATGTGCGGGCGGCCTGCCGGGCCTTCATTGAAGAGGGCATCGAGACGGTCGCGATCTCCTTCGTCTGGTCGGTGCTCCATCCCGATCATGAAAAGCGGGCAGCGGAGATCGTGCGCGAGATGATGCCCGATGCACTCGTCACCATCGGTTCGGAACTCTATCCGCAGGTGCGCGAATACACCCGTACCTCCACCGCCATCACCAATGCCTATCTGGCGCCGATCCTGAAAAACTACGTGACTGCGGTCGACGCCTATTTCCGTTCGCTCGGCGCCAGGGCGCCGGTGCGCTATTTCCAGTCCAACGGAGGGCTCGCCACGGGCAATGTGGTGGCCGACCGCTCGGTCTATGCCATCAATTCGGGTCCGGCCTCCGCGCCGCGTGCCGGCCTGCATGTGACAGAGCCGTTCGACGAGAAGAACGTCATTACCGTCGACATGGGGGGAACCTCGTTCGACATCACACTGACCTATGAGGGCGTTACCAACCTCAACAAGAATATCGACTTCCTGCGCTACCGGATCGGGGTTCCGATGATTCAGGTGGAAACGCTGGGAGCCGGCGGCGGCTCCATCGGCTGGATCGACGACATGGGTCTCCTGCAAATGGGGCCGCAGAGCGCCGGTTCCGACCCGGGACCTGCCTGCTACGGACGAGGCGGGGTGGAGCCCACCACGACGGATGTGAACCTGGTGCTCGGCTATCTCAACCCGGACGGGCTGGTCGGCGGGCGGCTGCCGCTCGACAAGGCCAAGGCAGAGGACGCCATACGCAGCAGGATCGCCGAACCTCTCGGGCTCAGCCTGGAGAAGGCCGCCTATGGCATGTTCACCATCGTCAACGCCAACATGGTCAACGGCATCCGTCGTGTCTCCATCGAGCGTGGCTATGATCCGCGCGACTTCGTGCTGGTTTGCGCCGGTGGGGCGACCGGCGCCCATATCACGGCCATTGCACGCGAGATGGGCATTGACCGCATCATCGTGCCGAAGCTCGCCTCGGGCCTGTGCGCCTTCGGGCAGATCATCTCCGATGTGAAATACAATCACATGGCAACCTGCCCCGTGCGCCTCGACAATGAGGAAGCCTATGAGCGGGTGAACGCCCTCTTCCGCCAGATCGAGCAGGAAGGCCGCGAGCATCTCCACAAGGACGGTTTTGCCGATGACCGCATCCGCATCACGCGCAGCCTCGAAATGCGCTACGTGGGACAGGTGCATGAATGCACGGTGGATGTGGAAACATTCGACATCGACGCGCAGACCGTAGAACGGTTGAAGGACGCCTTCCATCGCCGGCACGAGCAGCTCTACACCTACAGCGAACCGAAGAATACGGTCGAGGTGGTGAACATCGAAAGCACGCTCTACGGCATCGTCGACAAGCCCAGCGACGCCCGCCTTTCCTCAGGCGGCGGAGCGGACAGCGCACTCAAGGGCACCCGCATGGCAATCTTCTCACGCGAGGGCGAGCATACCCGCACCCCGGTTTATGACGGGCGCAAGCTCGGCGCCGGGGATCGTATCGAGGGACCGGCCATCATCGAGGAAGTCACGACCACCATCGTGGTGGAACCCGGCTGGACGGCCGTGCTGCACGAAGGCGGCTCCTACGTGATCTCGGCAAAACGGTAGAGCCGACGGATGTTCGTGAAACGATGAACAGGTTCGAGGGGCGGCTCGCGCCCCTCATCCCCATATCGGGGCTTTCTCCCCGCAGGTGGGGAGAAGGATTGGGGCGTTGCCCGGCTATCCCCTACCGGCTCAGCCCGAATGCGTACCGGCGGCCTTCTCGAACTCGCGGCGGAAATCCTCGATATCCGCACCGCGCCCAAGAAGCACCGACGCAAGGATGCGAGCCTTCAGGCTGCTTAGATCACCGGAGAATATGACGCCCGCATCCGCGAGGTCCTTGCCGCCGCTGCCGCCTCCATAAATGGGGCGGGTGCGGCCCTCGTGACAACGAGAAGCGATGATGACGGGAATGCCGCGCTCGACGATGGGAGCGATTGCCTCGGCAAAACCGTTCGGCGCATTGCCGCGCCCGAACGCCTCGATGACGATGGCGCGCGCGCCCTGTTCGACGGCAAAATTCAGAAAAGCCGGCGAGGCGCCCATGGCGAGCTTCATCAGCTCCACCTCGGGCACGATGCGTTCCACCTTCGCGTTGAAACGTTGCGCGGGGCGGCGGTAGATGAAGACCTTCTCGCCATCCACCTCGCCCAGCTTGCCATAGGAATTGGAGCGGAAGGTATCGACCCTCGACGTGTGCGCCTTGGTCACATCGCGGCCGGCATGAATGTCCTGCTCGAAGACGATCATGGCGCCGAGCCCGCGCGCCGCAGAAAAGGCTGCAACGCGCACGGCTTCGGCAATGTTGCGCGGCCCGTCCGTATCGGGATCGCCCGCATGGCGCTGTGCGCCGGTGAAGACCACCGGCTTGTCGCTGCCAACGATGAGGTCGGCCATGTAGCAGCTTTCCTCCATCGTGTCGGTACCGTGTGTGACGACCACACCATCGCAATCGTCCGAGGCCAGCGCCTCGTCGATGTGTTTCGCCAGCGCAAACGCCAGCGGCAGATCGAAGGCGAAACTGCCGACCGAGCAGAAATCGTCGACGGTGATGTCGATACCTTCGAGGGGATCGTGCAGGCGCGACTTCAGTTCCGCGCCGCTGACATTGGCTACGACCCGGTCTGAGCCTTCCTTGCGGCTGGAGGCGATGGTGCCTCCCGTGGTGATCAATCTGATGTTGCTCATGTCAGGACGCGTTCCGCAAAAATCCGTTTCTCTCGGTCGGTTCTTTTACCAGCTCGGCCCAGCGGCGAACCAGATAATTGTGTTCGTCCATGGTGGTGTTCCAGAGCGCGATATGCGAAGCGCGGTTCCAATAGGAGCCGCCGGAGCGAGAAGCGCCGGGCAGGATGGCCGTGTTGCCGTCCGGACCGCACAGGGAGCTGCGCGCCTCCTTGCCGTCATACCAATAATCCCACTCATCGGGCTTCAGATGCTCGCGTACCCGCTCGGGCACAGGCATATAATAGCCCTGCCGGGCAACCACCGCGCCTGCCCAGCCGGAAATGAACCAGTTGAGATAGGCATACCCCTGGTCGAGCCGGTGGCCTTCCAGGTGGCGCGCGAGACAAAGGCCGCCGTGCCAGGCGCGATAGCCCTCGACCGGCACCGCCTGACGGGTGCGCAAGTGCCGGCTCTTGAGCTGCACCGCGCTCGGCGACCACATGCTTGCGATCCAGACATCACCCCGCTCCATCATCAAGGTGGCTTCCTGCGTGGTGCGCCAGAAAGAGGTGAAATGCCCCTTGCGCTTCAGCGACAAGGCAAGATCGATGAGCTGATCGATCTCATCGACGCTCATATTGCCCAGATCCTTGAAGCTCATGCGGTTGGCCGCGCGCGCGGCAAGCGCGATATCGAAGATGCCGATTGCCGGCTCGTCGACGATGGCGACATGGCCCTTCCAACGCGGATGCAGGAGCTCGGCCCAAGAGCGCACCTCCGAATCCACATCGACGCCGGTGGCGGTCTCGTTGACACCGAAGGAATCGAAATTGTGCACCGTCGGCAGCATGGAGATGTGTGGCGAAGGAACGGAAGAAAGCGAATTGTCCTGCTGCACGTAAAGCCGCGTGACGGGCGCATCGCCGAAGCCCAACGGGGCCGACGCATTGATGCAGCCCTTCTTGGTAAGATCGTTGACCTCGCTCCAGAGCTCGATGCGTTCGAGATCGATCTTCTGAACGGCGCGCCAGTGCCAGACGATATCGAGATTGTGGAAACACTGATCGTAGACATCGTAGCGGTCCGGTTCAGTCGCGGCAATGCGCTGCGCGGTCACGAAATCATGCTGCTCGAAGATCAGTTCGAACCCGAGATCGCGCTCGGCGCGCTCCTGAAGCTGGCGATAGGGAGTGATCTCCGTGCACAGGACGCGGAGCGGCGGGGGCTTTCGCACATGCGCCGAGGGAGCAGCCGGCCTCGTCACGCCCGGCCCCTAGCTCGCCCTGCGAAGGGGCGGTGTGCCACCCTGGGTAAGCACCTTTTCCGACAGGCGATTGAACACATGAAACGACTCTTCGATGCGCGCCGGGTCCAGCCCGTCGACGATGAACACGATGCGTGACTGGCGGCGACGATCCGGCCAGGCGGACATATGAACCGGCGGGTGGACCAGACGCTGCACGCCGTGAATCGCAACCGGACGCTCCTCCCCCTCGATATCAAGGATGCCCTTCACGCGGAAGACCCGGTCGCCATGGCGATTGAGCAGCATGGTCAGCCACATGCCGAAGCCCGTCCAGTCGATCCGCTCCTCGATCACCATGGAAAAGGAGCGCACGGAGGAATGCGCGTGGCCATGATGCCCCTCTTCATCATGATGGTGATGAACGGGTGCTGCGAATTCCTCGGAGAGAGAAAGCGCCTCGCTCAGCCATTCCTCGCTGCGTTCGGTTGAAGCATCGACGAGAAAATCGTCGGCACTTGCTTCCTGCGCGATCACCCGGCGCGCGGATGGATTGAGCCGGCTCAGTTTTTCCAGCAACGCATCGGTATCGGTCGCCTCGTCCATATCGGTCTTGGTGATGACGACCACATCCGCTGCTCCCACCTGCCGCACGGCCTCCAGCCGTTCGTCGAGCTGGCGGGAACCGTTCACCGCATCCACCGTGACCACGACATTTGCGATTGCGAAATGGCTGCGCAGAACCGGGTGTGACTGGATGGTGGAGAGCGCGGGAAAAGGATCGGCCAGCCCCGTCGTCTCAATGACCACGCGGTCGAACCAGGGGATTTCATCCCGGCTGCGCTGGGAATCGAGCTTTTGCAGCGCATCGGCGACTTCGCCACGCACCGTGCAGCACAGGCAACCCGACTTGAGCAGAACGACATTGTCATCGATGCGGTCAAGCAGGTGATGATCGAGGCCCACTTCACCGAACTCATTGATCAGCACGGCGGCATTCGCCATGGCGGGATCGGCAAGGAGGCGCTGGAGCAGCGTTGTCTTGCCCGATCCCAGAAAGCCCGTGAGAAAGTTGACGGGTGTCAGATTGGCCGGGCGCGGCTCAGCAGTCATGACGCAGCCTCGATGCGCTGTTTCAGCCGTTCCAGGAAATCAGGGTCGAGCGGATCGAGCGCGCGCCCTGTCATGGCCTCGGCCTCCGGCCACAGATGGGCGAGGCTCTCGAAAACCTGGGTCCGGCCTGTCGGGCTCGACAGCACATAGGAGGCGCCTTGCCATTCGGCGATCTTCAGCCGTCTGGGCTCGAGCAGCACATTGGCAAGCTTGATGCGGTTGGCAGCTTCACGCCGGCGGTTCAGCCGGTCGGTATTGCGCGTATAGACACCGGGCCGCGCTATGGCGCTGGTCCAGTGATCGTCGCATCCAAGAACACCGCACAGAGAACACATGGGGTTTCCTCCCGCAAGGAACGGGGCGGCGAACCGCCCCGGCCCGCCTATTTTCTGCGCGGATTGCGCTTGGCGAAATCATCCGCCATCTCGTCCATCGTCACGAAGCGGACGCCCTCATGCGACTTCATGTGCTCATAGAGGCGTTCCAGCATCAGGAGCACCTGCGGGCGGCCCGAAACATCCGGATGGATGGTGATTGGGAAGACCGCGTAATCCATCTCGCGGTATACCCAATCAAACTGATCGCGCCACATCTCCTCCAGATGACGAGGATTGACGAAGCCGTGGCTGTTCGGCGATTTCTTGATGAACATCATGGGCGGAAGGTCATCGAGATACCAGTTGGCCGGAATCTCGATCAGGTCCGTTTCCGCGCCACGTTCGAGCGGCTTCATCCAGTCCGAGGGCCTGGCGGAATAGTCGATCTTCGTCCACTTGTCGCCGACCCGCACATAATAGGGCGTGAAATCATTGTGCATCAGCGAGTGGTCGTATTTGATGCCCTTCTTCAAGAGCAGTTCGTTGGTGACGTTGGAGAACTCCCACCAAGGTGCCACGTAGCCGGTCGGGCGCCTGCCCGAGAGGCTGGTGATGAGGTCGATCGCCTTGTCGAGCACCTCTTCTTCCTGCTCCGGGGTCATGGCGATCGGATTTTCATGGCTATAGCCATGGATGCCGATCTCGTGGCCCGCATCGGCCACAGCCTTCATCTGATCGGGGAAGGTTTCCACCGAGTGACCGGGGATGAACCAGGTGGTGCGCAGGCCCAGACGGTCGAACAGTTTCAGCAGGCGTGGCGAACCAACTTCGCCGGCAAACATTCCGCGCGAAATATCGTCGGGAGAATCCTCGCCGCCATAGGAACCGAGCCAACCCGCGACGGCGTCGACATCGATGCCGAAGCCGACCAAAATCTCTTTTGCCATTTTCAAATCTCCCTTGTTGCGGTTTCTGCGGGGCCGGACGACCCCTTCGGTTTTCAGCCCCGGGCGACCAGCGTGACGCGGTCGGAGGGACAATCGACGATGACGGCGTCGCCTATGGCGAGCCGCATGAGAGCCTCATTGTCGGTGCCGGTCTGCACGTCGACGCTCTGCCGGCCATCGAGATCGACCTTGAAATGGCCGACACTACCGACGGCATGCTTCATGGAGACCGTGCCGCGCAGCCTGTTTTCACCATCTGCAGCAGAAGAATTAGCCGGCTGTATTCGCATCGCCTCGGCCGGGATCGCCACCAGTGCGGCAGCGCCGGGTGCAAGCGATTGCGAACGGCGGCCATGCATGCGCCCGAAAGCGGTGTCGACAAAGGCTGCATCTCCATCGAACGACAGGTTCGATCCTTCGATGATGGCATTGGAGCCGATGAAGCGGGCGACGAATTCGGTGGCGGGCGAGGCGTAGACCTCATGCGGCGTGCCGATCTGCTCAACGCGTCCCCTGTTCATGACGACAATGCGGTCCGACAGGCCGAGGGCTTCGGATTGCGCATGCGTGACGAAGACAAATGTGATGCCGAGTTCGCGCTGCAATAGCTTCAATTCGTTCTGGATGACGCGGCGCAGATTGGCGTCCAGTGCGCCCAGCGGCTCGTCGAGCAGCAGGATGTCCGGCTCGACCACGAGGCCGCGGGCAAGCGCGATGCGCTGGCGCTGGCCACCCGAGAGCCTGTCGGCCTTGCGGTCAGCGAATTCACTCAGGCCGAACATCTCCATGATGCGGTCGACCTTGGCCTTCTTCTCGCCCGAAGAGAGCCCTTTCACATCCAGCCCGAAACCGATGTTCTGGCGCACCGTCATATGCGGGAAGAGCGCGTAGTTCTGGAAGATCATCGAGGTGGGGCGCTTTTCCGGCGGTACAGCCGAAACATTCTTTCCCTTGATGAGGATGTCGCCATTCGAAATATCCTCAAAGCCGGCGATCATGCGCAGCGTCGTGGACTTGCCGCAGCCCGAGGGGCCAAGAAAGGCGACGAATTCGCCCGGCTTCACCGCCAGGTCGAAATCCGACACGGCAACGGTGCCGTCCGGATAGGTCTTGCCGACGCCTATGAGTTCAAGATCGTTCATGCCTCAGTCCGATGCTCTTGCCGGAGGGAGCCGCGCCGGAACAGCCAGGGGCGTTCCGACGCGGCGGGTTCACGTCAGGCGTTCAGGAATTCGTCCCAGCGCTGGATCAGGTGGTCGTATTCGTCCGGCCACTGGTGCCAGTAAGCCACATTGGCCGCACGTTCCTCCAACGACCCGCCATCGCGCAGATCGCCTTCCTTGATGCCGCGTTCGGGCGCACCGACCCAGGGCTTGCCCTCGTACCAGAAGGCATATTTGTCCGGGTCCATCACGTTCTTGATGTTGGTGCTCGGCGAATAATAACCCTGCTCCGTAACCGCGATGGCCGGCGGGCCGGAGAGCCAGAAATTGGCGTAGGCGATCACCGCCTCGCGGTTCTGCGAACCGGCAATGAGCGAGGGACCGATCGTCCAGCCGCGCGTGCCTTCCTTGGGCGTTGCATATTTGGCGGGGCGGCCCTGCGCCTTCACCGCCATGACCGCGGGCTGCCAGGCATCGGAGACAACCATTTCCCCCGAGGCCATCAGGTTGACCAGTTCTCCGAAATCGCCCCACAGGGCACGGAACTGACCCGCTTTCTTCTTGGAAATCAGGAAGGCGGTCGCCTCGTCGATCTCCTCAACCGTCGGGTTGCCAGGGTTCTTGGCTTCAAGTTCGCCAAGCGTGTTCATGGCGATGATGGCCTGGCCGATAGCGATCAGCGGATCGACGTTGAGACCCGAGCGGCCGCGCCATTTGTCGTCGAAGAGCGCCGTCCAGCTGTTGGCTTCCTCTTCGCTGACCACGTCCGGATTGTAGCCGATGGAATCATAGTTGTAGACCGCCGGCACCATGTAGAGCTTGGTCTGCTCGTCATCGGCCCAGATCTGGCCGACGATCTGTGCCCGGCGTTCCCACTTGTCGCTTTCCTTGGTGAAGGTATCGCGGATGGAATTCCAGTTCGGGATTTCAGCCGTGGGGATCGGTTCCACATTGTTCGTGGCGATGATGGCCGGCAAACGCTCGGCGATCACTTCCCAGCAGTCATAGTCGCCGGCGCCCGAGAGGATGCGCGTCTGGCTGTCGGGGAAGGTGGAGGCGGTTCCGGAAACGGACCCAACCCCGCTCTCGGATTTGAACATGTCGAGAATGCGGTCCTGCACAGTAACCGACAGGCCGATCGTGCGGAGCTGCTGGTCGGCCAGCGATTGCGCAAAAGCGGCCTGCGAGCGCAGGAACGGTGAAAGGCCGCCCATCGCCAGAGCCGCAGCGCCGGCGCCTCCCTTCAACATTGTGCGTCTGTTCAGCATCGGGTGTCTTTTCATCTTTCAGTTCCCATTTTTGTTTGCCCAGTATTTTCAGTAACGGCCCACCAGCAGGCCGCCATCCACCGTCAGCACCTGCCCCGTGAGGTAGCGTGCCGCAGGCGAAGCCAGGAAATGGATGACGTCGGCGATGTCTTCCGGTTCGCCCAACCGGCCCATGGGGATGAAGGCAGACGCCTTTTCGGCGCCTTCAGGCCCAAGGGAATGCTTTTCGGAAAGAAGCTGCGCGGTACGGATATAGCCCGGCGCAACGCCGTTGACGCGGATGCCCTGCGCGGCGAGTTCCACCGCGAGACCGCGCACAAGCCCCACCACGCCGGATTTGGCGGCGGAGTAATGCACGTGTTCATCCCAGCCATAGGCGACGCCCATGATGGAGGAGAGGCAGACAATCGCCCCCGCGCCCGCCTTGCGCATGGCGGGCACAGCCGGGCGAATGACACGCAGCATGCCCTTAAGATCGATATCGAAGGTCTGGTCCCACTTCTCGTCGCTCAATTCGCCAAGCGGCACGCGATGGGCAATGCCGGCATTCGCCACGATCACATCGATATGGCCATGTGCCTCGTTGAGGCGTGTGACCAGCGCATCGGCAGCTTGCGTCGAGCAGACATCGAGCAGAGCGAACTCCGCCGACCAGCCGTCGCCGACGATCTTGTCGGCAAGCGCCCTGCCTTCTTTTTCAAGGACATCCGTCACCACCACATGGTCGCCCGCACGGGCAAAAGCCTCGCAGGTGGCGCGACCGATGCCGATGCCGCCTCCGGTGACGAGGACGACGCGCTTTCTGGGTTTCGTTGCGGCCATGGTGTGGTGTTCTCCAATCTTCAAAGCATCACGTCGCCGGAATTCGGACCCAGCGTCTGACCGACGAACAGGGCACCGTCCGGCGAGGCGAGAAACGCCACGGCGCCCGCGACTTCCGCCGGTTCGCCAAAACGCCCGAGCGGCAGTTCGGCGGCCTTGGCCTTTTTCCAGTCGGATGAAAGCGCTTCGACCAGCGGCGTGTTGATGGGGCCGGGTGCTATGGCATTGACGCGTACGCCCTGCGCGCTCACCTCGCGGGCGAGCGACTTCGTCATGGCGATGATCGCGCCCTTGGCGCCCGCATAGTGAACGAGCTCCACCCCGCCGACCTGCCCGAGCTGCGAGGCGACATTGACGATAACGCCCTCCCCGCGATCGAGCATGGAGGGCAGGACCGCACGCATCATCAGGAAACTGCCACGCACATGGACAGCGAACATGCGCTCGAATTCGGCGAGCGAAATATCCGTGAACGCCGCCTGATGGCCGTGGCCGGCATTATTGACGAGCAGATCGACAGGCCCGAAATGAGCCACGACAGCGCCGATCATCTCGCGGACGGCGTCCTCACTCGATACATCCGCGGCGAAGGGAGCCGCCTCTCCGCCCGCGGCGTTGATCGCATCAGCCGTGCGGGCACTTGCCTCGGCCGACAGATCGTTGACCGCGACGCGGTAGCCTTCCTGCGCCAGACGTTCGGCGATGGCCGCTCCGATGCCCGACCCTGCGCCGGTGACCAACGCGACCTTTTTCAGGGCGACGCTCATTCGGCCTCCTCCTGTCCCTTGAAGGACTGGGCAGAGCGAACCGCGCGCAGCATCAGGAGCGCGTAGATGAGCAGGAGCGTGAAGGAGAAGAGCGTCGTGAGAACGCCGAAAGCGAAGATATTTGGATAGATCTCGACCGAGAAGGTTCCGTAAATCGTCAACGGCAAGGTGAGGTCACGGCCGGAGGTGAAGAGGGTGCGCGAGAACTCGTCATAGGAAAGCGTGAAGGAGAACAGCATCGCCGACAGAACGCCCGGGAAGATCATCGGGAAGGTGACCCTCCGGAAGGTCTGCACCGGCGACACGCCAAGCGAGAGCGAGGCTTCCTCCACACTGCGGTCGAAGCGATTGAAGATCGCAAGCATCACCAGGAAGGCAAAGGGGAAGGTGTAGACGACATGCAGGACGAAGGCCGTGCCCCACCAGCTACGGTCGATGCCCAGCATGTTGGTGAGCAGCGCCATGCCGAGGCCGACAAGCACGCCCGGCACAATCATGCCCAGGATCACGAGGTAGAACACAATTCCGGACGCCTTGAAGCGCGCGCGGAAGCCCTGTGCGGTGATGACGCCAAGCACGGTGGAGACGACTGTCGTCATCAGCGCCAGCGTCAGCGAGCGCAGAAGGCTGTCTCCTATGGGCAGACGCGAGATGCGCCCAGGCGGCGTCATGCCAAGCAGATGCTGGTACCAATAGGTCGACCATTCGATGATCGGGAACTGCGGACCGCCTCCCGGTCCCTGAAAGGACAGGATTGCCAAGATGATCATCGGCCCGTAGAGGAAGAGAATGAAGGCGGCGCAATAGACGCCGAGCACGGGTTTGAGAGCGCGTGCTTCCATGGCTACATCTCCTTCCTGAGGTTGACGACCCGCAGCAGCGCAGTGATCACCACGGCAATGATGACGGTGAGAATGACGCCGGCGACCGAGGCGAAAGCCCATTTCAGTGAGCCCACCTGCGACACGATGATGTTGCCCAGCAGATTGACCTTGCGGCCGGACAGCGAAGCGGCAGTGGCGAACTCGCCCAGCACCATGACGGACACGAAGATTGCGCCGACAATCACGCCGGGCAGTGACAGCGGCAGGATGATCTTGAAAAAGATGCGCCCGAAACCGGCGCCCAGATCGCGCGCGGCCTCAATGATGCTCGGCTCGATGCGGCTCAGCATGAAGGTGATCGGACCGACCATGAAGACGCAGTAAATCTGCGTCATGCCGATGAGCACCGCGAATTCGGAGAAGAGCAGCGAGGTCAGCGGCGTATCTATGATGCCGAGCTTCATGAGGATCATATTGATCGCACCCTCGGTGCCCAGCATCGGACGCCAGGCGATGACGCGGATCAGGAACGAGGTCCAGAAGGGAATGACGCAGATGACGAGAAGCGCCGTCTGAAGCGTCTGGTTGCGCACCATCAGGCCGATGAACAGCGCCACCGGATACCCTATCAGAAGGGTCGACAGGAGCACGATCCCCCAGATGCGCACCGTGGTCCAGGTGGATGCCAGATAGGTGGAACTGGTCAGGAAGCGCACCCAGCTGTCAGTGGTGAGCTTGGGTTCGACGGTGAAGGTGGTCTGCGTCCAGAACGATACGTAGACGACCATGATCATGGGCAGAACCATGAACAGGGTCATCCAGAGAACGCCCGGGCTGATAAGCATCAGCGCCGTGCGGCGCTCCTGGCGGTCACGGCGTTCGGCTGGCGACACGCCGTTGTCCTCGCCCATGGCGGGAGCCGCGCTGCGTATCTGCTCGCCGGCAATTTCCATCATGCGGCCCTCTCGATGAATGGGATGACGTCTTGCGGATTGAAGGAGAGCTCGTAGAGCTCATCCTTCGTGAAAGCCTGCGGGGCAGGACCGCTCAGGTGAGCAACGACCTGAATCAGGGTGCCGTCCTCCAGCCGGAAGAAGGAAAGAACCGATGCACCCGTGAATTCGCTGGCGATAAAGCGCGCGCGGATTGCCGCCTCCCCTGCGGGATCAGCGGCAGTTGCACCGGCCGGGCGCACGGAAATGCGATCGAAACGCAGCGCCACTTCAATCGGCGCGCCATCGCTTGCGGCCTGCTTGCCAGGCAGCGCAAACCGCGCGCCCGCGCCTTCGAAGCCGCCTTTCACCACGCGACCGGAAAGCACGTTATAGGCGTTCAGGTGACGCGCCACGTCGGCGCTTTTCGGCAAGGCAAAGAGGGAGGATGCCGGCCCGACCTGGGCAATGGAACCTGCGGAAAGAACCGCCACGACGTCGCCCATGAGAAGCGCCTCGGTCTCGCTGCCTGTGACGTGCAGGAAAGTCACCTTCAGGCGCTCCCGGATCGCGCGCAGCTCATCGCACATGCGTTCGCGCAGATTGGCGTCGAGTGCACCAAGCGGCTCGTCGAGCAACACGAAGCGGGGCTCGGTGACGAGCGTACGCGCCAATGCCACACGCTGGCGCTGGCCACCCGAGATCGCCGTGACCTTGCGCGCCTCGAGACCTTCAAGCCCCACCAGCCGGATGGCGTCGGCGACCCGTGCCTTCAGCTCCGACGGATCGGTGACCGGCTCTTCCTCGCGGTAACGCAGGCCGAAAGCCACATTGTCGGCCACGCTCAAATGCGGAAACAGCGCGAAGTTCTGGAAAACGAAACCGATGCCGCGCCGGTGCGGCGCTACGCCATCGAGACGATGGCCGTCATAGATGACCTTTCCGCCATCCGGCTCCTCAAAGCCCGCGATCACGCGCAGCAAAGTGGTTTTGCCACTGCCGCTCGCGCCAAGCAGAGAAACATAGGAATCATCGGGGACGTTGACGCTCAGACGGTCGAGAGCGGTGACGTCTCCGTAGCGCTTGGTGACAGAACTCAGCGAAAGCACGCTTTCCTCCAGACTAAGGATGTGTCATCATCAAAAAATGATTGTGTATACAAACACATTTTTTCTCGGGCGCGCAAGCGGGCTCAAGAAATTTCTTTTCGGGCGGCTTTACCGCCCGACTGCACGTCTTTGTTTTCCGGGGTTTTCAGCCCACGCATGCACGCTGTACCGCGCTTCATGCGGGCACCCTCCAAGCCTTTTCGGCGTTTTCTCTATGTTCCCAACATCAAGACTAGGGAGGAAAAGGGGCGCCTGTCTTTGTGCGACAGTGCGCAAATTGTTGTCACCCAGCGCATTGCGATACAGCGCGCAACCCCGTGAAACGGCCCGCTTTCGTCTCGTCTCGTCCGGAAATGCGTCACGCGACTGCACAAAAAATGATCTTTGTATGCTTGAATTGTTCGCAGCCCGCTTTTTTACGATTGAAGCGCGCGACAAGACGCGCCACAACCGGGGCAGCCCCCAATGAGCCAGACCGACATGATCCCCGCCCCCGCCAACAGCCGAACACCGCTCTATCTTTCCGCGGCCGAAACCATACGCGCCAACATCAAGTCGGGCGCCCTGGAGCCCGGACTTGTGCTTCTGGAAGGCCCGATTGCGGAGGTTCTGAAAATTTCGCGCAGCTCGGTGAAGCGGGCCTTGGCGCTTCTGGAAGAGGAAGGCGCAGTCAGCCGCTTCGATGGCCGGGGCTATCTGGTCGGAACCTGCGATACGGATGCAGCACCGATACGCAAGGACATCAAGACACTCGATCTTTCGGTAGAAGAAGCTCACGACGAATCCCTCAACAGGCCAAACTGGAAACGCATTTACGATCAGGTGGAGAGTGACGTTTCCTCCTGTCTGGTCTTCGGGCAGTACCGGATCGTCGAAAACGACCTGGCGGCATATTTCGATGTCAGCCGCACGGTGATCCGCGACGTTCTCGGGCGCTTGCAAGAGCGCGGTCTCGTCACCAAAAGCTCGACTTCGCGATGGCTTGTCGGACCGCTGACGGCACAATCCATCAAGGACAAGTTCGAGCTTCGCATCATTCTGGAAGTCGCGGCGCTGCGCTCGGCGGCGCCCTTTATCGACAAGATCGCACTCGAAAAACTGTGCCGGCAGATGGAGGAAACCGAGCGCGCAGGTGGCCTCATCAAAGCCGACAAGTGGTTCAGGCTGGTCAACGCCTTTATCGATCTGGCCATTCTTTCCACTCCCAATCGCGATCTGCGTCGGCTGATCGCCAACAATCGCAAGACACTGCAGGCCTCGCAGAAAGCGCTCTTCAGTCTCGGACTTGCGGGCGATGCCCTGTCGATCCGCGAAATCCGGATGATCGGCGAACTGCTTATCGTCGGGGCGACGCAAAGCGCGGCCGAGCTTCTTGAGAATCACCTCTCCAAGTCGCGCGACCGCACGATCGCGCAATTGAAGATTGTCGCCGTCCTGCCCCAGCCGGGCCATCTGGCGCCCTATCTCATCGCTGTCTGAGGCGCGGTTCGCGACCCGCGCCAAGTCTGTCAGGCACTGCTGAGCCTGAGGCTCCTTCAGAAAGCCGATGCGCTCGCAGCCACCGGCCCCTTGCGGCCTATTGCAAGGCCTTTCTCAAACGGTCGAGCATTGCGGCACGTGCATGCCGAGCCTCGAGCGCCTGTTCCATCGTTACCCGGCGAAACCGGGCTGGCGTGTTGGGTTGCAACTGCCCTATGAGATCCATATCGGCCGAAATCACCGTGCCGATCATGAAATACCCCCCGCCGGACACCGCATCACGGTGCAGGATGATCGGCTCCGTCCCTCCAGGCACCTGCACCGAACCATAGGGATAGCAGCTATCGACAATGTTCGACGGGTCGGAGCCAGCGCCGAAGGGCTGTTCGCGCTCATTGAATTCAAGCGGCGTGCCGCCACGGAAGCGATAGCCCATACGATCGGCCTCGGGCGCCACCTTCCATTCCTCGTCGAAGAAACGGTCGAGCGAGGCCTTCGTGACGCGGTGATCGTAAAGGCCTGGGAGGATGCGAAGCTCGACCGGAACCGGATTTTCCCGGCGCAGATCATCGGGGACGCCGCGGCCGGAGATTGCGCGGCCTGAAGGACGACCGACCGGCAGCTCATCGTCCCTGGCAATGGCGCGTCCCTTGAACCCACCCAATGCGCCGATCGGATAGGTCGACCGACTGCCCAGCGCCACCGGCACGTCGATACCGCCTGCAACGGCGATATAGATGCGGGCGCCGGCGGTCAGGAAGTCGAAGCTCAGAACCTGCCCCGCCTTCACCGGCAGGGCTGTCCAGCCCGGCTGAATCTCACCGTCGATCTTGACGGGCATGTCGGCGCCGGTAACGGCAATCATCGCATCCTCTGCAAAGGCCAGCTGCGGCCCGACGAACACGGCCTCCAGCCCGGCAGCACTTTCTTCATTGCCGACGAGAAGATTGGCAGCGCGCATGGCATAGCGATCCATCGCCCCGGACACGGGAATGCCCAGATGGAAATAGCCTGGGCGGCCGAGATCCTGCACGCTGGTCAGCAGCCCCGGATTGAGAACCTTAATCGCCATTGATCATGCCCTCCAGCCGCGCATTGTATCCCTTGATATCCGCATTGAAGGCCCGCAGGTCGAACTCCACTTCACGGATTTTCGGCTTGAAGGCATTCTTCGCGACAGCTTCGACGGTGCGGTCATACTCGACCCTGTCGATGGGCCTGAACTTCACGATGTCGCCCGGCCGGAAGAAGACCATGAAGTCTTCCAGATAATTGGTCTTCTGGTCGGGATCGAAGATCGGCATGGGCGTGATGCCGAACATCTGATAGCCGCCTGCGCCCCGCACCGAGTAGATGCAGGAGAAGCAGCCGCCGTAGCCGACGGTGAGCTTTGGCGTATCCGTGCGTGGACGCAGATATTTGGGCACCTGAATCTGCCGCCCCCGCTCGACCATCTGATACATGAACGGCAGCCCGGCCACGAAGCCGACCATGGACACGAACCATGGCGAACCCGAATGGGCGGCAATGAAGGCCTCCACGCTGGAATAGCCATTGATGCGCGCCGCATATTCGAGATCGGTTCCCTGCGGATCCTGATGGCGCTCGCGGAACCGCATCAGCGTCTCATGGGTCCAGGGGTCCTGATAGAAGACGGGGATCTCGATGAGCCGCGTTTGCAGCACGGGATCGGCCTTGCCTGCCTCCGCCTCGATGGAGCGGACTTCTTCCAGAAGCGCCCCCGGAGCGACCACATCGGGATCGAACTTCACCTGAAATGAGGCATTGGCCGGACAGATTTCCGTCACCCCCTCAATAGCGCGCTCGGCGATGATGCGTGTCATCGAGAGGCTCTTGAAGAAGGCGTCGAGCGACATTTCCTCATCGACTTCGACGAACAGGTGCTCGTCACCGCCGAATGTGTAGCGCGGCTTCATCAGGCGTTCTCCGTTTGGCTGGCGGCGGGGCTGAGGGAGGTGCTCAGGGGAGCATCGGCAAGCCACCCTTCCAGATATTTCGTGTGGATCGCGCCGGCGGCCACATCCGGGTTCGCGGCTATCGCCAAATGCAGCGGAACCGTCGTCCTGATGCCGTCGATGGTGAGCGCCTTCAAGGCAACCTCCATACGGGCGATTGCGTCCTTGCGGTCGGCACCGTGCACGATCATCTTGCCTAGCAGGGAATCGTAGAATGGCGGCACCCAGTAGCCGTCATAGAGCATCGTATCGAAACGGACGCCTTCGCCTTCCGGCTCAACCAGGGCGGTGACCTGCCCCGGCGAGGGCATGAAATTCTGCGCCGGATCCTCCGCATTGATACGGCATTCGATGGCGTGGCCTGAAATACGCACCGCGTCCTGCGGGATCGACAGTTTTTCGCCGCCGGCAATGCGGATCATCTCGGCAACGAGATCGATGCCGGTGATCATCTCCGTCACGGGATGCTCGACCTGGATGCGGGTGTTCACCTCGATGAAATAGAAGGCCCCGGAATCCGCGTCATAAAGATATTCCACCGTGCCGGCGCCGCGATAGCCGACGGAACGGGCGAGCGCCACGGCACTCGCCGTGAGCGCTTCACGCACGGAAGGCGACAAGCCGAAGGCCGGTGCCTCCTCCCACACCTTCTGGCGGCGGCGCTGGAGCGAACATTCCCGCTCGAAACAGTGGATGACGTTCTCACCGTCGCCCAATATCTGCACCTCGATGTGGCGGGCGTTCTCGATCACCTTCTCGATGTAGAGACCGCCATCGCCAAAGGCTGCCTGCGCCTCGGACGCGGCCTGGGGGAACTGCTTTTCGAACTCATCGAAGTCACGTACGATGCGGATGCCCCTGCCGCCACCACCCGCCGCGGCCTTGATCATGACCGGAAAACCGATCTCCTCGACCAGGGTGCGCGCCTCTTCAATGCCGGCGATACGCCCTTCACTGCCGGGCACGGTCGGCACACCCGCCTCGCGCGCCACCTTGCGTGCGGCCACCTTGTCGCCCAGAAGGCGGATTGCCGAGGCGTCGGGGCCAACGAAAATCATGCCTGCCGAAACGACGGCATCGGCGAAATCCGCATTCTCGGCCAGAAACCCGTAACCGGGATGGACGGCATCAACGCCGGTCTCACGCGCCGCCTTCATGACGGCCTCGATATCGAGATAGGATTTGGCGGCCGGGGGAGGCCCGATCAGGACCGCCTCATCGGCCATGCGCACGGCCAGAGAGTCCGCATCAGCCGCACTGTGCGCCTGTACCGTGCGAATGCCGAGGAGGCGGGCCGCACGGATGATGCGCACCGCAATCTCACCCCGGTTGGCAATGAGGAGGGAAGCTATCGCCATGCCCCTAGACCTCGATTTCGGCAATGACCTGGCCGGCCATCACCGCATCGGCATCCTCAAGCAGAAAGCGGACGGACTTGCCGCCTTCCAGCGCGGAAACCTCGTGGAAGCTTTTCATGACCTCGATCAGGCCCACGACGTCGCCGGCTGCAACATCATCGCCATCGACCTTGAAAGGCGGGCTGTCCGGAGAGGGCTTGCGGTAGAAGACCCCGGGCATCGGCGCCCTGATTTCGACCCTGCTCATCGGCATTCCCCTTTCTTTTTTCCCGGCGCTATCGGCCGAGCAATTTCGACACCGGGACGACCCTGACACCGCTTTCCTTCAACCGGCGGCGCATCGCCTCGACAATTTCCTTCGAACCCAGCGTATCGGAATGGAAGCAGATGGATTCGAATTCGACATCGACCTCCTTGCCGGTAACGGTCGTCACTGTGCCATTCAGGCAGGCTTTGACCACCTTTTCTGCAACGGCTTCGGGGTCGAGCCTGCCAACACGGCGGGTGAAAACGATAGCGCCGTCATCGCCATAGTCGCGATCGGCATAGAATTCGCGGATCACCGGCTGGCCGGCGGCTTTTGCGATCTCATAGGTCGCCGAAACGCCCATGCAGAATATGGCGGTCTCGGGCTGGACGGCGCGCATGTAGCGCACGAAGGCATCGGAAAATTCCGCATTGCCGGCGAGTTCCATATAAAGCGCACCGTGCGGCTTCACATGCTGCAGATGCGCGCCATGACGCTTGGCGAACTCGCGGATCGCGCCGACCTGATACACGATGTCGTTGACCAGTTCGGCGGTGCTGCCGTCGATGCGGCGACGGCCGAACCCCTGCAAATCGCGATAGCCGGGATGTGCACCGACACCGACGCCATGCTCGGCGGCCATGCGCACAGTGCGGTCCATCAGGCTTGGGTCGCCAGCATGAAAGCCTGTCGCGATGTTTGCGGAACTGATGAGCTTGATCAGGGCCTCATCATCGGTCTCGCGCAATTGCCACGCACCGAAGCCTTCGCCCATATCGCAATTGATGTCGATTGCCTCAACGGCCATGCGACGCTCCCCGTTTTCGCCCGCGACCTTTTCGGTTCTTTGCGGCCTGATGTTCCACTTGCAGGCAGCCTAGGAAAACAATCGGGAGATTGGAAATTCTATTTTCAGATGCTGTAATATCAAAAAATCAGAAGGCCTCGGATACGAAGGGACCGGCCATGCCCATCAGCCTACGGCAAATCCGCTATTTTGTGGCAACTGCTGAACTCGGCCAGATATCGCAGGCTGCGGTGGAGCTTTCCATTTCGCAATCAGCCGTCACCACGGCGATCCGCGAGCTTGAGCGCACGGTGAATCTGCAACTTTTCGAACGTTCGAGCAGTGGCATGGGGCTTACGCCGGCCGGACGGGAATTCCTCTTCCATGCCTATGAAATCCTGCAGAAAGTGCATGAGGCAACGCATCTGACGATCCCTTCGGGCAATGTGGAAGGAAGGCTCGTGGTCGCCGCAACCTATACGGTGATCGGATATTTCCTGCCCGACCATCTGCAACGGCTGCAACGCGCTTTCCCCGGCCTCGACATTCAGTTGCATGAAGTGAACCGGGAGGCGATCGAGGAAGGTTTGCTCGACGAGCGATACGACATCGCGGTGCTCTTGACCTCGAATGTACGCGACCCGCAGATCGCCAGCGAGACCATGATGAGCTCGACACGGCGGCTGTGGGTTCCCTCACGCCATCCCTTTCTCAAGAAGGCCCGGGTCGGCCTCGCCGATGTGGCCCGCGAGCCCTACATCATGCTCACCGTCGATGAGGCGGCCAACACGTCGCTGAGCTATTGGAGCACATCCCACTACAGCCCGAACGTGAAGCTACGGACCTCTTCCGTCGAAGCCGTGCGTTCCATGGTTGCAAGCGGGCAAGGCGTCGCCATCCTGTCCGACATGGTCTATCGCCCCTGGTCGCTGGAAGGACAGCGACTGGAAACCATCGTCCTGCAGGAGCCGGTTCCAGCCATGAATGTGGGGCTGGCATGGGCTCGCCATGCCCGCTTCAACAAAGCCATGGAGGCATTCCGCGCCTATTTCCGGCAGGCTTTCCACATTCCGCAAATGCGCACCGACACCTCACCTTCCGCTCCCCCGCATCTGGCAAAGACGGATGGAGCGGGATAGGCCGCACTATTTCCCCTTCCTAGAGCGGTTCATCGTTTCAT
>NZ_AMSI01000015.1 GCF_000300515.1 Nitratireductor indicus C115
GATCAATTGAGTCTGGAGCCTAGGGCATTTTGCTGCCAGGTGGCATCATCTGGCATCCGCATGAATGTGGAGCAGCAAAAGGGCGCTCTATATCGGCTCATTGTTTCGCAGATTGCGCGGCCTCGCGCTATCTACTTGATTCTTCTGTGTTCGAGCGATGTCGCTTGCTGTCGTTCGGGCGTGAATGGTCGCGAACGAAGACATGTTGAAGCTGATTTGAAGCGATATTCGACAGTGTCATTAACCCATTATTAAGCTTTACAGGCGTTTACTGTGTTCATCCAGTGATCTGGATTCTTACCGAGTGGCTGGAGCCATTCTGTTTGACGCCTCCCTGTTTAAACTCCTGAGAGCCGCCTCCGCGGCTCTTTTTTTGGTTCTGTTCGCGATGTTAACCCTTTGTTAAGGATGAGCTTGCCACGCGCTCGCCAGAAGAGCATCCTGCCGCCGGGCGGAAATATTGTGACGCCTCGAGAGTTATGGTTGAAAACCGGTTCGGATTCGGCGACCGGGAAGTGAGTATCAGTGGGGCGTAAGAACAATGATTGAAGGCAGGGGCGGGCCTGTAACGATGATCAAGCTTGCCGAACATCGCGTTTTCTCCGATTCCTTCAAGCCGCTCTACAATCAGGGCATGGGGCTTGTGGAGGAGGCCGCCGAGTATCTCGATGGCGATGGCCGCGCTGCGGCCAAGCGGCTGTCGCGGCTCGGTGCGAACCTCTATGCAGCGGAATCGATGCGCCTTACCACGCGGCTCATGCAGCTTGCCTCATGGCTTCTCCTGCAGCGCGCCGCCAATGCTGGCGAGATGACGCGCGAACAGGTTGCGGCGGAAAAATCGAAGGTGCGGCTCGATACATCCTCTCCGCAGGAAGAGGCCGACGGCTGGTTCGACCTGCCGGAGGCTTTTCGCGACCTCGTCGTGCGCTCCCTGCGCCTGCAGGACCTCGTGCGACGGATGGACGAGGAAATCTATGGCTCCGAGCGGGGCGAAGAGGCTGAACTGGATTTCGGCAGTTCCAACCCCGTCTTTGACCAGATCACGCTTCTCAAGACGGCGTTCGGGCACCGCTGACGGCTTGCCTGATCCTGCTTCCTGCCGCTTCCGGCTCGGAATCAGGGTACATTTCCGGTCGTTCGGAACAAAATTCCGAGAAGTATATCCGTGACGGGAAGCGCCAAAAGCGCGGCGGCGGCAACCAGCGTCAGCGCCAATCTTCGGTATGCCGCCTCGCTCGCCGCGCCGTAGAGCCGCTCGCCCAGATAGACACTGAGAGCATAGAGCGGTGTCAGGACCAGGCCCAGTAGCAGGCGCTCCCGGTTGAAGAGGCCCGCGGCCCACAGGTTCGCGGCGGAAAAGATCTCGCTGAACAGAAACAGCGTAAGGAGGTTTGCCCGGATGATCCCGGACGGCAGGCTCGAAGCCATCCAGTAGATGACGACGGGCGGGCCGGGCAGGGCCGCAATGCCTGACAGGAGGCCCGACAGGCCACCGATCGCAAAGGATATGGGCAGGCCCCGCGATCCGCGATATCGCCAACCGCTCCACAGGATCGTGACGCAGATCAGGATGGCGATGCAGATGATCCAGCGCAGGATCATCGCGTCGGTGTGCTTCAATATGTAGACACCAAGCGGGACGAGCAGCGCCATGCCCGCAAGTACGGGCAGCACCTCGCGCCAGCGTGCGAGCTTTACCACCGGAAGGGTGACGGGAAGAGTGGGAAGCGAGTCGATGACGACCAGCATGGCGACCGCCGTGACGGGATCATACAGCGCGGCGGCCACCGGCGCGATGATCAATCCGGAACCGAAGCCCGACAAGCCGCGCACCACGCCCGCAAGTGTTATCGTGAGAGCAAGAAGAGCGAAACTGGTGTCGAGTTCAGGCAGCCTTCGGCTCCTCTCATGGCCATTGCTTGAGAGTTGATGGTCCGTTTGCAGTCGCTGTGTGGCAATGGGCCTGTGTGCGGCTATGTTGGTGCCATGAACACGGCGATTCGCATCATCGGCATCGATCCCGGCCTGCGCCGCACAGGCTGGGCCATCATCGACGCGCAGGGCAACTCCCTGCGCTTCGTCAATGCAGGAACCGTTCGCTCGGACGACAAGGCGGATCTCGCTTCCCGTCTCTGCCAGCTCCATGACGGGCTAGCCGATATCGTCCATGGGCATAAGCCGGAAGAAGCGGCGGTGGAGGCGACCTTCGTGAACAAGGATGCCACCGCCACGCTGAAGCTCGGTCAGGCGCGGGGCATCGCCATGCTAGTGCCGGCGCGCGCCGGGCTGCGGGTTGCCGAATACGCGCCCAATGCGGTGAAGAAGGCTGTGATCGGCGTTGGTCACGGCGACAAGAAACAGATTCACATGATGGTGAAGGTGCTGATGCCGAAGGCGAAGTTCGATACGGATGATGCCGCCGACGCCATAGCCATCGCCATCTGCCATGCCCATCATCGGCAATCGGCTGTCGGCCGTCTCGCACTGGAAAGCTTGAAATGATCGGCAAATTGAAGGGGCTCGTCGACGAGATCGGCGAAGATCATTGCATTATCGATGTCGGCGGTGTCGGCTATGTCGCCTACTGCCCGGTGCGCACGCTCTCCGGGCTGGAAGAGGGGACAGCGACGACGCTCTTCATCGAGACCTATGTGCGCGAGGACATGATCCGCCTCTATGGTTTTCGCTCCGCGCTTGAGCGTGAATGGTTCCGTCTCTTGCAGAACAATGTCCAGGGGGTGGGCGCCAAGGTGGCGCTCTCGGTGCTTTCCACGCTGTCGGCACCGGAGCTTGCCAATGCCATCGCGCTCAAGGATGCCGCCACCGTGGCGCGGGCGCCGGGCGTCGGCAAGAAAGTGGCCGAACGCATCGTCACCGAACTGAAGAGCAAGGCGCCGGCCTATGCGGGCGAGGCGAGCGGCACCATCGGTCTCAAGCAGGAACTGGGCGAGGGGGCTGCGCCAACGCCGGTTGCCGATGCGGTTTCAGCACTTGCCAATCTTGGCTATTCGCGCGACATCGCGGCCAATGCCGTGGCGGCTGCGCTGAAGTCTGCCGGCGAGGGGGCCGATGCCGGAACGCTGATCCGGCTTGGCCTGAAGGAACTGGCGCGCTAGAGCGTCCTTTGGGGTGCATTTTCGGGTGCGCAATGAGGACGACAGGCCGGCCATAAAGTGCTGTAGGGTGTTTCAGCACATCGCGCTTTCGAGAACGGATCGATGTTTTCGGGCCGGTGTGCCAGCAAGATGGAAGTCTGCGAATGACGGATGCCGAACGGCTCATTTCAGCCGACAAGCGCGGAGAGGATATCGACGCCACGATGCGTCCGCAGTCGCTCGACGAATTCGTCGGCCAGAAGGCGGCTCGGGCCAATCTCAAAGTGTTCGTGGAGGCGGCGCGCGGGCGTGGCGAAGCGCTCGACCATGTGTTGTTCGTCGGCCCTCCCGGTCTTGGCAAGACCACGCTGGCGCAGATCATGGCCCGCGAGCTGGGCGTCAATTTTCGCTCCACTTCCGGGCCGGTGATCGCCAAGGCGGGGGATCTGGCCGCGCTCCTCACCAATCTCGAAGAGCGCGACGTGCTCTTCATCGACGAAATCCATCGGCTCAACCCGGCGGTGGAGGAAATCCTCTATCCGGCGATGGAGGATTTCCAGCTGGACCTGATCATCGGCGAGGGGCCGGCTGCGCGTTCGGTCAAGATCGATCTTGCCAAGTTCACGCTGGTGGCCGCGACGACGCGGCTTGGCCTTCTCACCACGCCATTGCGCGACCGGTTCGGCATTCCCGTCCGGCTCGATTTCTATACGGTCGACGAACTGCAATCGATCGTCTCGCGTGGCGCGCGCATCCTGGGCCTGCCGCTTTCGACCGATGGTGCGGAGGAGATCGCGCGGCGCTCGCGGGGTACCCCGCGCATCGCCGGCCGGCTTCTGCGCCGGGTGCGCGATTTCGCGACGGTGGCGAATGCCAGCGAAGTGACGCGCAAGGTGGCCGACGATGCTCTGTCGCGGCTCGAAGTGGATGCGCTCGGCCTCGATCAGCTCGACCGGCGCTACCTCACCATGATCGTCGAGAATTTCGGTGGCGGTCCGGTGGGCATCGAAACCATCGCGGCGGCGCTCTCCGAGCCGCGCGATGCCATCGAGGACATCATCGAGCCCTATCTGATTCAGCAGGGGTTCATCCAGCGCACGCCGCGTGGCCGCGTTCTCGCCGCCCGGGCCTGGCGGCATATGGGGCTGCAACCGCCCAAGGAACTGGCCGCAGCGCAGATCAGCCTTTTCCAGCAGGGAGAGGGCGAATGAGCGGAGAGAACCCTTCTGTCGGCCTTGCGGGTGAGCTGACGCCATTCGGGCACAGGCTGATGGCGCGGGTCTATTTCGCCGACACGGATTTCACCGGGGTCGTCTATCACGCGCGCTATCTTGAGTTCCTGGAGCGCGGGCGCTCCGATTTTCTGCGCCTTGCGGGCGTTCATCATACGGAGCTCGCCGACGGAAAGCATGGCGAGACGCTTGCCTGGGTGGTGCGGCGTATGGAGATCGATTTCCGCCAACCGGCGCGCATTGACGATATCGTGACTGTCGAGACGAGGACGGATAAAATCTCCGGCGCGCGCATTTTCATGGTGCAACGGCTCCTGCGGGGTGAAGATGTTCTTGTCGAGGCCAAGGTGGAGGCTGCGATCATCGGCGCTTCCGGCAAGCCGAGGCGATTTCCCAAGGAATGGGTGAAGGCATTCGCGCCGGCGGAGTGCTGAACCCGCAGCTTCGATAAGCCGGCTTGTTCTTTTCAGCGTCCTGAAAGGCTTCTGGCGGCCCGGGAATCCTAACGCTTAATTAACCATAACGGTTCATGAAGAAATTCATGAAATCCGTAGCGATTCCGTGCGCCTTCCTTTCACCAAAATTTACCGGATAAAGGGCGGTGAAGCATCTTGCGGGGACGCCATGGTTCGAATGAAGCCACCGGCACGCAAGTGGGCGCGACCGGAACCGGAAAGACACGCCGCCCTGATCTTTAAGAGGATGTTGGTCCATGGAAAGTGTAACGCTCGCCGCACCTGGTGGGGAGTTGTCGATCTGGGCGCTGTTCTGGCAGGCAGGCTGGGTTGTGAAGCTGGTCATGATTGGCCTGCTCGCGGCATCCGTCTGGACCTGGGCGATCATTATCGACAAGCTCATCGCCTATGGGCGCATGCGCACCGCTCTCAACCGTTTTGAAAAAACCTTCTGGTCCGGCCAGTCGCTCGAGGAACTCTACCGCAATCTCTCCGAGCGCAAGACCACCGGAATGGGCTCGATCTTCGTTGCCGCCATGCGGGAGTGGAAAAAGAGTTTCGAGAAGGGTGCGCGCTCGCCGATCGGCTTGCAGACGCGCATCGACAAGGCAATGGACCTGGCGCTGGTGCGGGAGATGGACCGTCTCGAAAGCCGCCTTGGCTTCCTTGCCTCCATCGGCTCCTCGGCGCCATTCATAGGCCTGTTCGGAACGGTGGTTGGCATCATGACCTCGTTCCAGGCCATCGCGGGATCGAAGTCGACCAACCTTGCGGTCGTTGCTCCCGGTATCGCTGAAGCGCTCCTTGCAACGGCCATCGGCCTTCTGGCGGCCATCCCGGCCGTTATCGCCTACAACAAGCTGTCATCCGACGCAGCCAAGCTGGGCGGCAGGATGGAAGGTTTCGCCGACGAGTTTTCAACCATCCTGTCGCGGCAGATCGACGAAAAGGTCGCCGCCAAGGCGGCCTAGGAGATCATCGATATGGGAATGTCGGTTGGAACGGCGGGCGGCAATCGTGGCGGGCGCAGGCGTGGACGGCGCGGCTCGCGCAGCGGCCTGATTTCCGAGATCAACGTCACGCCTTTC
Organism: Nitratireductor indicus C115; assembly: GCF_000300515.1. GTDB lineage: Bacteria > Pseudomonadota > Alphaproteobacteria > Rhizobiales > Rhizobiaceae > Nitratireductor > Nitratireductor indicus. The sequence continues at coordinate 5,871 of NZ_AMSI01000015.1, forward strand.
GTGGACGTGATGCTTGTTCTGCTTATCATCTTCATGGTGGCCGCACCGCTATTGACGGTGGGCGTGCCCATCGATCTGCCTGAAACACAGGCCAAGGCGCTCAATTCCGAGACGCAACCCATCACCGTCTCGGTGAATGACAAGGGGCAGGTCTATCTTCAGGAAACGGAAGTGCCGCTCAACGAGGTCGTGGCGAAGCTTCAGGCCATCGCCCGTTCGGGCTATGACGAGCGCATCTATGTGCGCGGCGACCGCGCTGCCGACTACGGCACGGTGATGCAGGTGATGGCGCGGATTTCGGCTGCCGGTTACCGCAATCTCGGCCTGGTGACCTTACAGGAACAGGAAAACTGACCGAATGAAGACGGGGCTCGTCACATCGGCTACCCTGCATGCGGCGCTGCTCGGTTTCGGGCTCGTCTCGCTGTCGGCGCCACGCGCCTATGATGTGACGGATGTCGAGGCCTTGCCGGTGGACATCATTCCCATTGAATCCATGACGCAGATTCAGCAGGGCGAGAAGAAAGCGGAGCTTTCCGAAAAGCCGGCGCCGAAACCCACGCAGCGCCCTGATTCCGTTCCTGATGCCAAGAATTTCGGCGACAACGATGTCGACCTGAAGACGCCGCCTACCCCCGAAGCGCGGCCGCGCGAGGTGACACAGACATCCGAGCCGCCGCCAGCGCCAAAACCGCAACCCAAGCCTGAGCCGAAGCCGGAACCCAAGCCTGAACCGCCGAAAGCGGAGAAGACGCCTGTGCCGGCGACGGAAGTGCGCCCGGAACCGCAGCCAAAACAGGATGTGAAGCCCGATCCCGTGGCGGAAACCATCGTTGCTGAAAGCGCGGAAGCCGAGAGCGTGAACCTGCCCAACAGTGCGCCGGTGCCGCAGTCGCGCCCGCAGCCGCCGCAGGCAAGCACGGCAAAGGCGCCGGACCGGAAGGATTCCGAAAAGCCGGCCCAGAAGACGGCGACGAGCCAGTCGTCCGAGAAGTCCGACAAGCTGCTCGATGATGTCGCGGCCCTTCTGAACAAGGAAAAGGCATCTGGCGGCGGCGCCAAGCGCTCGCAAGAGCGGGCCTCGCTCGGCGGCGAGCGCAATTCGCAAGGTCAGAAGCTCTCGCAGAGCGAAATGGATGCTTTACGTGGTCAAATCCAGCGCTGTTGGAACGTGCCGGCTGGCGCGATGGATGCTGAGAACCTGAAGGTTTCCGTGCAGGTGAGGCTGGATGCGAGCGGTGCCATCGAGGGCAGCCCACGCATCATTGCGGGCGGCAACGGAACGCCGGTGGAGCGGGCTGCGGCTGAATCGGCGCGGCGCGCCATTCTGCAATGCGCGCCTTACAACCTGCCGCCGGAAAAATATGAAGCATGGGCCGATGTGATCGTCCACTTCGACCCAAGGGATATGTTTTAACCAGGGGCACCATCGGCCTGCGATGGGCGCTGAAGCCTAACCAGAGTGGGAGAGGCAAGAGCAAATGCAAAGTTTCCTGAAAGCCACCTTCATGATCGCGGCCATGGCCGCAGGGTTCGCGATGGCCACCCTGCCGGCGCGCGCGCTGGTGGAAATCGACATCAACAAGGGCGTGGTCGAGCCCTTGCCCATCGCCATCACCGAATTCATTTCGGCCGATGGCAAAGGCGCTGAAATCTCAAGTGTGATCGAAGCCGATCTCAGGCGCTCGGGCCTGTTCGCACCGATCGAGAAGGGTGCCTTCATCGAGAAGATCTCCAATCCCGATGCCGCGCCGCGCTTTCAGGACTGGACGGTGATCAACGCGCAGGCGCTGGTGACGGGCAAGGTTTCGGAAACGCCGGACGGTCGCCTGCGCGCCGAGTATCGCCTCTGGGATACCTATGCGGGGCAGCAGCTCGTGGGCGAGCAGTTCTTCTCCAGCAAGGACAAGTGGCGCCGCATCGCGCATATCATCGCCGACAGCATCTATCAGCGCCTGACTGGCGAGGGTGGCTATTTCGATACGCGTATCGTCTATGTCGATGAATCCGGCCCGCGCAACAACCGTGTGAAACGGCTTGCCATCATGGATCAGGATGGCGCCAACCAGCGTTTCCTTACCGATGGGCGTTCCATCGTTCTGACGCCACGCTTCTCGCCGACGCGCCAGGAAATCACCTATATGTCCTATGAGAGTGGCCAGCCGCAGGTCTATCTGCTGCAGCTCGAGACTGGACAGCGCGAGCTGGTCGGCAATTTTCCGGGCATGACCTTTGCGCCCCGCTTTTCGCCCAATGGACAGAAGGTGATCATGAGTCTTCTGCGCGACGATGGCAATTCCAACATCTTCGCGATGGATCTGCGCAGCCGAAACACGACGCGCCTGACCACCTCCAACGCCATCGATACCTCGCCGTCCTATTCGCCGGATGGCAGCCAGATCGTGTTCACCTCCGACCGTGGCGGGCGGGCACAGATTTATGTGATGGGTGCCGACGGCAGCAATCCGCAACGCATCTCCTTCGGTGATGGCACCTATTCGACGCCAGTCTGGTCGCCGCGCGGCGATCTCGTCGCCTTCACCAAGCAGACGGGCGGGGAATTCCAAATCGGTGTGATGCGCACGGACGGTTCCGGCGAGCGCATCCTTTCCTCTGGCTTCCTTCAGGAAGGGCCGACATGGGCGCCGAACGGACGTGTGATCATGTTCTTCCGCCAGCCCGCTGGCTCGGGCGGACCGCAGCTCTATTCGATCGATCTGACCGGTCGCAACGAGCAGAAGATTCCGACCGCAAACTTCGGATCCGATCCGGCCTGGTCGCCGCTGCTCGAATAGCAGCAGCGGTGCCTGCCTTCCGGAACGCCGCGTTTCCGCCGCATTTTAAGCTAGTTTGCGCGAAATAACTGTTCCGAGAGTGAATGGTAAGGCTTCGTTAACCGCGTTTCTTGAGGGGTCCTTAATGGCAACGTGGTTACTGATCGTTGAACGAAATTTCTCTAATTTGAAGGAGAGGGGGCCATGCGCTCGATTGCAGCCATAGCCAGAAACCCGGTCAGCATCGCCCTGGTGGCGGCGCTCGCACTTGCTGGATGTGCGAACCAGAAGACGGTGCCGAATTCGGCTGCCGATCTCGGGCTTGGCGGCGCAGGCGGCCCGCCCGGATCGCAGCAGGAATTCACGGTCAGCATTGGCGATCGTATTTTCTTCGATACCGATTCCTCCCTTATCCGCGCGGACGCGCAAGGTATCCTGTCGCGCCAGGCTCAGTGGCTGAACAAGTACACGAGCTACACGATCACAGTCGAAGGCCATGCGGACGAACGCGGCACGCGCGAGTACAACCTTGCGCTCGGCGCACGCCGTGCTGCCGCTGCCCGCGACTTCCTGGTGGCGCGCGGTGTCGCGGGCAACCGTATCCGCACGATTTCCTACGGCAAGGAGCGCCCGGTGGCGACCTGCGACGACATCTCCTGCTGGTCGCAGAACCGCCGCGCCGTCACCGTGCTGAACGGCGGCAACAGCTGATAGCTGGAATACGGCAATGAAAGGCCGCGCTGCCCGGATGGGCGCGCGGCCTTTTTCTTTTCGTGAATTTTCTTGTGGGCACGGCATTCGGTCTGGCGCAATGCTCCATTGCATCGGCGGTTCCGCCTGACCTCACAATGCCGTAGCGGATCGCCTCAGCGGGCGGCGGCGCGGATCGCTTCGATGTTTCTTGTGTAGCTCTCTTCGCTGTTGCCCTTGAAGACGGCGGAACCGGCGACCAGAACGTTGGCGCCCGCTGCAACCACCTCGCCTGCCGTTTCGGGGGAAACGCCGCCGTCGATCTCGATGTCGATGGGGCGATCGCCGATCAGGGCCTTCACCCGGCGGATCTTTTCCACCACGGAAGAAATGAAGGCCTGGCCGCCGAAGCCCGGGTTGACCGTCATCAGGAGCACGAGGTCGACCTCGTCGAGCACGTATTCCAGAACGCTTTCGGGCGTCGCGGGATTGAGCGAGACGCCTGCCTTCTTGCCGAGATTGCGAATGGTCTGGAGCGACCGATGCAGGTGCGGACCTGCCTCCGCATGGACGGTGATGATGTCGCAGCCCGCATCTGCGAACGCGGCAAGATAGGGATCGGCGGGAGCGATCATCAGGTGACAGTCGAACACCTTGTCCGTGCGGTCGCGAATGGCCTTGATGATCGGGGCGCCAAAGGTGATGTTGGGCACGAAATGGCCGTCCATCACATCGAGATGGATCCAGTCCGCGCCTGCGCGGGCGACGGTCTCGACCTCTTCGCCGAGACGCGAGAAATCAGCGGACAGGATGGAGGGGGCGATGAGCGTCGGGCGCACGGTCATGGCAAGCTTTCCGGAACGATGAGACAATAATGAAACTTGGCTTGCCCTAGACCATTTTTTGCTCTTGTGGAACCTCCGGCTGTGCGGCAGGTGCCGCATGGTGCGTTTCGCTGCGCGAAGCTGGCTTTTGAGCCAGAAGCCGGCGCAGGAACGGGCCACTGCTTGACATCCCCTGTCACATTGCGCCTTCTGCCGGTCTGGCCTACGGGTCGACAGGATTCACCCCCGTAATCGAGAAGAGACGCCACCCATGTTGAAGACGCCCTATCTCCTGTTTCTCGGGGACGCTCCCGATCAGCTCGCCGCCAAGGTCGCGCAAGGCATCAAGGATTGGCGCCCCGAGCATTGCGTTGGCCAGCTGCGTTTGGAAGGCTGCAAGGCAAATCTGGGCCTGAAGGATATGACCGTCGAGGAAGCGCGCGCTGCCGGCGCCGAGACGCTCGTTGTGGGAGCCGCCAATCGCGGCGGGGTGATCTCTTCCAGCTGGATGGCCACGCTGACGGCGGCGGCCGAGGCCGGGATGGACATCGCCTCCGGCCTTCACAACCGGTTGACGGCGCAAAAGCCGTTGGTGGAAGCGGCGGAGAAGGCGGGAACCCAGCTTTTCGATGTGCGCGTACCGCAGGAGGAATATCCCATTGCCGACGGCAAGAAGCGCGCCGGCAAGCGATGCCTGGCGGTCGGCACGGATTGCTCCGTCGGCAAGATGTACACCGCGCTTGCCATGGAGCGCGAAATGCGTCAGCGGGGCATGAAGGCGACTTTCCGTGCGACGGGGCAAACGGGTATCCTGATCACGGGTTCGGGCGTGCCGCTCGATGCGGTGGTTGCCGATTTCATGGCCGGAGCCGTGGAAAAGCTGACGCCCGACAACGATGCCGATCACTGGGATCTGATCGAGGGACAAGGCAGCCTGTTTCATCCATCCTTTTCAGGTGTGACAATGGCCCTGATCCACGGCGGCCAGCCGGACTCTCTGGTGCTTTGCCATGAGCCCACGCGCACGCATATGCGCGGCCTGCCGCATTACGGCCTGCCTTCGCTGGAGGCCTTGCGCGACCTCGCGCTCGTCACAGCACAGATCGTCAATCCTGATGTCACCGTGACCGGCATCTCGGTCAATACGGCCGCACTTTCGGCTGAGGAGGCAAAAGCCTGCCTCGAAGAGATCGAAAGCCGGATGGGGCTCCCCACGATAGATCCCTTCCGCGATGGCGCGGGCCGCCTGGTCGACGCGCTTTCCTGAGGGGCGGGCTGGCCGTTCGGACTTGCCACGGAGCCTGAGAGGCTTCACTCTCGGCTCCGATTGCGAGGGTCCTTCCAGCACTGGGGATTGCAATGGTCGAGCTTGCGGTGGAACCGAAGACACGTATCTGGCACAGTTTTTCAGTTATCGGACTGTGCCTCGGTACGTTGCTCTTCGCTGCATCGTTGACGCCCTCGCTGCTGCCACGGGCCTATTCCGTCCAGGGCGTTCTTTCCGGAGTGTCGCTGGCGCTGGGTTATGGGCTCGGCGCTTTCCTCGTCTGGCTGTGGCGCTATCTGGAGCTGCCCGAGCCGCGCCGGTCGCCGCGTTATTACGGAAAATGGGCCATGGCGGCGCTGTGCGTCGGTGTGGCTTTGTTCTTTCTCTGGAAGGCGGCGGACTGGCAAAATTCCATCCGCGCCCTGATGGAGCTTCCGCCGGTCGACACGGCACATCCGACCAAGGTCGGCCTTATCGCGCTTATTCTTTTCCTCCTTCTCGTCGGTTTGGGGCGTGGGCTGAGGCGGGTCTATTTCTTCGTTTCGGCCAGACTTAAGCGTTTCGTGCCGCGCCGGGTGGCCTATGTGATCGGCTTCGTGGTGGTCGGATTGCTCGTGGCTTCGCTCGTTGATCGGATTCTGCTGCGCTATGCCTTGCGCGTTGCGGATTCTGCCTATGCCGAACTGGATGCGCTGTTCGAGGACGGCATCGAGCAACCCGCCGATCCGCTCAAAACGGGTGGGCCGGGGTCGCTGATCGATTGGGAGAGCGTTGGCCGCACGGGTCGCAGCTTCATCGTCGAAGGGCCGCGCCAAAAGGACATTGCTGATTTCACCGGCAGGCCGGCACTGGAACCCATGCGGGTTTATGTGGGGCTGCGCTCTGCCGAAACGGCCGATGAGCGGGCGATCCTCGCGCTCGACGAACTCAAACGCATTGACGCCTTCAATCGCTCGGTGCTGGTGGTGGTTGCGCCAACCGGCACCGGCTGGGTCGACCCGGAAGGTGCTGACACACTGGAATATCTGCACAATGGCGACACCGTGATGGTGGCGCAGCAATATTCCTATCTGACGAGCTGGCTCTCTCTCTTGATCGAGCCCAACTATGGGGCCGAGGCCGCCCATGCCCTTTTCAGCAAGGTTTATGGATATTGGAAGACCTTGCCGAAGGACGCCCGGCCCGAACTCTATCTCTATGGTCTCAGCCTTGGAGCGCTGAGCTCGGAACAATCGGCTGAGCTGTTCGATATTCTGGGCGATCCCTATCAGGGTGCCCTTTGGGCAGGCCCACCCTTCAACAGCCGCATGTGGCGGTCGATCACTGCTGACCGCAATCCCGGATCTCCGGCGTGGCTGCCGCGTTATCGCGATGGTTCCGTCGTGCGTTTCACCGCGCAGAAGAATGCGCTCGACATTCCCGGTGCCTCATGGGGGCCGCTGCGCATCGTCTATCTGCAATATGCAAGCGATCCCGTTGTCTTCTTCGACCCGCTGGCGTGGTACCGGAGACCAGCCTGGCTGGTTGGAGAGCGAGGACCTGACGTTTCTGCGGAATTGCGGTGGTATCCGCTGGTCACCTTCCTCCAGCTCACGCTGGATATGGCGCTCGCCACCACCGCTCCGCTCGGCTATGGCCATCTCTATGCACCAGAGCATTATATCGATGCCTGGATGGCCGTGACCGCACCGAAAGGGTGGCCGCCAGAAGAGATCGAGCGGCTGAAGCAGAAGCTGGCGAAATAGAGGGTGATCCCTCCAGTTATGGCTGGCACTTTTCAAGCTCAGTGAAGTTGCAGGAGATGCCGGCAATTTTCAGCCGACCTCCGTGCGCCTCTTCATCTCGCGATCAACCCATGCGGGGGATTGATCTCGCCAGTGATATGCATCGTATGCGCCTCATCGTGGCGGAACCGGCCGGATGGCCCATCGCGATTGCGACTTGATACGTTTGCAACTGAGCGCCTGCTTGCGAGTTTGCGGAAATCCGCACGATGCCTTTTTGCGAGAGCAAACTGCACAAATAGAGGCTCGCATGGGCCGGAAAGGAAGTTGCTACAATCGTAAGTGCAGCGGAAAATAGAACCGGAAGCTTCTTCATATCGAAAACTCCTTCGATGATATCGAGCGTTACGCCCGGATATCGGCAAGGCGTACATGACGCTCTTCAGCCTCTGCAAAGCCGGCAGGAGATTTTTCAAAATATAACAAGAGTCGACGACCGACTCTCAGAGTGCATATGTTGACTGATAAAGTATACATATAGCTGAGAAGATTTGCAAGATGTGCCGGGAAGGGGCGGGCATGATTATGCCAAGTGGGCGGGAAACCGCTTCAGTCATGGAAACCTTCCACGTTGTCCCACGGCGATCCGTTCCGGGCGCGTCGGAACCTGTTTAGGTTGTGAGGCGGTTCTGTCCGTGGTTTGAACAGGGCCCCGAACAGGTTCGTTCTGCGGCGCATGTTGCGAATAAACGTTCGTGAGGCGGCACGAGATGCTTTTCAACGTCTTGCCACCGGCGGGGGCGCCGCGGGCAACGAGCCTGCCGTAGATGATGCCATAGACGCTCCAGGGATCGTCTGCCGTTATCTGCATGGAACCGAAGTCAGGCATCAATGACGATTTGCATTTGAATTCCATTGCCGAAGCCAGGTTCTGACAGGAGAGCATTGCTGCAAAGACCGTGATGAAGAAGATGGATTGATTGTTCATGGGAGTTCCAATTTTGTGGAGCACCCTGCTTAGGCCCGCCCCCATGAAAAGATGCTGTATCAAGATTTTAATGCATAACTGATCGGGAATACGGAGCAGTATGCCGTGATCCTCTTGATCCTGGGTGACAACGTGGCAACTTGGGCCTTGCTTGCGGCAACCGGTTTCTTTCGTGAAAATTTGCCGGTCGGGGCGTAGCCCGTTCAGAAATCAGTTGCACCGCCCGCGCCCTCCGGGTATGTCAGCGGCGAATGTTTCGCAGGGGTCCCATTGAGGTGCCGTGGCGAAGCAGGCGCTTCGGGTTTCCCGAGCGATGGGCCGCTTTAGCTCAGTTGGTAGAGCATCGCATTCGTAATGCGGAGGTCGTCAGTTCGAGTCTGACAAGCGGCACCACTCCACCTCTCCCGTCCAGTTCTCCGATGATCTCAAGGATCATGCATTTTTCCGTCTTTTGGCCGACGACGGCCTTGCGAACGCGATGCCAAGCATCGGCGATAGAGCGCGATGGCTGGTCGAAATCAACGGAACGCTCTCCCGCATGAATGACGATCAGCTCAGCCGGGCCGCGAAGATGCTGAAGGCATTCGTCGGGTAAATCGGTCGTTGCAACGTGTTCGGTTGAAGGACGTTTTCGAAAGCCTGAGTTCTTTTCAGTGGAAGAGCGATTTCCGGCGTGCTGAAAACGTGCCAACGATCAACGCGAAGGGGGTGAGACGATGAACAAGGGACCCGTGGTTTCGCTGGGGGAACTCGATTTCGCCGAACAGCGCCATGGCCAGCATTTCGCCGCACGTTTTGCTGCCATCGCCGCTCCCCGTGGCGCCGAGAGGCTGGGTGCAAGGCTGGTGGAAGTGCCCGCCGGCAAGAAGGCATGGCCTTATCACTGTCACCATGCCAATGACGAGCTGTTCGTCATTCTTGCCGGGCAAGGCACATTGCGCTTCGGCGGCGCGCTGTATCCGGTCAAGGCGGGCGATGTGGTGGTATGCCCTGCAGGCGGGCCGGAAACCGCGCACCAGCTTCAGGCTGATGAAGAATATCCGCTCCGCTATATCGCTGTCAGCACCATGAATGAACCGGATGTCATGGAATATCCCGATTCCGGCAAGATCGCAGCCTTTGCCGGGGCAGCGCCAGGTGGAGACAAGAACAGGCGGAGGGTGGCCTTGACGGTGCGGGCGCAAAGCGCCGTGGATTATTGGGATGGTGAAGACTGAAGCTTCCAGTGGGAGTGTTATAGAGTTCTGGTTCGACTTCTCGTCGGGCTATGCCTATTTCGCGGCGCTGGAAATCGAGGCGCTTGCCGAAAGGGTGGGGCGGTCGCTGGTCTGGCGCCCCTTTCTTCTCGGCACTGCTTTTCAGGTTACAGGCGCGCGGGGGCTGTCCTCCACTCCGATCAAGAGCGACTATGCGCGTCGTGATTGGGCGCGGATGGCGCGGCGCAAGGGTGTTCCCTTCCTGCTGCCGGCAAATCACCCGGTCATCTGTCTGGCGGCTGTGCGGGTATTCTACTGGATCGACCAACAGGACACACAAAAGGCTTCTGTTTTCGCGCGGCGGGTGTTCGAGCTCTATTATCGGGGCTTGCTCAATACCGCCGATCTCGATGCGGTTACGGTTCTGGCTGCAGAACAGGGTTTTGAGCTGCAGGACGTGAAGCGAGGAGCAGCCGGCGAGCATATCAAGCAGCTGGCGCGAATGACGGCGGAGGCTGGTGTAGCGCGTGGCGTGTTCGGTTCTCCATTTTTCTTCGTAGACGGCGAGCCTTTCTGGGGATCAGACCGGCTGGACATGCTGGAGAACTGGATCGTGACGGGCGGCTGGTAGCGCTCGTATATCGTTATTTATCGAGCTGCAATTTGAGCGGGATCAATGGAACCATCTCGCCTTTGTGGTGTTGTTGCGATGGGATTTTGATAAAATCCCATCTGTTCAACGCTAAGAAGGCGAGTGCTTATTGGGTCAGGAAATCAAGCGCAACAGTGATGCAGAAGGTCGCTCCGCCGTATCCTCCGCTTTGTCCAGAGGATTGAATCTGCTCGTTGCCTTTATCGACGCGCCTGTCTGGCTCAGCAATTCCGATCTCGTTGAGAAAACAAGCTTTCCGGCGCCCACGGTTGCGCGGTTGACCCGCTCGCTGGCCGATATGGGACTTCTGCACTATTCCACGAAACGCCGCCGTTATCGTCTGGCCGCAGGGGTCATGCAACTCGGCGGCAGTGCGGAAGGCGGGGTTGGCCTGATCGAGAGTGTCCGCCCGCTGATCCAGCAATTTGCAGACCAGCATCTGGTGCATGTTTCACTGGCAGCACTGGATGGCGCGGGCGCGCGTATCGTTGAGGTGTTTCACAGTTCGTCGACGCTGGTGACGCTTCGGCTCGAGTCGGGTTATGTGTTGCCTCTTGCGGGCACAGCCACCGGGCACGCGCTTCTTTCCTGCCTGCCAATCGAGCGGCGGGAGCCGCTGATTGGCGAACTGGCGTTGCGCCATCCCCATGCATGGCCAGCCCTTCGCAAGGCGATGATGGCGGCGTTCGAGGAAGTCAAACGGAACGGCTATACCCGTTCCATGGGCAGTTGGTATACCGATATCAATGCGGTGGCAGCACCCCTCCATTGCCCGCATCACGACGCCATCATGTCGATTGCCTGCAGTGGACCGGCTCAGCATCTGCCGCCTGAGCGGCTGGAGGAGGTGGGCCATGCGCTTGTGCCTTTGGCGGAAGCCCTGTGCTCGCGCGCGGCGGAGGAATTGCACACCTATGCGGGGCACTGATTATGCGGGGCACTGGCAATGGCGCCTGCCGCTCTCATCCCCTTTTGTCCTTGTGCAGATGCGGGATGACCAATCCTGAGCGCAAGACGCTCTATTCGTCCAGATAGCGGATGCCTGCGGCGGCCGCCTTCTGTTCGATCAGGCTCGCGGCTGCCAACAGGCTTCTGGCGATGTTGTCGGTGCGCAGCGGCGATTGCGCCCTCGGTGGAAGTGCAACTTCCAGCGCCAGCGTGGCATCGACAAGATGAATGGGGGTTGCCAAAAGAAGGCAGCCGCTCTCCAGATGCTCGAACCTGTGACAGCCGAAACTCCGGTCGAAGGAGCGAGGTGGCCGTTCGGCCAGAAGGGCTGTGTCGCCGGTGGAGGGAATATGGTGGGCAGCCTGGCCAGGCGCGATCTGGTCGGACAGGGATGGAGCCGTCTCGTTCCCGCTTAATCGAAGCGAAGCGAGAAGCGCCTGCCCCGCGGCGGAGCGGTCCATCGTTGTCGTCGAGCCCGCACGCGCGTGGCCCGTTCCTGGCGTTTGTCCCCTGCAAACCATGAGGCAGATGGCATTGTCTCCATGCGGAGCAGCAAGCGCCACGGCTATGTCATGGGCGCCGGCGAGCGATTGCATGATGGGGTGCGCCACACCGACGATGGGCGTGTGTGCAAAAAACGCTTGTGCCAGCGCTGTCGCCGTACGGCCGCATTGATAGCGTTCAGCGAAGCGGGCAGGTTCAACAAATCCCTGCATTTCGAGGGTTTTGACCAGCCTTGCGGTCATGTTCTCGCGCAAGTCAGCGCGTTGCGCCATTTCCTTGATTGTCAGAGGCCCTTCGTTGCAGAGAATTTGCACCAGCGCCAGGCCGTTCTGTAATGCGACGGTGTTGCCGCCGGCTTCAGTCTTCGTCAGCAATTTCGGGGCCGCCCCTCTCCCTCAAATCCGTGCCTGAGCCCTTACACGGAAACCCGATGGACAATTTTTATGCTGGGTTGGGCGATTGCGCAACAGGCGCAGATCGATATAGCCGGGGTGCTCACAATGCGCCCCGGCCATGATTTTACCCCAGAAAATCGACCAGGAAGGACGACATTTCCGGGATGGCTGCGACAATGGCCAACCCGATGACCGCAGTTATCAGGAAGGGAATGGCGCCCTGAGCGACGCGCTCAAGGGGCAGGCGGGTCACATTGGCGGCCACATAAAGGTTGATGCCGACAGGTGGTGTGAACAGGCCGATGGCGAGGTTGATCATCACCAGAATGCCAAACCAGACGGGATCCCAGCCAAGCTCGCGCGAGACCGGCAGGAAGATCGGCAGGCAGATGAACATGATGGTGATCGCGTCCATGAACATGCCGGCAATCAGGAGGATCACCATGATAACAAGCAGGATCACCCACTGGTTGTCGCTGATCCCCAGCAAGACCGACGAGTAATGGCCGATCAGATCGTCGACGGTGACGACCCAGCCGAAAAGGCTGGCATAGGCAACCACCAGCATGACCACGGCAGAGGAGGCGGCGGCGTCGGTGAGCGAATCGTAGAGCCCCCTCAGCGTCAATGTTCGGTAGATGAGGCCGCCGACGAAAAGGGCGTAGACGGTGGCGACCAGAGCAGCTTCCGTGGGTGTGAAGGCGCCTGAATAAATGCCGCCCAAAATCACGACGGGGGTCATCAGGCCCCAGAAGGAATCGAGGAACGAGCGCCACAGGCGCCGGCCATAGGGCAGGTCTGCATAGGGTGTAGGCATCAGCCGGTTGAGATTGGGCGAACCTTCCGCGACCTTCGTCTTCTTTGCGAAGGGTAGGGTGAGGAGCATCAGAATGCCCATGAACAGGCCCGGTATGATGGCCGCGATAAAGAGATGCGAGATCGAGGTTTCAGCGATGACGCCGTAGATGACCAGGCCGATCGATGGCGGGATAACGATGGAGAGAGCGGCGCCCGTGCACACAAGGCCAGCGGCGAAAGAGCGGTTGTAGCCGTCTTCTTCCATGCCCTTGACGATGAGCGGGCCGATGGCCGCGACCGAAGCCGGGCCGGAACCGCTGACGGCGCCCCAGAACAGGCAGACGACGGTGCCCACCACGCCCATGCCGCCTGGCAATGTGCCGATGAGGACGCGGAAGAAGCGGATCATGCGCTCGGCGATCCCGAGCGATCCCATCAGCGCGCCTGCCAGGATGAAGAAGGGGATGGCCAGCAGCGAGAACTTCGCAATGCCGGTGGCGACGAGGTCGCCCACGAGGTCGAGGCCGAAACCGAGCGTCCACATGGCATAAAGTGCCGACAGGCCAAGCGCGAAGGCGACCGGAAGGCGCAACACCAGAAGAATGAAAAAGAGGATGAGCATCTGCGTGCCCGCGCCGAGATCAAACATGGCGGGGCTCCTCATCGGAAAGCGTCTTCCAGGTATCGAGTATGTGCTGGACGTAGCGGATCAGGATCAGGGCAAAACCGAAGGGCATGCCGACGCTGTAGTACCAGGCAGGAATCTGCAGAGCATAGGATCGGATGCCGCTCGACATTTGATTGGACACCAGAACCCAGCTGAACCATGCGGAAAGGGCCAGGAGCAAGACCGACAGGATGCCCGCCAGGACAAGAACCAGCTTGCGCAGAGGCTTCGGCAACAGCTCGAAGAACAGGGTGACCGCCAGATGGTCACCATTGCGCGCTGCAATCGCGGCGCCGAGAATGGTGAGCAGCAGGAAGCCGTTGGTGAGAAGTTCCTCGGACGAGGCGAGGGAGTAGCTGGTGGTGTAGCGGACCACGACATTGACGAAGCCGAGCGCCGTCATGGCCAGGAAAATGACCGCGCAGGCGATCTTCTCTGCGTCGCGCAGGATGAAGGACATCGCTTTTCTCCAGAAGCCCGATGGAGAAGGACCGGCCTTTTGGGCCGGTCCCGGTTCGGTTTGGATTACGCTGCGGTCAGTTCGCGCCCGCTACGGTATCCTGGAAGCTCTTTACCAGCTCGTCGCCGACCTTGGCAGCCCAGGTGTCGAAGGCGGGCTTGGTGGCATCACGGAAGGCTTTCAGCTCTTCTGCGGTGGGCTCGTAGACTTCCATGCCCTTTTCGCGCAGGAAGGCGATGCCTTCCTCAGTGCTCTTGCGGGTGATTTCCTTCTGGTAAATCATGGCTTCGGTTGCAGCCTTCTGGACCTTTTCCTTCGTCGCATCGTCGAAGGAGTCCCAGCGCTTCTTGCTGACGCCGATGAAGATCGGATCGTAGGAATAGTGCCAGGTAGTCAGGTATTTCTGCACTTCATAGACGCGCTGGGGAATGATGACGGCGCCGATGGGGTTTTCCTGGCCGTCGACCACGCCCTGCTGTAGCGCGGTGAAGGTCTCGGTCCACTGCATCTGCTGCGGATTGGCGCCAAGCGCATTCATGACGTCGATATACATTGGACCTGCAACGCGCATCTTGAGGCCCTTCATGTCTTCGGGAGACTTGATGGTGCGCACATTGTTCGTGACTTCACGGAAGCCGTTCTCGCCCCAGGCCAGAACCACGATATCGCGGCTGGCCATGATCTCGGTCATTTTCTTGCCGGGCTCGCCACCGGTCGTGGCATCGACCTGCTCATAATTGGAATAGAGATAAGGCAGCGAGAAGACGGCCATCTCCGGAACCAGCGGGGTGACGTTGATCGCCGAGGTGATGACAAAGTCCAACGCGCCGCGACTGACCATCTCGGCCTGCTTCATCTGGTCGCCGCCGGAAAGCGTGGCGTTCGGGAAGACGCGAATCGTGAGGTCGCCATTGGTGGCAGCGCTCAGAAGCTCGTTGAACTTTTCAGCGCCCTTGTGCCAGGTGGTGGCATCGCCGGTATTGTGCGAAAGGCGCAGCGTCTCTGCGTTGGCCGAGCCGAACATGGCGAAGCATGCGACAGCCGATGACAGGGCAATCGCGCCCAGCTTTGAAAATTTCATGATTTCTCCTCCGTCGATATTGCCGTTGCCGGCGTGTGGACCGCATGACCTCCATCACGCTCTAGGTCCACATAATGGATCAATTTCCACGTCTGTGGAAGGGGCAATTTACATTCTGATCCAGTTACTGCAAGATAATTCGTGAGACTTGATATTGTAGGCGCAGATCGAATAGAATTATGTTCCATATTATGGACCCGTGGAGAGCATGCAGGTGACAGCGTTGAACGGTGCGCAAAGCGTCGATCGCGCCCTGGCGCTTCTATCGACGGTCGGCAGGCATGCCGACCGTGGCGCCTCCCTGTCGTCGCTTGTTGAGGAAAGCGGCCTCAACAAACCGACCGTGCGCCGGCTGCTTCTGGCGTTGATCCGGGGCGGCCTGGTGGAACAGGATGAGGAAAGCCGCCTCTATTATCTTGGCGAAGAGGCCTATGTTCTGGGCACACTGGCTTCGCAGCGCTTCAATCTTCTGGAGATTTGCAGGGCAGGTCTTAGCCGCCTTTCCGAGCGCACGCAGGACACAAGCTTCCTGTCGGTGCGCCGGGACATGCTGTCGCTTTGCCTCTATCGCGAGGAAGGTACCTACCCGATCCGCACCCATGCGCTGCAAATGGGCTTCGAGCATCCGCTCGGCATCGGTGCAGGATCGCTCGCCATGCTGGCTGCCCTCCCCGATGCCGAGATCGAGGAAGCGCTGGCCGTCAACGAGACCGTGCTTCTGGAGCGTTATCCCAGCCTTCCGCCGGAACGGGTTCGCGCTGACGTCGCTCTGACACGGCAGCGAGGGTATTCGTTGAACCCCGGTCTGATCGTAGCCAATTCCTGGGGGGTTGGCGTTGCGTTTCATTTTCCCGATGGCCGACTCGCCGGTGCGCTGAGCATCGCAGCCATCGATACCCGTATGCAGGAGACCCGGCAGGTAGAATTAGCCGGCTATCTCAAGCAGGAAGTCGCACGCATTGAGGAGAAACTCGCGGCAATGTTTTCCGCCCGCAAGAGCGTTTTGGAGAAGCCGCAGATGAGGAGGCAGAGCAGATGACGAAAGCACAGATCGTAGGTTGGGCGCATTCGCCCTTCGGGAAATCCGAACTGGAAGACACCGAGCAGCTCATGGCTTCCGTCGCCACCCCGGCGATGGAGCATGCGGGCATCGACATGAACGACCTCGACGGCATTTTCGTCGGCGTCATGAACAATGGTTTCTCGAAGCAGGATTTTCAGGGCGCGCTCGTCGCCATGGGCAATGAGAAGCTGGCCCATGTGCCGGCGACCCGGCTCGAAAATGCCTGCGCGACCGGCTCGGCCGCGCTCTACAGCGCTATGGACTTCATCGAATCGGGCCGTGGCCGCATCGCCCTTGTGGTGGGTGCGGAAAAGATGACCGCGATGCCGACTTCCGAAGTGGGTGACATTCTTCTTGGAGCGAGCTACCGCAAGGAAGAAGCGAATGTGGAAGGCGGTTTTGCCGGCCTTTTCGGGCGTATCGCGCAGGCCTATTTCCAGCGTTATGGCGACCATTCCGAAGAACTCGCCATGATCGCTGCCAAGAACCATGCCAATGGCGCGCTCAATCCCTATGCCCATATGCGCAAGGATTTCGGCTTCGATTTCTGCAACACGGTTTCGGAGAAGAACCCTTATGTCGCCGGCCCGCTGCGGCGTACGGACTGTTCGCTGATTTCCGACGGGGCGGCGGCGATCGTGCTTGCCGACGAGGAAACGGCGGCTTCATTGCAGCGCGCCATCGGCTTCCGTGGGCGTCGCCATGTCAACGATATTCTGGCTCTCAGCCGCCGCGACGTGCTTGCCTTCGAAGGCGCGCGCCGTGCCTGGGCAGGGGCGCTTTCCGATGCGGAGCTTGGCATTAACGATCTCTCCTTTGTTGAGACGCATGACTGCTTCACCATCGCCGAGATGATCGAATACGAGGCGATGGGCCTGGCCAAGCCGGGCGAAGGGCATCGCGTCATCCGCGAAGGCATCACCGCGAAGGGGGGCAAGCTGCCGGTCAACCCGTCGGGCGGCCTGAAGTCGAAGGGGCATCCCATTGGCGCGACGGGCGTTTCCATGCATGTCATGGCAGCGATGCAGCTTGCCGGCGAGGCGGGTGATATCCAGGTGCCGAATGCAGAGCTTGCCGGCGTCTTCAACATGGGTGGCGCTGCCGTTGCCAACTACGTCTCCATCATGGAGCGCGTGAAATGACGAATGCCGCTCCCAAAGGGGGTGTCGCGCCCTGTTCGACGCGCGTGATGAATCTGGCCAATTTCCTGTCCCAGGCGGCACGCCGCCATGCGGATGAGCCCGGTTTCGTCTGGGGCGATCAGGTCTGGAGCTGGTCGGAAATGGAGGCGCGCGTCGAGGCCATGGCCCATGCGCTTGTCGCCGATTTCGGGGTCACCAAGGGCGACAGGGTGCTGGTGCAGTCTTCGAACTGCAACCAGATGTTTGAGTCCATGTTCGCCTGTTTCCGGGTGGGGGCCGTCTGGGTTCCCACCAATTACCGCCAGTCGCCGGATGAGGTCGCATATCTCGGCCAGGCGAGTGGAGCGCGTGTGATGATCTGCGGCGCGGCGTTTCCCGAACACGCTCGCGTGTGCAAGGAAACCTCGCCGGAGCTGGAACATCTGATCTCCATCGGTTCGGCCGACTTTGCTGAGGATTACGACGCGGTGGTCGCGCGTCATATCGGCCGGAAGTTGCCGAGCGTTGCGGTGGATCGGGACGATCCCTGCTGGTTCTTCTTCACTTCGGGCACGACGGGCCGCCCCAAGGCCGCGGTGCTGACCCATGGCCAGCTTGCCTTTGTCATAACCAACCATCTCTGCGACCTGATGCCGGGAACGGGGCCGGACGATGCCTCCGTCGTCGTGGCGCCCCTCTCACACGGGGCGGGCGTTCATCAGCTCACCCAGGTGGCGCACGCAGTCAAGACCATCCTGCCGCCATCCGACAAGCTGGATGTGTCGCTCGTCTGGTCGCTGGTGGAGAAGTGGAAGGTAACGAATATCTTCACTGTCCCGACCATTCTGAAAATGCTGGTCGAGGACCCATCCGTCGACCGGTTCGATCATTCGACGCTGCGCTATGTGATCTATGCCGGTGCGCCCATGTACCGGGCGGATCAGAAGCGGGCGCTGGCCACACTGGGTGCGGTTCTCGTACAATATTTCGGCCTCGGCGAGGTGACGGGCAACATCACCGTTCTGCCGCCGGCTGCGCATTCGGCCGAGGATGGCGAGCATGCGCGCATCGGTACCTGCGGTTTCGAACGCACGGGCATGCAGGTGCAGATTCAGGACGAGGTGGGTAACGAAGTCGCGCTGGGCGAGCCGGGCGAGATCTGTGTCATCGGCCCCGCCGTCTTTGCCGGTTACTACAACAATCCCGAAGCCAATGCGAAGTCCTTCCGCGACGGCTGGTTCCGCACCGGCGATCTTGGGCGGATGGACGAGCAGGGCTTTGTCTACATCACCGGTCGTTCGTCGGATATGTATATCTCGGGTGGCTCCAACATCTATCCTCGCGAGATCGAGGAAAAGATATTGATGCACCCCGATATCAGCGAGACGGCGGTCCTTGGCGTGCCCGATCCGGTCTGGGGTGAGGTCGGCGTTGCCGTGTGCATCGCGCGGCCGGGGGTGGATGTGGCAGGCATCGACCTGCGTTCCTGGCTCGACGGCAAGATGGCCCGCTACAAACTGCCCAAGCTGTTTCTCTTCTGGGATTCCATGCCGAAGTCGGCCTACGGCAAGATCACCAAGAAGATGATCCGCGAGGAGCTGGAAAAACGCGGCGAGATGCCGGTCTTCGACACGGCCAAGGCGGGCTGAGGCACGATGGGAGGAGAGGATATGAAGAGCGTCGCCATAACGGGCGGCGCGTCCGGGATCGGCCTTGCGTCCGCAAAGCTGCTTCTGGCGCGCGGTTTTGCTCCCTGGCTTCTTGACCTGAAGCCGCAGATGCTGGCGGATGCCTGCATCGAACTTGGACTTCCCACGGAGCGCGGCATTGTGTGCAATGTGGCTGACGAGGCGTCGGTTGCCGAAGCTATCGGCAAGGTGGCTCAGGCGGGGCAGTTCGTGGGCGTCGTCAATTCTGCCGGTATCGCTGTGGACCGGCCGGCGGTGGAAACGAGCGTCGAGGATTTCCGACGCATTCTGGACGTCAACCTGACCGGTTCGTTCATCGTGTCGCGGGCGGCTGCCCGCATCTGGCTCGAGCGCGGCGTGGCGGGTTCCATCGTCAATATAAGCTCGATCTCGGGCATGCGCGGCAACAAGGGGCGCAGCGCCTATGGCGCCTCCAAAGGTGGCGTCAACACGATGACCATGGTGATGGCGAACGAACTTGGCCCGAACGGTATTCGTGTTAATGCCATCGCACCCGGTCCGATCGATACGCCGCTTGCGCGTGCGGTGCACACGGAAGATGTGCGCGCCCAATGGCAAAAGCGTGTGCCGTTGCGCCGCTACGGCACGACGGAGGAAATCGCGGGCGCCGTCGCTTTCCTGATGTCGGAGGATGGCGGTTATGTGAACGGCCAGGTGATCGCCGTCGATGGCGGCTTCATTACGGCGGGGCTTTCGGCATGAGTGGCCGCAGCATCAAGCATCCAGGTCCGATAGCGCATGAGCGCCATGCCGCCGTGGCCTGCCAGGCGCAATCGCTGACGATCACGCTCGAGCCGGGCAAGACCTTCAATGCGAGTGTGGCCGATGCGCTCTCCGCGCATGGTTTTCAGGCGGGCTATGTCCTGCTTGAGGACGTGCCGATGAAGCGCATGGACTACGTCATCCCCGCGGGTAGCCCCGGCGAGAGCCACGCCGCCTGGTACAGCGAGACCTATGTATGCCCTTCTGGCGGCACGATCCGGCGTGCGGGCCTTCATCTTGGACGCCGTGACGGCGAGGCGTTTTTGCACTGTCATGGGCTTTGGGAAGTTCCGGGGGAAGGGTTGCGCATGGGGCATCTTCTGCCCTTCGATGCGGAGGTGGGCAAGGCCACACAGGTGCGCGCCTATGGCATTTCCGGTGCTCTTCTCGATGTGGCTGATGATGCGGAGACGAATTTCCGGCTTTTTTCTCCCCGCGCCGCGCCCATTGCGAACCCGGCACGCCCGCGTCGTGCAGTGCTTGCCACCGTGCAGCCCAATGGTGACATCTGCGAAGCGATCGAGGCGATCTGCGCCGAACATGGTTTCGATGAGGCTGAGGTTCTGGGAATAGGCAGTCTTGTCGGGGCCGATTTTGCGGGAGGAGGACATGTTTCCTCCTATGCTACCGAGGTCCTGATCCGTGACGGGCGGGTGAGCCGCACGGCGGAAGGGCTGCGCGCACGGCTCGATGTCGCAATGGTCGGGATGGACGGCGCGATTGCCGAAGGCGTCCTTGTACACGGGGCGAACCCCATATGCGTCACGTTCGAGCTTCTGATCCTCGGATGAGCGACGGCGGAGGATCAGGCTGCCGTTGCCGTATCCATCTGCGCCGGCAGCCACTCCTCCAGCGTTACTTCGAAGGTCATGCAGATCGGGTTTGCGCCCGCCACGAAGGGGCCGCCATAGACTTTGCCTTCCGTGTCGGCCACGACACCGCTGAGGCTGGCGCGAAGCGAGCCATCGGGCTGGGCGCGAACTTCGCCTGCGAGGCTGACGATCTCCACTGCCGGTCCCTGTACCTGCCGCACGCCGCCCCCTGCCGTTTCGAGGCAGGCATCGACCAGGCTGCCAAGCGCGCCGCGCACGAAGGCGTTGCGGAAGCCTTCGGCAAGGCACAGCTTCTCGACCGCGTGAACGAGGTCCTCGTTCGGTGCGATGCGCGCATAGGCGACGCGGCCCATGGAGCCGCTTTCAACGATGGTCCGGTCAGTCATCGGCCTGTTCTTTCCTGGGCTGGAGGAGGGGAATATTGGTCTCGGGATCATATGCCTGCTGCAGGTTGAACCCTTCGAGAGAAGTAACGAGGGCGGAGATCGGCTGCGGTCCGATCACGCAATCCTCCGTGAGGATGTGTCCGCCGCGAAGCTCTCCGGCGGCGGTGCGGAGGGTGGCGTGGCAATGAACGAGCGGCTCCCCTTTCAGGCTGCGCCCGAGCGTGGCATTGCCGAACACCATGTAGGCCGTGCCCGCATCGATGGGCGCCGTATAGGCGATCACGGCCTGACCCGAAGGGTCGGGCGGCGCGACGCAATAGGAAAGCACATCGAAAGCGCCGCCGAGAATTGTCAGGGAGGCGTTGCGGATGCCGATCCCGGCCAATGGCTTGACGATCGCTTCATAGAGCGTGCAGCCGGGAGCGAGAGAAAGGCGCACATGCCGGGCCGTAGGCGCGCCGAGGCTGTTGATCCGGACCGGATTGAACCGGCCGGGATGGATCAGAAGGCGCGGGCGCGCCCGGTTCGGCGTTTCGGCTTGGCGCAAGGCGTTCCTCCCGTAACCTGCTGCAACCTTTTGCAAAGTGTACTCCTGCACGCGCCGAAGGTGCTTTTGAAGGAGAGGCCGGGGAGGTCGGTTTCAGGCAAGATTTTTTGCCGCCAAAGTCGGCGACGGAAGAAATTTCTGTTTGGGAATTCGGGGGCGAACCGCGCGGTACGCCCCATGCAAAACGGTGTTCGTGGAGGCGAAACGGATGAGAACGCTTGATCGGATCGACCGCAAGATCCTCAAGGAGCTCCTGGCCGATGGCCGCATCAGCAATGCAGAGCTCGCCGAGCGGGTGGGGCTGTCGCAAAGCCCCTGCTGGCAGCGCGTCAAGCGGCTTGAGGATGAGGGTTTCATTCGCGGCTATGCCGCACAGATCGACCAGTCGATGCTTGGTTTCACGGAGACCGTTATCATAGAAGTGATGCTCGACCGGCATGACGACGACACGCTCGAAGCCTTTGGGGCTGCCATGACGTCCTTTCCCGAGGTGATCGAGGCTTTCCTCACCACGGGCGAATATGATTATCTGGTCAAGGTCGCGGTGAAGGGCACGGCAGGCTATGAGGAGTTCTTGCGCAAGAAGCTCTACCAGGTGGCCGGCGTGCGCCACACGCGCTCCTGCTTTGCGCTCAAATGCCTGAAGAGCGGCGGCTCCATTCTCGATGAAGCCGACTGAAGCCGGATAAGCTTACCGCTTCGATCAATAACCGCCCATCTTGGGCAGCCAGGTGGACAGCGCCGGGATGAAGGTGATGGCGAGCAACACCAGGAAATGCGCCACAAGAAAGGGCGGCATTTCCCGGATGATGTCGCTGACCCTTATCTTCACCGCCGATGACACCACGAACAGCAAGGCACCCACCGGTGGCGTCAGTAGCCCGATGGTCAGGTTGACGATGACCACGATGGCGAAATGGATCGGGTCAATACCGAGCGAATGGGCGATGGGGCTCAGGATCGGCACGAGGATCATCACGCCGGGCAGCGGATCCATGAACAGGCCGAAGACAAGCAGGAGCACATTGATCGCGAGCAGGAACAGGACCGGGCTGAGATCCCATGAGACGATGGTCGCGGCTATGGCCTGGGGAATGCCCTCGATGATGATGATCCAGGCGAAGGCGCGCGCGGCGGCGAGGATCAGAAGGATGGCTGCCGTCACGAGCGCTGAGCGGAACACGATCTCGGGGAGGTCGCGCAGACGCAGCGACCGATAGAGGAAAAGGCCGCACAAAAGCGCGTAGAACACCGCGACGACCGAGGCTTCGGTGGGCGTGAACATGCCGCTGCGAATGCCGCCGATGATGAGCACGATGAGGAAAATGGCGGGCAGGGCCTTGAATGTCGTGCGCACCATCTCGTCGAAAGGCGGGCGCGGGGACTGGCTTCTGAAACCGCGCGTGCGGCACACATACCAGTTGGTGGCGGCCATGGCCGAGGAAATGAGGATGCCGGGGATGAGGCCCGCCATGAACAGGGCGATGACCGAAACCCGATTATCCTGCATCGCATAGAGGATCATGATGATCGATGGCGGGATGATGGGACCGACCACCGAGGCGGAAGCCGTGAGCGCGCTCGCATAGGATTTGTCGTAGCCGTCCTTCTCCATCATGCGGATCATCATCGCACCAGGGCCGGCGGCATCGGCAAGCGCGGAGCCCGAAATACCGGCGAACATGGTGGAGGACACCACATTGGCATAGCCGAGGCCGCCGCGAAAATGACCGACGAACTGCGATGCGAAACGCAGCAGAATTTGCGTCATGGCGCCGCTGGTCATCAGCTCCGCCGCCAGGATGAAGAAAGGCACGGCCATGAGCGGGAAACTGTCGAGGCCGGAGAACATCTCCTTGACGACGACGATCTCCGGATAGTTGCTGCCGAGCCCGATTGCAGCCCAGGCAGCAAGCGCCAGAGCGAAGGCGACCGGCATGCCGATCAGGAGGAGCAGGAAGAAGGAGCCGAAGAGGATGAGCGCCACGGTCGTCTAGTCCCTGTTTGCCGCAAGCCCGGGCGTGGGTTCGCCATGGCCGGAGATGGACGCTGTGTCGGTTTCCACTTCCGCGAAACGGTTTTCCAGCACGAAGCTTTTTGCGATGAGGAGAAGGTGCACGATCAAAAGCGTGAAGCCGATCGGCATGGCGGCGTAGATATAGCTGAAGGAGATGCGGGTGGCCGGCGTCACCTGAAAGCGGGCGCGCGCCATGTAGTCCTTACCCATCCAGATCATGATGGCGCAAAAGACAAGCAGCAGAAGCAGGATGACGATGCGCAAGGCGCGTTGTGCAGCCTGCGGCAGCATCTCCTGAAAATTGGCGATGGCCACATGCCCGCCCATGCGTAGTGCCATTCCGGCACCCAGGAACGTCATCCAGACCATGAGATAACGCGCGACTTCCTCGGCCCAGGTTATGGAGAAATTGGTCGTATAGCGCAGCGAGACATTGGCGAACACGATCACCGCCATGGCGGAAAGCAGGACCACCAGAGCCCATTTGTTCGCGGCCAGAAAATAGTGCTCAAGCCTGTTCACTGTTCCCTCCCCAAAGGGTTGCCCCGGCAATCGCAGGGGAATGTCCCCGTCCTGGCATCAGGGTAATCTCCCAGCCCTGTTTAAAGCATGATCGTGGAAAGTGGGAACCGGATTCGGGAAATTCGATCCGCAAAAGGAAAGGACCATGGCAGCGCCCTGAGGGTGCCGCCATAGTCCTTCTTCGTCAGGCCGCTACTCGGTGGCGATGATCTTGTCGATCGTCGCCTTGTCGTACTGGCCGTAGTATTTCTCATAGGCCGGGGCGAGCGCCTTCTGGAACGCCGCCTTCTGTTCGGCGGTCATTTCGCTCACATTCATGCCCTCCTTCTTGAGCTGTTCAACGCCGGAAGTTTCGACATTGTCCACATAGGCACGCATAGCCGCCACGGCTTCCGTCGCAGCGTCCTTGAATATCGTCTGATCCTCAGGCGACATGCCCTCCCAGAGCTGCTTGGAGACGAGCAGCATGGCCGGCGAATAGACGTGGCCGGACAGGGTCAGATATTTCTGAACTTCGGAAAGCTTGGCAGAGGTGATGACGGAGAGCGGGTTCTCCTGCCCGTCGATCGTGCCTTGCTGAAGGGCGCTGATGACCTCAGGCCAGGCCATGGGCGTGGGGGCCGCGCCCAGCGTTTCGAATGCCGTGATGTGGATGGGATTTTCCATCGTGCGCAGCTTGAGGCCTGCCACGTCTTCCGGCTTGTCGATCTCGTTGCGGTTGTTCGTGATGTGGCGGAAGCCCTGCTCGCCCCAGGCAAGAGCGACGAGGCCTACATCGTCAAACTTGGCGAGGATGCTCTGGCCGACTTCGCCGTCCAGCACCTTGCGGGCATGGGTGAGATCGCGGAACAGGAAGGGGATGTCGAAGATGCCGGTTTCCGGCACGAAGTTGCTCAGCGTTCCGGAGGAAACGATGGTCGCCTCAATGGTGCCGAGCTGGAGCCCTTCGATAACTTCGCGCTCGCCGCCGAGGCCGGACGAGGGGAAGTGACGGAACTTGTAGCGGCCGTCGCTTTTGGCCTCGACGACCTCCTGCCATTTGTCGGCGGCAACACCGTAGTGCGAGGTCGGCGCGAGCGCATAGCCGATCTTGATTTCCTGCTGAGCGTTGGCTGCGCCTGCCCAGCCGAATGCGCCCAATGCAACCGCCAATGCGGCGGCGGGGGCGAAATTCCGTAATGCCAGTGCTTTCATGAAACCCTCCCTGATTTCGCAAAATTCATATGTACACTAACGCACCGAAACGGAAACCGGAATCGGTTTTCCAAGTGTCCGATGCGCAGATCCATCACCCTGCGACGTACGCTGTGCGCCCGCAGGTTGCAGGCGGGTTGCGTGAGGCCGCAGTGTTTCCTTAGCGTTTGGACCAGCCGCGTCATCCAGTCAATGCGCCATCGCTTGCAGGACCAGCAAGTCTGGCGAACTTGGCCAACACACCTCGCGTGTAGCGTGGTTCGGGCTTTTTCCACTCCGTGCGGCGGCGGGCGATTTCCTCCTCGGGAACCTCCAGCTGCAGAAGTTGCCTGTCGGCGTCGATGGTGATGCTGTCGCCTTCCTCGACCAGCGCGATGGTGCCGCCCTCATAGGCTTCCGGCGTGATGTGACCGACAAGAAGCCCCCAGGATCCGCCGGAGAAACGGCCATCGGTGATGAGGCCGACCTTATCGCCGAGCCCTCGGCCGATGATGGCGGAGGTGGGGGCGAGCATTTCCGGCATGCCGGGGCCGCCCTTGGGGCCGAGATAACGCAGCACCAGAACGTCGCCCGGGCGTATGCGGTCCGACAGGATGGCGTCCATCGCCGATTGTTCGTCGTCGAAGACGCGCGCCGGGCCGGTGATGCTCGTCGATTTGAGGCCGGTGATCTTGGCCACGGCTCCCTGCTCTGCGAGGTTGCCTCTGAGGATGGCAAGATGCCCTTGTGCGTAGAGCGGTGAGCCGATTGGGCGGATGACGTCCTGGTCCGCCGGCGGAGTGTCGGGGATTTCGGCGAGTTCCTCCGCGAGCGTTCGGCCGGTGATGGTCAGGCAGTCGCCGTGCAGGAGCCCGGCCTGCAGGAGCACTTTCAGAACCTGCGGGATGCCGCCTGCCCGGTGCAGGTCGACAGCCATGTATTTGCCGGTCGGCTTCATGTCGCACAGGACAGGCACCTTGCGGCGAATCCGCTCGAAATCGTCGAGCGTCCACTCCACGTCGGCGGCCTGGCAGATGGCGAGATAGTGAAGCACGGCATTGGTGGAGCCGCCGGTGGCCATGACGAGCGCAATGGCGTTCTCGACGCTGCGGCGATTTATGATATCGCGCGGCTTGAGGCCCTTGCGCACTGCCTCAACGAGAACCCGCGCGGAGCGTTCGGTGGAAAGCCGCTTTTCTTCCGAGACATTGGCCATGGTAGAGGAGCCCAGAAGCGCCATGCCCAAAGCCTCGAAGGACGAGCTCATCGTGTTGGCGGTGAACATGCCGCCGCAAGCGCCGGTGCCGGGAACCGCATTGCGCTCCACGGCCTTGAATTCATCCTCGCTCATATGGCCGGCCTTGAGTGCGCCCACAGCCTCGAAGGCGGAGACAAGGGACAGGTCGCGCCCGTTCAGGTGACCCGGCATGACCGTGCCGCCATAGACATAGATGGCGGGGACATTGGCGCGGGCGATGCCGATCATTCCGCCGGGCTTGTTCTTGTCGCAACCGCCGATGACGAGGACCCCATCCATCCATTGCCCCTGAACGACGGTCTCGATGCAGTCGGCGATGACCTCACGGGAAACGAGGGAGTATTTCATGCCCTCCGTTCCCATGGACATGCCGTCGGAGATGGTAGGGACGCCGAAAATCTGCGGATTGCCGCCTGCCTTGCGCACGGCTGAAACGGCCGCGTCGGCAAGCGGCTGCAGGCCCGCATTGCAGGGAGTGATGGTCGAATGGCCGTTGGCGATGCCGATCATCGGCTTGGAGAAATCCTCCTCCTTGTAGCCGAGGGCATAGAACATGGCCCGGTTGGCGGCGCGCTCGACGCCCTGCGTTATCACCTTCGATCGCTCATTCGCTGACATGCTATTCTCACTCTTCTGGCGCGCTTTCCCGCGGCTCTGCTGCTACAGGCGGCTTGAGTGGAAAGCCTAGAAGCGATTGAGTGATATGAGAAATATATATATTGTATTGTATTGATCTGTCTGACGAATGAGGGTTCCATGGAAATCCGGCAGGTGCGCCATTTCGTCGTGCTGGCGGAAGAGTTGCATTTCGGGCGGGCGGCGGAACGGCTTGGCATGACCCAGCCGCCGCTCAGCCAGAGTATCCAGCTTCTGGAAGCGGCACTCGGCCTCAAGCTTTTCGAGCGCACGCGGCGCAGCGTTTCCCTGACCCCGGTGGCGCGGGAGTGGCTGCCGCATGCAAGACGGGTTCTCGAAGAGGCGACGCAACTGCCTGAAACCGCGCGGCGTTTGTCGCGGGGCGAGGTGGGCACGGTGCGCCTCGCCTTTGTGAGTTTCGTGAGCTACAGCTTTCTGCCGGCGCTGGTCCGGCGGTTCAAGGAGCGGTTTCCGGAGGTGGAGCTGACGCTGAGCGAGGCGACCAGCGACATACAGATTTCGGAGATGGCGGATGAAGCGCTGGATGCGGGCATCGTCATCGCACCGCCCGGCGGCAGTCTGCCATCCTCTCTGGATTACCTTCCCATCGGACGCGAGCCGCTGGTGGTGGCGGTGCCGGAGGAGTGGGTGATTTCGGGTAAGGTCAAGCCGACAGGTGGCAATCTTGCCTTCGAGGCATTGCGCGAACTGCCGGTGATCCTGTTTCCGCGCCGCGGCGCGCCGGCCTTGCATGACCTCGTCACGCGTTTTTATGCGGCGCATGGCGCCGAGCCCGTGCGCGGGCAGCGTGCGGTGCAGATGCAGACCATCATCAATCTGGTGTCGGGCGGGCTCGGTATCGCCTTCGTGCCGGCGACGATGCGCGCTCTGGCGCGGCCGGGTGTCGCCTATTTTCGCCTTGCTGGGCGGCAACCTGAAATCGAAGTGGGGCTCGCCTTCCGCGAACCGGGCGGAAGCGCGGCTCTTGGCCATCTGGTGGCGCTGGCGCGCGAGATGTTCGTGGGGCGCTGAACCCCGCTCCCTGTCGGTGGCGGGGTTCAGCAGAAGATCAGGATGCGGGTGCGGCGTGGCGGGCAAGCGCCCGGATCACCTGCTTGGCGGTGAGCCGACCCACCTGATTGCCTTCGGCATCGACGACGCCGACCCAGGCGTTTTCCGCGAAGAGCGGCAGAACGTCCTCGCAGCGCGCGTCCATGGGAACGGCCTGGTCGCAGGGCTCGTGATCGCCCTTTTCCATGATGGAGTGAACCTTGATGGCGCGGGCCTTGTTCACGGCCTGCACGAATTCCTCCACATGCTCGTTGGCCGGCGAGAGCACGATTTCCTCGGGCCGCCCGATCTGCTGCAGCGCGCCGTCCTTCAGGACGGCGATACGGTCGCCCACCTTCAGTGCCTCGTCGAAATCGTGGGTAATGAAGAGGATCGTCTTGCCGAGGGACTTCTGAAGCTCGATCAACTGGTCTTGCATGCCCGTGCGGATCAACGGATCGAGTGCTGAGAAGGCCTCGTCCATCAGCAGGATTTCCGTATCGAGGGCCAATGCGCGGGCTAGGCCCACACGCTGCTGCTGGCCGCCGGAAAGCTGGCGGGGCCGGCTTTTTTCGTAGCCCGAGAGACCCACGGTCTCGATCCATTTCTGGGCTGTCTTCAGACGTTCTTCGCGGTCGACACCGCGCACTTCCAGTCCGTAGGCGACATTGTCGATCACCGAGCGGTGCGGAAGCAGGCCGAATTTCTGGAACACCATGGCAACGCGTGTGCGGCGATATTCCCGCAACTCGCGCATGTTCATCTTCAAGACATCCGTTCCGCCGACGATGATCTCGCCCGAGGTCGGGTCGATCAGGCGGTTGACGTGGCGGATGAGCGTCGACTTTCCTGAGCCGGAAAGCCCCATGACGACAAAAATCTCGCCGGGCATGACGTCCAGCGATACGTCATCGAGACCGACGACATGGCCGGTCTCGGCGAGAACCTCGCTTTTCGACTTGCCAGAACGCAGGAGAGCAAGTGCTTCCTGCTCGTTGTTGCCGAAAATCTTGGTCACCGCGCGCATGGAGATGGCGGGCGTCTTTTCATTGTTTTCCGTCATCAGCGTTGCTCCGCCAGTCCAATCCGTTCCTGAAGCCTGCGGCCGAAGGCCTGCGTCACCCGGTCGAAGACGATCGCAAGCGCCACGATGCCGAGGCCGGCGAAGAGGCCACGGCTCACCTCGAGACGGCCGATGCCCTGGAGGACCTGATAGCCAAGGCCGCCAGCACCGATCATCGAAGCGATGACGACCATGGCGAGCGCCATCATCGTCGTCTGGTTGATGCCGGCCAGAATGGTGGGCAGGGCGAGCGGTATCTGGATGCCGAACAGGCGCTGACTGGTGCTGGCGCCGAAAGCGCGGCTTGCCTCCATTACCGCAGGATCGACCGTGCGCAGGCCGAGATCGGTGAGGCGCACCAGCGGCGGGGCGGCATAGACAATGGTGGCGATCAACGCCGGTATCTTGCCCGGCCCGAAAATCATGACCGTCGGTATGAGATAGACGAAGCTTGGCAATGTCTGCATCAGGTCGAGGATCGGGGTCATCGCCTGGCGAACCCAGGCGGAGCGCGACATCCAGACGCCGACCGGAATGGCGAAGATGATGGCCGTAAGCGTGGCTGATATCATCAACGCCATGGTGCTCATGGCGTCGCCCCAGAGCCCCATCACGCCGAGGAAGAGCATGGAGACCAGCACCACCAGGGGCAGCTGCCAGCGGCGGGTCGCCAGCCATGCAATGCCCGTCAGGATGGCGATCATCAGCCACCAGGGGGTGGCGACCAGAAGCCCCTCGATCCATTTCAGGAGCAGGAGCAGAGGATGGGCGGCGGCCTCGAAGCGGTCGCCCCAATTGCGGACGACCCAGTTGAGACCGTCGTCCACGGCCCGGCGCAGCGGGCGTGTGTCGATCAATTCAGGAAACAATTCGATTTTCTCCCGCTGGAGCGCCTTGTGTCCGCCATGTGTTCATGGTCAGGCGCTGCACCCCGTCATCTTGATTTGCGCATTCCTGCGGAGCCGAAAGGCTCGGTCCGGGTGTGGACCGTTCCGGCGTTCGGGCCCGTAGGCCGGCGCATTCCCTGTTAAATTCGTGGGGCAGAACCCATACGACGCAGCCGGGGCGTTCCCCCGGCTGCGTCGCTTTTCTTATCGGGACTGCCTTCATGGCCGTCAGTTGAGGCTTGCGTCCACCTTGGCCGCAACTTCCTCCGGCACCCACTGATGCCAGACGTCCTTCTTGGTCTTCAGAAAGTTTTCGGCGGTGGCGGCCGCATCGGCCTTGTTCTCCTCGCCGTAGACCAGCAATTCACTGATCTGAGCGTTGGTCAGGCCGACCTTGCTGAAATATTCGGCGACGTTCGGTGCATCTTCCTTGACCCAGCTTGCCGCACCCACGACGGCGGGCGAAGAGGGATAGGCGGTGACGGCGGCCGGCTCGTCGCAATCCGTGTCGGTGTTGCAGGCATAGACGTCGGGCTTTACCTCACCGAGGTCGAGCTGGACGGCGTCATATTTGCCGAGAATGGCGGTCGGGCCCCAGTAATAGAACAGGATCGGCTCCTCGCGGGTGAAGGCGCGGGCGATGGAGGCATCGAGCGCACCGCCAGAACCAGGCGAGAAGAGGTTCCATTTGTCTTTCATCTCGTAGGCTTCATAAAGCGCCGAGGTGGAGAGCTCGCAGGCCCAGCCGGGCGGACAGGAATAAAGCCGGCCCTTGGACGGGTCCTCCGGATCGGGGAAGAGGTCCGGGCGGGCGATCACGTCTTCGGCCTTCACCAGTTCCGGATTGGCTTCCTGCACATAGCGGGGGATGAACCAGCCTTCGACCGTGCCGTCGGTGATTGCGTCGGCAAGCTCAACAAGCTTGCCTTCCTCTATACCCTTCTCCCACTGCTGCTCGATTGCCGAGGTCCAAAGCTCGGGCGCGATGGCCGGCGTCCCGCGCGACAGCATCGACGAGGACGTCGGCACCGTGTCGCCGGTGACCACCTCGACATTGCAGCCGTAACCCGTCTCCAGAATCTTCGCGTGAATGCGTGCGAGCGCGGCCGCGGAAGGCCACGTCATCTCGGCGATATCAATCGTGCGGTCGGTGCCGCAGGCGGACGCGTCCTGAGCCTGTGCAAGGCCCGCACCGCCAAGAAGAGCAGCGGAAAAAACGGCAACACGTGTCGCGGCGGCAATGCCACCGGAACCATAAAGCATACTTCATTCTCCTGATAAGTTCACCTGAGTTGAGAACCTAGCGGTCTGCCTTTTTCGTGTCAAATTTCATTGAGAATTTTTCAACGCAGGATGAAATTATATTGTCGTATGCTCAAATTTCGGCTTTGTCATCAAAGCAATATATCGTGTGCGTATATTTTATATTTTCTTCCTGGCTCCAAGTCTCACCAGGTATCTTTGAAGTAAAGGTGGGCTTTACTCTTGCATTTCGGATGCGGCCTGCATCGCTACTGTGTGGTGTGCGATGCCGGATTGGCTCTCCATAACCTACGCTTATTCGCTGGGGTTATTGCGAATTGGACTTTGCGTATCGCGCGTGGCTGATGGTGCCGGCAATCGAGAATGGAATGGCGGCACCTGCTCATGATCACACCGGAACGGGATTTCATCGGATATGGCGAGAACTGGCCGGATCCGAAATGGCCGAATGGAGCACGGCTCGCGCTGCAATTCGTTATGAACTACGAGGAAGGCGCCGAATATGGGGCTTATGACGGGTTCAAGCGCAATGAGATCGGCCTTGCCGATACGCCTGGCGGGCGGGTGCCGGGTGGCCAGCGCGACATGGCTTTCGAGAGCATGTACGAATTCGGCAGCCGGGTCGGCGTATGGCGGATATTTCGGCTGTTTGCGGAACGCAAATTGCCGCTGACGGTGTTCGCCTGCGCGGTCGCGCTGGAGCGCAACCGGCATGTGGTTTCAGCAATGCAGCGGCATGGCTTCGACCTGTGTTGCCATGGCTTGCGGTGGGAGGAGCACTTCACGCTTTCAAGGGAGGAGGAGAAGCAGCATATTGCGGAGGCGGTTGCGTTGATCGAGCGGCTCACTGGCCAACGTCCGCTTGGCTGGTACTGCCGTTATGGGGCGAGCGAGCATACGCGGGCTCTACTCGCGGAAGAGGGCGGTTTCGTCTATGACAGCGACAGCTACAGCGATGAGCTTCCCTATTGGACAAGGGTTGGCGGCAAGGATCATCTGGTCGTCCCCTATAGCCTCGATACCAACGACACGAAGCTTGCACCGGGCGGGGGCATTTCCAGCGGGGAAGCCTTCTTCCAGCACCTCAAGGAGAATTTCGATTTTCTCCGCGCCGAGGGCGCTCATAGGCCGCGCATGATGTCGGTGGGGTTGCATGCCCGCATTGTCGGGCGGCCCGGGAAAGCCCTGGGCCTTGCCCGTTTCCTGGACTATGTGAGCCAGCATGAGGATGTCTGGATAGCCTCGCGGCTCGATATCGCCAGACATTGGCAGCGGCATCATCCGGCTCCCGCAGCGGGCTGACCCCTCTTCAAATCGGGATTTCTTTCATGGACGCCATCGCCACGGGCCTTGAGGCCGTGCCCCTGACACCGGAGGCCTTCGAGCCGTTCGGTATTGCCTTTCCCCTGGATTGTCCGGGATCGAGCGCGCCGCTTGTCTCCTATGAGCGGGCGCATCCGGGGCTTGATCTTCCCCGGTTGACGACAACCCGACTCGAACCTTCCAGCCTGCCCGTGCGGATCGGGCGCATGGAGTATCATCCATACTCCTCTCAGACCTTCATTCCGCTTTCCTGCTCGCGCT
This sequence comes from Nitratireductor indicus C115, assembly GCF_000300515.1. Taxonomy (GTDB): domain Bacteria; phylum Pseudomonadota; class Alphaproteobacteria; order Rhizobiales; family Rhizobiaceae; genus Nitratireductor; species Nitratireductor indicus. The sequence goes on from NZ_AMSI01000015.1 coordinate 38,713, forward strand.
ATCTCATCGCGGTTGCGCCGCGCGCCGTCGACGGCGCGCCCGACCTGCGGCAGGTTCGCTGTTTTCATGGCACTGCGCGTTGCGGAGTTCATTACGCGGCAGGCGTCTGGCATGCCTCTATGGTGGCGCTTGAGGAACCGGCGCGGTTCGCGGTTCAGATGTGGCGGGGCGAGGCGGTTGAAAATGACGTCTTTCTCGACCTCGCCGAAGCGATCACCTGCAACGGATTGCGAGGCGAACCAGGTGACCCCACCTGACCGCAAAATGCGCTAGTCGGCGCCGGGGTCTTCCACGATCACATCGCGCAGAATGCGCGAATAATTCTGGGCGATGCGGCTTAGCGGTGTCTCGCGTGAATAGACCATGTAGGCGACCACGGGAACGGCGGGCTTGAACGGACGCTTTTCCAGATGGGCGAATTCGGTGGCGCGGGCGATGTACTCGTCCACCAGGGCGACGCCTATGCCCATGCCGGCCATGCTGCAGGCCGTGTAGCCATAGCGGGTCTCGACCGACCAGTCATATTCCTCCTGCGAAGTCTTGAAGGCGCGCGCGATCTTGAGCCCCAGCGGGGTGCCACGCTCCATGGAGATGATGCGGTGCCCGCGCAGGGTTCGAGGTGTGATGACCTCCTCCCGCGCAAGAGGATGGCTCTTTGTCAGGACAGCGACGAACTTGCCCTCGTGGATTGCTTCGGTATGAATGGACGGGTGTTCCTCGAAGGAGAGCGCAATACCGATCTCAGCCTGTCGTGTCTGGATCTTCTCGATCAGATTCTCCATGCGGCGGATGTCGAGCGTGATGCGCACATTTGGCCAGCGGTCGAGGAAGCGCTTCAGCGAGTGGCCCACGATGGAAGAGGCCATGCTGGGCGTTGCCACGATGCGCAATGAGCCTGCGCTGGAATCGCGCAGATCGGAAATGCGCTGCTCGACCCCCTTGAGCATTGAAAAGACGGGTTCGAGATCCTGATAGATGCGCTCGGCTTCTGCCGTCGGCACGAGGCGCCCGCCGCGACGGGCGAAGAGTTCTATGCCGATCTGGTCTTCCATGTGCCGCACCAGATTGCTTACATTCGGCTGGGATACGCCAAGTTCATGGGCGGCGGCAGCGGTCGTGCCGTTGCGCACCACAGCGTGGAAGGCTTCGAGCTGCCTGAGTTTCATGTCGTTGCTCCTCCATCTAGTCGAATCCGAGATCGATCAGTCTATAATGTGTTATTATTGATCGCCGTCCTTATTTCATACGACATAATAGGATGTGCTGGCTAGAGTTCCCGAAATCGTTTCGGGAGGATTACATGACGCGGCGCATAAGGATCGGCGGTGCCCAGATGGGGGCAATATCGAGATCCGACAGCAAGAAGGAAATCGTCGACCGCCTGATTGCGCTGCTTCGGCAAGCCAGTGAAAAGGGCTGCGAACTGGTCGTCTTCCCCGAACTGGCGCTCAGCACCTTCTTCCCGCGCTGGTATGCCGAGCGCGACGGTATGGACGGCTATTTCGAAGACGGAATGCCCAATGCCGCTACGCTGCCCCTTTTCGAGGAAGCGCGCCGGCTGGGCATCGGCTTCAGCCTTGGCTATGCGGAGCTTGTCCAGGAAGATGGGCGGGTTCGGCGTTTCAACACCACCGTGCTCGTGGAGCGCAATGGCGAAATCGTCGGCAAATACCGGAAGATTCACCTGCCGGGCCATGCCGAATATGAGCCTGAGCGCAGTCACCAGCATCTGGAAAAACGCTATTTCGAGGTGGGCAATACGGGCTTTCAGGTTTGGGATGCCTTTGGCGGTCGTGTGGGCATGGCGATCTGCAATGACCGGCGCTGGGTCGAGACCTATCGCGTGATGGGGCTTCAGGATGTGGAGTTGATCCTGATTGGCTACAACACGCCGGTGGCCGATTCCCTTTCAGGGGAAAGCGAGACGCTGCGCATGTTCCACAATCACCTTACGATGCAGGCGGGGGCTTATCAGAACTCGACCTGGGTGGTGGGGGTTGCGAAGGCAGGCGTCGAAGACGGGCATCGCCTGATGGGAGGCAGTGTCATCGTCGCGCCGACGGGCGAAATTGTAGCGCAGGCGATGACGGAAGGGGACGAACTCATCGTTGCCGATTGCGATCTCGATCGCTGCCGCTACTACAAATCCCACATCTTCAATTTCGCGGCGCATCGCCGTCCCGAATTCTATCAGCGGATAACTTCACAGACCGGTGTGGAGTGATATTTAGCCGGGTCAAGAGTTGGCCGCATGGGCTGCATTGAGGGTCGAAATGGTTGAAAGAATTTGTATCCGCGGCGGGCGCGTCCTCGATCTCGATGGTGAAGCCGCACCCCATCTGGATGTGTTGATCGAGGATGGGGCGGTTCTTGAGCTTCTTGCGCCGGAGGCCGCAGAGGGAATATCAGCCCGGGTCATCGATGCTTCCGACTGTCTGTTGATGCCGGGCATGGTCAATGCGCATACGCATGGCCATGGCAGTCTCGGCAGGGGCATGGGCGACCGGTGGTCTCTCGATCTTCTCCTGAATGCCGGACCATGGATTTCCGGGATGCGGACGCTGGAGCATAAATACATTGCCGCAGCACTCAACGCGGCCGAGATGATCCTCAAGGGATGTACGGCGGCATACGACCTTTATTTCGAGTTTCCGGCGCCGACCCCGGAAGGCATGGACGCGGTTGCACGCGCCTATCGCGATGTGGGTGTGCGCACCGTCATTGCGCCAATGCTTGCCGATCTCAGCCTCTATGAGGCGATTCCCGGTTTGATGGACAGCCTGCCGGAGCCCCTGAAAAGGGAAGCGGCCAAATTCCACCTCAACCCGTTCGAGGAGACGGCGAAGGCATGTGAGCGGTTTCTCGCCTCATGGTCGCATCCGCTCGATGAGGCGAAGCCTGCGCTTGCCCCAACCATCCCTCTGCATTGCAGCGACCCTTTCCTGGAACGCTGCCGCGACCTTGCCCGGGCGCATGGAATAGGCCTGCACACGCATCTGGCCGAATCCAAGACGCAGGCCGTTTCAGCCCTCAAGCGCTACGGCAAGACCCTGACGGCACATATGGACGATCTCGGGCTTCTCGGCCCGAACTTCACGGCAGCCCACGGCATCTGGCTGGACGATGACGATATCGCCCTGATGGCCGAACGCGGATGCTCGGTCGCGCACAATCCGGGCAGCAATTTGCGGCTCGGGACCGGTGTTGCCCCGGTGCGGAAATTGCTCGATGCGGGCGTTTGCGTGGGGGTCGGGTCCGACGGCACAAACTCTTCCGACAATCAGAACATGTTCGAGGCTCTGCGCCTTGCCGCCAATGTCTCGCGTCTCTGCGACCTGGATGTCAATCGTTGGGTCTCCGCCCGCGAGGCGCTGGAAATGGCCACGCTCAACGGGGCGCGTATGCTCGACCTGCCGGCCAGGATCGGCGAACTCGCACCGGGGGCGCGCGCGGATATCGTTTTCCTCGACCTCAACAACGTCAATCTGGTGCCATTCAACAACCCGTTGAACCTGCTTGTCTATTCGGAAGATGCCAGCTCGGTGAAGAGCGTGATGGTCAATGGGAGGCTGGTGCTCGAGGATCGCCGGTTCACCAGTTTCGATTACGCAGGACTGCGCAAGAAGGCGCAAGAAGCAGCCGGCTGGCTGCGCGAGCGCACGGAAGAAAACCGCAAGACGGCGATGAGGCTCGAGGGCTTCGTTGCACGGCACTGCCTGTGTCTTTGCAGGGAAAACTACCCGGTCAAACGCCTCGTCTGTGATTAAAACAAAGGCAGATATAATAGCTTTCAGTTATAGAATATCGTATCAATTTTATTAGACATTATTGATTGCGGATTGCGATACTGAAGGCAGAGGTGAACACGACTTGGACCTCTTAGGGTCGGGCGCCAGCCATCGAAGAAATGACTCCGCTCCTCTCTATGGCACAAGAGGCATCAGCCAGGATGCTGCAAACAATGGAGGACGAAATGTCTCATATTAGCTGGAAATCAAAAGCCGCAGCGGTCCTGGCGGGGCTGTGCGTCGCGGTCGGTACGGTTGCTCCCGCAGCTTCCGCGGACCGTATTTTCTTCGGTATCGCCACGGGGTCGACGGGCGGCGTCTACTATCCCCTCGGGGGGATGATCGCCCAGGTGATCTCCAACAGTGCCGAGGTAAACGGTGCGCGTGTGATCGCCACGGCGGAAACGGGCAATGCCTCGGTCGCCAATGCGCGCCTGCTGCAGAACGGTTCCATCGAAGCAGGCATGATGGGCGCGGACATTGCCGATCAGGCTTATCGCGGAGCGGCCCAGTTCGCCGATGGCGCGGTGACCAATCTCCGCGCCATTGGAGCGTTGTTTCCCGAAACCGTTCAGGTGGTGGTGCGTGCGGATTCCGGCATCAAGAGCTTTCAGGATTTGAAGGGCAAAAGGGTTTCCTCCGGCCCTGCGGGCTCGGGCATGTATCAGCTCTTCGGTGACGTGCTCGGGGTGTTCGGCATGAAGCGCGAAGATGTCAGCGAGGACTTTTCGAGCTTCAGTCAGGCGGTCGACAAGCTGCGTGACGGCAATATCGATGCCTTCTTCGCGATTGGCGGCCTGCCGACGGTCTCGATCCAGGATCTGGCGAGTAGCCACGACATCCGTCTTCTCGCGCTCACCGATGAGGATATCGCCAAGGTGCGTGAATCCCAGCCCTATTATGCGGCAACCGTCGTTCCGGCGGGCACCTATGAAGGACAAGGCGAGGACATCAAGACGCTCGCGCTGCGCGCGCTTCTCGTTACCCATGACGGTGTCGAGGACGATGTGATCTACGAGGTTGCCAAGGCGATCTACGAGAACAACGACACGCTCTCGAAGGTTCATGTCCAGGGTAAGAACGTGAAGCTCGAGACGGCGCTCGAATCCGTTTCCATCCCCGTGCACCCCGGCGCGAAGCGCTATTATGAGGAAAAGGGGATCAAGGCCGAGTGATTTCGCCCGGTCTTCCTTGCCGCGGCGCGCTCCTGTGTGCCGCGGTCCTTTTCAACTCCCCGGTTTTTCTCGCTCTTGCGGGTGACGGGGGGCAGGCGGAAGGCTGCGCGTGGGAACTGCGCCTTATGGAGCCGCGCACGCAACGCGAGCTTCTGGATGTGCCGCTTTCGCCAGGCGACCCGACCTTCAGTCTCTCCTACACGCATTCGGTCTTCCACACCGAGGTGGTGAGCGAATACCAGGTCAGGGAAAGCGGGATCGTGCAGGTGCGGGAGACCTTCACCGACCCCGGATATGGAATGGAGAGCTCGCCCGACGACGTGAAGGGGCGGCTCGAGCAGATCGACGGCCACTTGCGGATGGAGCTGGAAAGGCCGATCCCCAATCTGGTCGTGCGGGTGCAACGCGCTCAGAACAATCGCATCACGGGTCTTGAAAGCATGGATCTCAGCCAGCTTCTTGGCGATGGGCCCATCGCAATTCGACCGACAAGGATATGCTCGCCTGAGGGGTGAGTTGGGCTTTGCCCGTAAACACAGCTAGGAGGCCTTTGAGCCATGAGCCGCGCAGGCTTGACGACCGCGAACGACCCGTCCCTCCAGGACGATGTCACGCATCTTCAGGAGATCGTGGATCCTGAAACCAATTTCAGGGCCGTGGCGGGTTTCACCGCCAAGCTGGTGACGGTTCTCGCCTTCGGGCTGTCGGCCTATCACTTTTATACGGCCGGCTTCGGCGTTCTTACCGAGGTGATCCATCGGTCCGTCCATCTGGCCATCTCGATGGCGCTGATCTTCCTGCTCTTCAGCAGGGCGGACAGCCAGTGGTCGGTTCGGTCCACCATTTCGACGGCCTTCTTCTCCGCCTGTTACCTGTGGATCAGCTGGAAGGCCTGGTCGGCGCTTGGCCTTGCTGCCTCCTCACCGGATACGATCTTCTTCTGGGGGGCGGTCGCGGTCATCGTTTTCCTGTCACTGCCCAATGTCAGGGGTAATCGCGCTGCCGCGGCAGCGGACAAGGGCATCGGCATCACCTATTATCTGATGATGCTGCTCGCGGCGAGCTTCTCGGTCTATCTGATCGTCTTCTTCAAGGAGATATTCATTGCCCGCGTCGGCCAGCCGATTGCACGGGATTATCTGATGGGCGCACTCGCCATGATCCTCGTGGCCGAGGCAACCCGCCGGACAATCGGCGCGGCGCTGCCGGCAATCGGCATGTTCTGCCTCTTCTATGCCGTGGCCGGACCCGAGCTGCCGGCGGAGATCGCGCATCGCGGCTTCAGCATGCCGCGCATCATCAACCATCTTTATCTGGGCACCGAGGGCATCTACGGCGTTGCCACAGGCGTGGTGGCAACGTTCGTGTTCCACTTCATCCTGTTTGGTGTCGTGGCGCAGCTTTCGGGGCTTGGACAGCTTTTCATCGGTCTTTCCACGGCAATTGCCGGTCGTTTTTCGGGCGGTCCGGCCAAGGTTTCAGTCGTTGCTTCCTCGATGTTCGGCATGATTTCAGGCTCGACGGTCGCAAACACCGTGACCACGGGGTCGCTGACCATTCCGCTGATGAAGAAGGCAGGTTTCCGCGCGCCTTTTGCCGGGGCGGTCGAGGCTTCGGCCAGTGCGGGCGGGCAGATCACGCCGCCCATCATGGGCGCTGCGGCCTTCGTGATGGCGGAATCGCTGGGCATTCCCTATGTCGAGCTGATCCTGATCGCCATCCTGCCGGCGGCATTTCATTATCTGTCGGTGCTTCTGTCGGTGCATTTCGAGGCCAAGCGGCTCGGCCTCGGTGCACTGCCGGACGAGGAGATACCGAGCGCGCTCGCGGTCGCCAGACAATACTGGCATCTCGCGCTTCCGCCGATCGTGATGGTGACGTTGCTTCTGATGCGCTTCACGCCGTTCATTGCAGCCTTCTGGGGCATCATCCTCGTGGTTCTCGTGTCGTATGTCCCGCTTGCCGCGCGCTATGCGGGCATGCCGGGGCTGGTCAAAGGCGAGGGTGGGCATGTGCTGACGCCGCGGCGTATCGTCGAGGCGTTCGAGGAGGGCGCGCGCTTCACGCTCGTGATCACGGCGACTTGCGCCTGCGTGGGCTTCATCCTGGGAACGGTCACGCTTACCGGTATCGGCTTCAAGCTTTCGGCTGCGGTTCTTTCGGCCGCGCATGCGGGTGCCGACATGATCGCCTTCCTCGATCCATTCGACCTGATCGACAGCCGGGGTGCTATCCTCTTCTGCGCACTGGTCCTCACCGCTGTTGCCTGCATTCTCATGGGCTGCGGAATTCCCACCGTGCCGCTCTACATCATCCTTTCGGCCATCGTGGCCCCGGCGCTTTATGAGTTCGGCGTGCCGCTGCTCGCCACGCATTTCGCGGTGTTCTATTTCGGGCTTCTGTCGGACTTGACGCCGCCCTTTGCGCTTGCGGCATTCGCCGGGGCAGCGCTTGCCCAGGCGGACCCCATGCGAACGGCGTTCATCAGCTTCCGGCTTTCCATCGCCAAGCTTCTGGTGCCCTTCATGTTCGTCTACAGCCCGGCGCTGCTCCTCATCGATTTCGATCCGGTGACCTTCGCCTTCGCTTTGGGTAGCGGCATCCTGTCGATCCTTTCGCTGGCCATCGGCTTTACCGGATTTGCCTTCAGGCCGCTCGGTGCGGTGCAGCGTGTCGTGCTTCTCTTATGCGGTTTGTGCCTTGTCTTCGATCAGGTGCAGACGATCATCGTCGCGGGGCTGGTCAGCCTTGCCATCATCGTCAACAACCTTCTGGTTGCCAGACGGGAAGCGAGAGGGGCCGCCGCATGAACAGTCAATCTCGTGGCAGGGTGCTGATCATCAACCCGAATTCGAACGAGGCTGTTACCGCGGCCATGGGCGTGGCGATTTCGTGCCTGAGCTGCACAACAGGTGTTGAAATGGAAACGCGCTCGCTGGCCGGGGCCCCGTTCGGAATCGAGAGCGAGGCCGACGCCGCACGGGTCGCTCCGATGCTTGCCGAACTGGTAGGCGAAGAAGAAGCCGGTTACGACGCGTTCGTGATCGGGTGTTTTCTCGATCCGGGGCTTGCGGCCTGCAGGCACATGACGAAAAAGCCGGTCTTCGGAATTGGCGAGTGTTCTATCTATGCAGCGCTCAGCCTTGCCGATCAGTTTGGCGTGCTGGCCCTTTCACGTGCGTCGGTCGGCCGGCACAAGCCGATCTTCAGGCGCCTTGGCGTCTGGGACCGGCTGGCCGGCGAACTGCCGCTTTCGATCAGCGTTGCCGAGGCGGTGAGCGAGGAAAGCGTCTATCCGCGTCTTCTCGATGCTGCGCTTTGCCTGCGCGACTCGCATGGCGCAGGTGCCGTCGTCCTGGGATGCGCGGGCATGGCGAGGCATCGCCAACGCCTTCAGGACGATACGGGGATAAGCATCATCGATCCTGTTCAGGCGGGGGCGATGCGCGCTCTGGGCGCGGTACTGACAAATCAAGCCGCTTCCGCGTAGGGGCGGTGGCAAGCAAAAGGATTCCGACATGTTCGATCTGGTGGTGCGCGGCGACCTGGTGACGGCCAGCGCGGTTTTGCCGGGGCATTATCTCAGCATTCTTGATGGCAAGGTGGTGGGGATCACGGCGCAGGACCCGGGCGCGGCGCGCGAACGCATCGATGCCCAGGGGGCCTATGTGTTTCCCGGCGCGGTGGACGCGCAGGTTCATTCCCGCTCGCAAAAGGGGAGCGAGGGGCTTGCCGCGTGCACGCGCGCTGCGGCGGCGGGCGGCGTCACCACCATCGTCGAGATGCCCTATGACGAGGGGTTGCTGGTATGCAGCGCGGATGCGGTTCGCTCCAAGGCAGCGGATGCCGAGCGCGAAGCGCATGTCGATGTGGCGCTTTACGGCACGGTGCATCCGCAGGACGGCACGAGCCTCATAGCCGAGCAGATCGAGGCCGGGGTCTGTGGCTTCAAATTCTCGACCTTCGGGACGGATCCGGTGCGTTTCCCGCGGATTCCGCCCTGGCTGATGCGGGACGCCTTCGCAGCAATCGCTCCGTCCGGGCTTGCGGCAGGCGTGCACAACGAGAACCACGAGAGCGTCATGCACGATCTCGAATGCGTGAAGGAAGCCGGTCTCACCGATTACACGGCCCACGGAAAAAGCCACACGGATTTCGCCGAGGCGCTGGCCATGGCAGAGATCTACGAAATCGGCGCCTATACCGGCTGCCGGGCACATGTGGTGCATTGCTCCATCGGGCGGGGCATCGATATCTGCGAGAGCTATCGGCGGCAGGGTTTCGATACGAGCGTGGAGGTCTGCATCCATTATCTTGTGTTCAGCGAGGACGAGGATGTTGCGCGGCTTGGCGGCAAGGCCAAGATCAACCCGCCGATCCGTCCGTCGCAGGAGCGTGAGGCGCTCTGGCGTCATCTGGCGGCGGGCAATATCGATCTCGTCTCGACCGACCATGTCGCCTGGTCGCTCGACCGCAAGAACGACCCGAACATGCTGAAAAACGCGTCCGGCGGTCCGAGCATCGAGGTCATGGTGCCGGTGCTCATCAAGAAGTGCCTTGAGCGTGGTGTCGACCTGTCCATGGCGGCGCGGCTTCTTGCTGCCAACCCGGCACGGCATTTCCGGCTTTTGCCGCGCAAGGGAGCGTTGACGGCGGGCGCCGAAGCGGATTTCTCCATTATCGATCCGAGCGAGGCGCGCTGGAGTGTGGAAGGCAGCCAAACCATTTCCGACTGGAGCCTTTATGATGGTATGTCGCTGCCTCAGGTGAAGGCGACCTATGTCCGGGGCCAGCAGGTCTGGGACGGCAAGAGCGTCGTCGTTGCCGAAGGGTTCGGCGGTTTCGTGAAGCCATTCGGACGCGCTTGAGGAGGATAGGGTGACCACGGAAATGAAAGACGGGAGCCTGCGGCTTTCGATCAATGCAGACCGCTTGTGGGAGCGCGTCGAGGCGCTGGCAGAAATCACGGACCCGGAGCGGCCATGGAGCCGTGTCGCATTCAGCGAACTGCACAAGCAGGGCCGCGTCTGGCTGACGCGTGAGATGGAGGCGGCCGGTCTTGCGGTCAGCGTAGATGCGGGGGCCAATGTGATCGGCCGCTTGCCGGGGCTCGAAGACGCACGGGCACCCATTGTTGCCGGCTCGCATACGGATACGGTTCCGCGTGGCGGTCGCTTCGACGGCATTGCCGGTGTGCTGGTGGCGCTCGAGGCGGCGCAGACCATCGCCGAGAACGGCCTGAAACTGCGCCATCCTCTCGAGGTCATCGACTTCCTGGCGGAAGAACCGAACCAGTATGGGCTTTCCTGTATCGGCAGCCGGGCCATGGCGGGTGTGCTGACAAAAGCCCAGCTTGCCTATGTGGCTCCCGATGGGACGACGACAGCAGAGGGCATCGCCGCCATGGGCGGCGATCCTTCCAGGCTCACCGGTCCTCTTCGAGACAAGGGCGATGTCGCAGGCTTCTTCGAACTGCATATCGAGCAGGGCGTCGTGCTGGAGGATGACGGGCTCGATATCGGTGTCGTCACCGACATTGTGGGCATCACGCGATACCAGATCGATGTTATCGGCGAGGCAGCTCATGCAGGCACAACGCCGATGGGGCGGCGCAAGGATGCCCTCGTCGCGGCGGCAATGATGGTGCAGGAAGCCGAAACGCGGGCTCAGGAGCAGGATACGAATGGCGCTTACCTGGTCGCGACGATCGGCAAGCTCGAAGTCATTCCGAACGGATCCAATGTCGTGCCTGGTCGTGTGGTATTTTCCATCGAGGTACGCTCCAACCGAAATGCGGAAGTGGAACGTTTCTTCGAAGGCTATCTCGCCCGCGCACGGGAAATCTGCGTGCAACGTGGTCTCGAATTCGAAGCGCAGCGCGTAAGCGACGGCATGGCGGTCGCCTGCGACGAAGCAATTCAGGCGGCCTTTGCCGCGGGGGCCGAGCAGGCGGGTGCGAGCCATATCGCCATGTCCAGCGGCGCCGGCCATGATGCCGCCTATATGGCGCGCATCGGGCCTTCTGGCATGATTTTCATCCCCTGCCTGAAAGGACGTAGCCACTGCCCTGAAGAATGGGCGGACAAGGAAGCTCTGGCAAAGGGCGCGCAAGTTCTCCTGGATGCGATCTGCATCTATGACGAGCAGGCAAACTGAGGCTGGGTTTCGTCAGCCGCTGCTTATGCGCTGATTGAGCCGTGAGAAGAATTCGGCTGCGAGTTTCTTCGAGGTGGATTGAATGAGACGGCTGCCGAGTTGGGCGATCTTGCCGCCCACCTCGGCCCGTGCGGTGTAGGCAAGGAGCGTCGTTTCCGGCCCCGCTTCGGTAAGCGAGACGTCAGCGCCGCCCTTGGCGAAGCCGGCGATGCCGCCTTTCCCTTCTCCGGAAATCGTGTAGCCGCGCGGCGGGTCGATGTTGGACAAAGCCACCGCGCCGTTGAACCGCGCCTTGATCGGGCCGATTTTCAAGGACACGACGGCCGAAAGCGTATCATCGTCCCCGCGCTCCAGCGTCTCGCAGCCGGGGATGCAGGCCTTGAGCGTTTCCGGGTCGTTGAGGGCGGCCCATACTTCTTCGATGGGAGCAGCGACGCGCTCCTCTCCGGACATGTCGACGGCCATGGGGAGGAATTCCGATCTTGTCTCTGGCGATGAGGGAAAACGCGGTCAGGATTTCTTGCCTGCTTCCGACGTCTGCGTGGTCAGAAAGCTGCCGCGTCCGCTGGCAAGCAGGCGCCCCTGCTCATCCAGCACTTCGGCTTCGCTTGTTCCGACAGTGCGGCCGAACTTGACGACCCGGCCCCGCACGATCAGGTCTCCGCCGATGGCGATGCGGTGGTAATCCACCCGCAGATCGATGGTGAGAACCGGCCCTCCCATCTTGTTGATCATGGCGAGATTGGCGGCAAAATCGATGAGCGCCGCGTGGATGCCGCCCTGGGTTTGCCCTACCTTCGGATTGGCAACCCATTCGGGGCGCCAGGTCGCTTTTGCCTCGATCGTATCGGGACCTACCGACTGAACCTTGAGACCGAGCCAGGACAGGAACGCGCTCCGGTCAACGATAGCCTGCACGTCCGCGGCCGTCTTGTTATGGGTTTCGGCGCTCATGCGCTTTCCTTTCTGGCGTCTTCTTCTTTCTGGATCCGTCGCGCTTCTGCTTCCAGAAAGCGGCGGTCGACCTTGCCGACGGTCGTCATGGGCAGGGCATTGATGAACATGACCCGGCGCGGGTGCTGGTAGGGCGGTGCATTGCGAAGCACATGCGCTTTCACATCCTCTTCCGTCATTCCGGAGCCAGCCCGCATGACCACAAAGGCGTAGGGCACCGTATGCTTGATCTCATGGGGAGCGGGAACGACGGCTGCCTGCTCGATGTCTTCATGACGCTCAAGCACCAGTTCGACCTCGGCCGGGTAGATGTTGTGTCCGCTTGAGGTGAACATGTCGTCCGATCGTCCCACGAAAAAGTACCAGCCATGTTCATCGCGGCGCAGGATGTCTCCCGTATTGAACCAGCCATCCTCATCAAAGCGCCTTGCCATTTCCTGGGGGTTATTGAGGTAGCCGCTCATCATGCCCGGACCGCGCACGTGCAGGACCCCGAAATTCTCATCCTCGCCACCGACGAGCCTGAACTCGTTGCCCTTGACCGGATAACCGACCGAATGACGGGGGCGCGGCAGATTTTCCGGATGCCGTCCGAACAGGGCCGCGCTCGTTTCGGTAATGCCGAAAATGAGGTTGATCTGAGCATTGGGAAACAGTTCCGCCACGGAGTCGATCAACTGGTCGGAGGCCGGCGCGCCGCCCATGGTGGCAAGGCGAACGAAGGAGTAATCGTTGCCGGCAAGCAATTCGCGTTGCTGGAGGATCATCGCGAAAATGGTCGGCACGCCCGAAACGACCGTCGCCTTGTAGCGGTTGATCGCGTCGACATAGATACGGGCGTCGAACTTGCGCAGCAGAACGACTGTCGAGCCGCCATAGAGAACGCATTTGATCGAGTTCATCGCGTGCTTGTGGTAGAGCGGCGCGGCGACGATCATCGTGTCGTCGGGGCAGAAGAAGCGTTCCTGCGAAATGGTGCGTGCAACCCAGCTATGGGCCCGATGCGAGAGCAAGGCGCCCTTCGGACGGCCCGTGGAGCCGGACGTATAGGCCACGAAAGCGGTCGAATCGTATTCCGGCTGGAAATATTCAACGGCACCAAAATCCTTGAAGGCAGACAACCCGTCTTCGCCGTCGGCATCGACGATCACCGCGAGGGTTCCCTGTGGCAGATTTTGCTGTAGTGCCGCCTCGCAGAAAACCATCTTCAGGCCGGTGTCCTGCACGATCCAGGCGATTGTGTCAGCCGGTTGAAGGATGCCCATCATCACCGGTACGACCCCGACGCGCATCGCACCGAAGAAAACCTCAAGGAATTCGAGCCGGTTGGAGCAATAGACGCCGACCCTGTCACCTGCCGAAAGGCCACGGTTCAGAAGGCCGCGTGCGACGGCATCGCAATTTGCATTGTAGGTGGGATAATCGATCTCGCGGGGGTGCTCGGGATCGTAGAGATCGATGACGGCGAGGTGGCCCTTGTCGCGGAACTGGGTGCCGATGCAGCCAAGGTTGGAGATCAGGTTGCTCATGGTGTCACGATGACCTTGCCGAAGATGTTGCGGCTTGCCAGAAGTTCGACACCTTCTGCGGCCCGCTCGAGCGGCAGGCGGACCTCCACCACCGGCTTCAGGCGCCCGGAGGAGACGAAGTCGAGGCACGCCACTATATCTTCGGGAACGTAGGCGCGGCTTCCGATGATCTCTGTTTCCCGATGCCAGAGAAAACGAACGTCGATTTCGCACAGATGGCCGGCAGTCGAGCCACAGGTGAGGATGCGGCCTCCGGTCGCCATGCTGCGCTGCGTCTGTATCCAGGTGTCGCCGCCTGTGAAATTGATCGCGACGTCCACGCCCTTCTTGCCGCTTGCCGTCCATACGGCTTTGGAGAATTCAGGGGTTTCCACGTAGTTGATGATGTGGTCGGCACCCAGTTCGAGAAGCTTGCGGCCTTTTTCCTCGCTCGACGTGCAGGCAAAGACCTCGCAGCCCGCCATCTTGGCAAACTGCAGGCAAGACACACCGACACCGCCGCTGGCTCCGAGAATGAGCACCTTCTCACCGGCCTTGATGTGGCCGCGGGTGAACAGCATGCGATGCGAGGTTCCGTAGGCTATCGGGAGTGCGGCGGCATCCTCGAAGCTCACATTGTCGGGAATTTCTATCAGCTGACGCTGGTCCGCGGCGATGAATTCGCACAGACCACCATTGCCGTTTTCGCCGAGCACGCCACCTGTTGGAAATCGGGGAAAGAGCACGACCCGCTTGCCGAGCCAGTCTGAAGACACGCCGGCGCCCACCTTGCGCACGATGCCGGCAATGTCGCCACCGGGAATGCGGGGCATGGTCGTGGGCATGTCCGGCATTCCGTGAAGAACGAACACATCCATATAGTTCAGCCCGCAGGCCTTGATCTCGACCAGCGCCTGACCTTCCGCAGCTTCGGGAACCGGCCATTCCTCGACCTTCAGTTGCTCGATGCCGCCATGCGCTCTCAAGGCCACCACTTTCATGGCTGTGTCATTCCCCATGTGGACTGCTCCATTGTCTTTTCATGTGAGGATAGGGCGCGGGCTTCTGCCAAACAAATGATTAGAAATACGAGATTAATCGTAAAAATCGATAAATGAGTTCTTCGGCGGGCGTTACGTCGGCCGATAAAAGAATTGCGTTTCGGGCTGATCGGATGCGCATCGTACCCATTGCTATATCGCGCATTGATGCGAAACCGCTGCCGAATGCCGGCAAAACTTCGGAAACCCGATTTATCGGAAAAACAAAACAATTCGCAAAAATTAATAATTTGCGCGCCGAGGGGCGGCGAGGCTAGCGTTTTCACCATCGGGTAGACGACCGAATGGCGAAGGCCTGACGGTTTTCAACCACCCGGACAGTGTCGAATTCACCTCGGGGAAAGACAGTGGGCGCAAATCAGAAAGCCGAACAAGAAGGGTGGGCCGACATCGTCGTTCGCATTCTTAAGCGGAACGATATCGATCTCATCACATATGTGCCGGACAATGTCCTGCGACCATTGATCGACGCCGTCACGGACGACCCTTATTTCACCGTCATTTCGCCTGCGCGGGAAGAGGAAGCCGTCGCCATTGTCGCCGGCGCCTATATGGGGGGGCGCAAGGGTGTGACCCTGATGCAAACCAGCGGGTTTGCAACCATTCCCAATGCGCTTGCCTCGCTCGCTTGTCCGTTCCAGCTTCCCATCGTGATGTTCATTTCAGAGCGCGGCGTCATCGGCGAATTCCAGCAGGGACAAGCAATGGTCTGCCGCACCATGCGGCCTGTTCTGCAGAGCCTCGGCATCGAGCATTTCGCCATTCAGGACAAGAGCCAGGTCGAGTTCGTCGTCGAAGGCATGATCAAGCAGGCTTTTGCCACGCAGGCGCCCGCCGCGATCATTCTGTCGCCCCTTCTGACCAAGCGGCCGCATTGATGAGGGGATTGAACATGTCCGTCAGCGAAACGCAGAAAAGCCGCTCCACCGCCAAGGTCATGAACCGCAGCGCCCTTACACGGCGACTGGTGGCGAAGCTCAAGAATGATGAAGCGGTTATCGGAGGCATCGGGAACAGCAATTTCGACCTTTGGGCCAGCGGCCAGCGCCCCCAGAATTTCTACATGCTGGGCAGCATGGGGCTGGCAAGCTCCATCGCGCTTGGAGTGGCCGTTGCCCAACCCAAGCGTCAGGTGTTCGCCCTGGATGGTGACGGTTCCATCCTCATGCAGCTCGGTTCGTTCGGCACTGTTGCGACGGTAGCGCCCGACAATCTGTGCATCGTTATCTGGGACAACAGCCTCTATCAGATCACCGGGTCGCAAAAGACGCTCACTTCCACCGGCGTCGATCTTGTCGGCGTGGCCCAGGGCGCAGGGCTCATGCAGTCCGACTGGGCCCAGGATGAGGAGCATTTCGACGCTCTTGTCGAGAAGGCCCTCCATATGGATGGGCCAAGGCTCATCGGCGTTCGGATCGACGGAGAAAAACCCGCGGGAACCACAGAGCGCGACCCCGTGAAGATCCGATTGAATTTCATGAACGGCCTTGGAGCCTGAGCTGATGAGAGCGGCAGGAAAACAGGAAACCGGCATGTCCAGACTTCTGATCGGCGGTTCCTGGGTCGATGGCGAAAGCGTTGACGAACTGACCGAGAAATATCGCGGAACGACCTACGGCCAGATGCAGGTGGCTTCACCGGAACAGGTCGATGCGGCTGTTGCCGGTGCGCTTGAAGGCATCTCGGCGTCGAAGCTCACGCCCTATAAGCGCTACAAGATACTGCTTGCCACGGCGCGTCTCGTCGAGGAGCGCAGGGAACATCTCATCTCTCTCCTTCGCGACGAGGCGGGTTTCACGCGGGCCGACGGTGAGAACGAGGTCAGTCGCTGTATCCAGACGCTCGAACTCTCCGCCGACGAAGCGCGGCGGCTGAACGGGGATCTGGTTCTGATGCTCTCGGCTGCCAATGCAAGTGACAGGATGGGTTTCACCATCCACGCGCCGCGCGGGGTGATCTGTGCGATAACGCCGTTCAATTCGCCGCTCAACACGCTGGCCCACAAGGTTGCACCCGCGCTTGCAGGTGGGAATGCCGTGCTGATCAAGCCGTCGAGCTATACACCGCTTTGCGCGGTTGAGCTTTGCAAGGCGCTCCTGGATGCGGGCCTGCCCTCGGGGCTTCTGGCACTTGTTCATGGGCCTGGGGGCAGGATCGGCAGACAACTGCTCGCGGACCAGCGCATCGCTTATTACGCGTTCACGGGCAGCACGCAGGTGGGGCGTGAAATCCAGCAGGCTGCGGGCCTGCGTGGCACGCAACTGGAACTTGGCAGCATTGCCAGCACCATCGTGTGCGACGACGCCGATTTTACACGGGCCATTCCGAAGATTCTCAACGCGGGCTTTCGGAAGGCGGGGCAGGTGTGCACCTCGGTGCAGCGGCTTCTGGTTCAAAGAAACATCCTCGACGATTTCGTGCCGCTTCTGATTGCGGCTGTCGAAGCGCTGAAAGTGGGCGACCCATCCGATCCTGAAACGATCATCGGACCGATGATCAGCCAAGCTCATGCGGAGCGCGCGCAAAACTGGGTGGAGGAAGCCGTCGCCGGAGGTGCGCGAATTCTCACCGGCGGGAAGCGTGAAGGCTCCATCGTGCAGCCGACGGTACTCACCGATGTTCAGGAGAGCATGAAGGTCTATTGCGAGGAGATATTCGCACCCGTCCTCAGCGTCATTCCATTCGATACGGACGATGAGGCGGTAGAGCGGGCAAACGCCAGCCCCTACGGTCTCGCTGCCGGGCTCTTCACTTCGAACCTGCACAGGGCGCTGCGCATGTCGCAGGCCATGCGCTTCGGGGGTGTTCATGTGAACGAGGCATCGAGCGCACGGGTCGACGCCATGCCCTTCGGCGGGGTCAAGGACAGCGGTTTTGGCCGGGAGGGGCCGGCCTACGCAATCCGCGAGATGACGGAAGAGCGTCTCATAACGATCTCCTACTGAAATTCGCAAAAGAAGAAAAACACAGGTCATCGACGAATGAACGAAGCAATGGACAACGAAGGCAAGCTGCGCGTCGCAATCGACATCGGCGGTACCTTCACCGATGGCGTGGCGACCATGGAACCGGCAGGCCGCATCTGGGTCGCCAAATCTCCAACCACCCCCGCCGATCCGGGGCAGGCGGTCTCCACTGTTCTTGAAGACCTGTTGCAGCAGGTTGACGGTTCGCTCGGCAAGGGCACGGCTCAGCTTGAGGAGGTCGTGCATGGCACGACGCTGATCACCAACACGCTGATCGAGCGCAAGGGTGCCAAGACGGCGCTCGTCACCACCAAGGGCATGAAAGACGTGCTCGATATCGGTCGCGAGTGGCGCTACGACATCTACGATCTCGATATCGAATTGCCCCGCCCGCTTATCGATGGGGAACGCCGCGTCGAAGTGGATGCGCGCGTGGATGCCCAGGGCGATGAGCTGGAGCCGCTGAAGGAAGAAGAGCTCGACGTGCTTATCGAGGCTCTGGCGAAGCTCGACGCGGATTCGATTGCCGTTTCGCTCCTACATTCCTACACCAATACGGATCACGAAAAGCGCATTGAGGAGCGGTTGAAAGACGCTCTGCCTGGAAAGGCAGTGTCGCTGTCTTCTGATCTGGCACGCGAAATCAAGGAGTTCGAACGCACCTCCACCGTTGCGGCGAATGCCTATGTAAAGCCCATCGTCGCTGAATATCTCGATGAGCTGGATAACCGCATCGCGCGAACGAAGCCCGGCACGCCCCTTCGCGTGATGGTGTCGAGCGGCGGCTTCTGTTCGGCCAAGACGGGAGCAGCTTCCCCGATCCTTCTTCTGGAATCCGGACCGGCGGCGGGTGTGCTATCAGCGATGAATACCGCCCGCCAGATCGGCGTCGATCATGTGCTGGCCTTCGACATGGGCGGAACCACGGCCAAAGCCTGCGTGGCGGTGGGCGGCGAACCTCCTGTGACGCACAGTTTCGAGTGCGCGCGTGTAGAACGTTTCAAGCGGGGCTCGGGTCTGCCGATCCTCATTCCGAGCATCGAGCTTATCGAAATCGGTGCAGGCGGAGGTTCCATCGCGCATTGCAATCGTCTCGGCCTCCTGAATGTAGGCCCGGAATCGTCCGGCTCCGTGCCGGGACCGGCCTGCTATGGACGAGGCGGTACGGATGTCACCGTCACGGACGCGGATCTTCTGCTGGGTTACCTCAGCAAGGAAAATTTCCTCGGCGGCACCATGAGGCTCGATCTGGAAGCTTCAAAGAAGGCGGTTGCGGACCTCGCTTCCGAACTCGGGGTGGAACCCATCGATGCCACCTGGGGCATCTGCAATGTAGTCAATGAGAATATGGCGAGCGCCGCACGCATCCACATTGCGGAGAACGGACACGACCCCCGCGATTTCACGATGATCGCGACCGGCGGAGCTGGTCCTGTCCATGCGGTAGAGGTGGCGCGCAAGCTGCGCATTCCACGGGTGCTGATACCCATTGCAGCCGGGGCGGGCTCGTGCCTCGGCATGCTCGCCGCACCGCCGCGCATCGACCGCGCATGGTCCAGCCCACAGCGCCTGGCAGATGTGGACTGGAAGCAGGTGACAGACAATCTGGAGGCCCTTCGCAAGGACGCGGAAGGCGAGCTTCTGGCTGCGGGGGCTGACGACATCGAATGGAGCGTCGGCGCTGAAATGCGCTATGAGGGACAAGGAGCCGAGATATCGGTCAGCGTTCCATTCGCCGCCATTCACGGTAAGCCGGGGGCAACCCTGCTTGGTGCTTTCGAAGCCGAATATGAGAAGCTTTATGGCCGGCTTGTGCCCAACGCCGTGGCCCAGGTCATCACCTGGAGGCTGGTTGGACGTTCGCCCAGCAAGGCTCACAATTTCGAATGGGGCGAAGACCGTGCCGGGTCGGAGCCGAAGCCTGCCGCCCATCGTCCCATCTTCCTGCCGCTGCGCAAGGACTACGAGGAAGTCGCAGTCTACGATCGTTATTCCGTCGCGGCGGGAACGACGTTGCAGGGGCCTCTCATTCTCGAGGAGAAGGAATCCACAATCGTCGTGGCGGTCTCTGCTGATGTGACCATTCTCGAGGATCTAACCGTTTCCGTCACGATCAAGGAATTCGAATAAGATGAACAATGTCGAGCGTTTCAATACGGCGGCGAATGAAGAACGTTCCGCTTCGGAAGCGAAATTCAACCCGATCGACCTCGAAATCCTCTGGAAGCGGCTGATCAGTATTGTCGACGAGGCGTCGGCAGCCTTTGTGCGAACCTGTTTCTCGACACTCGTCCGCGACGGCAATGATTTCGCTATCGTGCTGACGGACACCAAGGGGCGTTCGCTTGCCCAGTCCACGATGAGCCTTCCGGGTTTTATCGGCTGCCTTCCGGCGACGGTGCGACATTTCCTCGATCTCTATCCCGCCGAAACCATCAGGCCGGGCGACGTGTTTATCACGAACGATCCCTGGAAGGGCTCAGGACACGTGCATGATATCACGACGGTGACGCCGCTGTTCCACAAGGGAAAACTCGTAGGCTTTGCAGCGGTCGTTTCACACCTTCCCGATATAGGGGGACGGCTGCGCAGCAATTCAAGCCGCGAGATTTATGAGGAAGGCCTGCAGATCCCCATGATGAAGCTCCTGGATGCGGGTGAACCGAACCAGGTGCTGATCGATATCATTTCGCAGAACATCCGTGTTCCCGAGCAGGGGCTTGGCGATATCTGGGCACAGGTCGCCGGTTGCCGCACCATGGGGGAGCGCCTGCATGGTCTTCTCGAAACGGTGAGCCTTGACGATCTGGGGGCGGAGGTGCGCCGGCGCTCGGAAAACGCGATGCGTGACGCGATCCGGAAAATTCCCGACGGTGTCTACAAATCCCAGGTGCAGCATGACGGGTTCGAAGAGCCGGTCATCATCAATTGTTCTCTGACGGTGAAGGGCGATGAGATCGATATCGATTTTGCCGGCACAAGCCCACAATTGCCCTATGCGCTCAATGTGGTTCCGATCTACACTTTCGCTTACACCGTCTATGGCCTGAAGGCGCTGCTTTGTCCGGATATCCCGAACAATGAGGGAAGTTTCATTCCGATCTCGACACATGCGCCTGTGGGATCGCTTCTCAATCCATCCTATCCGGCGGCCTCGGGAGGCCGCAGCGCAATCGGCCACCTCCTTCCGCATGCAGTCTTCCAGGCACTGGCGGATGTGCTCCCGGCACGGGTGTGGGCGGCGGGCTCTCCGAACTCCTCCCTCACCATGTCTGGGGAATACCGTTCGAAGCGTTTTGCCGTGGTCAATTTTCTCAATGCAGGACAGGGTGCGAATTCCAGACGTCCGGGATTCTCGGCAACAAGTTTCCCGGCTAATCTTGGTAACACACCTGTGGAAATGATGGAGACGCTTGCGCCGATCCGCGTTCTGCGCCGCGAGCTGCGTCGCGGCAGCGGCGGTTGCGGCCTGCATGAGGGTGGTTCTGGGATCAGCTTCGAGTTCGAGATCATGCCGGACGCGTCCGACGTCATGACCTCGTTTCTTATGACGCAATGCAAGTCGCCAACGAAGGGGCTTGCGGGAGGCGGCGCCGGCAAACCGGGCCAGCTTCTGCTCAACGGTGACCGCATCGATCCGACGATGCCGCGTGTGCTCAAAGCCGGCGATCGTGTGCTGATGGAGACCGCTGGCGGCGGTGGGTACGGCGCGTCGGACAAGGCTGCCTGAATGGAAGGAAAACCGTATGAACGACAATAGCGATATCAAGCACCTGGACCAGAACAACCGGCGCAGCCGCGCGGTCGTTCACAACGGGCTGGTCTATACGGCGGGTCAGGTGCCGGACGATATGTCGCTCGATATCGAGGGGCAGGCGCGCCAGGTTTTTGCGAAGATCGACCAACTTCTGCATGAGGCGGGGACCGACAAGTCCCGCGCCTTGACCGCGCAAGTCTGGCTGAGTTCGCGGGATGATCTGGGTGCGTTCAACGCAGTCTGGGACAGCTGGGTCGTGCCCGATCATACGCCCACCCGCATTTGCGGACGGGTGGATATGAACAATCCCGCCTGCAGGGTGGAGATACAGGTCACCGCGGCAATCTGATTGCCGCGTCAAAGCCATTCGATTCCGGGGAGGCTCGGCAACAAAAACAAGAAAATGCGCACATCTGGATTAGCAAGAAGAAGCCAAACAAAAGGGGAATGCTATGACTATGAATCGCAGGAAACTGCTGGGCTACGGCGCCCAGCTTTCAGCGCTTTTGGCGCTTGGAGTTCCCGGCAGGGCAGCGGCGGAGACCCGCTCGGTGCCGTTCTCGCTCGACTTCCGCATCTATGGCGGCAACAGTCCCTTCTTCCTGGGCAATGCGGCCGGCATCTATGAAAATGCCGGTTTCACCGCGGCACTTGAAGGTGCCTCCGGTTCTGCCGATTGCGTGCGCCGGCTGGCAACCGGTACGCATGATTTCGGGTTTGCGGACATCATGACGCTGATCGAGTTCTCAGCGGCGAACCCTGATGGCGCTCCCAGGCTCATCATGCCGATCCTCGACCACTCGCCCGCGAGCATCATGACGATCGGCGGCGACAAGATCACCAGCCTCGAACAGTTGAAAGGCAAGAAGATCGGGGTCGCCGCCAACTCGGCGGCCACCAAGATCATGCCGGGCATTCTCAAGCTCAACAACATCGCCCCGGACGAGATCGAGTTCACGGCGGTGGATGTGCGCATTCGCGACACGATGCTTCTCAAGGGCGAAGTCGATGGCGTCGTGGGCTACGACTACACATCGGTTTTCAATTTCGTGGGAAACGGTGTGAAGCGCGAGGATATCAATATCCTCTATTTCTCAGATTTCGGTTTCGATTTCCCGGCAAATGCGCTCATCGCAAGCCAGAAGATGATCGATCAGGAACCGGAGCTCTGCAAGGCGGTGGCGCTTGGCGCGGCGCGTGCCTGGGGGGCAGCCTACAAGGATCCGGGTGCAGCGGTCGATGCCGCAGTCGCGCGCGAGCCGCTTTTGGTGCGTGACGTCGAATTGCAGCGTCTTCAGTTTATTCTCGATACCCATATCTCCACTGAATCGGTGAAGGAACACGGTATCGGCTATCTTGAGCCTGAGCGTATTTCGAAAGGGCTCGCACTGATGGCGGAAGGATTCGGTCTCTCCACTCAGCCTAAGCTGGAAGACTTCTACGCGGATGGTTTCCTGCCGGACGCGCAGGACCTGAAGATCCTTGGCTGACGCCCTCTGTCCCTTGTACGAACACCGGCTCATCAGGGTCGGTGTTCGGCCATAGCCATGCCAAGATCCTCCAAGGACGTAGCTGAACAATATTCACGCTGAGCGGTATTGCGGGCATGATCCGCGAAAAGAGCCAATTCAGGCAATCACGCCGTATCCAGCTTTTGCTGCGCCACCGACGCAGCAGACGGAGCCAGATCAATGAGCGATTTCGTGACACTGGAAAGTGTTGATTTACAATATGGCGGCAAGGGAGGGGTCTTGGCGCTGAGCGGAACGGATATGTCCATCCGCAAGGGGGAGTTCGCTGCGGTTGTCGGCCCCTCGGGGTGTGGCAAGTCCTCCCTCATGAAACTGGTGACCGGCCTGACGCCTTCGACCGCGGGGCAGATCAAGGTCGACGGTCAGACCGTTTCGGGGCCGCTCAAATGCGTCGGGATGGCGTTTCAGAACCCGACGCTTCTGCCTTGGCGCAAGCTCCTGTCGAATGTGATGTTGCCGCTTGAGATCGTGCAACCGCATCGTGGCAGGCTGATGCGTCACAGGCAGGAATATGTCGAGAAGGCGCGGGGGCTCTTGAAGATGGTCGACCTCCAGGGGTTCGAGGAACGCCATCCCTGGGAGCTGTCTGGCGGCATGCAGCAGCGCGCAAATCTCTGCCGAGCGCTGATCCACAATCCGGATCTACTGATGCTGGATGAACCGTTCGGTGCGCTGGACGCCTTTACCCGCGAAGAACTGTGGGGTGTTCTCCAGGATATCTGGATGGAGAAGAGGTTCACGACGATCCTCGTCACCCATGATCTGCGAGAAGCGGCTTATCTGGCCGATGTCATCTATGTGATGAGCGCCCGGCCGGGGCGGGTCATTGCGACCCATCGTGTCGACTTGCCGCGCCCGCGCACGCTGGAGACCACGTTCGAACCGCGCTTCATTGAAATCGTGCATACCATCAGAAATGAGATCGCTCAGATCCGAGAGGAAAGCAGGGCTGCCTAGATGTACAGTTCAAACCGCCGTTCCCTGCACCTCCTCATGCCATGGCTGGTTCTGGCCGTCCTTCTGACGGTCTGGCAGCTCTCGGTGGTGGTGTTCGAAATTCCATCCTTCATCCTCCCGTCTCCCGTCGCGATCTACCATGCCTTCCAGGAATATCGCCCGATCATCCTGCATCACGCCTCCCTGACGATGATGAACACCATGATCGGTTTCGGGTTCGGTGTTATCGTGGGCGTATTGCTCGGCATTTTCATCGGCACGATACCCATGGTTTATTCGGGGCTATATCCGGTGCTCATCGGTTTCAATTCAATCCCGAAGGTCGCCCTGGTCCCGATCATCGTGCTTTGGCTCGGCATCGGCCAACCCACGGCCATAGCCACGGCCTTCATTCTCTGCTTCTTTCCGATTGCCGTGAATGTGGCCACGGGGCTTGCCACGGTTGAGCCTGAAGTGGAGGATGTGCTGCGCTCCTTGGGGGCCAGCAAGATCGACCTGATCAGGAAGATCGGCCTGCCCCGCGCCATGCCCTTCTTCTTCGCCTCGCTGAAAATTTCCATTACGCTTGCTTTCGTTGGAACAGTTATCGCCGAGACCATCGCGTCGAATGACGGCATCGGTTATCTGATGATGCAGGCATCGTCGCAGTTTCGTGTGCCGTTGATGTTTGCGGGCGTCGCCGTCATCGCTGCACTCGGTATTCTCACCTATGTGATCTTCGCTTTCATCGAGAAGAGAATGACCGGCTGGGCCATTCGCGGAAAGAAGTAGGGCGCGGCCGAAAGGGGCTTTCATGAATCTGGTTTCAATCGCGATCGCCTTCTGTGCGATCGCGGTGGGGTCTCTGGTCAAGGGCATCACCGGGCTGGGGCTGCCGGTGGTGGCCGTTCCGGTTCTGAGCTATTTTCTCAACCTTCCCCATGCGGTGGGGGTGCTCATCATTCCCATTCTGGTGACGAACGCGTTGCAGGCCTATCAGACCAGGCACGCAGTGCGGAACGTGCCTTTCCTGTGGCCGATGCTGTTGCTTGGTGTGCCGGGTCTGGCGGGCGGCACCTGGGTGCTGACGGTGGTGGCGGCCGAAAAACTCAATCTCGGTCTCGGGTTGATGCTCTTCTTCTATATCGGATTGCGGGTGTTCAGCCCTCAATTCTCCATCAAGCCCAAGCCGGCACTGCGGCTGTCGCCTTTCGTCGGGCTGGCTGCCGGCTTTGTCCAGGGAGCAGCGGGATTATGCGCTGCCGTTTTCGTACCCTTCGTCCACGCGATGAAGCTCGAGCGCGAGGCCATGTTGTTCACCGTGTCGATGGTCTTCCTGGTGTTTGCCATGGTGCAGGCCGTCTCCCTCACGGTTGCCGGGCTTTTTCAGCCCGTCTATTTCGTCGAGGGGCTTCTTGCGCTCATACCGGTCGCACTTTTCATGCCGCTTGGAAGCTGGCTTGGAAAACGGCTTTCACGTCAGGTCTTCGACCGTGTGTTTCTCGTGGTGCTGGCGTTGATTGGTGCCGGGTTGATCGAAACCGCTTTGCGCTAACGCATATCTCCCGGAAGTGGGAACCGGCTCCGGGATAAAGACATGCGTAAGATCAAGAATTTAAAGCGTAAGGAGCAAATCTGAAAGATCGCGACACGCTTTAGAATGCTTTGCATGTTCCCGAATTGCTTCGGCATCTTGTCTTCAGCCAAGCGTATGCCTGCGTACGCCGGGATGCTCCTGAGGGGGAAGCGATCGCGGTTCCTTCTCAGAGACCGCGTTGCGCCGCGATGGCTTCAATCCGTCCTCCGAATTGAGAATTCGTGCGCCATAGATGGAGTCCATTTCGCGAATGGTCTTCATAAGAATTTCCAAAATGCGCCGCGTGGTGGGCGAGAAGGAACGCAGATGCCTTGTAATAAGGCATATCTCGCGCTCGATCCGGGGCTCGTGCAATTCGCGGAACTCGAATTCCGTCATCTGCCCAGTATGGGCCGCGAGTGATGGCAGTACGGTGATGCGGCTGCCAAGCTTCAGCAGGGCGTAGAGCGACGTGGTGCTCGATGCGTGATCATATTCGGAGCCCTGGTCATCCAGCCTGAGCTCAGGAAAGCGATAGATCAGAGCGCCGATACCGGTGTCCTTGGTAAGGCCGACATATTCGTGATGGCGCAGGTCCGCCCAGGTCAATTTGCCCTTGTGGCGGGCGAGGGGATGGTCCTTCGGATAGACTGCGCCGAATGGGTCTGCCAAAACCGGCGTGTAATCCAGATCGGGGAAGTTGTTGAGCGGTGTCGAAAGGCCGAAATCGGTGGTGCCTTCCAGAATGGAACGCTCGATCTTGTCGGACCCTTCATCATGAACGGAAATCGCCACTTCCGGATAGGAGCGTCGAAAGGCAACCAGCGCCGGAGCAAGCACGTGCGGCATCATGGAGGGAGCGACGGCAATCTTGATGTGCCCCCGTTCGCTTCGCGATACAGCCTGAAGATCGGAAACCGCATTGTCAAAATCGCGCAGGATCCGGCCAGCGACTTCCTTGAACCATAAAGCGTCCTTGGTCAGTTCGACACGCCTGGTCGTGCGGTCGAAAAGCTGGACGCCGGCCAGGTCCTCGAGTTGCTTGATGGTGGCGGTCAGCGAAGACTGCGTTTTGAAGAGCTGCTGCGCTGCAAGCGTGAAGGAGCCAGTCTGGGCAACCGCGAAGAAGCATCTCAGGTGCCGGAGAGATATTTGCGCGCCCAGGATGAGCCTCCTCTGGTGCTGATTTCCCTGCCGAAAGACATATCATCTGTATTGATTAATGTCAGGGTTTTTATGATTTGCAATGGCGGCTGTGACCGATATCTTTTGTTTGCCGGCGTGGGGTGATTGCGCTTTGCGGGTCGCCTCGAACGCTCCGGGCATTGTTGGATTTCGACGGGCGACAGGGTTGGGATGGCTTCAGAAGAGAGCGTGAGCACGGCAGACCAGTGGGTTGGAAAATCCGTGCCGCGCAAGGAAGACAAGCGTCATCTGGCGGGGGCGAGCAACTTCGTCGCAGATATTCGTTTGCCACGTATGGCCGATGTCGCCTTCGTGCGAAGCCCAACGGCTCACGGCAGGATTTCCTCTATCGAGAAGCCGGAGGAGCATGCCGACCGCATCTTTCTTCTGACGGATCTGCAGCCCTTGCACCCTATCTCTGGCGGGCCGGAAATGGCGACGTTTCGAAACGCGGCCTATCCGCCGCTTGCGGACGAAAAGGTGCTTTTCGTGGGGCAGGCCGTCGCCATGTGCATCGGTTGCAGTCGCGCTGTCGCCGAGGATATTGCCGAGACCGTCTTTGTCGATATCGAGGAACTCGAATCGGTCATGGATGCGGTCGGGGCTCTTGAGGACGGTGCTCCGAAACTTCATGAGGAATGGCCTGACAACTCTTTTGTCGATGCGACCATTTCCGAGGGCGACATTGCTTCGGTGGCCGATGCGCCGGTGAAGATCCGTCGACGGCTCAAGATGAACCGTCAGGCGACGAACCCCCTGGAGACCCGGGGCGTGGTTGCCTATTTCGACCACAGGCTGGATGAACTCGTCGTCTACACCTCGTCGCAGGGGCCGCATGTGATGCGGCATGGCCTGTCATTGGCGCTCGGGATGGCCGAGCATCGGATTCGCGTCGTCGCTCCGGATGTGGGCGGCGGCTTCGGGGGCAAGAACCGTCTCATGCCCGAGGAGATCGCGCTTGCAGCGCTTGCGCTGAAGGTGGATCATCCGGTGCGCTGGATCGAAGATCGCAACGAACATCTGACAGCCTCGGTGCATGCGCGTGAACATCATTACGACTTGACGCTGTACGCCAGGGAAGACGGCGAGGTGCTTGGCATCGAGGGAACGGTTCATGTGGATGCCGGCGCCTATGCGCTCTGGCCTTCCGGTCCGTTCATGGAAACGAGCATGGCCGCGCGCAATCTGCCCGGGTCATACCGCGTCAGGCACCTGCAGATCGAGACCCATACGAGCGCGACCAACAAACCGCCCATAGGCCCCTATCGGGGGGTTGCCAGGCCAGGTGCCTGCTTTGCGATAGAACGGATGATCGACGAGCTGGCCGATGAGTTGGGGCTCGAGCCAGTCGAGGTGCGCCGACGCAACCTGGTCGGTCCGGAGCTGATGCCTTATCGCACGGCGGGCGGCTTGCGCCTCGACAATGGGGATTACCCGCAAGCCCTTTCGCAGGCTCTTGGGATGGTGGATTTGCCGGCATTGCGCGAGCGTCAGCATCGTGGCGAGCCGGATGGCCGAAAGCTCGGGATCGGCTTCGCCATTTATACGGAGCAGAGCGGCCACGGAACCGCTGAATGGGTCAAGCGCAAGTCGCGCGTGGTCCCCGGTTTCGAAACGGCGACCATACGCATGCTTCCAGACGGGACAGTCCATCTCCTGGTGGGCATTCAGAGCCATGGGCAGGGGCTGGAGACGTCGCTTGCCCAGATCGCCGCGCAGGAACTCGGTCTCGATCCCTCGGCGATATTGGTGCGGCATGGCGATACCGCGCTTTCTCCCCAGGGTTTCGGAACCTTTGCATCCCGCAGCATCGTCTTTTCCGGGGGTGCCGTTGCAAAGGCAAGCCGCGCGCTTGCCAGAAAGATCAAGTCCATCGGAGCGCATCTTCTGCAGGTGCCGCTCGATCAGGTGATCGTCCGGGGCGGTGCGGT
The DNA here is from genome assembly GCF_000300515.1 of Nitratireductor indicus C115. Lineage (GTDB taxonomy): Bacteria > Pseudomonadota > Alphaproteobacteria > Rhizobiales > Rhizobiaceae > Nitratireductor > Nitratireductor indicus. Next base: position 67,238 of record NZ_AMSI01000015.1, read on the forward strand.
GCACTGCGGTGGGGCGAATGTGGCCATGAAGGAGATTGCACGGGCAGCCAATATCCGTCCGGAAATGCTGCCTGCCGGCCTGGGGCCGGGGCTCGATGTGACCGAAACCTACGAGCCGCCGGAATCGGGCGGGGTGTTTTCCTACGGCGTTCATGCCGTCACCCTGCTCGTGCATCCCGTGACGGGTGTGACCGAGATCATCGACTATGTGGTGGTGGAGGACTGCGGAACGCTGGTCAATCCGATGATCGTCGATGGCCAGATCATTGGCGGCGTCGCACAAGGGATCGGTACGGCGCTTTACGAGGAAATTCCCTACAGTGAAAACGGCCAGCCGCTTGCCACGACATTTGGCGACTACATGATGCCCTGCGCATCGGAAATCCCCGCTTTTCGTATCAAGCATAGGGTCACCCCCGCCGAGAGCACGGAATTCGGCGTCAAGGGCATGGGAGAGGGTGGCGCAATCGCGCCACCGGCGGCCATCGCCAACGCATTGAACGATGCGTTTCGCGGTTCTGGGGCCAAATTCCTTGAGACGCCGATGACGCCGCGGCGGGTTTCCGATGCAGTGGCGGGGGCACGCGCCGGGGAGCAGGCCGCATGAAACCCGCTTCCTTCGACTATGTAAGAGCAACCACTCTCGAAGAGGCCGTCGGGGTGCTTGCTGCGGATGATGGCGTAACCGTTATCGCCGGGGGGCAATCGCTTCTGCCGATGCTCAATCTGCGGGTGACCGCCGCCGAAACGTTGCTCGACATTACGCGCCTTGAGGAACTCAAGGCGGTGCGCGAAACGGGAGAGCAGGTTTTCATCGGCGCTCTCGTTACGCATGCCTCCATCGAAGACGGGATTGCACGGGAGGCGTTCGGCGGGCTTCTGCAACGGGTTGCCTCCAAGATCGCCTACAGGGCGGTGCGCAATCTGGGCACGGTTGGAGGCAGTGTCGTTCTGTCCGACCCGTCTGCCGACTGGCCCGCATGCCTGCTCGCGCTTGACGCTACGGCGGTGCTCGCCTCGGCTTCGGGCCAAAGACGCGTTGCGTTGTCGGAATTTCTCGTCGATGCCTATGAAACGGCACTGGAACCGGGAGAAATCCTGACCGGGTTTGAGATTTCGCGTCGCAATGCAGGCGGATGGGGCGTCGGCAAGGTGGCGCGAAAAAGCGGCGCTTTTGCAGATTCCCTCGCCGTTGCGGTGTTGGGCAGGGCGGGGCAGGCAACGCGCATCGCTCTCTCGGGTACTGCGAGTTGCGCGCAACCCATGGCGCGTGTCGCGGCGCTTCTGGATGAGGAACCCGGTGCCCAGGCGGAGCAGCTTGCAAGGGCGATCCGCGCAGACATCACGGATGCACATGAAGAGGCGACACCCTATCAGGAGCGCTGCCACCTTCATACGGTGATGAGCGCCATCACAGAGGCACGGCAATCATGGAGCTGACGCTCACAATCAACGGCAAAACGGAAACGCTTTCGGTGGATGCCCGTGACAGCCTGTCGGACGTGATCCGCGAAAAGCTGAACCTGACGGGGACGCATGTCGGATGCGATCATGGGGCATGCGGTGCGTGCACGGTTCATCTCGACGGGATTCCGGTGCGCTCCTGCATCGTTCTTGCCGTGCGATGCGAGGGAAGCGAAGTGCGTACCATCGAGGGAACGCGCGGCGACGATGCGATGAACGTGATCCGGCGCCATTTTCACGAAAAGCATGCTTTGCAGTGCGGCTTCTGCACGCCGGGAATGCTTATGATGGCGTCCGATATCATCCGAAGATATGGCCGGCCCGACGAAAAGCAGGTGCGTTCCGAGTTGAGCGGCCAGATTTGCCGTTGCACGGGTTACATGGGCATTGTCGCGGCAATTGTCGCAGCCGCCGACGAACTGGCCGGGGAGCCGGCCGCCGGATGATCGAGGCGAAAGGCCGCCTCAATCCATGCCGAGTTGGCGATAGACGCGCTTGACGTAGTCACCGAAGGCATTGGTCGTCTTGATGTCGAGATGGCGCGGATGCGGCAGGTCGATGCTGAAATAGTCGGCCATGCGGGCTGGCCCCGCAGTCAACACCGCACAATGGGAGCCGAGGAACACCGCCTCCTGGATGCCGTGGGTCACGAACACAAAGGTCTTGCGGCTCTCCTGCCAGATACGCAGCATTTCAAGATTCATCTTCTCGCGGGTGATGGCGTCGAGAGCGCCGAAGGGTTCGTCCATCAGGACGAGCTTGGGATCATGGATCAGTGCGCGTGCGATGGCCGCACGCTGCTGCATGCCGCCAGAAAGCTCGAACGGGTATTTGTCGCCGGCCTTGCCAAGCCCGACCATCTGCAAAAGATCGCGGGCGCGTTCGCGCGCGGCGCGCAATGGCAAGCCCAGAATCTGAGCCGGCAGAATGACGTTCTCGGTGATGGTGCGCCATTTCAGGAGAAGTGGCTGCTGGAACACCATTCCCACGTCCCGGCCTTCCACGAAAGAGCCGTGGCCGTCGCCGATGTTGACGCTGCCGCCATCGGCGCTGTGAAGGCCGGCCAGGATTTTCAGGACAGTTGTCTTGCCGCAGCCGGAGGGCCCTACGACAGACAGGAGATCGCCTTCGTTTATGTCGAGCGTCACATCGGAAACGGCAACGGATTCGGCACCGCCCGTCCGGTAGACCTTGCGCACATTCTGCAGGCGGATGAGCGGGGCCGCAGCGGCGGGTTTCGGTTCAATCTGCGCGGTAGCGTTCATGAAAGCCATCTCTCGCGGTTGGCCGCAACGAAATCGTCGTCGGCAAGGTCGGGATGCGCGGCGTAAATCCTGTCGATCTCGGCAGCCTGCCCGGGGGACAGACCTTCTTCAGGATCGAGGCACCAGATGCCTTCCAGAAGGCCCTGACGCCGCAGAACCTCATGGCAGCCGGCGATGCAGCCATGAAAATTGTTGGCGACATCGAAGAAGGCAGCATTGCAGTCCGTAACACGCGCGTCGAGTGCCATGAGGTCGGCTGGCACCGGCCCGCCAACCTCCACGGCTGCATGAATGCGATCGAGAAGCTCGACCGCCTTGCGTGTCCACACCGACCAATGGCCCAGAAGACCTCCGCGAAAGCGCATGCGCACCGTTTCATCACTGTGGCGCGCGCGCGGGATGTCGAACGGCGTGATCAGGTCGGCGACGATGTGATCGTCATTGCCGGTATAAAGCGTGATCCTCTCCTCGGCTCCGGCCGCCACGATCCCTCGCATGACATCGAGGGTGCGATACCGGTTGAAGGGGGCAACCTTGATGGCCACGGCATTGTCGATGGATGAAAAGCGCTGCCAGAAGGATGCGTCAAGCTCGATGCCGCCGACGGCAGTCTGCATGTAGAAGCCGATGATGGGCATTTCGGCGGCGACGGCCTTGCAGTGCTCGATCAGTTCGTCGCCCGATGCGCCGCGCATCGCGCCCATGCTGACCAACACCGCGTGATAGCCGAGGTCGCGGGCAAGCTGCGCCTCGCCTACCGCTTGTGCGGTTCGGCCCGCGACGCCCGCGACCATTACCGCCGGGCGGTTCGCCCAATCGGCGGCTTCCCGGGCCGCAGCCTCCAGAACGGGTTTGTAAAGACCGGTTTCACGAATGGCGAACTGGGTGGTGTGAACCCCAACGGCGAGCCCACCAGAGCCGGCATCGAGGTAATAGCGGGTGAGAGCACGCTGACGACGCGGATCGAGCGAGCGGGACGCATCAAGCGCCAGCGGATGCGCCGGGATCACGGCACCGCGCCGCAGCGTAGCGAGAATTTCCGGTGGCAGTTCAGAATGATGGAGACCCATGGATGCTGCTTCCTATCCGAATTCGGGGCCGGCGATCACGGCGCTTGCCGCTGGGCTGTCCGGCCAATCGTGCGGTCCCTTCTTCATGCGGAGAAAGGGACGTTGCTTGTTGAAACCCGCGGTCTTCAGGTGCGCTGCAAGTCCGGTGCAGTGCGCAGCCACATCGAGAAAGACCGGCCCCTCCAATGAGGCGATGACCGCGTCCACCAGCTCGATCACGGTGCCTTCATCGCTACCGGTGACTGGTCCGATCTGAGTAGCAAGCCGCCCGTCACGGCCAAAGGCATGGGCTGTGCCCATGCTTCTGAAGGTCATTGGGGAGCGGCGGATAAAGTCGCGCAGCAGAAAGCTTCGATCCGCCCCGAAGGCGACGTTGGCGGCTTTCACGGCGAAGTCGGGTGCTGGTTGCGCGAGAGTTGGCTTCCGCGCGCCGCCGTCACCCTGCCAACGTTCGAAGCGTTCGCCCGGCTCGAAGCCCAGATTGCGATAGATGGGTTCGCCCGCAGGGGTCGCATCGAGAAAGGCCGTGCGGCCTTCCTTCTCGATTTCGGCGATGCAATGTCTGAGCAGAGCCGTGCCGAAGCCCCGCCCACGAAAAGCCTTGCGGGTCAGCACCATGCTGATCCAGGCGATGTTGCTGCCATAGGGCATGACGGCAGCGGTGGCTGCGAGCGTGACCTCTTGGAAAAGGCCGAACACCCGGCCCTGCGCGAGAAACAGGCGCCAATCGTCCGGAAGCTGGTTCCAGCCGGCCTCGCAGGAGAGCTCCATCGCCTTTGCGATGTCGTCCTGCGTCAGGGAGATGGCGCGCGTTTCATCAGTAAGCGCCATCGCGCGCCTCGAAATGGGTGGGCTTGTTGTGGGAGGGCATTTCCCTGGACACCCAGTCTGCCGTCCAGGCGATCATCCGGTCGAGCGGGACCACCGGATAGCCGAACAGGCCATTGGAAAGCTTGGCATTGGAAAGCCATGCGCTGGGCGCTTCCGTTCCGGTAACGAGAGGCTTGCGGCCAAGCAGTTCGCCGAACGTCTTTGCCAGCCAGCGCACGGAAATGACCTCGGGGCCGGTCACGTTGATCGGGCTGGTCGGCACGGTCGCCTGTTTCAGGCAGCGCAGTGCGATGGCGTTGGCGTCGCCCTGCCAGATCACGTTGACATGGCCCATGGTGACGTCAATGGGCACGCCGTCTCGCACCTTGACGGCAACGTCATGAAGCACGCCGTAACGCAGGTCGATTGCATAGTTCAGGCGATAGAGGCGGCCTGGCGTGTTGTGGATCTGCGAAAAATGCTCGATCAGTCTTTCGCGGCCGATGCAGGACTGGGCGTACTCGCCGGGCGGATCGAGCGGGTCGCTCTCTTCAGAGCCCATGCTGTCTACGGGCGTAAAGGCATATACGCATCCGGTGGAGAAGGCGACGATGCGGGAGGCCTTGAAAACCTCGGCAACGACGGCAGGCATATAGGTATTGGTCGCCCAGGTGAGCGGCTGGTTGCCGCCGGAACCGAACTTGCGGCCAGCCATGAAGATGACGTTCTTCGCTTTCGGCAGAGCTTCAAGCGCAGCGCGGTCGAGCATGTCGCAGGCAATCGTTTCGATGCCGTGCTTTTCGAGCTCCGTCCTGGCTGCAGGATCGCTGAAGCGGGCAACGGCGATGATGCGTTTTTCGGGTGCCGCGTTGCTGGCGAGGCGGGCAAGGGTGGGACCCATCTTGCCGCTCGCTCCGAGGATCATGATGTCGCCGTCGAGGGCCGCGAGATCTTCGATCAGGGCGCGGGAAGGCGTTGCGATGAAGGCGTCCAGCTCTTCCGGGCTTTCGAAGCGCGAAGGCAGATGGGAGCCGTCGAGAAGTTCACTGCCCGCGATACCGGAGCCTTGAATATTGGGGTCTGCGTTCACGACATCCTCGCGTCTTTGGGAACGATCATGTGTTCGAGAATAAGCACCGCCATGTAGAGCACGATGCCGATCAGCGTGATGAGGGCGACGGCCATGAACATGGCCGGCGTGTCGAGCGCGGCCTGAACCTGGATCATCAGGTAGCCGAGACCGCGGTCGGAAGCGATGAACTCCCCCACCACCGCGCCGGCTACCGCCAGGATGGCCGCCACCTTCATGCCCGAGAAGATGTAGGGCAAGGCGCCAGGAAGCTGGATATAGGCGAACATCTGCCAGCGCGACCCGCGCAGCGATTTCACGAGATCCAGAAGATCAGGCTCTACCTCGCGCAGACCGCGCACCGTGGTCAACAAAATGGGGAAATAGCAGAGCGAGAAGGTGATCAGGATGTTGGTGGAAATGCCGTAGCTGAACCACACGATGACCAGAGGCCCGAGCGCCACCTTCGGGATCATGTTGAGGGTGACGAGAAGGGGAAAGAGCACCATCAGCATGATGCGCGACCAGGAGAAGAGAAGGGCCGAGGCGACCCCGAGAACGGTGGCCAGAAGATAGCCGCCGACGATCTCCAGCCCTGTGACCCAGCTGTTGCCGATCCAGTCGTAACGACCGGAACCCAGAGTGGACAGGATTTCGCTTGGTGCAGGCAGGATGAAGCGGGGCACCTCGAGGGCGCGCACCAGAAACTCCCACAAGGCGAATGCCGCCAGATGCACGACCACGGTGACGATGCGCATCTGATTGGCGCGTCGCCGCTCCAGGCGGGCTGCTTCGCTGATCGTTGCGTCCTCGGTTGCTGCAACCATGCTTCGTTCCCTCTTTATGGATCGAAGCTAATCCGCTTTTGCGGCGCAGTCAACCAACCAGTTGATTACTTGATTTGCGACAGCAATTTCAGGGACGTAGCGCGGACAGGACGAGCGAAATGACGTGTTCGCGGCGGCGTGCGGCCTGGGCGGGCGATGCCATGTCGCGATCGAAGATGACGGAAAGCGTGCTGCGATTGGCAAAATAGAAGAAGGAGAGGGCGGCAATGGAAAGGTAGAGATTGACCGGCCCGAAGCGGTCGTTGAACACACCCGCCCTGACACCGCGCGTCAGTGTCTCCTCGACGAGCTGAACCAGGGGAGAGTGCATCTCGGTCACCTTGTCCGAGATTTTCAGATGGCGAGCCTCCATGCGGTTCTCGTCGTTGATGAGAGCAACGAATTCCGGGTGATCAGCTAGATAATCGAAGGAGAAGCCGACGAGGCGGCGCATTGCCTCTTCCGGGTCGAGATCGGAAAGATGCAGCTCCTGCTCGCGTTCGCGGATCTGGCGATAGACCTCCTCAAGCGCTGTCTTGTAGAGATCGTCCTTGCTGCCGAAATAATGATAGACGAGCTGCTTGTTGACGCCGGCCTGCCGCGCGATGCGGTCGACGCGGCCGCCCTCGAAGCCGAATTCGGTGAATTCGGCGACGGCTGCATCCAGCAGCGCCCGCCAGGTGGCGGCGGGATCGCGCCGTTGAGGTGTATCCGCCTTCCTCGATCGCTTGACGGTTGCGCTATCTTCCATCCTTTATGCCTCCGATGTAACCAACTGGTTGATTGGTTATTGATCCAGCTTAGCATCCATGCCTATAGTTTGCCACTCGGGCCCTCCGCGATCTGCCGGAAGCGCGGACGCCCCGTCCAGAATGCGCCTTTCGACCTTTCACTTCGCTGGAGACCAAGATGACGCTTCGCAGATCCTTCGTGCTGTCAGCCGCGCTTGCAGCCACTTTTCTTCCGTTCGGCGCTCAGGCCGCTGATGTCAACATGGTGCTGAACTGGGTGCCAACGGCAGACCATTCACCCTACTACTACGCCAAGCAGCAGGGCTGGTATGATGAAGCCGGCATCAACCTGACCATCGAGGCCGGTCGCGGCTCAGGCGCGGCGGCGCAGCGTGTGGGCGCGGGCATCTCGCAAATCGGCGTGGCGGATATGGCAACCGTGCTGCTGGCCAAGGGGCAGGGGGCCAACGCGGTGGCGATCATGACCGTCTATGCCAATTCTCCGCAGGGGTTCTACTGGCTGAAAAGCAACGGTATCGAGGGGCCGAAGGATTTTCCGGGCCGCTCTATCGGCAATCCCCCGGCGGATGCCTCGCGTGTCATGTGGCCGCTCTTCGCCAAGACGGTGGGTATCGACGCGGATTCGGTGAAATTCGTCAATGTCTCGCCACAAGCCAAGCTCACCTCGCTCAAGAGCGGCGCCATCGATATCACCAGCGACTTCTACAATGAGCACGATCTGAAGGTTCGTGAATTCGGTGACGATCTCGGTTTCGTCGCCTGGCGCGATATCGGCGTCAATCCCTATGGCAATTCGGTTATCGTGAACGGCGATTTCCTTGCGGGCAACAAGGAGCTGGTCGCCAAGTTCGCTTCCGTCACGCAGCGGGCATTCGCGGCCTGCGTGAAAGATGTGGAGCCATGCCTCAGCGCGCTGATGGAGCAGGTCTCGGGCCTCGAGCACGACAACCAGGTCGACCAGTGGAACCGCATCACCGAATTGATGACCGACGACACGACGACGACGGTTGCGCTGGGAGCGTTCAATCCTGAGCGGATGGATGCCGACTACAAGATGGTCGAGACCTATTTCAATCTGGAGAAGCCGTTCGATATCAAGGCGGCCTACACGAACGAGTTCCTCGACGAATCCATCAAGATGACGAAACGCTGAGCGGTCACGCTTCTTAAAAGTTCAGCTTTCTACCTAACTCCCCTGGGCGGATACCGACCGGGGGAGTTTCCGTTTCGGGAGTTGTTGCGCGGGCAATCGCGTCCTTGTTTGCGAAACTGCAAAGTTCGTCTCCGGTGCCTCCGATAGCGTCTGCCGCAAATGGCATGACGAGGCTTTGGAGGCCGGGCGATGTTCAGATGGGCAAGGCGGGACCTGACGGGAAATTTCCCGGGCATCGCATGGTGGTTTGCGGCGAGCCTGCTTGCCCTTCTGGTGCTTGCGGGGTTCCCGGCAAAGACCCGCGCCGAGCCCCTGCTCGACCGCTATCTCGAACTCGCGCAGCCCTCTGAACTGGTCCCCGGCGCCGACAGCTATGGCCCCGTGCGTGGCGATCTACCCGTCGCGCCCGCACTCAAGGACGGCAAGCCGGTCGGCTGGGTTTTCCTGACATCGGATTTCGTTCCAACGGCAGGTTATTCGGGAAAGCCCATTCACATCCTGGCCGGTGTTTCGGACGAGGCCGTGATTACCGGCGTGCGGCTGGTCAAGCATTCCGAGCCGATCGTTCTTGTCGGCATCCCGGAAGCGCGCATCAGGGAAGTCACCGAAAAATATGCGGGACTGGACCTTCGCAAGGAGGCGTCTTCCGAGAAGGAAGAGCACGAGCTCGACATCGTTTCGGGCGCGACGGTCACGATCATGATCATCGACGATTCCATCGTGCGCGCCGGCATCAAGGTGGCAAAAGCGCTCTCGCTTGGCGGTCTCACGCCGGACACGGAAACGGTGGCAGCCAGGCGTAGCGTCGACCGTGGTGTCGATGCGGTAGAGGACTGGCAGACGCTGACGGGTGACGGATCGGTTCGCCACTTCACCCTCGATGTGGAAACCATCAATGCGGATTTCGCAGCGCTTGGCGATCCGCGTGCGGGGGCCCACACGGAGCCGGGCCCCGACAGCGATGCCTATATCGATGTCTGGACGGCGCTTGTGAGCCAGCCTGCCATAGGACGCAGCCTCCTGGGCGATGCCGAATACGCAAATCTGAAGGCTCTTTTGAAGGACGGCGATGAGGCGATCCTCGTTGCTGGCCGCGGACGCTGGTCGTTCAAGGGATCGGGCTATGTCCGCGGGGGGATTTTCGACCGTATCCAGGTCATCCAGGGCGACATCTCCCATCGCTTCAGAGATCGCGAGCATCGCCGGGTGGGGCGGCTCGCTGCCGCCGGGGCGCCCGATATGACGGAGACGGATGTCTTCATCATTCCGCAAAAGGCAGGGTTCGATGCGGCGGCACCCTGGCGGCTCCAGATGCTCGTGCAGCGCCCGGTCGGGGCGATCGACAAGCTCTTTCTCAATTATGATCTCGGCTACGATCTGCCCGACCGCTTTCTCGTCGCGCAGGAGGCGCCGGCGGTCGCGGCTCCCGCCGCGCGGCCATCCGCAGAAGAAAGCGCTGTGGCGATCCGGGATGCGCTCTGGCTCAGGATCTGGGATGCGAAGCGGAACGAGGTGGTGATCCTCGGGCTGGGGCTCGCTTTCCTGACGGGTATCTTCTTCTTCCAGACCATCGCCACCCGTAACGAGCGTGTTTTCAACATCATCAGGACCGCGTTCCTCGTTTTCACGCTCGTGTTCATAGGCTGGTATGCGAACGCGCAGCTTTCCGTGGTCAACGTGCTTGCCGTCTTTTCGGCGCTGGTCAGCGATTTTCGCTGGGAAACGTTCCTCATGGACCCGCTGCTCTTCGTCATGTGGTTCGCAGTGGCGGCGGCCCTCCTGTTCTGGGCGCGGGGCGCCTATTGCGGATGGCTGTGCCCCTTCGGCGCCCTGCAGGAACTCTCCAACAAGATCGCGCGGCTTCTGCGCGTGCCGCAGGTGACACTGCCCTGGGGGCTGCATGAGCGACTGTGGCCCGTCAAATACGTGATCTTCCTCGGCCTGTTCGGCATGTCGCTCTACTCGCTCGAAATGGCTGAGCATTATGCCGAGATCGAACCCTTCAAGACGGCCATCATCCTGAAGTTCGATCGGCCGTGGCCCTATGTGCTCTTCGCGCTTGCCATGCTTGCGCCCGGCCTCTTCATCGAGCGCTTCTATTGCCGCTATGTCTGCCCTCTGGGTGGCGGGCTGGCGATCCCCGCGCGGCTCCACATGTTCCGCTGGCTCAAGCGCTACAAGGAATGCGGCAATCCCTGCCAGGTCTGTGCGCATGACTGCCCGGTGCAGGCGATACACCCGACCGGCGAGATCAACCCCAACGAATGCATCTCCTGCCTCAACTGCCAGGTGCTCTACCAGCACACGGCGAAATGCCCGGTGGTGGTGGCGAAGATCAAGAAGCGCGAGCGCTTCGAGAAGCAGAACGGGCTGGCGCCGTCCGGCAGCGGACAACCGCCCGTCAATTACAAGCCGAAGGCAAATGCCCCGGCTGCCTCAAACCTCTGACACAAGGAGACGAGAAGATGAGTGAAACATCGATCACACGCCGGGCACTGCTCGGAAGCACGGCCGGGGGCGCTGCCTTCGCCGGGGCCATGATCGCCGGTGGCGCGGGGGCTGGTATCGTCGGTGCTCCGAGCCTCGCGGCGGCAGCCGAAGGCGCCTATCGTGAAATCCATCCGGGCGAGCTCGACAGTTATTACGGTTTCTGGTCATCGGGCCAGAGCGGCGAAATCCGCATCATCGGCATGCCGTCGATGCGCGAACTCGTACGCATTCCGGTGTTCAACCGATGCTCGGCCACGGGCTGGGGCAGCACCAATGAAAGCCTGAAGATCCTGACGGAAGGGCTGCTGCCTGAAACCAAGGCATTCCTCGAAAAACGCGGCATGCAGACTTATCAAAACGGTGACCTGCACCATCCGCACATGTCGTTCACCGAAGGGACCTATGACGGTCGTTATATCTTTGCCAATGACAAGGCGAACACGCGTGTGGCGCGCATTCGCTGCGACGTGATGAAGACCGACAAGATCGTGGAGATCCCCAACACGTCGGACATTCACGGTCTGCGCCCGCAGAAATGGCCGCGTACAGGCTATGTGTTTGCCAATGGTGAACATCGGATTCCGCTGCCCAATGACGGTTTGATTCTCGATGATCCCACGAAATACGTGTCGATCTTCAGCGCCGTGGACGGCGATACGATGGAGGTGAAATGGCAGGTAATCGTCGATGGCAATCTCGACAATTGCGATGCCGACTACAAAGGCAAATACGCCTTCTCGACCTGCTATAATTCGGAAAACGGCGTGACGCTCGCTGAGATGACGGCCAATGAGCAGGACTGGGTGGTCATCTTCAACATCAAGCGCATCGAGGAAGCCGTCAGCAAGGGCGATTTCAAGGAATATAACGGCGTGCCCGTTATCGATGGGCGCCATGGCTCGCGCTATACGGCTTATGTCCCCGTCTCCAACAGCCCGCATGGCTGCAACATGGCACCGGACAAGCAGCATCTGTGCATCAATGGCAAGCTCTCACCCACCGTCACTGTGATCGACGTGGACCTGATCGACGACCTCTTCGAGAAGGGGGCAGAGCCGCGTTCGTGCGTCGTCGCGGAGCCGCAGCTCGGCCTGGGACCGCTTCACACTGCTTTCGACGGCAAGGGCTTTGCCTATACCACGCTCTTCCTCGACAGCCAGATGTGCAAGTGGGACATCGAAAAGGCCAAGCGTGCCTTCAAGGGCGAGGAAATCGATCCGATTGTCCAGAAGATCGATGTCCACTACCAGCCGGGCCACAACCACACCTCCATGGGCGAGACCCTGGAAGCCGATGGCCAGTTCCTGGTGTCGCTCAACAAGTTCTCGAAGGACCGCTTCCTGAATGTCGGACCGCTCAAGCCGGAAAACGATCAGCTGATCGACATTTCGGGCAGCGAGATGAAGCTCGTGCATGACGGCCCCACCTTTGCGGAGCCGCATGACTGCATCATCGTGCGGGCCGATATCGTCAATCCGGTCTCGATCTGGGACCGTGGCGACAGCATGTGGGAGGAAGCCCGCAAGCAGGCGGAAGCCGATGGCGTCGATCTCGACTACGGTGCCGACGTCATTCGCGACGGCAACAAGGTCCGGGTCTATATGCACTCCGTCGCGCCGTCCTTCTCGCTCGAACAGTTCGAGGTGAACGAGGGCGATGAGGTGACGGTCTATGTCACCAACATGGATGAGGTGGACGATCTCACCCACGGCTTCACGCTGGGCAATCACGGTGTTGCCATGGAGGTTGCGCCGCAGGCCACGGCTTCGGTCACCTTCACCGCCGACCGGCCCGGCGTGCACTGGTACTATTGCCAGTGGTTCTGCCATGCGCTGCACATGGAAATGCGCGGTCGCATGCTTGTGAAGCCGAAGGCGGCGTAAGGGGGACATGATGCGCGCCGTTCTTCTTTTCGGTACGGGACTTTTCCTGTTTGCGCAGGCGCTGCAAGGCGCACTGGCAGCGGAAGTCCGCGTTCCGGACGAACCGGGCGCGCTCATCGCCGCCGTCGGGCAAGCCGAGCCGGGGGATGTCCTCCGGCTCGGCGACGTTCGCTATGACGGCCCCATTCTCATCGACAAGGCCCTGTCGCTCGTCGGCACCGGAAACTCCACGGTGGCAGGACCGGGAAGCGGGACCGTCATTGCGATCACGTCCGGAGACGTGCTGGTTCAGGGCATTCGGGTCGAGGGATCGGGCCAGCGCCTCAACGATCTCGATTCGGGCATCGCGATCGCGCGTTCAGCGCGCAATGTGCGCATTCTCGACAACCGGCTGGAAGGCAATCTGATCGGCATCGATGTGCAGGGCGGGCAGGATGTCGAAATTCGCGGCAACCGCATCGTCGGGCGCAACGATCTGCGCAAGAGCGAACGGGGGCCGGGCATCTATGTTTGGAATGCGCCGGGTCTTCTGGTGGAAGACAACGACATAGCGCGCGGGCGCGACGGCGTCTTCATCACCACGTCCAATCATGCGGTCTATCGCAACAACCGTTTTTCGGAGCTGCGTTTCGCTTTCCATTCCATGTATGCGAACGACATCGAGGTGACAGGCAATGTTTCGCGCGGCAACGACATGGGGTTTGCCTTCATGTATTCGCGCAAGCTCAGGATCAGCGGCAATCTTTCCGAGCAGGATCGCACGCACGGGTTTTTTCTCAACTTTGCCAACCAGGCCGAGATCGCGGGCAACGAGGTCCGCGACGGTGGGGAGAAATGCCTGTTCGTCTACAATTCAAACAAGAACCGGATTGCCGACAATCGCTTCGCCGGCTGCGGAATAGGCATTCATTTCACCGCAGGGTCGGAGGGCAATGTGGTTTCCGGCAATGCCTTCATGGGCAATCGGACACAGGTGAAATATGTCGGCACGCGCTGGATCGAATGGAGCGAGAGCGGCCGGGGCAATTACTGGTCCGAACAGGTTGCCTTCGACATAGATGGCGACGGGATCGCCGACAGCCCCTATCGGCCAAACGATCTCGTGGATCAGATCACCTGGAGCCAACCCATGGCCAAGCTGCTCATGGGGTCGCCCGCCGTGCAGCTCATCCGCTGGTCGCAATCGCGCTTTCCGGGGCTTCTGCCCGGTGGCGTAGTGGACAGCCACCCGCTCATGAGCCCGGTCTCAGCAGGCCTTTCCGCCAGTTCCTCGAAGGGGACAACCAATGACATGTGATGATTGCAGCAATGCCGTTTTGTCCGTTCGCGGCGCGAGCGTGCGGTTCGGAGATTTCCAGGCGCTGAGGCAGGTGTTCCTCACGGTTTCTCCGGGTGAGCGGGTGGCGTTGCTTGGGCACAATGGCGCTGGAAAGACCACGCTGTTCAAGAGCGTGCTCGGCTTTCTCGGACTGGAAGGCGGGGTCATTGACGTTGCCGGGCATAGACCCGGATCGCGCGAGGCGCGGCTGGCGGTCAGCTATCTGCCGGAATCGGTCGCCTTCGCGAAGACCCTGTCGGGCATCGAGATCATGCGGTTTTTCGCGCGGCTGAAGGGGATCGATCCGAGGGAGGCTCTGCCGCTTCTGGAGAGGGTGGGTCTGGCCGATGCCGGTGGGCGCCGGGTGGGTGCCTATTCCAAGGGTATGCGCCAACGTCTCGGGCTCGCGCAGGCCCTCATCGGGAAGCCGCGGCTCCTCTTGCTCGACGAGCCGACAAGCGGCCTCGACCCGGTTTCCCGACGCGAATTCTACGAGATCATCGACGCGGTTTCGGCGGAGGGGACAGCGGTGCTCCTGTCTTCGCACGCGCTCACCGAAGTGGAAGGGCGGACGGATCGTATTGCGATCCTTTCGAAAGGGAGGCTTGTGGCGGATGGCCCGCTGCCGGCATTGGCGCGTGAGGCGCGATTGCCGATCACGGTCAATATCAAGGCGAAGGAGGGCCGTGCGGACAGTCTGCACAGCCGGCTTGGCGGCGTTCGGGCCAATGGCAAATCGGTCATCCTTACCTGCCAGCCCGAAGCCAAGGTCGATCTTCTGGGCCAGATGGCGGCGCTTGGAGCCGAAATCGATGATTTCGACATCACCATGCCGAGCCTCGACGACATCTACCGCCACTATTCGCTCGATCAGGAGAAGGGAGCGCAGCCATGAATACGCCTGCAAGGATCGCGGCGGTCGCGGGAACCGAATTCAAGATCGCGTTGCGCAATCGCTGGGTGCTGCTGGCGACCGTGCTGCTCACGCTTTTTTCGCTGGCGCTTTCCTTTCCCGGCACGGGCGGGGGCACTCTCAAGGCAAGCGCGCTCCTGATGGCGGCGGCCAGCATCTCGACGCTTGCGGTCTATCTCATTCCGCTCATCGCGCTGCTCGTTTCCTACGACAGTTTCGCCGGCGAGGTGGAGCGGGGCACCATGGCTTTGATCCTGGCAACGCCGGTGAACCGGGGAGAACTGCTTTTCGGCAAGTTCCTCGGTCTGTGCCTGGTGGTTTTCATCGCAATCGCCGTCGGTTTCGGGATTGCGGTGGCGGTGACGGTCGGCCTTTACGGTTTCGATGTCACGGGCATCGAAGCATGGCTGCGCCTGCTTGCCACGGCGATTTTCCTGGGGGCGGTGTTCGTGGCCGCCGGCATGGCGCTTTCGACCGCGGTTCCACGCACGGGAACGGCAGCGGCCCTTGCCGTGGGGCTTTGGCTGGTGTTGGTCGTGCTCTACGATCTGGCGCTGCTGGCAGGTCTCGTCGTGGATGAGGGCGGCTTCTTCACTAAGGGTCTCTTCCCCTATTTCGTGGTTCTCAATCCCGGAGATGCGTTTCGCATCTTCAATCTGGCGGGGCTTGAAAGCGCAACGCCGGTAAGCGGCCTGGACGGGCTTGCGAACACGCTTCCATTTTCTCCGGTTCTGGCACTGGCGGCCATGGCCTTCTGGCTCGTCGCAATGCTTGGCGCCGGATTGTTCAGCGCAAGGAGGCTGACGCCATGAGAAAGATTGCA
Organism: Nitratireductor indicus C115; assembly: GCF_000300515.1. GTDB lineage: Bacteria > Pseudomonadota > Alphaproteobacteria > Rhizobiales > Rhizobiaceae > Nitratireductor > Nitratireductor indicus. The sequence goes on from NZ_AMSI01000015.1 coordinate 83,075, forward strand.
ATCGCACTTCTTGCGGGAAGCCTGCTGTCGATGCCGCTCACCGGCTGCAGTGACGAGGCGACCGCCGTGACCCCTGCTCCCATCGCCATGACCGACGATGCGGTTGGCCATTATTGCCAGATGTATGTGCTCGACCACGGAGGGCCGAAGGCGCAGATTCATCTGAAAGGGTTCGAGCAACCCCTCTGGTTCGCGCAGGTCAGTGATGCCGTTGCCTATATGCACGACAAGGAACGGACGGCGGATGTTCTGGCGGTCTATGTGAGCGACATGGAAAAGGCTGTTTCATGGGGCGAGCCGGGCGTGGAGAACTGGGTGGGGGCGGACCGCGCCTTCTTCGTGACCGGCAGCCGCCAGATGGGCGGCATGGACGCGCCGGAAGCCATTCCGTTCGGCACGAGAGAAGCGGCGGAAACCTTCGTTCGACGCGAGGGCGGCAGCATCGTCACTTTCGATGCCATCCCGGAAGAGTATGTGAGACCGCAAGCAGCGATGAACATCGAGGGCGTGCAGCAGCAGCCGATGCATGGACACGGGAGCTGACCATGGAAAAACCAGGTGGAATGAATCTGACGCGCCGCAGGGCGCTTTTCATCGGCGCGACGTTTATCGGTGGGGCGTTGGCCGCACGCAGCTTCGCGGCGGGGTCTGCCGTTTCGCGCTGGAGCGGGCAGGCCCTGGGCGCGCATGCGACAATCGAACTGGCGGGAGCCGATGGAGCGCTTGCGCAGGCTGTCTTCGCGCAAATCGAGCGCGAGGTTTCACGGCTTGAAGCAATCTTCAGCCTCTACCGTGGCGACAGTGCACTCTCGCGCCTGAACAGGACCGGAGAATTGGCCGCCCCTCCGCCGGAACTGCTCGAGCTTCTCGCGTTGGCGGGCGCAGTGCATCGCCAGACAGACGGTCTGTTCGATCCCACGGTGCAGCCGCTTTTCGCGCTTTTTGCCGAGCATTACAGCGCCGGAAAGCGCGGGATGCCGGATGTGGCGCAGGTTGAGGCCGCCTTGGCGCGCGTCGGGTTCGATGCGGTTCGTTTCGATCCGGAGCAGGTTCGCTTCGAGCGTTTCGGCATGGCCATGACGTTGAACGGCATTGCGCAGGGCTACATCACCGACCGCGTTGCGGCGCTGCTGCGGGAGAGGGGCTTCTCCAACGTGCTGGTGGACATGGGAGAAATCCAGGCAATCGGAAGCGGTACCGAGGGCAATGGCTGGCGGGTCGGCATTCGCCAGGGGGGAGGAGAGGATGGCATATCGAAGCGGTTGATGTTGACCGACAGGGCGCTTGCCACCTCGATGATGCTTGGCACGGTGTTCGACCAGGCGGGAACAACAGGCCACATCCTGCATCCCCGCACAGGCGTTGCCAGCCGGTTCAATGCGCGTGCATCGGTGGTCGACCAAAGCGCCGCACGGGCCGATGCCCTGTCGACGGCAGCGATACTGATGGATTCCAGGCAGATCGAGGCCCTCAGGCAAGAGGGTGTGGAGCTTTATCTTTGATGCAAAACGAAAAGGCCGGAGACATGCTCCGGCCTTTTCGTTGGAAACGAGGTTTCTACTGATTGTCCAGTTCGGCAAACAGCTCCTCGAACTTGATCTTGGCTTTCTTGGGAGCCTTTGCCGCTTTTGCCGCCTCGGCATTTACGGGGGAACCGACTTCCACCAGCATCACCATGCCGAGCCCGTAATGGGGCTTGCAACGGATGCCATAGACGCCTTCCTTGTCGAAGGTGACGGTGATCTCCTTGTTCAGGACGCCTTTGAAAGGCGTGGCGCCGTCCGGATACATGCCTTCCACGCTTTCTGCATTGTGGCCCTTGTCGGTCGGCACGAACTTCACGGTATCGCCGGGAGCGGCGCGAACGATTTCCGGTTCAAACACCATCGCTCCCTTTTCGCCCTTGTTGAGCATCTTCACTTCGAATTCGGCGGCGCCCGCCGGAACCAGGGCCGTTGCGAGGAGAGCAGCTGCGGCGAAGGCTGTCAGCGCGTTTCTTACGGTTTTCATGGTCACTTACCTCTGTCGTTTTCGAACACGGCGTTTGCCGTTGGCTCCGTTCTAGAGACATTGGCGGCTGCGAACTTTGTCCGCGGACAAACAAGTGGGACGTGTTTGGCACCAGCGGGCAATCGGCGGCTTGTTTGCGCCGGAGCAACGAAGCTTCTCCCGTTACACCCTATGCGTTGAAAATGGGGCGAGCCGGCTCGAAGCGGTGTTCGGCGGTTACGCGGATGGAAGGGATGGCCAAGAAGACGGAAGTCGATAACGACATGGCGCTTGAGGAACTCATGCAAAGATGGCCGGCGACCATCAGCGTGTTCCTGCGCCATCGGATGCTTTGCATCGGCTGTCCGATAGCGGGGTTCCACACATTGTTGGATGCCGCACGGGAGCACGACATCGATCTCGACATGCTGCTGGAGGAGATTGAGGACGCGATTGCGGGGCGGCCTGCCAACACCGCGTCTAGCCGTCCTTTTTACCCTCGCTGATGAGCATCAGCCGGTGCGGGTCCGTGACGGTTACTTTCTGGCGACCACTCTTGATGACACCGAGGTCTTCCCATGAACTCAGCAGGCGGCTGACCGTGTGCAGGGTGGTTCCGGTCATTTCCGCAATGTCCTGGCGCGAAATGGGGAAGTCGATCAGCAGGCCGTCTTCGGATTTGCGACCGATCTGTCTTACGAGGCGCAGCACGGCGTTGGCCACGCGTTGCTCCACCTGGGCGACGGAAAGCTCGATCACCCGTTCCTGCGTTTCCTGCAGGCGGGCGCCCACGGCCTTGTAGCTGTTGGCGGCGAAGAGCGGGAAACGGGCCGTCAGTTCCGGCCACAGTGCCATCGGCCAGCACAGCACGACGCAATCCACCGCGGCGATGGCGCTCGCGGGATAGGTGGTACGGCCGATGGCCGGAGCAATGCCTATGATTGAGCCGGTGCCGAGATAGCGCGCGATGATTTGATGGCCGTCCTTTGTGGTCTGGACAACGCGAACCGTGCCGTCGAGCAGCAGGAAAAACCGGGATGCTTCAGCCTCCTGCTCGAAGACGGGCTTGTACTTGGGAATCCGGGACGAGTTCGCTCTTTCGAGTATGACATCCAGGTCGTCGGGCGAAAGCCCTGCAAAGACGTCCATATGGGCGATCAGGGAACGGTCGATCCTTGCCATTTCAATTCCAGACTTGCGTTAGCGCAAACTCGGCGGCGCCCGTCCCTCTATAAAGAATTGCCGACGCGGCGACCACCCGCCACGAACAGCCGCCTAACAAGGAAGGAACCCGGACATGCCAATCCCCAGGTTGTGGAACTATGAGGGCCCCGCGATACTGTCCTACGGGTTCCGTCCATTCTTCTTTTTCGGGGCTATTTATTCCGGGCTTGCCGTTCTCCTGTGGGTCCCTCTTTTCCAGGGATGGCTTGAGATTCAGACCGCTTTCCATCCGATTGACTGGCACATTCATGAAATGCTGTTCGGCTTCCTGCCGGCCGTCGTTACAGGCTTTCTGCTCACCGCGGTGCCGAACTGGACGGGCCGGCTGCCCGTGCAGGGAAGCAAGCTCGGCATTCTTGTGGCGCTCTGGGTGATCGGGCGCATTGCCGTGCTCTTCTCCGCGTGGATAGGGGCCATTCCTGCTGCCTGTCTCGACGGGCTTTTTCTTCTGGCGGTGACGGCTGCAACCGCAAACGAAATCGTAAGTGGCCGCAATTGGCGCAATCTCAAAGTGCTCATTCCGCTCACCGTGCTGTTTCTCGGGAACGTGGTCTTCCATCTCGAAGCGTATTTTCAGGGCACGAGCGATTATGCGCGGCGCCTGGGGGTGGCCGCCGCCATCACGCTCATCATGCTGATCGGCGGTCGGATCATACCGAGCTTCACGCGCAACTGGCTGGTGCGCGAAAATCCCGGACGACTGCCGGTGAGCTTCGGCAGGCTCGATGTGTTCGCGGTGGTTGCAAGCGTGCTGGCGCTCGGGCTGTGGGTCGCGCGGCCCGAACTTGTGTTGACCGGGGCGCTCATGGTGGCAGCCGGGGGTGTCAATCTTGTGCGGATGGCGCGTTGGGCAGGCGAACGCACGCTGCGCGAGCCGCTGGTGTTTATTCTTCACATCGCTTTTCTTTTCGTGCCGGCGGGCTTCGTTCTGACCGGGTTAACAGTCCTTCTGCCGGCTTTCGTGTTGCCGCAGGCCGGCTACCATGCCTTCGGTGCAGGAGCCATCGGCACGATGACGCTGGCCGTGATGATGCGCGCGACGCTCGGGCATACCGGCCATGAATTGTCGATGAGCAAGGGCGCAATGGCGGTGTTCCTGCTGGCGCTCGTGGCTGTGGTTACGCGGCTTGCTGCAGCCTTCGATCTCGGCGCGGGAGCGCATCTCATCGAGATTTCCGGCGGGGCCTGGGCGGCGTCTTTTCTCGGCTTCGCACTGGTGTTCGGACCGATGCTGCTCAAGCCGCGATGAGGGCGAATGAGGGTTGCCGGCCCTGATGGATGCCCCATAAGGTAGCTGCCGAATGTGTGGCGGCGAGCGGTTGCTCGCAAGTTCAGAGGGGCAGATGAACCAGCGGCAGATCCAGGCATTTCGTCATGTGATGCGCCATGGCTCCATCACGGCTGCCGCGCAATCCCTGAACATCTCGCAGCCCGCCGTCAGCCGGCTGATCGCCGATCTGGAGCGATCCATCGGGTTTCGCCTTTTCCTGCGGCAGGGCGGCAAGTCCGAGCCCACCACGGAAGCGCTGGAATTCATCCAGGAAGTCGAGCGTATGTTCTACGGGCTCGACCGGCTCGGCCAGACAGCGCGTGAAATCAAGGATTTGCGCCGGGCGACCCTGCATGTGGCGACCATGCCCATGGTCAGTTTCGAGATCATCCCCAATGCGCTGAAAGGCTTTCTCGCGCAGCGGCAGGGCATCAAGGTCACGCATGACGTGCACACATCGGCCCGTATCGTGGATATGATCGCCTCCCGTCAACTCGATCTCGGCGTGGCGCAGACCCATATCGAGCGGCGCGATGTCGAGTTTCTGGCTTCGTACCGAACCTATTGCGTGTGTGTTCTTGCGCCTGAGCATCCCTTGAGCGGGCGTTCCTCGCTTTCGCCGAAGGACCTGCGCGGTGAGCCGTTGGTGGCTCTTGCCCACCACACGCTGACGGCGAATTATGTGACCCAGCGCTTTGCCGAAGAGAATGTGAAGCCGGAAATTGCCATCGAAAGCCAGCCTTCCTATTCGGCCTGTGGGCTTGCGGCCAAGGGCGTGGGTATCGCGATCGTGGACCCCATGACGCCGCGCATCTTCAAGGGGAGCCTGAAGGCCATTCCCTTCGAACCGCGCATCCCGTTCGACTTTCACATCGTCAAGCCGGCGGATTTGCCCCTGTCGCGCGCTGCGGAAGAATTTCGCGTGCATTTGCTGGAGACGCTTGCTTCTTTCTCCGAAATCCATTCTTTGACATAACATTTTTGCATGACGCCAGATTATATTTGTATTTGATTTTATGCCCTCCAGCCTGAACCATTGACGATGAGTGGAACCGGCAAAACCAAAGAACAATCTGGGAGTTCAAACGTGAAAATCAGCAAGCTTCTCCTCGCCGCCGTTGCCGCATTCGGCATGGGTGGTTCGGCCAGTGCGGCAGACTTCAACCTGCGTATCCATACGCTCGTGAAGTCGCCGCATCCCTACAACGACATGGCTGCCTTCCTGAAGGAAGACATCGAGGCCAAGAGCGATGGCCGCATCGCGGTGCGCATCTTCGATTCCGGCCAGCTCGGCCAGGATCCCGCCGTCATCAGCGAAATCGGCCTCGGCACGATCGACATGATGATCAGCACGACCAGCAATGCCGTGCAGCAGGTGCCGGAATACGCGATCTTCACCATGCCCTACATCTTCACGAGCATGGACGATGCACTGGCGAAAGTTGGGCCGGGAACGCCCATCGAGGCGCACTTCCAGAAGGTCTATGAAGAGCGCGGCCTCAACATGAAGCTTCTGGCGCTCGGGGCCTCGGGAACGCGCAACATGTCGACGGCCGAGACGGTTGTGAACGGTCCGGACGATCTCAAGGGCCTGAAGATGCGCACGCCGCCGTCTCCGATGGATTCAAAGACCTGGGCCGCTTTCGGCATGCTGCCGGTAACCGTTGCCTGGGGCGAGCTCTACGCCGCGATGCAGACCGGTGTCGCACAGGCGATGGAAAGCTCGTTGCCGGGCTACACCGGCTCGAAGCTCTATGAGGTGGCGCCCAATCTCGCGCTGACTGCCCATACGATCCAGGTCAACCACACCTCGATTTCGAACCGCACCTGGAACAAGCTGCCGGAAGATCTGCAGAAGATCGTTCAGGCGTCGGCCATCGAAGCAAACAAGCTCGGCGTGGAAAAGGCCAAGCAGTATGACGATGAGCTGGTTTCGGAACTCGAGACGAAGCATGGCGTGAAGGTTACCCGCCCGGACACCGCTGCCTTCATCGAGGTTCTCGCGCCCATCCAGACCGAGCTCGCCAAGGAACTCGACCTCGAAGACGAATACGCTCTCGTCAAGGCGAAGTAGTCGCGGCCGGCCGGCGGCCTGTGCCGCCGGCTCCCCGCTTCGGAAAGCAATTTCATGCTGACTCGCATTTCAAACGCGATCGTCAAGGTCACCGAACTCGGCCTGTGGCTCGGCTTTCTCGCAATGGTCGTGACCGTTGGCTTGCAGGTCGGCGCGCGCAATCTGCTGAAGCTGCCCTTGATCTGGACGCTCGATCTCGCGCAGCTTCTGTTCTCCTGGCTGATCTTCATCGGCGCCGCCGTGGCCTTTCGGCGAGGCGCACACTACGTGGTCGACCTGTGGCCTGAAACCTGGGCGCGTTTTCACCTGGTGCTGGAGATCATCTCCATCCTGACTTCCGCACTCGTGATCTATGTGCTCATCGTGCACGGTTGGACGCTCGTCGAAATCCGCAGCACCAGCAATGTGCCTTCGCTCGGCATCTCCCATTCCTGGATGTTCCTGCCCATGCCCATATGCGGAGTGCTGATGCTTATCTTTCTGGTAGAGGCCGTGCAGAACATGGTCCGGAGGGGCGCGCAATGAACCCGCTCCTGCTTCTCATCCTGTCCTTCTTCGTGCTCATTGCGCTGCGGGTGAATATCGGCTTCTCGCTGATCGTCTCCTCGGTCTTCGTGATGTATATCGAGGACCTGCCGCTGACCTCGGTGGTCAACCAGATGTATTCGGGCATCGACAGCTTCACGCTGCTTGCCGTGCCGTTCTTCATGCTGCTTGGGCGAATCCTGAATGCCGGCTCCATCACGGAGCGGCTTCTCAAGGTGGCGGATGCGACGGTCGGCCATGTGCGTGGCGGTCTCGGGCATGTGAATGTGTTCGTGTCGATGATCTTCGCGAGCCTGTCGGGTTCCGCGGCTGCCGACACGGCCAGTGTCGGTTCCATCCTCATCCCGGCCATGAAGAAGGCGGGATATGACCCGGCATTCGCGGTGGCGCTCACGGCGGCATCCTCGACGCTCGGTGTCATCATTCCCCCGTCGATCATCCTCATCGTCTATGGCGCCTTCGGGAATGTGTCCATCGGAGCGTTGTTTCTTGGCGGTGTGGTGCCCGGGTTGCTGATCGGCCTTTTCATGATGCTCTACACCTATGTGCTTGCCATCCGGCACGGCTATCCGGCCAATCCGTTCCCGGGCGTGCGCGTCGTGAGCAAGGTTCTGGTGCGCGGCATTGCGCCTTTGCTCATCCCGGTTCTGGTTCTCGGCGGTATTGTCGGTGGCTACTTCACGCCAACGGAAGGTTCCATCGTGGCGGTCGGCTGGGCATTGTTCCTGTCGCTCGTCGTCTATCGGGACATTCCGCTCAAGGCCATGCCGAAGCTCCTGACAGATGCGGTGATCGATTTCGCGGTGCCGCTTTTCACCGTGGCCGGAGCGGGCATCTTCGGGTGGCTGATCGCCTATCTGGGGGCTGCTGAAATCGTGGTGGACTTCATCACCGGGCTGACCTCCAACCGGTACGGCATCATGCTGCTCCTGATCGGCTTCCTGCTGTTGATCGGCACGGTTCTCAATCCGATCTCCGCGACGCTGATCTTCCTGCCGATCATTCAGGCGCTCGGCAATCAGGCTGGGTTCGATCCCGTGCATCTGGGGGTCCTGAGCACCATCGTCCTGTCGGTCGGCCTGATCACGCCGCCCTATGGCATCTGCCTGCTCATCGCCTCGCAGATCGGCGAGGTGCGGCTTGGCCGCGCCATGTTGGCGGTATTGCCCATTTGCGGGCTGACGGTGCTCGTCGCCTGCCTGTCCCTGTGGTTCCCATCGATCGTGCTCGGGCTGCCGAAGTGGCTCGCGCCGCAATTCTTCTAAGCAAAAGGACAAGACCATGTCGCACATCAAGCCAAAGGGTTCCTTCGTCGCTCTCGTGACCCCGATGAACAATGACGGGTCCATCGATTTCGAAGGCTTTCGCACGCTTTTGAACTGGCATGCCGAGAACGGCACCGAGGCGGTTCTGATCATGGGATCGACCGGCGAGGTTTCCATGCTGTCGCCGGAAGAGCGCCGCGCCATCATTTCGCAGACGGCGAAGATGAAGCCCGGCAACATGCTGATGTATTACGGTTGCACGGGCAACAACACCGAAACAACCATCGACTATGTGCGCTACGCGAAGGCCGAGGGCGCGGATGGAGCCATCATCGCAGCGCCCGCCTATATCTGCGCCGACAATGACGCGATCACCGACTATGCTCTGGAAGTCTGCGACGCCGAGGATTTTCCCATCGGCTTCTACAACAACCCGCCGCGGGTAAAGACTGACCTGCACTGGACGGATATCCTCAAGCTCGCCAAGCATCCCAACATGGTGGTGCTGAAGGAATCCACCACGCGCGTTGGCCAGGTGGCGCAGGTCTGCGCTGCAAAGCCCGATATGTCCATCATGTGCTGCTGCTCGCCCAATCTGGGCCTCGTCATTCCCACCATGTCGCTGGGCGGTCACGGCACGGCCAACATGACCGGCAACATCATCCCGCAGGAGATGGCCGTCATCTCCAAGCCGTGGAAGACGGGCGAGGATGCCTTCGCTTGCCGCGAGGCGTGGCTCGCCAATCTGCCGATGCTGCATTTCGCCTATTCCGCGATCAACCCGGTCGCCATCAAGACGCTGATGCGGATGATCGGCCTGCCTTCCGGTCCGCTGCGCAAGCCGCTGAAGCCGATCTCGGGTGCGGCCCTTCAGGCCGGTGTCGATGCCGTGCGCAAGCTCGGTCTGGAGGAGCGCTATGGTTTCCGCGTTTCGCCCTCGGTGGTGGCCGCCGAATAGGCTGGCATGAAACGATGCGGCGGGACAGGCGTCCAGGCCTTGCCCGCCGTTTCCGACAAAACGGCAAGGAGGATGGTGGATGGACCTCGGTATTCGCGGCCGCAAGGCGCTTCTGACGGGAGCCAGCAAGGGCATGGGCAAGGCCTGCGCCATGGCGCTGGCGCGTGAGGGGGTGGCCGTTACCATCGTTGCTCGCAACGCCGTGGTGCTGAACGAGACGGCTGAGGAAATCCGCGCTGCGACGGGCGCCGAGGTCACGCCGGTCGCAGCCGATGTCACCAAGCCCGAGGGCCGGGCGACCGCGCTTGAGGCGTGTCCCGATCCTGATATTCTCCTGAACAATGCGGGCGGTTGTCCGCCCGGTGATTTTCGGGACTGGACCCGCGACGACTGGATCGCGGCCATCGACCTGATGATGCTGCCGCCCATCGAGATGATCAAGGCGACGGTGGACGGGATGATGGAACGCGGCTTCGGGCGCATCGTCAGCATCGCCTCGCGCAGCGTAAAGATCGCGCAGCCGGAACTTGGCCTTTCCAACGGCGCACGCTCGGGCCTCGTCGGCTTTACGGCGGGCATCGCCCGGATGACAGTTGCGCGCAACGTGACAGTCAACAACCTCCTGCCCGGCATTTTCGACAGTGATGCGCAGCGCGAGCACATTCACGGCATGCTTGAGGGTTCGGGCAAAAGCTTCGACGAGATCTGGAAGGAGCGTGCGAGCGGAAATCCGGCAGGGCGATATGGACGTACAGAGGAAATCGGCGCTTATTTCGCCTTTCTATGCAGCGCCCATGCGGGCTTCATCACCGGCCAGAACCTGCTGATCGACGGCGGTAGCTATCCCGGCACCTATTGAGCCCGTTCTGACGGCGTGAGGTTCGCTTCAGCCGCGCCTTTCAAGGGCGAGCCTGACGCCGAAGGCCACAAGGACCGAGCCCGTGAGGCCATCGATGGCGCGGGTAAATGCCGGGCGCTTGAGGAGCTCGGCAAAAGGGCGTGTCGCCAAGGTGATTGCGGCGAACCATAAAAGGCCCATCGCGGCGTGGATGGCGGCCAGGCCGACACTGAAGGCAACGACAGGAATGTCGGCGGGAATGAACTGCGGCAGGAAGCTGACGTAGAAAACCCCCACTTTCGGATTCAGCAAATTGGTCATCAGGCCGCGCCAGAACCAGCCAAATCCTGTTCCGTTCCGCTCCGGCCGAACCAGATCGGCCACCGGTTTCTCAATCGCGCCGGCGTGCGGACGCAAGGCTGCCCATATCATGCGCGATCCCAGCCAGAGCAGATAGGCCGCGCCCGCATATTGCAGGATGCGATAGCCGATTTCCGAGAGAGCCAGCAGGGCGCCGAGACCCAGGGAGGCGAGCAGCCCCCATGCCAGGACGCCAGCAACCACGCCGGACCCCGCGGCCATGGCCTGTCTTGCGCCTTCGACGGTCGCGGTGCGCAAAACGAGCGCCGTATCCAGGCCGGGTGTGATCGTCAGCAACCCGGCGGCCACGGAAAACGCAACGATTGCAGAAACGGGGTCCATGGCAGTCTCACTGGACTTCGGGTTGATGTTCGATCACGGCCAAGCATTCACGGGGCCAGAGCATTTCACCGGATGTATTCGCCTGCAGCATAGGCGGAATTTTCAAGTCGCACACTGAGCGGATTTCAATATGCGGGACGTATTTTTCACGCGCCTTCGACCGGAAGCCGCGTCGTCGACTTTATCTTGCGCATGATGATCGTGGAACGCATTGCGGCAATCTCACTGTTGCCTGTCATCAGCTTGTCGAGCTGGAATGTCTGATACTCCTCCAGACTTGGCACCAGAACACGCAGGGCATAATCCCATTCGCCGGCTGTGAGGCAGCATTCGACGATCTCCGGCATGCGAAGAATGCGCCGCTCGAAACTCTCCGTTAGGTCCCGAGTCTGGGTCTTCAGGCGAATGTCAACCGCAAATTCCAGATTGAGACCAACAGCTTGCGGCTCAAGCAGGGCCACATATCTGCGGATCACGCCACTGTCTTCCAGAGCCCTGACCCGACGCAGGCAGGGTGCTGAGGAAAGCCCGACGCGGGCTGCCAGATCGAGATTGGTAATGCGGCCCTCCTCCTGGAGGACGTTCAGGATCTTGATGTCCAGCCGGTCGAAACGAGTGCTCATATCGGAAATTTCGCCTTGCACGAAAAGAAAGACCATTTTTTTCAAAGAATGGTCAATCCGAGATCATAACGCAATCCATTTTCTCAAACTTCTTCCTAATCTGGATTGGCAAACTGATTTGGAGAGTGACATGACGACGACTGCGAAGAACTATACGCGGCGCGACCCCGTCGAGCTGCACGATGTGCGTGAAAACGCCCGCAAGCTTGCCATTCTTTATACGGTGGAAGTGGAGATTGCCCGGCTTGCCGGATTGTGGCTGCCGAAAATCCGCGAGATGCCGGAGAAGCTGTGGCTTGGGCGCATGCTCTATGAGGATGCGGAACACGCCATGTGGATCGAGAAGCGGCTCGAAGAGCTGCGCGTACCGCCGGACCTGGTCGCGACTTTTCGCACTCGTACCGCTCCTGCCTTCAAGGCGATGGAGGAGACCGACGACCCGGAATTATTCATGCGCGGACTTCTCCTGTTGGTGAAGCCTGCGCTTCTCGCGGACTACCAGCGCCATATCGAAGCCTGCCCGCCTTATGTGGATGATCCGTCGATCCGCTTTCTGAAGCGCATCGTCGAGGATGAGAAGGAGCATCTCGCCAAGGGGCTTTCGTTGCTTGCTTCCCGGGCCAGCGGACATGCGTTGCCCGCAGGTGCGCTCTGGGATCTTTCGGCACGCTCGGGCGATTTTCTGAAGGGGCAGTTCGTGGGGCAGGAGCCGCGCCCGCAGCCCATGCCGAACTGGCCTCAGGAGGTGGAGCATCTACCGGCGGTCGCGCCGATGCCGCTTTATCCCGGTGATTTCAAGGGCGACATGCAACGCGTCGCGCACGACCTCGTCTTCAGCGAGCTGGAAGCAGCCGAAATCTTTGCGCGGTATGTCTATGAATATCATCAATGCCCCTGGCAGTTTCACTATGAGGCCGCGCGCATCGCCTGGGACGAATGCCGGCACGTTGAGCTCTTGCTCAATGTGCTCGACCGCTATGAGGGGCGCGTCGGGCAGTTTCCAGCCAAGGCACCGGGCTTTGAAGAATTCATGCAGCTGAAATCGCCCGTGGAACGCATGATCATGGTCAGCGTGATCGCGGAAGGCGAGGTCAGTACCGATACGCAGACCCAGCATCGCGATGCGTTCCGCCAGATGGGCGATGAATTCTCCGCGTTGCTCAAGGACTATGAAATGGCCGATGAGGTGAGCCATGGCCAGTTCGGGGAACGATGGGCGCGCAAGTTCTGCGATCAGATGGGGGAAGACTACGATCTTGCCTATGAGAATGCGCATGCAGCGCTTGAGCGTTTCAAGGCGCAACACCCCGAGGCGGAGGGCGAATCGGCAATCCCACTGGTGCGGCTGGGGGCCGACGAAGCCGGAGAGAAACGCACGATCAATGTGACTGCCAAGCGGCTGCTCGGTTATTCCGACGAGCGTATCCGCAAGCTCGTGGCCGAAAGTGGCGGGCGCATGGTCGAGGAAGACACGCTTTGAGCGGGCATGCGAGAGCTGTCTGGGTCGCAGTTGCAGAAAGCGGGGAGGTGGGGCGCCACCTTCTCGCCTGCAATGCCGGCGACCGGCCTTTGGTCTTGTTTCGCAGGGAAAACGGGGACCCTGCCGCACTGGATGACGAATGCTGGCACCGGATGCTGCCGCTGTCGAACGGTCGGCTCGAGGGCGATCAGCTGATCTGCGCTTATCATGGTCTTGCGTTTGACCCTGAGGGGCGGTGTGTGCGGGCCAGGCTTGGGCCGCCGCCAAGAAATGCATGCGTGCAGGCTTATCCCGCTGTTGAAGCGCATGGCATGGTGTGGGTGAGGATAGAAATGACGGAAATGCCCGAAAATGGCGGCTCGATCGGGCTGGGCAGCGTGCGTTCCGCCTTGCCGCCGCAGTGAACCGCATTCGTTTTGGGGAAGTCGGTAAATCGGCTGGCCAACGGCCCCGATAGTCACACGCGGAGACAAGGCGCTAGCCTTGATCCCGGTGCGAAAATTCTAATGTTTGCAGGAAATTTGGAGCGGGCGATGAGATTCGAACTCACGACCCCAACCTTGGCAACCCGTCCGGGCAGTTTTCGCTCCAGCAAGTATTAAACCGCAAAACTACGAAAAACCCCTATACCTCAATAACTTACGTTGACACCCTTTCCGCCGGGCATACGCTTGTTATGCCGTGGATTTCCGTTCTGCTGCTTCCCCCCTGCTTCCCCGGCCATGCTGCACCTGCCCGGGGAAGCAGATTCGGCGGATCGCGCGCGCCTCCTCCGTAGCGATCGACCGAACCGAAGGAAAAGCAGAATTTGAAGGATTGACACAATGCCGAAACTTACAAAGAGACTCGTCGACGCGCTGGAGCGCGATCCCAACCGCGATGTGTTCGTTTGGGATACGGAGGTGCGCGGGTTCGGCGTGCGGACGAAGCCGTCCGGAACGAAGACCTTCATCATCCAGTATCGAAACGAGGAGCGCCGCACGCGCCGGTTAGTGATCGGGCAGTATGGTGTTCTCACGGTGGAGACGGCCCGCGATCTTGCCAAGAAGAAGCTGGCATCGGTGATCGACGGCGCCGATCCCTCGCAGGAACGGCGGGCCGCCCGCGAAGGGATGACGGTGGCCGAGGTCTGCGACTGGTATCTGGAAGAGGCCGAGGCCGGGCGGCTGCTCGGGAGAAACAGGCGTCCCATCAAGCCCTCGTCGGTGGCCGGTGATCGCAGCCGTATCGAGCAGCACATCAAGCCGTTGATCGGAACGCGCGTCGTCGCCCATCTGAAACTGGCCGATATTGAGCGCCTCCAGGCCGACATCGCCGTCGGCAGGTCGGCGCGGGAACGCCGGGCCGGGCGCGGCGGCCAGACGTCGGGCGGCGCGGGCGTGGCCGGGCGCGCTATCAGCACGCTTCGAAGCCTGCTCAATCATGCCCGCCGGCTCGGGATCATCGAACAGAGCCCTGCGAACGGCGTTCGGGTCATCGCCTCAAACAAGCTGAAACGGCGTCTGAGCGCGGGCGAGGTCCGGCACCTTGGCAAAGTCATGAAGCAGATGGAGCGCGAAGGCGAGCATCCGACCGGCCTCGCGGCCATCCGCGTCATGCTGCTGACCGGCTTCAGGCGGATGGAAGTGCTGGCAATGCGCAAGGAGTGGGTAGAGCCGGACAACAATTGCGTAGCCTTCCCCGACACCAAGTCCGGTGCGCAGATGAGGGCGGCCGGTGACGCCGCGATCATGGAACTGATGAGCCAGGGGCAGCGCAGCACGTCGCCCTATGTCTTTCCCGCCGATTGGGGCGACGGTCATTTCATCGGGGTCGTGCGTGTCCTCGACCGGGTGTGCGCCCGAGCCGGTCTGGAGAATGTGACGCCGCATGTGCTGCGCCACACCTTCGCCAGCATAGCGGCCTCGCTGGGGTTTAGCGAACTTACGATCTCGGGCCTGCTCGGGCATGGGCCGAGAGGGGTGACACAACGCTATGTCCACCTCGATGCCGCTCTCATGATCGCTGCCGATCAGGTCGCGGCTGAGATCGCCAGACTACTCGAGGGAGGTGAGGTCTTGTCTATGAAGGAAGCAAAGCGTCTTCGGTATTCGCAAGATGTCAGAGCTGCGATGTTTCGCTGTGTATAACAATGATGCGCAGCTTTGGAACTCTTTCGGCAGCTTATGTCGTAGTTGGTTCGTCCTCATCGGAACATTCAGGACCTTCCGGAATGCCGACAAACTCTCGTATCTCCCGTTCGTCCAACGTCTCGTGCTCAAGCAGGCGGCGGGCGGTCCGCTCAAGCAACTCTCGGCGTCCCGCGAGCAGGTCCACGGTCCGGTTAAAGTTATCGTCGACGATCCGGCGCACCTCCTCGTCGACGGTTGCCGCCGTCTCGTCGGAATAGCCGCGCTCCTGCGGCCCGTACCAGGACTGGTCGGTGGCGAGGAAGGAGCGCCTGTCCTTCTCCAGCGCGACATGGCCGAGCTTCTCCGACATGCCGTAGCGGGTGACGATGGCGCGGGCGATGTCGGTGACCTTGGCAAGGTCGTCCGCCGCGCCGGTGGAAAGATGTCCGAACACGATCTTCTCGGCTGCGCGACCGCCGAGAAGGACTGCCATCTTGTTCTCCAACTCTTCGCGCGTCATCAGGAAACGGTCTTCGGTGGGGCGCTGTATCGTATAGCCTAGCGCGCCGATGCCGCGCGGAATGATCGAGACTTTGTGGACCGGATCGACGCCGGGCAGCGCCATGGCCACCAGCGCATGCCCCATCTCGTGATAGGCGACGATCTCGCGTTCCTTCGGATTAAGCAGCCGGTTCCGCTTCTCAAGGCCGGCGACGATACGCTCGACGGCGTTGTTGAAATCCTCCATCGTCACGGCATCCGCCTTACGGCGGGTGGCAAGCAGCGTGGCTTCGTTGACAAGATTGGCGAGGTCGGCTCCCGTGAAGCCGGGGGTTAGCGCCGCGATTTTTTCCGGTTCGGCGTCCGGCGCAAGCTTCGCCTTCTTCAAGTGCACGTTCAGGATTTGCACGCGGCCGTGTTTGTCCGGCCGGTCGACGAGAACCTGCCGGTCGAAACGACCCGCGCGCAGCAAAGCCGGGTCTAGGATTTCTGGGCGGTTGGTTGCTGCGAGCAGAACAAGGCCCGTGGATGAATCAAAGCCGTCCAACTCGACAAGAAGCTGGTTCAGCGTCTGCTCCTTTTCGTCATGCCCGCCTGCCATCGGGCCGATGCCGCGTGCGCGGCCGAGCGCATCGAGCTCGTCAATGAAGATGATGGCGGGCGCCTTGGCACGTGCCTGCTCGAAGAGATCGCGCACACGCGCGGCGCCGACGCCGACGAACATCTCGACGAATTCCGAACCCGAGATAGAGAAGAACGGCACGCCCGCTTCGCCGGCGACGGCTTTTGCAAGCAGTGTCTTGCCGGTGCCGGGCGGACCGACGAGCAGAATGCCCTTCGGCATACGCCCCCCTAGCCGTCCATAGCCGTCCGGGTCTTTGAGGAAGTCGACAATCTCCTTGAGTTCGTCCTTGGCCTCGTCGACGCCGGCGACGTCTTTGAAGGTTACGCCGGTGTCGGACTGGACATAGACCTTGGCCTTGGATTTGCCGATCTGCATGAGACCACCCCCCAATCCTCCGGCACCCATCCTCCGGAGCATGAACATCCAGACGCCGACGAACAGCGCGACCGGGACGATCCACGACAGAAGATCGCGCAGGAATGTACTCTCGATCTGCCCGGTGACGACGACATCCCGCTCCAGGAGCTGACGCGCCAGATCCGGCTCTACTCGCGTGGTGATGAACATTTGGCGGCCGTCGACCGGCTCCTTAAATGTTCCCTGGATGAAGCGGTCCGATACCGCCACTTCCGCAATCACGCCCTCGTCGAGATAGGTCTCAAACTGACTGTAGGGAATCTGCACGACCTGCGTGACGGTCGTGAACACATACTGGAAGAGCATGAAGATGAAAAGCGCTGCAATCCAGTAGCCGATATTGAACTGGGTCTTCTTGTTCATCTCCGTGACAATCCCCTCGAAAGAACGGCGATTGTTTGACTGATGCCTACGGCCGGTGGCTTCCCTGCAGGCGGAGAATACTGGCCCGGCACGAAGCCGGGCCAGTGAATGGCTCAAGCGGTCGAATATGGCCGCCCCGGCGTCGACCAAAGACTGCTGGCGGCAACGAACGCGATCACCAGACCCGCCACGACATGCGCAATAGTCGCTGCGTCGAGGTGTGCAAAGCTCAGCAACCACGGGGCAATGATCGCCCACAGGCCGAGCCCAAGATTTGTCCATTCTTCGAGCTCATAGAACGCAACCAGCGCGATGCTGGCGATGATCGCGACGGCTGCGCCAACAATCCAGGCGTTCCAGGCCGCATACGGCTCAGCCGTATAGCCGAGATACCACGGACTAAGCGCAAGACCCAGGCCGACGATGATGTTGATGACATCGAAAGCCGACCGATTTTCGAAGTACTTCAGCATCCTATCCTCCTTATTGTCCGGTTTGTTGCTCGTCAGTGGATCGTCCCGGCGTGATCCGGGACGTCAGAATGACCGATGCGAAGCCGATCCCTGCCGGGATCAATCCGCAGCGGTCGCCGCTGCCCGACACGGAAGGGCGCAAGTTCCTCATCCGTGAAGGCGCCGGCGGCGATCTCGTGAAGTGCGAGGTCCTGTGCCGGCAGGTCTCTCCTGTCGATTCGAGGCTCCTTTCCGGCTTTCAGTGCGCGGCTGCGCATGGCGGCAGCCAGCGTCAGCGCAAATCTGTCAGGCAGGACCTGCTGGCTATCGAAAACAACAAAAGGGTCCATGATCCACCTCATGCCGCTTCTTTCCGCGACTGGTTCTCCGACACGTCGCGCTCGAGAGCGAGCAGGGCCTGCTCCACTTCGTCGAGCCTGGAGGGCCGTCCGTTTTCGGGCATGCCTTCGTTGGTCGCCTGATCGATCAGGTATTCGGTGTAGGCCCAGTTCATGAGAATCGAGCGTTTCGCGTCCAGCGACAAAGTACGATCGCTGACTATTTTCATAGGCGCAGCCCAGTTCGCGGATCCGTCGGGATCGTTGCGGTTGGCGGCACCGATCATGGCGCGGCCATAAGTTTCCGAAAGCCGCGACAGGCCCAGCCGATCCAGTGTCGAATCCGAGAACGTGCGGCTTGCCCGCCTGTCATCGTCCGTCTCGTTTTTCCTGTCCTGCTCCATTGTCTGAACCCTGTATTGAAGACCCTGACGTTCGGCATAGCGAACAGCCTGGTCGAGTGTCGGGAAGCACAACTCGACCTGCTGCAAGGTATCCTTGCTTCCGGTGTAGCCCATCAGCGGCTCTATGAAGGACGCGCTGCGGGCCTCGAACACCAGCTTCCAGCCGTTCCGCGCAGGCGCCGATGTGGTTGCGGAGCGCGATGGCCTGAAAATACGCGCGACCGCGTCGTCGGGAAATACAGACCGCCCCATGCCCAGCGGCGTCCGCCGGTTGTCGTTGGCTCTTGTGTGGCGACGATGAGCATTTGTGTTGCCGCCGGGCTTGTCGTTGACTTCCATCTCCATAGTCATGCCTCCATCCGTTGGCGACGGACCTGACCGGCGGCGGGAGCCGCCGGTCAGGTTGCCGTGCGTCAGCTGTTGATGGCGATACGCCTGACCTGCGACTGCGCCTTCTCGGTCTTGGGAAGGACGAGGTTGAGCACGCCATTCTTGAACCTAGCGTCGATCTTGTCCTCGACGATTTCCGTGCCGACCGGAATGCGACGCTCGAAGCGACCGTAGATCCGTTCGGAGAACTGCTTCTCCTTGTCTTCGGTTTCGGAGCGCTTCTCGCCGCGCAGCGTCAGCACGCCATCATCAAGCAGGACTTCGATGTCCTTTTCCTCGAGACCGGGCACCTCGGCGGTTATGCGGATCTCCTTGTCGGTCTCGGAGATTTCAACGCTCGGCCATCCTGCTCCGAATCCGGACAGAGCGCCAAGAGCCGGCAGGTTTCGGTCAAAGGAACGAAAGACATCATCGAACAGCCGGTTCACTTCGCGATGCAGCGACAGGAACGGGTTACGCTCGTCCTCACGATAGACGGTGGGAGCCTGGCTGGTGCTCGTGTTGCGGCCCCATGGAATAAGGTCACGTACGTTCATGGTCATTCTCCTTTCTGTTCTCGATTGTGCACAGCTTTGCCGTTGGCGCCGGGCGGATGCCCGGCGCCTCGTGATCGCTTGTTGATCGTCGAATCAGGCTGCGATCTTCTCGGCGGTGTGCGTGTTGGCTTCGATCCGCGCCGGTGTGGCTTCGCTGGTGATCTCGATCCGGCGCGGCTTCATCTCTTCGGGGATTTCGCGCTTGAGTTCGATGGTCAGCAGCCCATTGACCAAGCTCGCGTTCTCAACCCGCACATGGTCGGCCAACTGGAAGCGGCGCTGGAACGAACGCCCGGCAATGCCGCGGTGGAGATACTCGACATTGTCGTCACCCGACTTCTGGCCGGCGACGATCAGCAGGTTCTGCTCCTGCGTAATCGTCAACTCGTCCTGGCTGAAGCCGGCCACCGCCATGGTGATGCGGTAGTCGTCCTCGCCAAGCCGGGCGATGTCATAGGGAGGCCAGTTGTCGATGCTCTCTACGCGGTTTGCGGCTTCGAGCGCGTGCAGCATTCGGTCGAAGCCAACGCTCGACCGGAACAGGGGAGTAAAATCGAAAGTCGTGGTTCTCATAGCCACATCCTCCTTGAAGCAACATGGGTACAAGATGGTCCGGTTCACCCGGGCGCCACCCCTTTTTTGGCAGCGGCGCAGGATCGATCTGGTTGCGCGGTTTTTCGGTTTCAAGAGGTTGGCAAGGAAAAAATTCCCTGCTCGATTTCAATGGGTTCAGGGTTGGGAGCCCAGCCTGACTTTTTTCTTTCGATCTCGGAAGACATGCGGGAAAGACCTATGGTGGATCATTTCCGTTCCGGGCCCGGTCGATCACGATCTGGCGGCGAGCCTGATCGCCACCGGGCCGGCATCGAGGATTTACGGGAAGCCTGGTAACTGGTTGAAAAATGACAAAGCCCTGATCGGCGCGGGACGCCCCTGCCGGATACGAGCACTCCTGCGTTGATCTATCTATTCGGACCGCAGGATCAGCCTGACTGTGGCCGGCCTCCGTCGATCAGTGAATGGATATGATCCCATCGACCGCCTTCCACTCGGAAGGCTGGATTAACCGATGGTGGGCGATGCTCACCGAGTGCAGCGCGCCCTCCAACGTCTCGGTCCAGTAGTCAAGAAAGCCCCTCAATTCAGGAAACCCAGGCGCCAGATCGTAGTCCTGCCAGACATAGACCTGCAGCAAGCTCGGGTGATCCGGCAAGTGATAGTGGATCTCTGCCGTGGTCAGGCCGTAGCCATCCATCTGCATGCGAAATTCGCGACTGACGATTGCTGCCATTGCTTACTCCTTCTATGCGTCCAGCCTTTCCCTTTCGCCCGCCGAATGCCGGACAACTCGCTCGCGATCGCTCGCATCCCGGTCGAGCCGGCGCAGCGCATCCATGATGTCGTCGAAGGCCACCGGCTTCTGCGCGCCCGGCGGCTGACGCAAGGCAGGCATCGAATCCACCGCACAGGCATCTGACGCCCATGACGACAGGATGGCGCGCTTCTCGCCTCGGTCGAGCGTGGCGTCACGCAGTACGTCGTCGGGATGCCGGTAGTGGCGGGCCGGCGAGAGCAGCCGGTCGAGCGCGATGTCGTCGGCCTGCGGCGCGAGCGAGGGAATGATCGTCGAAAAAGCGGTTCGGCCCATCGTATTCCTCCTTCCGTTGTTGCCGTTCCGGAACCCCATGTCGATCAAGTTTCGACCCCTTAAATCCGAGGCGACGATCGTGAGATTTTGTTCGATCGGTAGGAAAATTCAAGTCCTGTCGCGACCAAGTGGGCGCGACTTTAGCTCATGATTCCATGGCACTAGCAGCTGGTTCCGGCGAGTGCCAAAATTTTTGCCTTTCCCTCTTGAAATCGAAAAACGCCAAAACCAGATCGCTATGCGCGCGACGCCGACAAGGGTTGCGCGGCCCCGCTCTGGTCCTCCCGGATCGGCGCGGAGGGATCTCTCAAAATCTGTTTGTCCTTGAGGAGAACGATATGACGTTCCGTCCATTACATGACCGTATCCTGGTTCGCCGCATCGAAGCCGACGAGAAAACCGCGGGTGGTATCATCATCCCCGACACCGCCAAGGAAAAGCCGAGCGAAGGCGAAGTCATCGCCGTTGGCCCGGGTGCGCGCGACGATGCGGGCAAGATCATTGAACTCGACGTCAAGGTCGGCGACCGCATCCTGTTCGGCAAGTGGTCCGGCACCGAGATCCGGCTCAACGGCGAAGACCTGCTCATCATGAAGGAAAGCGACGTGATGGGCGTCATCGAACAGCCCGCCACGCTGAAGAAGGCCGCCTGACGGATTCGTCGACCATTAACCAGTCCCACCAACCAGTCAACGAAAGCTGCCTATTGAAGGAGTGATCCAATGGCTGCCAAGGAAGTCAAGTTCAACACCGAAGCCCGCGAGAAGATGCTGCGCGGCGTCGATATTCTCGCCAACGCCGTCAAGGTGACGCTGGGTCCCAAGGGCCGCAACGTTGTCATCGACAAGTCGTTCGGCGCGCCGCGCATCACCAAGGATGGCGTTTCGGTCGCCAAGGAGATCGAGCTTGAGGACAAGTTCGAGAACATGGGCGCCCAGATGGTGCGCGAGGTCGCCTCGAAGACCAATGATCTCGCCGGCGACGGCACCACGACCGCGACCGTCCTCGCCCAAGCCATCGTCAAGGAAGGCGCGAAGGCGGTGGCGTCGGGCATGAACCCGATGGACCTGAAGCGCGGCATCGACAAGGCGGTCGACGCCGTGGTGGCCGAGCTTAAGGCCAACGCGCGCAATATCTCGAAGAACGACGAGATCGCGCAGGTTGGCACCATCTCGGCCAATGGCGATGCCGAGATCGGCCGCTTCCTCGCCGAAGCCATGCAAAAGGTCGGAAACGAGGGCGTCATCACCGTCGAGGAGGCCAAGACCGCCGAGACCGAGTTGGAAGTGGTCGAAGGCATGCAGTTCGACCGCGGTTATCTCAGCCCCTACTTCATCACCAATCAGGACAAGATGCGGGTCGAGTTCGAGGACCCCTATGTCCTGATCCATGAAAAGAAGCTCTCCAACCTTCAGGCCATGCTTCCCGTGCTCGAAGCGGTCGTCCAGTCCGGCAAGCCGCTTGTCATCATCGCCGAGGACGTCGAGGGTGAGGCTCTGGCCACGCTCGTCGTCAACCGTCTGCGGGGTGGTTTGAAGGTCGCGGCTGTCAAAGCACCGGGCTTCGGCGACCGCCGCAAGGCCATGCTGGAGGACATCGCCATCCTAACCGGCGGCACCGCGATCAGCGAGGATCTCGGCATCAAGCTGGAGAACGTCACGCTTGAGATGCTCGGCCGGGCCAAGAAGGTCGTCATCGAGAAGGAGAACACCACCATCGTCGATGGCGCCGGTTCAAAGGCCGAGATCGAGGGCCGCGTGAAGCAGATCAAGACCCAGATCGAAGAGACCACTTCCGACTACGACCGCGAGAAGCTTCAGGAGCGTCTCGCCAAGCTCGCCGGCGGCGTGGCCGTCATCCGCGTCGGCGGCGCGACCGAGGTCGAGGTCAAGGAGAAGAAGGACCGCGTCGACGACGCGTTGCATGCCACCCGCGCGGCGGTCGAGGAAGGCATTCTGCCCGGTGGCGGCGTGGCGCTGCTGCGGGCGCAGAAGGCGCTGGACAACGTTCAGGTGGACAACACCGACCAGAAGCACGGAGTCGAGATCGTGCGCCGGGCCATTGAGGCGCCCGTGCGCCAGATCGCCGAGAACGCGGGCGCGGAAGGTTCGATCATCGTCGGCAAGCTGCGCGAAAAGACCGACTTCGCATTCGGCTGGAACGCCCAGACCGACGAATATGGCGACCTGTTCGCGCAGGGCGTGATCGATCCTGCCAAGGTGGTACGCACTGCCTTGCAAGATGCGGCGTCCGTCGCCGGCCTGCTGGTGACCACCGAGGCGATGATCGCGGAGAAGCCGAAGAAGGAAACGGCCCCGGCGATGCCCGCCGGCGGCATGGACTTCTGAGGATCTGGCGCTGAAAGTGACCGCTCCCGTATCAGGAGCGGTCAGGAGCAAAGCATAGATCGGAGACTGACATGAGCCTCATGCCAGACTTTGACCATGTACCTGTGCCGCATCATCCGCCGTCCGAGTTCCTGTCGCACGATGCGGAGGCGCGCACGGCATTGGCCCCGCTGATCGAAACCCTGCTCGACAGGCTCGTGATGGCTGGATGGGATCGGCGCACGGCGGCCTCCGCGCTGATGTTCCAGGCGGCGGCGCAGGTGTCGGCCCTCTCGCGAGACGGCCGGCCACAATGATCCAGGAACCTCGCCTCCGGGCGGGGTTCATTTCCAATCGAACCAGACGCGCGAAGGACCGGCGGCGGAAGATCTCTTCCGGCACGACGGGATCGTCGCATCCAACACGAAGGAAAAATATCGGGAGATCGACAATGTTCATCGGCCTGCCTCGCGCCCCGCAGATTGTCGCCATCCTTGTCACGTGCCTTGCATTGTCATTTTCCGGTGGCGCCGTGCAGCCCGCTGCCGCACAGGATGTGGCATCCGGCGGGCATGTCGAGCGTTCATTGCCTGACGTGCTGGAGGAGATCACACCCGCGGTGGTCAACATCGCGGTCACCTCCCGCGCACCTGCCGAAACCAACCCGCTCTTCAACGATCCCTATTTCCGCCGCTTCTTCGACCTGCCGCAGATGCCACAGCAAAGGCCCCGCATGAGCGCTGGGTCCGGCGTCATCGTCGACGCGGACAAGGGTTACATTCTCACCAACCACCATGTCGTCGACGGCGCGAGCGAGATCGCCGTCACGCTGAAGGATCGCCGCCGCTTCACTGCCGAACTGGTCGGCAGCGACAAGGCGACCGACATCGCTTTGCTCAGGGTCGATGCGTCCAACCTGACCGCCCTGCGGCTGGGCGATCCGTCGCGTCTGCGCGTCGGCGACAGCGTGGTCGCCATCGGCAATCCGTTCGGGCTCGGCCAGACCGTTACCTCCGGCATCGTCAGCGCGCTGAGCCGTAGTGGGCTGAACGTCGAAGGCTATGAAGACTTCATCCAGACCGACGCTTCCATCAATCCCGGCAATTCGGGCGGCGCGCTGGTGACGGCGGACGGCCAGCTTGTCGGCATCAACACCGCGATCATCGCGCCGGCCGGCGGCAATGTCGGCATCGGCTTCGCCGTTCCCATCGACATGGCATCGGCGGTGATGACGCAGCTAATTGAGCATGGCGAGGTCCGGCGCGGACGCATCGGCGTCTCGATCCAGGACCTGACCCCCGACCTTGCCGAGGCTCTGGGCATCGATGCCAGTTTTGGCGCGGTCGTCGCCAGCGTCGAGGATCGCTCGCCCGCAGCACAGGCCGGCATTCAGGCCGGTGACATCATCATTGCCGCCGACGGGCGCGAGATCTCGGGTTCGGCCGATTTGCGCAACCGCATCGGCCTGTCGCCTGCGGGCTCGAGGGTGGAGATCGCCTATCTGCGCGATGGCGCCCGGCGGACGGCGACTCTGACCGTGAATGGCGAATCGAGTCCCTCGCGCGCCTCTGCGAGAGCCATGCCCGACCGTCTGGCTGGTGCAGATTTCCAGGATGCGTCCGGCAACGTGCTGGTCGCCAACGTGGCTCCGGGCAGTCCTGCCGCACAGGCCGGTCTGCGCACCGGCGACGTCATCGTCGCCGTCAACCGCCGGCCAGTCGGGACCGTGGCCGAACTGACGCGGCTGCTCGGCGAAACGCGCGGCACCATCGCGCTCGATCTCTTCCGGGGAGGGGCGCGGCTCCTGCTCGTCGTTCGTTAGGACGCGCCTTCCGCTTTGCTGACTGTTCGTTGTGAATACGGGAGAACATGATGAGGACATTCACCACAACATTGATGGCAGCCGCGCTCGGCGCAATGCTGATGGCGCCGCTGCCGCTTGGCGCACAGGAAACCACTGCGGCGCAGCAATCCGCCGAACTCAGCGGCTTCTGGCTGACGACGTCCTGGCCAGAGATGACCATCAAGCCGGGCGAAACGCAGTCGGTTTCGCTGTCGCTGCGCAATGAAAAGCTGCCGCCCCAGCGCGCCACGATCGAAGTGTCGGGCGTGCCGGAAGGCTGGGCGTGGTCGCTGAAAGGCGGCGGCCGGGAGGTGACGGCAGCGATCGTCTCGCCGGATTCGACCGAGCGACTGACGCTCGAACTCACCCCTCCGGAAGACGCTTTCACCGACGGCGAACACGCCATCGAGGTCCGCGCCCGCACCGCAGCAGAGACGGTGACCCTGCCGCTTGTGGTGCGCCTGTCGGAAACCGAGGAGGCCGCCTCCGGCCTTTCGCTTGAGCCGGAATTGCCTGCGTTACGCGGCACCGCGCGCTCGACCTTCTCCTTCAAGATCAAGGTGAAGAACGAAGGCGCGGAAGACGGGCTGTTCAATCTGACAGCCAGCGTGCCGGCCGGCTTCCAGACACGCTTCAAGAAGGGTTATGGCTCGGAAGAGATCACCGGCCTGCCCATCGCCGCCGGCGCGATCGAGACGGTCACGATGGAGGTGATCCCATCGCGTGGGGTCGCAGCCGGGCGCTATGAAGCCGGGTTCGAGGTTTCCGGCGAAGGGCTTTCCGGAACCACGCAGCTCAGCCTCGACGTAACGGGCGAACCGCAGGTCGCCATCGTCGGCCCGCAGGAGCGCCTGTCTGGCGAGGCGGTGGCCGGCAGAGAGTCGAGCTTCACCTTCACCCTCGTCAACACCGGAACTGCTCCCGCGACCGATCTGGAGCTTTCCGCCACGCCGCCCTCCGGCTGGACCGTCGCGTTCGAGCCGCGGGACGTTGCCCAGATCGCGCCGAACTCCACCGGCGAGGTCAATGTAAAAATCACCCCATCCGAACAGGCGATCGCCGGCGATTACATGGTGTCGGTGCGGGCCTCCAACGACACCGTCTCCGAAAACGTGCAGTTCCGCGTCACGGTCAGGACCTCGACGATGTGGGGCGCTGCAGGGCTTGGCGTGATCGCCGTCGCCGCGCTGGTGCTGGGCGGCGCAGTAATGAGGTACGGGCGGCGATGAGCACGGTCGTTCTCGAAGCGAAGGGCCTCGCCAAGCGCTATGGCGACGCGGTGGCCGTGGCCGGCATCGACCTCTCCGTCAACCAGGGTGAGGTGATCGGCCTGCTCGGTCCCAACGGCGCGGGCAAGACCACGACGATCCTGATGCTGCTCGGCCTCACGGAAGCGAGCGAGGGAAGCGTCAGTATCCTGGGCAAGGACCCGCTGCGCCGGCCGCTGGAGGTCAAGCGCGAGGTCGGCTACCTGCCGGACTCGGTCGGCTTCTACGACACGATGACCGGCAGGGAGAACCTCGCCTATACGGCGAAGCTCGCTGGCATGTCGCGCGAACTGGCGAAGGAGCGCATCGCGGCAGCACTCGAGAAGGTGCGGCTCAGCGCCCCCGCCGACCGTCCGGTCGCCACCTATTCGCGGGGCATGCGCCAACGCCTCGGCATTGCCGAACTGCTGATGCGCGACTGCAGGATAGCGATCCTCGACGAGCCGACCTCGGGCCTCGATCCGCAATCGACGCAGGAGCTGCTCGACCTCATTCTCGATCTGTCGCGCGGCGGCATGACTATTCTGCTGTCCTCGCACATGCTCGACGTGGTGCAGTCGATCTGCAGCCGCGTGGCGCTGTTCAATAAGGGCCGCATCGGCTTCTTCGGCACGATCGAGGAACTGGCCGCGAGGATCGGGCGCGGTTCCTTCGTCATCGATGTTGAGGCGGATGGGATCGACCTCGGCCAACTCGCGGGCAAGACCGACGGCGTGACATCGGTTGCATCCGCCTCCCACGGCCTCTGGCAGGTCGAGGCGACGCGCGATGTGCGGTCCGATCTCGCAAAACTCGTGGTCGAGGCCGGCGGCAGGCTGAAGAACCTCGACCTGCGCCGCGCCCGCCTCGACGAAGCCTACAACCGTTACTTCAGGGAGGTTGCCAATGCAGCGTGAAGGATCTCCGTTCAGGGGTGTGGGCACGGTGGCGCTCAAGGAAGCGGCCGACCACATGACGAGCGCCCGAATGCATCTCATCATGCTGCTGGTTCTGCTCACGGCCATCGGAGCGGTCTACGGCGCCATCGACCGCATCCGCGACACGACGGCGCAAGACGCCTATCTGTTCCTCAAGCTGTTCACGGTGGCGCGCGAGCCGTTGCCGTCTTTCGCTGCATTTCTCGGCTTCCTGCTGCCGCTGGTGGCTATCGCGCTCGGATTTGATGCCATCAACGGCGAGTTCAACCGGCGCACCATGAGCCGGCTGCTTGCCCAGCCGATCTATCGCGACGCCGTGCTGTTCGGAAAATTCCTCGGCGGCCTGCTGGTCATCGCCATCGCCCTCCTGACACTGTGGCTGATGATGGTCGGGCTTGGCATGCTCTTCCTCGGCCTGCCGCCTTCCGGCGCGGATATCGTGCGCGGCGTGTTCTGGCTTGCCGCGACGCTCGCCTATGCCGGCGTCTGGCTCGCGCTCGCAATCGCATTCTCGACCGTAATCCGCTCGCCCGCCACCTCGGCATTGGCCGCGCTCTCCGTCTGGCTAGTGCTCACCGTGTTCTGGGGCATGATCGCGCCGCTGGTCGCGGGGATCGTCGCGCCGATCGACCCGTTCGATCCGATGAGCGTGCTCAACCGCTTCGAGTGGCAGCAGGCGATCGCCCGCATCTCCCCGCAGACGCTCTATGGCGAGGTCACGGGGCTGTTACTGGACCCTGCCGCGCGCTCCGTCGGGCCGCTGTTCATGCACCAGATGCAGGGCGCGGTGATCGGCGCGCCGCTGCCGACCATGCAGAGCCTGCTGATCGTCTGGCCGCAAATCTCCGGGCTGATCGCCGCCATGCTGGTCCTGTTCACGCTTGCCTATGTCGTGTTCCAGCGGCAGGAGGTGCGGGCATGATCGCCGCGCGCTTGCGCCAATGCCTCGCCATCCTCCGCTGGACTCAAGCCGACCTTGCGGAGGAGTTGGGCGTTCCCGTCGAGCAGGCTGGCGAATGGCTGACGGGACGAACCCATGTGCCCGTCGCCGTCGCCGCGTGGCTTGAGGCGCTAGTCAAGGCCCATCGCAGCGTGCCGAAGCCCGACATTCTTGAAAGCAAGGCAATATTAGGCCATCTGGCGTCGGCCATGGATTCATCGCAGCACAGTCCAGGTATTTTGCAATGACGTCAGACATCGAGGAAGCCGAGACCAGATCGTTCGAGGCGGATGTCGCCCGTCTCCTGCACATAATAGTGCATTCGGTCTATTCCAACCGCGATGTGTTCCTGCGTGAGTTGACCTCGAATGGTGCCGTTGATGTTCAGTTAGGATGCGGTGACGGCGATACGGACTGGGGCTGCACTAAAGGCCAAGGCGACCGTGAACGGCCGCGCCCAGTAAGTCAATTTCTCGATTTCGCTTTCCAGTTTCACGTCCGCGCTAGCGCGGGCGCCAGAGCTATCGACACAATGATGCGGCACAGGCCAACCGTAGCCTGAAAGGAGGAGTCAGCCGAAGCCGCGTCGCCGCTCTTGAGGAGGGAGCACATTGGCGATGGACGGAACGAACCCGCCACTCTGGGAACGTCCAGTGCGCTGGCCGGCGGACGGACTTCCATTCGACATGAGGGCGCTGCGCTATGTGCTGGCGGCGGCCGAGCAGATGAGCTTTTCGGGCGCGGCCTGTGCGCTCGGCATGAAAGTATCCAGCGTCAGTCGCCATGTGCGCGACTTTGAGGACGAGATCGGGATTTCCCTGTTCGAGCGAACCACGTCGGGCGTCCGGTTGACCGATGCCGGAAGCCGGTTCCTGGACGACATCATCCCGGTTCTCCAGATGGCCGAGGCCGTGCTGCAGCGCGCCGGCGCGGCCGGGCGCGTCGAGGAAGGCACGGTTCGGGTGGGCATAATCACGACCCTTGCCGGCGGCTTTCTGCGCGAGCTGGTCGCTTCCTATCGGCGCTGCTATCCGGGCGTCGAGCTCGACATTCAGGATGGCGGCCGGCGCGAGCATCTGCGCGCGATCCGGGCGCGTCAGCTCGACATTGCGTTCTTCACCGGCAATGCGCCCGTTGCCGGGTGCGACGTCGAGGAGTTCTGGCGCGAACGGGTGCATGTGGCGATGGCGGTCCACCATCCGCTGGCGAGCAGCAATGCGCTGGACTGGCCGCAACTGCGCGACGAACGATTCATCGTCTCCACCACGGAGCCGGGGCCGGAGGTGCATGACTATATTGTGCGCCGCGTCGCGGACTACAGCACCTACCCGGATGTGACCGCTCGTCATGTGACGGTGGAAACGCTGATGCACATAGTCGCCATCGGCGAGGGCATCACGCTGGTCTCGGAAGGCTGGACCAGCATGGCGCATGCCGACCTGGCGATGCGGCCGCTGACGGCGGCCGAGGACATCGTTCCCTTCAGCGCGGTGTGGTCGCCGTCGAGCGACAATCCGGCGCTGCGGCGGTTCCTGAGCTTCGCGCGGGATCTGGCGGCAAGGCAGCGCGTGCGCCGGAATCAATGATCGGCGTCGGCCGCGCCCGGCCTGGCGCTGGTCTGGCCGGAAGCGGTCCCGCGCGACTTCGCGGCGACTTTCGATTTTCGGCTGCGCCAGCCGCGATCCGACCGCAGGAACGCTTCCAGCATATGCGGGATCAGCGTGGCGGCGTCGACCTCGCCATAGAGGCGGCCGTATTCGGCAGCGTAGAGGTCGAGTTCCTCCTTCAGCGGCTCCGGCATCGGAACGGTCACGCGGACGATGCCGAGCTTGGGCAGCGGGCCGAGCTTTAGATTGCTCATCAGTGGGCTCCGTAGGGCTCGAGGACCAGATCGCGGGCGACGATCACGCGGACAGGGAAGCCGGGGCGAATGGTGAGCGTCGGGGCGACCTGAAGCTGCCGCTGGACGATCTGCTGGCCGGCCTGGTTCACCGTGTCCTGCGCCCCGTCGCGGATGGCACGAACCAGGCGGTCCTCATCGCTCGTGGCCAGTTCCGCGCCGACGGCGAGAAGCGTCGAGAGGCCCGCCGCCTTCATTAGATCCCACCAATGGTAGTCGACTCCGTCTTCGAGGCCCGCATAGCCCGACGCATCGGCGCCGCGCTGGCGCTCCAGCACGATCGAGCGGCCGTTGGGCAGGATGAGACGATTCCACACCAAGAGGACGCGGCGTTGGCCGAAGGTCACGCCGGCATCGTATTCGCCGATGAGGCGGCTTCCCTGCGGAATGAGAAGGAGGGCGCCGGTGGGGCTGTCATAGACGTTCTGCGTCACCTGGGCGGTGATCTGTCCCGGCAGGTCCGAACGGATGCCGGTGATCAGCGCGGCGGGGATCACCGCACCGGCCTGAAGGATATAGGGCGAGGCGGGCGCCATGACGTGATCGGACGCGACCGTGCGCCGATCGACCTCGGCATTGAGGAAGGCAAGGTGCCTGTCCTGCGTTGCGGCGCCCGTAAGACCTGGCATGCCCGGAACGGCCGGGATCGAGGGCGAGCCGGTGTTCTGGCCGGCCCTGATCTGGAAGAAGATCTCGCTGGTGCGGGCGGCTTCCATCTCGGCAAGGCGGCGCTGCTCCTCGGGATCGGCCGCGGGAACCGGCATCGGGGTCGCGGGAATCGGCTGGCCTTCCTCGCGGGCGCGCAGCACCGGCCCGCCGAGATCGCCGGGCAGCGGCGGGCCGAGGACCGGCACGTCGCCATAGCTGCCGGGAAGCCCCTGCAAGCCGTCTGCGGTCTGGCGGCGATCGGTCGAGATCAGCTCCTCGGGCTGGCCGCCGCGATCGACGCCCTGAAGCGCATAGATCAGCGCGCCGCCGATGCCGATGCCGGCGACCAGACCCGCGCCCATCAGCGCCTTGCGCGAGATGCGCGTGACGCGCGGCGCTTCGGCGCGCAGGCGCATGGAGCCCGCCTTGTCGCCGGCCGCTCCGCTCAGCTCGATCCCTTCCTCCTTCCGGCCTTCGGTCTCGCTCATGACGACGACCCTCCCGTTGCCGTGCTTTGCCCACTGGTCGCGGCGGCGCTCTGGCCGGGCTGAACGCGGACGATCCTTACGGTCTGCTGCCGGTTGCCGGAACCCAGCCGTAGCTCGGCCGCGCCGAAGAGGCGATCGACAATGAGGACGTTCTGATAGATGCGGCTGTTGACGATCTCGGGTTCGCCGCCCGAGCCGATGACGAACAGGGGCGGCATCTCGGCGGCATCTCGCCCTGAACGATGCCGCGCGGGAACACCACGTAAGCGCGCCGCCCATCGTCGAACACGGTGGTCGGCCGCCAGGGCGGGTTGTCGCCGGTGAGGCCATAGCGGTAGTTACGCGCGGACTCGGCCGGGATGATCGGCGCGGCGGGCGCGGTCACGCGCTGGCTTGCAGGCGGTGCGGGATAGGCCCAGGCGATCGCCGGCATCCACGTCTCCTCGCTCGCGCGCAGCTCTACGAGGTAGGTCCGGCGATCCGTGGTAATCACCAGATTGGTGGAGATGCCGGCGCGGGTCGGCTTGACCAGCACATGGACACGGCGCGTCGTGCCGGAGCCGCTTTCGGTGTCGCCGATGATCCAGCGGGCGGTATCGCCCGCCGCGATCGGACCGGCGCCGGTCAGGCTCTCGCCGGGTTCGAGCGCGATGGTCGTGATCTGCCCGACGGCGGCATAGACCTGAAACAGCGCCCCCTCCGACCAGGGATAGATCTGGATCGCGTTGTAGTAGCCCTCCCGGCGCGGCTCGACGCGTGCGGCCGCGTTGGCGTTGCCGACACGGCCCTCCGGGTTGGTGGCCGCCTCGCCGCCGCGCGAGACGGTCCAAGCGGGCGGGGTGTGCAACGGCCGAGGCGTGCCGTCGGTCACGGCGGTCCTGACGACGGGAAGCGCCGGCACGTCGGCATCGTAGCTGAATTGCGGCGTGCGGTTGGTGGCGCAGCCGGCGAGCATGGTGGTGGCCAGCAAAGCCGCCAATACGGGTTTACGGAAAGCCGCGGGTCCGGCTTTGTGAGGATTGCGGATCATTGAGACATCTCCCGCGACCAGGAGATCGCGTTCACATAGATTCCTAGGGGGTTGGCGCGCAGGCGCTCGGCGGTGCGCGGCTGCTGGAGGACGATGGTGAGTATCGCGGTCCAGCGTTCGGTGCGGGAGAGCTGGCCGTTCTCGTAGTGCTGTTCCGCCCAGGCCACACGGAACGAGTCCGGCGATGCCCGGATCACGCTGGAGACTTCGACCGAGACCTGTTGGCGACCGACGCGGGTGAAGGGATCGTTGGAGCGCGCATATTCGTTCAGCGCCACCGCACCCCTGTCGGTGGTGAACTCGTAGGCGCGGAGCCACGCTTGTCGGAGGACGATGGGGTCCGAGGGCAGGCCACGGACCTGCTCGATGAATCGCGCCAAGTGCCAAGCCACTTGCGGGTCTGTCGGCCGATAGTCGGCGACCGCCGACTCGACGGCGCGGGCCTCGCCGTGGCGGTCGATCTCGACCACCCAGGGAACGACGGTGCCGCGGGCGGACTGCCAGACCAGCGCCGAGGCGAAGCTGGCCGAGAGGATCAGGCAGCCGAAAGCCATGTAGCGCCAGTTGCGGGCCTGAACGCGGGCCGAGCCGATGCGCTCGTCCCATACCTGGGCGGCCTTCTGGTAGGGCGTAACGGGTTCGGGCGTCTTGCCGTAGTGGGTGGTCGGTCGTTTGAAGATGTTCATGTGCGGTCGCTTTCGGAAAGGCTGATGGAGGCTCCGCCGCCGTGGCTGTCACCGGATCGGACTGCATGGGCGGCGGCCGTGACGCCGTGGCTGAGGGCTTGGCTGCGGCGCATACGCTGCGCCCAGGCGGGCGGGCCGTCGGCAACGGGTGCGCTTGCCGGGGCCGGTGAGGCTCCCCCGCCGACCGTCCCCATGGTGGAAGTGCCGCCGGTCGTCTCGAAGCCGCCCTTGACGCCTCCGGTGTGGCTGGACTTGAGGCTGTCGGCCGCACGGGAGACGGCGCGCTTCAGCGGCGAGACCGCGGCGGCGCCACCGGCGCGAGCGACACCGCCGAGACCGGCCGCGACGCCCGACGCGCCGGATTCGCCCATGGAAGCGAGGGTGTATGCGGTCGAGGCTGCGCCAGCGGCCGATGCGCCGCCGCGCGCCAGGGCAGCACCGCCGGAAAGCGCGGCGGCACCGCCTCGCGCTGCCAGCATGGTCGCG
This sequence comes from Nitratireductor indicus C115, assembly GCF_000300515.1. Taxonomy (GTDB): domain Bacteria; phylum Pseudomonadota; class Alphaproteobacteria; order Rhizobiales; family Rhizobiaceae; genus Nitratireductor; species Nitratireductor indicus. The sequence goes on from NZ_AMSI01000015.1 coordinate 116,362, forward strand.
CCGCCAGCCGCGATCGCGGCGCCACCGACTGCAAGGCCGGTGCCGACGGCAGCGCCAGCGCTGAGCTGCGGCCCGCCAGAGACCAGGCCCGTGGCGATGCCGGGGCCAAATATTCCCAGCCCCAAGAGCGACAGCGCCGCAAGGACGATGGCCATCGCCTCGTCGATCGTCGGAGTCGCGCCGCCGAAGCCGGAAGTGAACTGGCCGAACAGGGTCGAGCCGATGCCGATGATGACCGCCAGGACCAAGACTTTGATACCCGACGAGACGACGTTTCCAAGGACGCGCTCGGCCATGAAGGCGGACTTGCCCCAGAGGCCGAAGGGAATGAGGACGAAGCCGGCCAAGGTGGTCAGCTTGAATTCAATCAAAGTGACAAACAATTGGATCGCCAGAATGAAGAAGGCGAGGATCACCAGCGCCCAGGCGAAGAACAGGCAAAGGATCTGGACGAGGTTCTCGAAGACCGCGATCCAGCCCATGAGATCGGAAATGGATTCGAGCAGCGGCCGGCCGGCTTCGAGGCCGGTCTGCGCCACGCGGCCGGGGCGCAGCAGATCGGCCGTCGAGAAGCCGGTGCCGGAGGCCATGAGGCCAAGGCCGGCGAAGCTCTCGAAGACGATGCGGGCGAGATTGTTCCAGTTGGAGATGATGTAGGCGAAGACGCCCACGAACAGCGTCTTCTTCACGAGGCGGGCGATGATGTCGTCGTCGGCGCCCCAGGCCCAGAACAATGCGGCGAGGGTCACGTCGATCACGATCAAGGTCGTGGCGATGAAGGCCACCTCGCCGCCGAGCAGCCCGAAACCGCTGTCGATGTAGCTGGTGAAGATACCGAGGAAGTTATCAATGACGCCGGTGCCGCCCATGGCTCACCGCCCTTCGTTCGGGGCGGGAGCTTCCGGTGCGGGCGAGCGGCCGAGGAAGCGGTCGCGGGTTTCGGCCCAGACGCGCAGGCAAGAGGCGTCGCTGGCGGCGGCCTCACCCAGTTCCTGGCACCGCCGCTGCTCCAGACGCAGCGGATCGGTTGCCGGCTGGAGCACCGGAGCGGCTGGCAGTGGCCCGGCTTTCTCCTCGCGGGTCATTTCGATGATCGTCGCCGTGATGGCGACAGCGACGAATATGATGGCCGCAATCCGGGCCAGCACCTTGCCTTCCATGATGTCCCCCTTCCGGCCCGTCAGTTGTTGAACATCTGCGCGCTGCCCGGCTGGTAGCCGGAGCCGGGCGTTAGGAAGCGTTCGCGCTGAATGCGGCCCTGCTCTGCCGCCGTCGCGCGCTCGGCTTCAGCAAGGGCCTCGGCGCGGCCGTTGGCGGAGCTGACGGCAATGAGGTCGGAGACCTGTTGCGACAGAAGCCCGAGGAGCTGGTTGCCGGCCTGGGTGGCTTGCAGCGCGCCGACGGCGCCCTGGCTTTCGCTGATGAGCGCGCTCATCTCGGCGCGATTGCTGTCGATATTGCCGACCACGCCTGCCTGGACGCGCATCGCATCCTGCAAGCCGCCCACGGTATTTTCCCAGCGGCCGCGCGCGTCCGCGATGAGCTGCTGGTCGGTGGCGTTGAGGGAGAGATTGCCGTAGTCCTGCTGGAACATACTGTCGATCGACTGTACGTCGAAGGCGATGTTCTGCGCCTGGGCGAGAAGCTGCTGGGTTCGCTGCACGTTCTGTTGAAGCGCCTGAAGCGAGCTGTAGGGCAGGCTCGCGAGGTTCTTCGCCTGGTTGATGAGCATCTGCGCTTCGTTTTGCAACGAAGTGATCTGGTGGTTGATCTGCTCAAGGGTGCGTGCCGCCGTCAGAAGGTTCTCGGCGTGGTTGGTCGGGTCGTAAACGATCCGGCCGAAGCCGAAGAGGGCGTGGGCCGGCGTGGTGAAGACCGGCGAAAGCGCCAGCGGCGCGGCGAGGGTGAGCGCAAGCAGGGAAGCGCCCGCGAAACGGGGGAAGCGGTGTCGGGTCATGGCATGATCTCCTGTGGGTCGAATTCGAGGGCTTCGGTGAGGTCGAGGACCGGCGCCGGCGCTTGCGGCGCGGGTGTTTGAGGGGCGAGTGCGACGGCGATGTTGGTGAGGTTGGGAATGAGATCGGCCGCCCATTCGACGCCGCGCGCGGTTAGCCACGCGGCGAGGAAACCGTCGCGGCCATGTTCGGCGAGGATGTCGGCGATCAATGCCTGGTCGGACTTGGAGGAAGCCGCGCAGAGCGCCAGGCCGACTTCGGACAGGCCCAGCTCGAACAGCCGGTTTCCCCGCCGGCTCTGGCAGTAGTAGTCCCGCTTGGGGATGGCGCGGGCGAGGATCTCGATCTGCCGGTCGTTCAGGCCGAACCGCCTGTAGATCGCGGTAATCTGCGGCTCGACGGCGCGATCGTTGGGCAGGAGCAGCCGGGTCGGGCAGCTTTCGATGATTGCAGGCGCGATCGTGCTCTTTTCGAGCTGGGCGAGCGATTGCGTGGCGAAAACGACGCTGGCGTTCTTCTTCCTCAGCGTGACCAGCCATTCGGCCAGTTGCTTGGAGAAGGCAGGATCGCCGAGCGCCAGCCAGCCTTCGTCAATGATTATCATCGTCGGGCGACCGTCGAGGCGGTCGGCGATCCGGTGGAAGAGATAGGCGAGGACGGCCGGCGCCGCGCCGGTATCGAGCAGCCCTTCAGTCTCGAAGGCCACGACGGAAGCATCGCCGAGGTTTTCCGCCTCCGCGTCGAGCAGCCGCCCATAGGGGCCGCCGACGCAATAGGGCTGGATGGCGAGCTTGAGGTCGTTGGACTGGAGCAGCACCGACAGGCCGGTGATGGTGCGCTCCTCGATCGGGGCGGACGCGAGCGAGGACAGCGCCGTCCAGATATGCTCCTTGGCCTCGGGCGTGATGGTGACGCCTTCGCGCTGCAAGATCGCTACGATCCAGTCCGCCGCCCAGGCACGATCCTGCGTCTGCTCGATGCGAGCGAGCGGCTGGAGCGAGACCGAGCCGTCGGCGCTTTCGGTCAGCCGGCCGCCGAGGTCATGCCAGTCGCCGCCCATCGCCAAGGTGGCGACCCTGATGGAGCCCCCGAAATCGAACGCGAAGATTTGCGATCCCGCGTAGCGGCGGAATTGCAAGGCCATGAGCGCCAGCAGCACGCTCTTGCCGGCGCCGGTCGGGCCGACCATGAGCGTGTGGCCAACATCGCCGACATGAAGTGAGAGCCGGAAAGGGGTCGATCCTTCGGTCCTGCCATAGAGCAGCGGGGGTGCGCCGAAGTGATCATCCCTTTCCGGCCCCGCCCACACGGCGGACGAAGGAACCGTGTGAGCAAGGTTGAGCGTCGAGATCGGAGGCTGACGCACATTGGCGTAGGCATGGCCCGGCAACGAGCCGAGCCAGGCGTCGACGGCGTTGACCGTCTCGACCATGACGCTGAAATCGCGGGACTGGACGACCTTCTCGACCAGCCGCAGCTTCTCGTCGGCGCGGCGGGCGTCCTCGTCCCAGACCGTGACGGTCGCGGTGACATAGGCGATGCCGGCCACGTCCGCGCCGAGTTCCTGCAAGGCCATGTCGGCGTCGAGCGCCTTGTTTGCGGCATCGGTGTCGACGAGCGCCGATTGCTCGTTCGTCATCACCTCTTTCAGAATGGCGGCGATGCTCTTGCGCTTCGCAAACCACTGGCGGCGGATTTTCGTGAGCAGCCGAGTCGCGTCCGTCTTGTCCATCAGGATGGCGCGGGTCGACCAGCGATAAGAGAAAGCCAGCCGGTTGAGGTCATCGAGCAGGCCGGGCGTGGTGACGCTCGGAAAGCCGGTGACGGTGAGGATGCGCAGATGGGCGGAGCCGAGGCGCGGTTCGAGGCCGCCGGTCAGCGCCTCGTCGGCGAGCAGCGCGTCCAGATAGATCGGCGTTTCCGGCACGCGCACGCGATGCCGTTTGGTCGAGACGGTCGAATGGAGATAGGTCAGCGTCTCGGCATCGGTGAGCCAGCGGCACTCGGGCATGAAGCCGTCGAGCAGCGCCAGCACGCGGTCGGTGCGGTCGACGAAGCCGCGCAGCAGCTCGTGAGGGTTGACCCCGGAGGTTTCGCGGCCCTCGTAGAGCCAGCTCTCGGCGCGGGCGGCCTCCTCGGCCGGGGGCAGCCAAAGGAAGGTGAGGTAATAGTCGGAGACGAAGTGGCTGCCTTCCTCCTCGAAATCGGCCTTCCGTTCGGCATCGACGAGAGCGGATGCGGGATCGGGAAAGACATCGTTCGGATAGGTGCCGGCCTCGGACCGCTGCGCCTCGACGAAGATCGCCCAGCCCGATCCGAGACGGCGGAAGGAATTGTTGAGGCGTGCGGCGACGCCGACTAGCTCGGCCGCGACCGCGGAGTCGAGATCCGGGCCGCGGAACTTCGCGGTGCGCTGGAAGCTGCCATCCTTGTTCAGCACGACGCCCTGACCGACCAGCGCCACCCAGGGCAGGTAGTCGGCGAGGCGGGCGGCGGTGCGGCGATATTCTGAGAGGTTCATCATCGCGCGCGCCTCACACCGACAGGTGGCCAGGCACGCGCAGATGGCGGCGCGCGACCTCAACGAAGAGGGGATCGCGCTTCGCCGCCCATACGGCTGCGAGATGACCGAGCGCCCAGATCAGGATGCCGGCGAGCCAGAGTTGGAGACCGAGCCCCACGGCCCCGGCCACGGTGCCGTTGAGGATCGCCACGGAACGCGGCGCACCACCCAGCAGGATGGGTTCGCTGAGAGCGCGGTGAACCGGGGCGGTGAACCCCGGCACGGCGTCGAGCTGTTCGAGGAACGCCGCCATCAGATCACCGCCCCGCCGCCGAACGAGAAGAAGGACAGGAAGAAGGAGCTGGCGGCGAAGGCGATCGAAATGCCGAAGACGATCTGGATCAGCCTGCGAAACCCACCGCCGGTATCGCCGAAGGCCAGCGTCAGGCCGGTGACAATGATGATGATGACGGCCACGATTTTCGCCACCGGCCCCTCGATGGATTCGAGGATCGACTGAAGCGGGGCCTCCCAGGGCATGGAGGAGCCCGAGGCCAGTGCCGGCGAGGTCAGGAGCGCGACCCAGGTGAAGGCGGCGGCGGTTGCGATATGGCGGCGGACGCGGAAGGCACGACGGATCATGCGGGGTCTCCTGTTTGGTCGGTGGGGATGGGGTCTGGAAAGGCGGGGGCGAGCCGGTAGTCGCCGTCGGCGCCGAGGCCCTCGACGCGGGCGAGTTCGGCAAGCCGGCGCGCGGACCCGCGGCCGGAGAGAACGGCAACGAGGTCGATGGTCTCGGCGATCATCGCGCGCGGGACCGTGACCACGGCCTCCTGGATGAGCTGCTCGAGACGGCGCAGCGCGCCGATGGCCGAGCCGGCATGGATCGTTCCGACGCCGCCGGGATGGCCGGTTCCCCACGCTTTCAGGAGGTCGAGCGCCTCGGCGCCGCGCACTTCTCCAATCGGGATGCGGTCGGGGCGCAGGCGCAGAGAGGACCGCACGAGATCCGAGAGCGTCGCCACCCCGTCCTTCGTCCTCATGGCGACGAGGTTCGGCGCGGCGCATTGCAGCTCGCGCGTGTCCTCGATGATGACCACGCGGTCCTGCGTCTTGGCGACTTCCGCCAGCAGCGCATTGGTGAGCGTGGTCTTGCCGGTGGAGGTGCCACCCGCCACCAAGATATTGGCGCGGGAGGCGACGGCCTCGCGCAGCGCCGCAGCCTGGGCGTCGGCCATGATCCCGGCGGCGACGTAATCGTCGAGGGTGAATACCGCGACCGCCGGCTTGCGGATGGCGAAGGTCGGCGACGTGACAACGGGAGGAAGGAGGCCCTCGAACCGTTCGCCGCTCTCCGGCAACTCCGCCGAGACGCGCGGCGCGCGGGCGTGGACTTCGGCCCCGACATGATGGGCGACAAGACGAACGATGCGCTCGCCGTCCTCTGCGGTCAGCCGCTCGCCGGTGTCTTCCAGTCCTCCGGCGAGGCGATCGACCCAGATGCGCCCGTCGGGGTTCAGCATCACCTCGACGATGGAGGGATCGCGCAACAGGTCCGAGATGGCAGGCCCGAGCGCGGTGCGGAGCATGCGCGCGCCACGTTCGATCGTTGCCTGTTTGCGATTTTGGCCAGCCATCTCGTCCCCGTTTCCGGGGAGGAGGGCGAAGGCGGTCCCCGGATGGGGATGACTAAAAGAACGGCAAAACGGGCCGATTCAACAAGTTTCGGTCGTAGTAGTAGTGCAGCGCAGTAATACAGGAGAACGGCGGAATCGGATCGCGGCGAGAACGTGCTGCCGGCCCTGTAGCGGGCGAATCAGTCGGTGGGCCGAAATGGATAATCCAGCCGCCGCGACAGGCCGGACGTCCTGGCGCGGCCCGAAGAGGCGATGGCCGGGGGTCTTCGAGCCGGCGCGCAGTCCCGCGATGCGTCAGGCCGTCAAGCGGCTGCGCTCACGTCGAAGTCGAAATGGATGTTCTCGTAGGGAAATTCCACGCCGCTTTCGGTGCGGTCGATGACGCCGGCATTGATGAGCGTGGTCACGTCCCGGTGGACGGCCTGCACGTCGCGGCCGACGCGCCGGGCGACCTCGCGGATCGACAGCCCGCCTTGCCCGGCAAGCGCCTTGACGATGGCAAGGCGGGAAGGGGCGAGAACGCGGTGCATGTCCTCGTAGCTGCCGAAATTGAGGCAGGGTTGAACATCGACGTGCTGACCGGCGAGCACCTTCCTGCTGGCCGCGGCGATCCTGCTGCGGATTTCAGTCATGCCACCCAGGCGAACGGTCAAGGTCTTCATGCCAGCATCCTTTCCATGTCGCGCTCGAAAGCGGTCAGAAGCGCCTCCAGCGTGGTGAACTCGAACGGTTCCTCTCGCTCGCCGATGTGGCGGTGATCGCCCTTGCCGCGCTCATTGTCGTAGCGAAGAATACATTCTCCGCGCACCACGAGGGCGAGGCGGTATTTGAAGCCGTGGCCGCTGCCGGGAACCGGGGAGGGCACCTGCCAGACCACGATTTCATAGAAGGCATCTTCGCTGAGTGACGTGCGCTCCTTGGCGATCAATACCGCATCCATGTTGTTCCCCATAACAGCGGTGTCCATGCGTTGTCAATGAGAACATCACCCTGCCAGACGCCTGCAAGCATCCGGGGTGGTCGCCCAGCCCTCAACGGAGGTCATCCACACTGCCTTCAGCGGCAGGCTTCGCGGCGATGTCGTCGGGGATCTCGCTGAGGAAGCTGTTGCCCTGCTGGAGCCGTAGGCCGAGCGTCTGGACGAAACCGTCGAACCGCTTCAGACCCCTGGTCTGGGCTGCCGCGTTCTCCTCGGGCGGGAGCTGCGGGGTGACGGTCAGCCAATGCCGGATGAACAGCGCCAGCGTGTCGGCGGTCAGCCGCATATCGCGTTCGAGCCGTGCCGTCTGGCGCGACAGGCGATCGAGCCGGCGCGTGAAGGCGGCCTCGCGTATGTCCTGGGCGTCGGGCGACAGGAAGGAGGCGATGGCCGCCTCGGCCACGGCCGAGCGCGACAGCTTGCGGCGATCGGCGAGGTCGTTGAGCTGTCCGAGAAGCTCGGACGGAAGGGTCAGGCATAGTCGTTCGCGCATGGTCGATCCTCACATATCAATGCCGTCATTCGGGTCCATGGAGACCTGGCGGGCGAGACCGCGCATCTGGCGGCCCATGACCTGTCGCTGCCGGGCGCTGTCTTCCTGATCGTCGACGAGCAGGTGCTTGAACTCGTCCTCGGGTGCGGGCTCCTTCTTTTCGTGGACGATCTCGACATGCTGGGGCATGTCCGGTTCGCGGCGCAGGCCGGCATTGGCCTTGTCCTCTGCCTTCTTCCTCGCGGCCTCTTCGGCGGCCGCGACTAGCGCGGCATCGGGCGCGAGAGGCTTCAGCGCCGACCATCCATCGGGGCGCGCCGAGCTGGCGATCGTCGCCGGGTCTGGCGGCGGCAGGATGCGTTCGGTCAGGCGCGGGTCGATGTAATAGCGCGCCTTCTTCGCCCGGATCGGTGGGCTGCCGGCCACCATGACGATCTCGTCGTCGGGCGGGAGCTGCATGATTTCGCCGGGGGTGAGGAGCTGGCGGGCGGTCTCGGAGCGCGACACCATGATGTGTCCCAACCATGGGGCGAGGCGGCTGCCGGCATAGTTCTGCATTGCCTTCATCTCGGTCGCCGTGCCGAGCGCGTCGCTGACCCTTTTCGCTGTCCTTTCGTCATTGGTGGCAAAGCTCACCCTGACGTGGCAGTTGTCGAGGATGGCGTTGTTCTGGCCATAGGCTTTTTCGATTTGATTGAGGGATTGGGCGATGAGGAAGCTCTTGATCCCGTAGCCCGCCAGAAACGCCAGCGAGGACTCGAAGAAGTCCAATCTGCCGAGCGCGGGAAACTCGTCGAGCAGCAGCAGAACGCGATGCCTGCGGTCCTGGGCGTGGAGGTCTTCCGTCAACCGGCGCCCGATCTGGTTGAGCACGAGCCGGATCAAAGGCTTCGTCCGCGATATGTCCGAGGGCGGCACCACGAGGTAGAGCGTCGAGGGTTTCGGATCGGCGATGAGGTCGGCGATGCGCCAGTCGCAGCGCGAAGTGACGGCCGCGACCACCGGATCGCGGTAGAGGCCGAGAAAGCTCATGGCCGTCGACAAGACGCCGGAGCGTTCATTGTCCGATTTGTTGAGCAGCTCCCGCGCTGTCGAGGCGACGACGGGATGCGGCCCGGCCTCGCCCAGATGGCGTGTCGCCATCATGGCGTCCAGCGTGGCCTCGATGGTGCGGCGCGGATCGGAAAGGAAAGCAGCGACCCCCGCGAGGGTCTTGTCCTTTTCCGCATAGAGGACGTGCAGGATCGCGCCGACCAAAAGCGAATGGCTGGTCTTTTCCCAATGCGACCGTTTCTCCAGCGAGCCCTCGGGATCGACCAGCACGTCGGAGATGTTCTGGACGTCGCGCACTTCCCACTCGCCGCGCCGCACCTCGAGCAAGGGATTGTAGGCCGCCGAGGCTACATTGGTCGGATCGAAGAGAAGAACGCGGCCGTGCCTCGCGCGGAAGCCGGCGGTGAGCTGCCAGTTCTCGCCCTTGATGTCATGGACGATGCAGCTTCCCGGCCAGGTCAGCAGGCTCGGGACCACGAGCCCGACGCCCTTGCCCGATCGCGTCGGCGCGAAACATAAGATGTGCTCGGCGCCGTCATGCCTCAGATAGTCGCGCTCGTAGCGGCCGAGGATCACGCCGTCCTGGCCGAGAAGACCGGCGCTTTCGATCTCAGACCGCTCTGCCCAGCGCGCCGAGCCGTAAGTGTCGATGTCTGACGCCTCGCGGGCGCGCATCACCGACATGGTGATGGCGACGGCGATGGAGAGGAAGCCGCCCGAGGCCGCGATGATGCCCCCCTCCGCGAAAATGCGCGGGGCATAGGCTTCATAGAAATACCACCACCAGAACAGCGCCGGCGGATAATAGACCGGCCAGCCGGCGACCTCGAACCAGGCGGGGCCGAGCTGAGGCTGGAAGCCGAGCCGGAAGGCGACCCATTGTGTGCCGCTCCAGACCGAGACGAGGACGATCAGGAAGACGATGCTGATCTGGCCCCAGAGGATTTTCGTGCCGGACATGGGAGGCTCCTTTCGTCAAAGGCCGAGGTCGCGCTTGCGGCCGAGCGACCAGTCGATGCCGCCTCCGCTGCGGGCGACGCCGGAGATGTGCTGGCCGAGCTTGTGTTCGATCTCGCGGGACCAGGGGACGAGATGGAAGCCGCGCCCGCCGTCCGGACCGATCCCCTCGACCACGGCGAAGCGGCCGGAGGAGAGTGAGAGCTGGCGGCGATAGGTGCCGGCGACATATTCCCCGGCCTGTGCCTTCACATGCGGAAGGCCGGTCTCGGCCGAGAGCTGCTCGCCCACGGCGTCGAGCTCGCGCCGGCGGAGCGTCGCCAGCAGATTGCGCTGCAGGACGATGCGCTGGCTTTCGCGGCGGGCGAGGCCCTCGTCTGCGAGATGTTCGGCGCGCGCGTCCATCGCCTCGCGCACCTCGCGGCCGAAGCCGCTCGTTCCGAGCGGCATGGGTTCGCGCTCGACCAGCCGGTGGTCGAGCCAGGTTGCGCCCGGCGCGGTGATCTGGGTCTGGAGATCGAGGTCGGAGCGATTGGCCAGGACGATGGTGGGCCGTGGATCGTCGGGACCGCCGAAGCGGCGGACTTCGACGATGCCGCCTATCAGCGGCGCGTGCTCGAACGCCTCGATGCCGCGCAGACGGACATGATGGGCGCGGCCGTCCGTGCCGTCGATCACGGCATAGGCTTCGCCGGTCAGCTCGTCATGGAGGCCCTTGTCGACCAGCCGGCCGATGATGGGCCGCCCGTCCTTGCCGGCGTCGATCGTGAAGTCGGCGACGCCGCGCTCCTCGCCCAGCCCCGCGAAGGCGCGGTGCATGGTCTTGATGATGTCGCTGCGCGCGCCGAGATCGCGCAGCGTTCGCTCCGCGCCTGGCTCGACGAACCATTCGTTGACGCCGGCATCGGCGGCGAGGCCGAGCTTTTCGAGATGGCGCAGGCGGGCGACCAACAGGCGACGGATTTCGGGATCGTCCGGCCCCTTCGCCTCGGGCCGCAGGTCGATATAGCCCAGCTCGTTCGACTGGCGTGCGATCTCCCGATCGAGCCGCGTCCAGCGTTCGGCATCGACCTCCCGCGCGAGGCTGGAGCGGATCTCGTGCTCGGGCTTGGGGCCGAGTTCGGCATCGACCAGTTCTTCGGCGCGTCCGCGCAGACCGTGGCTGATATAGTCGCGCGAGATAACGAGATCGGCGCCGGTCTCGTCGACGCCGCGCACGAGCAGATGGACATGCGGGTTGTCGGTGTTCCAGTGATCGACTGCGATCCAGTCGAGGCGGGTGCCGAGATCGGCTTCCATTTGCCGGGCGAGATCCCGCGTGAAGGCGCGCAGGTCTTCCATGTCGCCGGCGTCCTCGGGGGAGATAATGAAGCGGAAATGGTGCCGGTCGTCCTGGCAGCGATCGGCGAAGGCGAGATCGTCGGCGCGGTCGGTCTCGGCGTCGAACATGACGCCCTTCTCGCCGTCGCGGCTGACGCCTTCGCGCTTGAGATAGGAGAGATGCGCCGAGATCGGCGCGGAACGAAACGCGCGGCCCCTGTGCCGGGCGATCCGCGCCTTGGCGACGACGCGACGACGCGAGCCGAGCAGGCGGCTGCGCGACACGACATTGCGACCGCGGCCGAAGGTCGAGCGGCTGGCGCTGCCGCTCCTGCGCCCCGATCCCGATGCCGATCCGCTGGCGGGCGCATTGCTCGCCTGCTTGGCGGCGCGCAGCACCTGATTGATGAAGGTCTTGGTGCGCGGCGAGCGGGTCGAGCGCGGCTTGCCGGGGCGGATGCGAAATTCGCTGTCGTCGCCGCTCATGCGCGCCTCCCGAGAGAGACGGCGAAGCCGCCCATACGAAGTAACTTTGATTTTGCTGGCAAAATCGCCCATGCGTATGCACGACCGACCGCCATATGCGCAAAACACCAAGCCATTCCAATGGCTTGACGGTGGTTTGCGCAGGCGCTTTTACCTTGCCGTATTCCAGTCGCCGTGCCCCTTCCGGCGCGCGACCCTTCCTTTCCTTTCTGGCACTCCGCGACAGTGCGAAACCGCGCGATCCAGCTCATGGCGCGCCTCCCGAGGCCGGGCGGGCGACAAACAGCGCCCCGGCTGGCGATGGCGCCAGCGGATTGAGCGGCAAGGAAGGCGCGGGCGATGGTGCATCCGCGCTGCGGCCGCCGTGGAGGTTGGATGCAGAAACCGCACCGATCGGTGCCGTGACGAAGAGGGGAGCTTCGCGCCAGTCGGTGACGCGCGGCGGACCGGCGAGTGCGCCCGGCGCGAGCGGCTCGCCGGCGAGAACGGGCGCGAGCGCGGCGACGTAATCGCGCGTTTCTTGCGGCAGGCCGCGTTCACCGGCGAGGTATTCGTCATACCGGCCGGGACCGAAATTGTAGGCGCCGAGCATGTCGGTGACGGTGCGGTAGCGGTCCCACATGGCGCGCAGGTAGGCCGCTCCTGCGAGGATGTTGTCACGCGGCTGGAACGGATCGCTGCCGAGCCGATGGAGCGCGCGCTGTTCATCCCATGTCGCGGGCATGAGCTGCATCAGGCCCATCGCACCGGCCGACGATACGGCGGTCGGATCGCCATTGCTTTCGGCGGCGAGGACGGCCGCGATCCAGTCGGCCGGGATGCCGAAGCGGTGCGCCGCCTCTGCGATGTCGACGGCATAGAGACCGCCGACCTCCGGCTGCGCCGCCTGCACGGTTTGAGCACGGATCGCGTGCGCTGGCGCGAGGCCGAGAAGCAGGCCGGAAAGGAAGAGGAGGAGCACCGGACGCCGGATGGAAGAACGCCGTCCGACGCCGGCAGGACGTTGATCCGTCAATTGTCGGCCCCTTCGGCGCGCTTGGTCCGCTGGTCGTTGGTGTGGAGGCTCCAGGCGGTGTCGTCGTCGTCGCTGTCGCGGAACAGGTTGGCGCGCAGCCAGCCGAACAGCGGGCTGTAAACCTCGATGGAGACGAACTCGCCGGCCTTTTCGCCGACATGCGACCAGCCCGCGCCGATGTCGCGGCCGTTCTTGTCGCCGAGCAGGATGCGATAGGTCGGCGCGTTCTCGGCCTCCGAAGGCTTGGCCGGAACAAAGGTGAGCGGCCCTTCGATGCCGAGCCCCTCGAAGGGGCCGGTGAAGCCGGTCTCCGTGCGGGTGAAGTCCCCGAGATTTGCCATGGTCAAGTCTCCTTTGTGTGCTGGTTGCGGGATGTTCACGGCTCAAGGGCCGGATCGGTGAAGCGCCAGCGAAAGCGGCCGTCGCCGTATTCGTCGGTCCAGAACGGCGTCACGCGGGCGGTGATGGAGGAGCGGGGAAGCGGCCCGAAATACCGGCCGTCGAGGCTGTCGGGTGCGTCCCAATTCATCAGGAACACCTCGCCCTCGGCGATGACGCGGCAGCCGTGCCATTGCGGCAGGTCGCGGCCGAAGCGGTCACGGGCCTGCGCCTCGCCATAGGCGTGATCGTAGGCGATCACGGTCGCGCCGCGGCGGCAGACCTCGGCGCCCGGCAGCGCCAGGACGCGCTTGAGGAGCGGCACGCCGCGCGGCAGGTAGCCGCGCGCAGCGAGGAAGGCGGCGAGGTCGTCGGGCGGCAGCACCGCGACCAGATCGCCGACCTCGATCGCGCCGGCCGGGGCGATCCCGTAGAGCCCGATCGGAACGCTCGGCGATGCGTTCCAGATGAAGCGCGGCGCCTGGCCGGTGACGACGGGCGCGGCGATCAGCGCCGCACCGGCGAGCGTGGCGATGAGCGTGACGCGGCGCGGGCTCATGGCAGGATGCTCCGGCGCGTGCGCCAGGCGTCGTGCTGCTCGCGCGTATAGAGGCGCGGTTCCAAACCGGCGGTCAGCCGGTTGTGGACGTGCCGCCAATACGCCGGCGCAGCGTCTGCCGCGTCGATGCCAAGCGCCTCGATCGCGTCGACGAGCTGGAGCGCGCGCTCGACCTTCGGCCAGCCGTGGAGCTTGAGGAGAAGGTCGCCGCCGGGGCGCACGAAGGGGAGCGTCTGGAACGGCTCGCCGCGTCCGATGGCGCGCAGGATGTCGATGCGCGACACGACGGTCCCGTATTCGTTCGACGCCCATCGGACGAAGGCGAAGACGCTGTTCGGCGCGAAGCCGACGACGCGGCTGCGCCGGTCGATCTTCCGCTGGTAGATCGTCCGGCCGAAGCGGATGCGGTGCTCAATCCGGCCTTCTTCCCAGGTGAGGTGAACCAGCGTGGTGAAGGCAGGCGCGTCGTCAGGCAGCGCGTGGCCGCCCATGCGGCCGGGCTGGAAGCCGGTCATGGCGTTCCTCCATCAGCAGGCGGGAACTCCCGCGCGAACAGGTCGCGGAGCATGTCGGCGACGGTGACGCCGCGCTGGAAGGCCGCGATCTTGATGCGGCCGCGCAACGCCGGCGTGATGTCCACGGTCAGCCGCGCCGAATAGACGTCGGCGGCATCCCTGCGTGGCGACGCTGCGTCGCCGATCTTGATCCAGTTATCGGGATCGGCCGGGCGCGTGGCGAAGCCGCGCTTGTCCGTGCCGGACGTCATGACGGGCCTCCGGCAGCACGGTGGCGATACGGTCGCGGGCGCGGTCGGCCATCGTGGGGTCGATCTCGCAGCCGATATAGCGCCGGCCGGAGAGCCGGCAGGCTTCGCCGCCGGAACCCGAGCCGGCGAACCAATCGCCGACCAGGCCGCCTTCCGGGCAGCTCGTGCGGATGAGGATTTCGAGAAGCGCGGACGGCTTCTCGGTCGGGTGGATAGCGCGGCCGTGGCAGTTGCGCAGGTAGATGACCGAGCGCATCAGGCGCGGCCCGCCGTCGTGGCTGACATAGTGGCCAGCATCAATCTGGCCGGTATGGGGCGGACGCTGCTTGCGTCGCACGGTCCGGGCTGTCGCGTCGGGCGTGGTCTGGACGTCGTTGTAGATGTCGCGCCAGGGCGTCTCAGCCGGATAGAACTGGACGGCCAGCTCGTGGACCCGTTTGAAGCGGTCGGCATGAAAGCTCGTGCCGTTCTGCTTCTCCCAGACGATCTCCTGGGCGAGCCGCAACCCGGCATCGGCGAAGCGGTCGGCGGTCGCCATGAAGCTGCGCAGCGAGCCGAAGACCCACATCGAGCCGGTCGGCGCAAGCGCGGCTCGCGCGAGCGCCAGCCAGCCCTCGACACGGCGATCCCAGGCGAGCGATGTGTCGCCGTAAGGGGGATCGGCGAGGATCATGTCGTAGGGGCCGTGCGCCGGCATGCGGTCGCGGCAGTCGCCGGACAGGATGATCTCGGGGAGCACCATCATGGCGCGGTCCTCCCGATGCCGAGGCGCCCGACCTCGGCCGCCAGCGCCGCGATCTCGCGCGCGGCGGGCGACTGGCGGTCGATGTCCAAGGCGAGCCGTCCGGTCTGGGCAGCGTCGGCGAAGACGACTCGCTGGCCGACCGTGGCTGCGAGCAGGGGCGGATCGTGGTCGGCCAGCGTCTCGGCCGTCTCGCGGGCGATGACGGTGCGCGCGCCGCAGCGATTGAGCACGAAACGGGCGACGAGCTGCGGCCGGTAGATTCGGGCCTCGGCGAGCAGCGCCAGCATCTCGGCCGAGGCCCAACCGTCGAGCGGCGACGGCTGCACCGGGATCAGCACGAGATCGGCGGCGAGCAGCGCGGAACGCATGAGGCCGGCGACACGCGGTGGGCCGTCTATGACGACGTGATCGACGTCGCGGGCAAGTTCGGGGGCCTCGCGGTGCAGCGTGTCGCGCGCCAGGCCGACGACGCCGAACAGGCGCGGCAGGCCCTCGCGCGAGCGTTGCTGGGACCAGTCGAGGGCCGAGCCCTGCGGGTCGGCGTCGACCAGGGTGACGCGGCTCCCGCGCATGGCCAGCTCGCCGGCGAGATGCAGCGCCAGCGTCGTCTTGCCGACGCCGCCTTTCTGGTTGAGCAGCGCGACGATCATCGGCGTCCTCCCGACGGATCGAGAGGGAGCCGGGGCGCGTCGGACGAAGGGGCGTCCGCGTCGTCGGACTTGTTCGGATTTTGCGGTGCGGAAAGCGCGAACGGCGCGCTTTTTTTCGCGGCTACGCTAAGGCTTCGGGCGGTGTCGCGGATGAGCTTGTCCACCTCGCGCGCGCGCCCTTCAAAGTTAGTATTATTGTTAGACTCTAAGTTAAGGCTTGGAATCGTCGTTTCGGGCCAAAGCGTTAGCTGGGGTTTTTGCGTGTGATCTCCCGAAGGGTTTGCGTGCGATCTCCCGAAGGGTCGTGCGTGTGATCTCCCGATGGTTTCCACACCTTTATCCACAAGCCCTGTGGAAAACGGCGCGGGAAGGAAGCGCAGCATTTCGCGGCGTCCGTCGCGCTCGATGCCGAGCCGATAGCCGGGCAGCGGCTGGCGTTTGGCGATGCGGCGGATCTGGAGGGCGAAGTCGGAGACGCGCGCGAGGCTCCCGGATTTCTCATGGAGGTGCTGGAGGTCGAACACCCAGCCTTGCGGCTGGCGGCCGGCGTGCTTGCGGGCGACGCGGTAGAGCCAGCGTTCGATCCCGCCTTTGAGCCGGAAGTAGTCCGCGTCGATCGCCAGCACGAGCGAGCGGTCGATGACGCCGCGATAGAACCAATCGGGGAGGACCAGCTCCATGCCCTCGACCCGGCCGTCGAGGCGGGTGAGTTCCTCCCATTCGTTGACCCACGAGAACTGATGCCGCCGCCAATGCTCGCCATTGCGGATCGTTGTGCGGATCGAGGTCGATTGCAGCCGGGTCAGAGCGGCCTTGAGCAGCTTGTAGTCACTGGCGCCGGTCTCGCGTCCGATGGCCGTGAGGAGGTGATAGGGCGTGAAGCGCAGGAATCGCGAGGTCGCCAGACCGAGGTTCTCGGCCTCGACGATCTGGCCTGCGGCCCAGATCAGGATGTCCGCGTCCCAGATGGTCGCCATGCCGTGTTCCGGCACGGCGAAGACCTCTACACGCACCGCGCCGGCTTCGTAGAGGATCGGCACGGTGCGCCGGGATTTCGCCAGCGAGAAGAAGGGGCGCTCCATGAGGTCGCGCTGATCTCGCGGGCTGGCGTCGCCGGTGGCGATGACGAACGGGTCGAGGCGCGTCCGTTCGGAGCTGGGAAGGCGTCGGGACATAAGTGACACCCTCAGCGCGCAGCGCGGCCCGAGACGGGAGGATGCTGCCTGTTGCTGGGAAGGGCGGCGAGAACGCTGCCGCGAGGATCGGACGTGGAGGAAACGGTTCCCTTGTCGGCCCAGGCTTCCAGCTCGTCGATCGCATAGACGACACGGCCGCCGAGCTTGCGGAACAGCGGCCCGGTGCCATAGGTCCGGTGCTTCTCCAAGGTGCGGGGCGAAAGGCCGAGAAACTCGGCGGCGTCCTTGGTGCGCAGAAAGCGCGGCGGCAAAAGAGCGGGATTGGGGTACATGGCTGCCTCCGTGGCTTCGGGGGGTGCCGCTCGGGTGGAGCGGCGGTCAGGGGCCACGGTGGCGAAGGAAGGGAGCGCAGGGAGTGGGGGAATTTGGGGGTGCCAAAATTCCCCACCCTGATCGTTGGCGGTCAGGATCGGCGGCGGAAGCGCAGAAGCTTGAGATAGCCGCCCGCGATCATGGCGGTGCCGTCACGGAGGAGGTCTCGCACGGTGTCGCGGAACGGCGAGGATTGCCATTGCTCCTCGGCGATCCGATCGACGCCGAACAGAACCTGGGCGATTTCGCGCTGGCTGGCGCGATGCCGGCGGGCGTCGATGGCGCGCAGCATCGCCTTGAGCCGTCGTCGTTGCTGGGCCGTCATGCGCTGGTCGCGTGGAACCCGGTAGCCTGCCAGGTGCCGCAGCAGGCGGTCGGCGGCGGCAAGGCGGTCGAGACCGTCAGGGCCGATCGGTATCGAGATCGCCAGCGGATCGTCGGGCTGGATCGTAGGGTCGGCGACCAGATGCAGGCCGGGACCGACCTCGCGCAGCAGGAGATGGAGTTCCTCCGACGTGATCCTCACCTCGCCGGAGAGGAAGGCGCGCAGGGTTGCGCTGCCCTCGCGCGGCGGAACAGGACTGCCGGCAAGGCGCAGGACGGCGGTATCGACCGTTTCGCTCCAGAGAACGGGCTGGTGAAAGCCCGAGAGGCGTGGCCGGGCCGCGAAATCGTAACCCCCAGCGGCGCTCCATCGGTTCGGGCAGCCGCTGATCGAGGCGGCCGGCTCCCCTGAGAACACGATAGTCCTGCTGGTAGTCACCGTTTCGGCGCAGGCACTCCCAGGCAAGGTTGTCGACGCCGGCCTGATCCATGAAGTCGTAGGCGGACTCCCCCCGCCAATGCGACGTGTCGGGTCTCATGATACTCCTCCCGCACTACTGAAAACACACGTCAAACGGGAGAATGATCCGGGCGAGTCGGTCGCCGATCAAGAACCTGCCGCCGCAAAGCGCCTTCGCCTGCCGGCAATACGATGATCGACGATGGTTTAGTTCGGGCGGCCGAGGCGCAGGATCTTGTAGCCGTGTTCGGTCATCCAGTGCGCGCGGGCAAGGTGGGTCTCGTGAACCCTGCGGGCGCGTTCGGGTTCGGCCTGGGGATCGAGCCCGAACAGGACTTCCACGGCTTCTTGCCAATCGGCACCGTCCGCCTCGGCGTCGAGCAGGCGGCAATAGAGCTTCACATGCGCGCGGTCATAGTCCGTGAGAAGATCGCCGCTCGGCGCTTCGTCACGATAGGATAGCGTCGCCATCACGTCCTTCCCCCGGTTGCGACGTTCTGGATTTTGGCGCGCACAATATCGCAAAGATGTGATCGGTAAACGCCGATTCATCGAGAAGGGTGAACGCGATGGTCCGTGGCGGATTTGCTGCGATCGCGTCAGCGGCTGTTAGCTGTGTGCGTGACATCCATCATCACCCCGATATTCGGGCCGGAGTTGATGAAGACGATGCCCGACGCTTCCAGAGCCCTGCGAACCCTGTCGGCGGTGGTCTCGAAGACACGTTCGCCGTTGACCGACTCCATGCGCTTGAGCGCGGTCAGCGAAACGGCGGCCCTGTCGGCGAGCATCTCCTGTGTCCAGCCCAGTAGTGCGCGCGCGGCCCGTGTCTGTTGGGCGGTGATCATACACGATCACCTCCCACCGGCACTGAGCCTCGTGCCAGAACTACGGCTATAATCGCCGGAGTTTGCTTAGGAATCGACCCATTATCGGTGTTCTACGTCTTTCGCATGGGTTGCTGCGTTGATTCGGCTAACACCACGAAAGAAGGCGCAGAAGGAACAATTTATAGGCTGTCCTGCCGCCGTCTACATGTCGGCAATGGAAAGACCCGGCGATGGTGCTCGCCGGGCCGGTTGAAATCCCCTTACTCGGGGATTTCGTCATCGAGGTCGTCGGGATCGATGTCCTCGTTCTGGCGCTTCGGCCAAGCGAGATGCTCGATGGATTTGACGATGACCTCGGTGGTGTAGCGGTCGTTGCCGTCGCGGTCCTGCCACTTGTTGGTCTTGTTGCGACCGATCACCAGGACCTTCATTCCCTTCACGCACTTCTGGGCGTGCTTGTTGTCGAAGGCGACGACGCGGTGCCAGTCGGTGACGAGCCTGGCGCGGCCGTCCTCGTCCCTCACGATCTTGCCGTCCGCGAAAAGCGGATATGAGGTGGCGACCGAGAGGTTGGTGATCATGATGCCGCCAGCGGTGGTGGTGGTTTCGGCGTCATTTCCGATATTGCCCGTCAGGATCACGATGTTGGTCATTTTCAGTCTCCGTTTGCTCTTGCCGGGGGACCATCCCTCCGACGCGAACCCGGCCAAGGCCGGCGGAGGCCGCTTGCAACAGCCGACTCGTCGGCGGCTTGCCCTGAACGCCGGCGTGGGGCGGGCAGGCGCTTTAGCGCCAACACGGGCCGAAAGCGTTCAGGGTTGCTGAGGGAAAACGAACGGTCTTAGGGATCACCGAGGAGGAGAGATGAGTTTCCTGCGAGCCAAACGGGGCGATGCACCGACACCGTTTCTGGCCGGGCAATGTCAAACGCCGAAGAAGCCCCGCAGCGGCCGGCGCTATGACCGCTCTTTCCGGTTCCGCGTATCACCGCTCGCAGCCGACATAGGAGGCCAGGTCGCCGGTGCCGCGCGAATATATGCTGTCTACCGCGAAAGAGCGGACTCACCGAGAGCGTTAAGGTTGACGATCGCGACTACGCCGATGATGAGGCCGGCGACGATGCCGACCGAGTTCAGCAGGATCGCGGAATCGGTGGCGTTCTTCATGATGCCGTAGATCAGCGCGTAACCGGCAATAAAGGCCGGGACCGCAAAAACGGCCAGCGCGATGAGCCGTATCACCGGATTGCGAGCGATGCCGACGACGGCGATGACGAGAACCACCGACGCGAGCGCGGCGCCGAGTGCGGCCAAGCCCGACCAGACGAAGCCGGCTTCGGCCGCATAGACCCACTGGAATGCGGTCAGCCCGACCATGAAGGGCAATGCGTAGATGGCGAGGTAATATGCGATGACGCACACGACGATCGCGGCGGTGATCGCAAGCAGGATGAGTGACATGGCGACCTCCTTGCTATGGGTAGAATCCTCCGAAGTGGAAGCACAAGCAAGGCAATTCTGGACTTCGCCGCGTATTCGGCGGCGATACTTCGACGAAGCGATGACCATGGGAGACGCTTTCTGCAGGCGAGCCGGGCGAAGCGCGGCGAGCGCGATTTTTCCGGCGCGGGCCTTCGGGCGCGCGCCAGCCGCCGATCCCGGCGCGATCGGCGGCGACGATATTTATTCCCGGTGGGATTGGCTATGGCTGAAGCCAACGCCACGGCTCGTCCGTGCCGGCGCGCCGATAGGACAGGCGACGGCAACGGAACGGCTGACATAGGTAATTCAGGGGCTCGAAGCCATGCCACCAGTCGGCGTCGATGTCGCCGCAACGGCTCTCAAAAAGTATGGCGCCGCTTGCGTCATAAAGCCGAAACTCCATCGGCAGGGCCTCGCCTTGGTCCGAGGTCCCGCGAGCGGGGGCGCCGTTCGCGTCTTCGCCCAATCCCATGCAGCCGCCATGATGGTCGGTCGTGATAATCCAGCGCATGTCGAAACTCCTTTTGTGTGGGGGGGGATTGCGGCGCCCGCCGCGATGGCGGGCGCCGTTCCAAGCGGGGCCGGCCTATGCTGCCGGGCGGTGACGCTGTGGTGAGGCAAGGCGTTTGCTGGCGGTGCCGTGATGGTCGCTGTCCAGCTCGATGCCGATCCAGTCACGGCCCAGCTTTTGCGCTGCGGCCAGCGTGGAACCGGAACCACAGAACGGGTCCAGGACAAGTTCCCCCGGCTTAGTGAAAGCCTCGATCAACGGCCGCAATGCCTGAACCGGCTTCTGCGTCGGATGCAGCTTGTTGCCGGTATAGGGAAAGTCCAGCACGTCGGGAATAGGATGCTCGGGCTGGACCGGATTGCCCTTCGCCAGCAAATATGTCAAACGGCATCCAAAGTTGA
>NZ_AMSI01000016.1 GCF_000300515.1 Nitratireductor indicus C115
TTCCGCGCCGAGAGGCGCATGGCGCGCGAACTGATGCGTGAGGGCGAGTTCGTCGAGATCTTCATCGACACGCCCTTCGAGGAATGCGCCCGACGCGACCCCAAGGGCCTCTATGCAAAAGCCCTCAAAGGCGAAATCAAGAACTTCACAGGTGTCGATTCACCCTATGAGACGCCAGACAAGGCTGATATTCACCTGCCGACAGCCGGGCGCGCACCGGAAGAGCTTGCCGAGGAAATCGAGGCATGGCTCAGGGAGCGCGGCTACTGCTGACGGGTTCGCCTGGAAGGCAGCAACGGCGTTGCACGAACGCGGCAAAGGGATCGGAGACCGATTGTTTCATCGCGCGCGGGATGAGCGATTTGTAGAGAGGGTGATTGGCAGCCAATGGGCATGATGAAGGACGACGCGGCGCTTCTGGCGTTTTTCGAGGAACTGGCGGTGGCGGCCGGTCTGGAGATCATGCGCTACTACGAGGCGGGTTGCGAGGTCGAGCAGAAATCCGACGACACGCCCGTTACCGCCGCCGACCGCGCCGCTGAGAGCATCATTCTGGATGGGTTTGCCAGGGCTGGCCTCGGAACGCCCTGCGTGTCGGAGGAAGCAGCCTCCAGCGGGGTTATTCCTGCGTGCGATGCAGGCGGCTTCCTGCTGGTGGACCCGCTGGACGGCACACGTGAATTCATAGCCCGCCGACCGGACTTCACCGTCAATATCGGACTTATACGCGATGGCGCGCCCGCCCTCGGCGTGGTTTTCGCGCCTGCGCGCAATCTCCTGTATTCCGGGCGACCGGGTGTTGCCTATGAGGTTGCGCTGGTGGATGGAAAGATGGCGGAGCGCCGTGAAATTCGCGTAAGATCGATGCGCACCCCTCCGGCAATCGTTGCGAGCCGTTCGCATCTCACCGACGAAACGCGCGCCTTCATCAATCGCCACGAAGGCGCTGAGACTGTTTCCATCGGCTCGTCGCTGAAGTTCTGCATTATCGCGCGCGGGGATGCCGATCTTTATCCCCGTTTCGGCCGTACCATGCAGTGGGACACCGCTGCCGGCGATGCGGTTCTGCGGGCAGCGGGCGGCCGCGCGCTGACCGTTGAGGGCGAACCGCTCACCTACGGGCCGAAAGGCGGCGGTCAGGGGCTGGACGCTTTTGCAAGTCCGCATTTCATTGCGGAAGGCGCGTCTGCCTGAAACATGGTTCCGCGGAGCTTCGGCTCAGGCCTGCAACGCTCTATCCAAGCTCGTGTTTCCAGGGTGGGTTTGCGCCCGCCCGCGAGACAGTGACGGCGGCAGCTCTGGCGGCAAAGCCTATCGCCTCTTTGAGGGCTGCCGCGTCCTGCCGCGCAATCGTGTTTTTGCTTAGATGCCTCTTGTGGCTCAAAGCCGCGAGAAGAGCGCCGTTGAACGTGTCGCCCGCGCCGACCGTATCCACGACCTGTACGGGGTGCGCGGGAACGAAGATTCTGTGATCTTTGGAATAGGCAGTCGCGCCTTTGCCGCCATCGGTGATGATGACGAGCCGTGGACCCCGGTCCAGCCAGCGTATGGCAATTTCATCCATCTCGCCCGGCTCCTCGAACCAGGCGAGATCGTCGGCGGAGATTTTCACGATGTCGGCGAGCGCGATCATGCGGGCGATGCGGGCACGATGCGCCTGCGGATCGCCGATGAAGGCGGGGCGGATATTGGGATCGAGCATGGTGACCCGCACGGCGCTTTCACGCTGCATCAGCGCCTCATAGGCTGAGCCGCAGGGCTCCGACACGAGGCTGATGCCGCCGAACAGAAGTGCTTCCACATCTTCGCCGAGCAGGGGAATATCCGACGGCGCGATCATGCGTCCGGCCGTGTTTTCGTCATAGAAGCGGTAATCGGCCTGTCCATCGGTCAGGGTGACGAAGGCGAGTGTCGTCGGGCGGCTGGAAAAGAGGGCATGGCGTAAATCCACGTGGCTTTCTTCCAGTTTCGCGCGCAGCATGTCTCCGAAGAG
Source organism: Nitratireductor indicus C115 (assembly GCF_000300515.1). Classification (GTDB taxonomy): domain Bacteria; phylum Pseudomonadota; class Alphaproteobacteria; order Rhizobiales; family Rhizobiaceae; genus Nitratireductor; species Nitratireductor indicus. The sequence goes on from NZ_AMSI01000016.1 coordinate 1,994, forward strand.
ATCGTCGGAGAGCCCGGTGAAGAAGCCGCACGCAACGCCCAGTCTGGCGGCAGCGATCGCGCTGTTGAACACGGAACCGCCGGCATAGGGTGAAAACGCCGGTTCGCCTCCTATCGTGCTGCGCGGCAGCATGTCGATCAGGGCTTCGCCACAGCACAGGATCATGAAACGCCTCCCTTTGTGTTGCCAAGGGAGTAGCCGGGCAAAGGGGGCTTGGCAACCGGATAGCGGCCCCGGCATTTCGCCGAGGAGCCGGATGGGGGCCGGGATTGTTCCCCAGTGGGCTTGCCAGTGGGTTCATCAGTGAAAATTGCGCCCCTTTGGCAGGACCCGGACATTGCGCGGGTGACGCCAGAGATTGGGTTCGGCCGGTCGAGCAGGTTGTCCTTCGCGGCTTGCCGGATCCTGCATGGCTTCCATGAGTTGCGGGGTGAGATCGATGAGACGCCGGGCAACCACGTGGATCACCTCGCGCTCCTTTTGCAGGATGCCCTCGACGGCCACCATGCGTGCACCAAAGACGACGCGCCGGAATTTTTCGAAAACGCGCGGCCAGACGATGGCATTGGCGATGCCAGTTTCATCCTCGAGCGTCATGAAAATTACGCCGCTGGCCGTGCCCGGTCTTTGCCGTACCAGAACGAGCCCAGCCACCCGCACGAAGCGGCCTGCGGGCAGGTGCGCGAGCTGTCGGGTCTCGACAATGCGCTGGCGTTTCAGGCGCCCGCGCAGAAACGAGGCAGGATGCGCCTTCAGGGAAAGGCCAAGCGTTCCGTAATCTTCCACCACATGTTCGCCGGGCAGGAGGGGAGGCAGATCGACCTTCTCTTCTGCCTGAAGCGGCGCAGAGACGGTGGATGCCGCTTGTGCGAAAAGCGGTAGCTCCTCCGCGGCGGTGCGCACGCCCTGATGGCCGCTGAGGCCGCGGACTTCCCATAAGGCGGCGCGCCGGTCGAGCCCCATCGAGCGGAAAGCATCGGCCTCGGCCAGCTGGCGCAGTGTGAACATGTCGATGCGCGACCGGAAATAGACCTCGCGCACGCTGGAAAACCCGGAGCCGCGGGCCGCGACGATCTTCTTTGCCGCCTCGTCACGAAGACCATCCACCTGCTGCAGACCGAGACGCAGCGCATGACCGACGGGGCCGGGTTTCGAAGCCTCTTCAATCGTGTGTTCCCATTGGCTGTGATTGATGTCGACCGGCAGCACTTCGCCGCCGTGATCCTTCAGGTCGCGCACGATGGAGGAGGCGGAATAAAAGCCCATGGGCTGCGAGTTGAGGAGGGCGCAGGCAAAGACATCGGGATAGTGGCATTTGAGAAAGGAGGAGGCATAGGCAAGCAGGGCGAAGCTCGCCGAATGGCTTTCGGGAAAACCATATTCACTGAACCCCTTCATCTGGTTGAAGCAGCGCTCGGCGAATTCCGGGGGGTAGCCATTGGCAAGCATGCCGTTGAGGAAATCCTCGCGAAACGTGTCGATGGTGCCCGTGCGGCGGAAACTGGCCATGGCGCGGCGCAGCCGGTCGGCCTTGGCCGGCGAGAAGCCCGCCGCAACGATGGCGATCTTCATGGCCTGTTCCTGGAACAGGGGAACGCCATAGGTTTTCTGAAGGACGGCGCGCAGGGCCTCAGACGGATAGTCGACGGGTTCCTGTCTGTTGCGCCGGCGCAGATAGGGATGGACCATGTCACCCTGGATGGGGCCTGGGCGCACGATGGCGATCTCGATGACGAGGTCGTAGAAATTTTCTGGCCGCAGGCGCGGCAGCATGGACATCTGCGCCCGGCTCTCGATCTGGAAGACGCCGATCGTATCGGCTCGCTGGATCATTGCATAGGTCGGCCCGTCGTCGCGCGGCAGCGAGGCCAGTGTTTCGCTGCGCCCGTAATGGACGCGCAGGAGGTCGAAGCTCTTGCGCAGGCAGGTGAGCATGCCGAGCGATAGGACATCGACCTTGAGAATGCCGAGCGCATCGAGATCGTCCTTGTCCCATTCCACCATGGTGCGGTCCTTCATGGCCGCATTGGCGATGGGAACGATCTCGCTGAGCGGCGAATTGGTGAGCACGAAACCGCCCACATGCTGCGAAAGATGGCGGGGAAAACCGATCAGCTGCCCGATGAGCAGGAGGGTCTGGCGCAGGCGCGGATCGCTCGGGTCGAGGCCCGCCTCGCGAAGCTGGGCGCCGGCCGGGGTCTTTTCCGAATGCCCCCAGACGAGACCGGTCATGGCCGAGACCACATCCGGCGAAAGCCCCATGGCCTTGCCGGCCTCGCGCACGGCGCTGCGTGTACGGTAGGAGATGACGGTCGCGGTAAGGCTTGCGCGGTGGCGTCCATATTTGCTGTAGATGTGCTGCATCACCTCTTCGCGTCGCTGATGCTCGAAATCGACATCGATATCCGGCGGTTCCCCGCGTTCAGCCGAGATGAAACGTTCGAAGAGCAGGTCGATCTCGTTGGGGTTGACGGATGTGACCCCCAGGCAGAAGCAAACGACGGAATTGGCCGCCGAACCGCGCCCCTGGCACAGAATGGGTGGTTCGCGCGTGCGGGCGAACTGGACAATATCGTTCACCGTGAGGAAATAGGCCGCATAATCGAGCTTTCCGATGAGTTCCAGCTCGTGGGCGATCATGCCCCTGATCTTGTCGGGAATGGCGCCGTTGAAGCGGGCTTGTGCGCCGAGCCATGTCAGACGCTCAAGCTCTTCCTGCGGCGTAGCGCTCTCGCCGCAGGATTCTTCAGGATAGTCGTAAGAGAGTTTGCCGAGCGAGAAATCGCAATCGCGCATGATGTCGACGGAACGGGCGATGGCATCTTCGTGTCCGATAAGAAGGCGCGTCATTTCGGCGGGGGACTTCAGGTGCCGCTCCGCATTGCGCTCCAGGCGAAAGCCTGCTTCATCGATGGTGCAATGCTCGCGAATACAGGTGAGGAGATCCTGCAAGGGCCTGCGCGCCGGCGTGTGATAGAGCACGTCGTTCGTTGCCACGAGGGGCGTGCCGCATGCCGTGGAGAGCGCCTCGAGGCGTTGTTGTCGCGCCTTGTCGTTGGCCCTGCGGTAAGGGGTGAGGGCGAGATATGTCGCGCCCGGAAAAAGGCGGGACAATCGGCGCAACCCCGTTTCGAAATCCATATCGAAATCATAAGGCGGCATGGCTATAAGGCGCTGCCCTTTTCCGAGCAGGGAAAGATCGTCGAAGCCGAGATGGCATTCGCCCTTGCCTGCTTTGCGGTTACCGGCAGTGAGGAGTTGCGTGAGGCGTCCATAGGCGGCCCTGCCGGTCGGAAAGCAGAGCGCTTCGAACCCGCAGGTAAGCGCAAGCCGCACACCGACGACCAGGCGAATATTCTGTTCCCTTGCTTCCACATGTGCACGCACTGCACCCGCCAGGGAATTGCGGTCGGCGATGCCAATTGCCGTAAGGCCGAGCTGGGCAGCCGTGGAAACGAGCTCGCGCGGGTGCGAGCCGCCGCGCAGGAAGCTGAAATTGCTGGTCACGCCGAGTTCGGCGAAGTGTGGGATGTTCGGAACCCCGCTCATGCGAAGACACCGTGAATGAACCAGCGCGGCATGTCCCCGCCGCGCTCATAAAGCCCGTCGCGGAACAGCCAGAAACGCCGGCCGGCCTCATCCTCTATACGATAATAATCGCGCGTCTTGCGGCTGGCGCCGAGGGGTGCGCGCCACCATTCAGGCGCGATCCGCTCCGGACCTTCCGCGTTTATGACCCGATGCGAGACGCGTCGCCACTCGAAGCGGGTGGGCGGGCCGTCTGGCACCCCCGCAAGGGTGTTGACCGGTTCGGGCACGGCGAAGAGAAAAAGCGGGCGGGCGAAGGCCGCGCCGTCCTGCACCATGCGCGCATGCGCTCGCCAGTCATGGCTGCGGGCCGGCTTCAGGACGCAGGCATTGCGACTTGCCCTTTCCGGCAGGTAGCTTTGCTGGGGCAGGGGGCGTGTGACATTTGAGGCGCCGAACCGGTTGACGAGACGGTCGAGCAGTGGCGCGATGTCGTTATCGGTCTGCTCGCTCATGTCGAGATCGCCTTGCCGGGCTGCCAGATTTTCCACGGACGGAGCCGTGAGGTCCGCTGCCTCGAAGCCGAAGCCTGCGCGATCCTCGATCCGGTCCAGCCGCTCGCCGAGGAGGCGGGCGATATGCCGGGCATCGCGGGTTGGCGTGCTGGTGGCAAGGGCAAGGCTCTCGAACCAGCCATCGACGCGAAACAAACGCAGTTCCAGCCGCCGCGCGCCCTTGGCTGCGGTTTCAAGTTGTGCGGCGATATCTTCCGCAAGGCGCCTGATGGCGATCTCGATGGCTTCCAGCGTGATGATGGGCTCGGCAAAACGGCATTGGACGCGGTGAAGCGTGGGCGGATTTAACGGGCGGAAACTCTCTTCCTCATGACCCAGAGCCTCATCGAGCCGACGCAGCGCCAGAGCGCCGAAACGCGCGGCAAGCGGTGCGCGCGGCTTGCCGATGAGATCGCCGATCCGCCTGAGGCCAAGCTTTTCCATGGCCGAAAGTGTCGTCTCTTCAAGGCGTAATGCGGCGATGGGCAGCGGTGCCAGCATGGCGGCAAGGTCCATGCGCGCAACGATCAGATGCGGTGCGGGTCCATGGCGCGCCAGCCCCCACGCCGCGCCGATTGTAGGAGCGATGACAAGCCGGGCCCCAAGGCCAAAATGCGTCAATCTTCGTGCAAGCAATTCGGCAAGCCCCTCTTCTCCGCCGAAAAGATGGGCGCAGCCCGTAATGTCGAGGCTGACGCCGTCCGGCGCGTCAGGACGCGTGTAAGGAGAGAGGCATTGACACCAGAGCGCCAGGCGGGCGAGCGCGCGCTCATCGCCTCGCGGGTCGGCATGGGCGATTTGAAGGGCAGGATGGATGGCGCGTGCATCAGCCAATGCCATGCCCCGGGTGAGGCCGAGACGCTCTGCCGCCGGGCTGAGGGCCGTAAGGCGCTGGCCGCTGTCGCTTGCCGTAACCAGCGCAAAGGGCATGGAGGCTGCGTCACGAAGCCTGTGCCCATCGGGAGGAAGGCGTGATGGCTTTCCATACCGGCGCTCGATCGGCCACCGGGGCAGGAAGACGGAAAGAAAGCGTTTCATGGTCCCATTCCACATCCCAGCGTCCGGGCAAACCTTTCCGGGCTTTGAGAAGATCGAGCCGCCAGCGCGGCGTGGCGGCATCGGCGACGGGATCGCCGGGTAGGGCGGCAACCGACCAGCGGGTTTCGGCGGCTGTGCTTTCGCCTTCATCCCTCCTGCCACGCAGGATGAAGGCTGTTACGCCAAGCCGTGCAGCGCGCATGGAAAGACGCCGGCTGGCGGCAAAGTCATACCCTCGCGCTGTTTCCGGGAATATGCCGAAAACGGCCGCAAGTCGTGCGTGGCCGAGCCCTTCTTCAAGTGCCCAGAGAACATCGACGGGTTTGGAAGCGCGCAGCAGGACAAGCCGGGCAGGGTCGAAGCCGAGGGCGGCAAGGCCCAGCGGATAAAGCGCGCCATGTTCGGCTTCTCCATGGCCAGGCGTTACCCATAGGGCGATTCCCGGCCGCTGCTGTGTGAGACGCGCAAGCAGACAGGCACCGAAACCCACTGCCGCCGCGAAATCGCCGGCAGTGTCAGGCTGTACTTCATGCACTGCGCCTGTTTGCAATCCATGGGCAGGGAGGGCCGCGTCGAGTGTTGCCGCACCCATCGGAACGATGGGCCGGCGCAAGGGCGTCAGTCTCTCCTGGGTGGCGATGCGCCGGCGCAGTGTCTCTATATCTAAAGCTTGTTTCATGGCGGCGCGGTTCCATCAATTCCGGCCGGGCAGAACCTGCACCCAGGCAGGCGGATGTGTTTTTTGCGGCCACGCGCAAAGGCGCGCCGGCATGGGGCGGCATTTCAGGGCCAGCGGCCTGTCGGCCATGGTGAGCGATACATCCAGCATACCGCATCATAAGAACAAAAAGAGAACAAATCAATCGCCGCGATGAATGGTGAAGGCTATGGCTTTGGAAAACCGGGGCGAGCCTCGGGACGATATTTCATCTTCCTGTCCTGTAAGCTGGAGCGGAGGCAGTGGCATTGTCAGCGCGCCGCAAATACGCGGATTGTGGATCTTTGGAAGTGCATTGAAAACGAAAGGGCCGCCAGACGATCTGCGCCGGATAACGGCTTGCACGATCTGTCTGACGGCCCTGCTCCAGCGTTCTTTTGACGCTTTTCTGGAGAGTCCCCTCCGGACTCGCCCATACGAAGCATCAAACGTGCCAGTTTCGGAGAGATTTATTTTTCCATTTATTTACAAGACTTTGTCGGAAATCTTCATTGAAACCGAGTTGGCTATGCCTCGCCCGACATGGATAAGGTACGAGCAGGTCGCGTAAATTTTAGGCAATCTGGAAAATGCTCATTGGAGTAGCAGTCGTCTTGGCAAGAAACGGGTCGCGCGTGCGGATCGATTGGTGAAGATCGGGTGTCAACGAGGAAGTCCGCCATGCTCGAGCTTGCGATCGCCCTTATCGTGTTCCTGTTCCCACTGGCCTACAGCCCGGGACCCGGCAATATGTTTTTTGCTGCAAATGGCGCGCGTTTTGGCCTGAAAGCGACCTTTCCGGCAAATGCCGGCTACCATCTGGCGACGTGGTCGGTCACGGCGGCGATCGGATTGGGTTTCGCCGCGATTCTGGAGGCGCAGCCGGGCTTTTTCACGGTCATAAAATGGGCCGGCTCAGCTTATGTTCTCTATCTTGCCTACCGGCTGTACCGGGCAGGTGCTGCGGGAGGTGGAGAAGATGCGCGCCCGGCCGGTTTCATGGATGGGGTCATCCTGCTTCTGCTCAACCCGAAGGCCTATGTGATCATCGCGCTGATGTTTTCGCAATTCCTGGCTGGACGCGAGACGGACCATCTGGTGGCGGTGCTTCTGATTGCGACAGTCTTCACGCTCAACAATTTTGTCGCCTTCATTGTCTGGACACTGGCCGGAGACAGGATTGCCCTGCGCTTCCGCGATCCCGGACAAGCGCGCCGCCTGAACGCTATCTTCGCTTTCACACTGGCCGCCGTCGCAATCTGGATGTTGCTCTGAAGGGGGAAGCTGGGCGCGGTCGATCATTCATCCGCGTTGCCATGGGTCATCTGCTGCGTCGCTCTTCCAGAAGCTCGATCTGGATTTCCTGAATTTCGGCCAGCCGCTCCCACTGGCGCGCCAATTGATGATCGATCTTCTCATGCAGCTGGCGGATTTCCAGTTCGGCCTTGAGGTTGATCTTGTAATCATTCTCGCTGCGGATGCGGTCTTTCGTGTCCTGCCGGTTCTGGCTCATCATGATGATGGGAGCCTGTATGGCGGCGAGGCAGGAGAGGGCGAGATTGAGCAGGATGAAGGGGTAAGGATCGAATGGCTTGAAGAGCAGTGCGGACACATTCAGGCTCATCCAAACGATGATGACGAGGCCGAAGATGACGATGAAGGTCCAGGAGCCGCCGAAGGTGGCGACGCGATCCGCCAATCTTTCTCCAAAGCTGGAGTGTTCGGCGATGGCCTCGCTTTCCGGGCGCGTTATGAGCTCGCCCTTTTCCATGCTGTCGAGCACTTCCTGCTCGAGCCGGCCGAGTTCACCTCGTTCGTCCACCAGAAGATGTTCCACATAGGCGCGGCGGAACCTGCCCATGTCGGGCTTGCAGATGAATTTGCCTTCTTCCCAGCCGGGATGCTCGCTCTGGATGAGGGCGCTGATGCCGGGACGCACCGAGGCGTAAGGCAAAAGCTGTCTGGCGGGAAATTCCTTCCCACAGACATGGCATTTATGCTGGTTTCGGGCAGGCATGTGCGTCCGGCAGGAAGAAAAGCTACAAGGCTCTACTCTAGCGCGGTTCGGTCGATTGCGCCATGAACCTCGAACAGGCAAGGGCCCAAGCGCCGAACGTCGGCACTTTCAAACTGGGTATAGAATGCAGGAAAAACTGGTCGGAGTGGCAGGATTCGAACCTGCGACCCCCTCGTCCCGAACGAGGTGCGCTACCAGGCTGCGCTACACTCCGTGACCAGACGGCGGGCTTATAGCCGCCACGTTTCAACTCTGCAAGATCAAACCGACGCAAACGGAATTTTCATGCCCGTATTTCTCCTGAGAGCGCATGAGAGCAAGGAAGTCAGAAGGTGCGATTGTTCGCGATCGTCACATGCGCAAAGCCTTCGCCGCCGTTAAGGGAGAGATCGCCTGAGACGGCATCTTTCCAGCGAAATCCGACGATTGCCCCTCGAGGTGTTTCCTCGAAAACATTGCCGGTGATGACCGCCGCGCCGGTTCCCTCGACCACTGAAAGGGCAATGCCGACGGGCGTCGTGCGGATTACGTTTCCGCTGGCTGAAACATTGCGCATGAATGGTCCCCAGCCGATCCTGATGCCCGCCAGGGGCGCATTTTCGATCACATTGCCGGTGATGGCGGCGTCGGCTTCAACACTGATTCCAACGCCGAAACCGGCAAGCGGGGAGGGGTAGGGGGCCTTGTCTGAAAGATTGCGCACGATGTTGCCGCTGCACGTGGAAAGCCGCCCGCCACGGTCGAAATTGGCGATGGAGATACCGTGCGCCGCGCCATCGACGATATTGTTGGCGATGACCGCGCCCTGAAACGCGAATTCCGCATAGAGCGCCGTTTCGCCTGAGCGCAGGCAGGTGTTGTCGCTGATCAGAAAATTACCGGCGCTGTTGCCCCGGATGGCTGAAAAGGCGCAATCGGCAATCTCGTTGCCGTTCACCCGGACATTGTCGGCGCGATAGGCGTTGATGCCGTTCCCATATTGACCGGTTCCACCACGGTCGGCCCGGATGCGAGCGACGCGGTTGCCTGTGATGCTTGTACCATCCTCACCGGGCGCGCTGCGGTGAACGAGAATGCCGCCATTGCCGCAATCGGTGACGTTATTCCCCTCGATGGAAAGCCCCTTCGCGTCGAGGCAATAGAGCCCGTAATCCGCCGCGTCCGTTATGCGGCAATGCTCGATCCTGCCTGTAGCCTGTTCGAGCGCGGCGGCACTTGCTCCTGAACCTGCGATATCGCAGTCGTGAAGCAGAAGCTGTCGCACACCGCTGATGTCGAGAAGTGCTTTCGCATTGCCAAGAGGCGCATGAGCTCCGTCCAGCGTGATGCCTGAAAGAGAGAGGCGTTCAAGGCCGCGGCCTTGCAGGAAGACACCACCCCCATGAACGAGCTTGCTGGCGCCTGCAACGCCGATCAGACGCACGCGTTTCGGCAGGGCGGTGTCGGAAAGCAGATAGCGCCCCGGAGGGAGAAAGACAGGACTGTCTTTTTCTGCAGCATGCGCCAGAACAGCCGAAAACGCCTTGTTCTGGTTTTGAGAACTGGTTGGGTCCAGCCCGAATTCAGTTGCATTGAGTGCATCGGACAAGGCAGAGCGGGCCGGAGCCGCAAAGGTCATTGGCATTGAGAGGCCGAGAACGGCAAAGCCCGTGGTCGCTTTAAGGAGTTGGCGGCGGTTCATATTGGCACAGTTTCCCGTTTTCCAAGGCAGGGAAGCAGGTTCCATGCCGCGCCGGTTGCCTGCTGCGCTGGCTGGCTGGGAATTGTCGCATTCAGCACCATGCCCCGCATGCTTCCACCAAGGGCGCTACATGCGGGATATGAGGGCATGAAACGTGTCAGGCGCTTTCCAGAAGCCGGTCGAGCAGCTTCTCGGCGGCCTCCGGAATGACGGTGCCGGGCGGGAAGATTTCCGCAGCGCCTGCCTTGCGCACCGCGTCGAAATCGTCCGGCGGAATGACCCCGCCCGCCACCAGAAGAATATTACCGTGGCCGCGCCGCTCCAGCGCTTCCTTCAGTTCGGGAATAAGCGTCAGGTGCCCAGCGGCGAGCGACGAGGCGCCGACGATGTGCACGTCATTGTCGATGGCAAGCTCCGCAACTTCCTCCGGTGTCTGGAACATGGCGCCCACGGTGACGTCGAACCCCAGATCGCCGAATGCGGTGGCAATCACCTTCTGACCGCGATCATGTCCATCCTGCCCTATCTTGGCGATAAGGATGCGCGGCGGCGCTCCGGTCTTCTTGCGGAATGCTTCCACCTTCTCCTGCGTCCGGTCGACGGAGGGAAGATTGCCGACTTCCTTGCGGTAGACGCCGGAGATCGTGTGGATATCGGCCACATGACGCCCAAAGACCTTTTCGAGCGCCATGGAAATTTCGCCGACAGTGGCTTTCGCACGGGCAGCCCGCACGGCGAATTCGAGGAGGTTGCCGTCTCCGCCGGCAGCACGGGTGAGATCGGCGAGTGCGGCTTCGGTTGCCGCGACATCGCGCGTTCCCTTCAGTTCCTGAAGCTTGGCGAGCTGGCGTGCGCGCACCTCTGCATTGTCGACCTTGAGAACGTCGACAGCCGTGTCGGCCTCTGGCTGGAAGCTGTTGACGCCCACAACCATCTGTTCGCCGGAATCGATGCGCGCCTGCGTGCGCGCGGCGGCTTCTTCCACGCGCATCTTGGGGATGCCCTTCTCGATGGCGGCTGCCATGCCGCCAAGGCTCTCGACCTCCTCGATATGGGCAAGCGCCCGGTTCGCGAGGTCGTGCGTCAGGCGTTCCACGAAGAAGGAACCGCCCCAGGGATCGATCAGCCGTGTGGTGCCGGACTCTTTCTGGAGCACAAGCTGCGTGTTGCGGGCGATGCGGGCGGAATGGTCCGTCGGCAGCGCCAGCGCCTCATCGAACGCGTTGGTATGCAGGGACTGGGTGTGCCCCTGGGTTGCGGCCATCGCCTCGACCATCGTGCGCATGATGTTGTTGTGCGGATCCTGCGCGGTCAGCGACCAGCCGGAGGTCTGGCAATGGGTGCGCAGGGAGAGCGAGCGCTCATTCTTCGGTGCGAAATTCTTCTGCAGCAGCGTCGCCCACAGAAGGCGCGCGGCGCGCATCTTGGCCACTTCCATGAAGAAGTTCATGCCGATGGCCCAGAAGAAGGAGAGGCGAGGGGCAAAGCGATCTATGTCGAGACCGGCTGCAATGCCCGCGCGCGCATATTCTATGCCGTCGGCGATCGTGTAGGCGAGCTCAAGATCCGCTGTCGCACCGGCCTCCTGCATGTGGTAGCCGGAAATCGAGATGGAGTTGAATTTCGGCATGCGCTCCGCCGTATAGGAGAAGATGTCCGAAATGATCCGCATCGAGGGCTTGGGCGGATAGATATAGGTATTGCGGACCATGAACTCCTTCAGAATGTCATTCTGAATGGTGCCTGAGAGGTCCTTCTGCTGTACGCCCTGTTCTTCCGCCGCGACGATATAGAGCGCCATGATAGGCAGGACGGCGCCGTTCATCGTCATCGACACGCTCATCTTGTCGAGCGGGATGCCGTCGAAAAGCTGGCGCATGTCTAGGATGGAATCGATCGCCACCCCGGCCATACCCACATCGCCCGCCACGCGGGGGTGATCGCTGTCATAACCGCGATGTGTCGCCAGGTCGAATGCCACGGAAAGGCCCTTCTGGCCGGCTGCGAGATTGCGCCGGTAGAAGGCATTCGATTCCTCTGCCGTGGAGAAGCCAGCATATTGCCGGATGGTCCATGGCTGGCGCGCATACATGGTGGGGTAGGGACCCCGGATGAAGGGCGCAGCCCCCGGATAGGTGTCGAGGAAACGCAATCCCCGAAGGTCGCGCTCTCCATAGGATGAACGAATCTCGATCCCCTCCGGCGTCATTGCCGGGGAGCGCTCATCTTTCGATGGAGAGGAGGTTGGGACCGACCAGTCGATGCTGGAAAAGTCCGGAATCATGCACTGCCTCCGGTCAATTCGTCGATCCTCTGCACCAGAAGCGGCTTGCAGCGCACCACCGCCTCATGGGTGACGGGCTTGGGATCGGCGGGAAGGGTTTTCACTGGACGCTCTTCGGGAGCCGGGTAGAGCGTGGATCCGACAATCGGCTTCGATCCATCCTGAACGCTTTCGCGCCGGCGTTCGCGCACGGGGAGGATACGGTCCTGAATGCGGCCTGCCATGAGGCTGCGTAACACGCCGCCCTCGGTTTCAATGCGGCGGAATTCTTCCCATGCACGCTCGCACAGTTCTGCCGTCAGCGCCTCGATACCACCGGACCCGGCGGCGGGATCGGACACGAGGCCGAGATGGCTCTCGCCGGCGAGGATAAGCTGAGTGTTGCGTGCCAGCCTGCGGGCCGCCGGATCGGGCAGGCCATGGGCGATGGAATGTGGCAGCACCGAAATCGTATCGGCGCCCCCGACGATGGCAGAGAAGGCGGCAATCGTCGTGCGCAAGATGTTTGTCTCGGGATCCTTCGCCGTCATCATCCGGTAGGACGTTTCCGCATGGATCGTGGCCGGCGAGGGCTCGATGGAACAGGTTTCCTGAACGCGGGTCCACAACCGGCGCAGCGCCCGGATTTTGGCAATGGACAGGAACTGGTCCTGATCCACGCTGAGCGAGAAGCCGATATGCGGAGCTGCATAGACGAGCGGCTGCCGCGCCTGCTCAAACATGCGCAGATGCGAGACGGCGGAGGCCAGTATGATGCCGAGTTCCTGCGCCTCCGACGCGCCGGCATTGTGGAAGACGCGCCCGTCGCCCTCGAGCAGGATGCCGGGCAAATCCATCGCAAAGAAACCCGCGAAGGATTGCGGCATGGAGGCTTCCAGCGCCTCGATGGACATACGCAGTTGCCCCGATCCGGCAAAAGTGGCCGCCGGCGAAATGCCGAAGGACAGCGTCATGCGAGCGGGATTGATGCGCCGTTCGGTGAAGAGCTGCGTCAGCCAGTCGACGATGGCGCGGCTGTTGGGATTGGCGTCCATGCGCAGATGCATGTTGTGAAACGCAATTCCCTCAAGCGCCTTGGCGATGGCTTCCGGCGTTGGCGGCAGGCCGAAGCCGAAGGCATTCGGCGCATCGGCAAAGACCAGTGCCAGCCCGGTTGCTCCCTGGGCTACATCTTCCTTAGCCTGCCGGTTCGCTCGTTCCGGGTCGGTATCGTCGATGCGCTGCACGATGCTCCAGTCGGGCGTTGCCCGCGCACGCGTCAGCGGTGTTGCGTCCTTGGCGCGTTGATAGAGCGCTTGCATGGAGATGTCGTCGTCGGTCTGCCAGACAAGCCCTTCGGCACCCGATTCGCCTTTCAGCGATTCGCGCACAAGAGCCCGCCAGCCATCCTCGTCGATGCTGCGGAATTCAACTTTCTTAAGGATCGACCGATCCAACATCGCCTCCCATCTTGCCGAAGGCCGGTGCAGCGCAGCAAAGACGCAAGACACCCGGCGGGCATTGAACGGTAAGGGGAGTTTATGACGCCCATTCCGCCCCTGCAATGCGCCCTTGGAGGAATACCGCCGGGCGTTGCAAGAAAACCGCTCTCAACAACGCCGTTGTGCCGAAAGCCCCGTCTGTTTATACCGGACGGAACGGCGCATCGGCGCAGGAAAGACGACAAAGCGAGGCCTTTGAATGACGGCGGATGACAGCATTTTCCTCGGTGCCAGCCGCAAGCCCGACGATACGTATCAGCAGCCCGAACGCCTGCTTCTGAAATATGCGAACCGCCACGGGCTGGTGACCGGCGCAACCGGAACGGGCAAGACCGTCACCTTGCAGATTCTTGCCGAGAGCTTTTCCAATGCGGGTGTTCCGGTGTTCTGCGCCGATGTGAAGGGTGATCTCTCGGGCATCGCGATGATGGGCGAGGCAAAGGATTTTCTGCTGAAGCGTGCCGAGGCCGTGAAGCTCGATCCCTATGAATTCCAGGAATTCCCGGTCATCTTCTGGGACCTTTTCGGGGAAAAAGGGCATCCGATCCGAGCCACCGTATCGGAAATGGGACCGCTGCTTCTGTCGCGCCTCATGAACCTCTCCGAGGCCCAGGAAGGCGTGCTCAACATCGCTTTCCGCATTGCCGACGAAGAAGGGCTTCTGCTCCTCGACATGAAGGATCTGCAGGCGCTGCTGGTCAACATCGCCGAACGGTCCTCCGAGATCGGTTCGCGTTATGGCAATGTGTCCAAGCAATCGGTCGGCGCGATCCAGCGCAACCTTCTGGTGCTCGAGCAGCAGGGTGGACAGAATTTCTTCGGCGAGCCGGCGCTGCGCATTGCCGACATCATGCGCACCACGCGCGACGGTCGCGGCGCGATCAATGTGCTTGCCGCCGACAAGCTCATGATGAACCCACGCCTCTATGCGACCTTCCTGCTCTGGCTGCTCTCCGAACTTTTCGAGGAATTGCCGGAGGTCGGCGATCCGGACCGCCCGAAGCTCGTCTTCTTCTTCGACGAGGCGCATCTGCTTTTCGACGACGCGCCGAAGATCCTGGTTGATCGTGTCGAGCAGGTCGTCAGGCTCATACGCTCGAAGGGAGTTGGCGTTTATTTCGTCACGCAGAACCCGCTCGACGTGCCCGAGACGGTGCTGAGCCAGCTCGGCAACCGCGTGCAGCACGCCCTGCGCGCCTATACGCCGCGTGAGCAGAAGGCCGTGAAGACTGCGGCCGAGACCTTCCGCCCCAATCCGGAGTTCGATTGCTTCGAAGCGATCACCCAGCTTGGCGTCGGCGAGGCGCTGGTCTCGACGCTGGAAGCCAAGGGCATTCCTTCGATCGTGCAACGAACCCTCATTCGTCCTCCGGCATCGCGCCTCGGTCCGTTAAGCGATGCGGAGCGCGCCAAGATCATGAATGAAAGTCCGGTTTCGGGTCAGTATGACGAAACGATCGACCGCGAGTCTGCCTTCGAGATTCTGCAGAAACGAGCCACCGACAAGGTGAAGGCCGAAGAAGAGGCCGCGCAACGCGAAACCGAGCAAGGTGCCGTGGAAGGGCGTTCCCGTTGGACGCTTCCCGATTTCGATGACGGAGCGAGTCCGTCCCGTACGACGACCACACGCCGAACCACCAAGACCACAACGCGCCGCACTTCGAACAGGCAGTCGGTGACGGAAGCCGCGGTCAAGTCAGTGGTCCGTTCCGTCGGCTCCTCGCTTGGCCGGGCACTGGTGCGCGGCATATTGGGAAGCATAAAAAAGGGGCTCTGAGAGCCCCTTTTCATTTCTTCGCAAAATCAATTGTTTGCTCGCCCAATCGCAGGCAGGTCAAACAGTGCGCAGACCCGAGGTGACGACGATCGGCGCACCCGGCTGGACGCGCTTGAAGAGATCGATCACGTCCTGGTTGATCATGCGCACGCAGCCCGAGGAAACGGATTTGCCGATAGACCACCACTCAGGCGAGCCATGGATGCGGTAGAGCGTGTCCTTGCCGTCCTGATAGATATAGAGTGCACGGGCACCGAGCGGATTGGACGGTCCCGGCTGCATGCCGCCCAGCCACTTGTCGTTCGCCTTGTCATATTCGGCACGGTATTTGCCGAGCTCCGGACGGCGGTCGATCATTTCGTTCGGTGGGAACCAGCGCGGCCATTCCTGCTTGTGCTCGATCTGGGCGCGGCCCGCCCATTCGAAACCGGCACGACCAAGGCCGACGCCATAGCGCAGCGCGCGACCATTGTTACGCACGAGATAGAGGAAGTGGTTGGACGTGTCGACCACGATGGTGCCGGGCCGCTCGCCCGTCGGGTCGGCGACTTCCTGGCGATAATAGCGTGGATTGAGCTTGTTGAAGGGCACGCCCGGAATGTCGTAACCGGCATCGGTGACCCGCGCATACATGGTTGCCGCCGAACTGATGTCGATCTCCGGCTCGCGTGTTTCCACGACGCGCGGCGCATCTTCGCTGGTGGTGTTGCAGGCCGAAAGGGAAAGCGCCGCAATGCCGGCAGCGCTTGCGGACAGAAAATGACGCCGCGAGAGCGGACGATTGAGTTTGGGGGTATTCAACATGGCCTCTTCATCGTGCTCGAAATTGGTCAGACGGGTAAAGCCACTCGCGGTTTCCAACGGGGCTCCACCAGAGTGAGAAAACTCGTTACTGCCTGACTGGATCGGTTCAGCGTTTCCATGAAACGTTGAACCGATCCAGCTTATGTTTTCCGCATTCATACGGACTTCATGTGATTCCACATGATTTGAAAATGCTCTAGAAACACCACTGCGCTTGATAAACCTGCCATTGCCGTGCGGAAGGTGAAAAATGCGGCCTTTCGAAAGTTCCTCGGGCACTGTGTTATAAGTGCATCATTCCAGAACACGGCATGTCAACACGCCTCACAACGCCGTTTTCGCACCGATGCAGGCGTCCGATGTTTCCACCTGGCGGCAAGACGTTTCGTGAACGTCATTCCGCATAAGCGGCAAGGATGCGACGCAAAACTAAGCCAGCAGACCTTCCAGCGAGGGAAGGATCAGGTCGGGCGGGAAATCTTCGTATTCATCGGGCTGTGCGGTTCTGTTGAGCCACACGGTATGAAACCCGAAACGGCGCGCGCCAGCGATATCCCAGCGATTCGACGATTGGAAGGATACAGCGTCCGGATAGACGCGCCACGCATTTGTGACCATCTCGTAGACGCTCTGGTCGGTCTTGAAACGGCGCACTGTTTCCACGGAGAAGACATCGTCCAGGATCGTATCGAGGGCCGAGGATCGGATGGCCGATTCGAGCATGGCCGGCGAGCCGTTCGACAGGATCGCCAGACGCGCCCCCCCGGCCTTCAATGCCTTGAGCACGCCAGGCACTTCCTCATAGCAGTCGAGTTGCCAGTAGGCGTCGAGCAGCGGTTGGCGCAGGCGCCGGTCGACGGACGGTATCTTGGCGAAGCAGAAGTCCAGCGCCCGTTCCGTCATGACCCAGAAATCCGCATAATGGCCCATCAACGTGGCCACCCATGAATATTCAAGCTGCTTTGCGCGCCACAGTTCCGAGAAGCGCTGGCCTTCGGGCCCGATCTCGCCGGCATGGCGTCGCACCGCCGCATGCACGTCGAACAGTGTACCGTAGGCATCGAAGACATAGGCCGTGTGGCGCATCGCGGGCTCCTTCCGTCGAGCGCAATTGAACGCAGCCGGGGCTGGCGGTCAAGAAATGGCGGTCAAGAAATGACTGTGGCCTTATTGATTGATGAACCGGAACGATTGACCTTGCCGGCCAAAGCCATTTCGATGTTGTTTCATGATGAACAATTCGGGTCGGGGACTGTTTTACGGTCCAGGGAGCCTGGTCGCGGGTTAGATCGCGAATTTGAAGGAAGGATAGGAAGCGATGACGGTAGTGCGCGAGGTCGATTCGGCGACCTGGACATTTGTCGATGGCGACTGGCATGAGGGCAATGTGCCCCTGATCGGTCCGCGCAGCCATGCGATGTGGCTTGGCTCCACTGTTTTTGATGGCGCGCGCTGGTTCGAGGGTATCGCGCCTGACCTCGATCTGCATGCGGCCCGTGTGAATAGATCCGCTGCCAATCTGGGATTGAAGCCGACCGTTGCCGCAGACGAAATCACCGCGCTCGCCAAGGACGGTTTCAAGAAATTCAACGGCAAGACGGCCGTCTATGTCCGCCCCATGTATTGGGGAGAGCGCGGCGGCTATATGGGAGTTCCCGCCGACCCTGAATCGACCCGGTTCTGCCTCTGCCTGTATGAATCGCCCATGATCGAGCCGACCGGTTTTTCCGTGACGGTGTCGCCTTTCCGCCGGCCGACCTATGAAACGGCGCCGACCAATGCCAAGGCCGGTTGCCTTTATCCCAACAACGGCCGTGCCATCATGGAGGCCCGCAGCCGGGGCTATGACAATGCGCTCGTGCTCGACATGCTCGGCAATGTCGCCGAGACGGGCAGCTCCAATATTTTCATGGTGAAGGACGGTGTCGTCTTCACGCCAGCCCCGAACGGCACATTCCTTTCCGGCATAACGCGTTCCCGCGTGATCGAATTACTGCGCGCCGATGGCTTGGAAGTCGTCGAGAAGACGCTTTCGGTTAAAGACTTTCTCGAAGCCGATGAAGTGTTTTCCAGCGGCAATCACTCCAAGGTCGTGCCGGTGAAGCGTGTCGAAAATCGCGATTTTCAGGCCGGGCCTGTGGCCAAGAAGGCGCGCGCGCTTTATTGGGAGTGGGCCCATTCGGGCCTGCCGGTCTGACCCGCGACGGGAACAAACGGGCGGGCGCGGGTATTGTGCCTGAGAGGGTATGTCCCCATCTGCGCTCTGTAGATTTCAACCACCTGTACGAGGGAGTTTACGACCATGGCTTTTGAACTGCCGGATCTGCCTTACGATTACGAGGCTCTGCAGCCCTTCATGTCGAAGGAGACGCTGGAGTATCACCACGACAAGCACCACAAGGCCTATGTCGACAATGGAAACAAGCTCGCCGCTGAAGCCGGCATGGACGGCCTGTCGCTGGAAGAGGTGGTGAAGCAGTCCTTCGGCAAGAATGCCGGCCTCTTCAACAACGCTGCCCAGCACTACAACCACGTTCATTTCTGGAAGTGGATGAAGAAGGGTGGCGGCGGCAAGAGCCTGCCTGGAGCGCTTGCAAAGGCTGTTGACAGCGACCTTGGCGGTTACGACAAGTTCCGCGCTGATTTCATCAACGCCGGTGCTACGCAGTTCGGCTCCGGCTGGGCCTGGCTCGCTGTGAAGAACGGCAAGCTCGAAATCATGAAGACGCCGAACGGCGAGAACCCGCTGGTTCATGGCGCCACGCCGATCCTCGGTGTCGATGTATGGGAACACTCCTATTACATCGATTATCGCAATGCGCGCCCGAAATATCTGGAAGCATTCGTCGATAGCCTCATCAACTGGGATTATGTCCTGGAAATGTATGAGAAGGCTGCCTGATCGGCGCGAGATTTCCGCATAAGCGCCTGGAGCGCTTTTGATGAAAGGCCCGGACGATTTGTCCGGGCCTTTTTTGTCGCTCAACGCGGTCTCACGAAACCGTGAATGAAGCGTTGGGAATTTTCAACGGACAGACACATTGTTCCAGATAAGGTTGCAATCAAATCCAATGGAGGGATTCTTATGAAGAAACTCGTGCTTGCCATGTCCACGCTCTGTATCTCGGTCACTGCCGTTCTCGCCGCAGACGACCCGATTGCAACGCGCAAGCGCATCATGGATTCGACCGCGGCGGCGGCCGGTCTTTCTGCTGCCCTCATGAAGGGTGACATCGAATATAATCCCACCATTGCCAAAGCTGCGATCCTGACACTGGGCGCAAGCGCGGCGACTTTCGGCGATTATTTCCCCGAAGGTTCAGGCGAGGGGCAGACGACAGCTTCTCCGAAGATTTGGGAAGATGCCGACGGCTTCAAGGCCGCACTTGCAAAGTTCACGACCGATACTTCGGCGGCACTTGAGGCAAGTGGCAAGGACGGTCCGGCCGATCTCGATGCTTTCAAGGCTGCCGTGGGCCCGGTGATGAGCAATTGCCGGAGCTGCCACGAGGCATTCCGCGTTCAGAACTAGTTCGTCATGATCAAGAGATTGACTGCCGCCGCTGCCGTGCTTGTCGCGGGCGGCGGCGCCGTTTTCTGGTTTCTGACAGCGCCGCAGACGATCGGAGCAGCTACGTTGCCATCCGGCGATGCGACGCGTGGCGAGCGCGTTTTCTGGGCCGGCGGCTGTGCGTCCTGTCATGCGGCCCACGGAGCCGAGGGCGAGGCACGCCTGCAGCTTGCCGGTGGTGTTGAGCTTGCGACGGAGTTTGGGACCTTTGTCGCTCCCAACATTTCGCCGCATCCCACCGACGGAATTGGGAATTGGAGCGAACGCGCTTTCGCCAACGCCATGCTGCATGGTGTTTCCCCCGAGGGAGAGCACTACTATCCGGCTTTCCCCTACGCGTCCTATGCCCGGATGGCGCCCCAGGATGTAACGGATCTTTTCGCGTTCCTGAAAACGCTGCCCGAAGTTGAGGGCAAGGCACCGGAAAACCGGCTGTCTTTTCCCTTCACGGTTCGTCGCGGCATTGGCCTCTGGAAGCTCCTTTACATGCGGGAAGAACCGGTGGTTGCGCTCGCACCCGAGGCTTCCGAAGAGGTGAAGCGGGGGCAATATCTGGTGGAAGGCGCTGGCCATTGCGGGGAGTGCCACACGCCGCGCGATTTTGCCGGCGGGCCACGCTATGGCGATTGGCTGGCGGGGGCCGCTGCCGCCGAAGGCAATGGGATCGTTCCCAACATCACGCCGGGCGAAGGCGGTATAGGCTCCTGGTCGGCAAGCGACATCGCCTACTATCTGGAGAGCGGTTTCACACCGGATTTCGATTCTGTCGGAGGTTCCATGGCCTCGGTCCAGAAAAACATGTCGATGCTGCCAAAGGAAGACCGCGACGCGATCGCCGCATATTTGAAGGCAGTGCCCGCAAGGCCGAACGGCTATCCGTCAAACCGGTAGTGCCATCCGCGGCATCCGCATGCACGGGAAGGCACGGAAACCGGACGATTGGGCGTGTGGCCGCAGACGGTTCCGCACCGCGGCGGTTCATCTCCAATGACTTGAGAACCCCGCACGCTTTATCGGCTCGCGAGGTTTTTTCCGGGTTTCTTGCTTCAGCCTTCAACCGCTTTTCCCGAGGCCTTCAGGACGAAGGCATAGGTGAGGGCTTTTTCTTCCAGCCGGGAAAAGCGCCCTGACGCTCCGCCATGACCTGCGCCCATATTGGTCTTCAGAAGCACCGGGTTGCCGCTCGTGCTGAACTCCCGAAGCCTTGCCACCCATTTTGCGGGTTCCCAATAGGTGACGCGGGGGTCCGTCAGGCCAGCCATGGCGAGAATTGGCGGATAAGGTTTTGCGCCGACATTGTCATAGGGCGAGTAGCCCGCAATGGTGTCGTAATCCGCCTTGGAGGCGATGGGGTTGCCCCATTCGGGCCACTCCGGCGGGGTCAGCGGCAGCGTATCGTCGAGCATGGTGTTGAGTACATCGACGAATGGCACAGCCGCCACAATGCCTGCGAAATCCTCCGGTGCCATGTTGGCGACGGCCCCCATCAGCATTCCCCCGGCCGAACCGCCTTCAGCGACGATGCGGTCGTGACTGGTGAAGCGCTCGGCAACGAGATGGCGCGCGCATGCGATGAAATCGGTAAAGGTGTTCACCTTCTTCTCGCGCTTGCCTTCCTCGTACCAGGCATAGCCTTTTTCCTTACCTCCCCGAATGTGGGCGATGGCATAGACGAACCCTCGATCCACCAGCGAAAGGCAATTGGTGCTGAAGGAAGCCGGCATCGCCATCCCATACGCGCCATAGCCATACAGAAGGCAGGGTGCGGAACCGTCGAGGGCGATGCCTTTGCGGTGGACAAGCGAGATCGGCACAAGCTCGCCATCGGGCGCGGGCGCCATCAGCCGCCGCGTGACATAGTCATCGGGATTGTGGCCGGAGGGGACTTCCTGGGTCTTGAGGAGCCGTCTTTCGCGCGTGCGCATGTCATAGTCGAACACCTCGTCGGGCGTCGTCATCGAGGAATAGGAAAAGCGCAGCGTATCGGTTTCATACTCGTAGGAGCCGTGCAGACCGAGTGAATAGGCCTCCTCATCGAAGGCGATCATATGTTCCTCGCCTGAAGCGCGTTCGCGCACCACGATGCGGGGAAGCCCGTCCTTGCGCTCCAGCCTGACGAGGAAATCTGCAAACGCCATGATCGACAGGATCAGCCTGCCCGGCTCGTGGGGGACGAGTTCCTTCCAATGTTCGCGACCGGGCGCGGAAACGGGCGCCGTGACGATCTTGAAGTCCTTCGCACCGTCCGCATTGGTGAGGATGAAGAAGACATCTCCACCTTCTTCCAGGTCATACTGCAAACCGGTTTCGCGCGCGGCCACCAATATGGGGGCAGTACCCGGGTCAGCAGCGGGAACAAGATGGCACTCTGAAGTCTCATGATCGTGTGCGGATATGTAGATCCAGTCGTTCAGGCGGCTGCCGGAAACACCGACGAAAAAGCCCGGATCCATCTCTTCATAGATCAGCCGGTCCGTTTCGCCATCCGTACCGAGCGCGTGATGAAATATCTTCGAGGGGCGATGGTTGGCGTCGAGCCGCGTGTAGAAGAAGCCATGGCTGTCGGCATCCCATTCGCCTGAACCGCCCGTCTCGAGAACGGTTTCCTCAAGATCCATGCCCGTTTCAAGATCGCGAATGGAAAGGGTGAAAAGCTCGGAGCCCTTGTCGTCATGCCCCCACAGAAGGCGCTTGTGATCGGGAGAGTGGTCGGCCCCACCGAGACGGAAATAGCTCCTGTCCTTCGCTTCCACGTCGCCATCAAGCAAGACTTCTTCTTCGCCGCCATTGCGCGGAATGCGGAAGATGCGCGGATATTCGCCACCGGTCCGGAAGCCGCCGCCATAGGCAAATGAACCGTGCGGGGAAGGCACGGAAGTGTCGTCTTCCTTGATGCGGCCCCGCATTTCCGCAACCAGCTTTTCCTGAAGCGCTTCGGTGTCTTTCAGGAGCGCATCTTCATAAGCATTCTCGGCTTCCAGATGGGCGCGGATATCATCTTGCAGGAGAGAGGGATCGCGCAGCACTTCCTGCCAATTCTCCGCCCGCATCCAATCGTAATCGTCGGTGCGCTCAACGCCATGAATCTCGTGTTTCACGGTTTTCTTGAGCGTGGCCGGAGCCATTGCTACATGGGAAAAAGCTGTCGAGTGCATTGGGATTTCCAGGAATTGGGCGTTTCACGAAAGGCGGGCAGGAAAGAAGGGGGCTCTGCTCTCGCCCCGATTGGACGGAGCTTTGCTTATGCCCCTTTCGAGGTTTGCAAGGCAATGATGTTGTGAGGATGAGACCTGTTTAGAGGCGGTCATTCCTTGTCGAAGCTTAGCGCTGTGCCGTTCATGCAGTAGCGCAGGCCCGTGGGAGCGGGGCCATCCTCGAAGACATGGCCGAGATGAGCATCGCAATCCGTGCATCGGATTTCCGTGCGGGTCATGAACCAGGACCTGTCCTTGTGTTCACTGACCGCATCCTTGTCGACGGGGGCGTAGAAGCTGGGCCAGCCAGTACCGGAATCGTATTTCGTCTCAGAGGAGAACAGCGGCCGGCCGCAGCAAACGCAGCGATAAAGCCCGTCTTCCTTGTTGTCCCAATAAGGCCCCGTGAAGGCGCGCTCTGTGCCGTGCTCCCGGGTGACGCGATATTGCTCCGGTGTCAGCTCGCTGCGCCATTCTTCCTTGGATTTATGAAGCTTGGTGTTGTCGGTGTCGGCCATGGGAACGCTCCGTTTCGGGTTTGTCGAAAACCTCGTTCTGTGAACGCAAATGTAGGTTTTGCGCGCGGCAATGTCAGCGGGTTACAATGGTCAATCTCTTGTGAATGGCGTCAATTCACCGCGCTGAACTGTTGCCTGCGCACCTTGTCGCGCCCAAGGTGAGTGTTTATGTCAGCCAGACGATTTTAAGGGATTTGCCGGGAAAAATCGGCTTTTGAGGGAGGTTCCATGACGGCAGACGGCCAGTGGATGACATTTCTTGCACTGATGCTGCCCTTCGCGGCCGCCGCCATAGCCCCCTTTCTGACAGGGCTTTTTCGTCATAATGCCGCATGGGTTCTGGCCATTGCGCCGGCGCTCATCTTTCTGCATTTCACGGGTTTTCTTGGATCCGTTGCCGGTGGCGAGACGATCTCGGGCGGCTATGCCTGGATACCGAGCCTGGGTGTCGATTTTTCCTGGTATATCGACGGGCTCTCCCTCACCTTCGCGTTGCTTATCTCCGGTATCGGAACGCTCATCGTTCTCTATGCGGGTGGATATCTGAAGGGGCATGAGCATCAGGGGCGGTTCTTTTCCTTCATATTGATGTTCATGGGGTCGATGCTCGGGCTGGTCGTTGCCGACTCCTTCCTGACCCTGTTCGTGTTCTGGGAACTGACGTCGATCACGTCCTTTCTCCTGATTGGCTTCGATCACAGTCGCGAAGCCTCCCGCCGCGCTGCCTTGCAGGCGCTGGTGGTGACGGGCTTGGGCGGCCTTTCGCTTCTCGCCGGCCTGCTGGTCATTTCCGCAGCGACGGGCGAAACCTCTATGTCCGGTCTGCTTGCCGCCGGCAGTGCACTGCGTGAGGCTCCGCTTTACATGGCCGCGCTTCTGCTGATTTTGGGTGGTGCTTTCACCAAGTCGGCACAGTTCCCGTTCCATTTTTGGCTTCCCAACGCCATGGAAGCGCCGACGCCGGTTTCGGCCTATCTGCACTCGGCGACCATGGTAAAGGCCGGCGTCTATCTTCTGATGCGCCTCAATCCGGTTCTGGGCGATACGGCCGCTTGGGAAACCATTCTCCCCGTCTTTGGTGGCACGACGCTGATCGTCGGGACTTTGCTCGCCTTGCGGCAGACAGACCTGAAATTGATGCTGGCCTATACGACTGTGGCTTCGCTCGGCCTGCTGGTCATGCTGACCGGGTTCGGGTCCGAAAAGGCGGTCGAGGCAGCGGTGCTCTATCTGGTCGCTCACTCCATGTTCAAGGGCGCGCTCTTCATGGTGGCGGGTCTTGTCGATCATGAATCTGGCACGCGCGATGTGACGAAGCTCGGCGGTTTACGCGCTGAGATGCCGGTCACCTTCGGTGCCGCGGTGCTTGCTGCCTGCTCCATGGGCGGCCTGCCACTCTTCTTCGGTTTCCTGGCCAAGGAAGAGATTTATGCCGCTCTCGGCTTTGCCGACGGCTGGACTGCGATTTTCACGCTGGTCGCCATCATTGGAAACGGCCTGATGTTTGCCATCGGCTTCGCGGTGGCCCTGAAGCCGTTCCTGGGCCCGAAGGTGAAAACGCCGAAACACGCCCATGAGGGGCCGGTACTTCTGTGGCTTGGTCCGGTGGTGCTGGGCACGCTCGGTCTCGTATCGGCGCTGGTTTCGGGCCTCAGCCATTATTTCGTGAGCAGCCCCATGTCGAGCGCGGTTGCGGGCGAGACGGTTTCGGTCACCATCTCGACGGTGCCGCATGTCGGTCTGCCGCTGGTGCTTTCCGTCATCACGGTGGCTCTCGGCGTTGCGTTCTTCATGACCATTGGGCGTGGACGGGCCGCGATGGCTGCCGTTCTGAACGCCATCGGTTGGGGCCCTGACAAAGGGTTCGATCAGGTCATGCGGGGGCTGACGCGCACCTCCTACCGCATCACCGGCGTGGTCCAGGACGGCAAGCTCGACCATTACATGACAGTGACCTTCGTGGCGGTGGCTGCGGCTTTGCTGATCCCGATGGTTCTGTTCGGAGAACTGCCCTCCATGCCGTCTATCCCGGCCATGCCATTCTATGAATGGGTGGTGCTCCTGATCGGCGTGATCGGGCTTGGAGCGGTGATTTATGCGCGTGATCGCCTGACGGCCATCGTCTCGCTCGGCATCCAGGGCTTCGCCGTGGCGCTGCTCTTCATGCTGATGGGGGCGCCGGATCTCTCCTTCACGCAGTTCATGGTTGAAACTCTGTCGGTTGTCATCCTGGCGCTTGTCATGACCAGGCTGCGCCTGTCGCCGACGGACCATCGGCCGACCCGTGAAAAGATTGGCGATGTCGTCGTTTCGGGCCTCTGCGGCACGGCGCTCGGCCTGATGCTCTTGAAGGTGACGCAGGTGCCTTTCAACGGTGAACTGAGCGAGTTTTTCGCGCAGAATTCGCGTGTCATCGCGCATGGACGCAACATCGTGAACGTCATCATCGTCGATTTCCGCGGAACGGATACGCTGGGTGAGATCGCGGTGGTGATGATCACGGGCCTTGCCATTCTGGCCCTGGTGCGCATTCGCGCTGCAAAACCCGCCGACACCGCAACGAAGGAGGGCTGATATGCGCACGCTCATTTTCCGCACCATCGCCCCCTATCTGACGAGCCTGATGGTGCTGTTTTCCATCTTCGTCCTGTTGCGTGGCCATAATGATCCAGGCGGCGGGTTCATCGGCGGGCTGATCGCTGCCTCCGCTTTCGCCATCTACGGTATTGCCTGCGGTGTATCGCCGGTGCGGCGGGCCCTTTATTTCCATCCCATGGCGATTTCCGGTTTCGGGCTTCTTCTGGCTGCACTCGCCGGATGGCTGTCGATCTTCTTCCAGGTGCCGTTCATGACCGGGCTGTGGACCAAGATCAGCGTTCTCGGCCTGCCCGTCGATATCTCCACGGTGATGTTCTTCGACATCGGCGTCTATCTGGTGGTCGTCGGTTCGATCACCTCGATCGCGCTGGCATTAGAGGAAAGGGAACACGGATAATGGAAGCTGTTCTTTCTTTCTTCGTGGCGATTTTCTTTGCGGTCGCGATCTATCTGATGCTCTCGAAGCATATCATCCGCATCCTGCTTGGAGTGGCGATCTTCGGCAACGCCGTCAATCTGACGATCTTTACGGTCGGCAGGATTGTACGTGAGGTTCCTCCGATCATCCCCGAAGCGCTGCAGACACCTGACACCATCACCGCCAATCCATTGCCGCAGGCACTGATCCTGACGGCAATCGTGATTTCCTTCTCCTTCTTTGCCTTCCTTCTCGTCCTGGCCTTCCGCGCCTATCAGGAGCTTGGAACCGACGACACCGAAGGCATGCGCGTGGCCGAGCCCGAGGGCGAGCCGCTGCCTCCGCTTGGATATTGAGACGCCGATGGCCGCAGAAACCGTAGACCTCTCTCATGCCATGGTGACGGCGCCCGTTCCGGCGGGCGACTGGCTCGTCATCGCGCCGGTGGCAATTCCCATCGTGGTTGGCGCCATCCTGCTGATGGTGCGCCATGAAACGCGTCTTCATGCGAGCCTCGCCATCGGTGGGCTTCTGGTGACGCTCGCAACCAATGTGGGCCTGCTCTCGCGCGTGCTCGCCGACGGCCCGCAGGTCATGACGATGGGGCGCTGGCTGCCGCCTTTCGGCATAACTTTTGCCGCAGATGCCCTGGGTGCTTCGCTGGCTCTCGTTGCGACGTTGGTGGCGACGGTCTGCGCGATCTACGCTCAGAAGGACATCGAGGCGACCGGACGACGCTACGGCTTCTATCCTTTCATGTTCCTCATGATGGCGGGCGTTGGCGGTTCGTTCCTGACGGGCGACATCTTCAACCTCTATGTCTGGTTCGAGGTTTTCGTCATCTCGTCCTTCGGCCTGCTTATCCTGGGATCGACCCACCGCCAGCTGGATGGCGCGACGAAATATGCAATCTTGAATCTTGTCGGCACGACGCTTTTCCTGATCGCGACGGCCTATCTTTACGGAATTTTTGGCACGCTCAACATGGCGGATATCGCTCGCAAGGCCGATGCGATGCGCGATACCGGGCCGATGATGACCCTTGCGGTGCTTTATCTTCTGGCTTTCGGCATGAAGGCGGCCGCATTCCCGGTGAATTTCTGGCTTCCGGCATCCTACCATACGCCGCGCATCGTTACCGCCGCCCTCTTCGGCGGCATCCTCACCAAGGTTGGCGTCTATTCGCTGTTGCGCGTTCTCGTGATGCTCTTTCCGGTCGAGCGCGCGGAACTTTCCGGCGTCATTGCCTGGGTGGCGGCTGCGACCATGGTTCTGGGGATTGTCGGCGCACTGGCCCAGTCCGACTTGAGGCGTGTTCTGGGCTTTGTGGTCATTTCCGGTGTGGGCGTGATGCTGGCGGGGCTGGCGCTCGGCACACAGGAGGGACTGACAGGGACGATCCTTTATGCCTTCCATTCGGTTCTTGCCATGACCGCGCTCTACCTTCTGGCGGGCGTGATGAACGAACTGGGCGGAACATACTCGCTGCACGACCTGTCCGGTCTCTACCGCAAGTCTCCGCTGATTGCCGCTTTGGCGCTGTTGATCGTTCTGGCGGTCGCCGGCCTGCCGCCCGCATCCGGGTTGTGGCCGAAAGTGCTTCTGGTCCGCGCCTCGATTGATGCCGGGCTGCCCTGGCTTTCCTTCGCGATCCTGTTGACGGGGCTGCTCACCACGATAGCGCTCGGCAAGGTCTATATCCTCACCATCTGGCGTCAGAAAGAGCCGGCAGAGGAGGGCGCTGCAGCCGCTTCTGTTCCCATGCCCGGTGTTGGCTACGCTTCGCTGATCATGCTAGCCGTGCCGGTGCTTCTTTTGGGGCTCTATCCTGAGCCCTTTATCCGGATCGCCGAAACGGCAGCCGACGGCCTGATCAATTCTTCCGCCTATATTGGCGCAGTCTTTCCTGCCGGAGGGCAGCCATGAAGCTACCGCTGATCAATATTCTCCTGGCGCTCACTTGGACCGCCGTGAGCGGATCCTTTTCGCTTGCCAATTTCGTGTTCGGTTTCATTCTTGGTGCGGGGACCCTGTATCTTATCCGCGAACAGGTGGGCTCGCTCGGCTATTTCGTCCGCAGCGCCAAGGTCATCTCGCTGATGTTGCTGTTTCTCTATGAGCTGGTGATGTCGGCATGGCGGGTGATGGTGTTGGTGTTGTCTCCCAGGATGGACCTGAAGCCCGGCATTTTTGCCTATCCGCTTAAGGTGGATCGCGACTTCGAGATCACGCTTCTGGCCAATCTCATAACGCTGACCCCGGGCACCCTGTCCGTCGACGTTTCGGAAGATCGCCGTTTCCTCTATGTCCATGCGCTCGATTGCTCTTCGCCTGACGATTTGCGCCGCGACATAGCCGAAGGGTTCGAACGCAAGATCATGGAGGCATTCCGATGAGTGGCAGTGAGGAATTCCTGGTCTTCGCCGAGTTCATAGCGCTCGCGCTTTTGAGCCTGTCATTCCTTCTGACGGTGTTGCGCGTTCTCATCGGGCCGAGCCTTCCGGATCGCGTTCTTGCGCTGGACATGCTCGTCGCGACGGCCATCGGCTTCATAGCGGTGATCGGCATTCGAACGGGGTTCACGCTTTATCTCGACATTGCCATCGCGCTTGGTCTTGTCGGCTTCCTTGCGACCGTCGCCTTTGCTCGTTTTGTGTTGAGCCGGCGCTATGAGCAGGAGTTCGTGCAGCGCGATACGCGCGGCATATACGGGAAGAAGGAACAATGATGGAGACCGCCCAGAACCTCATCACCGGGGGGCTGATGATCATCGGTGCGAGCTTCACGCTTGCGGCCGCAATCGGACTGCTGCGTCTGCCCGATCTCTATACGCGCATGCACGCCGCTTCCAAGGCCGGCACACTTGGATCGGGGGTGATGCTGATCGCGCTGGCAGTCTTCGCGAACGACCAGGCTATCGTCACCCGTGCAATCGCAGCCGTCGTGTTCTTCCTTCTGACGGCGCCGATTTCCGCTCATCTTCTGGCGAAGGCTGCTTATGCGGCTGGATATCGTCTTTGGGACAACTCGCTTCATGACGAAATGGCGGGCGTGGTGCACAAACCGGCGCCGGCTGATCCTGAAAAGGATGAAGAGCTCTAGAATTGGATATTGGGAGCGCGGCAGTTCTTCGCGTTTGGTGTCTATCCGTATTTGAAACTGCGTCGGATGTTTTCGTCTGATGGTGCGCTGCCTTGGGGGCTCAAATGCAGCGCGCATTTTCTCTCCTTTTCCGGATGCAGAGCTACAAAAGTGCGCGGTGCAAGTGCCTTCAGTCGCAAATTTTGATGAATATTGCGATTTTTCATTTTATTTCAGATGGTTGGAACAGCTGTTCCGCTCTTTTTTTGCAAAATCAGACGCGCGATGTTTGTTTCTTTTGCGCTCATAGGTGGCGGTGAAAACTCAACAACTCATACAAATTGCTTTGGTGATTCTAGGAGTCTAGAAAAGGGAAAGTCATTTCAGAGCAGAAATATGTTTGCGGTTTCAATTTTTGGAATGAATCATCAATTTCTGATTTCAAATGAACTTAACAGACTGCAATTCACTTTGTTTTTAACACGATGAAAGTGTGTTGACCCGGATGCGGAAAAATCCGATATGATGCTTCCTCTTCAGGAATCGATATCCACAACAGTAATAAGCAATGGTTCCTGAGTGGCAGCCGTCGCAATGATGGTTCGATCACGAGAAATTGATTTATATTGGGGCAAGGTAGCAGAAATGAATGAAGAGCCGACACAGAACGACAACATGCTTATTGAGCTGACGGCTGAGGTTGTCGCAGCTTATGTGAGCAACAACCCGGTTCCCGCGGCGGAACTCTCCAATCTGATTGCAGATGTTCACGCAGCATTGGGGCGCGTGAACGGTGCGCCGGAACCGGAGCCGGTTGAAAAGCAGAAGCCTGCCGTGAATCCGAAGCGGTCAGTGCACGATGACTACCTCATCTGCTTGGAAGACGGAAAGAAGTTCAAGTCGCTCAAGCGTCATCTGATGACGCATTATGGAATGACGCCGGATCAGTACCGCGAGAAGTGGGGTCTTGATCCAAGCTATCCGATGGTTGCGCCGAGCTATGCCGTTGCACGTTCGCAGCTGGCGAAGAAGATGGGCCTCGGCCGCAAGCGCAAGGCAAAGTAAGCTTCTCCCAAGTGTGTATTGCGTAAGCTTTGGCAAGATTGGCGACGCTTCAGGGCGTCGCCTTTTTTGTTTCAGGCTGCAGGATTATGCAGTCCGCGTGTTTGGCTGTGACATGCCCGGTGATCCTGGCGACAGCCGTGCAAGCGCTTGGCTGAGAGCGATGTGCCTGTTGAGGTCATAGCTCCAGTGCCCACGTGAACCTTTGAGGCGTTCGCGCTCCACCAGCCGGCGGAGACGGCGTTGAATTCTGGCACGTTCCTCTCCCCGCGTTAGCAGGGCTTTGGGCAGATCGATCCCGCTGATAAGAAATAAAGCGGCCTGCTGGCGCGCATTGGATTGCCGCTCCTCGCATGCCTTGCGAAAAGCCTCGATCTCGCTGAGTGCTTGTATCATGCCATCCTCCATGTGAGTGGGCACGACTATGAAGGCGCGGGGGCAGGCGGGGATAAACGCCGTGGCAAAGCATTTAAAGCGCTGCTTTTTCTCCTTTCGAAACAAGCCTGTAACGGTTTTTCCGGGAAAGATTTGTTCTTAATTTGTTCACATGAAGCTGTTGCGATATAAGAATATATTCCTCTTTCAAGGAGGAGCAAATCCGTGCCACCAACAGCGACGAATGAGATGCAGGACATGTCGAGCGAGGGGGATGGGCTGGCTGGCGGAGCCGCTGCGAATGCCAGTCGCCGCCTGAGCCCATTGGCCGACGAACGATCCGCGGAACTTTGCGAATGCGTGCTCGATATCGTTGCGGCTCTTTTCAATGTCAGCGGGCGCGAACTGCGAGAGGCCGGGCGTTCGTCGATGGGCGTCGCCCGTGTCCGTCAGATCGGAATGTACGTCGCGCATGTGATACTGGGTCTCAACATGACGGAGGTTGGGCGTGGCTTCGGGCGTGACCGAACCACGGTTCAGCATGCCTGTCACCTGGTGGAAGACATGCGTGACGACGACGACTTCGACCGTATCGTCAACATGGTGGAACGGGTCACGGCGGCGGCGCTCCGGCAGTCGGAGGCGCGCTGAGATGGCAGATGGCGGAAAACAGGAGCGCGAACGCGTCGATCGCGAGCGCTTGCGCGCAATCCGCTTCTTGCGGGGCGGCCCCGTCCGTCTACGCGACAGCACGCAGAGCGGCAGGGTTCTGCTTGAGAGCGATGAACGCGGTACGGTTTCGCTCTCGGTCTCGGTTCTGGAGGGATTGAAAAAGGAGGGATTGGTGCCCCCCGGACAGGGCGATTGCGTCGAGGTGACAGCTGCGGGGTTGGCGTTTGGGCGGCGTGCGGCGGCGCCGTCGGATCCGTTTCGCGCGCAACATTGGGACCTTGAGCGTCAGGTGGTGGCGCAAGGCGACGAAGCGCAGAAGATTACGGTCAATCTGGCTGAATCTCCCTTGGCGGGTCTTGCCCGCCACCGCACGCGCAAGGGCGAGATGTTTTTAGGTCCGGCCGAAGTCGGGGCCGGGGAGCGCCTGCGCTCGGACTACACGCGAGGGCAGATCATGCCACGGCTCGGTGCGAACTGGATCACGAGCGTGACCGCGGGCAAGAGAAGTGCGGGGAAGGGTGGCGCTGTGGAGTTGACGGAAGCAGCACTTGCAGCGCGCCAGCGTGTCGACCGTGCTCTGGATGCCGTAGGGCCGGAACTCGCCGGGATTCTGGTCGATATCTGTTGCTTCTTGAAGGGTATGGAGCAGGTGGAGCGAGAACGCGGCTGGCCCGCGCGTTCGGCAAAGATCGTCCTGAAAACGGCGTTGGGCGTCTTGGCGCGCCACTATAATCCGCCTGGGGAGCGGCCAGCTGGCCGGCCTGCCGCAATCCTGCATTGGGGCGATGAAGGTTATCGCCCGCGCATGCCGTGAACTCCGTCCATCGATGCAAGAGAAGGATCAGGCGGCGGTGACCGCCTTTGCCTCTTCGCGGATGCGCTGCACCATGGAACGCAGACCGTTGGCGCGTTGCGGGGTCAGGTGCTCATCGAGGCCAAGACGGCGCAGAACGGCTTCGGCATCGATGTTCAGAATCTCGCTGGCGCGCTTGCCTGAATAAAGCAGGAGCATGATGGCGACGAGCCCGCGCACGATATGTGCGTCCGAATCGCCCTTGAAGGTGAGGACAGGGTCTTCGCCTTCCTCGCGTTTGGTCGAAAGCCAGACCTGACTGACACAGCCGCGAACCCGGTGCGCCTCGTCCCGCTTGTCCTCGGGGTAGCCGGAAAGACCATTGCCCAGGTCGATGATGTAGCGATAGCGCTCTTCCCAGTCGTCGAGAAAAGCGAAGTCGTCGAAGATCGTGTCGAGTGTGGTGCTCATGGGGAGGATATAATGCATTTAGCGGCCGGGCAAAATCGCTCGAAGCATCATATGCGCATTTCAAAGGTTCGTTCCGGTTTTTGCGCCGACATCCCGCCTCCACATACCTGGCCGGCTGCACAGTTTCAGAGATGAGCAGGGACCGACCGGGACGGATGCAAAACCTTGAAGCTTATTGATCGGTTCGGAGTTTCGGGTTTTCAGCGGGGAGGGGGATGCTGCCCGTGACGATAGGGGCATCCTGGGATTCCGGCTTTTCATCCTCGATCATTTCATAGGCGATGCGGGCGCTTTCGCGGGCCCGGGCGCTTATCGTCTGAAGGGCGGCCTTGCCGGTCGCGCAGACGTCCGGCTTGCGCTCGCAGATACCGGCGACGTCGCTGACAGCTTCCCGCGCGGCGAAGAATGCCTGGACGGGGCTTACCTGGGTTTCCTGGTCGCCGTTCCCCCCGCCGATAGGCACGATCAGCAGAACCAGTGAAAGCCAGAAAATGCAGCGAATGAGAAAACCCATTTGAGTCCCGTCCCGAAATGCATGCCCTTTGCGGGCGTCCCTGAAGACACAATGACATCAAGGCTGCAAAAAGCTGTTGCGCTTTTTGTTCAAATTCGAAGCGATTTTAGCAAGAATTCGGAAAGGATTGCCTTTGCGGCAAAGTGAAATCGATATGCGGATTTCATGTTCACAATCAGCTAACCAAGCATTCTCCTGATTTGGCTGGCTTTTTTTAAAGGCCCCTTGTTTGGGGTTGGTTTTTTGGAACTCGCAGGGCAGCCCTTTTCAGGGTGAGACACTGTTAACCATGACCGCATTCTAAGGGTTGGCATCAGCCTTTTGGGGGCTTTTTCACCGCTCTTTCGGCGTTCTGAATGATCGCGTTTATCCTTTCCTTAAACGCTGGGTGCGAGTGTCGGCTTAGAACAAGAAGCGTCGATTGAACCAACCGAGAGCGCGTCAAGTTGAGCGTACGAGCATCTCTAGATCTGGAATGGACTTCCGCCGCCGTTGCGGCCTGCGAACGTCTGATGCATCCCTCTGTGACGGGAGCACAGGAACGTGCGCGCCAGATTCGTCTGGTTGGGGTCCTGTCGGCGGCACCCTTTCTGATTGCCGCCACCGGTTCGATGCTGCTTTTCCCGGTGTTTGGCGTGGCCTGGACGCTGGCCGCAGCAAGTGCTGCCTTCGGCTTCTTCTGGATGCTTGCGGCAATCGTTCTTGGAACCGGCAAGCGCAAGCTGGTCGAAATCGCAGGTCTGACCGCTGGCGGTGCGGCGATTGCATCGCTGATTGCTGTTGCCGGTGGGCCTTCCTCTCCATTGACTGTTCTGTCGGCGGCATTGGTTCTCGAAGCCTTTTTCGTTGCGCGCACCCGGACAGCTGTGATGAGCGGCATTGCTTTTGCCGCTTGCACGGTTGCGATTGGTGCAGCTCTGGCAATGCCAGGCACGGGATCATTGCCTGTGGCCGTTCACTGGATCGCTCCGCTTCTTTATGCCGCGACACTGGCTGCACGCCTGCCATTTGCGAGCCGGGCTGTTGCGGATGAGGCTGTTGAGCCGGGCGAGGGCTTTCTGGAAGAGCGCATGGATGCGCTGGTTCTGCACCTTATGAAGTCCGGCGATGTCACGCAGGCTTCGCATCAGGCAAGCGAGCTCTTGAAAGTGCGGCCGGATATCCTCCTGGGGACGGGCTTCTTTGATCGCATCCATGTGGGAGACCGTGTCGCTTATCTGTGTGCCTTGTCCGACATGGGCAAAGGCGCGGGACTGCGCAAGGTGAGCCTGAGGCTGCGCATGCCGGTCGAGGACGGGGCGACGGGCCTTGCCGGTTATCGCCAGTTCGGTGTCGAGCTCGTTTCGGGCGCCGATACTGGAACTGTCATTGCGATCATACGCGACGAGCGGGAAAAAGCCGAACTCGAGGAACGTATTGCGAATACCCGCCAGACGATGCGGGAAGCCGAAGTTGAGAGCAAGCGTGTAATGGCCGCCGTGAGCCACGAACTGCGCACGCCGCTGAACGCCATCCTCGGGTTTTCAGACACGCTGCTTACGGAGATTTTCGGAACGTTCAACGACGAACGCCAGCGCGAATATGTCAAGCTGATCCATGAGGCGGGCGGACACCTTCTGTCCGTGGTCAACGCCATGCTGGACGTTTCCAAGGTGGAGTCAGGAACATATGTCCTTTATCCGGAGGCCTTCCGTTTCGCCGAAGCCGTCGAGGCGAGCCTTGCCCTGACTGCTCAGCAGGCACGTGAACGCTTCATCTCGGTCAAGGTCGATATTGCCGACGATGTCGGTGTGGTCTTCTGCGACAAGCGGGCCGTCCAGCAGGTGCTGATCAACCTCGTCTCCAACGCGGTCAAGTTCACCCCGGATCAAGGCGAGGTGACGATCCATGCAAAGCGCGTGGACGACCGGATCGACTTCAGCGTGTCGGATACGGGTATTGGCATGTGCGAGCAGGACCTTGAGCGTG
The DNA here is from genome assembly GCF_000300515.1 of Nitratireductor indicus C115. Classification (GTDB taxonomy): domain Bacteria; phylum Pseudomonadota; class Alphaproteobacteria; order Rhizobiales; family Rhizobiaceae; genus Nitratireductor; species Nitratireductor indicus. The sequence goes on from NZ_AMSI01000016.1 coordinate 37,090, forward strand.
TCGGTGAGCCGTTCGTGCAGGTCCGCTCCGAAGCCAACCGGCATCTGGAAGGAACTGGCCTCGGCCTTGCTCTCGTCAAGGGGCTGGTTGCTCTGCAGGGCGGTGGCCTGACCATTGACAGCGCGCCGGGCGAGGGCACGCGCGTGAGTGTTTCGTTGCCGGTGACAGGCAGCGGCAAGAAGGACGAAACGAACCGGACGGATGGTCCGGAGGGCGAAAATGAGTGGCGCAATGAGAACTTCCGCAAGACAGCCTGAACCGGAATTCACTTTCGGAACGCTGCTGCGCATGGGCCTTGCAGGCGTCGGCTCGGCAATCGTTCGCAACCCGATCGCAGTCGGTGGTACGACCGCGTTTCTGGTCTCGTTTGCTTTTGTGTCGGCCAACGCGCTCTGGTATCAGCCCTACTTTCATTCGGGCGCACTTATTTCCACGCGCGATCCCGTCTTCATAGAGCGGGAGACCGCAACTCCCAAGCCGCTCCCCGCGGCCGTGCGACGGTTGCCTGACCCCGCGCCTCGCACGCTGAAACCCAGCAACGACATGACCGGTGCCATACCGGTTGAGCGGCCGGAATCCGAATTAGGCGGCGACATGACGATGCGCCAGGTGCAGAAGGTGTTGGAAGATCTGGGGCTCTACCAGGGCGTGATCGACGGTCTCCAGGGGCCGCAGACCCGCAAGGCAATCGGCAATTACCGACGCATTGTCGGGCTTCCCGAGGGAGAGATGGTGGATGCGGCTCTGCTGCGTCAGCTCGGGCTTGCGGATGCTGCGGCTTCTGCACCGGTTGCTGCAGAGCAGGCGATGCCTTCCGTTCCCCAAAAGCTCGTCGTTCCCCTGCCAACGCCACGGCCAGCCGGTCATGGAGCCCGGCAGGAAGAGGCTGAGCAGGTCCCTGTTCAAACGGCTTCCCTGCAACCGGTTGCCATGCCTGTTGCTATAGCGGCCGACAATTCCGTGCCGGAGGCGGATCCGACCGTTATGCGTATCCAGGCTGGCCTGAAGGCGTTTGGCAATGATGCGATCACGGTCGATGGAATTCTTGGGCAGGATACTGAAACGGCCATTCGCGAATTCCAGAGCCTTTTCGGCTTGCCGGTAACTGGCGCCCCGGACAGCGCATTTCTTGCCAAGATGCGCGAAGTGGGGTTGACCAACTGATTTCCCGGCACAGCCCCGACGCATATAACTGGTCTTTAGGTCTGATCGACCCCAAGAGTTGCTGTTTTATACGGTTGTTCCCTGAGACCCTCCGACTGCATCCGGTCAGGCTGACAATATGCGTCTAACGAGCGAATTCTGGGTATCGGCGCTGGTCAAGCGTGTGTTTGCCGAAGGCGGCTTTGCCGCTGTCGAGAGCAGGGGGGCACGCGAGGCGGGCACAATTTTCATTTTCGTACGCGACCGTTTCGGGCGTGTGCGCCTGTTCGGGCCGGCGGCACAGGCAAGCTATGACGAAACACGCCCGAGCGAGCGTCGTTTTGTGGTTCTGGTCGAGGATGAACAGGACAAGATTGACATCCGGCTTGAACGCGAACGCCGTTTCGATCCCGATCTTTGGGTGGTGGAGATCGAATTGGCCGATGCCGGAAACGCTGCGGACTATTTTGAGGTCGCCGCAGGCTGAACCAGGCCCAGCTCCCGTGAGCCGGGCTGGTTGGGGTCCTCTCGCAGGCGTCGCCAGAAACCCAGCTGTGCCTGAACCGTTTCGTGGCGGATGGCGCGATAGCGTTCGACAAAGCGCTGGATGGTGATGCGGTCGAGCACACGGTCCCGATGCAGCGTCGCAGTCATCAGATACGCTTCGGCATCCTCCAGACCAAGCGCCCGCAGAGCAATCATGAGCCGTTCGGATGAAGCCTGATCGCCGGCAATGTCCATCGCGAGCGCCAGGGGGATTGCGAGCCGACCTGCAAGGATCGTCGCGAAGGCTTCGATAGAGTTGGAACGCGCAGCATCCACCAGGGCGGTATTCCGGTCCCGGACGGTGCCAGAAGCATTGGCCGCGCGCACCATATGGCGCAGCCGGTTGCGCACACCTTCCTCGAGCGCACCGATGCCTTCTGCGGCCGAGCGCGCGAAGGTGACAGGGCTGGCGCCGTCGGTCTGGGCGCTGAGCGCCCGGATCAATGCGGTGATCGCAGGATTGAGATCGGCGCGACGGGCGATGACGCGCGCATGGGAAAGACCGTGCCGCGCGATCAAGCCGATCAGATCCGTGTCGGCAAAGGCTTGTGAGCGCACGAGAAGCGGGGCGGAAATGGCAACGGGTTCGTTGCTGAGTTTCCGCAGAAGGCCTGGGGGAGGCGATGCGCACTCGCACAGAACCGCAGCGGCATAACGGCGGGTCTCGACGCGCACATGTTCGAAAAGCGGAAGGGCAAGGTCGTCGAGCTGGGTGATTTCCCGCCGGGTAGGACGCGTGAGAGAGGCGAAAGCGGAAACTGCGGCTCGAAAAAGCCTGTCCGGTCTTTGCGCTTCCCCGCCTGACGCAAGCTGTCTGAAGATTGCGGACGACACGCTGATCAACACCCGTGAGAAACAGAACGACACGCTGCCGCATGCGCAAAAACGCTGACGCATGGCATTCGGGAAATCTATACCTATTCCCTTAGCAAGCTGTTAACCGCGTTGTTTACCCTTTGGCGGGCAAAGTCTTCCGGGCTGCCGGTTTTGGCGATAAGGAAGTGTTAACCATGAGCTGTGCTTAATGGTTTCAGGAGGCGTTGCGTACTACTCCAGCCCAGCAAGGGAACGCAATGTCATGGCGACCATTCTGAATTTCGTGCCGAAACGGCGGTCAGCATCGCCATCAACGGCCTATACCCGGCGTAGCACCGCCGCTGTTATCATCTTCCCCGGCGTTCGTTATGAACGACGTGATCCGCCCTCCCATGACGGGGGCGGAAGCCGGCCGGATGGAACGCATCAGCGCTCGACGAAACGCTAGAGCACCGCGCGTCCTGAAGGACGTTCTATGTCTTGTTTTTGGGATAAATGCTCCAGGTGCGCCCTTGTGTGTAGGGTGTTTCCATCGGGGGCTATTGTCGGGGTCAGTAGGTGCTGCAGTTCATGCTGCCGAGAAAGGAAGCGACGGCTGATCGCCAGCTTTCATCCGGCATGAAGCCGCGCACAAGAACAACCCCTTCCGTAACTTCGGCCTGGATGAGGACCGAGTGTTCCAACTCGTCGGGAAGTCCCTTGCGCAGTTCGAGCATCTGAGCGGGGTCCAGCACCACGACATCGAGCTCCGCTCCTGCCGCACTGTGGTCGTTCAGACTGAAGAGATTAAGCCCGTCGCGGTTGTAAATCGATATGGACCAGAACGGGATGCGGCCTGCTGATGTGATCCGCGCCATTCCGTCCTGAAGGTCGAAACGACAAAGAGCTGCCTTGAAAAACGGGTTGTCGATCCGGGGCAGGGCGGGGTCTGGCCTCTGCTGGTCGAGTTGCACGGTGGCATAAAGATCGGCCTTGTTTGCGAGGGCCGACCACACATCGCGCTCCGAATAGATCGGCAGCAGAAACAGGATCGCGATATGCACGATCACTGCGCCGAACAGGCCAAGCAGGAGAATATGGAGCGCCCTAAACATCGCAGCCAGTCTTCTCGATGGAGGGCAGGGGAATATCCTCGACACTTCGACCGGTGGAAACCGGTGTGTCGAAAAGGGCCAGGATGAGAAGCATCTGTCCTGAACCTGATACGGGAAGCCAATTGCCGGGCTCGGCATGGGGGCCGACGCCGATTTCCACCACCTCGTCATTGCTCCACAAGAGCTCTCGTGAATGAAGGGCGGCACGGAAGCGGCCGGGGGCGGGCAGAATGCGCCGCGTCTGGTCGGCGGCGTAGAGCGTGAAGAAGCGCACGGGTGGAACGTTCCCCACGATGCGATAACTGCATTGGCGCTGCAACGGCGCTCCTGCGTCGTCCTGATCCGCAATAAAGACAATTCCTTCGGCCTGGCCGAGCGACAGTTCGCCGAGCCGGGCGGCGCGCGCGCGCGAATAGGGATCCGCTTCGGGGGTTCCGGCTTTCGGAAAGGCGGTCCATGCTCCGACATCCACCGATCCGACCGAACGGGTCTGCTCGAGCATCAGCCAAACGCTGCCCGCCCCTGCGCCAAGGGCAATGACGAGGACGACTGTAACGAGGAAGACGGTTCTCAGCATGAAGGCTCTGGCTTGGAAGACGCCGATTGGGATACTCCGGCAGCCCCCGCCGGTTCAAGAGGTTTGAGGCGGTGTCTGCAGGTCACAGCGCCGACAGCGTTTCAATCTTGGTCGGAGCCTTGATTGCTGGCGCTTCTTCGAAGTCAGTGGACAAACCTCGCAGGAAGGTGGCCATGCGAGCCGAAAGAGCAAGCGGCAGTGCGTCAGTTCCGCTCCCCGCACCATCCTGGGCCACTTCGTCGCTGCCCGACTTGCCATTCTCGATACGCATCGGCCCTTCGATGCCAGGCATTGGTTTCAGCTCCACATTCTGGTGGGCATAAGTCATGAGCCTTTGCCAGACCATGGCAGGAAGCGACCCGCCGGTCATACGACGCGAGGGATGAAAATCGTCATTGCCGAGCCATACGGCGGCTACGTAATTCCCGGTGTAACCCACATACCAGGCGTCACGATAGGACTGGGTGGTACCGGTCTTGCCGGCGGAGCGCACCATGGGAAGGGCGGCCCGGCGGCCGGTTCCATGTTCGGGCACCTGAATGAGCATCTGGTTCATCGACGCGGCTGCCTGTTCGGACAGGACGCGATGGGGCGGCGGGGCATCGCGCGCCTTGTCATAGATGAGATCGCCCGAATGGGTGCTGAGCTGGGCGATGCCGAAGCGCGTGCCCGCAAGTCCGCCATTGGCAAATACAGAGAAGCCGGTGGCCTGGTCGAGCGTGGTCATGCCGGAGGTGCCGAGCACCATCGTCTTGTGACCGTTAAGCTTGGATTCGATGCCGAAGGATTTCACCAAGGCAACGATGGGATCAATACCCAGATGATCGCGCGCCAGCCGCACCGGGACCGTATTGTAGGAGCGGATGAGAGCCGTGGTGAGGGTGACGCGACCGGCATAGCCGCGACCGTAATTGCGTGGCGACCAGTTGCCCCAGGAAATGGGGCCATCGGAAATGACGGAGTCTGGCTTGAAGCCGTTTTCCATTGCAACCGCATAGACATAAGGTTTGAAGGACGAACCCGTCTGCCGTTCTGCCTTGGTGGCGCGATTGAACTGGCTGGCGCCGTAATCCCGACCGCCGACAATCGCCCGGACCGCGCCATCGGTATCCATGAGCACGATGGCGCCTTCGGAGACGTCGTAATCCTTACCATATTGGCGCAGGTGGAATTCAAGAGATTCTTCCGCCGCCTTCTGCAGGTTTGGGTCCAGCGTGGTTCGCGCCACGAGGGAATGGGTGGACCCCCGCGGCGCGATCCGCTTCACCTCCTCGAAGGCCCAGTCGAGGAAATAGTCGGGTGTATCGGTGCCTGCCCGGTCGACGGCGGTAGCTGGGTGAAGACGTGCCGACAGAACCTGCCCCTCGGTCATGAAGCCTGCCTGCACCATATTGGTGAGAACCTCGTTTGCGCGGGCGCGCGCTGCCGGCAGGTTGACGTGGGGGGCGTAACGGGCCGGCGCCTTGAAAAGACCGGCGATCATCGCAGCTTCCGGAAGTGACAGATCCTCGACGCTCTTATCGAAATAGAAATCCGCCGCCGCCGCGATGCCGAAGGTGCCGCCGCCCAGATAGGAACGATCGAGATAGTATTGCAGGATCTGCTTTTTGGAGAGGTTCATCTCCAGCCAGACAGAGAGGAAAGCCTCCTTCACCTTGCGCTCAAGCGTTCGCTCATTGCTGAGAAACAGGTTCTTGGCCAGCTGCTGGGTGAGGGTAGAACCGCCCTGTACAACCGAGTTGGCGCGGACATTTTCAGTCAGCGCGCGGGCGAGGCCGAGAAAATCGATGCCGTAATGCTCGAAGAAGCGGCGGTCTTCCGTGGCGAGAATTGCCTTGATGACGTGGTCGGGAATCTCGTCCACCGGCACGGCGTCGCGCTGAATGATGCCGCGCTGGCCGATCTCGTTGCCGAAGCGGTCGAGAAAGGTCACGGCGTAATCGTCCTGGGCACTCCAGTTGCCCTGGGTTTCGATGAAGGCAGGCATGGCGAGAGCGAGCATGACGACCGAACCGGCAGCCCCCATGGTGAAGCCTTCGCTCAACACTTCGACGATGGCGCGTTTGAAGCCGTAAACACGAAAGCGGCGGGAAAAGATGGTGATGCGTTCCCACCAGTCGGAAATCTTGAAACCGGCCTCATAAAGGGTAGAGTCGATCCAGGCGTCGAACGCGAGAAAACGCGTTGCGCGGGGCGCCCTGATTTCTTTCTTTTGACGTGACTTCTTCACCAAAACACCCGTCCAGCCCCCACAAGCTGGCCCACCCAGCACTCCGCCCCGGAAATGCGTTCTGAAAGGTGGCCCTTCTTTCAAAGGGGATAGCAGAATACATGCAACGGCTTAACGGAATGTGCGGGAGAATCTTCAGGATTTTCGGGGTTTAGGCAAGAATATTTATTCTGCCTCCCCTCTTCGGGGGAGGTGGAGAATTATTTTAGGAAAATATTCTTGACACCGTAACGGCGGTTTGATAGTGTTCAGGCATCGTCACACAGATGCGGCCGGCGGCCCGGGTGGCGATTTTCATTCACAATTCGGGACTTTGATGGTCGAAGCTGTTTCTTCGAGCCTCGTGGCTTTGCGTGCGCTTTTCGAGGGTGCGCCGGCGACGCTCGCGCTGCTGGCTCGTGCGGCGCGGCGCTCTGAGGCGAGCCTGCGCAAGCTGAGCGACAAGCAGGGCTGGGCACCGCCCAGGCAGATGGGTGGCGCCGACATGGATCGGCGCCTAATGCAGCTCTCCGACCGGCTGATCGGCGAACTGGAGAAGGCCGGCAGCGAGGGCGAGCGCAGCGGGGTCTATGACAAGGCGCGCATCGACGCGCTTTCGGCCATGCTGCGCATGGTGGAAAAGATCGGCGAGACGGCGAGGGGCCCCGAACGCGCGGGCGAGGAACAGACGAAGAGCGATGAAGAAATGGCCGCCGCACTGGAACGGATCGACGCGCGCATCCTCGGGCTTGCCCATGAACTTGCCCGCGAACTTGCAAAAGACCTCGTTGAGGGGATGGGCAGGAGCGAACCTGCCGCATCGCCTGGCGCCGTCGATCGATGAGGAATGGCTCGGCAGGGCGCGGCTCTCGCAATATCCCTTGCTGCCGATATTCGACACCTGGCTGGTGACCGGGGGGCGGGGTGCTGGGAAGACGCGGCTTGGAGCGGAATGGGTGAATGCGCTGGTGCGGGGCTTTCCCCCCTTCGCCCGGGGCAATCGCTATGGCCGGATCGCGCTGGTGGGGGAAACGCTGATCGACGCGCGCGAGGTGATGGTGGAGGGGCCTTCAGGCATTCTTTCCATCGTTCGTCGGCACCGGCCGCGGTTCGAGCCCAGCCGGCGGCGGATCATCTGGGACAATGGGGCGGTGGCGCAGCTTTTTTCGGCGGAGGATCCGGATGGTTTGCGCGGGCCGCAATTCGATGCGGCCTGGTGCGATGAACTGGCAAAATGGCGCAACGCCGACCTTGCCTTCGACATGCTGCAATTCGGTCTGCGGCTCGGAGCACTGCCTTTGCAGCTTCTGACGACGACACCCCGCCCGACGCCGCTGGTGCGGCGGCTGATGAACGATCCGCAGGTGACGGTGACGCGCATGCGCACCGCTGAGAACCAGAAGAACCTGGCGGCAGGTTTTCTGCGCGCCATGGAACGGCGCTATGGCGGAACGCGGCTCGGCCGTCAGGAACTGGATGGCGAGCTGATTGAGGATCGGCCTGACGCGCTGTGGACGCGAGCTATGTTCGATGGCGAGGTGCAAGAAACTGCGCCGGAGGGGCTTGCCCGCATCGTGGTGGCCGTGGATCCGCCAGCGGCGGCGCGCCGAACCTCTGATGCCTGTGGCATCGTGGTGGCGGGGACAGAGGCCGGTGGAAGCGGTGTCGTTTTGCATGACGGGACGGTGAAGGCGGTTACGCCGCGTGAATGGGCTACGGCCGCCGTGGCACTCTATCACCGGTTCGGGGCGGATTGCCTGGTGGCGGAAGTGAACCAGGGTGGCGACATGGTGGCGGCGGTGATCGCCACGGTCGACGCGACTGTGCCGGTGAAGCCGGTGCGCGCTACGCGCGGCAAGTGGCTGCGCGCCGAGCCGGTCGCGGCCCTCTACGAGCAGGGGCGGGTGCGCCATGCGGGGCGCTTCCCCGAGCTGGAGGACGAAATGTGCGATTTTGGCCTCGACGGCCTGTCGGGAGGGCATTCGCCGGACCGGGTGGATGCGCTCGTCTGGGCTTTGACCGAGCTGATGCTCGGACGCGTGCGCGAACCGCGCATCAGGAATCTCGGTTAGAACATTTTTCAGTCAGGTGGTTACACCTGACGTCCGCATAAATGCGGAAAAACGAAGACCTGAAGCGTACGGAGCGAATCTGAAAGATCGCGACACGCTTTAGCTGCCGGGTTCACAACGTTGCGGCGTCGCGGGACGCCGATTACAGCTTGTTTCAACGGGAAAAAGACATGGCTTGGAACTGGCCTTGGACGAAACGTCCGCAGGGCGCGGGCGTGCGCGCGCCGGAGGAGACGAAGGCGACGGGTGCGGGCGGCTTCGTCGCGCTGCATCGCGAGGCGGAAGCGCGCTGGTCGCAGCGTGACTACGCGGCGCTGGGGCGCGAGGGGTTCATGAGGAACCCGGTCGCCCACCGCGCCGTGCGGCTGGTGGCGGAGGCTGCGGGCGCAGTGCCGTGGCTGCTCTACGAAGGTGCGCGCGAACATGACAGACATCCAGTTCTCGACCTGATGGCCCGGCCCAACCAGAGACAGGCCGGAAGCAGCTTCATGGAGGCGCTGTACGGTCATCTGCTCCTGGCTGGAAACGCCTATATTCAGATGCTGGAAACAGGCACGGGAACGCGTGAACTGCATCTTCTGCGTCCCGACCGGGTGACGGTGGTGGCCGATGGCGGCGGCTGGCCGGTGGCGCTCGACTACCGCGAGGGCAAGGCGCGTGAGCGCGTGGCGCTGGAAACGGGGGCTGCCCTCCAGCTCGGCCTGTTCCACCCGCTCGACGATCATTACGGATTCGCGCCGCTGGGTGCCGCGCTGATGGCGCTCGACACGCACAACCAGGCGGCGCGCTGGAACAAGGCGCTGCTTGACAATTCTGCGCGGCCCTCCGGCGCGCTGGTCTATGCGCCGAAGGAGGGCGGCAATCTCTCGGAAGACCAGTTCGACCGGCTGAAGGCGGAACTGGAGCAGGGCTATGCGGGCGCGGCACGGGCCGGCCGCCCCTTGCTTCTGGAAGGCGGGCTCGACTGGAAGGCGATGAGCCTGTCGCCGCGCGACATGGACTTCATGGCGGCGAAGAACGGGGCGGCGCGCGACATCGCGCTGGCGCTCGGCGTGCCGCCCATGCTGCTCGGCATTCCCGGCGACAACACCTATGCGAACTATCAGGAGGCGAACCGGGCCTTCTATCGCCTGACCGTGCTGCCGATGGTGGGGCGGGTGGCGAAGGAGCTTTCGGCCTGGCTCAAGCCGGTCTTCGGAGGCGAGTTGCGGCTTTGGTACGACGCGGACGCCATGGAGGGGCTGTCGGCGGAGCGCGAGGCGCTGTGGAAGAGGCTCGCGGCAGCCGACTTCCTGACCGACGACGAGAAGCGCGAGGCTGTCGGATACGCTCCTGGAGGCGAGCGGTAGGGGCCATGATGTCTGAAGCCCCGCGTCTTGCCGTGCGCCCTCGCGGCGAGGCGGCCTGGTTCCGTTTGCTGACCGCCGCCGGACGCCTCGAACGAGCGCTGAAACACAACCCGAGATGGAATATCCAAGGATTGAACGATGCTGATGGCAGGCTCTACAAGCTGTTTGACATCTCGGTTTTCGGAAAGAACAATTCGTAAACTCAACGGCTTACAGCGTCCTATGCGCATCCGAATGGACGTGCGGAAATGTAAGGCATCTGTTTAGTCCGGCCAGTTTGCCTGACTGAGAAGTCCGTTAGAGCTGTTCATCGTTTCATGGAAACGCTGTCCCGTTCCAGCTCCTTGTTTTCCGCATTTATACGGACGTCAGATGATCCCGTCTGACTGCAAAATGCCCTAAGGCAAAATTCCACATACGAGGATTCTCCAATGACCGATCTGACCCAGGCGGGCTGGATATGGCTCGCCAAGGGGGCTGGCGCTGTGGCCGGCTCCGCTATCTCGCTCGCCTATATCCTGCCTAAGCACCGGCGCGATGCCGCCATTCGTTTCGCGGTCGGTGTCGTTTGCGGGATGATTTTCGGCGGTGCGACCGGACTGAAGCTCTCCGAACAGCTGGGCCTGACGGCAAAGCTCGGACCCGCCGAGATCATGCTGATGGGGGCGGCGGCGGCGAGCCTGTGCGCCTGGAGCGCCATCGGTCTCTTGCTGCGCTATTTCCACACGCGCGCAGCCGAACGCGGCGCTGGCCGCGCGCAGATCCGCGAACCTCACCAACAGAAAGGCATTTAGCGATGCAAGCATGCGAGGCGGTGATGCCCGAAGAGCGCAAATTTGCCGGGCTCGACATCGAGGCGGTGGAAACCGACGGCACTTTTTCCGGCTATGCGAGCCTTTTCGGTCGGGTGGACCTGGGGCGTGATGCGGTGGAGCGGGGCGCATTTGCCCGTTCCATCGAGCGGCGCGGTGCCGGGGGCATCCGCATGCTGTTCCAGCACGACCCGGCCGAGCCTATCGGCGTCTGGGAGGAGGTGCGGGAGGATGCGCGTGGTCTCTTCGTGCGCGGCCGGTTGGCGCTTGGTGTCGCCAAGGCACGCGAGGTGCGGGAGCTGATGCGCGACCACGCTCTCGACGGGCTTTCCATAGGCTTTCGCACCGTAAGGGCGCGAACAGAGGCCAAAACCGGGGTGCGGCGCATCCTGGAGGCCGATTTGTGGGAGATTTCGGTCGTCACCTTTCCCATGTTGCCGGAGGCGCGTGTGGACACGGTGAAGACTGTTCGAAACGGCGTGCCGCTGCCCACGGCGCGCGAATTCGAGCGTTGGCTGACGCGGGATGCGGGGCTGACGCGACGCGAGGCCCGGGTGGTGATCGCCAAGGGCTTTGCAGCTTTGTCGCGCGAGCGGGATGCCGCGCCGGGTGAAAACGCAAACGGGCAGCTGGCGGCTTTGATCCGCCGGGCAGCCTGCATGTTCAGCGATTAGAGCACCATGCGTCCGATCGGATGCGCAAATGGTGCTCCATCTTCATGTTTTCAGCAGTTGCGCGGAAACAAAATGCTCAAGGGATTGAAGCCAATGACGGCACACAATGAAATGCACGCGCCGGAGGTGAAGGCGGCACCGGACCAAGGCGATCTGACGGCGGCATTCGAGGAGTTCATGACCTCGTTCGAGGCTTTCAAGGAGGCCAATGATGAAAAGCTCAGCCAATTGGAGAGGCGTGGCGCCGATCCGGTGACGGTTGAGAAGGTGGAGCGCATCTCGCGCGCCCTCGACACGCAGAAGCAGGCAATCGACGGGCTGGCGTTGAAGAAGGTGCGTCCGACGCTTGGGCGCGAAGGCGGTACGAGCTTTGCGGACCTGGAACGCAAACAGGCCTTCGATGCCTATATGCGCTCCGGCGACGAGCGCAGCCTACGGGCGCTGGAGGAAAAATCCTTGTCCTACGGCTCAGGCCCGGATGGCGGCTATCTTGTGCCCGACGAAACGGAAGCGGCGATTGGTGCCCGGCTTGCGGATCTGTCGCCGATCCGCTCCATTGCTTCGGTGCGGCAGGTCTCCAGTGCGGTTCTTAAAAAGCCCTTCGCGGTCAGCGGTCCTTCCGTGGGCTGGGTGGCCGAAACGGCGGCACGGCCGGAAACGGCTGCAAGCACGCTCGATGAACTGCAATTTCCGACGGCGGAACTTTATGCCATGCCTGCGGCGACCGCGGCTCTTCTGGATGACAGCGTCATCGATCTGGACCAGTGGATCGCCAGCGAGGTGGAGACAGCCTTCGCCGAACAGGAAGGCGCTGCCTTCGTCAACGGCAATGGCGTGAACAAGCCGAAGGGCTTTCTCAATTACACCCAGGTGGACGATACGGGCTGGAGCTGGGGGAAGGTCGGCTACACTCTGACGGGAGTAAGCGGAGAACTCCCTGCAACGGATTCTTCCGACGTGCTGGTTGATCTCGTCTATGCGCTGAAGGCCGGCTACCGTCAGAATGCGAGCTGGGTCATGAACCGCAAGACACAGGCGACGCTGCGCAAGCTGAAGGATGCCGACGGCAATTATATGTGGCAGCCGCCGGCAAGCCCCGGCAGCCGCGCCATGCTGATGGGGTTCCCGCTTGTGGAGGCGGAGGACATGCCCGACATCGGTGCGGACACGACGCCCATCGCCTTCGGCGATTTCCGCCGCTTCTACCTGATCGTGGATCGCATGGGCGTTCGGGTCCTGCGCGACCCCTATTCGGCGAAGCCCTATGTGCTGTTCTACACGACCAAGCGCGTGGGCGGCGGCATCCAGGATTTCGAGGCGGCGAAGCTTCTCAAATTCGGCACCGCCTGACGCCGATAGCGGCACTGCCCGATGCCGATAGCGGCATTGCCCGACGCCGATAGCGGCATTGCGAGCTTAATCACGGCCCCGGATTTCCGGGGCCGTTTCATTTTCCGCCAAGGGGTTGCTTTATGACGCTTTTCCGAATGCTCGATCCAGCGGTCGAGCCGGTGACGCTTTCCGAGGTGAAAGCGCATCTGAGGATCGATCACACGCAGGAGGACGGACTGATCGAAGGGCTGATCCGCGCCGCCCGCCAGGAGGTGGAGAGGGCAACGGGGCAGGCCCTGATCGACCAGGCCTGGCGACTGGTGCTCGATGATTGGCCGCCGCAGGATACGGTTTTTCTGCGGCGCACGCCCGTAAAGGCGGTTCTCGCCGTGACGCTGTTCGATGCCGATGGCGCGGGATCCGTGATCGATCCGGCCACCTATTTGCTCGATTCTGTCTCGTTGCCGGCAAGACTGCACTTTTCGCGCAGACCGTTGGAGCCGGGGCAGGCACTGAATGGCATCGAGATCGATTTTTCGGCCGGATATGGCGAAGCGGGCACCGATGTGCCGGACCTTCTGCGCCGGGCAATTCTGATGCTCACGGGACATTGGTACGAGTTTCGCGCCCAATATGGCGTCGCAGACCAGCCGGTTTCGCTGCCGCAGGGCTTTCAGCGGCTCATCGACGCTTTCCGCATGCCGAGGCTCTGATGCGCATCCAGTTCATCGATCCGGGCGCATTTCGAACGGAAATGCGGCTCGAGGAACCGCTTGCGGTATCGGATGGCGCCGGCGGATTCACCGAAAGCTGGCGTGAGGTCGCAAGCCTGCTCGCCATGATCGAACCGGTGAGCCCCGGTGCATTTTTCGGAGCCGGACAGGACCATGAGACCGTGACGCACCGCATCACGATGCGTTTTCGCAACGATGTGCGCAGCGGCATGCAGCTTGCCCGCTCCGGCAGGAACTTCGCGATCCTGAATGCCTACGATCCAGACGAGACGGGCCGGTATCTGGTTTGCCGGGTAAGGGAGGAAGGACGGTGAAGATATCCATGAAAACCACCCTTGACGACATGGTGCGCACCCTGCGTCGGCTTGCGCACCGGACGGTCGAGCAGGCGGCGATTGAGAAACAGAAGGAGCGCGCGAGGCGTTTGCGCACGAATGTGGAGAAGGGTGATGCAGGCAGCACTTGAACTGCAAAAAGCCATTCTTTCAGCACTTTCCGACCACGCGCCGCTCGTTCAAGCGCTTGGAGGAGCGAAGTTTCACGATCTGACGCCCATGCGTACCGCCTATCCCTATGTGACCTTCGGTCCGTCGAGCATCCATGACTGGAGCACGGATACCGAACAGGGCAGCGAACATTTCTTCACGCTCAATATCTGGTCTGGCGCCAAGGGCAAGGCAGAGGCGCTGGTGCTGATCGAAGCGGTGCGCAAGGCGTTGGTGGAGATGGAGCCTGCGATGAATGGGTTCAATCTGGTGAACCTTCGCCAGGAAAGCGCGGAAATTCGCTTCGACGACGATCTCGGCGCGCATCACGGGCTCATGCGTTTTCGTGCCGTGATCGAACCCGCATGACGACAGTTCAGAAAACTGGAGAATTTCGATGGTGGCGAAGAAGGGTAAGGACCTTCTGCTCAAGCTCGACATGAGCGGGGCGGGGGATTTCACGACAGTGGCGGGACTGCGCGCCAAGCGCCTCGCTTTCAACAGTGAAACGGTAGATGTGACGGACGCGGATTCGGCCGGTCGCTGGCGCGAACTTCTGGCGGGAAGCGGCGTGCAACGCGCCGGCCTGAGCGGTTCGGGCATCTTCAAGGACAGCGCGTCGGACGCGGCGATCCGCGCCCGGTTCTTCGCCGGCGACATCGTTTTCTGGCAGGTGGTCTTGCCCGGCTTCGGCACGGTGGAGGGCCCCTTCCAGATTACCGCGCTCGAATATGGCGGCAGCCATGACGGCGAAGTCACCTTCGAAATGGCGCTGGAATCGGCCGGCGCAATCAGCTTCACGGGTGCGGCATGAGTGGAACGGTGAATGGGGTGAACCGTCGACGCGGCGAGGTGTCGGCCAGGCTTGACGGAATGGAATACAGGCTGTGCCTGACGCTTGGCGCTCTGGCCGAACTGGAGGACGCCTTTGCGGCGGACGATCTCGCTCAGCTCGTCGAGCGGTTTTCGGTGGGCCGGCTTTCGGCGCGCGACATGATGAGGATCATCGCGGCGGGATTGCGGGGCGGCGGGCATGGCGTAAGCGATGAGGAGCTTGGCCTGATGCGCTGCGATGGTGGGGCTGCCGGTTACGCACAGATCGTTGCCGCCCTTCTTGCCGCGACTTTCGGAGAAGAGAATAGGGACGCGGCGCGGGAGCCTTCCACGCCAAACCCTTGAATGCCGCAGCAGGCGAGCGCCGTCCGTTCCCCTGGCGGGAGGTGATGGCATTCGGCCTTGGCCTGCTGCGGCTTCCACCGGCCGCCTTCTGGGCACTGACGCCACGCGAACTTGCGGTTCTGCTGGGCGCTGCCCGGGAAGGGGGAGGGACAGCGCCCGGTCGCAGAGAGCTCGACGAGATGATGCGGCATTTCCCCGACCCGCCGCAGGAACAGGCAAAAGAAGGAGAAGAGCGTGGCTGAGGATGTGACATTCGAAATCAGAGCCGACACGAAGCCCTTCGAGACGGCCCTGAACGACCTGAAGGGGCTGGCCGATGACTTTGGCCGGCAGATGACCGGTGCGCTGAAGAGCGCGGTGGTGAGCGGCAAATCGTTCGAGGACGTGTTGCGCAATATCGGCCTCAATCTGGCCGGTATGGCGCTGTCGCAGGCCTTGCAACCGTTGAGCGCTTTGGGGTCGTCACTCTTTTCGGGACTCTTCGGCGGGGCGCTGCCCTTTGCCAAGGGCGGTGTGCCGGGCTCGGTGATGCCGTTTGCCAATGGAGGCGTCGTTTCGGCTCCAACCTATTTTCCGATGGGCGGCAATATGGGCCTGATGGGAGAGGCGGGTGCGGAGGCGATCCTGCCATTGCAACGCGGCGCGGACGGGCGGCTGGGGGTTGCCATGAATGGCGGGGCCCCCGCCGCGACCGTGGTGTTCAATGTGTCGACGCCGGACGCAGCTTCCTTCCGCAAGTCCGAGGCGCAGATCACCGGCATGCTCGCCCGCGCGGTGACGCGTGGCGCGCGGCGCATGTGAAGGGCTGACTGGTCATGGAGAGCTTTCACGACGTGCGTTTTCCTGTCGCGGTATCCTTCGGCGCGACGGGCGGGCCTGAGCGGCGCAACGAGATCGTGCAACTGGTGTCGGGCCGCGAGAAGCGCAACGCACGCCAGGCCGATGCGCGCCGCTATTATGACGCGGGAACGGGGCTGCGCTCCCTCGATGATCTGTATGAGGTCTTGACCTTCTTCGAGGCACGGCGGGGTTCGTTGCACGGGTTCCGTTTCCGCGATCCCTTCGACATGAAGTCCTGCAAGCCGTCGGCGATGCCTTCCATTCTCGACCAGCCGGTCGCGACGGGAGACGGGGAGACGGTCCGTTTCGCGTTGATGAAGCGGTATGGCGAGGAACCGGACCCGATGTTTAGGCAGATCGCGAAACCGGTGGCGGGGTCGGTCCGGGTGGGTGTGGATGGGGTGGAGATCGCAGAAGGGGCGGGGTTCACGCTCGATGGGGAGACGGGGGAAATCGCGTTTCCGCCTGGGGCCGCTCCGCCAGCGGGGGCATCGATTACCGCCGGCTTCGAATTCGATGTGCCGGTGCGGTTTGATACGGAACGCCTGTCGGTGAGCCTTGCAGCGTTCAAGGCCGGACAGATACCGGCAATTCCACTTGTGGAGATTCTCCTATGACGGACATCAGCGACGGCTTTGCCGCGCATCTCGCGGGCGAGGTGACTACCCTCTGCCAGTGCTGGCGGCTGACACGTGCGGACGGCAAGGTGATGGGCTTTACCGATCATGACCGCGTTATCGTCTGCGACGCCACACGGTTCGAGCCCAGCACGGGCTTTTCGGCGAGCGAGGCGAAGAGCACGTTCGGGCTGTCGGTCGATACCGTCGACGTCGAGGGTGCGCTTTCGGCCGCCGATATCCGCGAGGAGGATATCGGCTCGGGTCTTTATGACGCAGCGCGGATCGAGACCTTTCTCGTCAACTGGAACGACCCAGCGCAGTTTAGCTGCCTGAGGGTGGCCGTGATCGGCAAGGTGACGCGCCGCGACGGCAGTTTCGTCGCCGAACTGGAAAGCCTGACGCAGGCCCTCGATCAGCCCAACGGAAAGACGGTGCGCCGCCATTGCGACGCGGAACTTGGCGACAGCCGGTGCGGAATGGTTCTGGAAGGGGCCGCCTATGTCGGGATGGGAACGCTGACAGGACAGGATGAGGGCGATCTTGTGAGCGTCGAAGGGCTTGGAGATTTTGCCGACGGCTGGTTCGCGAACGGCTTACTGACCTGGAGTTCTGGGGATGCGAGCGGCAGAAGCGAAAGGGTGACGGGACATCTTGCCCAAAGCGGAGGCACGGCGCGGCTCTCGCTCTGGAGAGAAGGAACGCTACCGGTTCGGGTCGGGGACACTTTCCGCATCGTTGCGGGCTGCGACAAGAGCTTTTCCAGCTGTCGAGAAAAATTCTCCAATGGCGTGAATTTTCGCGGCTTTCCGCATTTGCCGGGCGACGATGCGGCCTATGGCTATGTCAATGAAGGCGGGCATTTCGACGGTGGGGTGCTGGTGCCATGAATGACATTGCGGATACCGAATGGGCCTTGGCGCAAAGGGTCGTATCCGAGGCGCTGGAGTGGGTCGGAACGCCCTACCGCCATCAGGCGAGCCGCAAGGGCGTGGGGTGCGACTGCCTTGGATTGATGCGCGGGGTATGGCGCGACCTGTATGGCGCAGAACCGGAGGATCCGGGTCCTTATAGCGCGGACTGGACGGAGACGACAGGCGAGGATCGCCTGCTTCAGGCCGCACGCCGGCATTGCCGAGAGGTGGATATCGCAGGGCTGGCGCAGGGACATCTCATCCTGTTGCGCTGGCGGCCGCATCTTCCAGCAAAGCATGTGGGCATCATGACTGCTGGATGTGCTTTCGTTCATGCCTATCAGGGAATGGAAGTCACCGTTTCGGCGCTCGTCCCGCAATGGAGGCGACGCATCGCGGGTGTCTTCGCCTTTCCGCCATTGCCTGCTGCCTGAAAGCGCAAAAGGTCTCTGAATTCATAGTTTTGGAGCGCTCCTGCTCGGCACTTCGCCGAAGCAAGGGCGCTGTTGCGGAGTGCAATCATGGCGACAATTGTATTGCAGGTCGCCGCCGGTGCGTTGTTCGGCGGCTTCCTTGGTCCCGTGGGCGCAACGCTGGGGACCGCCGCCGGTGCGATGGCCGGTTATATGATCGACCGTGCGCTGTTGAGCGGTTCCCAGCATTACGAGGGGCCGCGCCTAGCCGCCGCCCGGCCGTTTTCGGCCGAGGATGGCGCACCTCTCCCCCGCCTTTATGGGACCGTGCGCACGGGCGGAACGCTGATCTGGGCGACGCGTTTCGAGGAAACGAGCAGGACGGAGCGGCAGGGACTGAAAGGGGGGCCGAAATACACGACCTACAGCTATTTCGCCAATGCCGCATTTGCACTGTGCGAAGGCGAGATCGCCGGCGTTCGGCGGATATGGGCGGACGGGCGTGAGATCGACCGCACCAAGGTGGAAATCCGTGTCCATAACGGGAGCGAAGAGCAGCTTACTGATCCACTGATCGAGGCGAAGCAAGGCGTGGGCAACACGCCCGCCTATCGCGGTACAGCCTATGTGGTCATCGACCGTATTCCCATCGACGATTACGGACGCCGCATACCGCAGTTCCAGTTCGAGGTGATGCGGCCGGTCGGCACGCTGCACAAGCAGATACGTTCGGTCGCCCTGATACCCGGGGCGACCGAATATGGTCTGTCGCCGACACCGGTCGATGTCGCGACGGCACCGGGGGAGGAGACTGTCGTCAATCGCAACACCCTGCTTGCGGCAAGCGATCTCGAAGCTTCGCTCGATGAATTGCAGATGCTGTTTCCCAATCTCGAAACGGTTTCGCTGGTCGTCTCCTGGTTCGGAACGGATTTGCGGGCCGGGGAATGCCGGATCAAACCCATGGTAGCCACACCGGGCAAGCGGAACTTTCCTGAGATGTGGGAAGAGTGGTGGGGGAAAATGGGTATTCCCGCCATGCTGTTCTCGCCCTGGCTTGAAGGTGAGCACTCGGCCCCGTGGGTGGTTTCCGGGAACAGGCGATATGAGGCGCAGACGGTATCAACGACCTCTTCGGGGGCTGCCTATGGGGGCACGCCTTCCGACAAGACGGTGCTGGAGGCGATCCGTGCCATCCGGAATCGAAATCTGAAAGTCTGGCTTTATCCCTTTGTAATGATGGATATTCCAGAAGGTAACGGATTGCCCGATCCGGGAGGAGAGGCGGTACAGCCCGCTTATCCATGGCGTGGGCGCGTAACATGCTTTCCTGCCATCGGCAGACCGGGCAGCGCCGACAAAACCAACGCCGCCCGCAATCAGATTTCAGCGTTTCTTGGGAACGCACAACCGTCGCAGTTTGAGTTCTCAGACGGGACCGGGGGGCCGCTTGGCCTGTTCGAGACTGATGTCACGGTCGAGTTTCAGGGCGCGCCGGACGATTGGGGATACCGGCGTTTCCTCCTGCATTATGCTCGTCTTGCGGCGGCGGCGGGTGGCGTCGACGGATTCCTGATCGGCTCGGAACTGCGCGGATTGACCGTGCTACGGGATGAAAAGGGCAAATTCCCATTTGTGGAGGCGTTGCGTCGCATGGCAGGTGAGGTGCGCGAGGCGCTGGGCCCGCGAACGATCATCACATATGCGGCTGACTGGACAGAGTATTTCGGGCATCAGCCCACAGATGGCAGTGGCGATGTCCTCTTCCATCTGGATGAACTTTGGGCCGATCCTGAGATCGATGTTATCGGCATCGACAACTATATGCCACTCTCCGATTGGCGCGACGAGGATTGCGCGGGCGGCAATCCTGACGGGTTTTCAGGCCCCTACGATGCCGAAGGTCTGGAGGCGGCGCTATCGTCGGGCGAGGGTTTCGAATGGTACTACGCGAGCGCTGGGGATCGCGCTTTGCGGCTGAGGAGCCCGATATCGGACGACGCCTACGGCAAGCACTGGGTCTTCCGTTACAAGGATCTGGCCGGGTGGTGGTCCAATCCGCACTATAATCGTCACGGCGGGATCGAGGCCGGGGCTCCGACCGCCTGGGTGCCACGCTCCAAGCCGGTGATTTTCACCGAGCTTGGATGCGCAGCGGTGGATAAAGGCCCCAACCAGCCGAATGCCTTTCCCGACCGGAAGTCCTCGGAAGGGACCTTGCCGTATTTTTCCAATGGTAGCCGCTCCGACCTAGCGCAGCATCGGTTTCTACAGGCGCATTATGCTCATTGGGGGCAAGCCGGCCCTGAAAACCCGGTTTCGGAAGTGTATGGCGGGCCGATGGTGCAGCCCGAAAATATCGCGATATGGGCTTGGGACGCGAGGCCGTTTCCTGCCTTCCCGCTCAGAAGCGACCTTTGGGGGGACGGTGACAATTGGGCCTGTGGTCACTGGCTGAACGGCCGTGTGAACGGGACGACCGCCGCCGACCTGATCGATGCTGTTCTGGCGGACCATGGAATTCCCTCTGCCGATACGCAGATGGCGGACGGGACGGTTGCCGGCTATGTGGTTTCCAATCCCTCCACGGCGCGCGCCGCACTTGAACCTCTGCTTGACCTGTTCGGGATCGGAGCGCGCGAGACGGCGGGCGAGTTGGCATTCTACAGCCTGGGGCGTCATGTGGGTGCAGCACCGATCGCCCGCGATCTTGTGCTTGCCCCGGATGCACCCGTTGTCGAGCGGATTCGTGAGCCCGATCATCTTCTGTCCGCCGAGCTGCATGTCGATTTTCGCGATCAGATGAAGGAGCATCAATCGGCCACGTCTCTGGCACGGCATTCGGGGGCCAGGGGAAAGAAGCGTAGCTTTTTGAGTTTTCCCGGTGTGCTGACCGCCTCTGTCGCCGGCGCACAGGCAGAAGAATGGCTGCGTCGTCAATGGGTGGGGCGCGAACGGATTTCCTTTGCGACCGCCATGACCGAGCGCGGTATTCATCCTGGATCGCTCCTGCGTCTGCCAGAAGACGAGCGCGGTGCCGAATATGTCGTGACGGAGATCGAGGAGGGGATTGTCCGTGCGATCAAGGCACAGCGTGTGAAGCGCGCCGCGCCGCCTTCCGCCATCGTAGAACGTTCTCCCGTGGGCACGAAGGCGGAGATCGCGGCAAGGCCCTTTGCACTGATGATGGATCTGCCCTGGCTTGCCGGCATGCAAATGCCTGAGGAGGGATTGAAGATCGCGGCGCGGGCCAGTCCCTGGCGGCAGCAGGTGGTTCTGTCTTCACCTGACGATGACGGTTTCGATCTGCGCACGACGCTCGCGCGACCTGCCACGATGGGCTTTCTTCGCGAGGCGCTCGGCGTGGGGTTCGAGGGGCGGTTCGACCACAAGGCCTCGATCCTCGTGCAGCTGTTGCAGGGGGAGTTGCAGAGCCTGTCTCGAATGCATGTGCTGGGTGGGGGCAATGCCGCGGCTGTTTTCTCTGCGGTTGGGATTTGGGAGGTGGTGCAGTTTGCAACAGCTGAGGAAGTGGAGCCGTCGCTTTGGCGCCTCACCGGGCTGTTGCGCGGCCAGGCGGGCACCGGCGATGCGATGCTGGCGGGCGCGCCTCAAGGGGCGGGTTTCGTGCTGCTCGATCATGCGGTGCGCCCAGCAGGATTGGGGGTGGGTGAAATCGGCCTGCCGCGCAACTGGCGGATTGGGCCTGCGGGAGAGGAAACGGGAAGCGACCGGTTTCTGCAATTCAGTACGAGCGGCGGGGTCCGCGCTCAGCGACCTCTGTCGCCGGTGCATTTGCGGGCGCGCCGAAGGCCCAATGGTGATTGGGTATTCTCCTGGGTCAGGCGGGAACGGATCGACGCCGATGCCTGGGAAGTCTCGGAAACGCCGATTTCGGAAGATCGCGAGGCCTATCGGATCGATGTCGCATCCGCCGCGGGTGTTCCGCTGCGCAGCGTAGCGGTTGAGGAGCCCTTCTGGATCTACGATGCCGATTTGCTGGCAGGTGATTTTCCGGCGGCGGGAAGCCGCGTCGAAGTGACTGTCGCGCAAAAGAGCGCAGCAGTTGGAGCGGGGCTTCCCGCGCGCATTTTCCTTGAAGTCTGACACTCTCTTTAAACAGGAAAGGACCTGAAATGACCGACAGCAAACCTTGGTATCTGTCCCGCACCATCTGGGCCTCGATGGTAACCATAGCAACGGCCGCTGCAGGTATTCTCGGCTATCAGGTCGATGAGATCGACAGCGGAGCTGTTTCGGAAGGCATGTTGAGTGCGATCTCGGCTATTTCCGGTCTCATCGCCATTTTCGGGCGTGTGGCAGCAAAAAGCCGTATCTTGTGAAGCTGAAGGGGACGGCAGCGTTTGCAAGGAACCCTTCCGTCCCCTCCCGCATAACCGACAATCAAATTGTTCATTTCCTATTCAGCCGCGCTGAGCTAAACCCGTTGGCATGTTGAGGCTACTTGCACATAGAACCGGGCAGATTGCGCTTCTGGCGTTTTCGCTGGCCTTTTCCCTTCCGGGGAACGCTCTGGCGGATGCAGCCGGCAAGCCGCTTCTGCTCGCACAAGGTGGCGCGGACTGCTATTCGGTCGGCGCGCGGGTTGCCGCCCAGCAGGGCGGCCAGCTTGTGCAGGCTACGGCGGAAAATCGCGGCGGGCAAACCGTCTGCCGTGTTGTCATCGTCATTCCGGGAAACAATGGGCAGCGCCCGAAGCGCGCCGAATTCGTGGTGCCGGCCAACTGACCGCGATTGCGGATGGCGAGCGGCGCCCTGTATTGAGCGGATCAGCTGGAACGGGGGATGGATGCGCATACTTGTTGTCGAGGACGATAAGGACCTCAACCGCCAGATCACCGATGCGCTGAGCGATGCGGGTTACGTGGTCGACACCGCCTTCGATGGCGAGGAAGGACATTTCCTTGGCGATACGGAGCCTTATGATGCGGTGATACTCGACATCGGCCTGCCGCAGATGGACGGAATCAGTGTTCTGGAGCGCTGGCGCCAGGATGACCGCAACATGCCGGTCCTGATTTTGACGGCACGCGACCGGTGGAGTGACAAGGTTTCCGGTATCGATGCCGGCGCCGACGATTATGTGACCAAGCCTTTCCATATCGAGGAAGTGCTGGCGCGTTTGCGCGCGCTGATCCGGCGGGCTGCCGGCCATGCATCGCCTGAATTGCGCTGTGGCCCGGTGCGCCTCGACACCAAATCCTCAAAGGCCGATGTCAACGGTGTGCCGCTGAAGCTCACCTCGCATGAATACCGGTTGCTTGCTTATCTCATGCATCATCGCGACGCGGTGGTCTCCCGCACGGAGCTGGTAGAGCATCTCTACGATCAGGATTTCGACCGGGATTCCAACACGATCGAGGTCTTTGTCGGACGCCTGCGCAAGAAGCTGGGCGATGCAGACCTGATCGAGACCGTCCGTGGCATGGGCTACAGGCTGCGCGATCCCGGCGGCGAATAGGACGCTGGCCGGCATGCTGCGCTCAGGTACCGCCTCGTTCTTGTGGTCGTTTCTGACACGCTCGCTTGCCGTCCGTGTGATCGCGTTTTCGTCGTTCTGGGCGATCATCGCGCTGGTGGTTATCGCCACGATCATCTCGGCCCTTTTCCGGCAGGTCTCCCAACGCGGTTTCGACAGTGTCCTTCTTGCCCATCTGAACAACGTCATCGGATCGGTTGGCGCATCGGACAATCGCCGCTTGCAGGGGAATCCAAACCTCGACGATCTGCGATATCTGCAACCGAATTCGGGCTGGTACTGGTCGGTCGAGCCGGTGACCAACGACCTTGGGCCAGCTCTTCGTTCTGCTTCGCTGACAGGCAATGTTCCTGCACCGAGCACGCGCGAGGTCCCCTTCAACGATTTTTTTCAAAGGAACTACATTGCCGTCGGTCCGGGGGGGCATCAGATCGAGGTTTTCGAGGCTGAACTCGTTGTTGGGGATCAGGGGCAGGTGGCGCGGTTCCGGGTCATGGGCAATCGCAGCGAACTCGAAGATGAAATCGGCCAGTTCATCCGACAGGTCTATGGCTATCTCGCCATGTTCGGCGCGGGCATGATCGCTATCAATGTTTTTGCCATTCTCTATGGCCTGCGGCCATTGAACCGGGTTCAACAGGCTCTGGCCGATATACGCGCAGGCACGGCGCGGCGTCTGGAAGGTTCCTTTCCACGAGAAATCGCCGCCCTTGCCGATGAAACCAATGCGTTGATCGACAACAACAGGCGTATCATCGAGCGGTCCCGCAAGCAGGTGGGCAACCTCGCTCATTCGTTGAAGACGCCGCTGGCAGTCGTGATGAACGAAGGACGCGCAGTCGGCGGTGAGCGCGGAGCTCTGATTACAGCGCAGGCGCTCGCGTTGCAGCAGCAGCTCGATCACTATCTCCAGCGCGCACGTGCGGCCGCGCAGCGCGATACGCTGATCTTCCGCACCCCTGTGCGTGCGGCTCTGGAGCGCATGGTGCGCGTTATGACAAAACTCAATCCCGCCATAGAATTCGATGCGAGGCTGCCTGGCGTGGACCTGATTTTCGCTGGCGAGCGTGAAGATCTTGAAGAGATCAACGGAAATCTGCTTGAAAACGCAATGAAATGGGCACGGACGAGAGTGGTCCTGCACACAGAACTTCCTTCTGCGAGCAAGGGGCCCCGCATGTTTCGCATCATTATCGAGGATGATGGGCCCGGTATTCCCGAGGAACAGGCACGCGAAGCGGTGAAGCGTGGTCGCAGGCTCGACGAGACAAAACCGGGCACCGGGCTCGGGCTTGCGATTGTCACGGATCTCGTGGAAGAATATGGAGGTGCGTTCTTTCTTGAGCGGTCCTCCCTTGGCGGGCTTAAGGCCGTGGTGGAATTACCGCGCGTGGAGGCGTAACCGCCCAAATTCGGCCAAACCGGGTTGTTATGACCCTCTACTTGCGATCTGTCTCAGGGGATAAGCAAATCCTATGAAATCCGCGCTCATCGCCGTTGTCGCGTCCGCGCTTGCGTTGTCTGGTTGTGTCAGTGGCAGTCTCTCGCAAGGCGAGTTGCAGCCGAGCCAGTTCGCAGCCACAGCCGCGCCACGTTCGGAGACCTTCGCCGGCATTGAGGGTGGGGGCCTTATCGGCGGCAATCTGGGATCATCCCTGACCCGCCAGCAGAGGCGACTTGGCCTCGAGGCGGAATATAAGGCCCTGGAGAATACCCCCGCCGGCCAGGATGTGACCTGGAAGGATGCGAGCAGCGGTCGCAGCGGCTCGGTCCGTGCGGCGCAACCCTATCGGGTTGGGTCGCAGGATTGTCGCCAGTATATCCACACGCTTGAAATGGGTGGAGCCAGCCAGGAAGCGCGTGGTACGGCCTGCCGCAATGAAAACGGCAGCTGGACGCTGCTGAGCTGAGGTCCGTGATCGCGGGAAGGCGGCTTTCAGTGCCGCTTTGCGGGTGCGGGCGCTGCGGCCCGCCTGTGCGAAAGCCAAATGGCCGCAGGTTCACCGTGTTGGCAGCCACGCTGGCGATGGCTATTTAGAGCTCATGTTGTTCTGGATTCTTGCCGCACTGCTGACGCTTGCCGCCGCTCTTGCGGTGATGAGGCCTTTTGCTTCGCGTAAAGCAACCTCGACGGACGAAAAGTCCCACGACATCGAAGTTTACCGCGACCAGCTCGACGAATTGAGCCGCGATGTCGAGCGCGGCCTTATTGGCAAGGATGAAGCCGAGCAGGCCCGTGCTGAAATAGGCCGGCGTATCCTGAAGGCGACAGACGCGTCGCAGGATACGGCAAAGAGCGATGCTGGCGGCCAGGCGGCGCGCTTTACTGCTGCGGCAGCGATTCTTGCCGTGCCGCTCATCAGCTGGGGGCTTTATGCGGTAACCGGTTCGCCTGGAATGCCTGCTCAGCCTCTGCAGGCTCGGCTTGAACAGGATCCTTCCAACGCTTCTATTGAAGAGCTCGTTGCGCGTGCCGAGGCGCATCTGGCGGACAATCCGCAGGATGTGCGCGGCTGGCAGGTTCTGGCGCCGGTCTATATGCGTCTTGGCCGTTTCGCCGATGCACAAACGGCGCTGCGTGCCATTCTGCGCCTGTCGGGTGATGCACCTGAAGTGCAGGCTGCTCTCGGCGAGGCGATTGCGGCTGCCTCCCAGGGGATCGTGACCGCCGATGCGGAAGCTGCGTTTGAAGCCGCATTGAAAGCCGACCCGGCCAATCCCAAGGCCCGTTTCTTTCTGGCTCTGGGGCGCGCTCAGGAAGGCAAGATGGATGAAGCCCGTCAGGGCTGGCAGGCCTTGCAGGAGGCGCAGCCGGAAGGCTCGCCCTGGCGCGAGGCCGCGGCTCAGGCGCTGGCAAGCGCCGATGGCAATGCCCGTGGCGCATCTGGTGGCGCATCCAGTGCTCCGGGGCCGACACAGGAAGATGTGGCGGCCGCCTCGCAGTTGTCGGGCGGGGACCGGCAGGCCATGATCGAGGGAATGGTATCGCGTCTCGATGAGAAATTGCGCGATAATCCGGATGATCCGGAGGGCTGGCGTCGGCTTGTCCAGTCTTACATGGTATTGAAGAAGCCCGATGAAGCGCGCGAAGCGCTTGACCGTGGCGTGGCAGCGCTCGGCGCGGATACCGAAGCAGGCAGGGCGCTGGCTGCCCTGGCGCGCGATCTCGGTCTTCCTGGCGAATAGGTGTGGTGTGACCCGAAAGCAAAAACGACTGACGATCATTGCAGGCGCCATCGGTTTCCTGGCGATAGCGACCGGACTGACGCTTTATGCGCTCAGGCAGCAAACCTCCTATTTCTACATGCCGGCTGACCTGGAGGCCCGCCCTGTTGCTGAAGGACAGCGCATTCGTCTTGGCGGGCTGGTCGAGGAAGGATCGATCCAGCGCAGCGACGATACCCATGTGCGATTTGCCGTCACCGATGGCGAGCAATCGGTGACCGTGAAATATGCGGGCATTCTGCCGGACCTGTTTCGAGAGGGGCAGGGCGTTGTGACGGAAGGCGCTTTCGATGGCGCCCATGTGTTCGTCGCAGATTCGGTGCTTGCCAAGCACGACGAGAACTACATGCCCCGTGAAGTGGCCGACAGCCTGAAGGAAAAAGGCGTCTGGCAGGAAAATTGAACACCTCTAGCGGCGTTTGGTCTCGCCGTATGAGGCAGGGTGAAGGAGACGAACCGGGATTGCTCCCGGTTCGTGCTACCGGCGAGGAGCGCAGTCGAAGATGAGCATCGAACTCGGTCATTTTGCACTCGTTCTGGCATTCGCGCTGGCGCTCGTGCAGATGTGCGTGCCGATCATCGGCGGGCAGCTGAAAAACGAGACGTTGATGCGGGTTGGAGAACCGACGGCGATGGCCGGGTTCGCTTTGATCTCGTTGTCGTTTGCAGCGCTTCTGAGCGCCTATGTCCTGTCCGATTTCTCGGTACTGAATGTGTGGGAGAATTCCCACTCCGCCAAACCGCTCCTCTACAAGATCACCGGCACATGGGGAAATCATGAAGGCTCAATGCTCCTCTGGGTGTTGATCCTCGCTTTTTTCGGTGCCCTGGTGGCACTCTTCGGCCGGAATTTGCCGCTCACTCTGCGCGCCAATGTGCTTGGTGTGCAGGGCGCGATTGGAAGTGCTTTCCTGCTCTTCATCCTGATGACGTCCAATCCGTTCACCCGCCTTGATCCTGCTCCCATGCAGGGCAGGGACCTGAACCCGATCCTCCAGGATGTCGGCCTGGCCGTTCATCCGCCGCTTCTATATCTTGGCTATGTCGGATTTTCGGTTTCCTTCTCCTTCGCCATTGCCGCCTTGATCGAGGGGCGGATCGATGCCGCCTGGGCGCGCTGGGTACGCCCCTGGACACTGGCCGCCTGGATGTTCCTGACCGGCGGGATCGCGATGGGATCCTATTGGGCATATTACGAGCTTGGCTGGGGCGGATTCTGGTTCTGGGATCCGGTCGAGAATGCCTCCTTGCTTCCCTGGCTTGGCGGGACGGCGCTTCTGCATTCCGCTCTGGTGATGGAAAAGCGCTCCGCACTTAAGATATGGACCGTTCTGCTCGCGATCCTGACCTTTTCCCTGTCGCTTCTCGGTACGTTCCTCGTGCGCTCCGGCGTTCTGACGTCTGTCCATGCCTTTGCGACCGATCCAGCGCGAGGCGTGTTCATCCTTGGCATATTGATGCTGTTTATCGGCGGTTCGCTGGCGTTGTTTGCATGGCGAGCCGGATCGTTGACGGCGGGCGGGCTTTTTCAGCCTATTTCCCGCGAAGGGGCTTTGGTTCTCAACAATCTGATTTTGACCACGGCCACGGCCACGGTGTTGATCGGGACGCTCTATCCGCTTTTGATCGAAGCGCTTCTGGGTGAGAAGATTTCCGTTGGCCCGCCCTTCTTCAACCTGACGTTCGGGCCGCTCATGCTGCCTTTGCTTGCTATCGTGCCATTCGGGCCGCTGCTTGCATGGAAGCGAGGCGACCTCTGGGCAGCCTCGCAACGCCTGTTCTTCGCCTTTGGTGCGGCCCTTCTTGTGGCCATGCTTGCTTATGTGGTGATCGATCCCTCCTCGGTTCTGGGCGCTGCGGGTATCGGTCTGGGCGCCTGGCTGGTGCTTGGGGCTGCCACCGACATCGTCCTGAAATCCGGCTTCGGAAAGGCCACCGGTGCGGTGGCCTGGCGCCGGCTCATAGGTCTGCCGCGTTCCGTTTTCGGTACCGCGCTTGCCCACGCCGGCCTCGGCCTGACCATGATCGGCATCGCGGCTGTTTCCACCCAGCAGGAAGAGCGCATCGTGGCGCTTCAACCGGGCGAGACGGTGGAAATTCACGGTTTCGTTTTGCGTTTTGAAAGCCTGCGTCCCTTTACGGGTCCGAATTACACCGAAGACCAGGCGCATTTCGTGCTGAACCGGGTTACCGGCAAGCCGCTTGGCGCGGTCGTATCGGCAAAGCGGCTCTATCAGGCGCGCCAGATGCCAACCACGGAAGCCGGTATCCGGACGCTCGGCCTCAGCCAGCTTTATGTCTCGCTCGGCGACCGGACGCCCAATGGCGCTCTGGTCGTGCGTGTCTGGTGGAAGCCTTTCGTCACACTCATCTGGCTCGGTGCGCTGGTGATGATGGCAGGCGGGGCAGTTTCGTTGCTCGACCGCCGTCTGAGGGTGGGCGCTCCCATGCCGCGCGCAAAGCCGGGCAAGGCAAAGGTGGCCGGCGAGGGAGCGCGGGGATGAACATCTTTGCCAGAAAATTCGCGGCGATGGCATTGCTGGCAGTCTGCCTGTTGCCTCCCCCGGCAGCGGCAGTGCAACCTGACGAAGTGTTGCAGGATCCGAAGCTGGAGGAGCGGGCGCGTTCGCTTTCAGCCGAATTGCGCTGCATGGTCTGCCAGAACCAATCTATCGATGATTCTGACGCGGAGCTTGCTCGCGACCTGCGTGTTCTGGTGCGCGACCGGCTAAAGGCGGGCGACAGCGATGAGCAGGTGCTTGACTATGTGGTTGCCCGCTACGGCGAGTTTGTGCTCCTGAAGCCACGCTTCAGCATCCGCAATGCGCTCTTATGGGGCGCGCCCGTGGTGCTTCTCCTTATCGGTGGTATGGTTCTTCTTGTGGCCTCGCGTCGGCGGCCCGGTCGGGGGCCGGCCGCGCTCAGCGGCGAGGAAGAAGCCCGTCTCAAGACCATACTCAGGGATGGTGACTGATATCGGCATTGGGGGCTCGCCTCGATGTTCCGATTTCCAAAACGCGCCCTGTTTTCAGCCACCCGGCAAATGCTGTAGCGTCCGCTTCCTCAACCTGAAGCATTTTGCAGTCGGGCGGAATCACCTGATGTCCACATAAGCGCAGGAAAACTGGAGCGGGACGGCGTTTGCGTGAAACGATGAACCGCTCTGGGAGGGCGATATGACGACCATCACCGAAAAGCTGGAATTCGACGGTCATTCCGGTGCGAGGTTGGCCGCACGCCTTGATCTCCCCAATGGGCCGGTGCGCGCCTATGCGCTGTTTGCCCACTGTTTCACCTGCAGCAAGGACATTGAGGCAGCGCGCCGTATCGGCGCCGACCTTGCGCGGGAGGGTGTTGCCGTTCTGCGCTTCGATTTCACGGGGCTTGGCGCGAGCGAAGGCGAGTTTGCTTCGACGAACTTCTCCACCAATCTCGCTGATCTATTGTGCGCGGTGGAGTTTCTGCGTGCGCACTACGAAGCCCCTTCCGTCCTGATCGGGCACTCGCTGGGCGGGGCTGCGGTGTTGGCGCTTGCCGGCACTCTGGTCGAGGTCAGAGCCGTCGTCACCATTGGTGCACCGGCCGATGCAGCCCATGTTCTGGGAAAGCTGGGCGGCTCGCTTGACGCCATCAGCCGCGACGGTTCAGCCGACGTAACGCTTGCCGGGCGCAGCTTTCGTATCGACAGGCAGTTCGTCGAGGACGTGCAGGAGCACAGCCTGCTCGATGCAGTGAAGGTGATGCGCAAGCCGCTGCTCATCATGCATGCACCGCTCGATGAAGTGGTCGGCATCGACAACGCCACGAAAATCTTTCTTGCAGCCAGACATCCCAAGAGTTTCGTCTCGCTGGACAAAAGCGATCATCTCCTGACCGACCCGGCGGACACGGCTTTCGCCGCCAGTGTGATCGCGGGCTGGCTGTCGCGCTACATCGTGCCGGACGAGCCGCAAGGCAGCGAAGCCATGGAGCACGTTCGTGTCATGGAAACGGGAGAGGGCCGCTTCCAGAATGCGGTTCAGGCCGGCCGGCACAGGCTGTTCGCCGACGAGCCTGGAAGCGTGGGCGGTCTCGACACCGGACCTTCTCCTTACGATTTCCTGTCCATCGCGCTCGGTGCCTGCACGGCCATGACGCTTCGCATGTATGCGGATCGCAAGGGGCTGGCCCTTGGTCGCATCAGTGTCGATGTTTCCCATGCCAAGGTGCACATGGAGGATTGCATCGACTGCTCCGATGAGCTGAAGGGCAAGGGGCGGATCGACCGGTTCAGCCGTGTCATTTCCGTGGAGGGTGAGATATCGGACGAAATCCGCGATAAGCTCCTTGAAATTGCAGGAAAATGCCCGGTCCACAGGACGCTGGAGCGCAGTTCGCAGGTCCAGACCCGCATCGCAGAACAATGAAATCGAGACAGAAGATTACGAAAAGTTCATCGCCAGGAAATGGCCTTGTAATGTAGCGAGGACTATCTCTTCAGGCGAAACGCGCAGGCCGCGCGTTGCAAAACGAGAATTTTCAAGAGGATAGATCACAATGCATCAGGATCCTAAAAGCTCAGACCGGGAGCGCGGCACCATCGGCACGGGACGCCGTCGCCTGATGGCGACGATCGCCTCTGTCGCCATTGCAGGCGCTGTTGGCCTCGGTATCGTGACCAGCGGGACGGCACCGGTTCTGGCTGAAGCCGTCCGCATGGACCAGCCGGTCCAGGCACCGAGCTTTGCCGACATCGTCGAGAAGGTTTCCCCCGCCGTCGTCAGCGTGCGGGTAAAGGCGGATGTGGAAACTGCTTCCGACAACAGCGGTGGCTCCATGTTCGATATGCCCGGCTTCCAGGATCTGCCGGACGGTCATCCGCTGAAGCGCTTTTTCCGTGAATTCCGCGGCGATCAGGGACCGCGTTCGGACCGCCGCGCCCAGCCGCGCCATCGCGTTCGCCCGGTGTCTCAGGGGTCCGGCTTCTTCATCTCCAACGACGGTTATCTGGTTACCAACAATCACGTCGTGCAGGGCGGCAGCGAATACACCGTCGTCATGGACGACGGCACCGAGTATGACGCCAAGCTGATTGGAACCGATCCACGCACCGATCTCGCTGTTCTGAAAGTCGACGAGAAGCGCGACTTCACCTATGTCGCCTTCGCTGACGATGCCAAGGTTCGTGTCGGCGACTGGGTGGTTGCTGTGGGCAACCCCTTTGGTCTCGGTGGCACGGTCACAGCCGGTATCGTGTCTGCGCGTGGCCGTGACATCGGCGCGGGTCCCTATGACGATTTCATCCAGATCGATGCGGCCGTGAACCGAGGCAATTCGGGCGGCCCGGCTTTCAATCTTACCGGTGAGGTCGTGGGCATCAATACGGCGATATTCTCGCCTTCGGGCGGCAATGTGGGCATCGCCTTCGCCATTCCGGCAAGTACTGCAAAGCAGGTGGTGAACGAGCTGATCCAGAGTGGTTCTGTCCAGCGCGGCTGGCTTGGCGTTCAGATTCAACCCGTATCCAAGGATATTGCCGAATCCGTCGGCCTGGACGAGGAAAAGGGAGCGCTGGTCGCCGATGCGCAGGATGGCCAGCCTGCGGCCAAGGCCGGCATCAAGTCCGGCGACATTATTGTCGCGGTTGAAGGCCAGACGGTCGCTTCGCCGCGCGACCTCGCCCGCACGGTTGCCGGCTTTGCTCCTGGAAATGAAGTCGCCGTGACCGTATGGCGCGACGGCAAGACCCAGGACATCAAGGTCAAGCTGTCCGAGATGCCGGCTGCCGACAAGATGGCTTCGGCTGACAATAGTGGCCCGAACGCCAGCCCGACGGATGCCCAGTTCGGTCTCACGGTAACGCCTTCCGAGGATGGTCGCGGTCTCGTCGTGACCGATGTGGAACCGGGCAGCGCCGCCGAGGATCGTGGCATTCGCGCCGGCGACATCATCCTCACGGTCAACTCCCGTGAGGTGAAGTCCGGCAAGGATATCGAGGAAGCGGTCGACGCGGCGACGAAGGCCGGGCGCAAGGCCGTGTTGGTTCAAATCGAGCGTGAGGACGCGAGCCGTTTCGTGGCTCTGCCCACCAACGAGGGTTGATCCTTCGTCGAAAAGCCTCTTCCCCCGCACGCCTGTTGTGGGGGAAGGGTTCCTGCCGGCAAAAGGCAAGTCGCCAAACGCTTCGCGTTTCCATTTGCCTGCTCCGGTTTTCGGGCCGGTGTTCACTCAATTCCGGGGTATAAGGGCGGAATGAAGATTCTCGTCATAGAAGACGACCGGGAGGCGGCGGACTATCTGAAGAACGCCTTTGCCGAGGCCGGTCACACAGCCGATATTGCCCGCGATGGCGATAGCGGCTTCGCCTTGGCCGATAGCGGCAGCTATGATGTCTACATTGTTGACCGCATGCTGCCGCGCCGCGACGGCTTGTCCATCATTACCGAACTACGCGAGGGCGGAAACAAGACACCGGCCCTGATCCTTTCGGCCCTCGGCGAGGTGGACGACCGGGTCACTGGTCTGCGCGCCGGCGGCGACGATTACCTCACCAAGCCCTATGCGTTTTCCGAGCTTCTTGCCCGTGTCGAGGTGCTGGAGCGCCGGTCGGGTGCGAAAGAGGTCGAGACGGTCTATCGCGTCGCCGATCTCGAACTCGACCGGCTTTCCCACACGGTGCGCCGCGCCGGTCGGGAAATCGTGCTGCAACCGCGCGAGTTCAGGCTTCTCGAATACATGATGCGCCATGCCGGTCAGGTCGTCACGCGCACCATGCTTCTGGAGAATGTGTGGGATTATCATTTCGATCCGCAGACAAATGTCATCGACGTTCATATCTCGCGGCTGCGCGGCAAGATCGAGAAGGGCTTCGACAAGCCCCTGCTGCACACGGTGCGCGGCGCCGGCTATATGCTGAAGGACTGAATGGCCAGGCTCCTTGCGATCCTCAACACGACGGCCGCGCGTCTTTCCGCGCTCTATCTGCTTCTCTTTGCCGTCTGCGCCACCTTTCTCGTCATCTACATGACGTCGCTTTCTGCCAACATGCTGGTTTCGCAGACGCGCGACGCCATCAATGAGGAGGTGAGGGGGCTCGACAGGGCCTATCAGCGCGGTGGGCTTCCCGTTCTCGTCCGCGTGATGGAGGCGCGCGCCCGTCAGCCGGGCGCCAATCTCTATATGCTGGCCGATATCAATGGCCGCATCCTCTCGGGCAATGTGGAAAGCCTCCAGCCGGGCATTCTGGACATTACGGGCTGGACGGAACGACCCTTCACCTACACGCGCTATGGCGAAAGCGAACAGCGACTGAACGGACGTGTCGAGGAAAAGCACGAGGCGATGGCCGTTGTCTTCCGCCTGCCGAGCCAGTTCATCGTCCTGGTCGGTCGCGATCTCGGTGAGCCGGAGAAATTTCGGCGGGTGATGCAGCGCGCGCTGGTGGTGACCCTTGCCATCATGAGCCTGGGCGCTTTCCTGATCTGGTATTTTGTTGGCCGCCGCGCCCTGAAGCGCATCGACCGGGTGTCTGCCGCCAGCCGGCGCATCATGGCCGGCGATCTGACGGGGCGTTTGCCGATATCCAGCGCCGGCGATGAGTTCGACCGTCTGTCGGACAATCTGAACAAGATGCTCGACCGCATAGCGGCGCTCAACGAAGGTCTGCGCCAGGTCTCCGACAACATTGCGCATGATTTGAAGACACCGCTGACCCGCCTGCGCAACCGCGCGGAGGCGGCCCTTGCCGGCAAGCCGAAGACCGATGACTATCGCGAGGCTCTCGAGCGGACCATCGCCGAATCCGACCAGCTCATCCGCACCTTCAACGCCATCCTGATGATCTCGCGTCTTGAGGCCGGCTATTCGGCCGAGCTTACAACAGCGGTTGATTTGCGTGCCATCGTGGATGATGTCGAGGAGCTCTATGAACCCCTCGCCGAGGAAGAGGGCGTGACGCTGACTGCGAGCAAGCCCGAAGGCGCGGTGGAATTCCAGGGCAACCGGGAACTGGTCGGCCAGGCCCTTTCCAACATCGTCGACAATGCCATCAAATATTCCTCCGGCTCGGGCGATGCGCCGCGCGTCGAGCTGGTTCTGGAAAGAAGCGGCGATGAAATCCGTCTGACGGTGCGCGACAATGGCCCCGGCGTTCCCGAGGCTGACCGCGACCGCGTCACAGAGCGTTTCGTGCGTCTTGAGGAAAGCCGCACGCAACCCGGTTCCGGCCTCGGTCTCAGTCTTGCAAAGGCGGTCATGACATTTCATGGTGGCCGCCTCGAATTCGCCGACAACAATCCGGGTCTGGCGGTGGCGATGGTCTTCCCGGCGAGCCCAGCATCCCGGAAATCCTGACGTCTCCCCTCCGCGATCCGGCTTTCAGGGCGATCAGCGTGGGCGGAGCGAAAGGGAGGGCAAATGGCTCGCAGTGCAGTGGACGATGGAAGTGCATGGTTCGGCAAGCCCGTAGCGGCGTTGAAGCCCGTGGATGCCGATGCTGCGCGGGACGCGTTGGAAATCGTGTCGGATGCGGCTGCGGAAGCCGGCTGCAAGAGACTGTCGAAACTCCTTGCCGGCGAGGCACCGCTCAAACGCTTTCTGGAGGCCGTGTTCGAACTCTCGCCCTTCCTGCGCGATTGCGCACGTCGAAATCCGCATGCGCTGGAAGCCCTGTTCGATGAGGTGGCCGATGCGCGCCTTGAAACCCTGATCCACGAAATCGAGCGTTCCGCTTTTGCCGAGGGGCAAAGCGAAAGCGGCATCATGAAGGCGTTGCGCGCCCACAAGACCGAAGCCCATGCCCTGATCGCGCTTTGCCGCCTGGCGGACGAGGCCGACGCCGAAAAGACGACGCGGCGCTTGAGCACGCTTGCCGATTCCTGCGTGCGCGCTGCGGTCGACTATCTGCTGCTCGATGCGCATCGGGCCGGCAAGCTCCATCTGCCCGACCCCGAAAAACCCGCCTCCGGCAGCGGCTGGATCGTCCTCGGCATGGGCAAGCTCGGCGCCAATGAACTGAATTTCTCCTCCGACATCGATCTGATCGTTCTTGTCGATACGGAGGCGCCAGCCATCACCGAGCCCTACGAGGCGGTTGATCTTTTCGTGCGCCTGACGCGGCGCCTGATCCGAATTTTGCAGGAGCGCACCGAGAACGGCTATGTCTTCCGCACCGACCTGCGGCTGCGCCCTGATCCGGGATCGACGCCGCTCGCCATCCCTGTGAACGCGGCGCTGCATTATTATGAAAGCCGGGGCCAGAACTGGGAACGCGCGGCCATGATCAAGGCCCGCCCGGTGGCGGGGGACATCTCCGCCGGCACTGCCTTCCTGAAAGAGCTGCAACCCTATGTGTGGCGGAAATATCTGGACTATGCGGCGATTGCCGACGTGCATTCCATCAAGCGCCAGATTCATGCGCACAAGGGCCATGGCGAGATCGCCGTCAAGGGACACAACGTCAAGCTCGGGCGCGGCGGAATTCGCGAGATCGAGTTCTTCGTCCAGACCCAGCAGCTCATTGCCGGCGGGCGCTTTCCGGAGTTGCGCGGTCGCCAGACGGTCGCCATGCTCGGCCAGCTCGCCGCCCATGGCTGGATCGGCGAGGAGGTGCGCGAGGCGCTGACCCGGCAATACTGGTTCCTGCGCGATGTCGAGCATGCGCTCCAGATGATCGCCGACGAGCAGACCCACACCCTGCCGGAGGAAGACGAGGAAATCGAACAGGTTGCGCATCTTCTGGGCTTCGAGAATGCCGAGGCCTTTTCGGTGGCGTTCCGCGAGACCCTGCGGCTGGTCGAAAAGCACTATGCCGCCCTGTTCGAGACCGCACCTCAGCTTTCCCGCGGCATCGGAAATCTCGTCTTCACCGGTGATGTGGACGATCCCGGTACGCTACAGACTTTGTCGGAACTTGGCTTCGAGCGTCCGAGTGACATGTGCCGCGTCATTCGCGGCTGGCACTATGGCCGCTACAAGGCCACCCAGTCGGCAGAGGCGCGCGAGCGCCTGACGGAGCTGACGCCCGCGCTTCTGGAAGCCTTTGGCGCCACGCGCCGCGCCGATGAGGCTCTTTTGCGCTTCGACGCCTTTTTGGCCGGTCTCCCGGCGGGCATCCAGCTCTTTTCGCTGCTCCAGTCGAACCCGGCGCTGCTCGACCTTCTGGTGCGCATCATGGGTGCTGCGCCGCGTCTGGCGGCCATCATCACCCGCCGGCCGCATGTCTTCGACGGGCTTCTCGACCCCGCGCTTCTGTCGGAACTGCCTGACCGGGATTATCTCGCCGAAAGACTGGACTCCTTCCTTGCCGGTGCGCAGATCTATGAGGAAATCCTCGACCGGCTGCGCATCTTCGCCGCCGAGCAGAAATTCCTGATCGGCATACGCCTTCTGACGGGTGCGATCGATGCGGCGCGGGCGGGCCGGGCCTTTTCCGATCTGGCCGATCTGACGGTCGGATCGGCGCTCGATGCGGTCATTGCCAATTTTACCCTCCGCCACGGGCGTATCGAGCAGGGGCGTGTCGCCATTCTCGGCATGGGCAAGCTTGGCAGCCGCGAATTGACGGCGGGCTCCGACATCGATCTGATCCTGCTTTATGACCATGCGCCCGAAGCCGATTTCTCCGATGGCGAGAAGCAGCTTGCCCCTTCCGAATATTATGCGCGGTTGACGCAACGGCTGATCGCGGCGGTTTCGGCACCCACTGCGGAGGGCGTGCTTTACGAGCTCGATCTGCGCCTGCGTCCTTCCGGCAACAAGGGTCCGGTGGCCACCGAGATCGGTGCCTTCTCGCGTTATCAGCGCAATGAGGCCTGGACCTGGGAGCACATGGCGCTCACCCGCGCCCGCGCGGTGGCGGGCGACGAGGGCTTGCGGGTCCGCGCCGAGGCGGAGGTGGAGGAAATCATTGCTCTGCCGCGCGACCGCGCGAAGATATTTACCGATGCAGCCGAGATGCGCGCGCTCCTGGAGGAGGAAAAGCCTGCCCGGGACCTTTGGGACCTGAAGCTTCTGCCGGGTGGCCTGATCGACCTGGAGTTCATTGCACAGGTTGCCGTTCTGACGGGAGGTTGCGCCGCCGGTGAACGGCCCACAGGCACGGTGGATGTGCTCAACACGTTGTCGGATGCCTTTTGCCCGCCCCAGACACGCGGGGAACTTGCCGACGCACATCGGCTCTACACCATGCTGACGCAGATCACCCGGCTCTGTCTTGAGGGCGGTTTCGACCCCGATGAGGCACCGCCCGGTTTCGCCGATCTCCTGTTGCGTCAGACGGATCTGCCGGAGCTGAAGGTTCTTGAAGCCCATGTCGAGGAAACCGCTGGCCGCGTGCGCCGCCATTTCGAGACGCTGTTGGGGCAGGGGAAGAAGTAGCGGAAATCGGGCGCCTTATGCTTCCCTACCAAACGCGTTGCCGCCGCATTCCTTCTCCCCGTTAAAACAGGGAAAAGGTGCCGGCAGGGCAGAGGAGGCGCGCCTCGGCACCGCCATATCCAGCAAGGCGCCCGTCCTTCATCCGCCACCGCCATCACGCAGCGGCGGGGTGAATCCTTTTGCGCTCCTGAACCGGAATGCGCACCGACACCACCGTGCCGACACCCTCGTTGGAGCGGATTTTCAACACGCCGCCATGCAGTTCGGCCAGCGAGCGCGAAATGGCAAGCCCGAGGCCCGAGCCCGTGTGGTTCTTGGAGAACTGGTTCTGCACCTGCTCAAAGGGGCGGCCGAGCTTCTTGAGCGCGTCGCGCGGAATGCCGCAGCCTGAATCCTCGATGGTCAGCGTGATCGCCGAGCCCACCTTGCGCGCCCGCAGCGTGATGTGCCCGCCCTCGCCGGTGAACTTCACCGCATTGGAAAGCAGGTTGATGACGATCTGTTTTATGGCGCGGCGATCCGCGAACATTGTCATGGTTTCGGGAATATCCGATTTGACTTCGATGTTCTTCTCCGCCGCCTGCAACACCACGACGCGAACCGTCTCGCGGATCAGCGGGCAAAGGTCGATCTCCTCGCGCTCCACCGAAAACTGTCCGGCCTCGATCTTCGACATGTCGAGAATGTCGTTGATGACCCCGAGCAGGTAGGAACCGCTGGAACAGATGTCGCGCACATATTCCTCATAGCGCTCCGAGCCGAGCGGGCCGAACATGCCCGATTGCATGACCTCGGAGAAACCGATGATGGCATTGAGCGGCGTGCGCAGCTCATGCGACATGTTGGCGAGGAATTCCGACTTCGCGCGGTTGGCCGCCTCCGCGCGCTCCGTCTCGCGCATGTATTTGCGGTTCAGTTCGCTGAGTTCGGCGGAACGATCCTGCTCGGCGCGGCGCGCCACGCTCAGGTCGTGGATCGTCGCCATCAGCCGGCGCTCGCTATCCACCAGCTTGCCCTGGTGCTGCTTCAGCTGCGTGATGTCGGTGCCGACCGAAACGGTGCCGCCGTCGCGCGTCTTCATTTCGGTCACCTGCAGCCAGCGCCCGTCGGAGAGCTGGCGTTCGAAGGTGGCGCTGTTGCTGGTGGCCGATGCCGCCGTCAGGATGCGCCTTTCGGAGCGGAAGGAAGGCGCAAGCGTCTCGATGTCGCGCCGCCGCGCACCCGGCACCACATGGTTCGCCTCGACGCCGATATCCTGCTGGTATTTGGAGTTGCACATGATGAGCCGCTCCGAATAATCCCACAGCACGAAGCTCTCCGAAATGCTCTCGATGGCCGTGCGCAACCGAAGATCGGCGGCCTCGGTCTGCTGGGCCAGCGTGCGCTGCTCCGTCACGTCCACGGCGATGCCGATCAGGTGGAGTTCCGGCGCCTGCGGGTCCACCACCTGCGCGCGCGCCCGCATCCATACCCAATGCCCTTCCGCGTGGCGCATCCGGAACACCCGGTCCACCTGGTCGATCTCGCGCGCCACGATCCGGTTGGCGATCTCGAAAAGGTCGCCATCCTCGGGATGGATGATGGCGGAAACCTCGCCGAAGGAGAGCATTTCGTCGGTGGGCTCATAGCCCAGCATGTCGAACATGGAGCGCGACCAGAACATCTTGCCGCGCACCATGTCCCAGTCCCAGAGGCCGCAGCGTCCGCGCACCATGGCCATGTCGATGCGCTCATGGGCTTCGAGATAGATGCGGTCAGCGGCCTGCGCCCGCGCTGCCTGGCTGAAATAGGCATAGAGGATCACCATCAGGATCCCCGCCGTCAGCGAGAACAGCGTCACGTTGAGCGAAACCGAACGCCGCCATTCGGCAAAAAGCGCATCGCGCGAGGTCAGCGCCGCCACCGCGCCGTCCTGCCCGCGAATGAAAACGATCAAGGCAAGCCAGGGTTCGCCGGCCACCTCCACATCCATGACGCCGGCGCGTGCGCCGAACAGGAACAGCGGCTGCCCGCCCGAAAGAACGGCTTCCAGCGACCGGCCCACCATGTCCTGTCCGTTGGAGGAGGCGGCAATCACGTTGAAGCCGGCATCGGTCACGGCAAGCACCCGCCGTTCGGCGGAGCCGACCCGGCGCGAGGTTTCCTCGATCAGCGCGCGGGCCCGGTCTGCACCGTCTTCCTCGCTCGATGTTTCCACCGACAGTGTGACGGCGATGGATTCGGCTGCAAGCGCCAGCATCGTCTTGGCGTCGCGCTCGATATCGTCGCGCCAGTTCAGAAGCGAAACGAAGCGCGCGGCGGCCACCACGAGCAGGAAAATGATGATGAGAATGGGGATGGAACGGCGCAAATGCGGCTCGATCGCCAGAAGGCGTTCGTAAGCGGGTGCCGCAATGATCTTCGCGTTGCCCGCCAGGCCCATGCGCGACTTGCGTCGATGCCGTGACCTGGCAGAGCGGCCCGTAATTCCGGGCAAGACCCAGCCCTCAGCCTTCGCCATGCGACGGGCTCCCTCGTTCCTTGTTCAGTCAGATGATTCGGTACCGCCAACTGCCGAATCATCCATAAGGAATCAAAGGTGATTCGCCTTGTCCAGAGGGCCGGGTAAAAAAGACATTAACGGACCGCTTTTAATCCATCCCGTAGAGCGGTACCTGCCACCCTTGCATGGGCGGCGCGACCATCAGCAGGGCGGGTTCATGGGGCCTGTAATGGCCATGTCTTTCAACGCGCAGCGTGCTGTCTGCCCGGCAGTGGATGCTGTAGATCAGTTCGCCCCGCTCGATGTCGGGTTCCTGTTCGCGCATTCGCGTCCACACGCCCATGGCGATGATCAGCAGGAACAGTGTGGTGGTGGGCGATAGGGCCCACAGGATTTGCACGCCCACGGATGAGTTGCTGTAGGCTTCGATGAGGTTCTGCAGGAAAGATGCGTCTTCCATTGTCGGCTCCCCGAGCTTGTCGCCTGAAAAAGGCCACCAGCGCTTCATGCGTCTGGTGACCGGGGAGTTCGTAAGCCGCCCAGAGACGACCGCCATGGCCTTTAGGCCGAAGCCCTGGACATGCGCCACAGCCTCCCCGGCCATAGGCTGAGGAGGTGTCATTGCGGCCGACACCGGCCGCTCTGAGAGGGGTTACGACGCCCCGAAACCGGCATCGCCGGCTCTGGTGCGACTGTAAGCCCTGCTCATTGCCCTGCAAAGCCTGAAAGAACGTGTTTCAGGAAAATATTCCGGGCGGTGACGGGATGGGCGTTTCGCGGGGCGCGGGGTTGGCGGGCTGGTGACCGGGAAGTTCGTAAGCCGCCCAGAGACGACCGCCATGGCCTTTAGGCCGAAGCCCTGGACATGCGCCATAGCCTCCCCGGCCATGGGTTGAGGGCGCATCATCCGCGACACGCCATTTTGCCGCAACCCGAAGCATGCTGATTGCCACCTCAACGAATGCATCGCCGCACGCGCTACCGTATTCCTTCTCCTCCAATGGCCGGGAAAAGGCCCCAGCTGGAGGTGAGGGGTGCGCGCCCGCGTTCCAAGGCGCGGTATCCGGGCCTCAAACCGTGCGTTCAGGCGAGAGTGCGTTCCACGATATCGGCGAGGTCGCGCGACAGGTTTTCGTGTTTCGCGATGTCGGAAAGCACGCGCCGGGCCTCATCCCGCCGCCCCGTCTCCAGCGAGCGCCAGGAGCGGAAGGCGGTGGCGAGCCGGGCGGCCACCTGCGGATTGTGCGCCTCAAGCGCCAGCACCGTGTCGGCGACAAGCCGGTACCCGCTGCCGTCGGCGCTGTGAAAGGCTCGCTGATTGCCCATGGCGAAGGTACCGATCAAGGCACGCACGCGGTTTGGATTGGTGATGGAAAAATGCGGATGCTCCATCAGGCTCCGCATCAGCGCCACGGTTTCGGGTGCCGGGACGCTCGCCTGAATCTGGAACCACTTGTCGAGCACCAGCGGGTCGTCGGCATAGCGCGCCTCGAAGGCGGAAAGTGCCGCGCGCGCTTCCTGCGTCTCGCCGAAGTGATTGGCAAGCACCGTCAGCGCTGCGGCACGGTCCGTCATGTTGTCGGCAGCGTCGAACTGGCGCTTGGCCGGAGCCGGATTTTCATCGGCCAGCGCGAGATATTCAAGCAGCACATTGCGCAGCGCCCGCCGCCCCGCACCCGCTGCATCGGGCATGAACGGTGCGTTGTCGTGCAGACCGGCATAGAGCGCGTCGAATGTCGCGCGGCCCTCTCGGGCAATGGCCTTCAGCAGGGCGATTCGGGCGGTGTGGATTGCATCGGGATCGATATTTGCGCCGATCTCGCGCGCCACGTCCGGCTCCCCCGGCAGTGTCAGGGCGAGGGCGCGGAAGGCGGGCTCAAGCGCGTCGTTGGCCGCAAGCGAGACGGCAGCGCCCACCAGCTCGGAGGCGAACAGTGGCTCGTCCCCGCCGCGCACCGTCCGGGTCGCCGAAAGCAGCGCCTCGGTGAAAAGCGTATTGAGCGATTGCCAGCGCGAGAAGGGGTCGCTGTCATGGCGTGCCAGAAACAGCCGGTCGTCGGTGCTGGTTTCGCCAGACAGCGTGATCGGAGCCGAAAAGCCACGGTTGATCGACAGCACCGGTCTGGCGGGAACGCCGGTGAAGCGCACCGAATGATGCCGTTTGCGCACATGGATCACGCCGTCTTCGACCACGGCGCCCTCGACCGCGTCGAAGGCCATGTCCTGCCCATCCGCACCCACAAGTCCGAAGGCGAGCGGGATATGCATCAGCCGCTTGCGGCTTTCGGAGGGTGTCGGCGGAACGGACTGCTCGATCTCGATGGTGAAGCTCTTTTCGCCCGCATCGTAGCGCGAGCTGATGGCCACATGCGGCGTCCCGGCCTGGTGATACCAGAGCGCAAATTGCGCCAGGTCGCGGTCCGACGCATCCTCGAAGGCCTTGATGAAATCCTCGATGGTGACGGCCTGTCCGTCATGGCGCTCGAAATAGAGGTCCATGCCGGCGCGGAAGGCATCCTCGCCCAGAATGGTGCGGATCATGCGCACCACTTCCGAAC
The DNA here is from genome assembly GCF_000300515.1 of Nitratireductor indicus C115. Taxonomy (GTDB): domain Bacteria; phylum Pseudomonadota; class Alphaproteobacteria; order Rhizobiales; family Rhizobiaceae; genus Nitratireductor; species Nitratireductor indicus. The sequence continues at coordinate 80,016 of NZ_AMSI01000016.1, forward strand.
CCTTCTCATAGACCGTGGCCGTATAGAAATTGTTGATCTCGCGATAGCGCCGCGGTCGCACCGGATGGGCGAGCGGCCCCTGATCCTCGGGGAACTGATGGGCGCGCAGGCCGCGCACTTCCGCGATGCGCTTGACCGGGCGCGAACGCTGGTCGGCGGAGAATTCATGGTCACGGAAGACCGTCAGGCCTTCCTTCAGGCATAGCTGGAACCAATCCCTGCAAGTGATTCTGTTACCAGTCCAATTGTGGAAATACTCATGTCCGATGATCGCCTCGATATTGGCGAAGTCGAGATCGGTCGCCGTGTCGGCATCGGCAAGCACATATTTATCGTTGAAGATGTTGAGGCCCTTGTTCTCCATGGCCCCCATATTGAAGTCGGAGACTGCGACGAGGTTGAACACGTCCAGATCGTATTCGCGCCCGAAGCGCTCCTCGTCCCAGCGCATCGAGCGCTTGAGCGCGTCCATCGCATAGGCCGCGCGCGTTTCGTTTCCGTGTTCCACATAGACGCCAAGCGCCACCTTCCTGCCCGAGGCTGTGGTGAAGCTGTCGCTCACCACACCGAGGTCGCCGGCAACAAGCGCGAAGAGATAGGATGGCTTGGGATGCGGGTCGTGCCAAACGGCAAAATGCCGCCCGCCATCGAGTTTTCCGCTTTCGACGGGATTGCCATTGGAAAGAAGCAGCGGCGCTGCCTTCTTGTCCGCCTCGATGCGCACGGTGTAGACGCTCAGAATATCCGGCCTGTCGAGGAAATAGGTGATGCGGCGAAACCCTTCCGCCTCGCATTGCGTGCAGAACACGTCGCTGGAAACGTAGAGGCCCATCAGCGCCTTGTTGCGCGACGGCTGCAGGCGGGTTTCGATATCGAGCGTAAAGCGTTTTGCCGAAGGCGGGCGGGCGATGATCAGCCGATCGGGCGTCGCTTCGAAGGCAGTCCCCGTCGCGGGCGTTCCGTCGATGGCGAGGCTCGACAGGTTCAGGCCGTCGCCATCGAGCTCCAGCGCCGTTACCGCGGCCACATTCTCCCGGCGCTCGACAATAAGCCGCGCACGGACCAGCGTCTCCTGCGGATCGAGCAGAAAGGTGAGCTCCACCTCGGGAATGAGATAGTCGCTCTCCCGGTAATCCTCGAGACGAAAAATCTGGCCGCTATCCGTACGCATGCTACTCTTTCTATGGCCTTTTTCGCTGGCCGACAATTTTGCCGGCCTTCTGGTCCAACAAATTTCCTGGGCGCTCTTTACACAATCATACGGCTCGACAACACTGTGACCTTGCATGTCAATCGACTGTTTCCTGACAGCGGGGACCATGAGCGGGGCGGCATAGCCCGGCCAGGAGGAATTTTGCATGACCGTGATGACCCCGAAATTTGGGCAGAAGTTCGGAATGGGCGCCTCCGTGCGCCGCAAGGAGGACGCGGCCTTCATCACCGGAAAGGGCCGCTATACGGACGATTTCTCACCTGAAGGCACGCTGCATCTCTATGTTCTGCGCTCCCCGGTCGCCAATGCGCGTTTCACGGTGGGCTCACTCGATGAAGCCAGGGCGGCTCCCGGTGTCCATCTCGTCCTGACGGGCGCCGACCTTGCCCATCTGGCCGACCTGAAATCCGGTTCCATGCAGAAACAGCCGGACGGCACGCGCGCCACCACCCGCGACATCCCCATTCTGTGCCGCGACCGGGTGCTTTATGTGGGCGACGCGGTGGCCTGCGTTGTCGCCGACAGCCGCGCTCACGCGCAGGATGCGGCCGAGCTGATCGATATCGATTACGAGGATGAGGAAGCGGTGGTCGCCACCGCTTCGGCGCTGGACGAGGATGCACCGCTGGTCTGGCCCGATGCCGGCACCAACCGCGCTTTTCTCTACCATGTCGGCGATAAGGAGAAGTCCGAGGCCGCTTTCGCGAAGGCGGATCGCGTCACCCGGATTTCCTTCATCAACAATCGTCTGGTCTGCAATTACATGGAGCCGCGCGCTGCCCTCGCCGAATGGCGCGGTGATGAAGATCGCTTTGTCCTGACGACTGGGTCGCAGGGTGTGCATTCCATGCAATCCATCCTGTCGCGCACCTTCGGGATCGGCCCGGAGAAGATTCGCGTCATAACCCCCGATGTGGGCGGGGGCTTCGGCCCCAAGAGCTTCGTCTATCGTGAATATGCGCTTGTCATGGAGGCCGCGCGGCGTCTTGGCCGTCCGGTCAAGTGGACGGGCGACCGCAGCGAGCATTTCCTGACGGACGCGCAAGGGCGCGACAATGTCGTCGAAGCGGAGATGGCGCTGTCGAAGGAAGGGCGGTTTCTCGCGCTGCGCGTCCGGCTCATTGCCAATATGGGCGCTTATATCTCCCAGTACGCTGCTTTCATTCCCTATGTGGGCGTGTCCATGTCCACCGGTGTCTATGACATTCAGGCCATCGATGTGACCATCGATGGCGTCTACACCAACACATGCCCCGTGGATGCCTATCGCGGGGCGGGGCGGCCCGAGGCCGCCTTCTTGCTGGAAAAACTGGTCGATGCCTGCGCGCGCGACCTGGGCATGGGGCGCGAAGAAATCCGCCGGCGTAACTTCATTCGCCCTGAGCAGTTCCCTTACCGCACGCAGACGGGCCGCCTCTACGATGTGGGCGAGTTCGAGGGCCACATGGACCTCGCCATGGACCGTGCCGACTGGCAGGGCTTCGAGGCGCGCGCCGGAGAGGCGAAAAAGCGCGGCAGGCTGCGCGGCATCGGCATGGCAACCTATATCGAGGCCTGCGCTTTCGCGGGATCCGAGCCCGCCCATGCCCGTCTGAACGGCGATGGTACGGTCACGCTCCTGATCGGCACCCAGTCCAACGGCCAGGGCCACGCCACCGCCTATGCGCAGTTCGTGGCCGACAAGCTCAACATCGATATCGACAAGGTGACGGTGCGCCAGGGCGATACCGACGAGCTTGCCTCGGGCGGCGGCACGGGCGGTTCCCGCTCCATTCCGCTAGGCGGTGTCTCAGCGGCCTGGGCGGGCGAGGATCTGGCGCAGAAGATCCGCCGCATCGCAGCCGACGAGCTGGAGGCTTCCGTCGAGGATATCGAATTGTCGGGCGGCACGGCCCGCATCGTGGGCACCGACCGTTCGGTGGAGTTTTCCGCGATTGCGCGCGCGGCGGCCAAGCCCGAAGACCTGCACGGTTTTGGGGAGTTCGTTCAGGAAGAAGCGACCTATCCGAACGGGACCCATATATGCGAGGTCGAGATTGAGCCTGAAACGGGCAAGGTCGATGTGATCGGTTATTGGATCGTTGACGATTTCGGCGCTACCGTTAACCCGATTCTTCTCGCCGGCCAGGTGCATGGCGGCGTGGTGCAGGGGCTTGGCCAGGCACTGACGGAAGAAACGGTCTATTCGGAGGACGGACAATTGGTGACGGCAAGTTTCATGGACTACGCCATGCCGCGCGCCGACGATGTCCCCTTCATCCATTTCGAGACACGCAATGTCCCCTCGACCACCAATGCCCTTGGCATCAAGGGAGCGGGTGAGGCCGGCACGATCGGCGCGACGCCGGCGGTGCTGAATGCGGTCACGGATGCGCTGTATCGCGCCCATGGTATTGGCCATATCGAGATGCCCACGACACCTTCTCGCATATGGCAGGCAATTCGGGAGGCGCGCGGCTGATCGTGCTCTCCCATTTCATAAGCTTCCGGCCTCTCGGGTTGGAGGTGGCTCTTACAGAGGCTCGATTATGCCGGCCGTGAACGAACTCAACGTCGAGGGACGGCCCCTCGTCGGCATTGCTCTCAAGATCGTTTCGGTTTCCGTATTCGTCATCATGTCCTCGCTTATCAAGGCGGCGGGGACCGTCCCGGCGGGACAGATCGTCTTCTTTCGCTCGCTCTTCGCCATTTTCCCGATCCTTGCCATGCTCGCCTGGCGCCATGAGCTCGCCACCGCGTTCCGCACCACGCGGCCGGTCAGCCATGTCATGCGCGGCCTGGTCGGTGTCTTTTCCATGGGGCTTGGCTTCTTCGGCCTGACCCGCCTGCCGCTGCCCGATGCAGTGACACTGAATTACGCCCAGCCGCTCATAGTGGTCGTCTTCTCGGCGATCTTCCTGGGCGAAAGCGTGCGTATTTACCGCTGGAGCGCGGTCGCTATCGGCTTCATCGGCGTCGTGATCATCGCTTTGCCGAAGCTCACTCTTTTGACGGGCGCTCAGGGCATGGATGCGGGGCAGGGCATCGGCGTCATTGCCATTCTCGGCGCAGCCTCCATTTCCGCCGTCGCGATGCTTCTGGTGCGCAAGCTTGTCACGACGGAAAAGACCGCAACCATCGTCCTGTGGTTCTCCGTCACGGCAACCGTGCTTGCGCTTTTCAGCATCCCCTTCGGTTGGGAGAGCCTGTCGTGGAAACAGGCGCTCTGCCTCGTCGGAGCCGGGTTTGCCGGCGGCATCGGGCAGATTCTCATGACGGAGTGCTACCGTCATGCCGAACTCTCCACCATCGCACCATTCGAATACACCTCGATGCTGCTTGCCATCGTCATCGGCTTTTTCGCCTTTGGCGATGTGCCCACGCTCTACACGCTTGTCGGTGGCCTGATCGTCATCGGTGCAGGCCTGTTCATTATCTGGCGCGAGCGCCAGCTCGGCCTGAAGCGCGTGGCGGCCCGGCGTTTCGTGCCGCCCGGTTCATAGCCCGGTTCCCACATTGCAATGCTCCCGTGCGTGGTTCGACAAGCTCACCATGAGGTACGGGTTGGCTTGTCAAACCACGCACAAGGTCGCTGCAACGCAACTGAACACGACCGAAATCATCCGACGTCACCAAAGCGCTCCGTTGCGCTCGGCGTCCTTCAGGCTGCCTGAGCCGAAATGATAGCGGAACCCCGCCATCAGCCCGTGCGAGCGATAGGGCTCGGTGTCTGAGCTTGTTCGCTCATAGCGGTATCCGGCAAAGGCCGCGAACGGGCTGTCATGCAACCGGTAATTTGCAACGGTGGAAGCGCCGAATGTGTCGAGTGTCTTTCCGTCGGCCTGCCAACGGCGGAAATCGCCCTCGAAATCGAGGCGTAGATTATCGTTGATATAGTAGCGAGCTCCAGCAGCTGCCGCGATCTGAACGGCCGATTTCTCTCCGCCTATGGCTTTACCGGCTCCCGCCTTTCCGTAAAGTGTGGCCTGTTCGAGAAAATAGGCTCCCTCCAGACCGCCCAGAATTGCATTCGCGTCGGTTTTGCCACCGCCTGCGAGTTCGGCCAGTTGCGCATCCAGTTGAGAGGTTTCGACAAAGCCTCCAAACGCGTGGCTTGAGGGGCGCCGATAATAGACATGGGCTGCGCCTCCCTTGGTTTGCGCCTTCGCAAGGCCGGCCTTGGCCGCGCCGTAGTGGCCATCGACCTGCATGTTCCAGTCATTGCCCATGTCGCGGCTTGCTGCACCGCGCAGAGCCCATGAGGATGTTTTGTCGGACAGGTCGTCCAGCGTGCCTGTGCCATTTCTCTGCTCGATAGAGATATAGCCGATCGTCGCTGCGCCCATCTCCACAAGGGGCGGCAGGTCATTCAGTTCCGGTGGTTCTTCGAGGTTGCGGGCGCTTGGCGCATCGGCGCCGAAACTGGGATTGGGGCTGGAAAGTAGAAAAAGGATAAACGCAAGATGCCCCCCGGATACTGAACGAACGCACATGGCCGTCTCCGGGTACTGGGTTTACTCGGTCAGTGTGCATGGACATGGTTAAGCGGCAGTTTAAGCGCCGGCCGGAAGATGAAGGAGCGAATCTAGGATGCGCTTTCGTTGAGCCGCGCCCGAATGGCCAGAAAATCGCGCCACGCAAGTTTCTTATGTGCAGGGTTGCGCAGAAGATAGGCCGGGTGAAGGGTCGGCATGGTCGGTATATCGAGCCCGGATGGTGTCTTGTGAACCGCCCAATTGCCGCGCATGCGCATGATGCCGGTCTGGGTGTTCAAAAGCAGCTTGGTCGAGGGGTTGCCGAGTGTCACCAGCACCTTGGGTGCCACAAGCTCGATATGCCGTTCGATGAAGGGGCGGCAAATCTCGGTTTCCAGCGGGGAAGGGTCCCTGTTGCCCGGCGGACGCCAGGGAATGACGTTGGAAATATAGGCGGATGTCCGGTCAAGGCCGATTGCGGCAAGCATGCGGTCGAGCAATTGGCCCGATCGCCCCACGAAGGGCAGGCCCTGAATGTCCTCGTCGCGGCCCGGCGCCTCTCCGATAAACATGATGTCGGCCTGCGGATTGCCGTCTGCAAAGACGGTGTTCTTGGCCGTGGTCTTGAGATTGCAGCCATCGAAGGCGTTAAGTTGTTCGCGCAGTGCGTCGAGTGTCTCTGCCCCACGCGCAATTTCTCGCGCTCGCGCTGCCTGTGCGTCGTCCGGGACGGCGGCTGTCGCAGGGGCGGAGGCTGCACGCTGTGCTGGCGCAGGGCGCTGGGAACTATTGTTCCGGGCGGCCTGTGCCTGTGCACGGCGTTCGTTCCGCTTCTCGGCCTCGATGCGCGTTTCCTCGAAACGGTCAGCCGCATCGTCCCATACGGGATCGTCCACGCCGGCATCGGCATAGAAGCTCAGAAGCTCCCTTGTTCCTGCGGATTCCATACCCGTCCGGTTCCTATCGTGCGGCACGCCCGCATTATCCACCGCACTGTCTGACTCTTTGCAGCCCGATGCAAGTTTGCATGGGGAAAAGGGCCGGGGAAAAGGGCCAAGGGGAAAACGACCGGAACGCGCCTATCCGCCCGTCTGCCAGCGCGAGATCGCCTCGCTCGGGTGGAGAAGCTGGATGATGTTCAGGGTGAGATTGTCCCGGATCATATAAGCCATGAACACCTCCGTCGCCACGATCAGGCCGACGCTCAGCCACACGGGTGAAACCCGCGCTATGACGAAACCGATGATGGCAGACACCGTGTCGGAGAGCGAATTGAGTATGCTGTCGCCATAATAGCCTTCCGCGAGCGCCGACTGGCGGTAGCGATTGATCACCATGGGCGTGTTCTCGGCCATCTCCCATGCGACCTCGATGCCCACCGCAAGCGCAAGCCTCAGGCCCACGGGCATGCGGGGGGCGATGAGCCACAGGATCAGATAGAAGATCAGCCCGTGCAGCACATGCGAATAGGTGTACCAATCGGCAATGTGTTGCGACGTCTCGGGGCCGGAGGGATCGGGATAGAGAAGCTTGACGTTTCCGCAATCGCAGATCGCGGGGTGTCCCATGGCAGCCAGAAACGCTGCCTGCGCGCTCATCAGCGCGAGGATGATGGCAAGCGTCACGAAAACGGGGTGCTGTGCATAGGTCCGCGTGAACCAGTTCTGCCCGGAGTTCATGAATGTGTTCATGGATGGCCCTTTCGGTCTTCTCCTGGAAACCCTTACAGTGATTCGAGGCCGTTCGATTGCGCCTTATGACAAGTCGAACAGTGACCTGATGATCGTGAGAACAGCTTCTGGCCCCACGATCCGGGCCATCATGACGGTGGCCGCGTAATACCCCCAGTGGATCGCATAGGAATAGGCAAAGCCATTGGGCACGCGCAGGATCAGGTAAGGGATCGTCAGACCGAAAAGCCCGGCCAGAAAAGCGAAGCGGATGACATAACCGACCGGCACGTCGCCGAAGGCAAGAAGAAGATGGGTTCCGCCGAAGAGAAGACCGCAATAAAGGGCGATCTTTCCCACCCTGATCCCTTCCGAGGCCATGGCAAGGACAAGGGCGACCACCAGAAGCTGCTGAAACAGGATTTCGACCGATTTCGGCAGGAAATACCAGCCATTTGCCAGGGGCAGCTCCGGCAGGGTGAACCCCTCGCGGAAGGTAACGCCCTGCAGGTCGATTGGCGGCAGTTTGGGAAGATAGGCGAGAAACGCCATGGCCGCGATGAAGGCAAGGGACCATACCGCGATGCTGGTCAGGCGGTTGCCGAACATGCGCCAGCGCGACACTCGTTGCCAGCGCGCATATTGCGGCCAGAAGGTGATGACGGCGATCCCCACCCAGAACACATAATAGAGGCTGGTTCCTATCGGGTTCTCATTATAGCTCGCCGTCTGGCCAAGAGCCGGCAGCAGGAAATAGAAACCGATATCGGAAAGAACCCATAAAAGGGCGATCAGCGTAAGAACCAACCGGAGCGAGGAAGCTGTTTCTCCGCTCTGTTCGTGACGTATCGTTGAATGCATGCGCAAGTGCCCCGCCGCATCAGGCCGGAAGCCCGGATCGTGAATGTTGTGATAGCCGGAATGGCGAGAGCTTTCCATGCCTTCCTGCACTTGCGCCAGAAGTCGGCTGGTCGCGGCACAATCTAATCGTTACAAAAGCGGATGCGCTGTTTTCGACGGTTTTCGAGCTTCGGCGGATGCGCTATAGCCGCACGATTGGCGCACGTCCTGATCGGGATTGCGTAGCCTTTACAACGACAGGTCTCCGCCGGAGGGATGCGGCAGGCCTAAATCGCGAAACGCGGAGGGTCGAATGAGCGAAACGGAACGCGAAAGCATGGAATTCGATGTGGTCATCGTCGGCGCAGGTCCGGCGGGGCTGGCCGCGTCGATCAGGCTGAAGCAGCTTGATCCCGAGCTTTCCGTCGTCGTTCTGGAAAAGGGCGGCGAGGTCGGAGCCCATATCCTGTCCGGCGCCGTTGTCGATCCCATCGGCATCGACCGCCTGTTGCCGGAGTGGCGCAGCGAGACCGATCACCCCTTCAGGACCCCGGTGACGGAGGATAAGTTCCTCGTGCTTGGCCCTGCGGGCGCTATCCGCATTCCCAATTTCATCATGCCGCCATTGATGAATAATCACGGCAATTACGCTGTTTCACTGGGCAATGTCTGCCGCTGGCTGGCCGGCCATGCCGAAGCGCTCGGCGTCGAGATCTATCCGGGCTTTGCAGCTGCTGATTTGATCTACAACGACGAAGGTGCGGTGACGGGTGTCGTTACCGGCGACATGGGGGTGGAGCGCGATGGCTCGCACGGCCCCAATTATCAGCCCGGCATGGCCTTGCTCGGCAAATATGTGCTGATCGGCGAGGGCGTTCGCGGATCGCTTGCCAAGAAGCTGATCGCTAAGTTCGGGCTCGACGAAGGTCGCGAGCCGCAAAAATTCGGCATCGGCCTGAAGGAACTCTGGGAAGTGAAGCCCGAGAACCACAAGCCGGGCCTGGTGCAGCATTCCTTCGGCTGGCCGCTCGACATGAAGACCGGCGGCGGCTCTTTCCTCTACCATCTGGAGAACAACCAGGTGGCGGTCGGCTTCGTACTGCATCTGAACTACAAGAATCCCTTCCTGTCGCCCTTCCAGGAGTTCCAGCGCTTCAAGACCCATCCGGCGATCCGCGAGACGTTCGAGGGTGCAAAGCGCATTTCCTACGGCGCTCGCGCCATCACCGAAGGTGGCTGGCAGTCCGTTCCGAAGCTGGCTTTTCCGGGCGGTGCTCTCATTGGCTGTTCGGCCGGTATGGTCAATGTTCCGCGTATCAAGGGGTCTCACAACGCAGTTCTTTCGGGCATGCTCGCCGCCGAACATCTGGTCGAGGCACTTGCCGCCGGGCGCTCCAATGACACGCTCGAGGCCTATGAAAACGCCTGGCGCGGTTCAGATATCGGCAAGGACCTGAAGAAGGTGCGCAACGTCAAGCCGCTCTGGTCGCGCTTCGGCACGCTGCTGGGCGTGGGGATCGGCGGCTTCGATATGTGGCTGAACACCCTGTTCGGCATCTCGCCCTTCGGAACGTTGAAGCACGGCAAGACTGACGCCGCTTCGCTGGAGCCTGCAGCCGGCTACAAGCCGATCGACTATCCCAAGCCCGATGGCGTGCTGACCTTCGACCGGTTGTCCTCGGTGTTTCTGTCCAACACCAATCATGAGGAGGATCAGCCGGTCCATCTTCAGGTCAGGGACATGGAACTGCAAAGGACGTCCGAATATGCGGTCTATGCGGGGCCGTCCTCGCGCTATTGTCCGGCTGGCGTCTATGAATGGGTGGACGCGGAGGGCAATGCCCTTACCGACGGTACCCATGCAGACGAGGCGAAGTTCGTGATCAATGCGCAGAACTGCGTCCACTGCAAGACCTGCGACATCAAGGACCCCAATCAGAACATCAACTGGGTTCCGCCGCAGGGCGGCGAGGGCCCCGTTTATACGGGGATGTGACGTCCTTGGCGGAAGAAAAAGACGGCGGCATCGACGAGGAAGCGCTGGCGGAAGCCTACAACCGGGCGCTCACGCTGGAAAAGTCGGGCGACTATGAGGCGGCTGCATCCGCCTATCAGGAAGTGTTGCGGCTTGATCCCGACGATCACGGCGGCGCCGCCGTCCGGCTTGCCAGCATAGGCCGCGGGGAAACGCCTCCGAAGGCGCCCGATGCCTATGTCACCACGCTTTTCGACCAGCATGCTGGCGATTTCGAGAACATCCTCGTCGACCAGCTGGGCTATGGCGTTCCCGATCTCGTGCGCAAGGCCCTGCAGAAATTCGCGCCGGGAAACTACGAGCGCCTGCTCGATCTTGGGTGCGGAACGGGGCTCAGCGGCGAGACACTGTGCGATATGGCCGCGCATGTGACGGGCGTCGATCTGTCGGAAAACATGCTTGAGCTCGCCGAGGAAAAAGACGTCTATGACGAACTCTATGTGGGGGAGGTCGTCGACTTTCTGGAGAGTGTCGAGACCGAGCCCTACGATCTCGTGACGGCCACGGATGTCTTGCCCTATATGGGGCATCTGGAAGGCTTTTTTGCCGGGGCCGCTTCCGTGATGGCCCGGCGCGGCATCCTGGCTTTCTCCACCGAAACGCTTCCGACGGAAACCTTTGAGGGCCGCCCCTTCATGGTCGGTCCGCACCAGCGCTTCGCTCACGCCGAGGCTTATTTGCGCGGTCTCATGAAGGAGAACGGGTTTGCCTGTCTCGCCTTCAGGCCCATTACGGTGCGCCACGAACAGGGAAAGCCCGTTCGCGGCCATCTGGTTATCGCCCGTAAGCTTTGAGGCTCGATCTCGCGGCAATCACGCACGGTCTCGATGCAGCAGAACATTCTTGCGTGTCGCTTGAAGCTGTCTCAGCGCCGGTGATAGCTTCACTTCCCGAGCCCTGTGCGACCCGCATCGGCGGCGACAACCTTCCTATGTGCGATATCGCAGACGCTTTCACGCTGGCGAATGGGTGCTCACCTTTGCCTGCTGGACGCCCTCGTCCTCCCCCTGCGGACGCGGCAGGAGGCTGAACTCGAACAGCACCGGCAGATGGTCGGAGCCCGCATCGCCAAGCCGCTTTACCGATATGGGGACGACGCGTCCCTTGGTGAAGACATTGTCGATAGGCAGGCCCGCGACCTTTCTCACCGCAATGGGAAAGGACGGGATGAACCATGTCGCGCCGATGCCCGGCAGAGCCTTCATGTGGCCCACGCTTTCAAGCGTCCGCGCTGTCACGCTCCATGGAGTGGCATTGAGATCGCCGGCAAGGATTGCCGTGTTACCGAGTTTCTCGACTGCCGGCGTGATGCGCCGGACGTGCGCTTTCTGCTCGAAGGGCCAGGGCCACCCCAGATGCAATGCGGCCACATCGACCGAGCTCCCACCGAAGCTGATGCTTGCGACCGCCATGGAACCGCGATCGTGGCAAGTCACCGTCGCTGGATGCAGGAAGGGCCGGCGCGACAGGATCGCCACCCCGCCGATCCGGGCGGGCGGCGGGCAGATGATGCGGTATGGATAGGTTGCTTCAAGATATTTGAGCTGCTCGACCCACATGCCCGAGACTTCGTTCAGCGTGATGACGTCGGGCTTCATCGCGCCAATGAGCGAAAAGAGCTTCTTGGGCGAGGTGTTGTCGTAGCGCAGGTTCATCTGCATCAGGCGATATCGTGCCGCCGGTGCCTCGGCGGCTGCGGCCGTGGCGGGGCGGGCAGAAAGGCCCGATGTCATCGTGGCGCTCATGGCCGCGATGCCAAGCACGCAAGAGGCGGCCCCGATCTGCCGCCACCCTTTGAAGAACAGGAGGGGCAGCGCGAAAAGCGTTAAAAGGGCTGCCAGATGCAGCCGGAAATGGGCCATGGAATCGAAAGCCGGATGGATGCGCCCCCAATAGCCCGCCACCAGGGGCAGCGAGATCGCCACAGCCCCCAGTGCGAGCAACGCGGGAATGACCGTCCTTGGTCTGCTTCGCTGCATCCTTTTGCCTCGTCTCCTTTGGCGCGGAGTTTGAGCCGCCCCCGTAACGGAGGTTTTGGACTATTGAAAGGCGGTCTCGAAGAAGCTTCTGAGCTTGCGGGAGTGCAGGCGTTCGGGGGGCATCGCCGCCAGTTTTTCCACCGCAAGCATCCCGATTTTCAGGTGCTGCGAGACCTGTCTCTTGTAGAATTCCGTCGCCATGCCCGGCAATTTCAATTCACCATGCAGTGGCTTGTCCGAAACGCACAGCAGCGTGCCATAAGGGACGCGGAAGCGGAAGCCGTTTGCGGCGATGGTGGCCGATTCCATGTCGAGCGCGATGGCGCGCGATTGCGAGAGGCGCTGCACGGGGCCGCGTTGTTCGCGCAGTTCCCAGTTGCGGTTGTCGATGGTCGCAACCGTTCCCGTGCGCATGATCCGCTTCAGCTCATAGCCCGAAAGACCGGTCACTTCGGCAACCGCTTCCTGCAGCGCCACCTGCACTTCGGCGAGAGCGGGCAGGGGCACCCAGACCGGCAGGTCGTCGTCGAGCACATGGTCTTCGCGCACATAGGCATGGGCCAGCACATAGTCGCCCAGCGCCTGGGTGTTCCTGAGCCCCGCGCAATGGCCGAGCATCAGCCAGGCATGCGGGCGTAAAACGGCGATATGGTCGGTGATGGTCTTTGCGTTGGAGGGGCCGACGCCGATATTCACCATGGTGATGCCGCAATGATTGTCGCGCGTCAGGTGATAGGCGGGCATTTGGGGCAGCCGTGCCACAGGGTTGCCTTGCGGCTCGCTCTCGCTCGCCCGTGTCACCAGATTTCCCGGTTCCACGAAGGAGGTGTAGCCATTGCCGCCTTCCTCCATCATCTGGCGAGCCAGCGCACAGAACTCGTCTATGTAGAACTGATAGTTCGTGAACAGCACGAAATTCTGGAAATGGTCAGCCGCCGTCGCCGTATAGTGTGAAAGCCTGTGCAACGAATAGTCGATGCGCTGCGCCGTGAAGGGTGCAAGCGGCATCGGGTCGCCGGGCGGAACCTCATAGGTGCCGTTGACGATGTGGTCGTCCGTCGCGTTCAGGTCCGGCACGTCGAAGAGATCGCGCAGCGGCCGCTTGAGCCGGTCCGCCACCGAGCCTTCCACATAGGTGTTGTTGAGAAAGGCGAAGTGCAGCGGGATCGGCGTCTGCGATTCCGAAACGGTGACGGGGACCCCGTGATTCTTGATGACGAGGCCAAGCTGCTCGACCAGATAGTCCTCGAAGAGGTCGGGGCGGGTGATGGTCGTGGCGTAGACACCGGGCGCTGCCACATGGCCATAGGCAAGCCGCGTGTCGATCTGCGCGTAGGAGCCGGTTGCCAGGCTCACTTCAGGATAGAATGCGCGGTAGCGGCGGTCGCTTTCGCCGGCTTGCGCCACCTGTGAAAAGGCATCCCGCAGAAAGGCGGTATTGCGTTCGTAAAGCGCCTTTAAGGCCGCGACGGCCTCGCGCGCATCCGTAAAGCTCTTCCGGGCAAAAGGCTCCGGTGAGGCGATGGTTTGAATAGGCTGAGGGTAGATTTGCTTTTCCATGGCCTTTTATATGGAAATTGTTTTTCTTCTCAAGGCCTGGACTTCAAGAGAGAAGACTCCAAGTGACAAGGTTCCACCAGGATAGACGGCTCAAGTGGAAGCGGTTTGACGCCTATCGTGCCCTTTTCAGGCTGACCATCAGCACGAAGCCTGCGCCGCTTGACTTGTCATAGCGGCCTTCAATGACGTTTTCATTGCCGGCGCGCACATTCTGAACGGCCATCAACGGGGAACTCACCACCGCGGCCACGGCCAGGGCCTTAGCAAGGTGGCCGAGGGTTGAAATCAGTTTTTTCATCGTCAGGCCTCCTTTCAAGAATGCTTTGCAGTCGGGTTGCATAGGGTGTGGTCTATCGAAATTGCATTGCGCGCTATCGATGAGGCCTCGCGCAGGGCCCGGTCGCCACTGTGCAGGCGATAGGCCGGTTGTCTCTCCAGTCGCCGGAAGGCCTGCTTGCCTCGGCCACCAGAATGGCAAGTCCCATGCCGAACAGGGCGGTCAGCAGGCAGACGATGGTAAAGCGGCGCATCAGCATTTTTTTCTTCCCTCATCATGGTGCCGATCATGCCAGCGGGCGTCTGAACCGCCTCTGAGGGCAACATTCATCCGCCGTTCACAAGTGTTACCGGGAAGGGAAGAAGCTCCGCACAGCCGATGCTCGCAGGATCGCCTGCCGCGCGATATTGCAAATCGGCCGATGCTTGCTTACCTCACTCCCTGCGCCGCGAACCTCCCCCGACCGCGCGGCGCTCAATCTTGGAGGCACTACGCATGACCACCCAGAACAAGCCGATCGAACTCTATTATTGGCCAACACCCAATGGCTGGAAGATCAGCATCTATCTCGAGGAAGCAGGCCTTCCCTACGAGGTGAAATACGTCAACATCGGTAAGGGCGAGCAATTCGAGCCGTCATTCCTGAAAATTTCGCCCAACAATCGCATGCCCGCCATCATCGATCCCGAAGGGCCGGGCGGTGAGCCGATCTCGGTTTTCGAGTCTGGCGCCATCCTTCAGTATCTCGGTCGCAAGACCGGCAAGTTCTACCCGAGCGATGAACGGACTCGTGTGGAAGTGGAGCAATGGTTGTTCTGGCAGGTCGGTGGTCTCGGGCCCATGGCGGGTCAGGCTCATCACTTCCGTCAATATGCCCCGGAAAAAGTGCCTTACGGCATCAATCGCTACACCAATGAGGTCAATCGCCTTTACGGTGTGATGAACAAGCGCCTCGCGGACCGCGAATTCCTGGCGGGCGACTATTCCATCGCCGATATGGCAAGCATCGGCTGGGTCAAGCCCTACAAGAACCAGGGGCAGGATCTTGAGGATTTCCCGCATCTCAAGCGTTGGTTCGAGACGATCATGGAGCGCCCCGCGGTTATTCGCGGTCTCGAAGTGGGGCAGGAGCACCGCCGCAACATTGCCGAGGACAAGGACGCCCAGAAGGTCCTGTTCGATCAGCGCGCGCGCTGATTGCGCTGAAGTGGCGCGATGAGTGGAAACGGCGGGCGGCCTTTGGCTGCCCGTCTTTTTCTTGTCTCAGCCGAGACGGATCAGAAGGATCGCAAGGATCAGAAGAGCCATTCCCGCCCAACTCGTGATATTCAGGCGATGGCCAAAGACCATTCGCGTGGCCAGCGCCGTTCCCAGGATCGACATTACCCCCCACACCGCATAGGCGATGAAGAGATCCATGCCCGTGACGGCAAGTGCCAGAAGGGCGAAGGCGCCCATGATGAGCAGAACCGCGAAAATGCCCCAGCCCCTGCGGGCAAATCCGCCGGACTTGGCCAAAGCGAGATTCGCGGAAATATCGAGCGCCACGGAACCGAGCACATACCCCATATAGATGCTCATTCCGCGTGCTCCTGCTGGTAGTGCCCGTAATTGAGCACTGCAATACCCACGATGGCCACACCAATGCCCACGCCCTGCAGGAGAGACATGGCTTCGCCGAGCAATTGGAGCGAGACGAGGGCGATCAGGATCATGCCCAGCCCCTCCCAGAAGGCGTTGGCCAGGGCCACGGGAATGCGCAATGTGGCTTTTCCCAGAAAGAGATAGGCAAGCGCAATCATGGTGAGCGCGGCTAATGTGCCGAGCGCCAGCTGATCGGCCGAAACCAGGAACTTCATCAAGGTGGTTCCGATAACTTCAGCCGAAACCGCTGCCGTCAGATAGAACCAATGCATTTCATGCCTCATATAAACAATCAAATTCAATGTCGCTTGATTGAGATAGTCGACGATTGGCGGTAAGAAAAATCGCTCAGTGACAAGTTTTCTGACGAAGGGGCGTGAGCATGCGTCTCGAATATCTGGAATATTTCGAAGCTGCGGCGCGAGCTGGATCCATTTCAGGTGCCGCTTTGGCCCTTGGTCGCAATCGTTCCACGATCAGCATGGCCATTTCGGCTCTTGAGGACGAACTTGGGGTCGATCTCTTCGTGCGGCGTGGCAACAGCCTGTCCCTGTCACCCGTGGGCGAGCATATTCTCGATGATTGCGCCCGTATCGTCGCCCTGTCGAAAGGCATAGCTGAACGCTGTGCCCGGGGAGCGGAGACGGGCAGCCGGGAACTGCGGATTGGCCGTGACGATGTTCTGCCGGAAGATTTCTGGCGCCATGTCATCCGCGAAATCCGGCGCGCGCGCCCGGAGTTGCGTTTGAGCATGCGCTACGCCGAAAGCGACGTCCTGCCCGAATTGGTGCGCGAAGGACAGCTGGACATCGCCTATTTCGTGGCGTCGGGCCGCTCGGGCCCTGCGGCAGGATTGTATAGCCGCGTCGTCACCAGGATCGGGATGAAGATGATGGTGGCGGGCAATCACCCCCTGCATTCGATGAGCTATGTGGCCGACGAGGACCTCGCCACCCTGCCGCAGATCACCTATCTCGACAGCACGCAGAGCGAACGTTTCCATCTCGACGCGATGGGCAGCGAACGCATTGCACTCAGCAGTTTCGAACTTGGCAAGGACGCGATCTGCGACGGGCTTGGCTGGGGTTATGTGCCGGAGCCACTGCTTTCCGAAGAAGATTATGCCCAGCTTGGCCAGATCAATCACGGGCTTGGCGAAGTCTGGTATCCCTATTTCGTGTGCAGCCGCGAGCCGTTGGCCGGCAGCGCGAACGCTGCCGGCCCCCTGCCGCTGGAGGCGCACGGCATTATCCTCACGCGTATGCGCGAGGCAGGAATTGTTTCGGAGTGAGCCAGAGGTGTTCCATTCGGCGGATCAGATTCTGGACCAGGTCTGGTTGCGGCAGATAAGCCCGCCGAGAACGCAGCCGCCCATTTTCAGCCGGTTGCCCGAAAGCGAACCCTTGCCCGAATAGGTCTTGTCATTGGCGGGGTCGGTAATCTTGCCGGCATAATTGCCGTCGCCGGCCGCCTTCAACGTGCCAATCTGTTTGCCCGCATGCTTGCCGTTTTTCAGCGTGATGCAGAAGGCCCCACCGCAGGTTACGATCTGGGCGGTGCTGCCGGCTTCGGTTTTCCAGTTGCCTTCGATTGGGTCTGCCAGAGCGCCACCGGTAACAAGGGTGGCGAGCGCGGCGGCAAGAGACAGGCTGCGGATCATGAACGTTCCTCCCAAAACGAACGATGCATACATCTTACGCAAACGTAAAAGTAAATCAATCCTTCTCGGGACCGGCGTTGCTCCTGAAAGATTCGTCGCGAAATCCGCTTTTAACGCGTTGAAGGGCTGCGCCGGGAGGAGCGGTTCTTCATTCGAATTTTCAGAAAATTGTCTTGATCGATGTGTGGTGTGGTTAGCGAAGAATTGACATCCCGCTTAACGAAAATTCCGCGCAAAATGCTCCAAAGCCTGCTTTCGTCCGCCTTCCGATGCTTAACAAAAACAGGCGTTTACTGAAAATTTGAACTTTGTTTTCTTCAAATTAAGCACAAGATTTAACGGCGATTTCAGCCCGCTCCTGCATTCTCGAAACCATCGAAGAGCAGCCCGGAAACGGGGAAATAAAGGCTCTCGGGAGACAAAAACAGGGTTTGGTAAAATGGCACGTTATGACGTTCAGGAAGCAGGCTTCGGCGCGGCTGGTTCGTCCACCCAGGCCGACGTGCTCTTCCAGATGGGAATGATGTATGCGACCGGTCGCGATTGCGATGTCGATCTGGTGGCTGCCCACAAATGGTTCAACATCGCAGCCATCAAGGGATGTGAGCGCGCTGCAGCGCTTCGTTCCGAAGTGGCCGGCAGCATGTCGAAGGCAGATTTGGCGAAGGCTCTTCGCGATGCCCGTGACTGGATGACAGTGCACTGAGCATTTTGCAGCCGGACGGTTCGTCCGGCGTGGCACAAATGCGCAAGGTCAGCATTTTGCAGCCGGACGGTTCGTCCGGCGCGATATAGAAGCAATCAGGTGGCCGGTCGGGGCTTTTCACCCCGCCGGGCCGGAAGCCGAAGTGTGCGGTCCGGGCGGAAACCAGTGTTGCGTCCTTTTGAGGGGCAACTCGCCTCCGGCGAAAGAACGGTAACGTTATTCCTCGAAGCGCACCAGCATTGCGCCGTCATTGACCTGTGCGCCCTCGGAGGCGATTTCCGCGATAACGCCGTCATGGGGCGCGCTGATCGTGTGCTCCATTTTCATGGCTTCAAGCACGAGCAAGGGCTGTCCCTTCTTCACTGCGTCATTCGTTTGCGCTCGCACGAGTTTCACCAAGCCAGGCATGGGCGCGCGCAGCCGGTCGCCGCCAGCAGCGTCATCGGCAGCCTGAAGCAGGTCCGGCACGTCGAAGGTGAGGCTGTCGGCTCCCTCGAATACGGTCACATGCCCCGGCCAGACGGCTGCCCGCGCAGCATCCGCGCGGCGCACGATAATAGGCTGTGTGGCTTCGTTCTCCCCGATATGGATTGCCAGCGAGCCATCCCGTTGCGCAGATACGAGCGCCGTCACCTTTTCCTCGCCGCGCATCAGCTCGCGCCGGTGCGACATCTGCGTGAAATGGCCATAGCCAGCCAGCGCGCTGAAGGGATCGCCATTGCTCGTATCCAGTTCAGCGCCGCTCGTGGCTGCGATTGCCATCGCAACATGACGCGTGGCAGGCACCGGAATCCGGGTAAGGGCGTCCTGTTTGCGACCGATCAGGCCTGTCTCGAGATTGCTTGTCGCGAAATCTTCATCGCGCAACAGCCGGGTGAGAAAACCGAGATTGACGGTGGAGCCGGCCACCTGTGTGGTGTCGAGCGCTGATGCCAGTCCATTCAGCGCCTCGGCACGGGTTGCCGCATGAACGATAACCTTTGCGATCATTGGGTCGTAGAAGGGCGTAATCGTGTCGCCCTGCGTCACGCCGGCATCGACACGCAGCTTCGCCCCATCGATGTGGTCGGGGAAAGATAGATGGTGCAGCGTGCCGGTGGCCGGAAGAAAATCCCGCTCAGCGTCTTCTGCATAAAGGCGCGCCTCCACGGCATGGCCGTTCGCCATGATTTCGTCCTGCCGTAGCGGCAGCGGCTCGCCGGATGCCACTCGCAGCTGCCACTCCACAAGGTCGATACCGGTGATCATCTCGGTGACCGGATGCTCCACCTGCAGCCGGGTGTTCATTTCCATGAACCAGAAGCGGTCGGGTCGCAGCCCCTCGGAGGCATCGACAATGAATTCGATGGTGCCTGCGCCGCAATAGGAGATGGCCTGGGCTGCCTTGACTGCTGCTTCGGTCATGGCAGCACGTGTTTGCGCGTTCATTCCCGGTGCGGGAGCTTCCTCGATCACTTTCTGGTGGCGGCGCTGTGCGGAGCAATCGCGCTCGAACAGATGCACCACATTGCCATGCATGTCTCCGAAAACCTGAACTTCGATATGGCGCGGCGTCTCCACATATTTCTCGACGAGGACACGTTCGTCGCCGAAGGCTGCCTTGGCTTCGCGCTGGGCCGCCGCAAGGGCTTCGGGAAAGGCGTCAGGATCGGAGACGAGCCGCATTCCCTTGCCGCCGCCGCCCGCCCGGGCCTTGATCAGGACAGGAAAGCCGATTTCGTTCGCTTTGGCCGCAAGCGCCACCAGCGCTTGCGTTTCTCCGTGATAACCGGGCACCACCGGGACGCCCGCGCGCTCCATCAACCGCTTGGCAGCATCTTTCAGGCCCATGGCGCGGATGGCCTTGGAGGAGGGGCCAATGAAGGTCAGCCCCGCTGCCTCGACCTTCTCCACGAAATCCGGGTTTTCAGACAGGAAGCCATAGCCGGGATGGATGGCCTCAGCGCCTGTGGCAAGTGCGGCTTCGATGATCCGGTCGCCCCGCAGATAGCTTTCACCGACGGGCGCATCCCCGATGCAGACGGCCTGATCTGCCAGAAGAACATGTTGTGCATTGCGATCGGCCTGCGAATAGACCGCGACGGTGGCAACTCCCATCCGCTTGGCGGTGCGCATGACGCGCAGGGCAATCTCTCCGCGATTGGCGATGACAATCTTCTGGAACATACGTCTCTCCTCAGCAATTCCGCCAGCTTGAGAAGCCGCGGTCAGACACCTTGAAATGCAGCAAATATCAGCTTCTCTGGCATTTCAAGGAAGAAGATTTCCTGCCTGCCTGAAGCAATTGAATGGCCCGGTCCCGGCGTGCGGCTGAAGACCCTGACTATACTGCATCGTATGGGGTGAAATACCGTAAGTTTACACCTCGGATACTGACATCGACCGTCAATATAATGCACCTTGTCAGAAATTAATCCTACCATATAATCAGTAAGTTTTCCTCATATAATCGCATAAAATTATGAGCTAATTAATAACTAATTTTCAGAAACGAAAATAATTGTAACGTATTATAATATATTAATATAAATAAATAATTGAAATTTTATTATAACTAAAATAGTTTATTATTTAAGTATAGCTTTGTAAATATGTATTTGTGAGTTTTGACAAAAATAATTCGAAAATCGAAGCGTCTCATAAACTGGGATTTATTGGCGTCTAAATTTCAGAATGGACGGTCATGATTTTAATTATATTCATTTGGAAAACATATGATGAGACGTTCCAGGACTTGCATTCTTGCGGCAACAACGGCGCTTTCCGCAATTTTGGCAGCCTACGCCGGCCCTGGTTTTGCTGCCGATCCGCAAAATGGCATTGATCCGGTTCCCGAGCCGCCTCTCGTGACGCCTGATCCACCGCGTGCGAAGAGCGCGATTTTCGATGCCTCTCCGGTTTTCAAGTCTGCTGACGAAGCGCCTGTCTACAAGGATGAGGAATCGGAATCGATTTTCGGGGGTGGGGAGATTTGCGGTGGAGTCCCATGTCCCTCCATGGTTCGGGGTAAAATGCTGGATAACAGCACGACAGGCAGGTTGCGCATTGGCGAAAACACGGAAATAGCTGCCCCTGGTGACACGCCTTCGCTTCCCTTCGTTATTTCTGTTGACGGTCAGGTGGTGGATGAAAATGGCATAATCCGCGACGAAGGGGTCTTCGGCGTCGATCCTGCTGCAAGTTCCATCGACCGTCAGCGCAAGACCGATCTGGACCTCAGTGCCGTCGATATTCAGGTAAAGTTCGACGGTCTCGATCAGGAACCTCTGCTGAACGTCTCCACCGTTCCCATGCGTCGGATGTACAAGCCCGGCGAGCCGGTTCAATTCTACGCGACCAGCAACTACCCAGCCTTCATCGCAAGGGCGGAAATCCGCATCGAGAATGCCGACCAGGCCAAGCGTTCCAAACCGGTCGCAATCATCCCCATTCGTGCCAATTCCGAGGCGACATGGGTGATGCCGGCCCTTCGCGATGGCGAATATACCTATGTCCTGCGCGTCTATGACGACCGCGGGCGTTTTGATGAAACGGTTCCTCTCTCGCTTGCGGTGAGCAGCACTGAACCAGTGCGCGATTCAGGCGATGCGATTGCTCCGGGTCGCGCAGAGGACCGTACTGCATTCCGCAATATTCCCGTCTATGGCGGCGCAGTCACAATCTACGGTAAGAACGTGCCACAGGGCTACGGTGTTATCGCTTTCGACGAGATGGTGCCCATTGATGCGAAGGGTACATTCGTTACCCAGCGCATTCTGCCTCCCGGTCAACATCAGGTGGAGATTGCCGTTGATGGCGATTCAAAAAGCGGCGGGGTCTATTTCAGCCGTGACGTGAATATTCCGACAAGCGACTGGTTCTATGTGGCGCTGGCCGATTTCACGCTTGGCAAGAGAACCGGCGACGACGGCATCGAGGACGTGCGCTCCGGTGAATATGACCGGGTATGGAACTCGGGCAGGCTTGCCTTCTATTTGCGCGGGAAGATCAAGGGAAAGTTCCTTCTGACCGCTGCCGGTGACACCGGTGAAAACGAAATCAAACATCTCTTCAAGGATCTCGACGCCCGCGATCCTAAGGAATTTCTGCGCCGGATCGATCCGGACAAATATTACCCTGTTTATGGTGACGATTCGAAATCGGTGGATGATGCTCCCACCAGCGGTAAATTCTACGTCCGTCTCGAGCGTGGCGACAGTCATGTCATGTGGGGCAATTACAAGACCAAGATTTCCGGCACCCGCTATCTGCAGGTCGACCGAGGCCTCTATGGCGGCAACATGGTTTTGCGTTCTCCAGGCAATACCTCCTTCGGAGAGCCGCGCTTCCAGGCAACCGCCTTTGGAGCGCAGCCCGAGACCTTGCCGCAACGCGATGAATATCGGGGAACGGGTGGCTCGGCATATTTTCTGAAGCGGCAGAAGATTATCGAGGGTTCGGAAACCCTTCATGTTGAATATCGCGACCCGATCACCGGTCATGTCATCGAAAGGCGGGCGCTCGCTTATGGCGAGGACTATTCGATCGACTACCTGCAGGGCGTTGTCATTCTATCCAAGCCCTTACCGTCGTCGACCGCGGTGTCCGGTCCTGTCCGTGACGGTGCATTGGGCGGCTATGCCACCTACTTCATCGCGCAGTACGAGTATAAGGGACGAGCGGATGAGATGGACGATTATGCCTATGGCGGTCGGGCCGAAGCATGGCTCCGCAATAGTGTCCGCGTCGGGGTTACCGGTATTTCCGATCAAACCGGAACCGCCGACTACCGGGCCTATGGCGCCGATATTCGCATTCGCCGCTCCGAAAACAGCTATCTGGACGCGGAGTTCGCAAGGACCAAGGGGCCTGGCTTCGGCCTGTCCAATTCCACTGACGGTGGCCTGACCATCTCTGACACCGCCACCACGGGCCGTAGCGACAAGGCATCGCAGGCGTGGGCCATACGTGGCCAGATGGATTTGAAGGACTTCAAGCGTCTGGGGTTCCCCGGGACCCTAGGCGGCTATTACGAGAGCAAGGATGCGGGCTTTACAAGCCTGACTGATCAGATTCGAGTGAACGAGCGGATCTGGGGTGCACATGCGGAATTGCCTCTCACCTCAACACTCGATCTCGATCTGTCCTATGACGACTATCGAAACGACGAAGGGCGTCGCAAAAGCGAAGCCGAGGTGGCCGTCAGCTGGGAGTATGATGCATATTGGAAGGCAGCCTTTGGCGTCTCCTATTCCAAGCTCTATTCACCCACTTCTGTAGCAGCCGGCAAATCCGGCTATAACGGAACGCGCCTCGATGCAGGCGTGCGTGTCGACTACCGGGAGAGCGAGGACTACCTCTACTACGGCTTCGCCCAGGCGACCGTGGACAAGAAGGGCGACGTCAAGAAAAACGACCGCTACGGCGTGGGTGCGGAAGTACGCCTGACCGAGAAGATTGGTGCCCAGGGTGAAGTCTCCTGGGGTCCCGCCGGCCTCGGCGGTCTTGCCGGCCTGACCTATGATCCGACGGCTGAGGACCACTACTATCTCGGTTACCGCCTGGACCCTGATCGGGCGGGCGACGGGAGCTATGGCTACGATCTTGTGGGCCATGATCGCGGCGCGATTGTTGCCGGCGTGAAGAAGCGTATCAACGATGTCGCTTCGGCCTATTCGGAAAGCAATTACGATCTGTTCGGGCGCCGTGTCTCGCTTGCCCAGACCTATGGTGTCATCTACACGCCCGATCCGCTCTGGACCGTCGATGCCGGTTTCGAGGCGGGTGATGTGGAAGACGGTCGCATCAATCCGGCCACCGGCCAGGAATACTCCGATTTCGAACGCTACGCGGGTTCCCTCAGCGTCGGCTTCAAGGAAGAGGAACTTGGGCTGAGTTCGCGTGTGCGCGGTGAAGCGCGGTTCGAGCGTTCCGACGACGGCAGCCGTGACCGCAACACCTATCTCATGAGCGCTGGCCTTGCCTGGAAACATGACGAAAGCGGGCGTGTTCTCGGTAATGTGGATGCGGTCATCTCCCAAACGGATGCTGGCGAATACTACAATGGCGACTATATTGAAGCCTCGCTTGGCTATGCCTATCGGCCCGTTGACCATGACATGGTGAATGCGCTGTTCCGCTACACCTATCTCTACGATCTGCCAGGCAACGATCAGATCAGCGGCCTTTCAGGGAGCAAGAATGGCCCCTTGCAACGCAGCCACATCGTTTCTGCGGACGTAACCTACGATCTGTTGCCTTGGCTGTCGCTTGGCGGAAAATACGCCATGCGCATGGGTGAGATTCGTCAACGCACTTCGGATGGCAGCAACACGCTGGGTGCCTGGGAAGAATCGACCGCTCATCTCGGCATCCTGCGCACCGACCTGCATATCGTGAAGAACTGGGACGCGATGATTGAGGGTAGGGCCTTCTACCTGCCGGATATCGAGTCCACGGACTACGGTCTCATGACCGCCGTCTATCGCCATGTCGGTAACAACTTTAAGGTTGGCGCGGGCTATAATTTCGGGCGTTTTTCGGACGACCTGCGTGACCTCACGCTGGACGATCGCGGCCCCTTCCTGAACGTGGTCGGCAAGTTCTGACGCCCGGGCCGGCATCGCCGAGAGGGGAGATGCCGGCCGCCTTTTCTCTTCCCGCCTTCGGTCAATCGGCGGGAAGGATCTTTTTCCCCGCATTGCCATCACCTGGCCAATCTCTTAACGCTTGCTGCGTTGATGAGAGATGCGGGGCGATGCATGCGGGTTTGCGGTTTGGTGTTGACGGTGGCGGCGGTTCTGGCTGCGGGTGCAGCCAGGGCAGAATGGCGCGCCACGGAGCGGGTCGAAACCTACACAATAACAGGCCAAAGCGGCATCGAGCTTTATCGCTCCATCGGTGAGCGCGGCCCGAAGATCGGCATGGGGCGTGTTATCGCCTATACGGATTTCAAACTCACCTGGCGGCGCGATTATCAGCCGCGCCGAGGCAATTGTACGCTTGCCTCGGCCAAACCCAATCTCGTCATCACCTATCGCCTGCCGAAACCTTCCCAGACCCTGCCACCGCAGACGCGCCAGTCTTGGGAGACCTTCATTGCAGGCGTCACCGCGCATGAGCGCGTGCATGGCGAATTCATTGTCGAGATGGTCAGGAAGATCGAGGCCGTGTCGGTCGGGCTTAGTGCTGAAAACGACCCTAAATGCCAGAAGGTGCGCCAGAAGCTTCAGGAACATCTGGGCGCTCTTTCGCAGGAGCAGAGAAGGCGGGGACGCGAATTCGACCGCGAGGAAATGAGCGATGGCGGCAATGTCCACCGCCTCGTTCTGGCGCTGGTGAACGGGTAGGATATCCGTGCCGTCCGAAGTCCGAACGGGAACAGCTTCCCCTACATACGGAACACGCCGAATTTGGTCTCGCCGATGGGCGCGTTGAGCGCCGTGCTCAGGCTGAGTGCGAGCACATCCCGTGTCTTGGCTGGATCGATGATGCCATCGTCCCAAAGCCGCGCGCTGGAATAAAGCGGATTGCCTTCGCGTTCATATTTTTCGAGGATAGGCTTGCGGAACGCTGCCTCTTCCTCTTCCGACCAACTGCCGCCGCGCCGCTCGATGCCCTCGCGGCGCACGATGGAAAGAACGGTCGCCGCCTGCTCGCCACCCATCACGGAAATCCTCGCATTGGGCCACATCCACAGGAAGCGCGGTGAATAGGCCCGACCGCACATGCCGTAATTGCCCGCGCCGAAGGAGCCGCCGATGATCGCTGTTACTTTGGGCACCTGCGCGGTTGCAACGGCGGTCACCAGTTTGGCGCCGTCACGGGCAATGCCTCCGGCTTCGTATTTCCGGCCGACCATGAAGCCCGTGATGTTTTGCAGAAAGATCAGGGGTATCTTGCGCTGGCAGCACAGCTCGATGAAATGCGCGCCCTTGAGCGCCGATTCGGAAAACAGAACGCCATTATTGGCGATGATGCCGACAGGAATTCCATGGAGATGGGCAAAGCCCGTCACCAGTGTCGTGCCGTAGTTCGCCTTGAATTCATCGAACTCCGAACCGTCGACCACACGGGCAATCACCTCACGCACATCATAGGGCTGGCGCGTATCGGAAGGGATCAGTCCGTAGAGTTCCTGCGGGTCGTAAAGCGGCGGAATCGGTTTGCGAAGATCGAGCTTTACGTCCTTCTTTCGATTCAGGTTTTTCACGATGCGCCTTGCGATGGCGAGCGCATGGTCGTCGTTGAGCGCGTAATGGTCGGCAACGCCAGATTCGCGCGTATGAACCTCCGCGCCACCAAGCTCTTCCGCCGTCACCACTTCGCCCGTCGCCGCCTTCACGAGCGGCGGGCCGCCCAGAAAGATGGTGGCCTGGCCCTTTACCATGATCGTCTCGTCACTCATGGCCGGCACATAGGCACCGCCGGCGGTGCATGAGCCCATCACACAGGCGATTTGCGGAATGCCTTTCGCCGACATGTTGGCCTGGTTGAAGAAGATGCGGCCGAAATGCTCCCGATCCGGGAAGACCTCGTCCTGATTGGGCAGGTTGGCCCCGCCCGAATCGACCAGATAGACGCAGGGAAGGTTGTTCTCCAGCGCGATCTCCTGGGCGCGCAGATGTTTCTTGACCGTCAGTGGATAATAGGTGCCGCCCTTGACCGTGGCGTCGTTGACGACGACCACGCATTCGCGCCCCTCGATACGTCCGACGCCCGCAATCATGCCTGCCGAAGCAATATCGCCCCCATACATGTCATAGGCGGCGAACTGGCCGATCTCCAGAAAGGGCGCACCGACGTCCAGAAGCTGGGCGAGGCGTTCGCGCGGCAGCAGCTTGCCGCGCTTGACGTGCCGTTCGCGTGCTTCGGCAGGGCCGCCAAGCGCTATCTCCGCTGCTTTCCTCGCCGTCTCCGCGACCAGGGTGCGCATGCGTTCCGCATTCGCCTTGAATGCGTCGGAGGAGGGCGAGAGCTGTGACTGAAGAACGGTCATGAAATCCTCTGCTCAACGGAACATATCGATGCGGACTGTGCTTCAAGCACAGGATGGCGAAACTGTGCTTCAAGCACATGGAGCGAAACTGTGCTTGAGGCACAGGGGAGGCGGAACTATGCCGAAGCACAGGATAAGGTCATGGTGAAATTATGTGCAACCGGAACCCGCTGTTTCAGGCGAACTCCGCCATCATCTCACGGCCGATCAGCCAGCGACGAATTTCGCTGGTCCCGGCGCCGATTTCATAGAGCTTGGCGTCGCGCAACAGCCGGCCTGCCGGAAACTCGTTGATATAGCCGTTGCCGCCCAGAAGCTGGATCGCATCGAGAGCGGTCTGCGTGGCTTTCTCCGCCGAATAGAGAATGCACCCGGCAGCATCCTTACGGGTGGTCTCTCCCCGGTCGCAGGCCGCCGCCACGGCATAGACATAGGAACGCGCCGCATTCATCGTCGTGTACATGTCGGCGAGCTTGCCCTGCACCAGCTGGAATGCGCCGATGGGCTGGCCGAACTGCTTGCGCTCGCGCACATAGGGCATGGCGACATCCAGGCAGGCCGCCATGATGCCGACCGGCCCGGCCGCCAGAACCACGCGCTCATAGTCGAGGCCTGACATCAGGACATTGACGCCCTTGCCTTCTTCGCCGAGCACGTTCTCGAAGGGCACTTCGACGTCCTCGAACACGAGTTCGCCGGTGTTGGAACCGCGCATGCCCAGCTTGTCGAGCTTCTGCGCCACCGAGAAACCCTTCATGTTCCGCTCGATCAGAAAGGCGGTGATGCCGCGCGGACCCGCATCGGGCGCGGTCTTGGCATAGACGACGAGCGTGCCGGCATCGGGACCGTTGGTGATCCACATTTTCGAGCCGTTCAGCACATAGCGGTCATTGTGCTTTTCCGCCTTGAGGCGCATCGAAACCACATCGGAACCGGATCCGGTTTCCGACATGGCGAGCGCGCCGACGGTCTCGCCCGAACACAGGGCTGGCAGGTATCTGCGCTTCTGCTCGTCGCTACCCCAGCGGCGGATCTGGTTGATACAGAGGTTGGAATGGGCGCCGTAGGAAAGCCCGACTGAGGCTGAGGCCCGGCTGATTTCCTCCATGGCCACCACATGGGCGAGATAGCCAAGGCCGCTGCCGCCATATTCGGGATCGACAGTCATGCCGAGCAGGCCGAGCTCTCCCATTTCTTTCCAGAGGTGCTCCGGAAACTCGTTGCTGGCGTCGATCTCGGCCGCAAGCGGCGCGATCCTGTCCTGTGCGAAGCGATGCGTCATGTCGCGCAGAGCGTCGATATCCTCGCCCAGGCCGAAATTCATCGATCCCGTATACATTGCTCTCCTCCGATCAATCGCGCGCGCCGACCAGGCGCATGGTCATCATGTGATAGGTTTTTGCCACCTGGTTCGCTGAGAGCCGCTCCTCCGGCCGGAACCAGACGATGACGCCGGTGATCATCTGAATGATGGCCATGGCGGTCAGCCGCACATCCTCTACCTTGAATTGGCCCGTCGAGACGCCATCGCGCAGGATTGCTCGCAATTCATCCTCATAGCGGGCGCGCAACGCCAATATGCTGGCAAGCTTCTCGTCCGAAAGGCTGCGCAGTTCCAGATTGCTGACATGCGTGGCGCTGCGGCGCGAAAGGTGGAAGCGGATATGGTTTTCCACGAAGGTCGCAAGCCGGCCCGCCGGCGCTGCATCGATCAGCGCTGCGGCGGGCCGGGCCTCCTCCCAGGAGGCGATCAGGTCTTCCATGTGCTCGCGCATCAGCGTGTAAAGCAGCTCTTCCTTGGTCGGGAAGTAGCGATAAAGCGCGGCCGCCTGCACGCCGACTTCGCCGGCAAGCTGGCGCATGGACATGGCCTCGAAACCAAGGCGGGCAATGAGACCGACAGCCGCTTCGCGGATTGCCGCCTCGGTCTTCTCACCATCCGATCCGGTCGTTCGGGCCATGAAGTCCTCCGTTCCTCAAAAAATAAAATGAACGTTCAATTAATTCAAGAGGCCTTCAACCACACTCCTTGAAGGGATATCGTGCGTATTGCCATCGCAGTTTCAGAAAAATCGAAGCCGCCCGGACGGGATAGGAAGGCGTATGCCCATTCGCTGTTGCCAGGGCGGGAAACCGGGAAAATCGTCCCTGTATTCCTTGCCGTCATGCCCGGTTGACACGGGCGGCTCCGTTTTCTGAAAACGCTTTGCCTTCCCGAGAGTTCCCGAAAACCGGAAGGTCAAAGCGAGGCCAGCAGCGCCTGTGTGAATGTGACCGTGCAGAATTCGAAGCCGAGCGTTGCCACATGCACGGCTTGCACCGTCTCTGCGGCTACCGTTCCGCCATGACCGTCCGGCAGGTCGAAACAATCGCAGGCATCTGCCACAAGCATCATTTTCCAGCCCATATTCGCACCGGTGCGAATGGTGGTTGAAACACACATGTCGGTGGAAATGCCCGCCGTCACGACGCATTTTGCGCCAAGCCGCTTCAGGCGCAAGTCGAGATCGGTGCCGATGAAGGCGGAGTTCACGCTCTTGCTCACCAGTTGTTCGCCCTTGAGCGGAGCGAAGCCGGGGCGCAGCGCGTTGCCCGGTGCGCCGGGGCCGAGGCTTGAACCGGCCTCGACGGAATCATGCCGCACATGAATGATCGGCTTGCCGGCCTTCCGCCAGCCCGCGAGGAGCGCCAATCCGTTATCGTCGAGCGCATCATTCCAGCGGCGTGGCCATGGCGCTCCGTCGAAAGCCTGCTGATAGTCGACGAGAAGCAGAACGGCACCGTCGAGTTCCATGGAACGTCCTTTCCTGGCCGGTTATCAGCTGGATACTAGCGCTCTCCCGCCGGGGAACGCATTGGTGCAGTTTCGGGAAAACGGCGGGCAAGGCTCATTCGCGTTCTTTCGGTTGAGTGCCTTGGCCAAGGTCTGAAACCAGAAGGGCAATGCCGCACCCCATCCCGCAAAGAAGGAGAATGCCCGCCGCCATCATGCCTTGTTGCTCGAAAACACTTGCCGAGAGCGACAGCAGGAACAGCAGCGCCAGATTGTTTGCGCTTTCCGAAAGCGCAAGCACCACCCCCTTCGATGGTCCCGCGCGCGCGGCAAGGAGCGTCGTGCTTGCAGGAGCCGCATAACCAAGCGCAAGGCCTGAAGCAAAAAGCGCGGCCAATGCGCCGAATAGGGGCAGAGGCAGGATCAGGAAAGCAGCAAATGCCGCGCCGAGCAGAAAAACAGCGGAAAGAAGAAGCCGTTCGTCGCTGCCCATGAAACCGCGAGCTCTGCCGGTCGTCAGATTGCCGGCGGCGAGCCCGATCCCGAAAAAGGCGACGGCAAACCCGGCTTCGGCTGTCGCAAGCCCGTATCGCCGGCGAAGGTACTCACCCGTCAGTGCAAAACCTGCGACCGCGGTTCCGTTCCAGAGCGCCTTGGCGATCAGCAATCCGGCGCATTGCCTTTTTGCGGTTGATGCGGGTTTGTCTGTGGCGTGGGGGCGTCGGGAGGTTCCATGGGGCAGAATGCTCCAGGCTGCCGGTAGCAGAAGAAGGCAACCGAGCGCGCTGGCTAAAAACGGGGCCTGCCACCCAAGCTCCTGCGCAAGAACCCCGGCAATCGCAGGACCGCTGACGATACCGGCAGTCATGCCGAGCATCGCGTGTCCCATGGCCGCCGATTGACGAGCCGGTGAGTAGTGATCCGCGATCAGCGCGAAAACGGCTGGAATGAGCCCGGCAGCCGCCAGACCGCCCAGGATGCGCAATCCGATGGCTAGGGGCAGGGAAGGGGCAAGAGTGACGGCAACCCCATCCAGCGCCAGCAAAAAAAGGCTGCTCAAAAGCAGGGGGCGGCGCCCGCTCGAGCGAAAAAGAAGGCCCAGAAGCGGCGCTCCGATTGCGTAGGCAAGCGCATAGCCGGAGATCAGAAGCGCGGCTTCTGCCGGTGTTGCGTTGAATGCCGTGCCTATGGGGGAGAGTAGGGGCGCAACCATGAACTCGGTTGCGCCGACAAAGAAGACGCAGAGCGCCAGCAGGCTCAGGAGCAGCCTGTCTCCAGGCGCATGGACCGTGCAGGCGGCGAAAGGGTCCCGTCGATTGGCGGGCATGGTCATCTCCAAAACGTGATTGATGAAGGAAGGCGCGCTGGAAACAGCGCGGCGAAACAAGTCTGGGAAAAGTGGGCGCACCACGGCGAGAAAGGCCGATTGGAAGAGAAAGCGATGAAGGTGCGGATGCCGTCTGGAAAGGGCTGGCTGACGCAGCGACGGCTTATTTCAATGTGGCTTCGGTTAGCGGGCGATGCAAGCTCTTTCGCAAAAACACCGGTTTCATATGTATAATTGATTGATGTGAAACGCTTATTCTGGACAAGTGCGTTCAATTTTTATCGATGATCATGCCTGCGCCCTTGTGATCTGTGTCCGTCGGCGCTAAGCCCTACAGCTCTGCGTGCCTTTTGGGACGCGCAGGCCATGGATTATGAAAATCGCGCGTCGTGCTTTCCGAAAGCTTCCCTCAGGTCTTCAGGCCGATGCGCTGAGCGGGTGTCGTTGCACCTGCATTTTTATGGACCGAGCGTGACGGCGTGTCGCCGCGCTCACAGCGAAAGTCCGGAGCCTTTTGATGCGCGCGCGCTCGACCCTTTGTTTCTTCCCTTTTTGCCTCCTGTCGGCTGCGGCGCTCGCACAGGAAGGCGAGGTTTCCCCGGATCCGAATGCCATTGCCCCGGATATCGGATCGGCGGTTATTCAAGGCTTCGTGGACCCGGTTCTGGGCGCCCTGAGCGAGACGAGTGCGACACTGGCCTCCTCGATGGAAGAATTATGCCGGGCACCGTCTGCGGACGCACTTCAGAGCGCGCGCGACGCCTTTGCCGAAACAGTGCCTGCCTGGGGCTATGTTTCGGTCTTGCGTTTCGGGCCTCTGGTTCGCGAAAACCGCTTTGAACGGGTTTTCTTCTGGCCCGATCCGCGTGGCGTGACGCTTCGCCAGGTCCAGGGGCTGCTTGCCTCGGATGCTCCGCTCTCGGCAGATGTAGCCGGGCAGAGTGTTGCTTTGCAGGGACTGCCGGCGCTCGAATATGTGCTTTACGGGACCGGTGCGGAGGCGATCGCCGAAGCAGGTGATGGCGAGCGGCGATGCGCCTATGGCGTGTCCATCGCTGCCAATGTCGAGGCTATTGTTGATACGCTGGTCGAAGGCTGGAGCGAGGGCACATCGTTTCACAAGGCTTTCACCGACCCGGCGCCGGATCTGGATCCCTATCGTTCCGGGGAGGAGGTGGCTGCCGAGATCGTGAAGGCGGCAGGAACCGCGCTGCAATTTGTGCGCAATGCCGAACTCCTTCCCGCTCTCGGGGATGCGCCGGAAAAGGCGCAGGGACGCCGCGCGCCGTTCTGGCGCAGCGGCCAGAGTTTTGCCTTCGCCGCCGCTCAGCTCGATGGGGTGGACCAGCTTGTTCACGCGGCCGGTTTCGTGGATGGAACATCCGACCTCGTGAATGGCTATGGCCGGGCCATGGTTTTTGACGTCAGCCATGCGCGCGATGCCCTCGCTTCTGTCGAGGCTGAACCGGAACAAGCCTTCGCCGCGCCCGAGGATCGTTCGCGCATTTCCTATGCGACGGTCGCCATGGAGGGCGCAAAACATACGCTCAACGGGGAATTGTCCGGCGCGCTCGGACTGGTCATGGGATTCAATGCGCTCGACGGAGATTGATCGGAGAACTTTTCTCGCGCTTTGCAGCGCCGCAAGCCTCTATCCGCTGTCGGTGGCAAACGCGGCGGAAGAGGCGCTCTTTCTGGGCGCGCGCCTGAATGGCGGAGGGTTTGAGGCCGCCGTCATCGATGCTGCAGGCAATGACCGGCTGGTGGTGCCGCTGGAGGCGCGCGGCCACTCTTTCGCAATTGACCTGCCGCGCCGGCGGGCCGTGGCCTTTGCTCGCTCGCCGGGCCGCTTTGCGGTCGTCTTTTCCCTCGATGGCAAGGATGAGCCGCGGGCTTTTGCGCCGCCTCCCGACCGGCATTTCTATGGCCACGGCGTTTTCACGCCGGACGGGCGTCTGCTCCTTGCTACGGAAAACGACTATGACGGCGAGCGCGGCGTTACCGGACTTTACGATGCGACGAACGGTTTCCGGCGCATTGCCGAATTCGATACGGGAGGCGTCGGCCCCCATGAGGTGGTCCTCATGAAGGACAGCCGCACCCTGTGCGTGGCCAATGGCGGCATTCTCACCCATCCCGACTACGAGCGCATGAAGCTCAACCTGCCGACCATGAAACCAAGCCTTGCCTATATAGATAGCGAGACGGGCGATCTGGTGGAGCAGGCTGAACTGGCGCCGGAACTGCATCAGCTTTCCATTCGCCATATGGTGCTCGATGGGTTCGGTGTCGTCTGGTTCGGCGCCCAGTATCAGGGCGAGGACGGGGCGCGGCCGCCGCTGGTCGGACGGCATCGCCGTGGCAGCGAGATAGAGCTTTTCACGGGCCCTGAGGCGACCTTGAAGGCGCTTGACAATTATGTCGGCTCCGTGTCCACGGACCTCTCTGGCGAGATTGTCGCGACGTCTTCTCCCCAGGGCGGTATTGCCGTGTTCTGGGATGCATCCACGGGAAAGTGTCTTGGCGAGCGCCGGCTTGAGGATGGCTGCGGTCTTGCTCCTCTTGGCAAGGGCCGGCTGATCGAGACGAGCGGACGCGGAGCGATCATCCGCACAGGCCCGAAAGGAGCGGTTGAAGCAATTCGCCGGGAAGCCTCGAACGTGCCTGCCTGGGATAACCATCTGCGGCGTATCTAGGCATTTTGCAGCCAGGTGGTTCGCCTGATGTCCGTCCGCCTGCGGAAAACAGGAAGATTGCGCAGCGCAGCGTTTCCCAGAAACGGTGAAGGGCACTGGGGAAGCCCTATAACTTGCTTGTTGGGCGCAGCTTTTTCTTCTAAGGTCGCCGCGTTCTCAGGGCGGGGCGAAATTCCCCACCGGCGGTATGCGGCTTCGGGCCGCGAGCCCGCGAGCGCTTTCCCGGTCCGGCTCCCACAGGGGCGGTTTCGGAAAAGGCCAGCAGATCAGGTGAGATGCCTGAGCCGACGGTTACAGTCCGGATGAAAGAGAACGAGCAGAGGTCCCCGTTGCGGTTTGGCGGCAGGGACGATTGCCCGTGATCGCCTTGGGTGACGTGTCCGTTGCGAAAGGAGATCACGATGACACACACCCGCTATGCATTCGTAAAGGCCGGCTGGCACGCCGAGATCGTCGACCGTGCGCTCGATGGGTTTTGCGAATTGATTCCGGCCGAGCAGGTCGATGTATTTGACGTTCCGGGCGCCTTCGAGCTGCCTTTGATGGCGCGCGATCTTGCGGCTTCGGGACGTTACGCCTGTGTTGCTGCGGCAGCGCTTGTGGTCGATGGCGGCATTTACCGCCATGATTTCGTTGCGCAGGCCGTGGTCGACGGGCTGATGCGAGCCGGTCTGGATACGGGCATCCCGGTGCTTTCGGTGTCGCTCACGCCGCATCATTTCCAGCCCACCGCGCATCATATCGATATCTTCCGCGGTCACTTCGTGGAAAAGGGGCGGGAGGCCGCCCGTGCTGCTCTGATGATCGGCAAGACAAGGGCGGCAGTCGCCGCCTGACCCACGGACGCCTGTGAAGGTTTGAACCCTTTTGGCCTGGATCCTCGGGTAAGCCCGAGGATCATTGTCTGGCTTGGAGGCGATGCGCTGAAGGAGGAGACGGCGCTCAGGCCTGGTTGCGGACGGTCGTGACCGCCTCGCCGAAGGCTTTCTCGAAGCGAGCGATCTCCTCGTCGGGGCCCACGCTCACGCGAATATAGTGATCGAGGCCAGGTGTTCCGGGCTTGCGCACGAAGATCGAACGCTCGAGCAAACCCTGCATGATGGCTTCCGCCATGGCTTTGCTGCCGCAATCGATGGCAACGAAATTGGTCGCCGAGGGAATGCTGTTGAGGCCCTGCGCCGTCGCAATGCCTGCGATCTTCTCGCGGCAAGCTTTGATTTTCGCGACGGTGGCCGCGAGATAATCCTTGTCTTCAAGGGCCGCGAGACACGCCGCCTGGGTGATCCGCGGCATGCCGAAGTGATTTCGAATCTTGTCGAAGGCGCGAACCGTTTCCGCTTCCCCGATTGCATAGCCGCAGCGCAGGCCCGCCAGCGCATAGGCCTTCGAGAAGGTGCGCAGCCGCACCACATTGGTCCGGCTGGTGTCGAACGGCGGCAATGCAGAAGACGGGGCCGTTTCGCAATAGGCTTCGTCAAGGATGAGCAGGCTCGTTTCCGGCAGCTTTTCGATGAAGCGCTGAATATCGCTGGCTTCCCACCACGTGCCCGTGGGGTTGTCGGGATTGGCGAGATAGACGAGCGGCGCCTGTTCGCGGGCGGCGGCTTTCGCGAGCCCGTCGAGATTCTCTCGAACGCCGTCATAAGGAACGGTCACGAGGCGCCCGCCGAAGCCGGCGACATGATAGTTGAAGGTGGGATAGCCTCCGAGTGACGTGACGACGGGCGTATCCTTCTGGATATAAAGCCGCGCGATGAGGCCGAGCAGGGAATCGATCCCTTCGCCCACCATCACATTGTCGATGCCCACACCATGCTCGCGTGCAAGAGCGGCCCTCAGGTCATGGCTTTCGGGATCGCCATACATCCAGACCTCGCCGGCAGCTTCCGCCATTGCCTGAATGACCTTCGGCGAAGGGCCGAAGCCGTTTTCATTCGCCCCGAGCCGGGCACGGAACGGATGCCCCATGGCGCGCTCCTGCGTTTCCGGCCCCACAAAGGGCACGGTGGAGGGGAGGGAGGCTGCGAGGGGAGTGAGTGGCGGGCGGCGGTTGCTCATGCTTCGGTCTGGCCTGTTCATTGCGGACGGGCGGACCCTACATCAAGCCCCGCTTGAACGAAATCGCTTTTGCCGAAGGAAGGCATCTCTGAAACGAACAAGGCCCGGCATCTGCCGGGCCTTGCACAAGCTTTGCTACAGACGCTTCTATTAGAAGTCGCGCTGGAAGCGGATGAAGCCGCTGAACGTGCCGTCTGCGTAGCTGTCGCCGTCGTTGTAGTTGACTGCGATCTTGGTGTTGAAGTTCTCAACCAGAGCGTAGTCGACAACGCCACCGATGGTCCAGTCGTCGGCATTGGTGCCGTGCTTCTCACCGAAGTACTGACCGCCGAGACCGAGCGCGAGCTTCGGCGTAGCGGCATACTTCAGGTGACCACCGAACGAGTACTCGTAGCCGTTGCTGTACCAGTTGTCGTCGGAGTTGTAGGTGGCGAGCAGTTCGAGGGTGAGCTGCTGCGTCGCCTTGATGGAGGCGAAGCCCTTGAGGGCCCACTCTTCAGCCGTACCGTCGTAAGCGACGAAACCAGCAACCGAACCCCAGCCCTGCGTCAGGCTGACCTTGCCGATGACGTTCGGGGTGTAGTCGTAGT
>NZ_AMSI01000017.1 GCF_000300515.1 Nitratireductor indicus C115
TGGCCATGCTGGTGTAGGGGGCACCCTGTTACGTTGACCGCGTAACTTCGGCGCTGTCCGGATCATCACGGACAGCGCCTTTTTTAAGCGATTAACGGGCTGGTCTGTTAGCTCTGGGCCGGTGCTTGCGCGATAAAGCCGCGAGCCGCCAA
Source organism: Nitratireductor indicus C115 (assembly GCF_000300515.1). Classification (GTDB taxonomy): domain Bacteria; phylum Pseudomonadota; class Alphaproteobacteria; order Rhizobiales; family Rhizobiaceae; genus Nitratireductor; species Nitratireductor indicus. Next base: position 153 of record NZ_AMSI01000017.1, read on the forward strand.
TTCCTCCTCGACCTCTGTCCAGCTCGCGCATGCAGCATGGGCTCCGGCCGCCTTCAGTTTCTCAGCGTGGCCGGGGAAGGAGTGGCTGCCACCGGTGAAGCCAATCGCGGTCATGCCAGCGGCCACGGCACCCTGAATGCCGAAAGGCGAATCCTCGATGACGACCGAGGATGCCGGTTCCGCACCAAGCTTTTCGGCGGCGAACAGGAAGATGTCGGGAGCCGGCTTGCCGCGCTTCACCATGGAGGTGGAGAAGACATTCTCGCTGAAGAAATCGGCAATGCCCGTTACGTCCAGGCTGAGCGCTATGCGCTCCATGGACGATGACGAGGCAACGCATCGCGCACCCTCAAGCGCTCTGAGGAACGGCAGGATACCGCGTGTCGGCTCAAGTTCCTCGGCGATCAGTTCGCGGGTTTCCAGCCAGATATCGTCGGTGGCGTGCTCGGGGAAGGCATGGCCGGTCAGTTCCGCGATCCGTACGATGATGTCGGCCTGTTTCATGCCGATGCATTGACCGACGATATCGGTCGTAATCGTCATGCCGTGCTTGCGGTAAACGCGCTCATAGGCGATTGCGGCCAGCGGTTCGCTGTCGACGAGGACGCCGTCGCAATCGAATATGATCAGGGGACGCTTCATGGGTTCTCCGGTCAGTGGACGTGGTTCATCGGATAATGACAATTCCGGGGCGATCCGTGGCGCGAAGGCGTCACTGCCCTTCGGTTTCAGGCTGGGGTCAGAGCTTGTCTTCAGGGAAGATCGACGGCGCCTCGATGGATTTGCGCCCCGCATCTATGGCCAGGCGCATGGCAAGCCGTCCCTCGACAAGATCGGGTGCGACCCAGTTGGGCTCGGCACCTAAAAAGCGATCCAGGAAAGCGACTGCGGAAGCGGGCATCTCGCGGGTGTTCTCCTTGTAGGACCACCAGGTGCGTAAATCGTCCGCGCAGCGGTCCAGTTCGGGAGCTGCGCCGAATTCCTGCTCGAATATGGCAGCAATGGCGCAGACGCAATAGTTTGTATAGAGAAACCCTTCCGGCCAGAAGCGGACGATTTCCGCATTGCCTTCGAAGCGATTTTCAACGCTGCTTCCGGGAGCGACCGATGCAGGTTTGTGGCGGATCATCTCCTTCAGGCAAAGGCCAGCGGCATAGATGATGAAGTCGGCGCGATCGACCTGCGCATAGGCTTTGCGGGCGTCGATCTGCTCGACCCAGTCGAGAAAGACCCCGGTCAGCCTCTCTTCGTCGATATCGAAGGAAATGCCGTAATGGTTTGAAACGGCCCGCGCATTGCCGCGGAACGTGGCCCTGAACCAGCGCAACTGCCGCAGCCGATGCCGCAGGTCCGGCATGACAGCCAGCTCGTTCTTGAAATCGAGGTCCACGGGCGCACTCCTCCGCTCCCAGCATAGCATGCATGTGGCTGCTTCCAATCAAATAAGCCGCTTTGGCGCATGCTCCATGAATATACAATTTGACATTTCAAAAGACAAATGTTCTTACTTTCCCTTCCCGAAGCGTTCCGGCACTGTCGACGCGTCGAATGTTTCGGGATGTGTGGTTGGGAGGAGTAGCCTGATGGCGTTGTGGCAATGGGGGCTGTTGCTGCTGGCTCTGGTTTGGGCCTTGCAATCCTTTGGCGTCTGGTTGCAGATGCGCCATTATTCGGATGTTTTTAAAGGTATTACGCAGAAATTCACCGATGGCTACGTGGGAACGGGCGCATTTCACGGCCGTTTTCTGAAGAAGGGCGCCATCGCCATTGTCGTTGTGGGGCCGGATTTGATTGTCCGGCGCATCCTGACGATGGCAGGACGTTCCGTCTTCGCCAAATTTTCCAGACACGAAGCGTTTGAGGGCATGAACCTCGACAAGCTGCGCGCGGAGCCCGCGATCTTTGGCGACAAGGAGCCGGGGCTGACTTCTGCGATCACGCAAGCCGTGGCGCAGATCGACCGTACGCGAGGGGGCGAGGAGCCTTCGCTTCGCGAATCGCTGGCCAATGCCGGCGCATGACATGAGCTAAGGGGCCAATCGGGCATGGAGGCCCGAAAGGACAATTAGGAGAGGGAGGACAATGTCAGTTATTTCACTTATGGCGCAACATGCCGACACGGCCATGCAGGGACTGCATATGGCCGGCGCGTTGGCAGGCGACGCCGCCTTGCACGGCAAGCTCGCCGTCAAGGATGCGGCGCATGATCTCGTCGTTCTCGCGCAGTCGAGCAGCGACATCTCGGTTGAGGAGTTCCGCGAGAAGCTGAACACCGTCACCCAGGAAGAGCAGCTTGGATGGCTTACGGCCATCGGCAAATATTTTATCGGCATCTTCCAGAAGGGCGGCGAAGTGTTCGCCGGCTTCGTCACCGGCATCATCCCGACGCTGGTGGTGCTGATGACCGCGTTCTACGCCATCACCGAACTGGTGGGCGAGCAGCGCGTTCATGGCCTTGCACAGAGTGCCGGCCGCATCGCGCTGACGCGCTACACGGTTCTGCCGGTGCTGGCCGTGTTCTTCCTGACCAACCCGATGGCCTACACCTTTGGCTCGTTCCTGGAAGAAAAGCACAAGCCTGCCTTCTATGATGCGGCCGTGTCCTACGTGCATCCGCCGCTTGGCCTGTTCCCGCACATCAACCCGGGCGAATATTTCGTGTGGGGCGGCATTCTGGTCGCGCTGCTCGAGCTTGAGCGCAACGGCACCGTGCCTTCCGGCTACCACATCACGGTGGCCATCTGGTACGCGCTGGTCGGCCTCGTCGTCATCCTTCTCAAGGGCATGCTGACGGAAAAGATCACCGCCATCATGGCGCGCCGTCAGGGCGTTGAGCTCTAGGGGAGGGGCACATGAAGACTTACAAGGCAGTCAAGATTTCGAAGGGCGCCAGCGGCTGGGGCGGCCCGCTGGTGATCGAACCCACCAACGAACGCAACAAGATCGTTTCCGTTACGGGCGGCGGCATCCATCCGGTTGCCCAGCGCATCGCCGAAATGACGGGCGGTGAAGCCGTGGACGGTTTCAAGAGCCCGCCTGTGGAAGGTGAGATGGCGGTTGTCGTCGTCGATTGCGGCGGTACGGCACGTTGCGGCGTCTATCCGCGCAAGCGCATTCCGACCGTGAACCTGACCCCGGTCGGGCAGGCGGGTCCGCTGGCGCAGTTCATCACCGAGGATATCTATGTCTCGGGCGTCAAGCCGGAGAATATCGAGATGGCCGATGGCAGCGCTGCGCCGACGGTTGCCGGTTCGGCCGCATCCGCAGCGAGCGCGGCTTCTTCCACCGAAAGCGCCGCGTCGGCGTCCGCCGCTCCGCAGTCCAGCGAAGGCGGACTGGTGGGCCTCATCAGTAGTGTGGGCCGCGTGATGGGCCGCGTGGTTGGCATCTTCTTCAATGCCGGCCGCCGTACTATCGACCAGGTCGTCCGTAACGTTCTGCCTTTCATGGCGTTCGTGACCATGCTCATCGGCCTGATCCTCTATACGGGTATCGGCGATGTGCTGGCGCAGCCCATGGGCCCGCTGGCCAACAACATTGTCGGCCTGCTCATCATCTCGGCCATCTGCGGCCTGCCGTTCCTTTCACCGGTGCTCGGGCCGGGTGCGGTCATTGCGCAGGTGATCGGTGTGGCGATCATCGGTCCGCAGATCGCAAACGGCACCATCTCTCCGGCAATGGCCTTGCCGGCGCTGTTTGCCTACAACACGCAGGTGGGCTGCGACTTCGTTCCGGTGGGCCTTGCCCTCGGCGAAGCGAAGCCGAAAACGATTGAAATCGGCGTCCCCGCGGTGCTTATCAGCCGCCAGATCATGGGCCCGGTCTCCGTCGCCATCGCCTGGGTGGTGAGCCTGCTGGTTCTTTGACGATAATCGGAGCGGCGGTGGATCAGCCACCGCCGCTCCACACGTAAAAAGGTGCATGGAGTTTTTTGAATGTCGGTGTTTCTCAAGACGCGCATAACCGCGGTTGGCCCTGAAGTAGAAGCGCTTGCCGAAGGCGGTGTCCTCATACTGTTTGCCGATGGCGCGCCGGAGGAACTGGCTGAGGTTTCCGTGCTGCACGCGGTTGAGGAAGGCCCGAGCGACGAAGCGCCGTTAACCGGAGCGGCCATCAATGTGGGCGCGGTCTCCGCCGAGATCACGGCCATCGGAGAAGCGGCCTGGAACAAGGTGCGCGAGATTGGCCACGTCGTCATCAATTTCAACGGTGCTGGCGAAGCGGAACGCCCCGGCGAAATCTGCGCTTCGCATGTGGAGCCGTCGGTCCTCGTCGGCGCGCTTGCGACCGGCGCGATCATCACCATCGGCGCCTGACGCCGCGTAGCAGACAACGACACGAGAACGCTATGGAACGCTCGACCATCGTCCGAGTGCATGACGGACTGCATGCCCGCCCCGCGACCCGCTTTGTGCGCCTTGCAAAAGGCTTTGAAAGCGAGGTGGAAATCGCCAAGGGCGGGAAATCCGTCAGCGCGAAGAGCTCGGTGAAGCTCATGCTGCTTGGCGTGAAGGAAAATGACGAGGTGACGATCCGCGCCGAAGGGGCGGACGCCATCGAAGCGGTCGAGGCGCTGATCGCCTATCTGGAAGACCCGAAATCCGGGCTTGAGGAAGAAGGCGCCGCACCTGCCGCTCCGGCCAAGGCCGAAGATGCGCCGCCGGCCGCACCGCAGCAGCCTGAGAAGACAGCCGCGCCGCTTGTCGATGCCGAAGGCGCGCTGCGTGGCGTGGCAGCCAGCGCCGGTGTTGGTCTGGGCCCTGTTTTCGCACATTTTCCACCGCAGATCGTGCCGCAGAACCGGACCGTCGCAAAGGAAGAGATCGGAGCGGAGAAAGCCCGTTTCGAGGATGCGGTAAAGCGGTTGCAGGCGAAGCTCGACCGCTCGCTTGCCTCCGACGAGATGCAGGCGAGCGATCGCGGCATCGTTGCGGCGTTGCGCGATATTGCAGCCGATGAAACGCTGCATGAGGAAACGGTCAAGGATATCGATGCGGGTCTGGATGCCGTTTCTGCCATCATTGCCGCATCCTCGAAGCTTGCCGATGAATTCCGCAATCTCGACGACGCCTATATGAGCGCGCGAGCGGAAGATCTGGAGGCCGTCGCGCGGCAGATATGCCTGACGCTCCTCGGTCATGAGGAAGCCAAGCTGGACGATATCGCCGATGGCGCCATTCTCGTTGCCGAGGATATCGGCGCCTGGGACCTGGCGCGTGCGCCGCTGAAACGTCTGGGCGGTGTGGTGTGCGGCCATGGCGGTGCGACATCGCATGTGGCGATCATCGCCCGGACCCATGGCATTCCCGCGGTACTCGGTCTCGGCGAGGCCGTTCATGAGCTGCGCGAGGCATCGGAAGCCGCCATCGACGGCAATGCCGGTGTGGTCTATGTCGATCCGGATGCCAAGACGCGCGAGCGTTTCGCCGAGATGATCGGCGCAGCCGACCGTGAACGCGAGGCATTGAAGGCCTATCGCGACGTCGTGCCCAGACGGGCCGACGGGACAGTCATTCATGTGGCTGCCAATCTTGGTTCGCTCGATGAGATCGAGGCGGCACAGGAAGCCGGGGCCATGGGTGTCGGCCTCTTCCGTACGGAACTCCTCTTCATGCGGCATATGCATCTTCCCTCCGAGGACATGCAGGCCGAGACCTATGCGACGCTCGCCAAGGCCTTTCCGGATCATCCGGTGATCGTGCGCACGCTCGATATCGGCGGCGACAAGCCGATTTCGGGGGTGGAGTTTCCCGAGGAGGAAAATCCCTTCCTGGGATGGCGGGGCATTCGCATGTGTCTCGACCGGCCGGATATCTTCAAGGTGCAGCTGAGGGCGCTGTTACGGGCGGCCGTTCATGGCAATCTTCGCGTCATGTTGCCGATGGTGTCCGACATCGAGGAGGTGCGGCGGACACGCGCGCTCATCGATGAATGCGCGGCGGAGCTCAAGTCGGAAGGCGCCGAGCATGGTCGTTTCCAGCTCGGCATCATGATCGAGACGCCGGCTGCGGTGTTCGGTGCGGCTGCACTTGCAAAGGAAGTGGCCTTCTTTTCTGTCGGCACCAACGACCTCACGCAATATGTCATGGCGGCCGACCGCCTCAACCCGGCGGTGGCGAACCTCAACGACGCGGCGCATCCGGCCGTGATGGCCGCTGTCGAGCAGGCTGCGCGGGCGGCCGTTGAAGCGGGTATCGAAATCGGCATGTGCGGTGAAGCCGCAGCGCGGAGCGATCTCATTCCTGAATTCGTCCGTATGGGGCTTACCGAGCTCAGCATGAGCCCGGTTTCCGTGCAGGCGACGAAGAAGCAGCTCATGGAGCTTTTCGACAAGAAGGGATAGCGGAGCGCTTTGCGCCAGCTTCAGGGCAGATGGGTCAACATGCTTTCGACGATCGCCGCAAGATCGGCGACAGACCGATCTGCCCGGAGGCTCTGAGCCATGCGTTCGGCACGAGCGGAAACCGCCAGCGCGGCGGTTTCCAGAAGTTCCTCCTCGGAAAGACCTTCATCCGGTCCAAGAAGCGCCGCGGCAATGAGCGCGGGGGCGAAGCAGCGCATGCAGATCGCTGCGCTGTCAGCGGTTGGCGGGGTTCCCTCCTCGGCGAGCGCCTGGCGGCAGATATCCTGAAGCAGTGTCGCGACAAGACTGGCAAGGCGCGCGCCGGAAGCGCTGCCGGCCGGACCGGCAAGGATGTGACCCTGCTTGCGCCTCAGAGTTTCGTGCGCCCGGGTGAAAAAGCTCTCCCGTATCGCTGGAATGTCTTCTGCGTCGATGCCCGCGGCGGCAGCTTTGGCCGCCTTGTACATATGCCTGCGGAAAACATGTTCGCCTGCGACAGGGTCGTGGGCGAAATAATTGGTGAGCGGCAGCAGGACGCGGCCATCGCCGCGGGCAGGAAGAACCCCGCGCGACACCGATTCAGCCATTGTGAGCGTGTCGTCGACCATGCTGACGGCCCGGCCGAGCAGTGTTTCGGCTTCCGAAAGGGCCCGGCCCGGCGGGACCTGGATGTCGTGACGATGCGCGCGCAGGAAGTCGCGCATGCCGCGAAGCGTATCTTTCAGGCGGACGGCCATGTCTTCGGAGGCATCTCTAAGCATAAGGTGTTATCCTCATTCGCGGGGTTTTCCGCCACGCGGCATTGACCGGATAGCCACATCATTGTTTTGGTCTCTCGGGAATTCAAGCGCGATGCTTGAATCCACCGGTTAAAGTTGCGGGAAGTCTATATGAGCAAGGCGAAAACTCTGAAACAGCCAGCCGGTACCAACAGTTCAGGAGAAATCGTCATTCCGGCGCCGAAGGGTGGCGTGATCAGCAGCAAGGCGGATCGCCTGCGGGTTCGGGCTGCCTGGATGTATTTCGTCGAGCAGAAGACCCAGAACGAGATTGCGGAAATCCTAAGGATCGGCAGGGTCAGCGTCGTGCGCATGCTGGCGGAAGCGCGCTCGCGCAACGAGGTGAAGATCAGCATCGAAGGCGATCTCGCCGAAATCACCTCCATCGAGCGGGCGCTCGAACAGCGCTTCGGGCTCGAGCGCGCGGTCGTCGCACCGCTTTCCGATCCGGAAGCCGACCCCATTCCAGCCATCAGTGCGGCGACCGGAACCTTCGTTTCCGATGTGATGGAAGCGGGTATGTCGGTCGGCGTGGGCTGGGGGCGCACATTGTTCGGATCCCTTCCCTATATTCGCGGCCGGCCGCTTGCAGATTTCAAGGTGATATCGCTTCTGGGCGGTATCGGCGTGGCGCGCCGTTTCAATCCCGCAGAATTTGCATGGCGTTTTGCGCGCGCGTTCCAGGGCGACGGTTATCTCATTCCGGCCCCGGCGGTGGTCGACAGCCTCGAAACCAAGACCGCCCTGATCGAGCGCTGCGGCCTTCATGAGGTGCTGGCGCTGGCCGATACGCTCGATGCGGTTCTGATTTCCGTCGGCAGCCTTGCGGCCGCAACCACGCTATATCGCGGTGGCTATCTTTCCGAGGCGGTGTGCAATGCGCTTGAAAGCCGGGGCGCGGTCGGTGATATCCTCTACCATTACTACGACCGGGATGGTGCCATCGTCGATCATCCCATCAATGACCGTGTCATGTCGGTCGATGTCGACCGTCTGCGCCGGGCGCGGATGCGCATTCTTGCCTCAGGTGGCCAGGACAAGATCGATGCGCTGATCGGCGCCATGCGGCTGGTGGAGCCGACGGTTTTCATTACAGACGAGGAAAGCGCCCGCTCCGTTCTGGCGCTTGCCTGACCTTCTTGTCGCCGCGCGCCCGGCGATCCCTGGCGCGCGGCCCATTTTCCAGCCTGTGTGTTTTTTCTTCCGACGCGTCTATAACGTGGCAAAAGCGTGCTCCGGCAGAATGGGTGGCGCATATCGGAGGGGCAGACGTCGGTCATGGTGGAGAACAGGTTCGCGCGGCGATTTCTCCCGTCTTTCGCTGTTTTGCGCAGTTTCGCTTCGGCTGCGCGGCACCAGAGCTTCACGCTTGCAGCGGAAGAGCTGAACCTCACGCAGAGCGCCGTCAGCCGGCATATCCGGGATATGGAGACGGCGCTGGGCTTCAGCCTGTTTCGCCGGGTGGGGCGCCGGGTCATGTTGACGCCGGCCGGCAAAAATCTTGCCGATGCGCTGGAAGACGATCTCGACCGGATCGTCCAGACACTCCATCGTGCCATTGCGGCGGGCATGTCCGATGCAATGCTCAATGTCGCCAGCCTGCCAACCTTCGCCAGCCGCTGGCTGGTGCCGCGGCTGCCCGATTTCGAACGCAAGCATCCCGGCATCGGTATCAATCTGACAACCCGGATCGATCCCTTCGACCTCGCCCATGAGCGTTTCGATGTTGCGATCCATTTCGGGCGTGAGAACTGGCCGGACGCCAAACTTACCAAGCTGTTTGACGAGGCCATGATTGCCGTTGCCTCGCCGCGTTTCGTGGAGGAGCACGCCATAGAGGGCGCGCAGACGCTCCTCGATGCACCGCTTCTGCATCTGCAAAACAGGCCGGGGGTCTGGGCCGATTGGATGCGGGAAGCGGGCGTGCAGGATGCGCAGGTTCTGCCGGGGAAGCAGTTCGACCAGTTCACCATGGTTATCGCGGGCGCAGTGGCAGGCCTTGGGGCGGGGCTTCTTCCGGCTTATCTGATCGAAGAGGAACTACGCACCGGAACGCTCGTACAGATCGGAACCACGCGCCATCAGACCGCAAACAGCTATTTTCTCGTGCAGCCGCTGGGCCTGGAAAATCCGTCTGCTGATGCTTTTGTCGCATGGCTTGGCCAGCAGGCCTGAGCTTGTTTAGTGGCAATCCGCGATGCTTCTGGAAAGTTGATGCGTATTGGTAATGAACTGAGCCGGAATTTCCGTTTCCCCTCAAAGCAGGGCGCGCTTACATTCCGGCCAAAAGATTGGGGGCTTGTGTCCGCAATCACCCATGGCGATCCGGGGCTTTGCTGCATCCGCATTCACGCGACATCGGACGGTTTCGTCTGTCTGCAAGGTGCCTGCGCCGGAAGCAAACATATCGCGAAGGAGCGAAGCATCCATGAGCATCAAGGCTGAAACCAGTGAAATCCTGACGCGCCTCGGCGTCGATGCGAAATCGTTTTCGGGCGGTGGCCTTGCGGTTCGCACGCCCGTCACCGGGGAAACGATCGCAGAGGTTCCTGCGATCTCCGCAACCGCCGCGGGAGCGGCAATAGACAAGGCGCATGAAGCCTTCAAGGCGTGGCGCGATGTTCCCGCACCGCGCCGTGGCGAGCTGGTGCGCCTTCTCGGCGAGGAACTGCGTGCGGCGAAGGACGACCTTGGACGCCTCGTTTCCATTGAGGTGGGAAAGATCCGCTCGGAAGGGCTCGGTGAAGTCCAGGAGATGATCGACATCTGCGACTTTGCCGTCGGCCTGTCGCGCCAGCTCTATGGCCTGACCATCGCGACCGAACGGCCTGGGCACCGCATGATGGAGACGTGGCATCCACTCGGCGTGGTGGGCGTGATCTCGGCGTTCAATTTCCCCGTGGCCGTCTGGTCATGGAATGCCGCGCTCGCCTTCGTCTGCGGTGACAGTGTGGTGTGGAAGCCGTCGGAGAAAACGCCGCTGACGGCGCTTGCCTGTCAGGCGATCTTTGCGCGAGCGGTCAAGCGCTTCGGTTCCGATGCGCCGGAAGGTCTGCTTGCGGTTCTGATCGGCGACCGGGATGTCGGCGAGGCTTTGGTGGATCACCCCAAGGTTCCGCTCGTTTCAGCCACCGGTTCGACCCGGATGGGACGCGAGGTGGGACCACGCCTTGCCAAGCGCTTCGCACGTGCCGTTCTGGAACTTGGCGGCAACAATGCGGGCATTGTGTGCCCTTCCGCCGATCTTGACATGGCGCTGCGCGCCATCGCCTTCGGCGCCATGGGAACGGCGGGTCAGCGCTGCACGACGCTGCGGCGTCTGTTCGTGCACGAATCCGTTTATGATGCGCTCTTGCCGCGCCTGCGCAAGGCTTATGAATCGGTCTCCGTGGGCAGCCCACTTACGAGCGAGGCACTGGTCGGTCCGTTGATCGACAAGGCTGCGTTCGATAATATGCAGAAAGCGCTCGATGCGGCGCGGTCGCTGGGCGGCAAGGTGACGGGCGGTGCACGTTTCGACAGCGGCAGCGCGGAAGCCTACTATGCCCATCCCGCGCTGGTCGAGATGCCGAAGCAGGATGGCGTTGTCCTGGAGGAAACCTTCGCGCCGATCCTCTATGTGATGAAATACACGGATTTCGATGCGGTTCTGGAAGAACACAATGCGGTGGGTGCGGGTCTTTCCTCCAGTATCTTCACCACGGACATGCGCGAGGCGGAGACCTTTCTCAGCGCACGCGGTTCCGACTGCGGCATCGCCAATGTGAATATCGGCACGTCAGGTGCGGAAATCGGCGGCGCATTCGGCGGCGAGAAGGAAACGGGCGGTGGTCGGGAGTCCGGTTCCGACGCGTGGAAGGCCTATATGCGCCGCGCCACCAACACGGTGAACTATTCCAAGGCTCTGCCTTTGGCGCAGGGTGTGTCTTTCGACATCGAGTAGACGCAGGATCCAACAAAAAAGGGCGGTCATTGACCGCCCTTTTTGTATAAGAGGCAGGTGCGCCTGAGAAAGACAGCGCTCCACCCAATATTTCGAGCTTTGCACGCATGTCAGGCGATCTCGCCTGACTATTCATGCGTTCATTCCATGCCGAGGGCGGCCTTGTAGAGGTCGATCATCGCCTCTTCTTCCTGACGCTCGGCCTGATCTTTCTTGCGCAGGCGAACGATGCTGCGCACGGCCTTGGTGTCGAAGCCGGTTGCCTTCATCTCGGCATAGACTTCCTTGATGTCCTCGGAAATCGTCTTCTTGTCCTCTTCGAGGCGCTCTACGCGCTCGATGAAAGCGCGAAGCTGGCCAGCGGCCACGGTCTGTGAGGTCTCTGTGGTGATGTCGTCGACCATGGAAAACTCCGGTTGATGGATTGGAAGCCCGCGACTCGGGGCAATGAAGCTTGGCAGGTTCGATGCCTCAGGCAGGGCCGGGGGTCAAGGGATTTGCGGCCGAACGGCGTGACTGCTGACGTCAGGAGGCAGGCCCGGCGCGATTCATCAGTGATCGCGGGGGCGATTGACTTCGAAGGCAGCCTTCTGGTCGGGCGTGGCTTCCTTCTGGTGCCTTGACCGCCATTCGTCATAGGGCATGCCATAAACGATTTCGCGCGACTCTTCCTTGCTTAGCTCCAGCCCCTTGGCCTCGGCTGCCTCGCGATACCAGTTGGACAGGCAGTTGCGGCAGAAGCCGGCGAGATTCATCAGGTCGATGTTCTGGACATCGGAGCGTTCGCGCAGATGCTCGAGCAGCCGCCGGAACGCCGCTGCCTCAAGATCGCGCTTCTGGTTTTCGTCAAGCTCGATCATGCTTCACTCCCTTGCAGGCGCATCGGTGCGCGAGCCGTAATGCTTTGTCTCATGCATATCGGGCCGGGTATTGAGCGCGTCAAGCATCGGGGCAAGACGCTCGGCCCAACTGTTCGCCCCGACCCGGTCGGCGATCAGATCCTGTCTGATCTCGATCAGCGTGTGGGCATAGCCGTTCATTGTTCCATGCCGGTGCATGGTGTCTCCGGGCAATGCGCCGTCATAGGGTTCGTTGTCGCCCACGGTCAGGGTGGGATCGCGGGACAGGGTGTCCAGCAGGAAACGCGTTGCGCGATCGTCGCGGTCCCAGAGCAGGCCCACATGCCAGGGGCGGTGCCGATCCTGCATGACGGGGGTGAAGGAGTGAACGGAGACGATCAGCGGCGCCGCTCCGCTGGCAGTGGCCGTTTCCTCGATCAATGCCGACACGGCGGCGTGATAAGGCCTGTAGTAAAGCTCAAGCCGCCGGTTTCGCTCTTCCTCGCCGAGTGGATAGTTGCCGCCGATGATCGTTCCGTCATAAAGCTGCCGGATGAGGGTCGGATCGTTTTCGCTGCGGTTCGGGTCGATCAGAAGGCGCGAGAAACCGCACAGAACGGCGGGCACCCCCGTCAGGTGGGCGAGCTGCCGCGTCACGTCCTCCACGCCGATGTCATAGGCGATGTGGCGGTCGAACTCGCGCTCTGGCAGGCCCAGCCGACCGTAGGTTTCGGGAAGGGCGCGCATGGCGTGATCGGCGATAAGGACCATGCCTTTCGCGCTGTCGCCGGGAATTCGTTCAAAGGCTGCTTTGTAGGAGAGTGCAGTCATGGGGCTCGGGTCTGGAGGCTGATGACGTGGCTAAGGGTCTGGTGAATGCGCGATAAACGTTTCCTTTCATGAAGCCTCCGCAATCGCAATGGCTGCGAGGAAACAATTGCATGGCGGCGTCTGGCGCGTTGACAGGCGCGCGCACATTGCCGAAAAGGTAGATATGCTCAGTTCGGGATCAAGGGTCTCTAATATGCTTCGACGGGCGTCACGCGCGAACTGCCGGGGGGCTTTTCTGCTTGCTGCTTGCGTCGGACTGCTAGGTATGCTGGCCGCTCCCACGCCGGCCTTCGCGGATTTTCGCGTCTGCAACTCCACCCAGAATCTGGTTGGCGTTGCCATAGGCTATCGCACCAGCAGTGGCTGGGTGAGCGAAGGTTGGTGGCAGATCGATAAATCGAGCTGCAAGACGCTGATCGAAGGGCCGCTCGAATCGCGTTATTATTATCTTTATGCGGAAGATGCGGCGCGTGGCGGGCGCTGGGAAGGGCCGACGCAGATGTGCATCGCCCTGACCGAGTTCAAGATCGCGGGCACCAACGATTGCTTTGCACGCGGTTTCCAGCGGGCTGGCTTCCAGGAATATGACACGAGGGAACAGGAAAACTGGATGGTGGATCTGACGGACGGCCCGCAAGACACCGGCGCTCTCACCGGAGCGGGTGGAACCCAATGAGGCGCAACCGCAAGGTCAAGATTCTCGCCACCCTGGGGCCTGCCTCTTCCGATGAAGCCATGATTCACCGCCTTGTGCAGGCGGGCGCGGATGTCTTCCGCATCAATATGAGCCATTCCAGCCACGATCTGATGCGCACATTGGTTGAGCGCATCCGCAAGGTGGAAAAGGAAGCGGGGCATCCGATCGGCATTCTTGCCGATCTGCAGGGGCCGAAACTGCGTGTCGGCACTTTTGCGGAGAAGAGTGTCGAGCTCGAAGTCGGGCAGAAGTTTACCCTCGACGACAATACCGCACCCGGCGACAAGACGCGGGTACACCTGCCTCATCCCGAAATTCTCAAATCGGTCGAGCCCGGTCACCGGCTTCTGATCGATGACGGGCGTTTGCAGCTCAAGGCGCTCAAGAACGACGGCAAGTCCATCCTCTGCGAAGTGGTCGCCGGCACGAAAATCTCCGACCGCAAGGGCGTCAGCCTGCCGGATACGGATCTGCCGATGGGCGCGCTGACGGAAAAGGACCGCAAGGACCTCGATGCCGTGCTCGCCGCAGACGTGGACTGGATCGCACTGTCGTTCATTCAGCGGCCGGAAGACCTGGCTGAAGTGCGCAAGGTTGCCCGTGGCCGCGCCTCGCTGCTGGCCAAGATCGAGAAGCCCCAGGCGGTGAAGCGGCTGGCCGAGATCATCGAACTGTCCGATGCGCTGATGGTGGCGCGCGGTGATCTGGGCGTGGAAATGCCGCTGGAAATGGTTCCTGGCATTCAGAAGCAGATCACGCGGGCATGCCGCCGCGCCGGCAAGCCGGTGGTGGTGGCCACGCAGATGCTCGAATCGATGATTGCTGCTCCGGTGCCGACGCGCGCCGAAGTTTCGGATGTCGCCACGGCGGTGTTCGAGGGAGCGGATGCGATCATGCTGTCCGCTGAATCGGCAGCCGGTGAATACCCCGTCGAGGCGGTTTCCACGATGGATTCCATCGCCCGGCAGGTGGAGCGCGACCCGACCTACAACGATATCATCAATGGTCAGCGCGGAGAGCCCGAGGCGACGGGCGCGGACGCCATCTCCATGGCGGCGCGCCAGATTGCCGAGACGCTGAACCTGTCTGCGATCATCTGCTACACCTCCTCCGGCACAACAGGCCTGCGGGCCGCGCGCGAACGACCCCGCGTTCCAGTCGTGGCGCTGTCTCCGGTGGTGGAGACCGCACGGCGGCTTTCGCTCGTGTGGGGCATGCACTGCGTCGTTACCGAGGATGCGAGCGATCTCGACGACATGGTCAATCGGGCCTGCCGGATCGCGTATCAGCAAAATCTCGCAAAGCCGGGCGATCGCGTGATCATCACGGCAGGCGTTCCCCTCGGGACGCCAGGCGCGACCAACATGCTGCGCATCGCCTATATCGGTTCCGATGGTCTTGGCGGTATCTGAAGCCGCTTTGGCGTTGGGTTGAAAGGTGTTTTTGGGTTCAGGTGATCTCACCTGAACAGCAACACGCTCTATATGCCCCGACCGTCCAGCTTGTCCGAGATTTCGGACATGGCCTTTTGCGCGCTGCGCAACATCGGGTAGACGTCCAGAATCTGCTCATAGACGGCAAGCGCCTGTTCGTTGCGGTTGGTGTCCTGGAAAATGCGGGCCATGCCCGCCAGAGCGCCGAAGTGACGGGGTTCCAGTTCCAAAACGCGTGAAATGTCGGCCATGGACCGCGCATAATCCTTGCGCATGAAATGCACCGTGGCGCGGCGATTCCAGCCCTCGGCATAATCGGGGTAAAGCAGAACAAGCTGGTCGAGGAAGTCGAGTGCGACGGAGAATTTCTCCGCCTTCACGGCATCGTTCGCCCAGCCCATCAAGAGAGCCGCGGTATCTCCGGCGGCGTTGGTCCAGGTCTCGCCGATGCGCAAGGCTATGCGCCGCGCAGCCTGTTCGTTGCGCTCGCGTTTCAAATCCATGAAGAGCTTGTCGAGGCGGGATGTGCCAGCTTGACCGGCGCTCGCAACCGCTTCGTCCTGTTGCGGACGATCCTCGGCCCACGCCAGAGGCGAGGCCGTCAGAAACGCGATGCTCAGGATTGCGAGGAATCGTACCATGCCGCGATCATACGCGCGGCAAGGCTTAGTGAAAACTGACTTTCGCGTGAATGCCGCCAGAGCGCGGCAATCAGCCCTGCCGTGCCTTGAAGCGCGGGTTGGACTTGTTGATGATGTAGATGCGGCCCTTGCGGCGGACCAGGCGGTTTTCCCGGTGGCGGGTCTTCAGCGCTTTCAGCGAGTTCTTGATCTTCATCGGTCTTGTCCATGGTTGGGCCAGATGGCCCGCAAACAACAAGGCGCGCAGAGATCGGCGCGCCAAAAGAGTTGCGAGGCTCTTAGACGAGGATGCTTGTCCGTGTCAACCATCTGGAGGGTTTCCGATTGCGTTTGAGGGCGTGGCTGATGTTCAATCGGGCGGGTGGAAGAGAATCGGAGACCGGAATGCTTTCAGGAAAACTCATTCATGCATTTCTCATTGCCTCGTCCTTCGCAATTGCCGCTCCGGCGATCGCGCAGGAGCCGGATTGCAAGGACCCGCAGACGCAATCGGACATGACGATCTGCGCGGGCAGGGACTATCAGGCAGCCGACAAGAACCTCAACGCGAGCTATTCCAAGGTCAGGGAGCGCCTTGCGGATGACGAGCCCGGGCGGAAGGCGCTTCTGGAAGCACAGCGCGCCTGGATCAAGTTCCGCGACGCGGAATGCGCTTTCTCGACCATGGGCACGGAGGGCGGTTCAATCCAGCCGATGCTCAAGGCCATGTGCCTGACCGAGCTGACGGAGCAGCGTACCCAGCAGCTGGATGCCCACGCGACTTGCGAGGAGGGTGACGTCACCTGCTCCTGACGCGGGTGAAGTGACCCATCTTTCGGCCGGGCCGGCTTTCGGCCTTGCCATAGAGGTGCAGCAGCAGATCGGGCTCGCGCAGAAGTTCGGGAGCTTGCAGCACCTCATCCCCAATCAGATTCTCCATGACACAGTCGGAATGCCGCCCCGTTGAACCGAGCGGCAGGCCGGCAACGGCGCGGATGTGCTG
Organism: Nitratireductor indicus C115; assembly: GCF_000300515.1. GTDB lineage: Bacteria > Pseudomonadota > Alphaproteobacteria > Rhizobiales > Rhizobiaceae > Nitratireductor > Nitratireductor indicus. The sequence continues at coordinate 16,641 of NZ_AMSI01000017.1, forward strand.
CTCGAACTGGGACACCGTACAGGCGGCTTCCGTCCAGTGACCTGAATTGTGTACGCGCGGCGCCATCTCATTGGCGAGGATGCGGCCGGAATCGAGAACGAAGAACTCAACGCCGATCACGCCGACATAGCCCAGCGCTGCAAGGATGTCATGGGCTGCCCGGCGCGCCGCATCGGCGGTTTCCGGTGCTATCTCGGCAGGCACCGACGAGCGATGAAGAATGCCGTCGCGGTGGACGTTTTCCACGGGGTCGTAAACGGCGACCGATCCATCCATGCCGCGCGCTGCGATCACCGATACCTCGCGAACGAAAGGCACGAGCCCCTCAAGGATCAGCGGGACATTCCCCATCGCTTCGAATGCACCGACGGCGCTTTCGGGCGTTGCGGAACGAAAGACGCGCTGACCTTTGCCGTCGTAGCCCATGCGGCGCGTTTTCAGCACGCCGTTGCCTGAAAAACGTTCCAGCCCGGCCGCCAGATCGGCATCGCTGTCCACAGAAACGAAGGGTGCTGTGGATATCCCGGCTGAATTGAGGAAAATCTTCTCCGTCAGGCGGTCCTGGGCGGCTTCCAGCGCATCCGGTGGAGGAAATACCGACACCCGTTCGGACAGGGTGCGGGTGATGCAGACCGGCACGTTCTCGAATTCGTAAGTGATCACGTCGCTGCAATCGGCGAGTTTTCGCAATGCAGCAGGATCATCATATTCAGCGTGGATGAAAATGTTGGCCACCTGCGCCGCAGGACTGTCCTTGGCGGGATCGAGGATGGCGATGCGGTAGCCGAGGCGGGCAGCGGCCATGGCGAGCATGCGGCCAAGCTGGCCTCCGCCGAGAATGCCGATGGTGGCGCCGGGAGAGAGGGGTTCGTTCATGGTTTTGTCAGTTGGGTTCGTCGACCGGATAGTCGGCGACCTTTGCCGTCTGGGCGGCGCGCCAGGCGTCGAGGCGGTCGGCGAGATCGTCATCGTGAAGAGCCAGAACCGCTGCAGCGAGCAGGGCCGCATTGACGGCGCCCGCGCGACCGATCGCCAGCGTTCCGACGGGAATGCCGGCGGGCATCTGAACGATGGACAGGAGCGAATCCTGACCGGACAGCGCCTTTGATTCAACGGGAACGCCAAAGACGGGAAGGGGGGTCATGGCGGCCGTCATGCCAGGCAGGTGGGCCGCTCCGCCGGCGCCGGCAATAATGACCTCGAAGCCTTCGTCCCGGGCGCTGCGCGCAAATTCGTACAACCGTTCCGGCGTACGGTGCGCAGAGACGATGCGTGCCTCGTATTCAATGCCGAGCGCGTCCAGCGTATCGGCTGCGTGGCGCATCGTCGTCCAGTCGGACTGGCTTCCCATGATGATTGCCACGGGGGCTGATCGTTCGGCCATGCAATCCCCTCGTTTCGACCGCTTCATCGCGTCCCGCAGGATTTTCCATTGGGGGATGAAACGGGCCGCCCGTTGTTTCCGTTGCGTTCATGCAACGCCGGGTGATTTCGCCTGACTGCAAAATCTTTAAGGGGCAGGCTGTAGTCAATACTGGTCGGAACCGCAAGCCCGGCAAGGCATACAGGCGAAAAGACAACAGCTATTCAGGCGATTATGTCCGGTATGATGCGGTCCTCAAGCTGCTGCATCTTGTCCTTGCAGGACAGCTTCTTCTTTTTCATGCGCTGGATGCGCAAGGGATCGCAGCCGGTCGCGATCATGGCCTGAATTGCGGCATCGAAATCCGCATGATCCTGTTTGAGGCGCGCCAATTCGAGACGAATGTCCGCCTGTTCCTGTTCCGATGTTACCACTGAGCGCTGATCCACGAGCGAGCAATTCTTGCGCAAAATCATAGTTTTGTGTGCACTGCCGAAATGAACGACAGCGCGCGGCTTATACCACATTTTGTCGCGACGGAAAATCCTACCAGCTTCTGTTCGACAAGCCACAATTGCGGTGGCACACTCTTTTCTGTGGCCGGTCTGCGTGGACAGGTGCCCGCGCCGGCACGATAACGAGGAAACGAAGGAGATCCAAATCATGTCTCTTGAATCCCATCTTGCCGAGTTGAAGCGCAAGCACGGAGAACTGGAGCGCGAACTTGACGACGCCAAGCTTCATCCGTCCGTCGACGAACTCGATCTTGCCGAACTCAAACGACGCAAGTTGGCCATCAAGGATGAGATTGAGAAGCTCGTAATGGGTCACACCCGCCATTAACGGATTTCCGCAGCCATTGAGGTTTAAGGCCCCCGCATCCCAGACCACGGATGCGGGGGCTTTCGTTTTCAGGGGCCGTTATTTCGCGCCTTCGAAATCGGCTCCATCCGTTTCTTCGTCCGTGTCGCTGCGCGGGTCGAGGACCGCGGCCTGCGGGGTGGCGGCGCGCTCGGACGGCAGCGTCTTGAAGGCTTCGCGTTCTTCTGCGGGTATGGGCGCGCGCCTGGAAATGCGCAGCAACGCATAGCCGGCAAGGGCCATATGGGCGAGGGCTGTGATGAGAAACAGGGTTTCGGGCTTGAACCATTCCATCATGAAACCGCCGAAGAGAGGCCCAAGCATGGTGCCGAACCCATAGAGCAGAAGCAGGCCGCTTGAGACCTTCACGAATTCCTCGGGGGATGCGTGGTCATTCGCGTGTGCGACGATGATTGAATAGAGCGTATAGGCGAAGGCCCCGTAGATGGCGGTCATCACGACAACGGTGGTTCCGTCACGCGGTGCGGTAAAGAGGATGATCAGCCCAATGAGCCCCGAGCCGAAGGCTGCACCGCTGATGACCAGACGGCGGTCGATACGATCCGAAAGGCGCCCGGCTGGTAATTGCAGGGAGGCGCCAGCGAGTACGGCGATGCTCATCATGGTGGCGATCTGCAGTGTGGAAATGCCGATCTCGCCGCCATAGACCGGACCGAGCGTGCCCCAGGCGCCATTGGCGATGCCGATCAGGACGCAACCGATCACGGCCACTGGCGAATTGCTGTAAAGCGCCTTGAGGTCAAGGGAGACTTCCGCGAGAGGCTGCGGAGTGACCGCTTTCGACACGGCTGTCGGAATGAGCGCCAGGCAGAACAGAATGCCTGCCGTCATGAAGAGCAAGGTGTTGGAGACATCGCCGAAAGCCACCGTCATCTGGCCCGCCGTCAGCGCGGCATAGGTGATGATCATGTAGACACCGAACACGGTGCCGCGGTTCTCGTTGGTGGATTTCTCGTTCAGCCAGCTCTCGATCACCATGAATGCGCCGGCCATGATGAAACCGGTGAAGGCGCGCAGCACGATCCAGGCAACCGATTCGATCCACATCCCTGTCAGAAGTGCGATGATCGCGCCGGAAGCGGCGAATGCGCCGAAGGCGCGCACGTGTCCCACGCGGCGCACCAGCCGCGGACCGAAGATACAGCCAGCGATGAAACCCGCCGCCCAGGCTGTACCGAGCGTGCCCAGGGCCGCCGTTGGAAAGCCTTCCATCTGACCACGCAACGGCAAAAGCAGACCATGCAATCCGGAGCCCGTCAGCAGGAAGGCCGTTCCCAGCAGGAGAGCGGTGATCGAGACGAGGGGTGACAGCATGAAAACCCGTTCCGCGTAAAAAGTGTTCGTTTCCGGCCCCGGCGATGCTGCCAAAGGCCTTCGCTCGATTTCGTGGCAGGAAAGAGGCTGTTGCCGTTTTGCCTGCGGCTTCCGGTCTTTGACCCACGCGGTTATCCGCGTTTTGACCACGCGGTTATCCGCGTTTAAACAACGCCTCGGCCGCGTTTCGGGTTGCACCCTTGCTGGCGACCTCCTGTTCCAGCCGGACGATCTCCTCCCGCAACTGGCCAATCCGCTTCTGCAGCTCGTCGACCGACAGGAGGGAAAGATCCTGCCCGATCTGATGGCCGACCGCGGGTTTGGTCTCGTTTTCGTCGAAAATACTCATGACGCTTCTCCCGTTGCCTCCCGCCTGCTTCGCGATGCATAACCGGGAGGTCCGTTTGGCTTCGTGCCGCGATCCACCCGACAGTCTGCTCCGCCCATGTTCTTGCGGATCAGCTGCAAATCAGCAGGGGCATCATGGAACAAAATGCGCTTCCCGAGAAGATGACGGCCGTGGCGATCAGCGAACCCGGCGGTCCCATGGTCCTGAAACCGGAACAGAGAGCGGTTCCGAGACCGGGGCCGGGGGAAATCCTCCTGCGTGTGCGGGCGGCGGGCATCAATCGTCCCGATGTCCTGCAGCGCAAGGGAGCCTATCCGCCGCCGCCGGATGCTTCCGACCTGCCGGGTCTCGAAGCTGCGGGTGAAGTCGCGGCGATCGGCGAAGGCGTGAAGCGCTGGCAGGTTGGAGACCGTGTGACGGCGTTGACGCCGGGTGGCGGCTACGCCGAATTCTGTGTTGTGCATGAAACCAATGCCCTGCCGGTACCGCACGGTTTCACGTTCACGGAAGCAGCCGCGGTGCCTGAAACCTATTTCACCGTCTGGCACAATGTGTTCCAGCGCGGTGGGCTTCGCGAGGGGGAAACACTGCTCGTGCATGGCGGGTCGTCGGGTATCGGCACGACGGCGATACAGCTTGCCGCCGCCCTCGGGTCGAAGGTGATCGCGACGGCGGGATCGGCCGAAAAATGCGCCGCCTGCGCCGCGCTGGGCGCAGTACGCGCCATCAATTATCGGGAGGAGGATTTCGTTGCCGCCGTGAAGGAGGAGACGGACGGCCGAGGGGCCGATGTCATCCTTGACATGATCGGCGGCGATTATGTGGACCGTAATTATTCGGCGGCAGCGATGGACGGCCGCATCGTGCAGATCGCGTTTCTCAACGGAGCGAAGGCGACGGCGGATTTCTCCAAGCTGATGATGAAACGGCTCACGCATACGGGATCCACGTTGCGGCCGCGCTCGGTTGCTTTCAAGGCGCGGATCGCAACTGACCTCGAAGCTCATGTCTGGCCGCTTTTCGCCGCCCGCAAGATCGCACCCGTTATGGACATGATCTACCCGTTGCATGAAGCCTGGCGGGCGCATGAGCGTATGGAAGAAGGGGCGCATATCGGAAAGATCGTGCTCGACGTTTCCTGAAGCGGCTCATCGTTTTATGGGAGCGCATAACATCGTCGCCACACGCCTCTCAAACGGGAAACCCCGGCCTTGCGGCCGGGGCTTGCTGCCTTGGGAGGCTGAGGCGGGTCAGTTCACGGCGTCGAGCTTGCCGAGATTGACGAAGATCGTCTCACCGGAAGAATCGTCCACACCATCATTGTCGGTGACGAAATAGGCGGTGCCGTCAGCGTCGATGGTGAAGCCTTCGATCTTGTCGACCACATAGCCGTTGGTGGCGGTCTTCATGTCGCCGATCAGGTCGCGCACCAGCGTCTTCTCGACGGCGGGCAGTTCCGAGCCGAGAGCGACTGGCTTGAAGCCTTCAAGCGAGACGGTATAGAGCTTCTTGATCTTCGCTGCGGTGCCGATCTGGTTGTCGCGCTCGATGATGTAGAGCTTGCCGTTGTGGGCGGTTATCTCCGAAAGGCCGACCCAGCCCTTTTCTGCGGCGTCGAGCGGATAGCGCACGGCGGACCACTCCTTGGAGGCGGGCTTGTAGGCGACCAGCTTCACCTGACCCTTGGGATCGTCCTTCCATTCGCGCTGAATGGCCATAACGAGCATCTGGTCGTCGCCTTCGCCAACGGTCGTGATGCCTTCCATGCCGAAGCGTACCTGATTGGCGCGGAGTTCCAGCGGGAAGCCGATCTCCTTGCGAATGCGACCTTCAGCGTCCACCTGATAGAGCGCGTGGGGCGTAAGCTTGTTGCTGTCGCCTTCCGAAGCGAGCCAGAACCCACCCTTGCCATCGGCCACGATGCCTTCGAGGTCGAGCTTCTGCGCAGCCGCACCGTCCCGTGTGATAGCGATCTTGCGGGTGATGCTGGCGGGCTTCTTCGTGGCGTCGATGGCGAAGATCGCCGGAGCGTTGCGGTAGAAGGAATCGGAAACCGCATAGAGCATGCCGGGCTTCTCAGGGTCGGCGGCGAGACCGGACAGGGCGCCCCAGCCAATGGGCGCGCCGCTTTCGTCATTTACCGACGCGATGGTCGGATAGGCAGCCGGGCCGTCGCTCAGTTCGTAGAGCATGACGTGGGAACGTGCGCCGCCATCTTCCACCAGATCGGTTTCGTTGGCCGTGACGAGCAGGTTGCGCTCAGGAATGGCGACGAGACCCTCGGGGCCGATTCCGGAGGGGAGCACCTGTACGAATTCGGGAACGGCTCCGGTGTCGCGATAGACAACGATCATCGAAGCGCGCTCCAGCGCAACGAAGATATATTGCTGGTCGCGGAACTTCGCGACTTCGAGACCCTCGGGCTCTGTGCCCTTGGCATCGGAACGCTTGTCGGGATAGTGGCCTGCGGTAGCGGCGCGGTATTCGAGATCGGTGCCGGAATCGAACAAAACCTCCCCCGATTTCGAGAAGATGCTGAAGCTGCGCGAGCCGCCCTCGTAGTCGCCTTCATTGGCAATGACGAGGCGGTTGTCGTCGAGCCATTTCACGGCGTCGGGCTCACGCTTCAAGTCGGTGGCAGCCTGATCGAATGCAATGGCGCCATTGTCGAGGGTATCGATGCCCTTCTGGCTGACGGTGCCTGCGGAGAAGTGGCTGATCACTTCGCCGGTCTGTGCCGAAACGATGGCAATATGGTTGTTTTCCTGCAGGGTGACGGCAATCTCGCCGGCATCGTTGAAGTCGACGAATTCGGGCTCGGGATCTTCCGGAGCGATTTCGGCAAGACCGGTGAGGGAGACCGTCTTCATGCTCGCGCAATCGGGCGTGCCGTCATTGAGCGTGAAAATCTTCAGGTCGCCTGCCGGCATCTGCGGGAGAGCACCGTCACTCAGGTCCTCGTCGCGTTCGTTCTCGATGGCGACGGCAAGAAAGCGCTGGTCGGCGCTGACCGCAACCGAATCGGGCTGTCCGCCCAGGTCGCAGGATTTCTCCGTCGTGCGTGCGGCCATATCGATAATGGCCAGATTGCCCGAGGGGTTCGTGTAGCTTTCGGAGGTGTTTACAGCAGCGATGGCCTTCATGCCGACAACGCCGACAGATGTGGGTTCCCCATCCAGCGAAAGGGCGCCGCCGGCCTTGGGGGCCTTGGGATCGGAGATGTCGACGATGCCGACGCCGCCGAGCGGGCTGTCCGAATAAATCAATGTTTTGCCATCGGCGCTGCGGGCGATGATCTCGGAGGATGTTTCCGTTGCCGGATCGGCATCGGCTGGCAGGTTTCCAGCTACCGGAAAGGCGGCAATCCTCTTGAATGTCATTTCGGCGTAAGCCGGTGCGGCTGCCGTGGTGCCAAGCAGCAGGCTCAGAATTAATGTGCGGCTTTTCATGATCGAAGCTTCCTCAAGACCCAGAGGGCGGCACAATCGTCAGCCTCGATTTCAAACAGATGACGTAACCATAACAATTCCATGACACTTCTCGCGGAGTTGTTACGTGCATTTTGTTGCGCTGGCCGCGCGTTTCAGTTTATAAGGGGCCATATTCCCAACATCGGTGGTAATGACCACCGCCCGCGCCAGGGACGCGGGCGAAGGAAGAGGATTCTTGTCTATGGCCAATACGCTTCTCATGCCAAAGGCCACCGCCGTGTGGCTGGTCGACAACACGGCGCTGACGTTCGATCAGATCGCCGAGTTCTGCAAACTGCATCCGCTCGAGGTTAGCGCCATCGCCGATGGCGATGCCGCGCAGGGCATCAAGGGCATGGACCCGGTCATGACCGGCCAGCTCACGCGCGAGGAGATCGCGACCGCGGAGCGTGATCCGAACCACAAGCTGAAGCTTTCGGAGCCGAAGGTGCGGGTGCCGGAAACCAAGCGCAAGGGGCCGCGCTATACGCCGCTCTCCAAGCGTCAGGACCGCCCGAACGCCATTCTGTGGCTGGTGCGCAACCATCCCGAACTGAAGGATGCCCAGATTTCTCGTCTCGTGGGCACGACCAAGTCGACCATCGAGCAGATTCGCGAGCGCACGCACTGGAATTCGGCCAATCTCGTGCCGATGGATCCGGTGACGCTCGGGCTGTGCTCGCAGATCGATCTCGATCTCGAAGTGCAGCGCGCGGCGCGTTATGCACCGCCTGCCGCGCCTGCTGGCGATACGCTGCTGCCAGCTTCGCAGACCGAAGGTCTGTCGGTGGAGAATGCGCAGGGCGACGACCACGGTCACGAGGAAAAGGAACTCGACGCCGAGGCCGTCTTTGCCAAGCTTTCCTCGCTCAAGTCCCGTTCCGAGGACGAGGAAGACGAGGAGTAAGTCTTCCTTATTTCCAGCGGTTTTGGAGCGCCGTGTATCGTTTCGGATGCACGGCGCTCTTTCTTTTTTGGGTTTCCGCATCCAAGCTGGCGTGCGGTGAACTCGCCTGACTGCAAAACGTTCTAGTCTCTGATGAGCCAGCTGAAAGCGCGTTTCAGAAACGCTTTTCCATTGCCGGTTACCGGCGGGCCATGGGCAATCAGGACATTTTCAGTCGGCCAGGCCAGTATGGCCTGCAGGGCTTGGCGGGCAGCCACCCGGTCCGTGAAAGCCATCCGGAATTTTCGCGGGACGGTCGGTTCGGGCGCGGTCATCAGGTCAAGCCGGGCGATGAGCGCGCGCCACCCTTTGAACCATCCTCGCGGAAACTGTTGCAGCAAGTCCGTGAAGATCGCCGTCCGGCTGGCGCGATGGAACAGAACGGCCTCGGTGGTAATCCGGTTTCCGGGAACCAACACGATATCGAGGTCTTCCGCCCATTCGGGGATGGGGTTTTTGCCGAGTTCGCCCGTGACGGAACGTTCAGACCATGTCTCGCGCAGGCCGGGTGCAACAAAAACGAAGGCTTGCGGGCAGGCGTGCCGCCAATCGCCGAGAAAGCTGTCATGCAGGCTGTTTGGCGCGACCAGATAGCGAATTTGCCCTAGACTTTCGACAGCCGAATGCAGGTCGTTCGAATATGCGACGGGAGACCAGAGCATGAGGTCTCCGCCGGTTAGGCGCATGACCGTCATCCGGGTCGGGTAGTGAAATCCGGCCGCCGCGGTCACGATGGGGCCATCAGAAATCCAGATGTTCGGGCCGAATTCTTCCAGCATTGCCAAGCCTTCCAAGTTTACATATGTGCAAAATTGCACTATTGTATAAAAATGACAAGCCTGAGACGCACCTCCCGCTCGCGAGAGCAGATTCTTGCTGCTGCCGATGCCGCTTTCCGAGAGTTCGGAATTGGGGGAACCTCAATGGAAGAGATTGCGTACCGCGCGGGGCTGACGCGGCGGACCGTCTACAATCTCTTCGGTTCGAAGGAGGAAATCGCCCTCAGCCTGATTGCGCGTGCCGAAGCGGACGATGCCAGATATCGCGCGCTGATGACATCGAATGAGGATGCCGTGGCGCTCATGGAATTGGTGTTGATCGACAGCGCGCGCTGGTGCCTCGCCAATCCCGCATTGGCATTCCTTGCGCTTGCTCCGGCCGTGAGGCCGTCGGTCGAGCTGCCTCGGGACCGTCCATCATTCCAGGGGCTCGTGCGGGACATTCTGAAACTCGGCCAGGTGCAAGCGCGGATCCGGCCGGACGAAACGGCCGAATTCATGACGCTCATCCTGCTGGGCGTCTATGGACAAGCCATGCTGAACGCTCTCCCGAAAGGGGTGATCGAAGAGAGCGAAATCCGCCGAATCATACGCCTGGTGCTTGAAGGCATCGGCGTTGCAAGACCCTGATTGCCTGACAAGAGCATGGCCGTGAGAGCGTGTGCTCAGCTCGCGCAGGCGCGGCCTGCCATGGCTTCGTGCATCTCCATGCGGCGGTAGAAATCGGCAAGCTGCTTCCCGCGCTCGGGGCGGAAAGTGCGTCCGGCAAGCGAGGTTGCGGCGATCCGGTCTATGCGGAATGTGCGGAAATCGCCGCGCAACTCGCACCAGGCGACAAGCGTCCAGACCTTTCCCCAGAACCACAGGCCAAGGGGGCGCACGTCCCGCTCGGAACCGCGGCCTGCCTCGTCATTATAGTCGAGACGCAAAACCTCGCGCTTCTCCACCGCGCGCTCGAGCGCATCGATGGTTTGCCGGTCCGTGTCGCTCACCACCCAGCGAGGTGTGTGAATCTCCGTCCGGTCGATGCGGTCGCGCTCCTGTTCGGGAAGCACCGTGCCGATTTTCACGAGTGCCTCTTCGGCAGCCCTCGCCATTGCAGCGCCACCGAAGGCGCGCACCATGCGCGCGCCTGCGACAAGCGATACGATCTCGTCACGCGTGAACATGAGCGGGGGGAGTTCGAACCCCTCCCGCATGAGATAGCCTACGCCAGCCTCCCCGTCGATCGGCACGCCGGTCGACTGGAGGTCGGCGATATCGCGATAGATCGTGCGCTCGGAAACCTCCAGGCGCTCGCTGAGAAGGCGCGCGGTGACAAGTCGGCCGCCGCGAAGATGCTGTACGATCTGAAATAGTCGGTCAGCACGGCGCATGCGTTATTCTCCTCACGCAAATATTCCGAAGCTGTTTCCGTCGGGGTCGAGACAATACACGAAACGGCCAGCAGGGATAGTGATTATGGGGGAGACCAGTTTTCCGCCATTGGCGGTAACCCGTTCCATGGCGTCTTCAAGGGGGGCAGGAACGGCAAGATGAATGGTCGGGCCGGTGCCTTCCGGGGCTGGTTTTCCAGGGTAAAGGTGCCCGCTCACGGCTTCTTTCGGATTGCGCGTCGCGAAGACCGCCATGGGATTGGGGCCATCCTCGCGCAGGTCTGTTTCGTTCATGAGAACGGCGCCGTAGAACGCACGGGCGCGGGCCATGTCGGTAACGGGAATTTCGGCCCAGACGACGGCATTGAGGGGCAGGGTGTCGGTCATCGATAGCTCTCCAATTGTGTGAGATGCACAATTGCACAGTACTCCTGACAGCCTTCTGTCAGGAGTACTGGCGGGAGCTTCGTCAATGTGTGAACCGCTCAGTCCGGCTGGAATTCGCGGGCGAGCATCGCCTTGAAATCGACGAGCATTGCCGCTTTTTCGGGCAAAAGAGCTTCCAGAAAACGGATGGCGAAAGTGGCAGGCGCGGTTCCCGCCGCACTGACGATCCGGTTGTCGGCGACGGCAAAGGGCACATCCCGGTAGTGTTCCTGGCCTGGATAATCGGGCAGCTTTCGTTCGATCCAGTCCTTGCCATTGCTGGTATGGGAGCGTCCGGCGAAAAGTCCGGCGCGGGCCAGCGCGAGCGTTCCTGCGCAGATGCCGCCGACAATCCCGCCACGCGCTTCCACGGCCTTTAGAAGTTCTGAAGCATCCGGTGTGTCGGGTGCAGTCCAGCCATCGGAACCGATGACGGCCACGGCGTCGAGGTCGTCATTTTCGTTGGCGGCGATGCCGCGTTCGCCTGTGCGTTTGAAACCGGCGATGGAAGTCACCGTCCCCGCATCCGGCGTTAACGCGATCACATCGACACCGAACCACTCCACCGCGGAGGCGGCCAGCAGTCCATATTCCCAATCGGCGTAGTTCTCGATGAAAACGAGGCCGATTTTCTTGCGGTCACCCATGGTTTCCCGATCCTTTGCGATGCGAGGTGACTTCAGCCGAGGTCGGACTTCACGTCCACGGTGTAGTTGAGCGGCAGCCGGCCACCATCGGCGTAGATGGTCTGGCCGGTGATGTAGCTGGAATCATCATCGGCAAGGAACGTGGCGATGGATGCGATTTCATCCGGCTCACCGACGCGGCCGAGCGGTGTGCGCGACAGGACGCGGTTTCGCGCGGCGGCATCGGCATTCACGCTGGCCAGCATGTCGGTCATGATGGAGCCTGGGCCGATGGCGTTCACCCGGATGCCATAGGGAGCCAGCGCCAGGGCCATGACCCGGGTAAGCTGGCTGACCCCACCCTTCGACACGGTGTAGGCGAGCTGGTCGGGAATGGCGAGCACGGCGTTGATGGAAGACATGTTGATGATGGCGCCGGGCGCGCCGCCCTTCTCCACCTTCTCCACCATGAAACGGGCTACCGCCTGGCCTGCCAGGAACGTGCCCTTCAGGTTGATATCGAGCACGCGCGTAAACTCTTCCTCGCGCAGCTCGAGGAAGTTCGCCTTGTGAACCACGCCCGCATTGTTGACGAGAATGTCCACGTCGCCGAAGGCGTCGATGGTTTCGGCAAGCAGGTTGTGGATGTCGAGGCGCTTGCTGATATCGGCCTTGATGAAGCGCGCATCGCCGAGCTTCTGCAAGTCGGCAATGGCGGTCTTGCCTTTCTCTCCGTCGATATCCCCGATCACGACCTTGACGCCATGACGCAGAAAACGCTCGGCAATGGCATAGCCGATGCCGCCGGCGCCCCCCGTCACGATTGCCGTCTTGCCGTCGAGTGCCATGTCATTTTCCTCTTCGCGAAATTTGCTGGACCCTGCGACGGACGGGCGGGAAGGTCAAGCGCGTGAAGAGGCTGCCAGTGCCTGCGGCGATGCCGGATGGGTGTCCGGCATCGCGGAAACCTCAGCTTGAGGGCTTGTTCAGCGCCTCGGCGATTTCTTCCAGAATGACCGGGTCGTCGATCGTCGCCGGCATCACCCACTCTTCATGGTCGGCAATCTTCTGCATGGTGGCGCGCAGAATCTTGCCCGAACGCGTCTTGGGCAACCGTTTTACAGGCACCACCTTCTTGAAGGCGGCGACGGGCCCGATACGATCCCGGACCATGGCGATCAGCTCTTTCTCGACGGCGCCCATATCGGCCTGAGCCTTGCCGTGCAGCACCACGAAGCCGCAGGGGACCTGTCCTTTGAGAGCATCGGCAATACCGATGACCGCGCATTCGGCGACGGCGGGATGTTCCGCCACCACTTCTTCCATGCCGCCGGTCGACAGGCGATGACCGGCGACATTGATGATGTCGTCGGTGCGCGCCATGATGAAGAGATAGCCATCCTCGTCCAGGATGCCGGCATCGGCGGTCTTGTAGTAACCTGGAAATTCACTGAGATAGGCTTCGCGAAACCGCTCGTCGTCGTTCCACAATGTCGGCAGTGCGCCGGGCGGCAATGGCAGTTTCACAACCACATTGCCAAGCTTGCCGGTTTCCACCGGATGCCCGGCATCGTCCAGAACCTGCACGTCGTATCCCGGCATGGGCAGGCCGGGCGAGCCGTATTTCACCGGAAGCATGCCGAGGCCGACGGGATCCTGGCTGATCGGCGCCCCGGTCTCCGTCTGCCACCAGTGATCGATCACCGGTACGCCCAGTGTTCTTTCTGCCCACTTCACCGTGTCTGGGTCGGCGCGTTCGCCGGCAAGGAAGAGAGTGCGGAAACGGCTCATGTCGTAACCGGCCAGCAGTTCCGCATCGGGATCGGCGGTGCGGATCGCGCGGAAGGCTGTCGGGGCGGTGAAGAGCGCTACGACGCCGTGTTCGGCAATGACTCGCCAAAAGACGCCCGCGTCCGGTGTGCCAACGGGTTTTCCCTCGAAGAGGATTGTCGTGCAGCCGTGCAGGAGGGGGGCATAGACGATGTAGGAGTGGCCGACCACCCAGCCCACATCGGACGCTGCCCAGAAGGTTTCTCCCGGCTTTACGCCATACTCGTTGAACATGGACCATTTGAGCCGGACCATATGGCCGCCATTATCGCGCACCACGCCCTTGGGCCGGCCGGTGGTGCCGGATGTGTAGAGAACATAGAGCGGATCGGTGGCAAGAACCGGTACGCATGGTACGTCGCGGCCAGCCGCGCGGGCGCTACCCACCAGCGCCTCATAGTCGTGGTCCCTGCCTTCCACGAGGTCGCAGGTCTGCTCCTCGCGTTGCAGGACAAGACAACTCTGCGGTTTAACCTTTGACAGGCGGATCGCTTCGTCGAGCAAGGGCTTGTAGGAAACGATACGGCCGGGTTCCAGGCCGCAGGACGCCGAAACGATGGCTTTGGGGGCAGCATCATCGATGCGCGCTGCCAGCTCACGGGCGGCGAAGCCTCCGAATACGACGGAATGGACGGCCCCTATGCGCGCGCAGGCCAGCATCGCGAAAACGGCTTCCGGCACCATCGGCATATAGATGATGACGCGGTCACCCTTTTCTACGCCGAGGTCCTGCAGGACTGCGGCGAGCGCGGAAACCTCGTCCTTCAATGCGCTGTAGGTGAAGCTCTTCTGCTTTCCACCGATGGGGCTGTCGTAGATGAGAGCCGTCTGTTCGCCGCGTCCGGCGGCCACATGCCGGTCGAGCGCGTTGAAGCAGGTGTTGCAGGTGGCGCCTGTGAACCAGTGTCCATAAGCCCCGGCATCGGGATCGAACACTTTCTCCCAAGGGGTGAACCAGTCGATTTCACGGGCGGCATCCGCCCAGAATGCTTCGGGATCCTGTTTCCAGGACTGATAGACTTCATGATAGCGTGACGCCATCCCGCTCCTCCCTGCCGGACAATGCCTATTCTCACAGGAATTCATATCGGATTCCCGGCAAGAGCGTAAATCAGACTTGCGGCGGAGGGGAGGCGCCTTTGACAGCCTTCGTCGGGACGGGCACAAGGGAAGTAACGAATCTTCCTTTTGGTCCATCCATGAGCAAAATCCTGCTGCTTCTGATCCTGGCGATGATGATCGTGCATCTCATCAAGCCGCTCGGGCTGCCGGGATTGAAGCGGCGCAGCGATTTCTGGAAGCTGGCGCTCATTGCGCTGGCGGCCGTCTCGCTGACGATCCTGCTGCGGGGGGAATAAAACGGCACCTGCCCTTCCCGCCTTCCGCTTGCGGGGAGAAGTAAGGGATGACGGTTCCGGGGCCGCAAAAAAGCCCGCCGATGCCTGTCGGCGGGCTTTTTTTCATTCGTGCTTTGCGCGGTTCAGGCGGCTTCGAGCGCCTGCTTCCATTCGCCGGTGGCGGCAAGGCTGTTCATCCTTGCGCGGTGCGTGAAGGCGCGCTGGCCGGCGGCCACATTCTCCTTCTTGCCACCCCATGCCTTGAGAGCCGCAGCCTGCAGGGCGCGGCCATAGGAGAAGGTGAGCGCCCAAGGCATGTCGTAGTTGGCGTTCATGATGGAAAGATGCGCGGTCGCTTCTTCGTCCGACTGGCCGCCGGACAGGAAAGCGATGCCGGGCACGGCGGCCGGAACAGTCGCCTTGAGGCAACGCACGGTCTTCTCGGCGACTTCCTCGCGGCTTGCCTTGCGGGCGTTCTTGCCGTCGATGATCATGTTCGGCTTGAGCACCATGCCTTCAAGCGAGACGCGTGCGTCGTAGAGTTCGTCGAAGACAGACTTCAGCACCCATTCGGTGACTTCATAGCAGCGGTCGATGGAATGATCGCCCGGCTTGCCGTCCATGAGCACTTCCGGCTCGACGATCGGCACGATGCCGGCTTCCTGGCAAAGTGCTGCGTAGCGGGCCAATGCCTGAGCGTTCTGCTTGACGGCGCCCCAGTTCGGCAGGTCGTTGGAGATGGATATCACGCCGCGCCACTTCGCAAAGCGGGCGCCAAGGCCGTGATACTCGGCAAGGCGGTCGCGCAGGCCGTCAAGGCCCTCGGTGATCGTCTCGCCTTCGAAGCCCGGCAGCGGCTTGGCGCCGGCATCGACCTTGATGCCCGGCACTGCGCCGGCGGCGCGGATGACTTCGGCCAGCGGCGTGCCATCAGCGGCCTTCTGGCGCAAGGTTTCGTCGAACAGGATGACGCCGGAGATGCAGTTCTTCATCGCATCGTCGGCGCGGAACAGCATTTCCCGGTAATCGCGGCGATTTTCCTCGGTCGACTCGAGGCCGATCGTGTCGAAGCGCTTCTTGATCGTGCCGGAGCTTTCGTCCGCTGCCAGAATGCCCTTGCCTGGGCTCACCATGGCGGCTGCAATATCCTCGAGGCGTTCGCTCATTTCAGGTCTCCTGTCTGTTCCATCGTGCAGCGCATAGCAGATGCCGCCGGCAAACGGAATGCGGATGGACAGGCCCTAATCGATTGAAATACCTACCTGTTCACACTTTGCTTAACGCGCTGTCGCAATGGGCTTAACGCGTTGTCGCAATGGGCTCAGCCTGCCGTCGCAAGAGCCTCGACACCCGGAAGCGCCTTGCCTTCCATCCATTCGAGAAATGCACCGCCCGCCGTCGATACATAGGTGAAGGCATCGGCGACGCCCGCATGGTTGAGCGCGGCAACCGTGTCTCCGCCACCGGCCACCGAAACCAGAAGACCCTCGCTGGTGCGCTGGGCCGCATGGCGGGCGGCGGCAACCGTTGCCGCATCGAATGGCGCGATCTCGAAGGCACCGAGCGGACCGTTCCATACAACAGTGTCGGCGCGATCCAGCCATTCCTCGATCTTCTCGACGCTCAATGGGCCGACATCGAGGATCATGGCGTCGGCCGGCACGTTCTCTATGCCGACCACCTCGTTTTCCGCCCCTGCCTTGAATTCGCGCGCCACGACGGCATCCACGGGCAGGATCAGGGCACAGCTGCTTTCCGCAGCTTCGATCATGATCTGCTTTGCCGTGGCAGCAAGGTCATGCTCGCATAGGGATTTGCCGACCTCGGTGCCGCGTGCGGCGAGGAAGGTGTTCGCCATGCCGCCGCCGATCACAAGGGCATCGACCTTTTTCACGAGGTTCATGAGCAGGTCGATCTTGGTGGAAACCTTGGCTCCGCCGACGATGGCGAGCACGGGCCGCGCCGGATCGCCAAGACCCTTTTCCAGCGCTTCCAGCTCCGCCTGCATGGTGCGTCCGGCGTAGGAGGGCAGCAGATGCGCCAATCCCTCGGTGGAGGCATGCGCGCGATGGGCGGCGGAAAAGGCGTCGTTCACATAGATATCGCCGTTTTCGGCAAGCGCTTTGGCGAATGCCGGATCATTCTTCTCCTCGCCTGCGTGAAAGCGAGTGTTCTCGAGGAGCAGAATGTCGCCATTGGCCATCTCGGCTATGGCTTCCGCAGCTGGTGCGCCAATGCAGTCCTTGGCGAAATGGATACGGCGGTCGAGCGTTGTTTCCACGGCATAGGCGATGGGCTGGAGGGAGGCAGCGGGATCGGGCTTGCCCTTGGGGCGGCCGAAATGAGCGAGAAGGATGACCTTGGCGCCCTTGTCGGACAGCTCCGCCAGCGTCGGTGCGATGCGCTCTATGCGCGTCGTGTCTGAGACATGGCCATCCTGCACCGGTACATTGAGGTCGACACGCACGAGAACGCGTTTGCCGACAATATCGGTCAGGTCATCAAGGGTCTTGAAGTTCGGCATGTCCCGCTACTGCCTCCTTTGGAAATTCGTCGGCGACCATACATGCCCCCGCGCGGTTCGCAAGACGCCGGTGGGGAAGTGCCTGCGAAAAGTGGTGTTGCCGTCTGTGTCAGCTTGCCGGCTTGTTCTTCAGGCGACCGATCAGGCGGCGCAGCATTTCGAGCGGGCTCATGAAGACGGGCACCCGAACGGCGGCGGCAGGTGGATCCAGGGAAAGCCCGATAGCGCTTATCTTGCCGCTCTCGTCGACGTCGCGAACGATAAGCTCGATGGGGCCGAGCTGTGTGCGGTCGCCATATTCGGCGCGGCCGCCGAGCTTTTCCCTCACGAGTTCGGCGATGGTCATCTTCTGTTCGTCCTCGTTCAAGCCAAGCGCATAGGCTGCCTCGATGTCGGAGGCGGGGCGTTCGGGATCGACCGCGAAGGCGCCAAAGAATTCCGCGTCTTCCGGATCCATCTCGACAGGGCTTGCGAACAGCCTGTCGAGCAGGCGGGGATAGCGATCGGGCACGAAGATATAGACGTGGTCGCCGGCGGCCAGGCGTCCGGCATATTGATAGGTCATGGAGCGGCCATCGCGCACCACGAGCGAGGGCTTTGCCCAGCGGGGGATGCGCTGGCCCCGTTCGACGGGACTTCCCGCCACAACGCGGTAGGCGAGCAGCTCGTGGCGGGCGGAGCCTGGAAGCTCCAGCTCGACCTTGTTCAGCGGTCCCATGCGCGGCGGCACGGTGAGCGCCAGCCGGCGCGCCAGCGGGCCGATGCTCCAGCCCTGCACGATGAGGGACACCAGCACCATGATGAAGACAATGTTGAACAGGGCGCGGCCGTTTTCCAACCCGTCGATAAGCGGCATGATGGCGAGCAGAATAGACACCGCGCCACGCAGGCCGACCCATGAGATGAAGGCTGTTTCCGCGTGGGTGAAACGGAACGGCAAAAGGCATAGCATCACGGCGAGCGGGCGGGCGATGAAGATCAGGAAGAAGCCGATCAGCAGTGCCGGCACGATGATCGACGGAAACTGCGAAGGTGTCGCGAACAGGCCGAGCACCAGGAACATGATGATCTGGGCAAGCCAGGTCACGCCGTCCTGGAAGCGCTTCAACATGGCTGTCGAGCGCAGCCGCGCATTACCGGCCATGAGGCCGGCCACATACACGGCAAGAAAGCCCGAGCCGCCCATCGTGCCCGTCAGGGCGAAGACGAGCAGGGAAAGCGCCAGCACGAAGATCGGAAGCAGGCCTTGTTCCAGCTTAAGGCGCATCACCAGCCGCACGATGGCATAGCCGCCCAGAACGCCAACGATGAGGCCAATGCTCATCTGCTGGAGAAAGCCGAAGACGATATCGATTGCCAGCGCATTCGGCTTGACGATGTCACCGCTGCCGATCAGCGTCACCATGGCGACGGTGAGGAAGATGGCGATGGGATCGTTCGAGCTCGATTCGACTTCCAGTGTGGAGCGCACCCGCTCCCGCACAGAAATGTTGCCGACACGCAGAAGGAAGAAAACGGCTGCCGCGTCTGTCGAGGCGACGGTTGCGCCAAGGAGGAAAGATTCGAGCCAGGAGAAATCCGTCACGTAGAAGGTTGCGACGCCGACGAGCCCGGCTGTCAGGACCACGCCCAGCGTTGCAAGGACGAGAGCCGGGGCTGCCGCCTGCTTGAAGGTGCTTAACGTCGTGCCGAACCCTGAATCGAACAGGATGATCGCAAGGGCCAGAGACCCGATGAAATAGGCCAGCGCAGCGTTGTTGAAGTCCAGCCCCAAACCGTCGGTACCGGCTCCCAGACCGATGCCGAGGAAGACGAGGAGGAGGGGAGCGCCAAAGCGAAAAGCGATAAGGCTGGAGAACGCAGCGAACAGCACCAGGGCAGTGCCTACAAGTATGATGAGGTATATTCCCTGGTCCATTCGCCTCTCGGTTGTGTTCGCGCCGCAAGTTGCTGTTCTTCTTTATAAAAGATGCGGCGGAATTGAGATTCAAGTGCGACGGGCAAAAAAAGAACCCGGCCAGAAGGCCGGGTGCTGATAAATCTCGCTTTCAAGCAATCTGTAGGGCGATCAACCGATGGTCTTGCCGAACGCCACGGCGGTATCCGACATGCGGTTGGAGAAACCCCACTCGTTGTCGTACCAGGACATGACTCGGACCAGATCGCCTTCGATCACCTTCGTCTGATCGAGCGCGAAGGTCGAAGAGGCGGGGTTGTGGTTCAAGTCGATCGAGACCAGCGGTTCGTTCGTGTAGGCGAGGATGCCCTTGAGGGGACCGTCTGCGGCGGCAACGAGCGCATTGTTGACTTCCTCGACGGTGACCTTCCGCTTCGGCACGAACTTGAAATCGATGACCGAGACATTCGGGGTCGGCACGCGGATGGAGACGCCATCGAGCTTGCCATTGAGTTCCGGCAGGACAAGGCCGACGGCCTTGGCAGCACCCGTGGAGGTCGGGATCATCGACATCGCTGCTGCACGGGCGCGGTAGAGGTCCTTGTGCATGGTGTCGAGCGTCGGCTGGTCACCCGTATAGGCGTGAACCGTGGTCATGAAGCCCTTCTCGATGCCGAAGCTGTCGTTCAGGATCTTGGCGACCGGGGCCAGGCAGTTGGTGGTGCAGGAGGCATTCGAGACGATCAGGTGCTCTTTGGAGAGCTTGTCGTGGTTGACACCGTAGACCACCGTGAGGTCGGCGCCGGTTGCCGGGGCGGAGACGAGCACGCGCTTGGCGCCAGCCTGCAGATGCAGGGAGGCCTTCTCCTTGGACGTGAAGATGCCGGTGCATTCCATCACGATGTCGACGCCCAGGTCTCCCCAGGGCAGCTTTGAGGGATCGCGCTCCGCGAAGACCTTGAACGAGTCGGTGCCGATGTTGATCGTGTCGCCCTCGACCGTCACCTGCGAGGGGAAACGGCCATGAACGCTGTCATAGCGCAGCAGATGGGCGTTGGTTTCGACCGGGCCAAGGTCGTTGATGGCGACGACATCGATATCCTTGCGGCCCGATTCATAGATGGCGCGGACCACATTGCGGCCGATGCGGCCAAATCCGTTGATGGCGATTTTGACGGTCATGAACTTCCTCCGGCGGGTGAGTGCCCGTGCGCGCACGGGAAAAGACGCCGCTTCATAGCGGCGTCAGCTCCAATAATCCAGATATTGGGGCCAGCATTTACTGGTCCAATTTCGTAGGGCGCTTGCGCCGACAGGCTCAACCGAGCATTGCCAGGCGCTTCTGGGCGGCAGCGGCAGCGGCTTCCGCCGTAATACCGAAATGCTTGTAGAGCACCGGCGCCGGCGCGCTTGCACCGAAGCCCGTCATACCGATGAACACGCCCTCGGAGCCGATGATCGCATCCCAACCCTGGCGAATGCCGGCCTCGATGGCGACATTGACTTTTGCCTTTCCGATCACGGCCTTGCGGTAATCGGCGGTCTGTTCCTCGAACAGTTCGAAGCAGGGCACGGAAACGACGCGAGCCGGGTGTCCGGCGGCATCGAGCAACGCCTTGGCTGCCATGGCGATCTCGACCTCGGAGCCGGTGGCGAAGAGGGCAACTTCCGCCTCGTCCTCGGAACCTGCGAGCTCGTAGGCGCCGCGGGCGCAGAGATTGTCTTCCTCATGCTCGAGACGCTGCGGTGCGAGATTTTGCCGCGACAGGGCGAGCGTGGAAGGTGTCTTCTCCGCCTTGAGTGCGGCCTGCCAGCATTCGGCGGCCTCGACCGCATCGGCGGGACGGAAGACGTAATGATTGGGAATGGCGCGCAGGGCTGCAAGATGTTCGACCGGCTGGTGGGTCGGACCGTCTTCGCCGAGGCCGATGGAATCGTGCGTCATGACGAAGATGGATCGAATCTGCATCAGCGAGGCAAGCCGCATGGCAGGGCGGGCATAGTCCGAGAAGGTCAGGAAGGTGCCGCCATAGGGAATTATGCCACCGTGCAGCGCCATGCCGTTCATGGCAGCGGCCATGCCGTGTTCGCGAATACCGTAGTGGATGTAGCGGCCCGAGAAATCCTCCGGGGTGATTGGCTTGGTCTGGCTGGTCTTGGTGTTGTTCGAGCCGGTCAGGTCGGCGGAACCGCCGATGGTCTCCGTCACGATGGCGTTGATTGCCTCGAGCGCCATCTCGGAAGACTTGCGTGTTGCGACCTTCGGGGGCTCGGCGACAAGGGTCTGCTTGTATTCGGCGACCACGGCGTCGAAGCTTTCGGGAAGCGCGCCGCGCATGCGGCGTTCGAACTCGCCGCGGGTTTCCGCATCAGCGGCGGTCAGCCGCTCTTCCCATGCCTTGCGCTCCTTGGCGGAGCGGAGACCAGCGAGACGCCAGTCGTCGAGAATGTCGGAGGGAATGACGAAGGGATCGGCATTCCAGCCGAGCGCCTTGCGGGCGCCGGCAATCTCTTCCTTGCCAAGCGGGGAGCCATGCACCTTGGCTGATCCGGATTTGGTCGGCGCACCGAAGCCGATGGTGGTGCGGAAGGCGATCATGGTCGGGCGGTCGGACGCGCGCGCTGCCTCGATTGCCTTGGCAATGGCTTCGGGGTCGTGGCCGTCGCAGCGCATGGTGTTCCAGCCCGATGCGGCGAAACGCTCGCACTGGTCGGTGGAATCGGAGAGCGAGATCGGACCGTCGATGGAAATCTGGTTGTCGTCGAAGAGGACGATAAGCTTGTTCAGCTTCAGGTGGCCGGCAAGAGCGAGCGCTTCCTGGCTGATACCTTCCATGAGGCAGCCGTCGCCGGCCAGCACGTAGGTGTAATGATCCACGAGGTCATCGCCGAAGCGGGCATTGAGGATGCGCTCTGCGATTGCCATGCCGACGGAGTTCGCGATGCCCTGTCCGAGCGGCCCGGTCGTCGTCTCGATGCCGGCTGCGTGGCCGAATTCGGGGTGACCGGCCGTGCGCGAACCGAGCTGGCGGAAGTTCCTGATCTCGTCGATCGTGATGTCTTCGTAGCCGAGGAGATAGAGCAGCGAATAGATGAGCATCGAGCCATGGCCGGCCGAAAGCACGAAGCGGTCACGGTCGGGCCAGCTCGGCTTCTTGGGGTCATGGGTCATGAAGCGGGTGAAGAGCACCGTGGCGATGTCGGCCGCGCCCATGGGCAGGCCGGGGTGTCCGGAATTGGCGTGCTCCACGGCATCCATGGAAAGAAAACGGATCGCATTTGCCATCCGGTCGTGTTTTTCGCGTGAGATCATGATTGCTCGCTGGTCCGCTGCAGGCGTTTGTCCATGAGCCGGCGCACCCTTCACCGGCCCCTCGAAAAGGCAGGCGACACATACCAGTTGCGGCCTTGAAGTCAACAAAGAGGGGGGTAAAGGCACCAGCCCATACGCCGAATTGCGGGCCGGATGCAGCAGCGTGCGATACACGGAGTGTTGCAGGAACGTTTTACCAATTTGGGGGATTGGTGCTCGCCCTTTGTTGACGGGCGGTTCACACGCCGCCTAATCTTTTGGCCGTAACGTGTTTGTATGACCTGCGATTCGTGCGCGCGGCTTTGCCTTGTATACCTTTCGGCATCACGGCGAAAATGCGTGAAACCAGCGTGGCCCTTGTAAGGGTAAGCGGATTGCCTGTGTCATACCGGTTCTGGAGTGCTTTTTTCGCATGAGGCGCATAAAAGCGGAAATCCGGGGCCGTAGGACTGGGGTTGGCGGCCATGGGTGGTGAAACCACGCTCAAGGAGGTGCTCGGGCGTCTGGAAAAGGCGCTGGCCTCGCTCGAGGATGCGGTGGACGCACGCCTTGAGCATGAGCAGGACTATGCCGACGCCGATGCGGAAGTGCAGCGGATGAATGCCGATCGCGCCAGGCTGGCGCAGGAAATCGACAAATCCGAGGCGCGGGCCGAACGGCTCGAGGAAGTGAACCGCGAAGTCTCGCGGCGTTTGGTCACGGCCATGGAGACCATCCGGGCCGTTCTGGATCGATAAGGCGTTGCGATGGCTCAGGTCACGGTCACCATTGATGGCAAATCCTACCGCATGGCCTGCGATGAAGGGCAGGAAGAGCATCTTATCGATCTCGCACAGCGCTTCGACCGCTATGTGATGCATCTCAAGGGTTCGTTCGGCGAAATCGGCGATCACCGCCTGGCAGTGATGGCCGGCATCATGGTGATGGACGAGCTTGCCGAGTTGCAGAAGCGCGTGCGCGGCATGGAGAGCGAGATCGCGACCCTGCGCAAGACGCGGGACGAGGCGCTGATGCAGGCCGACCGGAACGATTCCGCCCTGACCGGTGTGCTCGGCAATCTTGCAGATCGCATGGAGCTTCTCTCCGACAAGCTTGCGGGGAAGCCCCCGAGCGAGGCATAAGCCAGCCTTTCCGATCAGAAATGATCCGCCGAGAGGCTGTAGAGGCATATGAACAAACCAAAGAAGAACGAGGCGCTGGTCCAGCTCGCCGTCATCGGAGCCGCACAGGGCTTGCGCGGGGAGGTCCGCGTCAAGACCTTCACGGGCGATCCGCTGGCGCTTGGCGACTACGGTCCGCTCCTCGCCGCTGACGGGCGCAGCTTTACCGTTCTGGACGTGCGTCCCGTCAAGAATGTTGTCGTGGCGCGCTTCGCGGAGGTGAAGGATCGCTCCGCTGCCGAAGCGCTGAGCGGTACGGAGCTTTTCGTCGCGCGCGCGGCTTTGCCTGCAGATCTCGACGAAGAGGAATATTATCACGCCGATCTCATCGGCCTATCGGTTGCGGACGAGACCGGCGCGAAGATCGGCAGGGTCAAGGCGCTGCATAATTTCGGAGCCGGCGACATTCTGGAAATCACGTTTGCCGCCGGCGGAACGGTCATGGTGCCTTTCAGCCGGGCGGCGGTTCCGCAGGTCGATCTTGCAACCGGCGTCGTTCATCTGGACAGCGCGGCAGCCGGGCTTGCCGGCGGGGACGAGGATGAAGGGCTGGAGGGAGAGGCGCCGTGAGTTTTCACGCGACCATACTCACCCTTTATCCCGAGATGTTTCCCGGCATGCTCGATTTCTCCCTGGCCGGCAAGGCGCGGGAGGCCGGGCGCTGGTCACTGGATACGGTGCAAGTGCGCGATTTCGCGAGTGACAAGCACCGGACCGTCGATGACACGCCCGCCGGAGGCGGGGCGGGGATGGTCATGCGTGCCGATATTCTTTCGCAGGCGCTCGATGCGGTCGCTCCGCCGGAGGACCCGCGCCCCAGGCTTCTGATGAGCCCCCGCGGCCGGCCGTTGACCCAGAAACGGGTGCGCGCATTGGCCGACGGACCGGGAGCCGTGATTCTTTGCGGTCGTTTCGAGGGAGTCGACCAGCGTCTGATAGAGGCGCGGGCGCTGGAAGAGGTTTCCATCGGCGACTACATCCTTTCAGGCGGCGAGCCGGCAGCGCTGGTGCTGCTCGATGCGGTGATCCGCCTTCTGCCCGGCGTGATGGGCAATCAGCATTCGGGCACCGAGGAAAGCTTCGAAGGAGGACTGCTGGAGCATCCGCAATATACCCGCCCGCAGCTTTTCGAGGAGCGGGCCATCCCCGAGGTGCTTCTGTCTGGCAATCATGCGCGGATTGCCGCCTGGCGACGAGCGGAGGCCGAGAAGCTTACGCGTGAGCGGCGGCCCGATCTCTGGGCGGCCTATGCGATCGAGAAGAACGGGAAATGACAAGGCTCTTGCGCGTCGAGGGTGGATTCCTGGCCCTGGCTGCATTGGCCGCTTATCAGCTTTCAGACGGGAGCTGGTGGTTGTTTCTTGCCCTGATCTTGGTCCCGGATATTTCGATGCTTGGCTATATCGGGGGGCCGCGCGTCGGTGCCTGGTCCTATAATTGCGTGCACAGCTGGGTTGCTCCGGTGATTATCTATCTGGCTGGATATTTTCTGGAGGTGCAGCTTGTCGAGCAAGTGGCCTTGATCCTTGCAGCCCATATCGGCATCGACCGGGCGCTGGGCTACGGGTTGAAGCGTGCAAGCAGTTTCAAGGACACGCATCTTGGGCGCATCGGCGCGTGATGCATCTTCGAGTTTCGGGGCGGGACATCTAGATTGCGGTATAGGCGGTCTTGACCCTGGTATAAAATTCGGCGGCGTTGCGGCTCTGCTCGCGCGGGCCGACACTCGATTCCCTGCGTGCTCCGAAGGATGCATGAAAATCCGCTCCGGCGGTCGGCAGATTGACCATGACCATTGCTGCTTCCGCATTGCGGCGGAAATGGTTGGCATGGCTGATGTCGGTCGTGCAGATGCCGGCAGAGATGTTGAATGTGTTTTCGTTGGCTATCGCGAGGGCTTCCTCATAATCGCGCACACGGATGACGGCTGCAACCGGCCCGAATATCTCCTTGCGGGCGATGCGCATGGAGTTGCTGCATTCCGTGAAGAGGGCTGGCTGCAAGTAGAAGCCCGGTGTCTCGCGCGACACGCGGTTCCCGCCGCAGACGAGGTTCGCGCCGTCCTCCTGCCCTATGGCGATGTAGCGCTCACTCTGGTTGAGCTGCATTTCGTCGACGACTGGCCCGATCTTCGTTGCCTCATCGAGCGCATGCCCGACCTGCAGTGTTTCCAGCCGTTCCGCCATCGCCGTGACGAAGCGGTCGTGAATGTTCTCGGTCACGATCAGGCGGGACGATGCGGTGCCGCATTGGCCGGCGGAGAAGAAGGCGCTTTCGATGGCGCAGCCAACGGCTGCGTCCAGATCTGCATCATCGAGAATTACGAGAGGGTTCTTTGCTCCTACGGCAAGCTTGTATTTGCGGCCATGACGTACGCTGGCCGCCGCGACGCGTTCAGCAATGGATTCGGAGCCCGCAAATGTCAGGGCATGGATGTCGGGATGGTCTATCATCGCCTGGCCGACCACCATTCCCTCGCCGATGATGAGGTTGAGGACGCCGTGCGGCAGGCCAGCCCGGTGCAGTATGTCCACAAGCGTCCAGGCCGAACCGGGCGTCAGTTCGGCGGGTTTGAAGACAACCGTGTTTCCGTAGCAAAGTGCGGGGGCAATTTTCCAGGCGGGTATGACCAAGGGGAAGCTCCAGGGTGTTATGACACCAATGACGCCAACCGGTTCGCGCGTCACCTGAATCACCACACCGGGCCGGGGAGAGGGTAGAACCTCGCCGGCGAGCCGCATCGCCTCCCCGGCATAATAGTCGAATATCTGCGCCGTCCGCACAGTCTCCGCATTTGCCTCGGCAAGGGTTTTTCCCTGCTCGCGCGAAAGAAGGCGGGCGATCTCCTCCTTCCGGGCAATTATCTCGCTGGCTGCTTGGCTCAGGATGCCATGACGCTCCACAAAGCTCGAATGGGACCATAAGGGAAAGGCCCGTAACGCCGCCTCGCTGGCTGCCTGAGCCTGGGCGACGGTGGCGCGCGTGAACTCGCTCACGATATCGCCTGTATCGGAGGGATTGATGTTCGGGATGAGATTGTCCCCGACCCATTCGCCGTCGATCAGGTTCATATGAATTGTCATTCTATTCGCCTTTCAGGGATCGTGGCATACGGTCGGAGCTCATCGTTCTGGGGAACCTTTCTTGAAGGGCGGGGTCAAAGCGCTCTTCTGCGGGGCGTCTTTGTTGGAAAGAAAGATATTGAGGCGCTTGATGGTGTTATCGTCGAACGGCGCAAGAAGAATAACGGAACCGCCGGACAGATCATTGAATGACAAGACTTTTCCCCTTGGAACCGTGACCGGATTTGTTTGAGCGCATCTCATGTGATGGCGGAAGCAGATGCGGGGCCAGGGCGGCCTGCAATTCTGCTTCATTCACGCGTATTCCCAATTTAGCACAGTTGCCCTTGGAATATGACGTATCATGAATACAATTATTACGCGATTAAATCCGATAGTACCTTCTATAGATTGTTATGGAGCGTGTATATTAGTCGGATGGCCTAGGCATGGGTGGAGGTCAAAGACTGTTGATTCGTGCACGGTTCTCGTGTATGTGCCCCGCACGCAAACGGCTAGCGCCGGAAATTTAATCAAAGAACGCGTGAATTCGCTCCTGCTTCTCCCCGCTTCTGTTTTGAGGGAGGGCACTCAGAAGGCGGTCTGGAACTGCCCTCGGGATGAGCGCTCTGACGGTTCGAGAAGAACAAGAGGATACCGAGATGGATATCATCCGTCAGCTCGAAGCCGAACAGGCCGAAAAAATCGCTGCCCAGCGCAAGCTTCCCGAATTCCAGCCCGGCGACACGCTGCGCGTTCTCGTGCGCGTCACCGAGGGTACGCGTACCCGCGTCCAGGCCTATGAAGGCGTGTGCATCGCGCGCTCCGGCTCGGGCTTCCAGGAGAACTTCACGGTTCGCAAGATTTCCTACGGTGAAGGCGTCGAGCGCGTGTTCCCGGTCTACTCCCCGCTCGTCGAGGGCGTCGAGGTGGTTCGCCGTGGCCGTGTGCGCCGCGCCAAGCTCTACTATCTGCGCGATCGCCGCGGCA
Source organism: Nitratireductor indicus C115 (assembly GCF_000300515.1). Lineage (GTDB taxonomy): Bacteria > Pseudomonadota > Alphaproteobacteria > Rhizobiales > Rhizobiaceae > Nitratireductor > Nitratireductor indicus. Next base: position 44,285 of record NZ_AMSI01000017.1, read on the forward strand.
AGTCGGCTCGTATCACCGAGAACACGGGTGCCCGCGCCCGCCGCCTGAACGATGCCGAGCGCCAGGCGCTGGCCGAGGAGAAGGCTCGCGTCGAGGCCGAGAAGATCGCAGCAGCCCAGGCGCTCGCTGCGGAAAAGGCAGCCGAGGAAGCAGCCAAGGCTCAGGAAGCCGCCGCTGCAGAGGGCAACGCCGAATAGGCTGCTTTTCATTGAGTTTCGAAAGAGCGCGCTTCGGCGCGCTTTTTTGTTTTAGAGGCGCGGAAGCGGCCCTGCCGGGGCGGCAAGATATGCCGTCCGCGTCGTCATGGGGCGATTGCCCAGCCTGTGAAAGGCTGGTAATAGGCAGGCCATGGAAGACCTTTTCGGAAATCCGACCTACAAGGGTTTTGTGCTGCAGGACGTCAAGCGCTTGCCGGCACGCTTTTTCTCGTGGGTTTCCGGCTCGCTTTTAAGCCGACTTCCTTAGGCGGACCACGCCACCCGGTGCCACGAGGGTTGCCGGCAAGCCTTCCATCACGTTCCGCTAGGGATGACCAAAATGACCAAATCACGCACGCTCTACGACAAGATTTTCGATGACCATCTGGTCGATCAGCAGGATGACGGCACGTGCCTCCTGTATATCGACCGTCACCTCGTGCATGAGGTGACCAGCCCGCAGGCCTTCGAGGGGCTGCGCATGGCAAGCCGCGCCGTGCGCCACCCGGAGAAGACGCTGGCTGTGGTGGATCATAATGTTCCGACCTCGCCCGACCGCAAGTTCGGCATCAAGAACGAGGAAAGCCGCATCCAGGTCGATGCGCTCGCCAGGAACGCCGCCGATTTCGGGATCGAGTACTACGACGCCAATGACGAACGTCAGGGCATCGTGCACATCGTGGGACCTGAGCAGGGTTTCACGCTGCCGGGTATGACCATTGTGTGCGGCGACAGCCACACCTCGACCCACGGCGCCTTTGGCGCGCTGGCACACGGTATCGGCACCTCCGAGGTCGAGCATGTTCTGGCCACGCAGACGCTGATCCAGCGCCGTGCCAAGAACATGCTGATCCAGGTGGACGGCAAGCTGCCGGACGGCGTGACGGCAAAGGACATCATTCTCGCCATCATCGGCGAGATCGGTACTGCCGGCGGTACCGGCCATGTGATGGAATATGCGGGCGAAGCGATCCGTGCGCTTTCCATGGAAGGCCGCATGACCGTCTGCAACATGTCGATTGAAGGCGGCGCGCGCGCCGGCCTGATCGCGCCGGACGAAACTACCTATGCCTATATCCAGGACCGTCCGCGCGCCCCCAAGGGCAAGGCGTGGGATCTGGCCCGCGCCTACTGGGATACGCTGAACACGGAAGAGGGGGCGGAATTCGACCGTATCGTGCGGCTCGATGCGGCCAATCTGCCGCCCATCGTGACCTGGGGCTCCTCTCCCGAGGACGTTGTGTCGATCACCGGCGTTGTTCCGAATCCGGACGATATCGCTGACGAGACCAAGCGTATCTCCAAGAAGCGTGCGCTCGAATATATGGGCCTCAATGCCGGTACGAAGATCACCGACATTGCCATTGACCGCGTCTTCATCGGCTCTTGCACCAATGGCCGCATCGAGGATCTGCGCGCAGCCGCCAAGGTTGCCGAGGGCAAAAAGGTAAATGACCGGGTCAATGCCATGATCGTGCCGGGTTCGGGCCTCGTGAAGGCGCAGGCCGAGGCCGAAGGGCTCGACAAGATCTTCAAGGCTGCCGGCTTCGACTGGCGTGAGCCGGGTTGCTCCATGTGTCTTGCCATGAACGACGACCGGCTGAGGCCGGGCGAGCGCTGCGCTTCCACCTCGAATCGCAATTTCGAGGGCCGTCAGGGCTTTAAGGGCCGCACGCATCTCGTCTCGCCGGCCATGGCTGCCGCTGCCGCCATCACCGGCCATTTCGTGGATATCCGCGAGTGGCCGCAGGGCTGATCCAGCAGTGTTGCAGCCCGGTGCATGCCGGGCTGTAACGTTTGTTCGGGCGCCAAGCGACTGCATGACAAAATGCTTCAGCGTGGACGGACCTCTTTGCAGGCCGGAATCTCCTGAGCTGAAAGCGCGGCTTTGCCGAAAACCTCCGACAATGGTATTTCTCCGCTCAACGGGAAGAAGTCTCCGTTCGCCACGGTGCGCATATAGTTTCGCACCGTAGGCTTTGCGGATGACAGGGGGCCGGTCCTGCACAATCCGCTGACGGATATGGACAATGTGCCCTTGCCCTTCGTGGTGTTTTGCGCGCGCGCAGTGCGTGCTTTCTCCTGAACAATTCTGAAACGTGATTGATCCTGCGGCGCAATCGCCGCCGCCAGAACATGATCGTGGGGACCGAGTTCCTTTGCGAGATTTCCAGGCGCAGCAGCGCCATCCACGGACAGAATGAAGCGTTCGTCGAAGGTCTGTTTCGGATTTTCACTTTCCAGGGCGACGCGCAGTTCGACGTCACCCGTCTGCACGCGCAGGTTCCGGTCGGTTTTCACGGCCACGCCGATAGCGTCTGGCTCCGCATTGAATGGGTCGAAGCGGGAGAGCTCGTAAAGCGCTCGTGGATTGGCGGTCATGCAGGCGCACAGGGCCAGCGGCGAGAGGAGGGTGAGCAGGCGTTTGGAAAAAAAGGGGCGTGGCATTGAATCTCTCTTGCAATCTAAACGGTATTGGATAATTAATTATCGTAATACAGTAATTTTTAGATGCAACAGGAGAATCTTATGGCCGATATGGAGCGCTTGCGCCGCTTGAGCCGCCTCATGCAAAACATCGTGCTCGTCTTCACGGGCGTTCTTTTTGTCGCCGCCTGCTGGGTGATACTCGGCTCGTTTTCGGACAAGGCGGGCTTTGAAGGGGTGTTGCGCCAGAGCCTTTCCATCGACGGGCCGATTGCGCTTACCTCATCTTCAATCGGTGTAACGGTGGTGTTGATGCTGGTGCAGCTCGGACTGTTCGTCGCCGCGCTTTATTGTGTCTGGCGCATGTTCGGGGCATTTGCCGCCGAAGAGCCTCTTTCGGGAGATTCAGCACTTTGGATGCGCCGCACCGGTCTTTCCTTCGTGGCGGTTGCCGGGGGGAGTATCGTGTTGCAGACGGTCATTATCCTCGTCCTGACGCTGGGCAATCCGCCCGGGCAGAAGATGCTCGCCGTGGGTGTCGGTAGCTCGGAGCTGCTGGCGCTGCTGATTGCCTCGATCATGTATATGACGAGCCGCCTGATCACCGTGGCGGCTGAAGTGCGCGCAGACCAGAAGGGTTTCATCTAAGCCATGGCTATTGTCGTCAATCTCGATGTCATGCTGGCCCGGCGTAAGATGCGTTCGAAGGAACTGGCGGAGCAGATCGGAATCACCGAGCAGAATGTTTCCCTGCTCAAGTCCGGCAAGGTGCGGGGCGTCCGCTTCGAAACGCTGGAAAAGATCTGCCAGGTTCTGGGCTGCCAGCCGGGCGATATTCTCGAATACAGGGCGGATGAGGGCGGTGAAGCCTCCTGAGGGCCCCTGAATCCGCTTGAAGTCGAAAGCTGCGAGCGCCTCGCCATTCTATGGTAACGGCAAGTCGCTCGATCTTATTCTCTTCTTGTAATTATGCGGGCGTCAGGTGAACCGCCCGCCTGCGAACATTTAGAGACGGGTCGTCAGCCTGTAGGCCTGCAACTCCTCGCCCGTGAGGCGGTAGAGGCGCTGCGGTGGCGTGTCGAGCGCGTGCAGCCACAGGGCCGGATCGACGCCCATGGTCGAGAGATGGCGGGAGATGCGCGCGGTCACAAGCTGGGCGTCGGCCATGGCCTGCGCCGGGGTCTCCTGCGCATGCGTCGCGTAAAACTGATGGATGCTGACGGAGGCGCCAACTTCCACCGTTCGCTTCACACCGCCGGCCAGAACCAGGGGACAGGACGAGGCGCAAGTGCCGCCGGCTTTAACCCGCGTCGCAAGGCCACGGTCGCGGATGAGCCGGGCCATGGCCATTGCATCGCCCAGAGAGCCTCCGGGAGAATCGAGCACAATCGTGCCGATCGTGCGGCCTCGGGTTTCGAGTTCGTCGCGGAATCTGCCTGCCGCGCCCTGCTCGATCGTGCCGGAGACAATCAACTTCCCGCCCTGCTCGAGAGACAGTTTCATTGCATGGCCTGAACCCGGTACAAGCCGAAGCGGGCGGGATGCGGTCGAAGGACGGCACAGTTCTGCCGGCTTCTCCACTGGGATTTCCGCCACGGGCCGGGTCGGCTCCGAAGGCCAGAGACCACCGCGACGGTCGACAAGATCGCGCAGTGACATACCAAGCACGACGGTTGCGCCGATCAGCGCGCCGACGAGGGCGGCTTCGATCAAGGTTGCGTCGCCTCTCCAGCGGAAGCGCTGCCTATTGTCGCGCCTTGCCGGGCTGTCTGTTTGTCCGGCCTGCGTGTCCTCGATGGTCTGCATCGGGTGCCCGGTCAGCGGCAGGGAGCGGTCAAGACCGGCAGAACGCCGTCCGGCAGGCCGTACATATAGCTGCGTCCCTTGATGAGAACGCCCTCGCTGCACGGGCGCCCGCGACGCACGTAGAGCTCGCCATTGCGGCGCTCCAGATAGGCGACGCGCGGGCTTTCTACGCCAAGACCTGCATAGTCTTGCGCCATATAGCCGCGCCCGACAAGGATGCGCTTGTAACCGGTGCGACTGTGGATCACCAGGTTTCCATAGGCGTCCGCATAGACGCGTTCACCCGTAAGCCCGCCGGCTGCAGCCGGCACGGCCATTGCTGCGGCAAGCGCCGCCGCCACGATCAGAGATTTCAAAGGCATCGCGCCATCGCTCCTTTACAATCCTCGTGGCCTCCTCGATTTCTCTAAATTAAGACTTTCTTAACCTTTGTCACGCGGAGCATGATGCCCGAACATGTCGATTGACAGACATGGTTAATATCGAGGATGGGTGACGCATGGGCGAGAATCATCAGATCGACATTCAACCGCTGCGTCTCAAAGATGCGCATCTTCTGGCGCCGCTTCTGGCCGCATACACCCAGTCGCTTAAGCGCGGTGCGCCGCGAAGGCCGGACGAATATTACGCCGAGACCCTGTTACAGGATCGCGCGGCGGAGATCGTCGGTGCGCGGCTCGATGGCGAGCTTGTCGGCTTCGCCGTTTATTATGACCTGCCGGATCCCGTTTCGGGCATGCGGTATGGGCTTGTCGACCATCTCTATGTGCACCACGCGCATCGCCGCAAGGGTATCGGCAAGGCGCTCGTGGATGTGATCGCCGATCAGGCGGAAGAGCGCGGCTGGACAAGGCTCGCCTTCAATGCACCGCGCCAACCCGAAGACGGCCGCAAATTATATGAAACCGTGGCTGCTCCTGCAGACTGGACGAGCCACGTCATCCGTTTCGAGCAGGGCGCCGGAGAAGCGCACGACAAGGAGCGGTAGTCCGATATGTCGGTTCCAGGCGTGCGCAGGCAAAACCGCTCGATCGGCTTGAAGCCGGGGGCGGTGCTGGCGCTCGCGGCGGTGCTGTTCACTTCGGCATGCACGACAGAAGGCGGACAGCCTCCGGGGCAGGAAAAGACAGGTGCTGCAGCCTTCTCGGGCCCGGTCACCTATCGCTGCGAAGAGGAAATGGAGATGACGCTCGAGCGGCGAGGATCGCTGTTGAGTGTTCATAGTCCGCGCGGCATTGATCTGGATCTGCCGCCAGCCCCGCCGGGGCAGACCGAACGTTTCGGCGAGGCGCTGTACGCAGTGGTTCTGGACGGGCGCGATGCTCTCTGGATGGTCAGCGGAAAAGAGCCGATCACCTGTACACGGTAGAGCAGGGCGCATTCCTTCGGGGAATCAGTCAGGCATCCGGCTGCGCGTCGCTCCAGGTAATGCCACGAACGCCGGGGTGCTTGATCGACATGTCGTTTTTCATGCGAAAACAGGAAGAAGGACAGTTGCGCAAAGTTCAAAGGTCTTCAATCGTTTGAAGTACCAAAGGCCTATATGCATAGTTCTCATGTAGGGGGTAAATATAGGTCCCGGAACGCTTTTGCGGCTTTGACGCACCGCAAAAAGCGCATTAGAAAGCCACAGCCGGAAGGCGCGGGCAGGGTATAGTGTCGTGATCGCGGCACCCGCGTCGCACGCCGGTTTCGAATTGGGGTAGCCATGAGCAAAACCACGAGCATCCACGCCAGGCCGCTTTCGCCACACCTGCAGATTTATCGCCTGATCCCGACCATGTTGATGTCGATCATCCACCGCATCACCGGTGGGGCGCTTTATTTCGGCATTGTGCTTTTCGTCGTCTGGGTGGCCGCCGCCGCCGCTTCCAAGGAAGCTTTCGATCTCGTCAATGCCGTTTACGGGTCGTGGTTCGGCCGACTTGTGCTGTTCGGCTTCACCTGGGCGCTGCTGCACCACATGATTGGCGGCCTGCGCCATCTTGTCTGGGATACCGGCAGGGCGCTTGAGAAGGCTACGTCAACTAAAATGGCCAAGGCCTCGATCGTCATTTCCGTCATCCTCACGGTTCTCGTCTGGATCGCCGGCTACGCCGTTCGCGGAGGGTTCTGATCATGAGCGACATGCGCACACCGCTGAAACGCGCCCGCGGCATGGGAGCGGCCAAGGAAGGCACCGGGCATTTCTGGCATCAGCGCCTGACGGCGCTTGCCAACATTCCGCTGGTGATCTTCTTCGTGGGTTTCGTGATTACCTATAACGGAGCCTCCTACGAGGAAATCCGCGGCGTTCTGGCCAATCCGGTCATCACCGTCATCATGATGCTGGCGCTGTTGTCGATCCTCTATCACATGAAGCTCGGCATGCAGATGATCATCGAGGATTACGCCGAGAAGGAAGGCATGAAGGTTCTTCTGCTGCTCCTCAACATTTCATTCGTTTTCATTCTGGGCGTCGTTTCCTTCTTCGCCCTCGTCAAGATCGCCTTCGGAGGCTGAACCCGGTTATGGCACAGGCAAACGAAAAGAAGGCGGCAGACGCCTATACCTATGTCGACCACAAGTTTGATGTCGTTGTCGTCGGTGCCGGTGGTGCCGGTTTGCGCGCAACGCTCGGCATGGCCGAACAGGGCCTGAAGACGGCCTGCATCACCAAGGTCTTTCCTACCCGTTCCCATACGGTGGCGGCGCAGGGCGGCATTGCCGCCTCGTTGAAGAACATGGGTCCGGACCATTGGCAGTGGCATCTCTACGACACGGTTAAGGGCTCGGACTGGCTCGGTGACGTGGACGCGATGGAATATCTCGCGCGTGAGGCGCCGGCCGCTGTCTACGAGCTCGAGCATTATGGCGTGCCCTTCTCGCGCACCGAGGAAGGCAAGATCTACCAGCGGCCCTTCGGCGGCCACATGCAGAATTTCGGCGACGGCCCACCCGTGCAGCGCACATGCGCCGCGGCAGACCGTACCGGCCATGCCATCCTGCACACGCTCTACGGCCAGTCGGTGAAGAACCACGCACAGTTCTTCATTGAGTATTTCGCCCTCGATCTGATCATGACCGACGGTGTTTGCACCGGTGTTGTGGCGTGGAACCTCGAGGACGGCACCATCCATCGCTTCGCCGCCAAGATGGTGGTGCTGGCGACGGGCGGCTATGGCCGGGCCTATTTCTCCTGCACCTCCGCACATACCTGCACGGGCGATGGCAACGGCATGGTTGCCCGCGCTGGCCTGCCGCTGCAGGACATGGAGTTCGTGCAGTTCCACCCGACCGGCATCTATGGTGCCGGCTGCCTCATCACCGAGGGTGTGCGCGGCGAAGGCGGTTATCTGGTCAATGCCGAGGGCGAGCGCTTCATGGAGCGCTATGCGCCGTCGGCGAAGGACCTTGCCTCGCGTGACGTGGTTTCGCGCTGCATGACCGTGGAAATTCGCGAAGGCCGCGGCGTCGGCAAGAACAAGGACCACATCTTCCTGCATCTCGACCACCTGGACCCGGCGGTCATTCACGAGCGCCTGCCCGGTATCGCCGAATCGGCGAAGATCTTCGCCGGCGTCGACGTGACGCGAGAGCCGATCCCGGTGCTGCCGACCGTGCACTACAATATGGGCGGCATTCCCACCAACTACTGGGGCGAAGTGCTGAACCCGACAAAGGAAAGTCCGGATGCGGTTGCTCCCGGCCTGATGGCTGTGGGCGAGGCGGCCTGCGCTTCCGTGCATGGCGCCAACCGTCTTGGTTCCAACTCGCTCATCGATCTGGTTGTGTTCGGCCGCGCTGCGGCCATCCGCGCTGGCGAGGTGGTGGATCGCGAAGCGCCGGTGCCGGCGATCAACGAGGCGGCCTGCGAGAAGATCATGGAACGCTTCGATCGCTTGCGTTATGCCAACGGTTCCACGCCGACGGCAGCACTGCGCGAGAAGATGCAGCGTGCCATGCAGGAAGATGCCGCGGTGTTCCGCACCCAGGAGTCGCTGGAGCAGGGCTGCAAGCGCATTTCCGAGGTCTGGAACGAGCTGCCGGATATCAAGGTCACGGACCGTTCGTTGATCTGGAACTCGGATCTGATGGAGACGCTGGAGTTGGAAAATCTGATGACCAACGCCATCACGACCGTCTACTCGGCCGAAGCACGCAAGGAGAGCCGCGGTGCGCACGCCCGCGAGGACTTTACCGAGCGCGACGACAAGAAATGGCGTGTCCACACGCTCTCGCATGTGAACGACAAGGGCAAGGTGAAGCTCACCTACCGTCCGGTGCACACCGAGCCGATGCTGAAGCCCGAGGACGGCGGCATCGATCCCGCAAAGATCGCGCCCAAGGCGCGGGTTTACTGAGGCGAGGACGTCATGGTTCAACTTACCCTTCCCAAGAACTCCAAAGTCAAGCAGGGCAAGGTCTGGCCGAAGCCCGAGGGCGCCAAGAACCTGCGTGAGTACAAGATCTACCGCTGGTCGCCGGACGATGGCGAGAATCCCCGCGTCGACACCTATTATGTCGACATGGACGATTGCGGGCCGATGGTGCTCGACGGGCTGATCTACATCAAGAACAAGATCGATCCGACGCTGACCTTCCGCCGCTCCTGCCGTGAGGGCATTTGCGGTTCCTGTGCGATGAATATCGACGGGACCAATACGCTCGCCTGCACCAAGGGCATGGACGAGGTTACGCAGGATACGGTGAAGATCTATCCACTGCCGCACATGCCGGTGGTGAAGGATCTGGTGCCGGACCTGTCGGTTCCGTACGCGCAGCTTTCCTCCATTGAGCCCTGGCTGCAGACCGTAACGCCGGAACCGGCCACCGAGTGGAAGCAAAGCCATGAGGACCGGGTCAAGCTCGACGGCCTCTACGAGTGCATCCTGTGTTTCTGTTGCCAGACTTCCTGTCCGAGCTACTGGTGGAACGGTGAACGCTATCTCGGCCCTGCCGTGTTGCTTCAGGCCTATCGTTGGCTGATCGACTCCCGCGATGAGGCGACGGGCGAGCGGCTCGATAATCTGGAAGATCCCTTCCGGCTGTATCGCTGCCACACGATCATGAACTGCACGCAGGCATGTCCGAAGGGTCTGAACCCTGCCAAGGCAATCGCCAACATCAAGAAGATGATGGTCGAACGCCGCATCTAGAGCATTTTGCAGTCAGGTGGAATCACCTGACGTCTGCGTAAATGCGGAAAACAAAGAGATAGTTCGGTTCAGGGTTTTCCTGAAACGGTGAACCGATCTAGAATGGTGCTACCTGCCGCTCTTCACTGGGCGGCAGGTCCCGGTTCCATATCATGCCAACCATCCGCAGCCGGGCAGCCGGCTGCGCGGCCTTTCTCTCTGCTTCGACAAGTTCTCCTCACGCAAGCGTGTAGCGGCTTGATTTGAATTTGCCGACCGTCGCGGTAGGTCTTGCGAGCAACGGGAGAGACCTAAATGCGACGTATTATTTCCCCGGCCTTTCTGGCCGCCGCCTTTCTTGCCTTCGCAGGATTTCCGCAGTCCGCGTCTGCCGCCAAGCAGACGGCGATTTTCGCCGGCGGGTGCTTCTGGTGTGTCGAGGCGGATTTCGACAAGGTACCCGGCGTGCTTGACACGATCTCGGGCTATGCCGGTGGCAAGACGGAGAACCCCACCTACCGGAACTATTCTTCCGGAGGCCATCGGGAGGTGGTGAAGATCGATTTCGACGACACGAAGGTCAGCTACGACCGTCTGCTTGAAATCTTTTTCCGCTCGGTCGATCCCACGGATGCCGGCGGCCAATTCTGTGATCGCGGCGAATCCTACACCACGGCTGTCTACGCGCTCGACGACGCCCAGAAAGCAGCGGCTGAAAAGGCCAAGGTGGAGGCCAATGCAGCACTTGGCGGCAAGGTCGTGACACCGATCCTCGGCAAGGTGCCCTTCTGGCCGGCGGAGGATTACCATCAGAACTATTACAAGGGCGAGAATCGGACTCTCACCCGCTTTGGCTATGTAAAGCAGTCGGATGCCTATCATGGCTATCGCGAGGGCTGCGGGCGCGATGTGCGTGTGAAGCAGGTCTGGGGGAATGCTGCCTATACGGGCATCAATAAATAGTTTGTCCGGCCTCCCCCGTCCGGGAGAAGACCGGAGCATGCTTCGGATCAAGTAGTCCGTGCTGCGGCGATGCGCTCGTCGGCGATTTCAGCCGCAACGTCGTTGGTAGGGCGTCGGTCTGCCTCGGCTCGCTGAAAAATTCCGGTCAGCGTTTCGGGAATGCGGGCAACCTCCTCCATCGTCGCGGCGCGGTCGTAACCGCCGGGAGACAGTTCCGCCGCGACATTCAGCAGGCCGCCGGCATTGATCACATAGTCAGGCGCATAGAGAATGCCGCGCTCCATGAGAAGGCGGGCGTCCTCGTGGCGCGCGAGCTGGTTGTTGGCGGCGCCGGCCACGATCCCGGCATGCAGGGAGGGAATGGTTTCGGCGGAAAGTACGCCGCCCAGGGCGCATGGCGCGAAAACATCGGCAGGCGCCGACAGGATTTCACCGGGAGCGACGGAGGTGGCATGGAAGCTGCGGCATGCCTCTTCCACGCGAGCGGTGTCGATATCCGTCACGAAGAGCTTTGCGCCCTCGGCGTAGAGTTTCTCGCACAATGTCCAGCCGACGGACCCAAGGCCCTGAACGGCGATAGTCACACCTTCCAATGCGTTCACACCGCGATGACGGAGCGCCGCCTTGAGGCCGAGGAACACCCCGTGCGCGGTGACGGAGGAGGGATTGCCGCTGCCGCCCAGCGTGGTGCCGGTCACATTGTCGGTGCGTGCACGCAGGAAATCGGCGTCGGCGAGTGTGAAGCCGACATCCTCGGCCGTGTAATATTGACCGGAAAGCGCGGCCAGCATTTCCGCATAGGCCTCAAGCAGGGCGGGTGTTTTTTCTTTCTTGGCATCGCCGATGATGACCGCCTTGCCGCCGCCGAAATGCATGCCCGCGACGGCAGCCTTGTAGGTCATGCCGCGAGACAGGCGCAGGACGTCCGTCAAAGCCGCCTCGAAGCTCTCGTGCGGCCACATGCGCGTGCCACCGAGAGCGGGGCCAAGGGCGGTGTTGTGAATGGCGACGATGGCATTCAGCTCACGCGCTTCGTCGCGGCCGTGCCAGACATGTTCATGATGATCGAACGCTTCGAGGTGCGCCGCATCCGCCGTAATGTCGGTGATGGTCAGTGTTGAACCTTGCAGCGTGTCTTTGAGGATTCTCGGGGTGTGTGCGTGCAGCATGTCATTCCTCCCGAACGACTTGTTTCGTAAGGAGATTTTAGCCGCATCAACCGGTTTTTGGTTGCGAAGTGCATGCCTGGCGCGACCTTCCGTTGCGCCAGGCGCGGGCATTTCATCGCAAATCTGTCGTCAGCCGTATTTGGCGTCCAGCGTCACCTCGATGGCCCCCAGCGCCTTCGAGACGGGGCATGAGGCTTTCGCCTTCTCGGCGATCTCGATGAATTTCGCTTCGTCGAGGCCGGGAACATTGCCTACCAGGGTCAGGGCGCTTTTCGTGATCTCGAAGCCTCCGCCGGCTGCCGGCTGCAAGGTGACATCGGCGCGCACGTCGAGCTTTTCGGCCGGCGTGTCGTTTCCAGCGAGCATATGGGAAAGCTGCATGGCGAAGCAGCCCGCATGGGCGCCCGCGATCAGCTCCTCGGGATTGGTGCCGGTCTTTCCGCTCTCATCCTCGAAGCGGGCCTTGAAGCCGAGAGGCAGGCCCGAAAGAGCGCCGCTCTGGGTGTCGAGAGAGCCCGCGCCTTCGACCAGCGACCCCTTCCAGACAACATTCGCATGCCGTTTCATTGCCATGGTCTTCTCCTTCTGATGATCGAAATCCGTTTCTGGCGTGGCATGTGTTCTTCCGTCTGTCGTTCTGCCTTCCACATTGATGTGAAAGTCAGATGATGCCACCTGACTGCATCATGCTTCAGATCGCCTCGCCGCGCAGCAGGCGGGGTGTCCCAGCAGTCAGCCCCGAGGCCTGCTTGATGAAGTAACGTTTCATGGCCGGCATTCGTTCAACCAGACCCAGGCCAAAATCGCGGAGTGCGCGAACTGGTGTGATGTCGTTCGAGAACAGCCGGTTCAAAACATCGGTCGTCACGCCCATCTGCACCGTGTCGAAACGGCGCCAGCGCTCGTAGCGCTGCAACACGTTGAGCGCGCCTATATCCTCGCCCAGGCGGTCAGCCTCAACCAGCACCTCTGCAAGGGCTGCGGCATCGCGGAAGCCCAGATTGAGGCCTTGGCCCGCGATCGGGTGAATGCCGTGGGCGGCGTCGCCCGCCAGCGCGAAGCGCGGTTTCACGAAGTCGCGCGCCAGCGTCAGGCCGAGCGGCCAGGCCCGGCGGGGACCGTCGACGCGGATTTCGCCGAGCTTCAGGCCGAAGCGCAACTCCAGTTCCTGTTCGAAGATCAGATCGTCTTCCTTTACCAGCCGTTCGGCATCCGCCGTGCGTTCCGTCCAGACGATGGAAGAGCGGTTTCCCTTGAGGGGCAGCGTCGCGAAGGGGCCGGCGGGCAGAAAGTGTTCTTCGGCGCGGCCATTGTGGGGGCGCTCATGCGCGACGGTGCACACGATGCCGGACTGACCGTAATCCCAATGCACGGTCTTGATACCAGCCATATCACGCAGGCGTGAGCGAACGCCGTCCGCGGCGATCAGCAGCCGGGCCGTGCAGGTCGATCCGTCGGCGAGGCGGGCTTCGACATGTCCGCCAAGATCGGCGAAGCCCTCCACGGCAACGCCCTCGATAATCTCGATACCGCATTCGGCTGCGCGGGTTCTGAGTGCGCCGTTCAGCACCCGGTTCATCACCATATGCGCGAAGGGCTCGCCTTCCTCCGCCTCGCCGCCGAAGGTGAGGAAGGCCGGGCGAACGGGATCGGAAGTGCGCGAGTCGGTAATGATCATCTCCGTGATCGGCTGGGCTTCCGGCTCGATTTCCTTCCAGCAGTCAAGGCGCTGCAGCATGCGGCATGCGGCGGCCGCGATGGCCGATGCGCGCCCATCGCGCTGCCAGACGCCTTCGGGCGCGGCATCGACGAGGGCGACCTTGAGGCCGGGCTGGGCACGGCAAATGGAGACCGCCGTTGCAAGGCCGACATAACCGGCCCCCGCAATCAGTATATCCACGGTCCGTCGGGTTTCGCTTTTCGTGCGCCTGGCCATTGCCGTCTGCTCCACTTTTCATCCGTTTCCCGCATTTCTGCAAAGATGGCGGATAGCTGCCTTGCAGAAAGATTGCGGGGTCGCTGCCTTGACTTGAAGCCAACCTTCATCTTGGAAACCTTCAGCAACCATATTATCGGCGCCGGAGGGGCAATTTCATGTCGGCCATGCAGGACCTGCTTGCCATACTCGATCTTGAGCAACTCGAACACAATCTGTTTCGTGGTCGCAGCCCGCAATCGGCCTGGCAGCGGGTTTTCGGCGGACAGGTGATCGGCCAGGCGCTGGTGGCGGCGCAGCGGACCGTTGCAACGGAACGCCATGTGCACTCGCTGCATTGCTATTTCATGCGTCCCGGCGACCCCACGGTGCCCATCATCTATGAGGTGGATCGCATCCGCGATGGCGGTAGCTTCACCACAAGGCGGGTGGTGGCTATCCAGCATGGGCATGCGATCTTTTCGCTGTCCGCTTCGTTTCAACGCGAGGAGCCGGGTCTCGACCACCAGATTCCAATGCCTGAAGATGTCACGCCGCCCGACCACCTGCGTACGCAGCGCGAGTTTCTGCAGGAGCTGGGCGACCAGGTTCCGGAAAGCATTCGTCGCTACTGGGCGCGTGAACGGCCCATCGAGGTTCGTCCCGTCATGATCGAACACTATACGAGCCGCGAGAAGCTGCCTCCGAGACAGGATGTCTGGATCCGGACAACGGGACCGGTGCCCGAAAACCGGGCGCTGCAAGCGGCCGTTCTTGCCTATCTCTCCGACATGACGTTGCTCGATACGTCGACCTTCGCCCATGGGCGCTCCGGTTTCGACCCCGATATCCAGATGGCGAGCCTTGATCACGCCATGTGGTTTCACCGCCCGCACAAGCTCGACGACTGGCTCCTCTACACCCAGGACAGCCCTTCCGCGCAGGGTGCCCGCGGCTTCTCGCGTGGCAGTCTCTATGGGCGCGATGGAACCCTCATTGCATCGGTGGCGCAGGAGGGACTCGTGAGGGTGCGTACAAAATAGGCAAATCGTATTTTTTGCATATTTATTGTGCATTTCAATGCCGGGCCATGCCCGGCATTTTTGTTCGGCGTAAAATTTTTTTCTTTTAAATCAGTATTTTGAGCTGCGCTTTGCGCAACTGGCACGGCATTTGATTCTCCTTTGCAGTCGCGGTCCGCCTGCGGGTGACCGGCGATGCAGGCAACCCGCGGGACCCCGCAAAAACAAAGGTGAACTGCCATGAAAATCGTGATGGCTATCGTCAAGCCCTTCAAACTGGAAGCCGTGCGCGAAGCGCTCACCAGCCTCGGCATCCAGGGCCTTACCGTGACGGAGGTGAAGGGCTACGGACGACAGAAAGGGCATACCGAGATTTATCGCGGCGCCGAATATGCCGTGACCTTCCTCCCCAAGGTGAAGATCGAAGTCGCCGTCGACGACGATCTGGTCGACCAGACGGTCGAGGCCATCGCCGAAGCCGCCCGTACCGGGCAGATCGGCGACGGGAAGATCTTTGTCCATGCGCTCGACCGGGCGGTGCGTATCCGCACCGGCGAAACCGGCGTCGAAGCGCTCTAGGCGGCACGCAAATCCGATGGAGAAACCCATGAACTACCGTATTCTGACAAGCGCCGCGCGTCCGCTGGCGCTGGGCGGCCTTGCCCTTGCCGCCCTTACCTTTCCCGCGCTTGCCCAGGAGACCGCGGAAGCGGCTCCCGAGTTCGCCACGGCCGCTGACACGGCCTTCATCTTCAACACGCTCTTGTTTCTGATCGGCGGCTTCCTGGTCATGTGGATGGCGGCGGGCTTCGCCATGCTCGAGGCCGGCATGGTGCGCACCAAGAACGTGTCTATGCAGCTTTTGAAGAACGTGGTGCTCTATGCCATCGCTGGCATCATGTACTGGCTGATCGGCTATGGCCTCATGTATGTCGATGTCTCGGGCTATATCGGCTCCTTCACCAGTTACAGCTGGCCCGCAGCCGGCACGGCCAATGAAGGCGATTATTCGGTGGCCTCCGACTGGTTCTTCCAGATGGTGTTCGTCGCCACGGCCGCCTCGATCGTCTCCGGTACCCTTGCCGAGCGCATCAAGCTTTGGCCCTTCCTGGCCTTCGTGGTGGTTCTGACCGGCTTCATCTATCCGATTGCCGGTTCGTGGAAGTGGGGTGGCGGCTGGCTCGATGCCATGGGCTTCCAGGATTTCGCCGGCTCGACACTCGTGCATTCGGTCGGTGGCTGGGCGGCCCTGGCCGGCGCCATCCTGCTTGGCGCCCGTAATGGCAAGTTCAACAGCGACGGCAAGGTGAACCCGATCCCGGGCTCCAACATGGCGCTCGCAACGCTCGGCACCTTCATCCTGTGGCTCGGCTGGTTCGGCTTCAACGGCGCATCGCAGCTTGCCATGGGCTCCAATTCCGACGTGTCCGACATCAGCCGCATCTTCGCCAACACGAACCTTGCGGCTGCCGGCGGCGTGGTCGCCGCGCTGATCCTGACGCAGATCCTCTACAAGAAGGTCGACATCACCTTCGTGCTCAACGGCGCGCTGGCCGGCCTGGTCTCGATCACCGCCGAGCCGCTGACCCCGAGCCCGCTGATGGCCATCATCATCGGTGCAATCGGCGGCATCATCGTCGTGTTCGCCGTGCCGATGCTCGACAAGCTGAAGATCGACGACGTGGTGGGCGCCATTCCGGTTCACCTGATCGCCGGTATCTGGGGCACGCTTGCCGTGCCGCTGACCAACAGCGACGCCAGCTTCGGCGTCCAGTTCATCGGCATCGTCGCCTATGCGGTCTTCACGCTGGTTGCTTCGCTCATCGTGTGGGCGATCCTCAAGGCGACCATTGGCCTGCGCGTCAGCGCCGAAGACGAGATGAACGGCCTCGACCTCGCGGAAGTCGGTGTCGAAGCCTATCCGGAGTTCATCGCCGTTCACGGCCGTTGAACCTTTGCGGCCAGAGAGCCGCGCACAGAATGTCCTCCCAGGACTTACCCCGGCAATCGGCGCATTTGCGCCGGTTGCCCTCCTGAAAGGGGCCCGGTTCACGCCGGGCCTCTTTTTTGTTGGGCGCAAGGCGGCATGGTTAATGCCGTCTTAACCTTCCGCTGGCTAGTTTCAGGCCTGATAATGAGGCGACCGCTGTGTTGCCGCAAACGCGCGAGCGGAGAGAATGCGCATGAGTTCCGGGTCTTCCGTATTTCCTGCCATGGGTGACAATGCTTACGGGCTGCAGGGCTTTCTGCGCCGACAGGCGGCCCGGTTCGGTGGACTGGCGCTTCTGGCTTTCGTGGCCTTCGCCATCGCAAGCCTTGCCACCTGGAACGTGGCCGATCCCAGCTTCAGCCATGCGACCGACAATCCCGTGACCAATGCCATGGGCTATCCCGGTGCAGTCTTTTCCGACCTCGCCATGCAGTTTTATGGCCTTGCCGCCGTTGTGGGGCTTGTGCCTGCGGTGGCCTGGGGCGTTCTCCTGATGATCGGGCGACAGCTCGACCGGCCGCTCAAGCGTGCCGGCGCGTGGTTCATTGGCGCAATCTTTTCGGCGGCGGTTGTCGGCGCTTTTGCGCCGCCGACAACGTGGCCTTTGCCGACGGGGCTGGGCGGTGTGTTCGGCGACATGATCCTGTCCCTGCCCGCCAAGTTCATCGGCGATTATCCCGGCGGCTTTGTCGGCTTCCTGATTGCAGCCGTACTGTGCTTGCCGGCTGGCTGGATGCTGCTTTTCGGCGCGGGCATCCTCTCGCGGCCGGATGGCGATGTTTTTGCCGCTCCGGAGGAGGACGATACGCCGTTCGACGATCTTGACGAAGACGAGGGCGAGAGCGGCATGTCGGTCGTCCTCGGCTATATGGCGCATTGGTGGCTTTCACTGGCGGCGTTCTTCCGGCGCAATCTCGGCGGTCGTTCGCGGGAGCGCGAGCGCTATGTCCATGATGAGCCGCTCGACCTCGATGAAGATCCACCCTTCGACGATTTCGATGTGGCGCCGCGCCGGCAGATGCATGTGGAGCCCGATTTCGACGAGGACGATGTTCCCATGGAGCGCGGTCCGATGGTGGAGACGGAGCGGGCTGCCCCTCAGGCTCGCGGTTATGCGCAACCTGCCCCGCAGGCCGGTGATGCTCCCGTTCAGGACAAGCGCGTGGACAATCCCGCGCCGCGACCGGTTGAAGGCGCGCGCGTGCGTCGCGAGGCGCAGGCTTCCTTCCTCGACAACGGCACATTTGAACTGCCGCAGCTTCACCTGCTCGCGGAGCCGAAGGCTTCCACGCGCGATCCGCTTCTCTCCAAGGAAGCGCTGGAGCAGAATGCGCGCCTTCTCGAAGGCGTTCTGGAAGATTTCGGCGTCAAGGGCGAGATCATCCATGTGCGGCCGGGCCCAGTCGTCACGCTGTACGAGCTCGAACCGGCGCCGGGCATCAAGTCTTCGCGCGTCATCGGACTTGCCGACGATATCGCGCGCTCCATGAGCGCCATCGCTGCCCGCGTCGCGGTTGTACCCGGTCGCAATGCGATCGGTATCGAACTGCCGAACTCGACACGTGAGACTGTTTATCTGCGCGAGCTTCTGGCCAGCCGCGATTTCGAAACGAGCAAGGCATGGCTGGCGCTTTCGCTGGGCAAGACCATCAACGGCGAAGCCGTGATTGCGGATCTCGCAAAGATGCCTCACCTGCTCGTTGCAGGCACCACGGGTTCGGGCAAGTCGGTCGCCATCAACACGATGATCCTGTCACTGCTTTATCGCATGTCGCCGGAGCAATGCCGCCTCATCATGATCGACCCGAAGATGCTCGAACTGTCGATCTATGACGGTATTCCGCATCTCCTCACCCCGGTGGTGACTGACCCGAAGAAGGCGGTCGTGGCGCTCAAATGGACCGTGCGGGAAATGGAAGACCGCTACCGCAAGATGTCCAAGGTGGGCGTGCGCAACATCGAGGGCTTCAACCAGCGCGTGGTCGCGGCCAAGAAGAATGGCGAGACGATCACCCGCACGGTGCAGACAGGCTTCGACCGCGAGACGGGCGAGGCGATCTACGAGAGCGAACATCTCGACCTTGATCCGATGCCGTTCATCGTCGTCATCATCGACGAGATGGCCGACCTGATGATGGTGGCCGGCAAGGACATCGAGGGGGCGGTGCAGCGCCTTGCGCAGATGGCGCGTGCGGCGGGCATCCATGTCATCATGGCCACGCAAAGACCCTCGGTGGATGTCATTACCGGCACGATCAAAGCAAACTTCCCGACCCGTATCTCCTTCCAGGTGACGTCCAAGATCGACAGCCGCACCATTCTCGGTGAGCAGGGCGCAGAGCAGCTTTTGGGCATGGGCGACATGCTCTATATGGCTGGCGGCGGGCGTATTCAGCGCGTGCATGGCCCCTTTGTCTCCGACGGCGAGGTGGAGAGCATCGTCAATCATCTCAAGCGTCAGGGTGTGCCGGATTATCTGGATGCCGTCACTGAGGACGACGAGGACGAGGATGGCGGCTCCGGCAGTGGCAGCGGGGGCGGCGGGGCCGGCAATATGGGCGATTCGGACGATCCCTACGACCAGGCGGTTGCGGTGGTTCTGCGCGACGGCAAGGCCTCAACGAGCTATATCCAGCGGCGTCTTGGCATCGGCTATAATCGTGCCGCCTCGATCATCGAGCGGATGGAAGAGGAAGGCATTGTCGGCCCGGCCAACCATGCCGGAAAGCGCGAAATTCTGGTGCCCACCGAGCAGGACGAGGTTTAGAGCGTTTTCCGCAAGCGGACCGCGTTTGTCCAGGCAGCCAAATTTAAGCCCAACTGGACGGTTATCCGAGGGGCAAATGTGGAGACTTGATACCATGATTCATCGGATAGCCGCCTATCGCAGACGGCCGGCAGCCATTCTTGCAGCGGCGTTTCTCGGTTTTGCGGCCGCGCTCACGCCATCCATGGCAGCGGCACCGGAAAGCGCTGAGCGCATTGCTTCGCATTTTTCGAGCGTGCGCACCATGATGGGCGAGTTCGTGCAGTTCGGTCCACGCGGAGAGCAGACGGGTGGCAAGTTCTACATCCAGAGGCCTGGCAGGATTCGCTTCGATTATGAGGAGCCATCCGGCTTCCGGGTGACATCCGATGGCGATTCGGTCGTGCTGTTCAACAAGAAGCTCAACACTGCCGATCTTTACCCGCTGTCGAAAACACCGCTGAAGCTTCTGCTCGACGAGCGAATCGATCTTTCGGGCAACAAGGTGCAGACGGTGAAGGAGGACAGCGACCTCACCACGGTCAAGCTGGTCGACAAGTCCGTGTTCGGAAATGCGACCATCACGATGATGTTCGATTCCAAGACCTATGAACTGCGTCAGTGGACCATCACGGACGCGCAAGGCAAGGACACGACGGTGATGATCTTCAACGTCAAGCAGGGCGTGACCTTCGATCCGAGCGTGTTCAAGATCGATTACCGCCGCGTCGAGGAGATCAACCGCAGAAAATAGCGGTTTGCGCATATCCTACGCTTTCAGATGGCGCCGGGCTGTGGACAGCCCGGCGTTTTCGTCTCAGCCGGGCCGCCGTGCTTGTGTTCAAGGCGGGGAGAGGGCAGTTTTGCTTCCCGATCAGGAGCCCGGTCCGTCTCATGCCCTTCACAATCGCCACCTGGAACATCAATTCCGTCCGGCTGCGCATGCCTCTCGTGCAGCTGTTCCTGGAGCGGCACCAGCCCGATGTGCTGTGCCTGCAGGAAACCAAATGCCAGGACGACCAGTTTCCCTCCGCAGCCTTCCGCAAGCTTGGCTATGAACATATGGCGATCCATGGCCAGAAGGGCTATCACGGTGTGGCTACCGTTTCACGCCGTCCGCTTGAACTCGTCGAAAAGCGTGAATTCTGCCGCATGGGCGATAGCCGGCATGTCTCGGTTGCTGTGGACGCGGGAGTGCGCAAGGTGCTTCTGCACAATTTCTACGTTCCTGCTGGCGGCGACGAGCCGGATCCCGAGATCAACCCCAAGTTCCGTCACAAGCTCGACTTTCTGGCCGAAATGCATTCAGTGCAGGCCGAAGAGGACGATACGATGGGAAGCGTCCTTGTCGGCGACCTGAACATTGCTCCGCTCGAGACGGATGTCTGGTCGCACAAACAACTCCTCAAGGTCGTCAGCCATACCCCCGTCGAGACGGAGGGGCTGGAGCGCCTGCGCCAGGAGGGCGGCTGGGTGGATCTGATGCGGCAGATCATCCCGCCGGAGGAAAAGATTTTCACCTGGTGGAGCTATCGGGCGCGCGACTGGGATGTCTCCGATCGCGGACGCCGGCTCGACCATATCTGGTCGTCGCCCAACCTGTCGCCGGCGCTCAGGAGCATCGAGGTGCTGCGCGAGGCGCGTGGCTGGGAGCGCCCGTCCGACCATGTACCGGTGATTGCCGGCTTCGATTTCGGATAGAGTTGTGGCGGCGCCAAGCCAAAAAATGCTCCGGCGAGGCCCTATCTGATCAGCCGCGAAGCCGTTGCTTCCATGCGAGCGATCATCGCCTGAAGGTTCTTCGAAATACGCCGGTGCAACAGCACTGCCGTTTCGGGGAATTCTTCGAGAATGCGATGGAAGGTGGAGCGGCTCAGGCGCACGAGACGGGTTTCGCTTTCGGTCATCGCACTGGTGAGGCGGCGCCCCTCCGTGATGAGGGCGAGTTCGCCAAGGATTTCGCCCGGTCCGAGCTTGTCGACGACCTGCCGTCGCTCTTCCTGTTCGCTGAACAGGACCACGCTGCCCGAAGCGATGATGAAGGCACAATCGGCAGGAGCCCCTTCCGCATAGATATCGCGTCCGGCTCCGAGTGTCATGCTCTCGGCGCCGAAGGCTATCAGGCGCAACTGCTCCCGCGTGAACCCTTCAAAAAGACCCACGCCGGACAGAACGCGTATGTCATCGTCCAGCGCCATTTGCGTCGTCCCCGACCCGTTCCCTCACATCCCTGCGCGCCGTCATGGCGCCCCTCAGGGAACGAGCTTGTAACCACCGCTTTCTGTCACAAGAATTTCAGCTTTGGAAGGATCGCGTTCGATCTTTTGCCGGAGGCGGTAGACATGCGTCTCGAGCGTGTGGGTGGTGACGCCCGAATTATACCCCCAGACCTCCTCCAGGAGCACGTCGCGGGTGACGACCTTCTGCTCGGCGCGATAGAGGTATTTGATGATGGCCGCTTCCTTTTCCGTCAGGCGAATCTTGCCGCCGCGCTCGTCGATCAGAAGTTTCTGGGACGGCTTGAACGTGTAGGGGCCGACGCTGAAGGTAGCGTCCTCGCTCTGTTCGTGCTGACGCAGCTGGGCGCGGATGCGGGCCAGGAGAACGGCAAAGCGGAACGGCTTCGTGACGTAATCGTTGGCGCCCGCTTCCAGCCCAAGGATCGTGTCCGAATCAGTGTCCTGCGCGGTCAGCATGATGATCGGTGCCCGATAGCCGCCCTTGCGCAGGAGTTTCACCGCCTCGCGCCCATCCATGTCCGGCAAGCCGACATCCATGATGAGTATGTCGACGATCGCGTTGCGCGCCGTCTGGATACCCTTGGTTGCAGTGGCTTCCTGCAGGATGTCGAATTCCTCGTACAGCGCAAGCTGCTCCACAAGCGTGGCGCGGAGGTCTTCGTCATCATCGACGATGAGAATGGTGCGTGACGTCATGCTTCAGTCCACTATCCAGGAACTCGGAGTTCGTTCGAATGGAAATGCCGGATTGACCATTCCAGCTTTATGCGGAACGTGACAGTGCGAAAAGACCATGGCGAACATTTGTTCCACAGGGCAACAGATAAGCCAAGAGGCGGGGATTTCGAGACATGAGTGAAAAAGCCGGCAAAATAATCGGGCTGATCGAGGTGCGGCGCAGGCCCGGGCGGCCGAGCCAGGGGCTCGTCAATGCCGGCGGGCTCGTGTTTCGTTGCGCCCTGGGGCGGGGTGGGACGACGATGCTGAAGCGCGAGGGGGATGGGGCCACGCCCGTCTGCGAGATGCGTCTGCTCTACGGGTATTTCCGTGGAGACCGGGCCCCTTGCGGCCCTCCGCCGTCACGGTTTGCCATCCGTGCCATTGCTTCTTCGGATGGTTGGTGCGACGCGCCGGGGGACCGGAACTACAACCGACCGGTGAAGCTGCCTTATCCGGCAAGCTGCGAGGAGATGCGCCGTCAGGACAGGCTTTATGACATATGCATGGTCAGCGACTGGAACATGAGGCCCGCCATTCGGGGGCGTGGAAGCGCCATTTTTTTCCACATCGCAAAACCCGGTTTTCCACCGACAGCGGGCTGTATCGCCATCGAACCGCGCGCCATGGCCCGTCTCCTGCCGCTGATCGGGCCGCAGACCCGAATCAGGGTGTATCGCTGAAGCTGCCTTCGCCGGACCTCAACGCGCCATGGCGTGATACTCGTGGTTCGGATGCATGTCGACGGCGGCGGCGAGACGGTTCGACATGTTGAAGAAAGCGGCGACCGCCGCGATGTCCCAGATGTCGCGCTCGGAAAAACCGGCATCGCGCAGTGCCTGGCGGTCTGCCTCCTCGATCCTGGCCGGTGTCTCGGTCAGCTTTACCGCAAAGTCGAGCATGGCCTTCTGGCGCGGATCGAGCCTTGCCGCGCGATAGTTCATCACCATCAGCTCACCCAGTTCCGGGTCGCCGGAAAGCTGGCGCACGGCCGCCCCATGCGCGGCGAGACAATAGAAACAGTGGTTCACGCTTGACACCGCAACGGCGATCATCTCGCGTTCGAGCTTGGTGAGACCCGAATCCGCGAGCATCAGGTCATTGTACATTGCGGTGAAGGCGTTGAGCTTATTCTCGTCGAATGCATAGGCCAGAAGCACATTCGGGACGAGACCGAGTTTTTCGCGACATTTGTCGAAATAGGCCTCGGTTTTCTCGCTGAGACCCTCCAAAGGGGGCAAATGAAGCGCTGTGACGGGCTTTGACATGGCTTGGATACCCTTTCGAGAGGAATAACGGTGTATTCAGCCTGCACGGAGCAATGACGGGTCGTCAAATTGCTTTCGTCTGCATACGATAGTCATGGCCGGTCAACCAACAGGGATTTTTCGAATGGTCGCCAAGGCAAAAACCTCCAAAACCTCTGGAAAAAGCGGGACCAAGGGCAAGGTCGGAGGTGCCGAATGCCTGTATCAACTCATTTTGTCGCGTGCACCGTCGGAGGACCTGAAGTCCTACGATGACGCGGCGCTTCTCAAAACGGCGGAGGTGGCCGCCCGGACGGTGGCTGCACATCTGCCGGGCGAAAGCGTGTTGCGGGTGGACAACGATACCGGCATCGAGCGGCTCGGCCGTCCGGTAACGGTTGTCACCGTTGTCAACGACAACATGCCGTTTCTTTTCGATTCCGTGATGGGAGAGCTCAGCGACAGTGCCGGCGAACCGAGCCTGGTGCTGCATCCGGTTCTCTTCGTCAAACATGAAAAGAAGGGGGCAGCCGAGATCGTCGGAGACGCCTCTTCAGCAAAGCCGTCGGGCGATGTCGACAAGGTCAGCCTCATCCATGTGCATCTGCCGCGCATGTCCGACGACGAATGCAAGGCGCTGGAGAAGCGGCTTGGCAAGGTGCTGAAGCAGGTGCGCGCGACGGTGGCCGACTGGAAGCCCATGCTGGCGCGTCTCGACCAGGAAATCACGGAGCTGCGCTATGCGCCGGTGCCCCTGGAACAGGACGCCGTGGCCGAGGCCATCGCTTTCCTCGAATGGTTGCGCGACGACAATTTCACCTTCCTGGGCATGCGGGAATTCCGCTACACGGGCGGTGAAGAGAACGGAACCCTGGAGCGCGCGGACAAGAAGGGGCTTGGGATTCTGGCAGACCCCGACGTGCTGGTGCTCAGGCGCGGCACGGAAGCGGTGTCGACGACGCCTGAAATTCGTGCATTCCTGCACGGTCCAGACCCCCTGATCGTGACGAAGGCCAATGCCAAGTCGGTGGTGCATCGTCGCGCCTATCTCGATTACATTGGCGTCAAGACCTTCGATGAGAAGGGCAAGCTTACGGGCGAATTGCGCATCGTCGGGCTCTTCACGTCTTCGGCCTACACGCATTCGGTGATGAAGATTCCCTATCTTCGCTCCAAGGCAATGGCGGTTCTCGCCAAGTCGGGCTTTGCGCCGACGGATCATTCCGGCAAGGCGTTGACGAATGTGCTGGAATCCTATCCGCGCGACGAGGTTTTCCAGATCGGCGTTCCGATCCTGCGCAAGCATGCGGAGGCGATCCTGGCGCTTGGCGAGCGGCCGCGCGTGCGCGCGCTCTACCGGGTTGACCAATTCGACCGTTTCGTCTCGGTGATCGTCTTCGTTCCGCGCGACCGCTACGATTCGGCGGCGCGCGTGGCAATCGGCAACTATCTGAAGACCGTGTTCCAGGGGCGCCTGTCCGCCTTTTATCCGGCTTTTCCGGAAGGATCGCTGGCGCGTGTCCATTTCATCATCGGCCGGTCGGGCGGCAAGACGCCACGCGTCGAGCCGGATGTCCTGGAAGAGGGTATCCGCAAGATCGTTCGCACCTGGGACGACGCATTGCAGGAAGCGGCGGAGGAAACCGGGGCGGATCCGCGTTTTGCCCGCATCGCCGCAGCCTTTCCCGAAAGCTACCGGAATGGCTTCTCCGCCGAGACGGCGCTGGTGGATGCCGAGCGCATGGCCGTGCTTTCGCCTGAAAACACGATTGCCATCGACTTCCATCGTCATGAAGACCAGGCCGACAATCAGGCCGCGCTCAAGATTTATCATTACGGCACGCCCGTGCCGCTGACCGAGCGTGTTCCGCTGTTGGAAAACATGGGCTTCCGGGTCATCAGCGAGCGCACCTTCGAGGTGGGCGAGGACGATGACGCGGCTGCGCAGGTCTTCATCCACGACATGGAACTGGAGAATGCCTTCGAAGGGTCGATCGACCTTGCCGATGGCGGTGCATTGTTCGAGGAGATGTTCCTTGCCGTGTGGCGGAACGAACACGACAATGACCGCCTCAATGCGCTGGCCCAGACTGCGCGGCTCAGGGCGAGCGAGATCGCCATTCTGCGCGCCTACAGCCGTTATCTGCAGCAGGCTGGCATTCCGCAGAGCCAGGATTTCATCGCGGCGACGCTGAACCGCTATCCGCATATCGCGCAGAAGCTGTTCTCGCTGTTTGTGACGCGTTTCGATCCGGCCACCGCCAACGGTAAAAAGGCGGGTGAACAAGCGCATGCCATCGAAACGGCGATCGAGGACGATCTGGACAAGGTGCCCAATCTCGATGACGACACGATTGTCCGGCGCTTCCTGAACCTGATCCACTCCACCTTGCGCACCAACCATTATGCGCCGCGTGAGGAGGGGGGCGCTCGCTCGCTGGCTCTGAAGCTGGATTCGCGCTCGATCACGGGGCTGCCGCAGCCGCGTCCATGGCGGGAAATCTTCGTCTACGGTCAGGAGGTCGAGGGGGTTCATCTGCGCTTCGGCCCGGTGGCGCGTGGCGGCCTGCGCTGGTCCGACCGGGCGCAGGACTATCGCACGGAGGTGCTCGGCCTGGTGAAGGCGCAGCAGGTGAAGAATGCCGTCATCGTGCCGGTCGGTGCGAAAGGCGGCTTCTATCCGCGCCAGCTGCCGGCCGGTGGAAACCGGCAGGAGATTTTCGAGGCGGGGCGTTCGGCCTATATCAACTTCGTCTCAAGCCTTCTGTCGCTTACCGACAATCTGGACGGGGACAAGGTTGTGCCGCCTCAGGGTGTCGTGCGCCACGACAAGAACGATCCCTATTTCGTGGTGGCGGCGGACAAGGGCACGGCGACCTTCTCCGATACGGCCAACGCGATCAGCCAGGCACATGGTTTCTGGCTCGACGATGCTTTCGCTTCGGGCGGCTCGGCGGGCTATGACCACAAGAAGATGGGCATCACGGCGCGCGGCGCCTGGGAAGCGGTGAAGCGGCATTTCCGCGAGATGAACCGTGATATCCAGACGGAGCCCTTCACGGCGGTTGGCGTGGGCGACATGTCGGGCGATGTCTTTGGCAATGGCATGCTCCTTTCGACCTGCACCAAACTCGTGGCGGCGTTCGATCATCGGGATATCTTCATCGATCCCGAACCCGATCCCGCCATTGCCTATGCGGAGCGCAAACGGCTGTTCGACCTGCCGCGCTCAAGCTGGCAGGATTACGATCAGTCGAAACTCTCCAAGGGCGGCATCATCGCCTCACGTTCGCAGAAATCGATCACGCTCAGCAAGGCGGCGGCAGAGGCTATCGGCCTCGACAAGACCACAGCCTCGCCGACGGAGATCATGATGGCGATCCTCAAGGCCCAGGTCGATCTTCTGTGGTTCGGCGGCATCGGCACCTATGTGCGGGGCAGTGCCGAATCCAACCAGGATGCCGGCGACCGCGCCAACGATCCGATCCGCGTGACCGCGCGCGAGGTGGGGGCGAAGGTCATCGGCGAGGGTGCCAATCTCGGCATGACGCAACGCGCGCGCATCGAGTTCGGCCTGAAGGGCGGTCACTGCAACTCCGATGCCATCGACAATTCCGGCGGCGTGAACTCCTCCGACGTGGAGGTGAACATCAAGATCGCGCTGGCGGCGGCGATGCGTGGCGGCGGGCTGCAACGGCCTGCGCGCAACAAGCTGCTCGCCGAGATGACGGAGGAAGTGGCCGGGCTGGTGCTTGCCAACAACTACCAGCAGACGCTCGCCATCTCGCAGGTGGAACGCCGCGGCCTGACGGAGTTGCCGCATCAGGCACGCATGATGACGCTGTTCGAGCAGCGCGGCCTTCTCGACCGGGCGGTGGAATATCTGCCGGGGCCGCAGGAACTCGCTGAGCGCGAAAGCCGGGGCGAAGCTCTGACGCGCGCGGAGATCGGCGTGTTGCTCGCCTATGCGAAAATCGTCCTGTTCGACGAGATCGTCGCGAGCCGGGTGCCGGACGAGCCGCATCTGACATCCGATCTTCTGGGGTATTTCCCGGACAAGATGTCGGGGAAATATGGGGCCGAAATCCGCGAACACCGGCTGCGCCGCGAGATCGTTGCGACGGAGCTTGCCAACAATATCATCAATCGGGGTGGTCCGAGCTTCGTCACGAGGTTGCAGGATCTCACCGGTCGCCCATCGGCGGATATCGTGGCGGCCTATACCGTCGTTCGCGAGGGCTTCGAGCTGCCGGCGCTCTATGCGGCAATCGATGCGCTCGACAACAAGATCGACGGTTCGGCTCAGCTTGAGCTCTACCAGATCCTGTGGCGGCTCATCTATTCGGCGACGGCCTGGCAGCTCAAGAACGAGACCGCACATGCTCCGCTCGGCGAACGGGTGGAGCGGTTGCGCGCTGCGCGCGCCGCGCTGGAGCCGAAGATGATGTCGATGCTTCCCGCCGTGATCCGAGAACATGTCTCGACGCGGAAGGGACAGCTCGTCAGCTCCGGGGCGCCAGAAGCGCTGGCGGGCAAGCTCGCCTTCCTGGAGGTCACCGAAATGGTGCCGGATATCGCGCTGGTGGCCGATCGGGCAGGCGCGGATCTGCCCAAGGCGGCCAAGGCGTTCTTCGGCATCATGGAGGCGTTCAGGATCGGGCGCATCGAGGAGGCGGCGAGCGCTCTCGTTCCGACCGACTATTATGACGGTCTGGCGCTGTTCCGCTCCATGGACATGATCAATGCCGCGCGACGGGGAATGGCGCTGGCTGCGCTGTCAGAACATGGCAAGGCCGACGATCCGGCTTCCGCCTGGGTGGATGCGGGGGGCGAGCATGTGATGCGCGTGCGCGACAGGCTCCAGTCTCTGGTGGAAGGCGGTGAAATCACCGTTTCCCGCCTGACGGTCGCCTCCGGCCTGATGAGCGACCTGAGCCTCTGAGGGACGAACTGACACCCACCGCCCCGCGTGACGGGGCGGTGGCGGTTCCCTCAGCTTCCGTGGAATAATTCGCTGGCGAATTGCCGGCGTGTCGCCGCCGCCTTTCCTGAGCGGAAGAGGGCAGTTGCGCCCGATGGAGTGTGAAGGAACGCAAGATGAGCCATGAAGCCGCTGTGCCCGAAAAGGCTTCCGGTCCCGATATCCAGCCGCCGATTTCCGTTCCCCGTCGGGGCATATGGGGCTGGATGCTTTTCGACTGGGCGCAGCAGCCATTTCACACGCTCATCATCACCTTCGTGTTCGCGCCCTATTTCGCTTCCGCCGTTGCGCCGGATGCGGCGCGGGGGCAGGAACTGTGGGGTCTGGCCACGGGCATTGGCGGGCTCGCCATCGCTTTGTCCTCGCCCGTGCTCGGCGCCATCGCCGATGCCACGGGCCCGCGCAAACCGTGGATTTTCTTCTTTTCCGCCCTGGGTATTCTGGCCTGTGCATCCCTGTGGTTTGCAACACCAGGCGGCGAGCATATCACGCTGGTGCTGATCGCGGTGGCGCTGGCGGTCATCGGCATGGAATTCTCGGCGGTCTTCAACAATGCGATGATGCCGGACCTCGTGCCGCGCTCGGAGCTTGGGCGTCTTTCGGGCTCGGCCTGGGGGCTCGGCTATGTGGGCGGGCTGTTATCGCTGATTCTGGTGCTCGGCTTCATGGCTGCCCAACCGGATACAGGCCGCACGTTGCTGGGACTGGAGCCGATCTTCGGGCTCGACGCGGCCATGCGCGAGGGCGACCGGGCCGCAGGGCCGCTGACGGCGTTGTGGTATGCGGTTTTCGTCCTGCCGATGTTTCTTTTCACGCCTGACATTGCGCGCCGGCAAGCGGCAGCGGGCGCGGTGCGCGACGGGCTTGGGCGTCTGCGCCAGACATTGCGCCGCCTGCCGCGTGAGCGCAGCTATTTCAGCTTTCTTGCCGCCTCGATGTTCTACCGGGATGCGCTCAACGCGCTCTATGCCTTCGGGGGCATCTATGCAGCGGGCGTTCTTTCCTGGTCGATCACACAGATTGGCCTGTTTGGCATTCTCGCCAATGTTACCGGCGCCATAGGCGCCTGGCTTGGCGGGCGCATGGACAAGGCATTCGGCCCGAAGGTCGTGGTCAGCCTGTCCATCGTCATTCTGACGCTCTGCTCGCTGCTCGTGATTTCAACCACGCGTGAGGAAATCCTGTTCATGCCGCTGGCGGGCGAGGGGATGCGCAACCTGCCGGATATCGCCTTCTTCGTGGCGGGGGCATTCATCGGGGCTACGGGCGGCTCCATTCAGGCCGCCTCGCGCACGCTTCTGGTTGATCAGGTGCCGCGCGAGCGGGTGACGGAAGCCTTTGGGCTTTATGCGCTCTCCGGCAAGGCGACGAGCTTCATCGGTCCCTTCGCGATCTCGCTGGCGACCGGGTTCTTCGCTTCTTCCGCATTCGGGTTTTCGACGGAAGACGCACAGCGGCTCGGCGTGGCCCCCATTGTGGCCCTGTTCCTGATCGGCCTCGTGCTCCTGCCTTTTGTGAAGAGCTGGCACAAGGAACCGACACCAGGTGATTCCACCTGACTGTAAAATGCGCTGGAGCGGTTCATCGTTTCATGGAAACCCTGAACCGCTCTATCTCTTTGTTTTTCCACATTTGTGCAGACGTCAGGTGATTCCACCTGACTGCAAAATGCTCTAGCCACGCGCCGTGCCCCGTCCGCGCGAGGCGCGTTTTCTGGGCGCGGCGTGGGGTGCGTTGGCAGGCGTCTCGCCAGCCTGTTTCCGCACATTGCGAATGGCTTCGCGCAACCGGGTTTTCTCGCTTTTGAGGACGAGTGCTGCCTCGGCATGCTCCTGGGCGCGCCTGGCTTCAGTGAGTGCGGCGTCGTGAAAGTCGCGGTCGCCCATGCGGCTCAGCGCCAGCAGGGCTTTTTGCAGGCGCAGTTGCACCTCGACCATGGCTGCGCCATCGCGAGCTATGGGCATGAAACCGTCCTCGAACATGTCGCGCGTTTCCAGCATTGGCACATGCACCTGTGGAAAGCGGGGCTCTTCTGGCTTTTCGTGGACGTCGTCGCCTGCCCAAAGGCTCATCAGGCGGACCAGGCGGCCGATGACGTCGATGGCCGTACCCGGGTCGTTGACCGCCGGTGAGAGCGCGCGTGAGGCAATCTCGCTCATTACGGCCAGGCCGAAGCGCGGATCCTGATCGAAACTGCGTTCGCGCGCTATGGTGAAAGCGTTGCGCACATCCTCCAGAGTGTCGCCGTCCTGTTCCGTATTGCGTGCGTTCACGCGCGCCAGCGTCGTATCGGGGTAGACGAATGTGCCGGGGATCGCCGCAAGGAAGATGTCTTTATCGATCTTGCCGGCCAGGCGTGAGAGCGCGGCCATATCGACATGCTGGATGTAGCCGATGGCGTTGGCGCTGACATGCTTCGCCGCGGCGGGAATGGCACGCCTGTCCTTCAACGGGGTGCCGCCGAGATAAGGCAGTTCGAGCCGTGCCTCGATGGCCTGCCGTGTTGCTTCCTCGACGCGATCCGTCGTTTCGCCGACGCGGCCGAGACGGGTCAGATGGTCGATCCAGCGCAGGAGCGACACCACGATGAGCACAATCACCCCTACTGTCACGAAGAACAGGATGACACGACCGCGGTCGCCATAGGCGCCGGTTTTCAAGACGACGATGCCTACGATGCTGAACAGGAACGAACCAATAAAGGTGGACAGGACATTCTGCGTGACGCGGTCTTCCATCAGGAGCTTTGTCGCACGCGGGGTGACATTGCTGGTCGCCGAACCATAGGCGGAGGTCATAACGCTCAGCGAAAAAGTCGTCACGGCCAGCATGCTGGAGGCAATGATGTTGAGAATGCTGTCGACAGCGTCGGCGCCGATACTGCCTGGCAGGCTCCATGGCACGAAGCGTTCGACTACCGCTGCCAGGATCGCCGCGACCACGCCCAGAACGCCGATCAGCGTGGCGCGCACCCAGAGCCGCCGGGTCAGTTGCTTTAACATCCAAAGCCAGCGCGGCATGGTCCCTCCCGCTTGTCGTCAGCCTCACAATGAAGGCTGCTCTTCCGCAGATTGTAAAGAAAAACAAGCTTCTCAGGTTCCCATGCAGGTGGGCGTACAAAATTCACGAACAGAGCCTTGCATCCGCTTGTCAAATAGGGTGTCGCCATATAATAAGGCACCTTATGATAAATCTCGATCAAAAGTATGCTGCGCTTCTCGGCCATGCCGGCGACGATGGGGCGGGTTTCGCGGAGGGGATGCGCCTGTGCTTCGAGGTGCTGGCGCTTGCCTCGGCCATCGATGGCGATTGTGCTGCCCGACTTGGCGTTCATGGGCTTTCGGAAGGCAAGTTCGTTCTTCTGTTTCTGCTGGAGCAGGCTGACGGGGAGCTCTCGCCGCATGAGCT
Source organism: Nitratireductor indicus C115 (assembly GCF_000300515.1). Taxonomy (GTDB): domain Bacteria; phylum Pseudomonadota; class Alphaproteobacteria; order Rhizobiales; family Rhizobiaceae; genus Nitratireductor; species Nitratireductor indicus. The sequence goes on from NZ_AMSI01000017.1 coordinate 76,230, forward strand.
CGCCGAACGCGCAGGCGTAACGCGCGCAACGGTGACGGGCTTGCTGGACGGGCTGGAGCGCGCGGGACTGGTGCGCCGCTGTGCGCATGAGAGCGACCGTCGCAAGCTGATCGTGCAACTGACGCCTAAGGGACGGCAACTGGCGAAGGCATTAACGCTTGAGCATAGCCGCTGGATCGGAACGCTTTTCTCCGACTTCACATCCGAGGAGCGCGCTCTTCTCAGGCGGTTGCTTGGCCGTGCCTATATGCGCACGGACGCCGGGTCCCGCGAGATGGAGGGGCCGAACCCATGAGTGTTCCTGTCGCACGTCGTCAATTGCTGCAATCCGGTCAAATGGAAGCTGCGACATTGCAGGAAATCCTGTCGGTCGATTTTGCCGCACTTCTTGAAGCGGTGCTGCCCGAGCTTGCCCAACAGCAAGCCGATGCGGTGCGGGAGATTGCAAGCCTGGGAATTTCCGCGCGCATGACACGGATGGGAAAGCTGCTTCTGGCTAACCTCAGCGAGGAAGAGATTGCCGGACTCCAGACGCAACGGAGCGATACGGTGCGCGGTTGGGCCTGCTTCATCATCGGCGCAAGGGATATGGGCCTTGCCGCGCGGCTTGCTGCAATCAGGCCGTTTGCCGACGATCCGCATTTCGGTGTGCGCGAATGGGCGTGGCTTGCCGTCAGGACAACCATCGTGCTGGAACTCGACGATGCACTTACGCTTCTGGCGGGCTGGAGCCAGGACCCATCCGAAAGGGTCCGACGCTTTGCGAGTGAGGCCACACGTCCGCGCGGCGTCTGGTGTTCTCACATCGCTTCCTTGAAGCTCAATCCCGAGCCGGGCCGCGCGATACTTGATCCGCTGCGGGACGATCCTTCCACCTATGTGCAGGATTCCGTCGGGAACTGGTTGAATGACGCCGCGAAGTCTCAGCCGGGCTGGGTTCGCGCGCTGGGTGCTGAATGGCTGGCGTCTTCGCCGACGCCTGCAACACAGCGCATTGTGCGCAGGGGGCTGCGTTCCATCGACACGATATCCAAACCCAAAAGGAAACAGTGACGTGAGCTTCACATTGATCGAACTCTATTCGCCCCGCGCAGCATGGCTTTCGCTGGATGCGGAAGGGCGCAACGAGGTCTTCGCCCGTATCGGTGCTGGTATGGGAGGGGTTCTGGCGCTTGGTGTCGAGCCGATTGCCTTCGGAGCGGTGGACAGCGCGGTGCCGCACGCGCCCGACGCATTCTTCTTCGGTGCATGGCGGGCTCCGGATCGTGCTGCGCTCGATGCCCTTGTGGCGGGCATCGCAACCACCGGCTGGCATGACTATTTCGAGACCGTCAATGCCGGTGGGGAAACCGTCGATCTGACGGCGCATCTCGGGCAGCTGGCTGCGGCCTGATTTCCTCAGGCGAACCGGCGCGCCAGCACGACGCAGATCATAACGAGGCCCGTGGCGGCTATCATGCCCAGCGCCACGGGCTCCCCGAGGACGAGGCCGGCCAGTGCCAGTCCCAGAAACGGCTGGAGAAGTTGCAGCTGGCCGACGCTTGCCGTGCCGCCAAGCGCCAATCCCCGATACCAGAAGACGAAACCGACGAGCATGCTGAAGACGGAAACGTAGGCCAGCCCAAGCCAGGCGGGCAGGCCGATGCCCGCCCAGGTGGAGGGCAGCGTGGCCAGCGCGAGAACCAGCATGAAGGGGGCTGCCAGAATGAGCGCCCAGGATATGACCTGCCAGCCGCCGATCCGCCTGGAAAGCGCGGCGCCTTCCGCATAGCCGAGACCGCAGACAAGAACCGCAGCCACCATCAGGAGGCCACCGCTGAGCGAGGTGCTGCCGTCTGAGGAGAGGGCGAAGCCTGCGACAATGACGCTGCCCAGTATGGAGAATACCCAGAACAGGGGCTTTGGCCTTTCGCCGCCGCGAAGCACGCCGAAGATCGCCGTCGCCAGCGGCAGCAGGCCGATGAAGACGATCGAATGTGCGGAAGTGATCCGCTGCAATGCAAGTGCGGTCAAAAGGGGAAAGCCGACGACGACGCCCAGCGAAACGATGGCCAGTGAGGGCAGGTCTCTCCGTTCCGGTTTGCGTTGGCGCAATGCGATGAGCAGTGCGGCGCCGAGCAGTGCGGCGATGGCTGCGCGGGCGGATGTGAGGAAGAGCGGCGAAAACCCCGCAACGGCAACCCGCGTTGCCGGCAACGATCCGCTGAAGATGATGACGCCGAGCAAACCGTTGCCCCAGCCATTTCCCGTATTTGTCATGCGCTTCCCGACAGGTGGTTTCAGTTCACTCGCCTTGCCGCATTCCAGGGCGTCGAGGTGACGCCGTTTCGCTGTAACGCATCAAGCCGCTAGAGGATTGTCGGTTTGTGCTTGGAAGAAACAGGGACAATCCCATACAATTCGGTCAAACTGTATCGGTGTGATACTCAATACGGCTGATGAGGATGCGATGAAGGATCGGGGTGCTTCCCGCACTGAAGCGGTGATGGATGCCATTCGTTCCAGGATTGCGGGCCGGGCCCTGTCCTCCGGCGACCGATTGCCGTCGATCCGCAGCTTCGCGGCGGCGATGCGCGTTTCGCCCTCCACTGTGGTGGAGGCTTATGACCGGCTGGCGGCCGAAGGCCTTATCCGGGCACGGCGCGGCTCAGGCTTCTATGTGGCTTCGTCGGCCCTGCCGCCATTGACGCTCGGTGAAGAAGGGGGAGGCCGTATCCCCGAGGTGGACCCCTTCTGGGTTTCGCGCCAATCGCTGGATGCGGATCCCGATGCGGCAAAGCCCGGTTGCGGCTGGTTGCCGCCATCGTGGATGCCGGAGGCAGCCTTGCGCCGCGCGCTCAGAAATCTTGCCCGAGGCGAAAGCAGCTTGTTGACCGATTATGGAGGAACGCGCGGTGCGGTCGCGCTGCGCCGTCTCCTTCTGGCCCGGCTTGTGGACGAAGGGCTTCAGGTTTCCGGTGAAAATCTCATGCTTACGGGCTCGGGCACGGAAGCGATCGATCTCATCTGCCGCTATGTTCTGAGGCCGGGCGATACGGTCCTTGTGGACGATCCCTGTTATTTCAATTTCCGGGCATTGCTGCGGGCGCACCAGGTTCGTGTCGTTTCCGTGCCCTATACGCCGTCGGGCCCGGATGTGGAACTGTTCGAGGCTGTCCTCGCACAGGAGGGCCCCAGGCTCTACATCACCAATTCGGCGCTGCATAACCCAACCGGGGCGACGCTTTCGCCGCAAACCGCCCATCGGGTTCTCGTGGCCGCTGCGGCCCATGACGTGACAATCGTGGAGGACGATATTTTTGCGGATTTCGAGCCGGAGCCGTCCGTCAGACTGGCGGCGCTGGATGGGTTGAACCGGGTTGTCCGCATTGGCAGCTTTTCCAAAACTCTCTCGGCCTCCATGCGGTGCGGCTACATCGCGGGCGCCATGGAGCATATCGAGACATTGGTCGACCTGCAGGTAGCCACCCGTTTCGGCGGGCCCAGCCCCATGGTGACGGAAGTGATTGCCGATGTGCTGTCGGCGGGAAATTATCGCAAGCATGTGGAGGAGTTGCGCCGCAGATTGACAGGCGCGCGCCGCGCGGTGGGCGACAGGCTGCGGGCGATGGGCATCGAGCCCTGGCTGATGCCGCGCGGCGGATTCTATCTCTGGTGCCGTCTGCCCGAGGGTTGCGATTCCACAGCAATGGCGCGGGCGGCGCTGGCGGAAGGGCTCGTGCTTGCGCCGGGCAATGTGTTCAGCGTTTCGGAGAGCGCCTCGCCCTTCCTGCGCATCAATGTCGCCCAGTGCGCGGATGAGCGTATCTGGGGCATCATGCAGAGATCGCTCAATGCGTGCAGCCAGAGCGAACCGGGAGCCGCAGTCCCGGGACGGTGATATCACCCTTCCCCGAAGCGGTATCATGGTCTGAGGTTTGATTTGTGGGGAATTCAAGTGGGGTGCAAATATCTCTAGCGGTCGTGCATGCCTTTGCCCTGGAGAATGCGCGGTGCGGCTTTCTCGATCCGTGCAATCCGCGTCGCCGGTTGCTTGGCCTGGGAGAAGTGCAGCACATAACCGCGCCGCCGCCCCGGCGTCAGATCTTCGAATGCCTCGCGGAATTCCGGGTCTGCATCCAGCTTGTCGGCAAGTTCTTCCGGGTATTCCAGATCATCCTTTGCAAACTCCACTTTCAGGCCGGCCTTCTCGACCTCTATCGCCCGATCCAGATAGGTTCTCAGCGTGTCTTTCCGTTCGGCGATGGCGGAGGTGCTCGTGAAGCAGATCATGCGCATGGAACGCGAGTTCTCGCCCGGCGCGGTCAAAAGACCTTCGTCATCTTCAAGCAGGGCGCCCTTGAAGAACGCCAGCGCGCAGCTTTCCTTCAATCCCCACAGGGTGGCGACATTGCCGCCTTCGAACGTGTAGCAAGGCGAATTCCATTTGTAGTCTTCGGTGAGGGGGCCTTCGAGAAGGATGGCGCGCAGGGCCGCGAGTTCAGCCCTCCATTTCCCGGCTTCGTCAAAAAAAGCTTCGATCTTCATATCGGGATCGCTCATCCGCCTGCTCCTCATTTGCCTGCCCTCACGCCATTTTCGATTGTCCTGCAGACGACCCGGGCTGTCCACCTGTCGCGCAATCGGCGGTAGATCGAAAGAGCAATTCGTCTTTAATTGCATGCGCATGCAAATATCTTGACGGACGGCGTGTCAATCTATATGTATGCGCATGCAATTAAATGGGATGAATTGATGAACACCGTCACGGTTTATGCCGATTATGTCTGCCCGTATTGCCTGTTGGCGGAGAGCGTTCTTTCCGAAGCAATCGGGCAGCGGGATATCGCCATATCCTGGCGGGCGTTTGAGCTGCGTCCGGAGCCGGTTCCGACGCTGAGGCCGGAAGGCCCCTATTTGCCCGACATCTGGAAGAGATCGGTCTATCCGCTCGCTGCAAGGCTCAATGTTCCGATTACGCTGCCCTCGATCTCGCCCCAGCCCAGAACAGCGCGTGCATTCGAACTCCTGATCATGGCGCAGGATGAAGGACTCGATCACCTCTATTCGATGCGGATCCTGCGGGCGTTCTTTCAGGAAAATCGCGATATCGGCGATCCTGAAGTTCTGATCGAGCTTGCCTCGGATGCGGGGCTCGACCGGCAGGCTGCCCGTCATGTGCTGGAAAGCCGTGCCTATGCGGCGCGCCATGATGAAGCGTTGCGTCACGCCCGCATGGATATGGCGATTACGTCCGTTCCCACGATTGTCGTCGGCAATCGTCTCTTTCGCGGGACGCCTTCACTCGGCGACCTGAACGAGGCGGTCGACTTGCTCCAAAGCCCTAAGGGCGAACCCACACGAAAGGACAGATGAAATGAGCTGGGTCTATCTCGGAATTGCCGTGGTCTTCGAGATCGCGGTTGCACTAAGCGCTGGGAAAGCAAAGGGTTTTACCAGGTTCTGGTGGACCATCGCGACGCTTGCAAGCGGTGCCGTCGCCACCTTTTTTCTCAGTCTGGCGCTCCTCACATTCGATGTCGGGGTGGGATACGCGATCTGGACCTCCGTTGCAGGCGTGGGGATCGTCGTTCTGGGCGCACTTTTCTTCGGGCAGCAACTCAACTGGAAAAAGATAATCGGGATCGTTCTCGTCATCGGCGGCGTGGCTGGCCTGCGCCTGAGTGGGGCAGCCTAGGGCGTCCTACCGATTTTCCGCATCTCTGCTTTTTGAAAGGAACAGAATATGACAGCGACAGATCAGAAGAGCCCGGGCAATGGCCGGGCATGGGCCATGCTGCTTCTTGCCGGTGTATTCGAGATCGGTTACGCGCTGAGCGTTGGCGGCAGTCAGGCGTTCACCGTTCCGAGCTGGTCGATAGCGGCCCTCGTCTTTTTCCTGCTGACGCTCTATTTCCTCAGCGGCGCCCTGCGATCCATCGATGTGGGGATAGGCTATGCGGTGTGGGCCGGCATCGGTTCGGTCGGGGCGGCCGTGTTCGGCAGTGTGCTGCTCGACCAACCGCTCACCATCGCGCAGACCTTCTGGCTGGCGGTGATCATTGCCGGCGTCGTGTGGCTGAAGCTGGCCGACAGCATCAAACTGCAAGGGCGGGCATGATGTCCGCCGATACCGAAATCCCTTACGAGCAATTGATGGAAGAGGTCGTTGCCTCCTCCCTGGACCATGTCCTGCATGGCGGCATTCCCTTCAGCGCCTTTGTCGTCGACAGAGACGGGACCGTTCTGGGGCGAGGGGTCAACCATGTGCGGGAACGTCACGACCCGACCGCGCATGCGGAAGTCGAGGCTATACGAAATGCCTGTCTCACCCATGGGCGAAGCCATCTTGCCGGCGCCACACTTCTGGCTTCGGGGGAGCCCTGTGCCTTGTGCTATATGAGCGCGCATTTTGCGGGGGTCTCGCAAGTTCTGTTTGCCGCAGACCGGCATGAAGCGGCTGGCTTCGGCTTCGATTACAGCGGATCCTACAATCTCCTTGCGCACGATCCGCAGCTATGGCGCGCACCTGCAGCGAGGGCGCTTAAAGTGGCCGGGGCGCTGCGCCCATTCGAGGCATTTCGCGATGGAGCGCGGAGAGGAGAGCCGCTGGGAGGGCGCGTCATCCCTTGAGATGATACTTGCATGAGCATACACGTGGGGAAGACGCCGCCGATATTCGTGGGAGCCATTCCGATCATGTCCAAGAATAGCGACGCCTGGTTCAGGCTGACCCAGATCGTGGCCACCGTGGAAGCCGAGCTCGGGAAGGCTCTGCAGGTTGAGCACGGGCTTGGCCTGTCCGAATATCGCGCCCTTGAGGCCCTTTCGCGCTCCGCGGATTCGGAACTTCGCATGCAGGAGCTGGCGGCGCATCTGCATCTGAACCAGAGCTCGGTATCGCGCATGGCCGAGCGCCTGGAACGCGAGGGGCTTGCCATTCGCGATCTCTGCCCTGACGACAAGCGCGGGGTCTATACGGTTCTCACCGACAAGGGGCGTGCGCGTTTTGAAAATGCGCGGTCGGATTTCGAACGCACGCTGAATGCGGCTCTTGGCGAAGGGGAGTGGGAAGAGCTTCTGTCGGCACGACTTGTCGCCAGGGGCGATTGAACCCGTATCGGTATCTCACGGTACTATGTTGAGGGCTTGGCGCGTCCAGTCGCGTCCTGGTCGATGCCCACATGCTGCTTGCTCCTGACGAGGGCAATGCCCGATGCAATTACAATCGCGAGGCCGACAAACACCCAGACATCCGGCATGTCCGCGAAGACAAGATATCCAAGGACCGCGCCCATTATGATTTCCGTGTAGGTGTATGGCGCTATGATGCTCGCGCGTGCCCCTTCGAAAGACTTGATGATCAACAGGTGGGCGAGCGCGGCCACGATGCCGGTTGCGATCAACAGAAGCCATTGCGCGGGAAGCGGATTGATCCAGTGGGGAACGACCGCGAGAGACGCGATCACACAACCTGCAAGGCCGGTATGATAGACCGACACCACGGCGGGCGTCTTTGTGTCGATAAAGTGTGTCAGTAAAAGGAACAGCGCATAGAAAATGCCTGCAAGCACTCCGGTCAGATAAGCCCAATGCCAATCGACCAGTGTCGGTCTCATGGCGACGAGGATGCCGACAAAGCCCAACAGGACCGCCAACCATTGAAGGGGCGAGACTTTTTCTTTCAGGAAAACGGCGGCCATCAATGTCAGTATGAAGGGCTCGATAAACCACAGGGTGAGAGAGGTGGTCAGGGGAAGATAGTGGATCGTCACATAAAACAAGCCAACGGCGGCAAATAGCGCCGCGCTGCGGGATAAAAGCATTATCGACAGGGGCGGCTTCAGCACACTCGGGCCGTGGACCATTGCGGAGTATGCGCCTGTTGCGATGCAGTGGAAGAAGAAACGCCCCCATACGACCTGGATGAGGGGCAGGCTCAGCGATAGATATTTCGCCATGATGTCGGAGAATGGCAGGACCTGAAGTGCCGCGACGATCGTCAGAATTCCGAGCGCTTCTCCGGAAGGGCGGTTTGCCGTTTTGATGTTGCCGTGAAGCATCTTTATGGTTCTCCGCAGGCTGTGCATCGAACCGAGATGGACCGCCGACCCCGTATGCAATGCTTGTGAAAGGAGCGTAGCGACGAACCCCGTGCGGGAGAAATTCGTAAGGCTGATAAATCTATTCGGCAGGTGAATAGGCCAGGGGCGTCGCCTCCGGTTTGTGTAATGCTGGTTCCATGGCACAATGATCCGCCTATGCGCTCCACCGGGAGCAGATGTGATTGCCGTGGAGGATACGGTGCTCCAGAATATTGAGACCAGCCTGCTCAGGACTTTTGCGACAATCGCGGAGACCCGTAGTTTCACACGCAGCGCGCAGCTTCTTTTCCGCACGCAATCCGCCATCACCATGCAGATGCAGAAGCTTGAAGACGTTCTGGGCTGTAAGCTCACCTACAAATCAGGGCGCACTATTCAGCTTACCAATGAGGGCGAGGCACTTCTGCCTTATGCGCTTGAAATCCTGCGCCTTAACGATGCGGTGCAGTCCGATATCAAGTCCATGAGGCGGCATTCAGAAATCCGGGTCGGCACATCCGACGATTACGCGGTGATCCTTCTGCCGCGCGTATTGGAAGCCTTTACGCTAGAGAATCCGGACATCACCATGACGATTCATTGCTCCAATCGCGATCAGAATATCGAGAAGCTCAAGAAGGGTGAACTGGACATGGTTCTTGCCCCGTCCACTCTGGGAGAGCAGTTGGGAGAGACCCTGCGCCTGGAAAGACTCGTGTGGGCCGGGGCGCCCGAGACCCAGATTGGGCACGATGCGCCGGTTCCGCTGACTGGTTTTCCGGTTGGCTGCATCTGCCGCGATCTCATGATCCAGTCGCTCAATCAGAACAATCGGCAATGGAGATTCGTGTATTCGAGCAACAGCATTGTCTCCATTCACTCAGCCATCCTTTCGGGGCGTGTCGTGTCCGCCGTGGAAGAAAGCACGGTTCCGGCGGGTGCAGATATCATCGACGGCAAGTTTGGCCTCCCATCGTTGCCACAGGTGAAGATCTCCGTTCTCCGCGGCACGGACCGGAGCAATCGCGCCTGCAATCGATTTTACGAACATTTGAAAGCGGGTCTTGGACCGGTCTCCGGGAGAAGCGCTGAAGCGCGGCTGGTGTCGTAGTCTGAAGCGAGCTTGGCGGACTAGCCTGAAATGGCCCGCCTGCAATGTCTCGCCAACTTAGCGGGGCGCCCTTCGAATTAGGAGGCGTCATCTATTTCGGCGCTTCATGGGACTGCACCCTGCGTTCTGGTGTGCACCGGCGGGCAGCCGAATCTTCTTGAGAAGGCCCGGGAAAACGCTGCGGCGCTGCCGAAGCCGACCTTGGCGGCAACGGATTTGACACTGTATCCGGAGCGCAGCTCCGCGCGCCCCAGCGCCAGACGCCAACCATTGAGATAGGCGGCAGGCGGCAGACCGACCGTTCGTTTGAACGCCGCGATGAACTGTCCGCGCGACATCTCCGCCACGGCAGCAAGATCTGCGATCTGCCAGTTTCGTGCAGGGTCGTCGTGCATTGCTACGAGACTTGCATGAAGCCGGGGATGGGCCAGCCCGGCCAGCAGACCGGCATCGACCGTGCCTCTTGCGATTGCCTTGCGGATCGCCAGAACAATGACGATTTCGCACAGGCGCGCCTGAACCGTGCCCCTGCCGCAGCGGGTCACCTCAACCTCGGCCACGATCAGGTCGGAAAGCCCCAGAATTTGCGGCTCATCGGCCAGCTGGAACGACAATTCATCGGGCAGTGCACCAACCAATGGATTGGCGCTGCCGCCAAATTCAACCCTGGCGGCGGCAAACAGACTGGCTCCGTCCGGCAGACTGCAAGTCGATCGCGCCCGGTAGATGAGATGGCTCGGTCGGCCGCGACCGTCTGCATCGAGAATCACGAGGTTCGCAGCTTCCGCCACGTCGCAATGGGTGGCGCTCAGGGGAAAAGCCTTCAGAAACGCGGTCAAACGATCATGCTTTTGCGGGAGGCTTGAATTTTCGATCATGTATTTACTCAATATCCTGATCCAAAATCTCTATCCTGAACGGTAGTGGCACGCCAACCCGTTTGAAAACAAAGACGAGACACCATGACAAAGGATTCCGCCGCCAAGTTCGATGCTTCCCGCGCCGGAGAGTATGCGCGCCAGAGCCGGATCGCCCTGGCGGGTTACGACGCTTGCCATGAGCTTTCCGCTTGCATGCTCTCCGCCAGCCTTGGCGAAGGCAGGCAGGCGCGGGTGCTGGTTGTTGGTGCTGGAGGCACGGCTGGAGAAATCATCGCTGCGGCGCGCCTGGAGCCGGATTGGTCCTTCATTGCAGTGGACCCGTCCGAGCCCATGCTTGATCTTGCGCGCTTGCAGCTCGCCAAGGCCGGGCTTTCCGACCGCGTGGAGAGCATTCTCGGTTCCGTCGCCGATCTGGACGCGACCGCTTCATTCGATGCCGGGATCATGATCGGCGTTTTGCATCATCTGCCCGGCGCCGCCGCCAAACATGATATCCTGTCGCAGATCGCCAAACGGCTGAAGCCGGGCGCACCCCTCGTGCTCGCGGGGAATTACAGGGCTTACGCATCGCAGCCATTGTTCATGGCGGCCTGGGCGACGCGCTGGCGGATGAGCGGTGCGGAGCCGGATGAGGTACACGCCAAGATGGGACGGATCCTGCAAGGTGCGGAGCCGCCCGGATCGGAGGAAGAGGTGGCCTCCCTGCTCACCGAGGCCGGTTTTGAGGAACCTGTCCGTTTTTTTGCGAGCCTGTTCTGGGGCGCCTGGCTCACGCATCGCATGTAGAGGAAGCGCGCGCGGACAGCCCCTCCGGGGGCATCACCATATCCGTCACTCAGCCCTTCAGAAAGGCGAGCCGTTCGTCTGTCCGTCCCGGCGCAATTGCGAGGATTTCTGCGCTGACGATACCCTGGGCAACGAAGGGATCGTCCTTAACCCGTGCCTCGATCTCTTCGGCCGATGCATTGTGCGCAAGGATTGCACCACCCGCCTTCGGCTTCAGGCTTCCAACCAGTAGGAATACGCCGTCGTCGAAACCGCGTCGAATCCAGGCATTGTGCCCATCCATGAATTGCGGCGCTCTGGTCTTGTCGGCAAAGCGGAGGGTAATGACGAACATGATGGCTCCATCAGGCGGGTTTGCGGGAATCGGACGGTGATGCAGGCAGGCACTGGGCTTGCAGCCAATTCTCCATGTCTGCGACCTCTCGGCGGATGAAATCCTCATCCCGAAAGGCGGTCGAAAGCGCCGCGACACCCTGGCTGCGCATCAGGATGTGGAGAGCCAGCGCATCCGCATCGGCTTCCCTTCCCAGAGCGCAGAATTGCCGGGCGAGCCAGTCGCGAAACAGGCTGAACAGAAAGGCCGCATCGCCCCTTGCGGCATGATCGAGTTTTGCCAGTTCGTTGCAAAGCGTGCCGACCGGGCAGCCATGCGCCATGATTTTCGTGCGGTTGGCGACGAGAACGTTGGCGAAGCTGCGGATGCGTTCGGAGGGCGACGGCATGGCCTCCTCCCAGGATTCCAGCATGGCGCGGGTGGCCGAAACGCGCCGGGCGATAACGGCGTCGAGTATCTCGTCCTTGGTCTTGAAGTGGTAATAGAAATTGCCGCGCGACAACCCCACATCGCCGGCTATGTCGGCAAAGGAGGTCGCTTCGAAACCGTTCTCGTAAAAGAGCCGGTCGGCAGCTTCGACGATGTGCCGGCGGGTATCGCTCGCGCCCATATCCATTCTCCCCGGTCCCGGTCTGCATGAGAATGCAGCGCTCATCATGTTCTAGGACAATTGACCTAGCGATGTTTAGGGCAAATGTCCTAGAATGGCAATATGGTAATGCGCAATGTGTTGCCCTGAGCGATGGGCAGATAGGAGGACGGCCAGCACACCGGGCGGTGCCTCATCGTGTTTGACCGCTGCGGCGGTTGGTATATTCGTGTTCGTGGCGCAATGCCTTGCGGAGCCAGCCGGATGACCATCGACAAGACTGCAGGAGAGGTGACCGTGTTCACCATCTCGCAGGCGACAGCCGCCACCTTCGCCGATCTTTACATCGACCAGACATTCCTCTGTTTTGTCCGCTCGGGGACAAAAAGAGTTCTCTGTCCTATCAATGGCGAGCTCATCGCCGGGGAAGGAGACCTACTTGTTTTTCCGTCCGGATCGTTCGTAACGCTGGAGAACAGGCCGCTGCGCAATGCGGCCTACAGGGCGGAAGGCGTCTGCTTCGCGCATGATCTGATTGCTTCGGTTTTCACCGGGCCGGCCCATTTGGAACGGGGAGCGGTGTCGGCGGAGAGAATGACGGGTATTCGCGTCATCCCTGCGGAGTTGCGCAGCAGCGAGAGGATGCTGGCCCAGATCCGGGAAACGATCGCATGCGCAGATATCCCTGCTCCTATTCGGCGCCATCGTTTGCTGGAACCGTTGATCTGGTTGCGTCATCTGGGCGTGGAACTCGACCCGCCGCAGGACAACCGGCCGGTCAGCCGGGTGCGGCGGCTTCTGGAAACCGATCTCACCCATCCCTGGCGGATATCCGAAGTTGCCCGGCATTTCGGCATGAGCGAAGCGACGATGCGCCGCTGGCTTGCCGAATCCGGCCATGCTTTCTCGAAGATATTGCAGAATGCCCGTCTCGAACGGGGATTGGTCCTGCTTCAGACAACGGATGTGCCCATCTCCCGTATCGCTCTGGAATGCGGCTTCAGCACGCATCGCATTTCAGCGATTCATTCAGGAAACGGTTTTCGATAGCGCCGAAGTGTATCAGATCGACTGCTGAATGAGCGATTTTCGATAGTCTTTGATCGTTCCCCGAAGGTGCTGGGCACTCGGTTTGTGTATTCCGAGATTGTCCCTTGTTCAGAAGGAAAGGATCGGACATGCGTATCGTGATCGCTCTTGCCGGCATCGGCGCCATCTTGTCGGCGCTGCCGGCTGTGGCGCAGGATTTTACCCTCACAAGCAGGTCAATTGCCGAGGGCGCTCAGCTCTCCAACGATCAGGTTTTCAAGGGTTTTGGCTGCGAGGGTGGTAACACCTCTCCGCAGCTTGCCTGGGTCAATCCGCCCGAGGGCACAAAGAGTTTCGCCGTGACCGCTTACGACCCCGATGCCCCGACGGGATCGGGCTGGTGGCACTGGAACGTCGTCGACATTCCCGCCTCGGTGAGCGAGCTTCCCTCCGGAGTCAGCGGTTCCATGGACAATGGCGCCACGGAGCTTGCGAACGACTTTGGCGTGAAGGGCTTCGGCGGAGCCTGTCCGCCTGCAGGTGAAGTGCATCGCTACATCTTCACCGTCCATGCCCTCGGCGTCGAGACGCTGGACTTGCCCGCGCATGCAAGTAACGCCCTGGCGGGCTACATGATCAACGCCAACTTGATCGGCACGGCTCACATCACCGCGATTTACACACGCTGAAGAAGCCCCTTGCGGCGCCTTGGCCAAGGCGCCGCGGCCCTTGAAGGCCTGCTTTTATATACTATTGATATCACTTGACTTTTAGTTTTGCAGCCGAGATGGGACGAGGCTGCGGAATGAAGAATTACGTCTGGCCATAGTCCTCGACAAATCATCACTGATGCAGCCTGTTTTTGGCCTTAGTGTCTGGTTGGCTAAGCACTAAGGCGATTGCGACGATGATCAAGGCGCTGGCCGTGAGGAAGGTCAGGCGCATTCCGCTGGTGATCGAGGATGCGTCGGCATGGGCAAAGTCTTCTGTACCGACGCCGAAGGCGAAGATGGCGCCCATAATGGATGCCCCCGCAATAAGGCCGATATTGCGCGACAAGCCGAGCAGCCCCGAAACGGTGCCTCGGTGCGACGCGAGGACATGCTCAAACGCTGCGGTGTTGTTGGCGGCCTGGAAAAGCTGGTAGCCGGGCGTCAGCACGATGAGCGACAGAATGTAGCCGGGGACGCCAATTGTGTTTGGCAAGAACGCCAGAAGAAATGCTCCCAAGGCCAATAGTCCCAGCCCGACGGCAAGCACCGGACGACTGCCCCAAGCGTCTACGAGCCTTCCAGAGGGAAGCCCGCTGAATATAGAGATCACAGGGCCGATTGCCATGGCGAGGCCGGTCTCCGTGGCAGTCAGCCCAAGCCCGAGGCTAAGATAGAAAGGACCGACCACCAGCGTCGTCATCATGACGGCGGCGACGAGGATGTTGATGAGAAGACTGGGTGTGAGCCTTCTGTCCAGCACCGACCAAAGGCTTGTCGACGTGGTATTGCCTGCGCCCTGTTCGCCGGGAAGGATCAATATGGTGAGGATCAGTGCGAAAACCGCCAATGGCACCTGCACCCAGAAGATGCTGCGCCATCCTCCCATTTGGCCTTCCATCTGGATCAGCAGTCCGCCAAGTGATGGGCCGAGTGCGGTTCCAAGCGCGGAGACGGTGCCGAGCAGTCCCATGGCCCGCCCGATATGCGCTTCGTCGACCGTATGGCGCATCAGTGCCATGGCAAACGTCATCAGAAAGGCCGCGCCGATACCCTGAAGGGCGCGCGCTCCGATCAGCAGCCAGAGGCTCGACGCGGCGGCGCTTAACAGTGAGGCGGCGATGAAAAGGGTGAGCCCCATAATAAGCATTGCCTTCAATCCAAAGCGGTCGCCGGCGCGGCCGGCAATGACGACAGAGATTGTCATGGTTCCGAGATAAGCGACGACGACAGCCTGCACTTGCGGAAACGATGCGGAAAACGCTTCGGCCAGCGCCGGCAGTGCGATGTTGGCGATGCTGGTACCGAGCGAAGCCAGCAGCATTGCCAGTGCGAGCGTGGTCGTAATTCCCGCTCGAGTCTTTTTCGATGCCGACGATTGAGCCTGTATCAATGTTTTCCCTCTTGTCTCGATGGTCAATGGCGAGCAGACTGCCATTTCAAGTCAACTTGAGGTCAAGCGTGAAATTTCTCGATATCGGCGAGGTCGCGGCACAAAGCGGGGTCAAGCCTTCGGCGCTGCGCTACTACGAGGAGATTGGCCTGATCTCCTCGGTCTCGCGCCATGGCTTACGCAGGCAGTTCGTATCCGAAGTGCTGTTGCAGCTCAACTTGATCGCGATGGGGAAAACAGCAGGCTTCTCACTAGACGAGATCGCCGGCATGTTTGGCCGGAACGGCATGCCGGACTTGCCGCGGGATGTGCTGCATGCCAAAGCCGACGCGATAGACCGGAAAATCCTCGAACTCAGCGCTTTGCGTGATACGCTCCGCCATGTCGCTGACTGCCCCGCGCCCTCGCATATGGAGTGCCCTACATTCCGACGGCTGGTGAGCCTGGCAGGCACCCCCAGGAAAACGAAAGTGTTCAAAAGAGGCTTTCCGTCTTCTTGACGAAACTCACCAGAGTGCGGCCTCAGCGGATCGTCCGGACAAACATGTGGTTCTTGGGAGGCGGAATTCGGGGACAAGAGACGGAGCATGGGGGGCGCCTGCTGGTCCTTGCCATGCCCCTTGTGGAAGAGTTCGACAAGATGTTCTTCGCTCACAATCCACCCAAGTAACCCTGGTTGGTGAGGAATGGCGTCGGTCCGCCATCGAGCCGACAATGTGGGGTGCAAGGAGGCGGATAGGCTATTATAAGTAGTGCTTGGCGGAGAGGGAGGTAGTCTCCCAGCATAGCAAACTCAAATACTTATCTTTCCCAACCTACAAAAAACCATCTATTGAAAGCATTATAGAATTTCCGGTGATGTCCAACCGGATTTTCCTGCTTTGCTCAGGGAAGACGCACAAAGCCACTCTTGTTGGACAGACCCGCAGTTCCCCTTCCAAAACTGAGTATCACGAGCCGAACCAGGATGCGCAGGGTCTGCCCCTTCTAACTGCGGGATGCTGACATGAGCATCCAGGCCGTTGCGTGGGCGATCCGGCAGCGGGTCGGCTCTCCCACCGGCAAGGTGCTGTTGATGTGCCTTGCCAATTACGCTGACGAGAATGGCGAATGCTGGCCGTCGCAGGCGACGATCTCGGCCGAGGCCGAACTCGGCGAACGCGCCGCGCGCGATTGGCTGAAGACACTTGAGGATCGCGGTTTCATCGAGCGGCAGCGCAGAAACCGTAGCGACGGTTCCCGCACATCCGATTTGATCCGACTGTGCCTCAATCGACCGCTGGAAACTCCTGCTTCCGACCTACCGGCAGAATCTGCCGGTAGGCCAAACCAACCGGCATCTGGTGCCGCGCCTACCGGCAGGAGATGCCGGGCATTGAATCCGTCAGGGAACCATCAAAAGAACCAAACCAGCGCGCGCGAGCGCGCGAGGAGGTCGGGTTTTCGGAATTTTGGGATAGCTGGCCGTTGGAGACGCGGCCGGACAAGCGCGCTTATGCGCAACGTCTGTTCGAGCGCCTGTCGCGTGAAAATCGCGGCAAGGCGATCAAACGTGCATCGGTCTATCGAGCGCAATGGACCGCGTGTGACAAACCCGCCCTCATGATCCCCTATCTGAAGGGCCGGGTGTTCCTCGAATGTGAAGACGCGCCATGCAGCCGAAATGGCATTGCCGCTCGGCCGGACAAAAACCGGTGGGCGATGCGCCAGGCCGTGCCGCAGCTCTTTGTTGCCACTGACCAGGAAGCTCAGATCGGCCAATGGCAGAACTGGCTCGCCTGCAATGAGCTTCCGCCGCTTGAAACGCTCGGCGTCGAAGACCGCCGGAACGGCAAGCCGGGATACCGTCTGCCCAGCTATTGGCCACCGGAGGCCGGGAGCCCGAAGGCGCTCGAATGGACCGCCTATTTTCGGCGCAGGTTGAAGCGCGGCCGACATGAAGCGCCGCACGAACCTGCCGACCGGAGGACGTCATGACGGCCGGCGCGTTTCAGGGAGCAAGGCGACCCGTGTCATACGACACGGAGCCTTGTGAGGGGAGGCAAGCCTCCCCTTCAAACCCCTCCGAAATGCTGCGGCAGGGTGACGATGGCGATCGTCACGGCTCCCATGCGGGAGCGCCGCAGCAAGTGGTGGGCGACCGTGGTGACGGTCGCGCGTCTACTGCCTCCCGGCTGGCATCGACCGCCGATGGCCTGGACGCCGCATCGTGTTCCGCTGCACGCCGGCCGAGAAGTCCGCGCTGCTGGCGAAAGCCGAAGCGTCGGGCGGCAGCAACTCTCATGTGATGCGCGCAGCTCTTGGCCTGGTCGCTGAGAAGCGCCGCCGTCCGGTGCCGAAGGCCGATCCCGCCCTGGTTCGCGAGATCGGCCGCATCGGCGGCAATCTGAACCAGATTGCCCGCTGGCTGAACGCGGCCACGCTTGCCGGTCATTGCCACGACATTGATGCCCTCGTCGTGACGGCCCGTCTCGTCGCTATTGAGAGAGCTATGAGCCGTGCCGCCACTCCTCGCGCATGGGCTACGCCCGAACGCGGTGCGCGTGTGGATGCTTCGACGGATACGAACGAGCCGCCGCCATGCTGATCAAGTTTTTTCGCAACGGTCAGGGTCGCGGCGCAGGTCCGGTCGGCTATCTGGTTGCGCGGGAGGTGCGGGCCTATGACGAAAACCGCAACGTCATGCGCGATGCGGATGGCCGGGCGCTCATGTTCGAGCGCGACCCGCTACCGGAGGTGCTGCGCGGCAATGCCGAGCGCATGGAATCGCTGATCGATTCTTGCCCGCACCAGTGGACCTATCGGGCCGGTGTTCTCTCCTTCACGGCCGAGGATGCTCCCACGGAGCGCCAGCAGCAGATCGCGATGGACGCCTTCGAGGAACTGGCCTTTGCCGGGCTGGAACCAGACCAGCACGAAATCCTCTGGGTGCGCCATACCCATGAGCGGCGGGTGGAACTGCACTTCCTCACGCCACGCATGGAGTTGGAGCGTGGCCGCAGCCTGAACATCGCACCACCCGGCTATCAGCGTGCCTATGACGCCTTGCGCGAGGTTCTGAACAAGGAACAGGGCTGGACCGACCCGAAAGCGCCCGAGCGCGCTCGCGATGTCCGTTCCATCATCGAGGAGGTGCGGCGAGGGGAAGCACGCGAAAAGCTGCATGACTGGCTGCTCGACCGCATCGCCGACGGTGCGGTTCAGGACCGCAGCACGATGGTGGAAACCTTGCGTGATGCCGGTTTCGAGATTCCGCGCACCGGAAAGAACTACCTCACGGTGCGCGATCCCGAAACCGACGAACGGTTCCGGCTGAAGGGAGAGATTTTTCGTGAAGATTGGACGCGAACGGCAACCCTTGAGCGCGCGGTTGGCCGAGAAAATGGAGAGCGAGACCGGACAGGCAGCCGCCTGGCTGGCATCGAACTTGGAGAGCTTCAGGAGCGATTGCGCGGCCATGTCGAAAAACGTGCGCGATACCATCGCCAGCGATATGGAAGCGAGCGTGGACGCTTGCCGCAGCGCGAACCGGAAAGCCTTGAGCGCGATCACGGCCGACCTGCAAATGATCCGGCGGCTGACGCGGTTCGATCCCTGGGCGGTGATGATCTTCCTGGCGCTCGCGATCGGGAGCACCTTCGCCGCGAGTTACTGGTGGGGCCGGACGATGATTCGCGAGGCCATGACCACGAACTATCAGCAGATCGGGCTGAGAACACACTTCACCGAGACCGGCCTGGTGCTGACCTGGGACGAAGCGCGGCTGAGCTTGAGCGAATGCCAGGCGGGCGAGAGATCGGTGCCCTGTCTGATCTTCAGGACGCAGGAATAGAGCGCCGGCAGCAGCATGACGGCCATCCACGACAGACAAGAGGAATTGCAGATGCCGCAGCACGGAACGGCTTCACAGAACCAGCCAGGGAACCAGCAGGACGAACCGGCGCTGACCGGGCTGGAGCGCGAATTGCTCGGCTACGTCGAGCGGTTGACACAGGCTTGCGAAACCTCAGCGACGCAGTGCAACGCCTTGGAGCAACGCTCGACCGCCATGATCGAGACACGGCAGAAAGCCTTGGAAGATGGCGTCAGATTGCTGATCGCTTCACAGACATCGTTGGTAGCGGCGTTGATCGACTTCGTGGAGGCATCGCAGGATTCCGCGACCGTGCGGCGGCACTTGGCCGTGAGCAGGCAGGCATTGACGAGCGCGGGACAGCTCCTGAACGACAGGCCGGTGGAATAGATCGCCGCCATGACGTGGCGGCGGCCGGAAGAAGCTACGCCGTCAGTACCGCTCCCGCCCATTCCCATCAACCGTCCTGCGTCCCCGCAACCCGCGCGATCGGCCTCACGAGAGCCGGGCCGTCGCGGTGATGAGGCGCGGCCGTATTCGAGGAACCATTCCCATGACCAGTCTTTCCGTCACACCGCTTCGCATGATCGTGAGCGTTGGTATGTTGGCGCTTTGCGCCGTGCTGGCCATCGGCCTTCCCAATATCTGGCCCTATCTTTTTCCGGGCACGCAGCTCGCCGCTTTTGCGCTGGGTGCTGCCTTTGTCGCTCTCATCTGGGCGGGTGGGTTGTATGGGCCGGAAAGGGGATTGCTCAAGGCGCTGGGCATTTGCCTAGCGCTGGCAGCGTCCGCTTTCGCCTTGTGGGATTATGTGCACCTGTTTCGCGTCTTCGGTGAGACCATCGGCGCATGGCGAGCGGCCGGCCATTCCGGCATCCGCAGCCTGCGCGAAGGGTTCGGTGTGATCGATACGCTGTCCCTTGGCCAGAAACGCGCTTTTACCACCGCCGCCATTGTCGGCCTGCCGCCGCTTCTCATGCTTATCATCAGCGTCATCATGGCCGTGACTCCGACCAAAAGCAGCCGTGTGGCGAAATCCGGTCCCTGGCAGGCGCAATGGATGGGGGCGGTTGGCATCCGCTACCTGAAGTCTCTTTCCGCGGTCTGCCCCTCGGGCTGAGCAACGGTCATCTGCTACGCTACCAGCCGGACCCGCAACGCGGTTGGCGTGGCGGGCATCATTGCGTGATCGCCGGTACGCGAGCCGGCAAGGGCGTGTCGGCGGTCATTCCCGCCATCATCGACCATGACGGGCCGGTGGTCGTGCTGGACGTGAAGGGAGAAAACTTCGCCATCACCCGCCGCTGGCGGCAGGCCCAGGGCCGGCATGTCGTAGTGTTCAATCCGTTCGGCGTTATCGAAGCACCGTTGGACGGTTTCAATCCGCTTGACTATGTGCGCCACAATCATCTCGTGCGCGACATCGACATCATCGCCGATGGCCTCGTCCGTCCCGAGAGCGGCGCGGGATCGCACTTTGCCGAAATCTCGCGCCAGATCGTCGCGGCGGCGATCGAGGTGATCATCACCACCCATGACGCCGAAGATCGCAACCTGAATGCGGTTGCGGATCTTCTGTTAGGCGCGGAGGTCGAACAGACCTTGCAAGCCTGGGCCAACGATCCCGGCCGCTTTGGTCGCCGTCCGGCACAGGCCGCCGCCACGCTCCTGTCGGCCGGCGACAACGAACGTGGCGGCGTGAAGACCACCATCAAGAAGGCGTTCGAGTGGGCGCGCTTCGACGAGATGCGCAGTTTCCTGCAAAGCTCCACCGCCGCTCTGGATGAATTGCTGGACGACACTATTGATCTCTTCATTGCCGTTCCGCTCGACCAGCTCGACGGTCAGGCCGTGTTCATGCGCCTGCTCGTTAATCTCGTGCTTGGCACGGTGGTGGGCCAGGACGGTCGGCGCACGGCGAACAAGCGCATTCTTCTGGTGCTTGACGAGTTCGTGCGCCTTGGCCGCATGGAAAAGCTCATGAACATCGCCAATGTCGCGGCCGGAGCCGGTATCGAGGCGCTGTTCGTCACCCAGGACAAAGGGCAGATCGAGGCCGTCTATGGCGCGAACGACACCGCCAGCCTGCTTGGCTCCTGTGTCACCACCCGAATCTTCGGCCTTGGCCGCGCCGAAACGAAAACCGCCGAATGGGCAGCACACGCCCTTGGCGATCAGACCGTGCTCACCAAGTCCAAACAGGCAGGAGCGAAGATCGGCGAGCCCGCCCGCATCTCCATCAACGAACACAAGCAGAAGCTCATGGCGGCCGATCAGATACTGGAAATGCCCGCTGACGAAATGCTCTGCCTGATCGGCTCAAAGCCACCGCTGCGCCTCAAGGCTATCGTCTCGCACGCCCATCCGGCGTATCGGAAAAAGCTCGATCCGAACCCGACCATGCGGTCGTGAGCACGGCCGAACACAAACAGGTCAACAGTTTTACTGGAAATCCGAATGCAGTTTCTAAATAATAGCGCATCACTCACTCAAAAAGGTGACGCGTTCATGCCGCAGAGTCATATCCCCCCCGACACTATCGACGGCAAGGCCGTCAAGAGCCTCGTGGATGCCCATGCGATCCAGAGCGCGGTCGTTCTCGGCCAGCCTGGCGGATGGGCGGTGCTGGTGCGCTACGGTGCCAACGAACGCGCCGTATCCGCGCAACGGGCACGCCGCCCGCGCCTGTGGCGAAACTTGAACACGGCCGCCGCCTTCGTGCGCGAGGAACTTGGGGTTTCGCGATTCGAGGTCGATACGGCCGACTATGACCCCGACGCGATTGAACGCAAGCGCCCCGACCAGGCCGAACGGCTTCGCCGGCAGCGCGAGGCGGCCGAGCACGATGCTTGGTTCCGTTCCGAAGTGCGAAGGACGTTGGACGGCATTGCGAGCGGCACGGTCGGCCTCGTGTCAGACGAGGAGCACCGGAAGCGCTGGCAGGAAAAGCGTGCTGAGTTGCTGGCCCGTGCCGGGCGGGCCGGATGAAGCGGCTCGTGTGGTCCGAAGACGCCGAAACCGATCTTGATTCCATCACCGACTATATCGCGCGCGACGATGTAATGGCGGCGATCGGGATGCGCGACGAAATCGAAGGACAGATCGAGCGGCTGCGGGAGTTTCCCCTTTCCGGCCGGGAAGGAAGGATGCCACCCGCGAGCTAGTCGTGGTGCGTGCGCCGTTCATCGTCGTCTACACCGCGAGCGATGCCGTTCAGATCATTCGCGTCCTTCACGGCGCACAGCAATGGCCGTCCGGTCCCCTATGAGTTGGATGAGGATCGCCGTAGTGGAGCAGTTCATTGCGATCACGTCCTTACTACAAATTCTCAATTTAAACCCACATCGGTCGAACCAAGCGATAAATCAATTGTCAGGAAATCGGCCGGGAACCATGTGTCAATGCGCCAAGTTCCCGGGAACTGCGATAGTAGGTACTTTCCAAGGCGCGGTGCGATGGGTTCGACCGCCACAGCAATGGTCACGGTAGCCGCGGCAACCAAACGTGCCTCCGTTCTGAACTGAGATGCAGAGTAAGCATACATCTTGTCCGAACGGGTTTGTGCAGAATGAAGATACCGGGAAAGCCCATCCACCAGAGATTCCATATGCCGGGCCGCTGCTGAGAAATCCAGAACAGACAAATCGAAGCTCTTTTGAATTGCTGCTATGGCCGCCTTTGTCGACATGTACATGCTCACATCATCCCGGCTCCAGGCTCCCGGCATCGGTATCGATTGAGACGTCATGTTTTTCCGCAGAAAAGCCAGCGCTCCTGAAAGGGTGTCAACAATCCGGTCTTGCCAATGATTTGTAAGCCAGCGGTCGAATTCCTGCGGCAAGAAGTCGACCTGCTGCCCCACGGGGCTATTGCGTGCAATGTAGAAGCGGAATGGATCTGCATTTGTTCCATCAATGAACTCATTTACCCAAACTGCATGGTTCCGGGAAGTAGAGAATTTCTCGCCGTTCAGCAGCAAGAATTCATTCATGACGACCATGCGCGGCGCCGATTTGCTTAGCCCGAGGGCAATCATCAGCGCAGGGAACAGAATGAGGCGACCGAATGCATTATCCGCTCCAAAAAGTGCGACCGTTGTCGGAACCTGCTCAGGCCGGAGTTCTTCGAAACAAGACACGCCATAATGACGCGCGCCAAAGGTTTCCAAAGCAAATAGGTAGCGAACGACGCGCTCCAAGACATCGGTGTATTTCTGGTCCTCGAAGCCAGGCCGAGCAACCGCAATTCCTTCAGAGTATGGATTGGAGAGACAAACATCAGGCAAAGGGCCTGCCAACCACTTTTCGATGTAAAGTCGAGCCCGGGTGGGCAAAAGCGCTGAAGCTGTATATTGCCTAATGGCATCACGCAGCAACTCAGTGCGCAGAAACAGCCGCTTCAGCTTTCGCCGGCCAACCGGCTTGCCTTGATGATCAGTAACCTCTCCGAGGTCAGCATCTATGATCGTGGCACCGCAACTCTCGCACTCGGATGTCGCCCCGGCACTGTGGCAATGGGGGCAAACACCCTTGGCCAATGCCTCGATGCGAAATTCCTGCATTTCCTCATCGAAGGGAGCGTCATGTTCGATTTCGGCCAGCAAATTTGCCTCATCCAGGCGTGACAGCAGACGGTGGCAAATCGAATCGAAGGCTTTGGGTTGTTCGCATTCCAGAAACAGGTCGAAATCTATGTTGAGCCGTCCCAGCGATTCCCGGATACTGTCGGCATATCGCCGAGCGACCTCATAGAACTCGCCGCCGTGCTTCTCCGCATTGATCCGTAGATATTGCAGGTGCCCCTGGCAACCTTGCAGGTGCAGCACCTCACGGCCGGCTGAACGCAATGCCCGTGCTGCAAAATCAGCTTGAAGAAATGGCCCACTGGCATGCCCAAGGTGCATTTCGCCGTTCGGAGTAATCATCGGTGGCTGCACTATCACCCGGCTGCAGCCGTCTAAGTTTGCATCCAGCGATCGCTTCGCCGCTTCGGCGAAATATGCAGCATCTGTCCACCAAACAGCATGCATGATGGTGTCTTCTCTGGGGGACTCGATGCGATGAATCTGCAAAGGCTCGACGCGGATGGAGTCTCCTTGATTCAATTCGATTTGATGATCGTCCATCCAAATGCGTAAACTCCCCGAGATCACCGTCCAGAATTCTATATCGTTGTGATTATGGTATTCGGTGATTGAGCCTGCGGGATAGGTAATAAGCCGCACGCTAACCTTGTCTTGTTCTTCAAATGGGTTCATCGCCCCTCTTTGGGTGGCGTCCGGTTTTGCATGAAGCGTTTCACGACGAGCACGGCGTGATTCTGGTAGGATATCAGTCATGGCAACTGTCCTCCTCAAGAATGCGTTGTGTCTGGTGGCTGCCGGTCCAGCAAATGCTGGTTCCGCTACCGTCGGGTCCAAATTGCTGGACAATGTCCTTAAAACTATAAAAGACGGAATCGTTTCGATCTGCCGCCGGAAAAATACATCTCGCCTGATGTTCGATACTCATTCCGGCAACGAGAGCGGCGATGGAACCAAGTGCCGTCGCCCATGCCATAGCTGAAAATCCAGAACAGGGATCAGTCCGCACAATAATCTCGAATTGCCGATGATCCTTCTGGGCTCGCGCAGCCAACAGCACGACGTCTTCGCCCCGTGGTGTGACGGCGGCTGTTTTTTCGTTCGGACTGAGATCAGAAAGTGCAAATGCTGCGAAACCCGGCCAGCGCAGTGTACGCTGGTGCAAGGTCGGAACTGTGCTAAGGCTCGGTTCGCTCAACGTTTCAGGCAACAAAGCGTCGTCATAGCATTCTAGGACCCCAAAGTCGGGAAAGAACACCTGATCTCGGGTGTCAAACCGAGGGCGCTTCACTTCACATCCATTGATGCGCGCGAGGCTTGTTCGGTTGGTGAATGCGCTTTCCGTGGCGAAATTCATTTCATGCCAAGCGGGGGCCGAGGGAATGTGAGGCAGGCCGCCACAATAGGTCTCGATGCAGTCGGGCATGACCATCTTCTTGTGCAAGACCTGAAGCAGCGCTTCCGCCAAGCCCGGCTCAAGCCCGGCTCCGAAATGAATCGGTCGCCTGGTAAAAACTGCCGGGTCGACGTCGGCAGGTCGTCCCACGACCAAAAAACGGATCCCCTGCGATAGGCGTTGATCCAATGGGATAAGCAGAGGATAGGCCTGTACATGGGAAAGTGCGAAAACGACCGCACATTTTTTTGCCGGGGTTTTGGAAAAGAATCGATTCAGCGCGGATAATATTTTTTCAGTGTCATCGGAGATGAATAGCTCAGTTTCACTATTCATTCTTTGCGCACAATAGGGGACGTCCGCCCGATCGATGACCATGGCCCGGTAGCCGCCCAATCGAGCAGTGACAGCCTCAATTGCGGCGCCTACGCGACCACCACCAATGATTGCGATATGCGTCGTCATAAGGTGCGTTGTTTTGAATAGCGCGAGCGATAAAACCCAAACTCGGCCACCACCATGGACATAGCGATCAACCCCGCGATAAAAAAGAGCTGATTATAGCCATGGATCGATACAAGAATGCCGGCGGCCAGCGGGGTGACGTAATACGAGATAAAATATGCCAAGCTGAAAGCAACCAAAAAGAAGCTTCGCGTAGAAATTGTGGCATATTTCACGGTCTCAGCTTGAACGATCGGATAAGAGAGGCCATAGAAAACACCCAACGAGACGGCGGCCATCCCATAAAGAAGGTTCGATGATGGCCCTGCAGCCAAAGCGAACAGGGAAATGCCGAGGCACGCTGTTAAGATGGGCAGGACTATCCGATTGTCCCGCTTAGCAATCCAGCCGCCCAATACAAGGCGTGGCACCATAATTCCGATTGCCCAACACGTGAAAAATACGGAAGAACTCAGTCCGTTCTGCTCGCCGAAAACGACCTGGAAGTTAATGATAATCGTGAATATTGCACTTTGCAGAAGAACCATGAACACAAAAAACAAGGCCGGAGACTGCAGAATTTCTCCGATGCCATCTGTTCGGGATGTTTCGCTTGCTGTTGAAGTGGACAAACCATCAGCCGAACCACCGCCGGTAGCTATCGACGCCATGAACCCCATCAAAGACAGGGCAATTAGCAGGCCGAATAGGTATGAGAAGCTATCGTCGACTGACAGCACCATCTTGCCTATGATCGGTCCCAAGCTGATGCCCAATGTGCTGAAGGCTGCATAGATCATAAAGTTTTGCTGCCGTGTTGTGTCGGATGATGCGGCTGAGACTTTGATAGATCCCAAAGTGAAGTGTGTAATCCAGCCTGCCGAAATCAGTGGAACGCAAACAAAGCCGAGGGCCTTTAGGCTCTCTGGCTGCTGATTCCCATAGAGCAAAAGCGCGTATCCCGACAAAAAAAACATCCCGCTTGCGAGGGCTATTTTCTTCACGCGCACTTTTTTCATTATAAATGGCAAAAATAATATAATAATTATTGCAATAACGGCACTTATAGCCGATGTCGATCCAAAATAAATTTCATCTAATCCATTTCCGATGAAATAAAAAGGGAGTAAGGCTGCCGATCCCATGCAGACGGCATGAAATATTCTCTCTATAATAAGAATTATGAAGATTCTCTGAGGGGTTGACGTATAAACTGCTTGGTCTGTCATACTGCTATCTTTCGGCTGTGCGGCGCGCCTTGCTGGCTAAGCGGGAAGCTTGTGGCGACGCTTTCTTTATCAAGGGTGTAGTATTCCCTGCCCAAGATGGAATTTACGATCTTCGCACTACGCCATGCGCTCAAGCTGAGGTTTTGATCAGCAAGACCAAACTGGCTCACACCGGCATTTTGAAGGAAAAGGCGAGCCTTCTTGGACGTTTTCAGACGCGCGGAAAAATCTTCGTTCAGACAGATTTCACCGCTGGGCAGAAACGTTAGCAAAGTGGCGATGCCGTCCAAAAATGCCGGAGTTTCGTACCTGTATCCCGTCGCGTAAAGGACCTTGTCACAGTCAAATTCTTCGCGGAAATCAGTCAGGGTATTCCGAGTCGTAACGCTGCGACGGCCTTCGTGTCGTTTGGCAACATTCAGAACCTCGCAGCTACATTTGAGATGAACACTCGTGTGAGACTCGGTTTCGATATTGTTGCGGTAGAGCCGCGAATAGAGACTCTCTAGCGTCCGCATGGAAATCCCGTCGCTGGTCATCTTCAGGGATTCGTTGAGCCGAGCGCGAGCTGCTTCTGGCAGGCTGTAGAAGTATTCGGCGAAGGCCGGTGTGTAGATTTCATTAACAAAGGGAGAATCGTCCAGCGGCAGCAACATTGGACGACGGCAAATCCAATGTATCGTTGCTGGTGGAGTGGGAAGGTTCAGTAGATACTCCACAATTTCCGCTGCCGATTGTCCTCCGCCAACCACGCAGATATCCTGCCCCGCGTAACTTGCGGGCGCACGTTCCATGAAGTTCGCCGAGTGATATCGGGTGCGATCCGGATCATCGAAGTTGGGAACGTAAGGTTTCTTGCCGATGCCTACAGAGACGTTGCTCGCAACATATCGCCCCGAGTTGGTCTCCACATGGAACCCATCCGTGCCCATGGTAATCGCGGTCGCTTCTGTATTGAATTCAACGGCTTCGAGCCTGTTGATTGCCCAATTATAATACTTCTCGAACGCTTTTCTGCTAACAGAATATCTGCTCGCAACAAGTGTTCTGTATATGCTGCCCGTTGATTTTAAATATGAGAGAAAAGAATAAGGATTTGTCGGATCGGCCAGAGTTACCAGATCTTTTAGAAAAGAAACCTGCAATTCAGCACCGGGCAGTTGCATTCCGCTGTGCCATGTGAAGCTCGAAGACCGGTCGAGAATAACAGAGCCCGATTGTCCAGCCCCTATCCATAGAGCTATGAGGCTCAGATTTGACGGGCCACAGCCAATGGCCAAAAGGTCTTTCTTAAAGATCGAACTAACACTCATTTTTGCCAAAACCTATTCCGAGAAGTTCAGCTCTTCAGAGATAGTTGATTTCGATACAGGCGCGTTGCAGCCAGCGACGTGCATCAACTGGGGTGGACGGAGCTTGGGACATGATCTGCCCTTTCCGGCCGTGCAACACACCACCATACCTGCCTTTGGCAACGCCGTTGGCGATTAAGAGTCCCGTCCCTGACGTCATCTCAACGCTCCGGACGCATGAGGCTTTGGCCTCGGCAATCGCTGCCTTCAGCACATGGATTGCATCTCGCCCAGCAGGGTCATCTGTGTGAATGCGGTCTTCTTCGTATATCCGAGATATTGTCCAGCCGTTCGCGATGGCATCCAGTACTGGAGTTTCATCTAACGCCCTTGCCTGAAATCCGTCGCCGCTTCGAACGCTGTATATCGGCGCTTTCAGTTGCTCCAAATTCTCGGGCGTAAGCCTGTGCAGAATGTCAGCAACCGGTAGGTATTCGGTGAAAACCCCACTTTGCCCTTGCAGACAGAGCAGTGCCAGAAAACTTGGCGGTGTCTGCAGGAAAACGTTCTCGGCATGAAAGGGCAAGGGTGCCCGCCCCCGTCCAGAAGATTCTTGTTCGAATTTATCCACTGGATAAATCTGCTGAAGGAAATCCGGCTGGTGGCTACTGGGCTCACGTTGCAGTTTTGCTTTCATCAGTGCCGTCAGGCCGGATAGCACCGTTTCGCTGACACGCCCCTTCGCTGCAATATTCTGTTCCAGGCCGCCTAAATCGGGGAGCGGATTGTCCACGGGCACGTCCTTGAGGATCAGAACATCTGGCCCCCGCCCTTCGCTCATAGAGGCCAAAAGTTCGCGCAACTCCGTTGATGCGACCGCTGCAAACTCAGCGCAAAAATCGTCGTGCCCGCATGCTGGATCACGATAGAAATCATGGCTGACGAACTTCTGCGCAAGCGCTTCAAGACCGCGCTTTTCTGTTTCGGAAAACTCGTATTCTGCGCAGATTCTATCGGCAACTATATCAAGCATGAACACCTCCCATAATTCGTTCGGGCGCTGTCCATTGCGGTGCCGCAGGTTCGGTTGGCTTTCCTCGCGCCTCGAAGAAGAATTCTCCACCGCCTAGCGGCCTCAGATCGTCAAGCCAGCTCGCCGTTTCATCAAACTCTGCTAGGAATACGCGGCCGACAAATGTCGGCTCGCGGGCCTGAAGAAACCGCAGCGAGAGCGCCCTTTGCCCGTGCACCTCAACAATGCCGTCAATTACTACCTTTCCAGGATGCGATGACATGACTGGCCCGCGTGCCGTGCGTGACAGCCCGGACACCCGCGATATCGCGCTTGAATAGATTTCATGGGCGCGCCAGAGCGGAACGCGAAAATAGCCGGAAGGTCCGGTGTCGCGCTCGACGAACATGTAATAAGGGTAGATTCCCAAGGCACTGCAGTCGGTCCAGAGTTTGGCCCAGACGACCGGGTCGTCATTGACGTGCTTCAAGAGAGGCGCCTGTGTGCGGATAGTCGCACCTGTTGCGCGAATGGCGTTTATCGCCGCCTTCACCTCTGGGGGCTCGAGTTCTCGCGAATGTGTTAAATGGGCCATGAATGCCAGCGATTTCCCCGAGGCAACAATCTCCTCAAATAGCGATAGCAGGTCCGCGGCGTCCTCACCTGCGAGGAAGCGATGCGGCCAGTAGGTTACAGCTTTGGAACCAAACCGGATCGTTTTTAGGCTTTCGACGGCCAGGAAGGGCTCCACATACCGGCGCAGATTCTTCGAATTCATGATCAGTGGATCGCCACCAGTGATCAGAATATCGGTGATCTCTTGGTGACACCGAAGATAGGATACAGCTTGAGCCGCTTCACGCGCCTGTATTTTCCATGCAGGTTCGCCAACGAATTGGGGCCAACGGAAGCAAAAACTGCAATAAGCATGGCAGGTCTGCCCGGCGCTGGGAAAGAACAAGGCAGTTTCCGCGTATTTATGCTGTATCCCATCGAGAATATCTTCGCCGAGAGTGGGAATATTATCCGTCATTTGGCCAGCCGGATGAGGATTGAGTTCCTCTCGGGTAACTCTCACCGCTTCGCGGAGGTCGGTTGACGTGGCATTCTGTGCCGCTTCAATTCGGGCAAACTGACTCCTTGTCAGCATACCTTCTTGCGGAAAGAGCAGCCGAAACATTGGATCGTCTTCGGGCGCACTCCAGTCGATAAAATTTTCGAGAACATATTCGTTGACGCGAAAAGGAAGAACTTCTGAGGCGACTAAGAAAGTCTTTCGGTAGTCGACACTCAGATTATCCCAGTACCGCAATTCGGTGAGCTTCTTGGCCGTCACTGGTCGGTATTGGGTAATCGATCGCAACATGTTCAACCCATAATAGAACCACTTGAGCGAACAGCTATTATCGACCTAGAAAGTCCGAAAGAACCACACTTGAGGTTTTTGATATGACCACTTTGGAGCGCCGCGGGCCTGCACTGTCACTTCGTCTCAACTTCGACAAGACGAAACCGATTCCGTTATACGAACAGCTTAGAGTGCAGTTGGTCGCCCTTCTGAAAGAGAGGCAACTCCCCCCCGCCCAACGTATGCCGTCCGCCCGCAGTCTGGCGTTAGAAAATGGAGTTTCAAGGACCACCGTTGAGGAGAGTTACAATGCCCTGGTGCAAGAAGGCCTGCTGGTCCGCGTACCAGGATCGGGGACCTATGTCGCACCGGTGCCGGCGGGGCTCCGTTATGCTGTGAAAGGGGTGCAGGTGGGTATCGGTTCCGGTCCTTCTTCCATTCACCACCGAAACTGTGGTGCGCCGATCACATCGCTTGTTGTTGAAACGGAGAAATTTGGGAAGGATTGGAACCTTGCGGCGAAAAATGTACTGCGTAAGTTTCCCAGGCGGTTGCTCGAATATGGTGATCCACTTGGGCAACTAGGCCTGCGCGAGCAAATTGCACATCATTTAGCAAAGCGTCGCGGCATATTGTGCGACCCCGAACAGGTTGTCATCACATCCGGGTCTCAACAGGCGATTTATCTCACTCTAAGCGTTCTACTGCAGGCGCGTGATAGGATCGTCGTGGAAGATCCCTGTTATCAAAACACCGTCGATCTC
Organism: Nitratireductor indicus C115; assembly: GCF_000300515.1. Classification (GTDB taxonomy): domain Bacteria; phylum Pseudomonadota; class Alphaproteobacteria; order Rhizobiales; family Rhizobiaceae; genus Nitratireductor; species Nitratireductor indicus. The sequence continues at coordinate 107,046 of NZ_AMSI01000017.1, forward strand.
CTGCGATTCCAGAAACTTGACATTATTCCCGTGCCGGTTGACGAGCACGGGCTCGTTGTTAAGCGTGCACCGCCTGCCCAAGCGGTCTACGTCACGCCGTCCTTTCAATATCCGCTTGGAGTGGAAATGAGCTTGGAGCGACGGCTACAGCTATTGGCTTGGGCCGAGCGGAATGATGCCTGGATCATCGAAGATGATTACGGCAGTGAGTCCATCTATCAAAGTTGCCCAGAAACGTCACTGTTTACTTTGTCAAACTCGCGCCAAGTCATCTATACGGGCTCCTTTAGCCGGACACTCTTCCCTGGGCTGCGTCTCGGGTACATGGTCCTCCCCGCATCAATGGTAGATGCATTCGCCCGCCTGAAGGGCCTTATTGATCGCGAGACATCGGGCTGGAACCAACTCTTGCTTGAAGAGTTTCTGAGAAATGGCAAAATCGATCCCTATATTCGTCGAACTTGGAAAGCTTATGACCGACTGCGGACCGTCTTTATCCAAGCCGCTGAGACACATTTATCCGATAAGCTGGTGATCACAAGGAAGAGTGCGGGGGCATTTGCTACATTTTTTCTGCGTGCGCATTGTAATGATGTCGCTATTGCCAAACACGCAGACGATTCCGGCCTTTTCGTACGTGCTCTTTCCCCATGCTATTTGACCGCACAGCCACGCTACGGATTATTGGTCTACTACCATACGGTCTGCCTTGATACATATGAGCGACAAGTCCGTGGTCTCGCGAGAAGGATTTTACAGTGCGAGGCAGATGCTGGACATGCTCGCCGCTATAGCCCGCAAAGACTATGTGGACCGCCGCAGGAGGCAGGCCCAGGGCATCCAGAAGGCCAAGGCGGCGGGGGCGTATAGAGGAAGGCCCGAGGACACCGAACGCAATGCCGCCCTCATGGACATGCTAAAGCGTGGACAGACATGGGCCAGCATCGTGAAGGCCACAGGGGTCTCCACGTCAACGCTCTCCAGGCTACCGAGGCATCCCTACGTTCCGTCATCGGCCTTATCTGCGGGTATTGTGACCCAGAGGTTGCCCGTATAGGGGTCCTCTCACATTTGCAGGCCGTCAGCTATTGCCCGCTTCCGGCATCAATTCAGCCTTAACCCGTCCCCCTGTTAGGGACACCTCAAGGACTGGCAATAGCCCTGCCTTGAGAGTGGGGACTTCAAAAAGGCTTCCAACATGGAAACCTCCTTTCTGCCCCATTAAGAGAGAGACGAAGAACATATCGTGATCATCGCTCTCAAAATCAAGGCCCGCATCTGACAAAAGTGGGGGAGCAATGTTGGGGGGATCAACTTGCGGCGGAGAGCCGCTAAGCTGTTGCATTATATCGCTTCTGGGGGAGCAAAATAGCTATGGCGGAGAGGGAGGGATTCG
>NZ_AMSI01000018.1 GCF_000300515.1 Nitratireductor indicus C115
TCAATTTTGCATGCCGGTTCACACGTCGGGGACGATTAAGAGAACCGGAAAAAGCCGTTTGGCAACAGTGATTTGATCGTAGAAGGGTCGTGGCGTGACGGGGCGAATGAAAGACGGAGACGGCTTTGCGAAGCGACCGAGAAAAATGGCGCCAGCGGCGAATCGCGATAGCCTCGCGCTTCGGATCGGTCGCACCGCCGAACTTGAAGTATCACACTAAAGATGACATATAGGGGAGCGGAGCCGGCTCGTGAGGATTTACAGAAATGCTTGGTTTGGGCGTTTCGCGCGCAAGGAACGGATTGCCGACGCCGCCCTGCTCGATGCGGTGCGCCGCGCCGAGCGCGGGCAGATCGATGCCGATCTCGGCGGCGGCGTCATCAAGCAGCGCGTCGCGCGAGCGGGCCAGGGACGATCTGGCGGCTACCGCACGATCGTCCTCTACCGGCGCGGTCAACGGTCGTTCTTCGTCTTCGGCTTCGCGAAGAGCGGCCGCGACAATATCGCGGATGACGAGGAGGAGCAGTTCAGGCGTATGGCGGGGCATGTCCTCGCCCTGTCGGACGCGCATCTGGCGGCTTTGGTCGAGGCAGGACAGTTCGTGGAGATAGAAGGCTATGACGACGAAGAAATATAGGAGCGAGGCGTTCGCGGCGATCCACGAGACGATGGAGGCGCTGCACGAGGTTGGCGCGGTCGACAAGCAAACCATGCGCGAGTTCGACGAGGCGTGCCTGACGCCGGTGCGTCCGCTGCAACCTATCGAGATTCGCGCCATCCGCAAGCGCGAGCACCTGTCGCAGCCGGTGTTCGCCCGCTACCTCAATGTGAGCAAGAACCTCGTCTCGGATTGGGAGCGCGGGGTCAAGAAGCCGAGCGGCGCCGCGCTGCGGCTGCTGACGGTCGTGCAGGAAAAGGGCCTCCAGGCCATCGCGTGACGCACGAACCCTCCAGCGATCCCTATGCGTCCCCGGCCGGTTGTGTCGGCTCACTGCTTTCCGCCTCGACGTCGTCGGGGATTTCCTTGAGGAAGCTCTCGCCGGCCTGCACGCGACGGGCGAGCGTGTCGATGAAGCCTTCGTAGCGTTCGCGGCCCTTGGCCTGGGCGCTTGCATGTGCCTCGGGATCGAGCCAAGGCGTGATCGCGAGCCAGAAGCGGACATAGAGCGCGAGGGTCTCGGCAGTCACGCCGACATTGCGCTCGAGCCGCAGGAGCTGGCGCGACATGCGGTCAAGGCGGCGTGTAAAGGCAGCCTCGCGCTGGTCGGCGCCATCGGGCGACAGGAAGGAGGCGACCGCCGCCTCGACGATCGAGGAGCGCGAGACACGCTTGCGAACGGCGAGATCGTCGATCTGCCTGAGCATGGCCGGCGGAAAATATACGTTCATCCTGCTGCGCATCGTAGCCTTCCTACAAGTCCATGCTGTCGTTCGGGTTCATCGAGACCTGCCGCGCGACGCCGCGCATCTGGCGGCGCAGCGCCTGGTTCTGGGCCTGCCGCAGCCGCTCCTCGGCATTGTCCTCTACGATCGTGAACTCGCGCTCGGGCTTGCGATCGTCGGTGTCGTGGACGATCTCGACATGCTGCGGCAACTCGGGCTCGCGGCGCAGGCCGGCATTGGCGCGGTCCTGTTCGTTCTTCTCGACCTCGGCCAGGAGCGTGGCGTCGGGCTGCTGCGGCTTCAGCGCCGACCAGCCATCGGCATTGGAGACAAGCTGCTCGGTCGTGGGGTCTGGCGGGGGGAGCACGCGTTCGGCAAATCGGGCGTCCGCATAATACCGGGCCTTCTTCGCGCGGATCGGCGGCGAGCCTGCGACCATCACGATCTCGTCGTCGGGCGGAAGCTGCATGATCTCGCCGGGGGTGAGGAGTTGGCGAGCGGTCTCCGAGCGCGACACCATCAGATGCCCGAGCCAGGGCGCGAGCCGATGACCGGCATAGTTCTGCATGGCCTTCAGCTCGGTCGCGGTGCCGAGCGCATCGGACACGCGCTTGGCCGTGCGCTCGTCGTTCGTGGCGAAGCTGACCCTGACGTGGCAGTTGTCGAGGATCGAATTGTTGTCGCCATACGCCTTGGTGATCTGGTTGAGGCTCTGGGCGATCAAGAACGATTTGATGCCGTAGCCCGCCATGAAGGCGAGCGCGCTCTCGAAGAAATCCAACCTCCCCAAAGCCGGGAACTCGTCGAGCATCATGAGCACGCGATGGCGCCGGTCCTTCGCGTTCAGCTCCTCGGTGAGCCTGCGCCCGATTTGGTTGAGCACCAGCCTGATGAGCGGCTTGGTCCGCGAGATGTCGGAAGGCGGCACGACGAGGTAGAGGCTGGCGGGTTTCTCGCCGGAGATGAAATCCGCGATGCGCCAGTCGCAGCGGCGCGTGACATGCGCGACGACGGGATCGCGATAGAGGCCGAGGAAGCTCATGGCGGTGGAGAGCACGCCCGACCGCTCGTTGTCGGATTTGTTGAGCAGCTCGCGCGCGGCGGAAGCGACGACGGGATGCGGACCCTTCTCGCCCAGATGCGTCGTGGTCATCATCGCCTTCAGCGTCGTCTCGACCGGGCGGCGCGGATCGGAGAGGAAACCGGCAACGCCGGCGAGGGTCTTGTCCGGTTCCGCGTAGAGGACGTGCAGGATCGCGCCGACCAGAAGCGAGTGCGAGGTCTTCTCCCAGTGGTTGCGCTTTTCGAGCGAGCCTTCGGGATCGACCAGGACGTCGGCGACGTTCTGCACATCGCGCACCTCCCACTCGCCTTTCCTCACTTCGAGCAGCGGATTGTAGGCGGCCGAGTTCGCATTGGTCGGATCGAACAGCAGCGCCCGCCCATATTGTGCCCGGAAGCCTGCGGTCAGCTGCCAGTTCTCGCCCTTGATGTCGTGGATGATGGCAGAGCTAGGCCAGGTGAGCAGCGAGGGCACGACGAGGCCGACGCCCTTCCCAGATCGCGTGGGCGCGAAGCACAGAACATGCTCCGGGCCATCGTGCCGAAGATAGTCGCGGTCGAGCTTTCCGAGCACCACGCCATCCGGGCCGAGCAGCCCCGCCGCTTCGATCTCCTTGCGCTCGGCCCACCGCGCCGAGCCGTAGGTGTCGAGATCGTTCGCCTCGCGGGCACGCATCACCGACATGGTGATGGCGACGGCGATCGACAGGATACCGCCTGAGGCCGCGATGATGCCGCCCTCCCAGAAGATCCGGGGCGCGTATGCCTCGAACGAGAACCACCACCAGAACAGCGACGGCGGCAGATAGACCGGCCAGCCAGCCAGCTCGAACCAAGGGAGCCCGAGCTGGGGCTGGAAGCCGAGCCGCCACGCCACCCATTGCGTGCCGCCCCATACGGATGTCAGCACGATCACGAAGACGATGGTGATCTGGCCCCAGAGGATCTTCGTTTGCGTCATGGCGAGGTTCCTTTCGTCAGATGCCGAGGTCGCGCTTGCGCCCGAGGCTCCAGTCGATACCGCCGCCAGCCCTCGCGACGCCGGAGATGTGCTGGCCGAGCTTTCTCTCGATCTCGCGCGACCAGGGGACGAGCTGGAAGCCGAGGCCCCCGTCGGGAGTGAGGCCCTCGATCATGGCGAAGCGGCCCGACGAGAGCGTGAGCTGGCGGCGATAGACGCCGGCGACATGCTCACCGGCCTGGGCGGGAGAGTGCGGCAGGCCGGTCTCGGAGGCGAGCTGTTCGCCTAGAGTAGACATAGTTCTCATCATCACCTGCCACGGCGCGCCAAATACCGCCGATTACCCTCCACAATACGCTCCAGCCGCCGAAACTACGCCTGTAAAAGGGAAGAGAGGATAGCCTGTATATCGGAATGCGTAGAAAAGGCGGCGTTTGGCGGTAAAAAAGTTCGAATCGCTTACCGTCGATTAGTCGCCTTGATCCTTCGCAGTAGCCACTTGTGCGGCTGTGAATGGCAGCTGTGCCCCTGATGTCAGCGACCTAACGAAATTCAATAGGGGAGCGCTAAAGCGCGCATTGATAGCCTGGACTCGGTCGGGATCTTACCGAGTTTGGGAACATGCACATCGACAGCATCAGCTTGTTCCTGCGATCTCGTAGGTCCATACCCTAAACCCCTTCAGGACGTGTGGTCCGAAGGAATTGACGAGCGGTATGTCGGCTGCGTCGCGGCCGCGCGCCACCACGATTCTGCCGATCCGAGGGACGTTGTTGCGCGGATCGAAGGTGTGCCATTCGCCATCGAGGAACACTTCCATCCAGGCGCTGAAATCCATGGGATCGACAACCGGCACACCAATGTCGCCGAGATGGCCGTTGACATAGCGAGCGGGGATGTTGAGGCATCGGCAGAACGTGACCGCAAGATGCGCGAAATCGCGACAAACGCCAACGCGCTCATGGAACGCCTCGAACGCCGTCCGCGTAGATCGAGCCTGCATGTAGTCGAAGCGGATGTGGTTGTGGACGAAATCGCAGATCGCCTGCACCCGGCTCCAACCGGGCGGCATCTTGCCGAACAGGTCCCAAGCGGTCTGGCTGAGACGGTCGGTTTCGCAGTAGCGGCTGCCCATGAGGTAGACGAGGCAATCGTCCGGCAAGTCCGGCACCGGCAGTTCCCGGGCACCCGGCACAATCCCGTCCGGCCTGCCGTCGTCCTCGATCGTGGCATCACCCCACATGGTCAGGTCGCCCGCAGGCGCGACCAGCCGCCGGCATTTGTTGCCGAAGAGATCGCGGTAGGTCGATACGTGCACATCGGGTGTGGTGAACGTCGTCTCCGGCACCCGTATGTCAGCCGCGCGATCCTCGTGCACCGACAGCAGACACACCAGGGCTGTCGGCTGCTGGCAGGTCAGTGTGATCTCATACCCGTAGCGGATCAGCATTGAGTGGTGTCTTTACCGGAAATCGGCAGCGGTCAGCGTATAGGAGGTTTGGCGACGATGCGAGTAGGCCTCGCGGGCGACATCGTGGATCGAACTGCGCGTCGCATCGAAGGTCGAGAGATACATCTCTTCCGACACCTCAGTGCTGCGCAATTCAGCAGGGGACCTGGCGAGCGCTTCCACTTCGACAAAGAACGGCACTTCGAACATGCCGTCGTGCCCGATAAAGCGAATGGCGTTGCGCACTTCGTCGAAGCTGCGGCTGGGGTTCAGGAATTCAAGGGTCATCGTTGATCTGCCCTTGCCGTTTGCAGCAGCAGTGGTACACGCATAAACCCGTTCATGTGCTCCTTGCGTCGCACATCATTCCGACGATTGAGGGAAAGCATCCCGTCGGTTGCGGCCGAGTGGCTAAGGCCGATCATCTCCTGCCCTTCGCGGCTGGCTGGAACGCCGGTGAAGACATGATAGATGGTCCAGGACCGGTCGGCTTCGATCCGGCGGCCATATTGTTCGTCGCCTGGTGCGCGGGCGGATGCACCGCCTTCATTGTCCCAGACGCTGATCGCGCGGTCGTGCCGCTCCCGTTCGATTTCATCTATGTATCGGGTCATGATCGTGGCCTTTCTCTAGTGGTCACGTCGGCATCAATGATGCCGGAAAACAGCGCGTTACCGAATAAGTCGGTGATCGCGATGGCGTCGGGTCGTTGAGGCATGTCGAGCGTCTGTGAAAGCAGGTGCGCAATCTCAATGGCGTTAGCGAGATCGACGGCTTCCACCGCCTCTCGGCCCACGACGGCATGGGCGTCATCTGTCTCCCGCGTGCGGTAAAACTCGATGACAACTTTCATGGCGCCCATTGCGCTTTCAGCCGGAGCAACACTGCCTCAGTGCTTACCTTTGCCTTGAGACGCGTTGGCATTTGCAGCGACCTTGATCTGGTTGCCGAAGGTGCTTTCAGGCTTTGGCGGAGCCTTCTCCTGCTTCGGCTTTCTGATCTCGCGATTGCTTCGTTTCTGGCCTTTAGCCATGTCCGAACGTCCTTTCGATGAGAGTTGCGCCATTACCGGATTGCGACATGTCGACCGGCTCGAGGCTGTCCTGCGTCGTCACTCGCTCATGGCGTTCGTCGTCGTTGCGGATGCGATATTGCAGTGAATCTCCCCGTGCCGGCAGTCTGCCGGTTATGCGGTAGATATCGCCGGGCAAAGCTGGTCTCATGAAACCGCCCTTGAGCCGGACAGCCTGTCCGATCGCGAAGAGATGAGCAGGAGCCTCGTGGCGGGCGGGACGGATCGTGCGTCGGATTGGGTTGGTCGATATCATGATTGTTGGTGATCCTTTTCGAGAGCGGCGTCGAGATCGGCGGGATCGATCGACGCCATCTGATGTGTGTGGCCATCAATGCCGATGGCGGGCAGGTGGATGAAGGCGCCGACACGTCTCCAGGCGAGGCGGGAGGATACCTCCAGCAGTTCCTCATCCTGGTCCACGCGATATTCGCCGGCGGGCTGTGCGGCGTCGAAGCCGGGCAGCATGAAGGGTGCGGAGAACCGGACGATGGTTTGTGTGGTGCGCGTTGTCATGGTCGATACCTCCGCAGGAGCACGCAAACGCGCCTCCTGCATCATTCCCGTTCGAACCGGAACGAATTTCCGTGCTGCCAGTACATCCGTGGTCAGCGGCGCGTTCATTCCAAGGTTCGAACAGAGCGATATGCGCGCCGGGTCGGCGCTTGATGCATTCGCTATCGAGAATTCGGTGGTGAATGGCGGGTCTCTGACACCGCAAAAAGCCAAGTCGGCCAAATCAACGAGTTTTATATATGGGCTGTCCCTACCCGGTAAGCAAGGAGCGGGTCGATATTATTTTATCTGGAATTGAATAATGTCTCTTCCATAATAATAAATCGCATTGAAAAATCAGAAAATACGTATTGAAAACAACAAATATCGCATCGATAGAAGCGACATAAATTTTTCCCAGTTGCGCCTTTTCAAAGAAATACATTTGGCACTCCTATCATTCGAGTGCCAACGGGGTTATGTATCTGAGGGGGCCGCCCTATGCGCCGGCCTCAGAAAGAACCCACATGAAATTCCGGCCTCTCCATGACCGCGTCGTCATTCGACGTGCGGAAGGCGATCTCAAATCCAAAGGCGGGATCATCATTCCCGACACCGCGAAAGAAAAACCTCAGGAAGGCGAGGTCATCGCCGTCGGCCCAGGTTCCCGCGACGAAAGCGGCAAGCTGATCCCGCTCGACGTCAAGCCGGGCGATCTCATCCTGTTCAGCAAATGGTCCGGGACCGAGGTCAAGATCGATCACGAAGACCTTCTGATCATGAAGGAGAGTGACATCATGGGAATCGTTGAGAAGACCGAAGCTGCGAGCAGGAAAAGTGCCTGAGCGGCCAGCTTCCGATCCTGTGATCCTCACAACCGAACTGGACCCGACATCATGTCTGCCAAGGAAATCAGATTCTCTAATGACGCCCGCGACCGCATGCTGCGCGGCGTCGAGCTGCTGAACAACGCCGTCAAGGTGACGCTCGGGCCGAAGGGCCGCAACGTCGTCATCGACAAAGCCTATGGCGCGCCGCGCATCACCAAGGATGGTGTGACCGTCGCCAAGGAGATCGAGCTTTCCGACAAGTTCGAGAACATGGGCGCGCAGATGGTGCGCGAGGTGGCCTCGAAAACCAACGACCTCGCCGGCGACGGAACCACCACCGCGACGGTTCTCGCCGCTTCCATCCTGCGCGAGGGTGCCAAGCTGGTCGCTGCCGGCATGAACCCGATGGACCTGAAGCGCGGCATCGATCTCGGTGTCGCTGCCGTCGTCAGGGAAATCCAGACTCGCGCCAGGAAGGTCAAGTCGTCGGCAGAGGTCGCCCAAGTCGGCACGATCGCGGCTAACGGCGACGCGACCGTGGGCGAGATGATTGCGAGGGCGATGGACAAGGTCGGCAACGAAGGCGTCATCACCGTCGAGGAAGCCAAGACGGCCGAGACTGAGCTCGACGTGGTCGAGGGCATGCAGTTCGATCGCGGCTATCTCTCGCCCTACTTTGTGACCGATCCCGAGAAGATGCGCGTGGAACTGGATGACCCTTACATCCTCATTCATGAGAAGAGGCTTGGCAATCTGCAGGCCATGCTGCCCGTACTGGAAGCAGTGGTGCAAAGCGGAAAGCCGCTGCTGATTATCTCCGAAGACGTCGAGGGCGAGGCGCTCGCCACGCTGGTCGTCAACAAGCTGCGTGGTGGCCTCAAGGTAGCGGCCGTCAAGGCTCCCGGCTTCGGAGACCGCCGCAAAGCCATGCTCGAGGACATCGCGGTGCTGGCCGCCGGCCAGATAATCTCCGAGGATCTCGGCATCAAGCTGGAGAATGTCACGCTCGACATGCTCGGCCGTGCCAAGCGCATCGTGATCGAGAAGGATACCACGACAATCATCGACGGCTCCGGCGACAAGCCAAGCATCGCGGCGCGCATCAGCCAGATCAAGGCGCAGATCGAGGAAACGACTTCCGACTACGACAAGGAGAAGCTGCAGGAGCGGCTGGCCAAACTCGCCGGCGGCGTCGCTGTCATCCGTGTTGGTGGCGTGACTGAGACCGAGGTCAAAGAGAAGAAGGACCGCATAGACGACGCGCTGAATGCCACCCGCGCGGCTGTCGAGGAAGGCATCGTGCCGGGCGGCGGCGTGGCGCTGCTGCGTGCCATAGCGGTGCTTGCCCCTCTGACAGGTGACAACGCCGATATAACCGCAGGCATTTCGATCGTGCGGCGGGCGCTTGAAGCGCCGGTCCGACAGATCGCCGAGAATGCAGGCGTCGAGGGCTCGATCGTGGTCGGCAAGCTCACGGACAGCAAGGACCCCAACCAGGGCTTTGATGCCCAGACCGAAACCTATGTCGACATGATCAAGGCCGGCATCGTCGATCCCGCCAAGGTTGTCAGAACCGCCCTGCAGGACGCCGGCTCGATCGCGGCGCTCCTGATCACCGCCGAGGCGATGATCGCCGACGTCCCAGCGAAGGATTCCACGTTAACGGCCGGCAACGGTGGCATGGGTGGAATGGGATACTGAGAGCAGTGCCTGAACCGTTCGGCCGGCACGGTCGGATGAAGCAATCCTCACCACAATCTGGAAGGAAGACCACCATGGCTACGCAGAGCACAACGAACCCGTCTCTCTCCCGCCGTTGGGAGAACTACCAACCTTCAAAGACCATGCTGGTCTGGGCATGCATCGCCGCGATCATCGCAACGATCGTCGTCGGATTCGCCTGGGGCGGCTGGGTCACCGGCGGCACATCACAGAAGATGGCCGTGACCGCTGGCGACACGGCGCGTGGCGAACTGGCGTCCGCCATATGCGTTGAACGGTTCAACGCAGCGCCGGATGCGGCCGCGAAACTTGCTGAGTTCAAGGCTATATCCGACAGCTACAAGAAACGGCAGTTCGTCGAAGCCGGTGGCTGGGCAACGATGCCGGGCCAGACGACTGCCGACCGGCTTGGAGTCCAGGGCTGTGTCACCGGACTTGGCGCATAATACCCCGCTTAAAGCGCTCAGGCAGGCGCCAGGGCGTTTCCACCCGCCCCAGGAAGGAACGTCAGCAATGATTTCGTTTGTCAAGAAGACAGATATGCAGCCGATAGCCCCGCAGGTCGAAGACAATCGTTTCGAGCAGATCCGCAAGGCGGCTGCCGAACGTCACCGGAAGGCGGACACCGACGGCACACGTCGCCGCGCCCGCCAGAAGGCCGAGGACAACCGGCTCATTTGAGTTGTCGGAATTTTCGGGCTGAGCTCCCCAGTGGCATAACCTTCAACTTCACTCGCACAGCTCCCGATAGACAGAATACTTCCGGTGAGTTCGGCGCGGCAGAGAATCGCTCCATGCACCTTAAAGCAGGTATCCGACAGTGCCGTTCGTCATCGGAGGTGAACCGATGGCCGAAGCCCCGTCAGAAGGCATCTCACCGACTCGGAAGTGGGTGGGGCAGTCGAAAGACTTGTGGAGCGCCGACGCGCGATTGATGGGTGCACATCAGGGACGTTGGGGAAACCCGAGGTCAGCAGCCGGGAAAGCCTGCAAGGCCCGGATGCCGGAGTCCACACGGGGTAGAGTCGGCTCCTACAGCGGACAAGGGGCAGTTGGTGGAACTTGGGAACCCGCCCGCGTTGCCGTCCTTCCGGGGACGGTTGGCCGAAGCGACCGGCGAGCGCGCGAAGCGGGTGCGGAGCCTGCGTAGTGGTCCGAGGGCGGGAAAGCCGTCCACATGGCGAAGGCGGGCAAGCAGGGGATGGACGTCGATTGTCATTGGTGGAATCGGTCCGTAGTTCCGAAGAAACCGGTCCCAATTGTTCGTCGGCATGCATTAACCCCCAGACTGCCGCCTAGCGCTGACGACCGTCTTGGAATTTCAGCGCAGCCCCATCGGAAGCAGTCTGTTTAGCAAAGTGCTGGAGTCATGCCGCAGGAGAGCAAGCCAACCACGCGGTCTCAGCAGCGGGTAGGTCGACAACAGGATCACCGGGATTGAGCTGACGATAGAGGACCAGAACACCGGGCAAGTCGGTGGGCGTCGCAGGACGGATTTCAGGTTTAGTCATGCGTCAGACCCGTTACATGGAGGTCCGGTCAAGTCTACCTCTCCTGCGGCATTCCGTTCGACGAGGGAAGCGGATCGGTGCCCTCACTTAAAATTCCCAGATAGCGCCGGTAGCCGAACACACGACCTCGCTTGCGTCCGGTCACCTCTTCGACGATGCCGAGCCGCTCGAGATCGGCGAGGGCGGCGTTGACAGTCGGCATGGAGAGTCCCGTCTGCTTGACGAGTTGCCCGGCCGCAAGAAACGGATGCTGCTGAAGAAGCTCGTGGACACGCAGCGCCGATCCAGCGCGGTCGCTTTGAGCCGTGATCCGGTCGCGATCTGTCTTGAACAGGTCGACAATACGCGTTGCAGCGTCAAAGGCCTGGTTTGCGGTCTCTGCGACGCCATCGAGGAAGAACTCGAGCCAGGGTTCCCACGCGCCTCGCTCGCGCACCTCCTGCAGGAGGCGATAGTAGTCGGCCCGATGCGTCTTCAGATAGAGGCTGAGATACAGGAGTGGCCGCCGCAGCACTCCATTGACGCACAGGTACAGCGTCACCAGCAGGCGCCCGATACGGCCATTGCCGTCGAGGAATGGGTGGATCGTCTCGAACTGCACATGGAGCAGACCAGCCTTGATGACTGCTGGCAGCCGCGATTGATCCTCGTGCATAAAGGCCTCGAAGGCGGCGAGGCAAGCGTCGAGTTCGGTCACCGGCGGCGGGACGAATAGCGCATTGCCTGGGCGGGTGCCACCGATCCAGTTCTGAGAACGCCGGAACTCGCCGGGGCTCTTCGTACCGCCGCGGCCACTCTCGAGAAGACGGGCATGCATCTCGCAGATAAGCCTAAGTGAGAGCGGCAGTTCCTTCAGCCGCTCCAGACCGTACATCATCGCGTCGACGTAGTTCGAGACTTCGCGGATATCATCGATCGGCTGGCCGAATTGCGCTTCCGTCTCGAACCGGAGGAGGTCCGCGAGGGTCGACTGTGTGCCTTCGATCTGCGAGGAAAGCACCGCCTCCTTGCGCACGTACATGTAGAGGAAGAGCTCCTGGCGCGGCAGGAGGGTCGTGATGCCGTCGAGGCGGCCGAGCGCCCGCTCGGCGAGGCTGAGGTGCGGCAAGAGGGACAGGATGCCGATCGGCGGCTGCGGTGGAAGAGATGGCGGCACGAAGGCGCGGACGATCTCACACCCAACGGGCGTTTCGATGAAGCGGCCAAGGCGCGAATCGGCATTGGGAATATCAGCCATCCAAAGATTATGGACGGCGCGCGTTAATTAAGCAATCAGCTCTTGGATTAATTAGCGTCTGTGCTAAGGTAAGCACGCTTAAACAGCGGAGCAGTATTGATGTTAGGAGCGGTTAGGAAGGCGCACAGGATGGGGCGGAATGTGCAGCTTGCATCGCCGTCTGCCTGCTCAAAGCGGGAACCTGTAGCGCACGATTGTCTCCCCATAAGACAGCTGACCGGCCACGTCGATGCTGCGCCGCACACAAAACGAAATGGCTCCAACTGCTTCCCCCCTGCTTCCCCGCGTTCGCGGATAACGCCGGGGAAGCAGAAAACGCCCTTGAGGGCGTCTGCTAAGTTCTTGTTTCTCTTTGATAAAACTGGAGCGGGCGAAGGGATTCGAACCCTCGACCCCAACCTTGGCAAGGTTGTGCTCTACCCCTGAGCTACGCCCGCTCACTATGTCGCTGCCGACGGCGCGCTTATAGTCTGATCTCGCTGGCAATTGCAACAGGAAAACGACAGGTCGGCGAGACCTTTTTTCAAGGTCGCTTCCGCCTGTGGGAAACCGCGCCTGCGACCTTCTCCCGAAAGCGCTCGGGAACGGCGGGCTTGCAAGTTGGGGGTGCGGTTCGTTACAGCCATTGCGACGACGAACAGTTTGCCGGAGGCCGCCCGCCGTGCCGAAAACGCCTGAAGAATTGCTCGACTTTCTCAAGTCGCTCGGGATCGAGACGAAGACGCGCCGTCATGCGCCGCTTTTTACCGTGGCCGATTCGCAATCCCTGAGAGGGGAGATCGCCGGCGGCCACACGAAGAACCTTTTCCTCAAGGACAAGAAGGATAATTTCTTTCTGGTCACCGTGGACGAGGATGCCACAGTCGATCTCAAGACGATTCATCACAAGATCGGTGCGTCGGGGCGGGTTTCCTTCGGTAAGCCGGAAGCGCTGATGGAACTGCTGGGGGTCGCGCCGGGCTCGGTCACGGTGTTCGGAGCGATCAACGATGTGCAGGGGCGGGTCAAGGTGGTTCTCGATGAGAGCCTGATGGAGAACGACATCATCAACGGGCACCCGCTGACAAACGAGGCGACGACCTCCATCGGGCGGGGAGACCTCCTGTGTTTTCTTTCCGAAACGCACCATGAGCCGCTCGTCTTGAAAGTCGCGGAGTGATCGCCACATTGGTGGCGAAATATGCAAAACTCGGGTCTCTTAAAAAACCAGGCCCCTGGGTATGAGACAAGCCGGCGCGGCAGCCGGGCAAGGAAGGGACGATAATGGCCAGCAACGACAACCCGTATGACAAGTCCGGCGGCTACGATATGGGTGGGGCGCAATACACCACCAATGTCGGTTTCAGCGGGGGGCAGGACGCCGCGCCGAAACCTGCCGGCGGCTTCACCCTGTCGGATGCGCCGGAGCCTGCTGCGGGCGAACTCATCAAGGACACCACGACGGCCGGTTTTGCAGCCGACGTGATCGAAGAGTCGCGGCGCCAGCCGGTGCTCGTCGATTTCTGGGCGCCGTGGTGCGGCCCATGCCGCCAGCTCGGCCCGATCATCGAGAAGGTGGTGCGTGAGGCGCGCGGCAAGGTAAAGCTCGTCAAGATGAACATCGATGAGCACCCGGCCGTGGCCGGCCAGCTTGGCGTGCAGTCCATTCCGGCGGTTTTCGCCTTCAAGGACGGTCGCCCGGTCGATGGCTTCATGGGGGCTCTTCCCGAGAGTCAGGTGAAGGCGTTCATCGACAAGCTGGGTGCCGGTTCGGCGCAAGGAACCGAGATCGAGGATGCGCTTGCCGCCGCTGCGGAGGCTCTTGAAGCCGGCGACCAGCAAATGGCCGCGCAGATTTATTCAGCGGTGCTCCAGCGCGAACCGGAAAATGTCGATGCGCTCGCAGGGCTTGCGGGGCTCCTTTATGAAGCGGGCCAGGAAGAAGAGGCGAGCGAGCTTCTTTCACAGGTCCCTGCGGATAAGGCCAATGCGGCGCCGGTGGCAGCGCTGAAGGCCAAGATGGCGCTTGCCGAGCAGGTTGCAGGGTTGGGCGATGCGGCCGCATTCGAGGCCCGTCTTGCCGCAGATCCGGCCGACCATCAGGCGCGGTTCGATCTTGCGCTTCTGCAGAATGCGAAGGGCGACCGGGCGGGTGCTGCGGAGAACCTGCTTGCCATCGTGCGGGCAGACCGCGACTGGCAGGAGGATGGCGCCCGTGGCCAGCTGATCAAGTTTTTCGAGGCCTGGGGGCCGACGGATCCGGCAACTCTGTCGGCGCGCCGGAAACTCTCTTCCCTCCTGTTCTCGTAAAGCCGCGGCTTATTTGCCTATCGGCAAATACGCTCCAGATAAGGGAGTAGAAACGGGAGACGTCGAGTGAAGGCAGGCAATCATTCCTATCGCCGGGCGACCGACATTGACACTGTCATTCCCGTGTTTCCGCTTTCGGCGGCGTTGTTGTTGCCGGGCGGGCATCTTCCGCTCAACGTCTTCGAGCCGCGCTATCTGGCGATGACCGACCGCGCGCTGGCTGGCTCTCGCCTGATCGGCATGATCCAGCCGCGCCTCGATGGAGCAATCCGCGCCGATGGCGAGCCGGAGCTCTGTCAGGTGGGGTGTGTCGGCAGGCTCTCTTCCGTATCGGAAACAGGCGATGGGCGTTATCTCGTCACCTTGAACGGCATATGCCGTTTCCGGGTGATCGAGGAAATCGCCGTGAAAACGCCCTTCCGCCAATGCCGGATCGTTCCCTTCGAGAGCGACCTGCACGAGAATGAAGACGATGAAGAGGCGATCGACCGGGGCGCTCTCTTACGGGCGTTCCGTGCCTATCTCGACGCCAACAATCTCGAAGCCGATTGGGACAGCGTGAACCAGGCCGAGAATGCGAGTCTCGTCAATGCGCTCTCCATGATGGTGCCTTACGGTGCGGCGGAAAAGCAGGCTCTTCTGGAAGCCCCTGACCTGAAAACGCGCGCGGATACGCTGATCGCCATCACCGAAATCGTTTTGGCGCAGGGGCGCCACGGTTCCGGTCGCCAGTTGCAGTGAACCGGCATCGAGGCGGAGCAAGCCATGACGCAGACACTTGAAAACCCGATCGATCCCAAATTGCTCGAACTTCTCGTGTGTCCGCTTACCAAGGGGCCGCTGGTCTGGGATGGGGGAACGGGTGAGCTTCTTTCGAAAAGCGCAAAGCTTGCCTATCCGGTGCGCGACGGCATTCCCATTCTCCTTCCCTCCGAAGCGCGCTCTCTCGATCCCGAGCGCGCTTCACGGGGCTGAAGGCCGGTGCTCTTGCAGTCAGAGCTGTATATCTGACAGCAGCGCTCTATTCGCGAAAGCTCTCCTTGGGACCTGCCGCACGGCGTGATCCGCGCAGGCTCGGCAGAGCAAGCATGATCAGCACGAACAGGCCGGTCGCCAGTTTCAGGTCGGGTGGGGGCATGCCTGCAGCAAGACATAGCGAAACCAGCTGATAGTAGACAATGGCGCCGACGAAGGGCGCCAGAAGCTGGCGCCATACCTTTTCCTTGCCGACGATCGCTTCGCCGATCATCAGGGCCGCAAGGCCGTTGATAAGGATGCCAAGGCCCATATTCACGTCGGCGAAACCCTGCGATTGCACCATTAGCGCGCCGCTCAGCGCTGAAAAGGCACCGGCAAGGCCTATGCCGCCGATAGTGGCCGCCCAGACATTGATGCCTTGCGCTTCGGCCATCACCGGATTGGAGCCGACGGCGCGCACGGCGGTGCCCTTCTCCGTCTTGAAGAAGAAGTTGAGGAGGGCGAAAACGACAAGGGTCAGGAAGCCGGCTGCCACGATCTTGGCCACTGGAAAGCCAGGCTGTGCGAAAGGCACCCAGTCGAAGACCGTGGTGGATCCGAAGACCGACAGGTTGGAGCGGCCCATGATGCGCAGGTTGATGCTGTAGAGCATCGTCATGACAAGGATGCCGGCAAGCAGCGTGTGGATGCGGAACCGCAAGTGAATGAAGGCCGTGGAGCATCCGGCGACGAAGCCCGTGGCAAGCGCAAGCGCTATTGCAATGAGCGGCGAGAACCCGGCGGCCATGGCGACGCCGCACACGCAACCGCCGAGCGGAAAAGCGCCCTCGCTGGTCAGGTCGGGAAAGCTCAGCATGCGAAACGGGATCATGATGCCCGCCACCACGAAGCCGAGGATGAGGCTCTGGGCAAGCGTGACGGGAATGAGCGAGAGGAAGCTCGACAGGGTCGTTTGAATGAAATCCATGGGTCAGCTCGCCAGCATCATGCGATCGGTCTTGGTGGAGAAATGACCGATCAGATCGGGCACCGTCACGCGGCTCTTCTCCTCTCCGCCGATTTCAAGGCGGACCTGGCCGGCATCGAGCATCACGACGCGGTTTCCGTAGTCGACGGCATGCTGCATGTTGTGGGTTACCATGAGGGTGGTGAGCTTCAGCGCATCGACCGCACGCACGGTGGCGTTCATGACGATCTCGGCGGTGCGTGGATCGAGTGCGGCGGTGTGCTCGTCAAGCAGGAGAAGATCGGGCGAGCCTCCGACCGCCATAACCAGCGACAGCGATTGCCGCTGGCCGCCGGAAAGAAGATCGACGCGGGTGTTGAGGCGGTCTTCGAGGCCGAGGCCGAGCATGGCGAGCCGTTCGCGGTAATCGGAGAGGCGCCTTGCATTGAGGCCAGGCCGCAGTGTGTGCGGCTTACCGCGCAGTTCTGCCAGAAGCATGTTTTCGGCGACAGTCATGCTCGATGCGGTTCCGAGCATGGGGTCCTGGAAGACGCGGGCGATGTGGACGGCGCGCTTGTGGACGGGCTTTTCGGTGATGTCGTCACCATTGATGACGATGTTGCCCGAATCAAGTTTCAGCGCACCCGAGATGGCGTTGAGCATGCTGCTCTTGCCGGCTCCGTTGGAACCGATGACGACAGCGAAATCGCCATTCCCAAGCTTGAGATTCAGCCCGTTCAGGGCGATTTTCTCGTCCGGCTGGCCTTTGTAGAAAATCTTGCGCGCCGCGCGGATTTCCAGCACCGGCACCTCCCTGTCATTGTTTCTTGCGAGCGGCTTGCGAGGGGCCGCATGCAATCAGAAAAACACGAAGGGCCGGCTCTTGAAAGCCCGGCCCGAGTTCAAGTGAAAGCGGATGCTTTTTAAGCCCCGCTTTCGTGTGCGGCTTCGCCTATTCGGCAATACAGCCGCAATCGGCGAATTCATCCGGAATGGTGAGGCCGAATTCCGCCATCACCTTGCGGGAGATGCGCGGGGCGTGGTCCTCATAGGCCGGATTGACCGGTGCGATGGTCTTCGGATCGGCACCCTTGAGAATGTCGACGGCGATCTTGCCGGCATTCATGCCGACCTGATGGAAGTTCACCGCAAGGCTTGCCGGCACGATGCCGTCATTGACCGCGCTCTCATCGGAATTGATGATCGGAATGCCTGCCTGGCGCGCTGCTGCGGCCACGGCCGCGATGGCCGGCTGAAGCAGGTTGGAGGAGGGCGTGTAGATCACGTCGGCCTTGCCGGCCAGCGATGCAATGCGCTGCTGGATGTCGTTGACATTGTCCACGCCGACCTCGACCACCTCGAAGCCCGCGTTGGTAGCCACTTCCTTGACCTTTTCGAGCAGGGCCACGTCGTTTGCCTCGCCGGGATTGTAAGGCTGGCCGAAACGCTTCGCGCCGGGGACGAGTTTCTTGGCAAACTCCATCACGGCGGCGATGTCCTGAAGATCGGTGGCCCCCGTCATGCCCTCGTCGCCAGCCTCCATGGAGGGGACGAGCTTGGCCGCTACGGGGTCCGTGACTGCGGAAAACACGATCGGAATGCCGGATCCGGCGAGCGCTTTCTTGGCGATCTGGGAAACCGGCGTCGTGACCGTGAAGAGCAGCGCGGGCTTTTCAGCCTGCAGCTTGGCGATCATCTGCGGGACGAGCGAGGCGTCGAAATTCGTGTGGCTCTCGGAATAGACGACGTCCTTGCCCTCCTCGTAGCCATTGCCGGTCAGCGCCTGCTTGAAGCCCTCAATCGCTGCATTGAGCTGCGGATGCTCGCCGAAATTGGCTATGCCGATGCGGATCGGGTCCGCGTTGGCCGCGCCCAGGCTGAAGAAAAGGGCGCCGGCAGCGGCAAGGCCGCGAAGCCATAATGCGGATTTGCGGGTCATGTCTTCTCTCCCGTTTATGCGCAGACGAAAACGGGCCGCAGGCCCGGTGGCCTTGCCCGTTTCGTCCAGAATGATCGAAGAAGGCGGGGCTTGCCCATTCCTCCGCCGGATAGATGCCGCGCGCCGCCCTGGCGCTCGCCTCCCACCCTTAGCGAAGGCATCATATCGCGAGCACAGAGGCTGTCAAATGCTATATATAATTGTTGTGATCGGATCAGATTATATATAATCATGTCGGCAAAGGGAGTTTCTTGCAGATCGGTATGAGTGACAGACGCCAACCTCAAACCAAGATGGAAGCCGCTTATCGCGCATTGCGGCGGGATATTCTTGCTGCCCGGCTTCTGCCCGGCGCGCCGTTGCGGATTGCTGCGCTTTGCGAGGAATACGATCTTGGCTGGACCCCGTTGCGCGAGGCGCTTTCGCGCCTTGAAGCGGAGCGGCTGGTCACGGCGGTCAGCAATCGCGGATTCGCTGTTGCGCCCGTTTCACCCCGGGAGCTGGCCGATCTTTCCAAGGCGCGCATCCCCGTCGAGGCTGCCTTGCTGGAGGAATCCATCCGGCATGGAGGCAGCGACTGGGAAGCGGGTGTGGTGACCGCGCACTACCGTTTGTCGCGTTGCAGCGTGCCGACGGCGGAGCTTTCGGAAACCGCGTTGAACGATTGGGTTGAAAAGCATCAGGCTTTTCATGAAGCGCTTCTGGCTGCGGCGGACGCTGCCTGGCTCAAGCATTTTTACGGCCAGATATGGGGACAACTCAGCCGTCACCATATCTTCCTGACCGTCAGGCCAACGCTGAAGGCCATTGCAGCTGACGGAAAGGGGCAGGCGGCGGCTGTCGCGGCCTTGCAGGACGCCATGGCGCTTGACCAGCACACACGCCTGATGGAGCTTTCGCTCGACCGGAATGTGAAGGGAGCGGTTGCTCTGATGAAGCAGCATGTGACCGCG
Source organism: Nitratireductor indicus C115 (assembly GCF_000300515.1). Classification (GTDB taxonomy): domain Bacteria; phylum Pseudomonadota; class Alphaproteobacteria; order Rhizobiales; family Rhizobiaceae; genus Nitratireductor; species Nitratireductor indicus. The sequence continues at coordinate 18,829 of NZ_AMSI01000018.1, forward strand.
GCAGCAGATGCATTTGCCTTTGCAGATGAGGAAAAAGAGGCGTGAGCGACCGGCGCGATGCAACCTCTTTGTTCGCGAGTTTGTTCGTCGGCATCTTTTTCTCTCTGATGTGGTGTAGCCGGGCCTTCGCCCATGCTTCGGATCGCGGGCATGTTCTGCTTCTGCCCACGCATTACTATCTCTTCGGCGGTATGCTTGCCGTGGCATTGAGCTTTCTGGTCCTGGTCTTTCTGCCTCCAGAAGGGCTCTTGCGGCTTTCTTCTCAGCGATTGCCAATCGCTCGGATTCGCTTCGACGGGCGCGGGTTTGTCAGTTGTCTTTCCGCGCTCTTTCTGGCCGGGCTCATCTACACAGGCTTTGCAGGCAGCCGCGATCCGTTGTCCAATCCGCTGCCCCTGACCGTGTGGACGCTGCTCTGGGTCGGCTTGACCCTGTTTCAGGGTTTGGCGGGCAACATCTGGGCATGGCTCAATCCCTGGTACGGACCGTGGCGGTTGATATTGCGCCTCGGCGTGCCGTCGCGAGGTTTTCTGCGCCTGCCGCGCGCCATCGGCATGATACCGGCGGTGCTCCTGCTTTTCGCATTCGCCTGGTTCGAACTCATCTATCCCGCGCCGGACGATCCGGCGCGACTGGCCATAGCGGTCCTCACCTACTGGGTCTTTAGCATGCTCGGGGCGGTCATTTTCGGCTATCATGGCTGGTCGCGGCGGGTGGAGTTTCTCACGATCTTCTTCACGATGATTTCACGGCTCTCTCTCTTTTCGCTACGGCGGGAGACAGGGAGAAGCAGGGTTCTTTTCGTTGGCGTTCCCGGACACAAGTTGCGCGACACTGCCGCGCTGCCGCTTTCGGGCATACTGTTTCTCCTGCTGGCTTTGAGCTCGGTTTCGTTCGACGGCTTCATGCGCACGTTTCTGTGGCTCGGGGCGATCGGCGTGAACCCGCTGGAATTTCCTGGCCGCTCGGCAGTGGTGCTGCCCAACACGATCGGGCTTCTTTCGATGTTCGCTGCCCTGTGCACGGCATTCCTGCTTGCCGTGCGGGCCGGCAATGCGCTCGCGGGAGGCGAGCCGCCCCGGCGCGCGGCGGGTCATCTGGTGTGGTCGATCATTCCCATCGCGCTCGCCTATCATTTCTCGCATTATCTCGTGGCTTTCGCCATCAACAGCCAATATGCGCTTTCTGCCCTCTCTGATCCGCTCATGCAGGGATGGGATCTGTTCGGCACGGCAGACATGTATGTTCAGGCCGGTGTTGCGCTTGGTGCGGAATCCGCCTGGAAAATCTGGAACGCGCAGGCGTTCGCCATCATCGGCGGCCATGTATTTGCAATCATTGTCGCGCATATGATCGCGCACAGGCTTTATGGGGGGCGCAAACGCGCCGGACTCAGCCAGATACCCCTTGCCGTGCTGATGGTTCTCTACACCGTTTTTGGCTTGTGGCTCCTTTCCGCTCCGACGGGCGGATAGGACAGATTGAGCTTTCGGGACGTGAAACCCGCAATTGTCGGGGCAATATGCCTGATTTCGGGCATATCAGGTAACTCGTTGTTTCTTCGTCATTTTATCCATTTTGCGCGATTTCGTTCAGGGTGAAAGTGTTCTAAAAAGACGGGGATTGTTCCGTTGCGGCAGTTTCTGTTGTCAACGGATTGGATTGGTGATTTAGTTTGTACACAAGTGATTTTTCCGGTGTCTGGAACTGCTTCCGTCATCGAGAACGCTCGGTCAAACATCACAAGAATGGGGAACTGGCATGAGTGAAGATCGCATCCTGAAGTTAGACCGCCGCAACGGCCTGAGCCGTCGCACCACGCTGAAAGGGCTCGGCGCCGCCGCCGGTCTCATCGCCGCGCCGGGCTTCGTGCGCTATGGCCAGGCGCAGTCTTCCGCGCCGATCAAGATCGGCTTTCAATGCCATCGCACGGGCATAGGCGCCGCCTATGGCCGCTGGTATGAAAGGGTGACGGCGGCTGCTGCCAAGCGCATCAACGATGCCGGCGGCATCAATGGCCGTCCGCTGGAAATCGTCATCGAGGATGACGGCACCGACCCCAAGCGCGGGGCAGAGGTGGTGGAGAAATTCGCCAACCAGCACAAGGTGGACCTCGTATATGGCACGCTGTTTTCGCATGTGGTTGTCGGTTCCGCCCCGGCGGCTGGCGAGCTCAAGATTCCCTATTATGTCGTTAGCGAGGGCTACCACGTCGCTTCCGGCAAGTTGAACCGCTACTGCGTGCAGCCCGGCATCACCGACGTGAAGGCGCAGGTCCGTTCCGTCGCCCCCTGGATCGCCGGCAATCTCGGCAAGAAGGTCACGCTGGTCTATCCCGACTATGCCTTCGGCCACGATCACCGCGATTTCTTCGAGCCGGCAATCAAGGCGCAGGGCGGCGAGGTCGTCGCCAAGGTTCCGATCCCGCCGACGGAAACCTCCTTCACCCGCTACTTCCCGCAGATACCCTCCGACACGGATGTGATCTACCACGTGATGGTGGGACCGGCGGTTCTGACCTTCGTCAAGGAGCTGGGTGAATTCTTTGGCTCGGGCGGTCCGCAGCTGTTCGGTTTCATCGATTCGCTCGAGGCGGTGGACATCAAGAGCCCGGGGCTGGAATTTCTCGAAGGCAGCCATTTCTGGGAGGGCATGCCACGCTACGCACAGCCCGATCAGCCCGATTATGTCACCGCCTACCGCGAAGCGGTGGGGATCGACGAAAACGGGGCGAGCACCGGCGATGCCAAGGATATCTCCACGGCGGCCCATATGTTCGGGTGCTGGGAAACTCTGAACATCATCAAGGCTTCGATGGAAGCCTGTGGTTACAGGGGACCGGAGGACCGCGCTGCCATGATCGAGGCGACCGAGGCCATGACCGAAATGGAAGCCGGGCCCGATCATCCGCAGGGCAAGAAGCTTTTCAACGGAAAGACCCATCAGGTTTTCGGCGAGCAGAGCATCAGCCAGGTCTCTGACGGCAAGCTGAAGGTCGTGCACCGCACTTCCATCGAGGATGGAAGCTACGAGCCGGAAGCCGACTACACGACGATGTCGTTCTGAGGCCGGTGAGTTCGGGTATTGCCGTGCGTGCCGCCATTCTCGCCCTTCGACAAGCTCAGGATGAGGATGGCGGCATGGCGACGCCTTGGCTGTTTCGGTCTCCGGTTGCCAATGCAAACCCTCACGGTGAGCTTGTCGAACCACGAGGGTGGAAGCTGGCGTGGCAATCCTCGAAACTGCATTTCCACCCAGGTCACCAAGTCCCCTCATGAAAGTGCGCTTCTGAATGGCCTTTGGACCCTATTTCCTGCTTGCTTCGCTTGAAGGTCTGGTAACGGCGGCAGTTCTGTCTCTTATGGCGCTGGGATTATCTCTGGTCTTCGGCGTGATGCGGGTGGTGAACGTCGCCCATGGCGAATTCTATATGCTCGGCGCGGTCGTCGCCTGGTGGGTGGCGTCGCTGCTCGGGGGTCATCCAGCCATCGGTTTCCTGCTGGCGCTGGTCATCAGCCCGCTGGTGGTGGCTGCGATTGCATTCGTGGCCGAAAGACTGGTACTCAGCCGCCTTCACTACGAGCCGGAAGCCACAATCGTTGCCACGATCGGCCTGCTCTACATCATCCAGCAACTGGCGCTGACCTTCTACGGTCCAGAAGCCCGCCCGGTGCAGGCGCCGTTCAATTATCGCATCAGCCTGCCCTGGTTCGGCTATTCTGCCTACAAGCTTTCCGTCATAGGCTTCTCGGTGCTCATGATGCTTGCCACCTGGCTGCTTCTGACGCGTACCAAAATCGGCCTCATCATGCGCGCCACCCAGTTCGACCGGGAAACCGCACAGGCCTTCGGCATACCGGTCGGGCGCGTCTATGCCGGGGTCTTCGCCCTGGGCGCTGCACTGGCGGCGGTTGCTGCTGTGCTGATCGTGCCGATCCAGCAGGCGCATTATCTGATGGGGCTCGATCCGCTTCTCCTGTCCTTCATCGTGGTCATCATCGGCGGGCTCGGCAGTCTGCGGGGCACGGTGGTGGCGGCGGTTCTGATCGGCCTGTCCGACGGGATCATCTCCATGTTCTTTTCGCCGACGCTCGCCAAGATGCTGGCGACGCTGCTGGTCGCGCTGGTTCTCGTGTTCCGGCCGCAGGGCCTGTTCGGGACGGCGGCGCGATGAGGCGGGGCGGGGAGGCGTGGCAGGAGCGGATCGGCATGAAAATCCAGACGAACCTTGCGCCTTCCGCAAAGAGCCTCGCGCTGCATGCCGGCGTGGTGCTCCTGCTTCTGGCGCTCAATTTTCTGCTGCCGGAATATCACCGCGGCATCTTCGCGCGCGTTCTGGTGCTGAGCGTGTTTGCGATGGGCTATAATCTGGCCTTCGGTTATACGGGGCTTCTCAGCCTCGGCCACGCCATGTTCTTTGCCGCCGGCCTCTATGGGGCCGGACTTCCCATCTATCATCTGGGCTGGAATGTCTGGCCGGCCTTCGGGGCAGGGATACTCGCCGGTGGCGCTCTTGCGCTCGTGGTGGGGTTCCTGGCGCTGAGGACGACGGGCGTCGCCTTCATGATCGTGACACTGATGTTCGCGCAGGTCTTCTACCTGACGACGCTCTATTTCACGACCTATACGCGGGGCGAGGAAGGGCTGGTTCTGCCGCAGGCCGTGCGGCGTCTTTCCCTGCCCGACGGCCCGCTCGATCTCAGCGACCCGTCGACGCGCTATCTCGTGGCGCTCTCGCTCTTCACCGTGGTTCTTGCGGCGATCCTCTTCCTCGTGCGCGCGCCCTATGGGCGTTCGCTCGTCGCGATCCGCGAGAACGAGGAGCGCATGCGGATGCTTGGATATGACGTCTTTGCCAACAAGCTGGCGGCCGTGGTCCTCTCCGGAACCTTCTGCGCTGCGGCCGGGGCGGCCTATGGCGTTCTTTTCGGTTATGTCGGTTCGGGCTTTGCCTCGATCCAGTATTCCATCCTGCCGCTGTTGTGGGTGCTTGTCGGCGGCGCGGCAACGACGCTCGGGCCGCTGATCGGCACGCTCTTCATGTTCTATGTCATCGATACCGCCTCCAGCTATACCACCGCGCATCTTCTGGTGGTCGGGCTCGTTCTCATCGGGGTCATTCTTTTTTTCCCGAAAGGCATTGCGGGGACGGTGCGCGAAAGGTGGTTGCGATGGCTTCCCTGACCCCGCTTCTCATCACGCGCGATCTGTGCCGCTCCTTCGGCGGCCTGCGCGCCGTGGACCAGGTGGACTTCTCGCTGCCGGAGGGGGAAACCCATGCAATCATCGGCCCGAACGGTGCGGGCAAGACTACCTTTGTCAGCTTGATCTGCGGGCGGGTTGCGCCTACCTCAGGCAGCGTGGTCTTCGATGGAACGGACATTTCCCGCATGCCGGCCCACAAGCGTGTGCGCGCGGGTATTGCCTATACGTTCCAGATCACCAGCGTGTTCGCCAATCTCTCCGCCTTCGACAATGTGGCGCTGGCGGTGCAGCGCCGGCTGATCGACGATCACGAGCGCGGGCTCACGTCCCGGGCGCTGGTGGAGCACGGCATGGATGCGCTCCACAAGGTCGGGCTTGCGGCCCTTGCAGACAAGGTGGCGGGCAATCTCTCCTACGGACATCAGCGATTATTGGAGGTGGCCATGGGGCTTGCGCTCAAGCCTCGCCTGCTGATCCTGGATGAGCCCACACAGGGGCTTTCCGACAGCGAGATCGAGAATTTCATTTCTCTCGTACGCCAGATTGGCGAAGAAGCGACGGTGCTTCTGATCGAGCATAATATGGATGTGGTCATGGCGCTGGCGCAACGCATCACGGTCATGGAACAGGGGCGAGTGCTGGCGCAAGGCGGCCCGGCCGAAATCCGCGCCAATCCGGCCGTCCAGCAAGCCTATCTCGGAGGGTGAGATGACGGCGGCGCTCAGAGTGGAAGGTGTCGACAGCCATTACGGCCATGTCCAGGTGCTGCGCTCCTTCGAGCTGGAGTTGCGGCGCGGCGAAGTGCTGTGCCTGCTTGGCCGCAATGGAGCCGGCAAGACCACCGCGCTGAAGACCATCATGGGCCTGGTGCCGGCAACGGCGGGACGCATTCTGCTTGGCGATATCGAGCTTTCCGGCCTCGCGCCGCATGAGGTGCCCCGCGCCGGTGTGGCCTATGTCCCGCAGGGGCGGCGGTTGTTTGCGGAAATGACGGTTGGCGAGAACATCGAGATTGGCCTGATGACGCGAGGAAAGGGCCGGGCGACGCGGGAAAGCGTGCTCGATCTCTTCCCCGTTCTGCGTGAGCGGTTGACCCAACGCTCGGGCACGCTTTCGGGCGGTGAGCAGCAGATGCTCGCCATGGCGCGCGCGCTTTGTCTCGAGCCACAGGTGCTTTTGCTGGATGAGCCCACCGAGGGGCTGATGCCCTCCATGATCGCACGCATCCGCGAAACCGTCGCGGGGCTGCGGGAACGCGGCGTTTCCACTATTCTGGTGGAGCAGCGGGTGGATGCGGTTCTGCCCGTTGCGGACCGGGTGGCGTTTATCGAGAACGGGCGCAATCGTGAGACCGTGGCAGTCGAGCAACTGCGCGCGGACCCGCAGATGGTGCATCGCTATGTGGGGGTTGGGTAGGTACAGGGTGGCCTGTGCTGCGGTGGAGCGGCGTTATGACAGCGTCACTCCGGCCTCCTTCATCTTCGCCGTCATTGTGGCCAGGGAACCGCCAAGGTCTATGGCGCGGCACCCTTCAAGGATGACTGTCGCGTCGAACCCCTGGCGGCGGGCATCGAGTGCCGAATAGGCAACGCAGAAATCCGTCGCAAGGCCGGCCAGCGTCACTCTCGAAATGCCCCGTTCCCGAAGGTAGCCGGAAAGCCCCGTCGGCGTTTCGTGGTCGTTCTCGAAAAAGGCCGAATAGCTGTCGATCGCCTTGCGAAACCCCTTGCGGATGATCATCTCGGCGCTCGTCCATTCGAGCTCCGGGTGGAATGCCGCTCCGGCTGTGCCCTGTACGCAATGGTCCGGCCAGAGCGTCTGTGTTCCGTAAGCCATCTCAACCGTTTCGAAAGGCGCTTTTCCCGGGTGCGAGGAGGCGAAGCTCGAATGGCCGGCGGGGTGCCAGTCCTGCGTCAGCACCACATGCTCGAAGCGACCGATGAGCGCGTTGATGACCGGCACCACCTGATCGCCGCCGGCGACCGCCAGCGCGCCGTCGGGGCAGAAATCGTTCTGCACGTCGATGACGATCAGGGCTTCATTTGCCATTGCGCTCTTCTCCTTCTCGCGAGTTTCGGCGAAGGTGGACCGAATGTTCCCCTTTGACAAGCGGCGGGAGGAGCGTATCATTTGTATGCGAATGATTTTGCGCGCCGACAAAAACACAAGAAGGGCGCGGGGAACGACATCGTTTTCAGGCAGGCAGGTGCAGTATGGACTATGCCAGACCGACCACGCTGGAGGAGGCGTTGGAGCTTATGCGCTCCCGGCCCTGGACCGTTCTTGCGGGCGGGACCGATTTCTATCCGGCCCTTGGCGGCGGACCCGTCAAGGCCGATGTACTCGACATAAACAGTCTCCGCGAACTCAAGGGCTTTTCCCGCTCCGACAGCCATATCGTAATCGGTGCGCGCATGAGCTGGAGCGAGCTTCTCGAAGCACCTCTGCCACCAGTCTTCGACATGCTGAAACAGGCGGCGCGGGACGTGGGCTCCGTCCAGATTCAGAATGTGGGCACGGTGGCGGGAAATCTCTGTAATGCATCGCCCGCCGCCGATGGCGTTCCGCCGCTGCTGGCGCTCGATGCGGAGGTCACTCTCACCAGTCATGCGGGAAAGCGCCATGTGCCGCTTTCGCGCTTCATCCTGGGCAACCGCAAGACAATGCGGGAAGCCGATGAGCTGGTGACGGCGATCCGCGTTCCCATGGCGGCATGCGAGGGCAGGTCGGGTTTCGTCAAGCTGGGCGCACGCCGTTATCTGGTGATCTCCATCGCCATGGCCGCCGCGCGGCTTGTGCTCGACAGTGGCCGGGTTCGAGGGGTGGCAATTGCGGTCGGATCCTGCTCTGCGGTGGCACGACGGCTTGCGGGGCTGGAGGCCGTGCTTGCCGGAGCGTCGCCCGATGCCGTGCCGGCGCTGGTGGCGGCCTACGGTTTTCCCGAGCTTGCTCCCATCGATGACGTGCGCGGTACGGCCAGCTACAGGCGCGAGGCTGCGCGGGAGATCGTCGCAAGGGCGCTCGCGCAGGCTGCGGGCGAAGTGCTGGGCGGAGGGATTGCCGCATGAAGCTTTCGCTTTCCTTCGCCGTCAATGGCGCGCTGGTCGAGGCCGAGGTCTCGCCCCTGCAGCGATTATCCTCCGTGTTGCGTGACGAACTGGGACTGACCGGCACGAAAGTGGGGTGCGATGCCGGCGATTGCGGTGCCTGTTCGGTTGTGGTCGATGGCAAGGTCGTATGCGCTTGTCTGGTGCCGGCGGCAAACCTTGAGGGTGCACAGGTGCGCACGGTGGAAGGGCTGTCCAATGGCGCGTTATCGGCTTTGCAGGAATCCTTCCTGCGCCATGGGGCTGCGCAATGCGGCATCTGCACACCGGGGATACTCGTGAGCGCGGCAGCACTTCTGGAACAGAATGCTTCACCCACCGAAGACGAGGTGAAAGACGCGTTGGGCGGTGTGCTTTGCCGCTGCACGGGCTATCGGAAAATCATCGATGCGGTGATGGATGCCAACCGTCGGGCGGGCGTCGAGCCGGGGCTGGTGAAGAGGGGAGAGGCAGTCGGGGCCTCACCCATCCGTCTCGATGGCGCACGAAAGGTGACGGGCGCGGAAGTTTTCGGGGCCGATGAGCGCCCGGCCGACGCCTTGTCCGTCGCCGTGGTGCGCTCGCCGCACTGGCATGCGGAATTCGAGATCGGCGACGTGGATGCATTTGTCGCTGCTCATCCGGGGGTGGTTGCGGTTTTTACCGCGGCAGATATCCCCGGCGAGAACCGTTTCGGTGTCATTCCCCCCTTTGCCGATCAGCCGGCGCTCGCGGAAGGGCGGGCGCGGTTTCGCGGTGAGGCGGTGGCGCTGATTGCAGGCGAGCGGGCAGCGATAGACCTGCTGGACCTTGGCGATTTTCCGGTTTCCTGGCATCCGCTCCCTCATGCCTTGTCACCGTCGGAGGCGAAACGGGAAGACTTCGCGCCATTGCATGAGGGGCGGGCGGGCAATCTGCTTACCAAGGGGTTCGTTGAATGCGGCGACCCGGAAGCGGCGTTGGCCGCATCGCATGTCACGGCAAGCGCTTCAATCGAAACCTCCTATGTGGAACATGCCTATATCGAACCGGAAGCGGGCTACGCGGTGATGGAGGGCGATACGCTCGTCATTAAGGCGTGCACGCAGGCACCCTATATGGACCGGGATGATACGGCGCGCATTCTTGGCCTGCCGCCGGAAAAGGTGCGGATTGTTCCGCTCGCCACCGGCGGCGGGTTCGGCTCCAAGCTTGATATTTCACTGCAGCCCCTCGTCGGGCTGGTGGCCATGCGCACCGGCAGACCGGCCGCGCTGGTCTATTCGCGTGGCGATTCCATGCGCTCCACCACGAAACGGCATCCGGCTTCGATGCGCGCCACCATCGGGGCTGACGAGAACGGGCATATCACCGGTATGGTGTTCGAGGGCGATTTCAACACGGGCGCCTATGCGAGCTGGGGGCCGACGGTCGCCAACCGTGTGCCGGTCCATGCCTCCGGTCCTTATCGTACGCCGCATTATCGGGCCGAGGGGCGAGCCATCCATACGAACGGGCCGATTTCCGGCGCGTTTCGCGGTTTCGGCGTTCCGCAAGCGACCATCATGCAGGAAACGCTCTATGATCGGCTCGCCGAAAAACTCGGGCGCGACCGGCTGCAATTGCGGATCGACAACGCCTATGTGGACGGCGACCGCACGACTTGTGGGCAGCGTCTTGCGGGTGTGGGCATAAAGCAGTGCCTGGAAGCCTTGCAGCCGGGGTGGGAGCGCGCGCTGCTGGAAGCGCAGGCGGCAAATGCGGCGGGCGGCAAGATCCGGCGCGGTGTGGGTGTCGCCTCCTGCTGGTATGGCTGCGGCAACACGGCGCTGCCCAATCCATCGACGATCCGCGTGGGGATTTCGCCAGCCGGCCGCGTGGTGCTGCATCAGGGCGCGGTCGATATCGGGCAAGGTTCGAACACCGTGGTGACACAGATTTGTGCCGATGCGCTCGGCCTACCGCTTTCCGCCTTTGAGCTCTTATGTGGCGATACATCGATCACGCCGGATGCGGGCAAGACCTCCGCCTCGCGGCAGACCTTCATTTCGGGCAAGGCCGCGCAAAAGGCGGGGCAGGCCCTGCGGGAGAAGATCCTGCGCTTTGCAAATGTTTCCGAGGCCGCCGAGATCGGGCTGGAAGACGGGTTCCTCACGGTGCGCGAGGGTGAGGCCCTGCGGCGTATCGCGCTCAACGACATGAAGCCGGATGCGCTGGGCTATGTTTTTTCGGCGCAAGAGACCTACGATCCGCCGACGACCGCGCTCGATGAAAAAGGGCAGGGTGTACCCTATGCGGTCTATGGATATGGAGCACAGCTCGTGGAACTCGAAGTCGACATAACGCTCGGCACGGTCAAGCTCCTGCGCATCGTGGCGGCCCACGATATAGGCCGGGCGATCAATCCCTTGCTGGTCGAAGGCCAGATCGAGGGCGGTATCGCGCAGGGCATTGGGCTTGCGCTGATGGAGGAATATGTGCCCGGGCGCACGGAAAACCTGCACGATTATCTGATCCCGACCATCGGCGACGTGCCACCCATCGAAACCATTCTGGTGGAAGTGCCCGATCCCGAAGGGCCATTCGGGGCCAAGGGGCTTGGCGAGCATGTTCTCATTCCCACCGCACCGGCGATCCTCAATGCGATCCGTCATGCGACGGGGATCGCAATCGGCAAGGTGCCGGCGACGCCGAGCCGTGTTCTTGCGGCGATCCGTGAGCGGGAGGGTGAGGCATGAACGAGCTTACCGAACGCTTTGAAGCCTCCCCGCCAGAAAAGCAGGCTGCGGGAGAAAAGCTGCGCTGCGATGCCTGTCCCGTGATGTGCTACATCGCGGAAGGGCGAACCGGCGCCTGCGACCGCTATGGCAATTTCGGAGGCCGGATCACGCGCTGCGATCCCGTCATGGTGCTCGAACATGCGGCAGAAGAAGGGGCCGCGCTGGTGCCGCTCGACAGCGGCGAGCCCTGGAACGGTGAGCTCGTCAACACAAAGCGGCGCTTCGTGAGCGCCATCGGCGCCGGCACCACCTATCCCGATTATAAGCCGGCCCCTTTCATCGTCTCGCAGGAGGTGGAGGGCGTCGATCTCGTTACCGTCGTCACCGAGGGGATTTTCTCCTATTGCGGCGTCAAGGTGAAGATCGACACGGACCGTTTCCTCGGTCCCGAAACCGCCACGGTGCGGGTGGCGGGAGAAGCGGTGGGCCATGTGACCACGGCAGAATATGGCAGCCAGATGCTGTCTTTGGGCGGGGTGCACCACCTCACCGGCGGTTCGAAGGCCGAGGGTCGTGTCACCTGTCAGGCGCTGATGGACCTTTGCAACAAGAAGGCCGTGGAGCTTTCCATCGATGGTGGAGCCACGGTGATCGTTCAGGCGGGGCAGCCGCCGGTCATCGATGGCAAGCGCGAGGAGCGTATGCGGGTCGGTTGCGGCTCGGCAGCCATCGGCATGTTCGCAACCCAGTGGAAGGGGCTGGTGGACGAGGTGGTGGTCGTGGACGATCATATCACCGGCGTAGTGTCCGAGCATCAGGCGGGCAAGGTGATCGGCTGGGAAGACACCGGCATCAGGATCGTCGGGCGGCGTTCGACGCCCGGACGCTATTTCAAGGTTTCGGAGCCCGGCCTCGGCTGGGGTGGCACGACCATTGAGGATCCGCTCCAAATCCTCGGCGCGTTCAATGAGAAAAAAGGCGCGCGTCCGGGGCTTTCACTGCTGATGGTCTCGACCACGGGTGAACAGTTTGCCTATTACGAGCTTGATGAGGCGCTGAAGCCGGTCAAGAAACCTTTTCCCGAGCGCTTACGGAAGTCGGTGGAGTTGATCGAGGAAAATTGCGAACCGGCGCTTTGCACCGTCCTGTTCATGGGCGGAGCCGGGGGATCGCTGCGCGCCGGCGTGACGGAAAATCCGGTCAACCTGACCCGCTCCGTACAGGGCCTCAAGACCTATGTCACCTGCGGCGGCGCGCCGGTCTATGTGTGGCCGGGCGGCGGTATCACGATCATGGTCGATGTTTCGCGCACGCCCGACAATGCTTTCGGATACGTGCCCACGCCGGCCCTGGTGGCGCCCATCGAATTCACGCTTCGACGCGACGATTATATTCGCCTTGGCGGTTATGCGGATGAAATCCGCAGCATTGACGATGTGCTCGAAAAGGGCGGGGAATATTTCAATGCACGAGAGAGCAGGCAGGCGCAGGACGACAATCCATGGCCGCCGCGCCAGCAATTGCGCCGTGAGCCGCCGCGATGAATGGCCCTGTCGCAAGATGGCTCCCCGATGGGCGGCGGTTGCATCTCAATCACGGGCCCATAGACCTGATCGTTGAGGCGTTCGGGGATGACGGAGAGCGCCGTCTGGCCTATCGGCAGGCGGCAGGGCGTTTCCAAACCGTGCTCGGTGAGCTGGTGGCGGAGCTGCCCGCGCTCAGGCGTCCGGTGGGGCAGGAGAGACAGGTCTTTGCGAGTGGCACTGCTCGGCGGATGGAGAGGGCGGTATGCCCGCATTTTCCCGCTTTCGTAACGCCCATGGCGGCGGTGGCCGGCAGCGTGGCGGATGAGGTTCTGGCCGCGATGGTCGAGGGGCGCGATCTGCAGCGCGCTTATGTGAACAATGGCGGCGATATCGCGTTTCACCTTGCGCCTGGCGCGCGGATGGCGGCGGCGATCGCTGGAACCGGGCAGGAGCTTTCGGATCGGATCGAGATCGCCTCTGAGCATCCCGTGCGCGGGCTTGCCACCAGTGGCTGGCGCGGGCGCAGCCACTCGCTGGGCATTGCCGATGCGGTGACCGTGCTTGCCAGGAATGCGGCGATGGCCGATGCGGCCGCCACGCTGATTGCCAACGCGGTCGATCTGCCGGGGCATCCTGCAATCGTGCGGGAACCTGCAAACAGCATCGATCCAGACAGCGATCTGGGCGCGCGCATGGTGACGCAGGGCGTTGGAGCACTCACGACGCAGGAAATCGACGAGGCGCTTGCAAGCGGCCTTGCTGTCGCGGAAGACATGCGCTCGCGCGGGCTGATAACGGCAGCAGCCCTGTTCCTGTGCGGCGCTCATCGTTTGTACGAGGCGTTCCCGGGGCAATTGCTATGCGCGCCGCGGCGCGAAAGGGATTGCGATCAAGGGGCAAACACCGCCATAACGGAACGGCTGGGATCACGAGCCGGGTCCAGCGAAAGGAATCGAGAGCATGCCTGAATTCACCGTGCGCAAGATCGCGCTTCTGACCGAGGAGATCTTTCACGAGGGCGGGCCTCGTCCAGCCGTGCCGCGCCGGCGTGCAGCGGTAATGGCACTGGTCAAAAATCCCTTTGCCGGGCGCTACGTTGAAGAGCTTGAGGACGCGATGGGAGATCTGAAGCCGCTCGGCCTTGAGATGACCGACAGGCTCGTCGCTGCGTTCGAAGGTGGTGCTTCCGTTATCGACGGTTTCGGCAAAGGCGCTATCGTCGGCACGGCTGGTGAACTGGAACATGGCGCGCTGTGGCATGTGCCCGGCGGCTATGCCATGCGCGAGCGCCTCGGCGATTCAAAGGCCATTGTTCCTTCAGCCAAGAAAGTCGGGGCGTTCGGTTCGCGCATCGATATCCCGCTCGGGCACATCAATGCAGCCTATGTGCGCAGCCATTTCGACGCCATGGAGGTGGGGCTTTCGGACGGGCCGCGGCCCGACGAGATTCTGTTCGTGCTCGCCATGACGGCCGGCCCGCGCGTCCATGCCCGCATGGGCGGCTTGAGGGCAGAGGACGTCAAGGGCGAGGATGGCCTCAGATGACGAGGGCCGACGAAACGTCGAAGGCGCTGCCGGGAGGGCCTTCGACCGATGCCTATGAACTGGATGAGCAGGTAGGCTTCATCCTGCGCAAGGCAAATCAGCGACATCTGGCGATTTTCGCGGCCCGGATCGGCGATCTGACACCGCCGCAATTCGCGGCACTCGCCAAACTTTATTCAGTCGGCGCGACCTCGCAGAATCAGCTTGGACAGCTCGTCGCCATGGATGCGGCGACCATCAAGGGGGTGATCGACCGGCTTAAGGCGCGCGGGCTCGTTACGCTGGAGCCGCATGAGAGCGACCGGCGCAGGCTGATGGTGAGCCTGAGTCCCGAGGGACAGGAAACCGTGGAGGCGCTTTTGCCCGAGGCCCTCGAGGTGACCGAGGAAACGCTGGCGCCGCTGACACCGCGCGAAACCGCAACCTTCCTTCGGCTTCTGACCAAGCTTGCCGAAGGATAAGATGGTTCGTCCGATACCGAGGGGCGCGACACAAAGGCTTACATGCCGTTGCATCGGCCCTGTGCGTGGTTCGACACGCTCACCATGAGGGACGCTGAGATCGGCAGGATGACTTCTTCGGGGACGCTGCAGAAAGATTTTGCACCATCCCTCTTCCTCAAGGTGAGCTTGTCGAACCACACAAAACGCTTCTGCCGTAAGATCAAGTAGACCGGCTTGGCGATCCCCGATGGAAAGCCCGGCTTTTGGGCCGAAGTTCGCGTCTTTTGGGGGCAGATGATTGCGCCCCACCGGCTTGCCGGTTTCAGGCCTGGTCGAGGTTATGCGCAGGACGCAGGAAGGTGAGTAGCGCTCCATAAGGGGCTAACATCACCAGGCCGATCAGCAGCTTCACCACGAAATCGCCGAGGGCGAGCGAAAGCCAAAGCGGCGCTTCGATGCCTGTGCCGAACAGAGAGACCGGAAAGGCGAGTGAACCATCTTCACGGCCAAGGGCGGTGTCGAGGAAGGCGAAATGCGCCGCAAAGGCTATCGAGAAGAACAGGACTGTGTCGAGTGCGGAGCCGATCAGGGTGGAGATGAGCGGCGCGCGCCACCAGGCACTGCCGCGCAGGCGATGAAACACCGCGACATCCAAAAGCTGGGCAAACAGGAAAGCCGAGCCGGAGGCGAGCGCAATGCGCGGGCTGGCAAGCCATATCGACAGGATCACCGCGATCACGAACCCGGCGAGCACCACATGGCGCGCCGCACGGGGACCGAAGCGGCGGTTGCAGAGGTCGTTCACCAGAAAGGCGATGGGATAGGTGAATGCGCCCCAGGTGAGAATTTCACCGAGACCGAAATGCCGGAACGGATATTGAACGAGAATGTTCGAGGCGACGACGATGATCGCCATGGCGGCCATGAAGGGCCAGATCGCAATCGTGCGGTTCATTTTTTTATCCTGGGTGATGGAACCAGAAGCCCGCCAGAAGGCGGGCCGGGATTTTCGACAGTCAGCTTTCTTCCGGGCGCCAATGCGCCGGAAGATCAGGCAGCAGTCTGCTCGCCGAGCTTCTTTTCGATCTGCTTCTTCAGGAGACGAGCGCGCTGGGACAGCTCATTCGTCTTCGCCTTCACGAGGAAGGCATCGAGGCCACCGCGATGCTCCACCGAACGCAGGGCGTTGGCGGAAACGCGCAGGCGCACGCTCTGGCCGAGCGTCTCGGACTGCAGCGTCACGTGGCACAGGTTCGGCAGGAAGCGGCGACGCGTCTTGTTGTTCGCGTGGCTCACATTGTTGCCGGTAAGAACGGCTTTGCCGGTCAGTTCGCAAGCGCGGGACATTTTAAAAACCTTCGTCGTCTGGGCCCGTCCATACCCCGTTGCCGCACCTCTAGCTGGCGGCGCGCGGTCATTTCTTGGCGGCCTTATGGAAAAAGTCGCCGTTCCATAGAGATATTTGGGGCGATGGTCAAGCACCCGTGGGCGATTCATGACCCACGCGAACACGCTTGTGACAGGTTTGCCGACCGTTGTCCAAAGATTTGCCGCATTGCTCATCCTAGAGAAAGGCTGGGACGCTGGCCGGGTTATCGGCCGAACAGGAGACATCGCACGATGCGCCGTGCCGCATTCGTTTTCTCTCTCGGGACCCTTTTCCTTTCGCACGCCCTTCCGGCGCAGGCGGAAGAGGAAACCTATCGTCTTCGCTACGACGCCTCAATCTACGGTCTGCCGATCGGCCGGGCAGATTTCACCAGCGAGCTGAAAGAGAATCGCTTCGCGGTGAACGGGCGTTTTTCCAGCGCCGGGCTCGCACGTCTGTTCGATGCGGTGGATGGAAGCGTCAGCGCGCAGGGAAGCCTGTCGGGCGACAGGGTCTTGCCAGGGCGTTACGACCTTCAATACCAGAGCGGCAAGAAGCGCGAGAGCACGTCCATTCGATACGCCAGGGGCCGGGTGGCAGAGACCGTCATCACGCCTACGCCGAAGAAGCGCCCGAAGGACTGGATCGCGGTGAGCGACAAGGATCTTGCGGGGGCTATGGACCCGCTTTCGGCCCTGCTTTCGCCCGCTTCCAGCGCGGCGGAGGTCTGTAATCGCCGTGTCAGGGTGTTCGATGGCGAGATGCGCGCCGACATCATGTTCAGCCCCGCAAGCAGAGGCGAGCAGATCGGCAAGGATACGATCACCTGCAAGGCGCGTTTCGTGCCTGTCTCCGGGTATCGCAAGGGGCGCTCGACCATCGTTTTCCTGCGCGACAAGGCGCGGATTCTCGTTGCATTCAAACCGCTCGGCTCAAAGGGGCATCACACCCCTGTGGAAATGCGGATCGGCACAAAGGTCGGCACGGTGCATGTGAGTGGCCGACCGATGAACTGATCCTGCGTTGACGCGGGCAGACATCGAACGTTTCGCATCGGTGCGTCTTCGGCTATTTGTTCTTGCCGCATTCGAGCTGTGTCAGGTATTGCGCCTGAGGCCAGATGCTTCAGGAGGGACTATTGGCACGCGCCACGCTGATCGGATTTTCCGCTGTCGTCATGTGGGCGCTGCTCGCGCTCTTTACCTCTGCATCGGGCAATGTGCCGCCTTTTCTCCTCTCGGCGCTTTCGTTTTCAGTCGCAACGGCAATAGGGCTTGCCATGCGTGTCGTCGCTCCGGCCAAGGAGAAGGGTACGCCGATACCTCCCGTCGTCTGGCTTGTCGGGATTGCCGGGCTCTTCGGATACCATTTCTTCTACTTCACGGCCCTGCGCAACGCTCCGGCCGTGGAGGCCAGCCTGATCGCCTATCTGTGGCCGTTGCTGATCGTGCTCGGTTCTGCGCTGATGCCGGGTGAGAGGCTTGGCTGGCATCATATCGCCGGCGCGCTTCTGGGGCTTGCCGGTACGGCTCTCATCGTGACGAAGGGTGGTGGCCTTACCTTCGACAGCCGCTACACGCTCGGATACGCCATGGCCGGTGTCTGCGCGATCTTCTGGTCGGGCTATTCGCTTTTGTCGCGCAGGTTCCAGGCGGTGCCGACAAGCACTGTGACATGGTTCTGCGCGGCAACGGCCATTCTCTCAGCACTTTGCCATCTGGCTTTGGAACAGACCGTGTGGCCGGCTACGCCGGGTGAGTGGCTTGCCGTGCTTGGGCTCGGCCTGATGCCGGTGGGGGCGGCCTTCTATGCCTGGGACTACGGCGTGAAGCGGGGCAACATCCAGGTGCTCGGCGCATCCAGTTATGCGGCACCGCTTCTTTCGACGCTGATCCTGATCGCGGCAGGGGCGGCCGAACCCACTCTCACCGTTCTTGCCGCCTGTCTGCTCATCACTTTCGGCGCGGCGCTTGCCGCCAAGAACATGATCCTGAAACCCGGGCGCAAACGGGCCGGTGAAACGGCCTGAGTTCGGTCGTTTCACAGAATTTCTTCAGGAAATATCCTTGCGCTTGCGGATTTCGGCGAAAACCTCATCGTCGGTGGCGTTTTCCATGCCGAGATTCCGGCGTATGACCGGATCATGCCAGCGCAGAAACGGGTTTGTCGCCATTTCCAGTTCGAGCGTTGTCGGCAGGGTTGGCTTGCCATCATTGCGCAGAGCGGCGATCTTCGCGGCGCGCTCCTTGAGAGCGGAGTTGGTGGGGTCCACCGTCAGAGCAAAACGCGCGTTGGATTCGGTGTATTCATGGCCGCAATA
Organism: Nitratireductor indicus C115; assembly: GCF_000300515.1. Lineage (GTDB taxonomy): Bacteria > Pseudomonadota > Alphaproteobacteria > Rhizobiales > Rhizobiaceae > Nitratireductor > Nitratireductor indicus. The sequence goes on from NZ_AMSI01000018.1 coordinate 37,022, forward strand.
GATGATTGTTTCGAGGGGAAGGGCAGTCAGTTTCCTTAAAGATGCGAGCATCACTGGCGGCTTGCATTCGAAAAGACGGCCGCAACCCAGTGCGAAAAGCGTATCGGCCGTGAATGCGACGCCGGCATCGGCAAAATAATAGCTCACATGCCCCGCCGTGTGGCCCGGCGTTTCGATGACGCGGATGGCCTGATTTCCGAGTTTGAGAATGTCGCCTTCGACAACCTTGCGGTCGATGCCGGGAATGCGCTCGGCTTCCGCTGCCGGGCCGACGATGGTCAGGCCGAAGCGTTCCTTGAGCGCGAGGTTCGCTTCCACGTGATCCGGGTGATGATGGGTTGTGAGAATCATGGTGGGGCGCCAGCCGGTTCGCTCGATGGCGGCAAGGATCGGTCGTTCCTCGGGCGCGTCGATCAATGCCGTCTGGCCGCTCTCCGTATCATGGGCAAGGATGCCGAAATTGTCGCTTCGGCACATGAATTGCTCGATTTTCAGAACCATGGGGATCTCCATTTTCGCCGGGGACGATAGGGCATTTTGCGGTTTGGTGGAAACACCGAGACAGCATAAATGCAGAGAAAGGAACTCGCATTCTATCGTCGGGCGGACACACAACCGGCGCGATGCCGAAGGGGGATGTCCGGCGTTTCATGAGCCGGGCGACCGCTTGTCACGCCCCGCACGACATTTGTTGCGGCGGAGCGTGCCGACGGGTACCGTCCTTACCATGATCACGGATATCGTCGCGCTCAGGGCCTTCTATTCCTCACTGATTGGACGCCTCGCGGAGCGTTCCATCGCCATGGCGCTTTCCTCCATCTGGTCGAAGGGGAGCAGCGAGCGGCTTGTCGGGCTCGGTTACACACTGCCCTGGCTGGACCGGTTCGGCGGAGACGCTGAGCGGTGTTTCGCCTTCATGCCTGCGGCACAGGGAGCTGTCGCCTGGCCGGTGGGCGGTGCGTGCTCCACGGCTCTGGTCTTCGAGGAAGAATTGCCATTGCCGGATTCTTCGGTGGACCGGGTGCTGATGGTGCATTCGCTTGAGCATGCGGAAAATCCCCAGCAGACGCTTCTGGAAATCTGGCGCGTTCTGGCACCGGGCGGCCGGCTGGTGATTGCCGTGCCCAATCGCCGGGGCATGTGGGCGCGTTTCGAGCATACACCTTTTGGTACCGGGCGGCCGTTTTCGCGCGCGCAACTTGCCGAAGCGCTGCGCGAAGCGAATTTCACGGCGACGTCGTGGAGCGATGCGCTGCATTTCCCGCCCTCACAGCGCCGCGCGATATTGAAACTGCACAATCTTCTGGAACAGGCAGGGCGGCGTTTCTGGCCGATATTCGCAGGCGTTCTGGTGGTGGAAGCTGAAAAGCGTCTTTATCAGGGATTGCCGGTCGCAGCACGCGCTTCACGGCGCGTGTTCGTGCCGGTGCTCTCGCCGCAGGGCGCGACACGGCTGGGCGCTACCCGGCGTGTGGAAAAGAAAGGGCAAGGGGCATGATACCGGACAATCGCATCACCGATCTCCTGGGCATGGAGCTTCCTATTCTGCTCGCTCCGATGGCGGGGGCGGCAGGTTCGGAGCTGGCGATTGCCGTGAGTTCGGCAGGCGGTCTTGGAGCCTTGCCCTGTGCCATGCTGAGCGCAGAGAAAATCCGCACGGAAATGGGGATCATCCGCCAACGTACGGATGGCCCGGTCAATCTCAATTTCTTCTGCCATGTGCCTCCGGTGCCCGACCCTGGCAACGAGGCGGCCTGGCGTGACCGGCTTAGACCCTATTATGCGGAGTTCGGCATCGATCCCGATACGGCACCCGCAGGAGCCGGGCGTAACCCGTTCAGCGCGGAAAGCTGCGCCATAGTCGAGGAGTTCCGGCCTGAAGTGGTGAGTTTCCATTTCGGTCTGCCTGACGAAGCGCTGATGGAACGGGTGAAGGCAACCGGTGCAAAGGTGATCGCCTCCGCCACCACCGTTGCGGAAGCACGCTTTCTGGAGGAGCGCGGTTGCGATGCGATCATTGCGCAAGGCGCGGAAGCGGGCGGGCACAGGGGTGTCTTCCTCGAAGCCGATATCGCAACGCAGCCCGGCACGCTGGCGTTGGTGCCGCAAGTGGTCGATGCCGTGTCGGTTCCGGTGATTGCGGCGGGCGGCATTGCTGATGGGCGCGGTGTCGCTGCCTGTTTCGTGCTGGGGGCGTCGGCGGTCCAGGTGGGGACGGCCTATCTTTCCTCACCGGAAGCGCTTACCTCGGAAGGGCATCGCGAGGCACTGGCCAGAGCGCGCGACGACCGAACCGTTCTGACCAATGTCTTCACGGGGAGACCGGCGCGTGGCCTGCTCAACCGTTTTGTCAGCGAAGTGGGACCGATGAGCGATGTTGCGCCGGAGTTTCCTCTTGCAACCGCCGGCGTCGGGCCATTGCGCGCGGCAGCAGAGGCTGCGGGGCTTTCCGATTTCTCGCCGCTCTGGGCAGGGCAGGCTGCCGCGCTCTCCGCGCCGATGGAAGCGGGAGAGCTGACGGTCAAGCTGATGCGCGATGCCCAACGGCTCCTGCAGAGCTAAGTCATTTGCAGGCGGGTAGAATTTCCCGACATCCGTGTGGATGCGAAAGCGGGGTGGAGCACCCTTCATGCTTCCTGAAGGATGCCGGGCGCTCCAGGGATCAGCGGCCTTCGCCGATCATGTCCAGTTCGTAGGGCGTCGTCTGGTAGACCTGATTGATCCAGTTGCCGAAGAGCAGATGCGCATGGGAACGCCAGCGGTTGAGAGGCGGCCGCGCCGGATCGTCTTTGGGAAAATACTCATGCGGCATGTCCACGGGAACACCCGTCGAGACGTCCCGGTCGTATTCTTCCTTCAACGAGGTGGAATCATATTCAATGTGATTGAACATGTAGAGCCGGTTGCCCACCTGCTCTGTCAGCAGACACAGGCCCACATCGTCGGATTCCATCAGCACTTCGAGACCGCTATCCGCCGGAACGTCTGCGGCGCGAACTTCAGTCCAGCGCGAGACGGGGATGGCGAAATCGTCCGAGAAGCCCGCCAGATAGGGCGAGGCCGGGTTGTTGTTGCGGTGGCGATAGACGCCGAATGCCTTTTTTTCCAGGGTGTGCTTGGGAATGCGGTGGAAATGCCAGGCGGCTGCCATCGCTCCCCAACAGATGAAGTTGGAGGAATGGACGTTGGTGGCCGTCCAGTCGAAAATCTGCTCAAGCTCTTCCCAGTAGGTCACTTCCTCATAGGGAAGGAGCTCCACGGGAGCACCTGTAATGATGAAGCCGTCGAACTTGCGCGCCCGAACCTCTTCCCATGTCTGGTAGAAGGCGATCAGGTGTTCTTCGGAGGTGTTCTTGGGCTTGTGGTTGCCGATGCGCACCAATGTCAGCTCGACCTGCAACGGGGTCGCGCCGAGCAGGCGGGCAAACTGCGTTTCGGTCCGGATCTTGTTCGGCATGAGGTTCAAGAGCCCGATCTGCAGCGGGCGAACATCCTGGCGCAGCGCCGTTCGTTCATCCATTACGGAAACGCCCTCGCGCACGAGCACGTCGTGGGCGGGAAGCTGATCGGGAATCTTGATGGGCATAGCATAAGCTCCAAACAAAAAGACCGGCGGCGAAATCGCGACCGGTCTCCGCAAACTTTTGCTTCGCTCGGTCTTTTAGCGAATTGTTTTACGTGGCTGCAAGCCGACCGGCCAAATCACCACGGATGAGGAGGCGTTTTTAGAACGGGGTTCCCTTTGCGTCAATCGCTCCGTGGCATTCTTTGGGCTGAGATCGTACTCATCCTGCGTGGGTGGAAGATCAAGCCAGTGCTTTGCTTTGCCGCATCTATGCGGACACCAGATGTTTCCATCTGACGGTAAAATGCTCTAAAGCAGGTGGCGGCTGACGCTTGACTTTGTTCCCCCAGCCGGATTTGGAAATCTCATTCAACGCTTTCCCCAACACAGGACCAATCGATGAGCACGCCCGTCCGTCCCGAACCGAAGCCCGGTGTCATGGATATTGCCGCTTATGTGCCCGGCCGCGAAAGCGCGCCCGGTGTGGCAAAGGTGTGGAAACTGTCCTCCAACGAGTCTCCGCTCGGCCCTTCGCCGAAGGCTCTGGAAGCCGTTTCCAAGGCAATGGACCATCTGGCGCTCTATCCGGACGGTTCGGCGACGAAGTTGCGTGACGCCATCGCGGAAGCCCATGGGCTGAACCCGGCAAACATCCTGTGCTCCAACGGTTCGGACGAGCTGCTTGGCCTTCTGGCGCAGACCTATCTGAAGCCTGGTGACGAGGGCATCTTCACCGAGCATGGTTTTCTCGTCTATCGCATCCAGATTCTGGCCGCCGGCGCAACGCCGGTGGTGGTGAAGGAGACGGATGAGCGCGCCGATGTGGATGCGATCCTGGCGGCTGTGACGCCGAAGACGCGGATCGTCTATCTCGCCAACCCCAACAATCCCACCGGCACCTATTTGCCGGTCGATGAGGTGCGCCGTCTGCAAGCGGGCCTGCCCAAGAACGTGATCCTCGTTCTCGATGCTGCCTATGCGGAATATGTGCGCCGCAACGATTACGAGGCCGGTATCGAACTGGTTTCGGCGAGTGAGAACGTGGTGATGACCCGGACTTTCTCCAAGATTCACGGGCTTGCTGCCATGCGCATCGGCTGGATCTATGCGCCGCTGCACATCATCGATGCGATCAACCGGGTGCGTGGGCCGTTCAATGTCAACGCTCTTGCCATCGAGGCGGGCGCTGCGGCCATCCGCGACAAGGCGCATGTGCAGAGCGCTGTCGATCATAACGAGAAATGGCTCTCCTGGCTCACGCACGAGCTTTCCCGGCTCGGTTTGCGGGTTACGCCGAGTGTCGGCAATTTCCTGCTGATCCATTTCCCGGACAATGGCGGCAAGTCGGCGGAAGAGGCGGATGCCTTCCTCAGCGCGCGTGGTTATGTGCTGCGGCGGGTGACGTCCTATGGTTTCCCCAATGCGCTGCGCCTGAGCGTGGGCGAGGAAGAAGCCAATCGCGGCCTGATTGCCGCTCTGACAGAGTTTCTGGAAAGTTGAACCGTGCCTGAACCGCTTTTTGAGAAAGTCGCGCTGATCGGCATCGGCCTGATCGGATCTTCCCTCGCACGCGTCGTGCGCCGGGAGAAGCTGGCGGGCGAAGTTGTTGTCTCCTCGCGCAGCGCGTCAACGCTGGAGCGGGCGCGGCAGCTCGATCTCGGCGACCGCTATTTGCTCGATGCCGCCGAGGCCGTGCGGGACGCCGATCTGGTGCTTGTTTCGGTTCCCGTGGGTGCCTCAGGCGCCGTGGCTGCGGCGATTGCTCCGTCGCTGAAGAAGGGCGCCATCGTTACCGATGTGGGTTCCACCAAAGGGTCGGTGATTGCGCAAATGCAGCCGCTTCTTCCCGAACATGTGCACTTCATTCCGGGGCATCCCATCGCGGGCACAGAGGATTCAGGCCCCGATGCCGGTTTTGCGGAACTGTTCGAAGGGCGTTGGTGCATTCTGACACCGCTTGCGAATACGGATCCCGCCGCGCTCGAAAGCCTCACCGCTTTCTGGACGCGCTGTGGGGCGATGGTCGATACGATGGATCCCGATCACCATGACAAGGTGCTCGCTATCGTTTCGCATCTGCCGCATATCATCGCCTACAATATCGTGGGTACGGCCGACGATCTGGAAACGGTAACGAAATCCGAGGTCATCAAATATTCGGCCTCGGGCTTCCGCGATTTCACGCGTCTTGCGGCCTCCGATCCGACCATGTGGCGGGATGTCTGTCTCAACAACAGCGAGGCCATTCTGGAAATGCTCGCGCGCTTCTCGGAAGATCTGGCCGCGTTGCAACGGGCGATCCGCTGGCGGGACGGTGACAAGCTGTTCGACCTTTTCACCCGCACGCGGGCGATCCGGCGGTCGATCATCGAGGCTGGGCAGGATATCGACGTTCCGGATTTCGGACGGCATGCACGGCCGGCTTCTCCGAAGCCGTAACCGGTCACGTCCGTACGGTTGTTTCGCGAATCTTACCGGGACCGGGCGGCCTCGCCTGCTCCCGGTAAACATTACTGCACGGGCGGTATCCGGGCGATAGGCAGGAAGCCAATGAAGACGCGGCCCTGGCGAATGTTCACCGGCAGGGTCGGAGCCTTGCCAAGACCGGAAAGGCCCGCAATCACGCCTTCAATCTGGTCGCGCTGTTCGGGGAGGGCATCTGCGATCAGGCGTGCCACGGTTTGCGGCTCGGTCACCGTCACGCTGAGTTCGGCGTTGATCAGCCCGTCCGGATCGATCTCGACCGGCCCCTGCAGAGTGATGGATGCATTCTCATCACTGGTTTTCAGAACAAGATTTCCGACGCGCCCTGAGCGTCCGCGCAAGCTTGGATTGCGCTGCTCGATCAGTTCGACGCCATCGGTCACGGTTATGAGCATTTCGCCATCCAGCGGTGGCACTGCGGCATCGCCCGCAATCGCGGGATCAAGAGCCAGACGTTTCACGATGAGGGCGACATCCACATCGGCACCATTGCGCCGTGTGTGGGCCTGAAAAACTTCCGCGGTGGCCACTCCGCCGTTTTCGGGTTCCTCAAGGGTCAGGACCAGTTTACGCGTCTCGCTCGACAGGCGTTGCGGCAGGTCTGTGGTTGTGAGGCGGGCGCTCATGCGCATCTCTTCCCAATTGGCCTCAAGCGGCGGCAGGAACGGAATGGAGATGCGGGCGGGACCGTCGAGTTCGCCGACAGTTCGCAGCGGCTCATAAACCTGCGCGGCGGACCGGAAAGCGCCGGCGCTTAACGAAATGCCGTTCTCGCCATCTTCATAGAAGACGCTGCGGCAGAACAGGCCAATGCGGAATGGATATCCGCGTGCATTTGGTTCCTCGCAGCTTGCACGCCGCTGGTGCAGGTTCAGTTTGTCCATCAGGGCGACGGTGCGCGTTTCCAGAAGATTGGCGGCATAGAACCAGCCGCCGGTATAGGCGAGGATGGCAAGGACAATCAGAACGCTCAACAGGAGGAAGCGACGGCTGTAGCTGCGTTTGGCGCGTTTTCTCGATGGCATCCGGTTCTCCGTTCAGGCGCGGGCGGGGCCGCGCCGTTTCATCCCCGGATTTTCGCGCGCCTTGGCCAGGCAAGGTGTTTCCTCAAGGCGGCCAAATGCGCTAACCGGGACAGGCTTATAGGGCGTTTCCAGTTAAACGCTTCTCTGGAAAGGCTCTGTCTCTTCGTTTCTTCCCGCATTCCTGCGGCCCTGGCTCGTTCCAGCGGACCGCAGATGCCCAGATACAGGCAGGCGATATGGACGATTTTTGGGTCTTTGGCTATGGATCGCTGATGTGGCGACCCGGTTTTGCCCATGTCGAAACGCGCAAAGCGCGGTTGCATGGCTATCGTCGATCCCTGTGCGTCTACTCCCATGTTCATCGCGGTACGCCGGACCGACCGGGGCTCGTTCTCGGACTCGACCGGGGCGGTTCCTGCGTCGGTCTTGCCTTTCGCGTTCCCGGAGAGCTGGAGGGAGAGGTGGTCGCCTATCTGCGCGAGCGCGAACTGGTGACCCATGTCTATCTCGAGCGGCAGGTGACTGTTCGGTTGGAAGCAGGTCCGGATGTGCGGGCCTTGACCTATGTGGTCGACAGGGCGCATGGGCAATATGCGGGCGGGATCGATGTCGAGCACGCGGTGCGTCAGGTCAGCGGCTCCGTCGGTCAGTCGGGCCGTAATGAGGAATATGTTCTGAACACCGTGGAACATCTCCAGGCGCTCGGTATTCGCGATCACTGGCTTGAAAGTGTCGCCCGCCGCATCAAATCCTGATGGATCAGGCGTTCAGAACGCCCAGTTCGCGCAGTCTTTTGCGGGCGGTCTCGGGAAGGGGCGGCGGGTTCTCGGTGGTTGCGGCTTCCACAAGCATTGCATCGCAGGCGGCCTCGGTTTCACGCAGGAGCCGCTCCTGAAACACGGCGCGCGGCAGGCCAGGCTCGATGGGCGGCAGGAACTGGGCGCGAATGATGCCCGGATGACGCAGGAACTTGCGGCGGGGCCAGAAGAGGCCGGCTGCATGGGCCACCGGCACCACGGGAACCTGCAACTGGTCGTACAGCTCGACGATGCCGTATTTATAGGCGGGCTCGGCGCCCGGCGGCCGGCGGGTGCCCTCGGGATAGATGATCAGCTGGCGATTTTCCCTCATCAGATCGCGGGCCTTGCGCACGGCCTGCTTAAGCGCCTTGGCACGGCTGCCGCGATTGATGGGGATCATGCGCATCTTGGCCACATACCAGCCGAAGAAGGGAATCCACATGAGTTCGCGCTTGAGGATGTAAAGCGCGTCCGGAATGTGGGGGAGGAAGGCGATGGTGTCCCAGAAGGACTGATGTTTCGGCGCGATTATGCACGGCCCGTCGGGCAGGTTTTCCAGCCCGCTGATCTGGCTTTTCCCACCGGTGACAAGGCGCTGAAGCCAGAGGCTGGAGGCCGCCCAGAATTTCGGGACAAACCAGGCCTTGCGGCGTGGCAGCAAAAAAAAGATCGGCGTCCAGAAGAGCATCTGAAGGATGAGGTTCAGATAAAAGAGGACGTTGAAGATGGCGGAGCGGATGATGAGCATGTGAGCGGCCCGTTTCAGTCAGCCGAGGCTCTTACAGCATGCTCGGGGCGAACACAAAGCGGCAGGTGCAGCCATCTTCATCCGCCATGGCTCGCGGCTTCGGCGGAACGGGTATTTTTGACGCGCAGGATTTCTATGGGGAGGAAGTCGCGCAGAAGAGCGCCGAGGAATTTGGTGTATTCGGTCAATAAGACGCGCAATGCATCGGGCTTTGCCAGCCAGGCGCCGTTGTCGAGCGGAGTGTTGACCACTGGATAGGGCTGGAGCCTCGCTTCAGGCAGAAGCCGTTTCATTTCCAGAAGGCTGCGCGGCATATGATAGTTGTTGGTCACGAGAATGATGCTGTCATAGGCATTTGCCTTGACCCATTTGGCGCTTTCCTCGGCATTGCCGATCGTATCGAGCGCGGCATGGTCGATATCGACACAGCAATCGAAGAGTTTTGCATCGCCGCCGGTCGCGGCGCGCAGGTCATCGGCCCTTGCAATAGGATTGACGCCGCTGATCAGCAGGCGCTTGCCTTTGCCGGCTTTGAGGAGGGCGACGGCAGCGTCGATGCGCGATTGCCCGCCGGTCAGCACGATGATGCCGTCAGCCTGCTGCGGATTGCCGGAGGCCGCGAGATGACCCACATGGTCGGCAAAGAACCAGAAGCCCGATGCGAAGAGGACCAGTGCAATCAGGGGCACCCAGAGCGTAATGCGCAAGGCGCGAGGCAGGCGCTTGGATCCGCGCTTGTCAGCTCCCGTTTTGCGGCCATTTCGCTGTTCCTGCATCATGGCGGATGGTTAACCTCAAATTGAGGCATTGGATAGTCTGCAAGCTGTCTTCCTGGAGGAAAGCGTTGGTGCAGGCGGTCTACATGCCGTCGGGATGTGTTGTGTCGACATTCTTCAGATAGGACAGAACAGTTACATGCGAGGTGATCGCGGTCAGGGCGGCGATGAGGGCCACGACAATCGCCACGCCCAGATAGCCGGACATCCCGATGGAAAAATTGCCGAATAAGGCCGTTGCCTGGTCGGCTTGGGGAGTGGCCATGTTGCGCGAAGACCACCAATAGAAGGCGATGAACACGACGATGGCGCCGAAACCGCCTGCGGCGGCGCCTTTCATGCCGGCAAACAGGAAATGCCTGCGGAACTGGGATGCGATGAAGGAAGCCTCTGCGCCGACGAAGTGAAGCACCTCGATGATGTGCCCATTGCCGGCCATGGCGCCGCGTGTGGCGAATATGACGGTGAGGGCCGTGGCTGAGAGCATCAATATCAGGGCCGTCATGCCAATGGTGACGGTTGTGCGGGCCATGGCGACGAGACGGTCTACCCAGGTGCGATGGTCATCAAGGGTGGCGTTGGGGATGGCCTGTTGCAGTTCCGCCCGCATCGCGGCGAAATCCGGCCGTGCGGCTGGGTCGAGCGTGACGATGACGAGGCGCGGAACGGGCAGGGCCTCGATATCGAGGCCGGTGCCGAGCCATGGCTCGAGCAGGCGCGCGGTGGCTGCGGCATCGACCACATTCGCGCCGGTGACACCGTTGTAGCTGATGGCAATGTCGCGCGCGGTGATCAGCGCATTCGCCATGTCGAGCTCTTCCTCGGGCTTGATCTGGATGGTGGCCTCGCGGGCGATCTGGGTCTGCCAGGTGGCAGCCGTATCGCGCACGAGGGTCACAGCGCCAAGCGTCAGGCAGGACAGGAATGTCATAATGGCGATGACCAGCACCATGGCTCGTCCAGCGATGTTATCCGACGGAACGATGGGCATCGGTTTCTTGGCGACCGCACCACGTATGCCCGGACCGATATGCGCGTTCAGTTTTTCGCCGAGATTTTTCAGGATTCGGCCGGGCTCAGTCATAGATTTCCAGCCTTCCACCAGAAAGAACCATGCGCCGCGCGTCGACCTGGTCCATGAGGCCGAGATCGTGGGTGGCGATGAGCACGGCTGTGCCGAGCCGGTTGAGCTCGATGAGCAACCGCAGCAAGCGGCGCGCAAGTTGCGGGTCGACATTGCCGGTGGGCTCGTCAGCAAGCAGGATGCGCGGTTGCTCTATAAGTGCGCGCGCGATGGCGGCGCGCTGTTTTTCACCGCCTGAAAGAATGGGCGGCAGGACATGCATGCGCTCGCCAAGGCCCACCCATTTCAGGAGCTCTATGACGTCGGCGCGATAGCTTGTTTCCTCGCGTCCGCGCACCCGCAACGGCAGAGCGACGTTTTCATAGGTCGTCAGATGGTCGAGCAGGCGGAAGTCCTGGAAAACGACGCCGATGTTGCGGCGCATGAGCGGCAATTCCGAACGCGTTATCTTGGAGCGGTCCTTGCCGAAGATGGTGATGAGGCCACGGGTCGGCTTCAGCGACATGAAGAGCAGCCGCAACAGGGTGGTTTTGCCGGCGCCGGAAGGGCCACTCAGGAACTGGAAGGAACGCTCGGGCAAATGGAACGATACGTCACGGAGTATTTCCGGACCCATTCCATAACGATGGCCGACATTTTCGAATCGAATCACGAACTGACCTGTGTTCCTTGAGTGGCTGCCCTCGAGGGGCTGCTTGGGGTGGCCGCTTTGCCTCGACGCACTCCGGCCAGACCATCAGCGCGTATGGTTAATGGCAAGTTAACTTTGGCTTTATGAGCCGGGATTGCGAAGCATTAACCATTTTCGTTTACCCCGGAAAAGCAGAAGGTGAAAGGATGCCCGCCAGCCGATGCAGCAGACGGACACAACACGATTCGTCCATGGCGAGATCATGGCGCCCGGCAGCATTCGGCAGGAGCCGCATGCTGCCTCGCTTTCGTGCGACGTGATCGAAGCCGATTTCGAAACCCTTCCGGAAATCGCTGGCCGTGACACCGAACCCTCGTTCACGGCAAAACGCGAAATGGCGGGGCTCAGCATGCTGACCTCCTCCGGCCTTTCGGCACCCCGCGAACGAAAACGGGGAGGGCCGCTTTTCTGGGCCGCGGGGCTGTTTCTCATCTTGGGGGCCTTCTGGGTCTCAGGCGGGCATAGTTTCGTTGAAGGCCGATCATTTGCGAGCGGTGTCGCGTCCATGCGCCTTGTCGACGTGCAAAGCCGGGTCGAGCGGTATGGAGAGCGGGCACTTCTGATCGTGGACGGAGCGGCCCTCAATGACGGAGGTGCGGCAGCCGCAGTCCCCGGTCTTGCCATCGATGTGCATTCGGACGATGGATCTACGACCCGGTATTTCCTGGGGACAAACGATCTCCTTCTGGAGCCGGGAGCACGCTTTCCCTTCTCCAGCCGGCTGGTGGCGCCTAGGGAAGGCGTGAAGTCCGTTTCGGTCACCTTTCGCTCCTGAGATCCTGTCTTCGGGCGGTTTCAGGTGGCTCTGAAATGCTGTATTTAGCGGAACAATCTTGAAAGGCAGGGGTTCGGCAATGGCTGTTGTGCGCGGTAAACAAATCGAGGTTCTGTTTTCCGCGTCGACCATAGCGCGGCGCAATCTTGAGCTGGCGAAGGAAATCGCCGCCCGGGAATACCATGACCTGCTCGTCATTTCCGTGCTCAAGGGGTCGTTCATTTTCGCTGGCGATCTGATCCGCGCGATGCATGATGTGGGCATCACGCCGGAGGTCGAGTTCATCATGATTTCCAGCTATGGCGCGGGCACCGAGAGCGGCGAAGTGAAGGTGCTGCGTGACATCGACAACGATGTCAAAGGTCGGGATATCCTGCTGATCGACGATATTCTGGAATCGGGAAAGACGCTTAAATTCACGCGTGAACTCATGCTTTCGCGGGGCGCCAAGTCTGTTTCCATCGCGGTGCTTCTGGACAAGCGCTCACGACGCCAGACGGAAGTTGAGGCTGATTTCGTCGGCTTCGAATGCCCGGACTATTTTGTCGTCGGCTATGGCATGGATGTCGCCCACGCATTTCGCGAATTGCCGTTCGTCGGCGTGGTGAAGGGTGAAGCCTGAAATTTAAGGCCGGAACCCGGATTCGGCTCGCGCGTTTACCGAAGCGTAATCGGATCCGGCGAAAACAGGTCATGGCTAAGCTTCTTATCGTTGAAGACGACGATTCCGTCAGAACTTTCACCGCCCGCGCCCTGGCGTCGGATGGGCACACCGTGGAAACGGCCGGAGACGGGCTCGAAGGCCTGGAGAAGATAAACGCCGTTGCCGGCGCTTACGATCTGGTCCTTTCCGATATCCGGATGCCGGCCATGGATGGCATAGAGATGGCCCGGGCGGCGGCAACCAGTTTTCCGAACCTCAGGCTGCTCCTCATGACAGGGTTTGCCGACCAGCGTGAGCGGGCCGCAGAACTTGAGGGCACGGTGTCGGGTGTCGTGAACAAGCCCTTCACGCTCAGCGAATTGCGCCAGCGGGTTGGCCAGGCGCTGGCCGTCGCGGCCTGAGGGGGGGCTTGAGCGTCAAAATCGCTCGGCCGCCATTCGCACCGATCACTCTATATCGAGCAGCCGCTCCAGATATTGCTTCTCAAGGTCGGGGCTTAGCGCATCCCCCAGCCGCTTGCGGATCGCTTCCAATATACGGCGCGCGCGCTGGGTGTCGATCTCGTCAGGTACATTGACGGAATCGCCGAAATCAGGACCTGTGGTCGCCTGCGGCCGGCCCAGCGGGTCGCGGCCATTATTGCCCTGGCGGTTGCCTTCCTGGCCTTCGCCTTCGCCGCCCTGCATGGCCTGCTGCATCTGGTTCATCATATCCTGAGCGCCGCGGCGGAGTGCTTCAAGCGCGCGGCCCTGTTCGCCGACAGCCTGCTCACCTTCGCCCTTGCCGAGAGAACCTTCGGCTTCTCCCATCGCTTCGCCGGCTTCGCCGAAACCCTCGCCCGGCTTGATGCCCATACCCTCCAGTCCACGCATCAGGCTCTCAAGGTCACCGCGCAGCGTGCCCTGACCCTGTTGCAGGCCACGCATCGCCTCAGCGAATTCTTCGGGCGTCATGCCTTGGTTTCGGCCCTGGCCCTGGCCTTGTTGCGGGTTGTTGCCGGGCTGGCCCTGACCTTCCTGACCCTGATTGCCGTTCTGCCCGCGCTGGTCGCGCTGCATCTGGTCCATGCGGAAGGTCTCGTTCATGAGTTCCTGCTGGCGGCGCAGAAGGTTTCCGAGTTCGTCCATCTGACGGCGCATTTCCGATTGCTGCTGTCCGCCACGCTGGCCGTTCTGGGAGCGCCCGGCCTGCAGATTGTTCATCATGTTCTCAAGCTGCGACAGCAGGTCTCGCGCCTGATCCCTCGCTCCGGAACGGGCCAGATTCTCGATCTGGTCCATCATCCGCTCAAGATCGTTCTGGCTCAGCATCTGGCCGTTCTGCTTCATCTGTTCAGCAAGATTGGGATTTTGCTGCGCCCGCTCGGCGAACTCGCGCAGGAAGTCACGCATCGCGTCGCGCAATTCGTCCATGAGGCGGGCGATTTCCTCATCGCTCGCCCCGTCCTCCAGCGCTTTCTTGAGCGCCTCCTGCGCCTGACGCAGACGCTTTTCGGCCGCCGTGAGATCGCCGTCCTCGATGACAAGGGCAATCTCCCACAGATAGTCGACCACACCGCGCAGGGCATCATCGCTCTCGGCTATGGAAAGCCGGCTGCGGGCCGTGGAAAGGCCGAGGAAGTGGGAGAGGTTCTGCAGGGTTTCCTCGGGCCAGATCATCATCGCTTCCAGTAACGCCATAACGCGGGGCTTCTGGTTGGCGTCCATGGCCAGCATCCGCCGCTGCTCGACCAGCGCCTTGGCAAGCGGATTGGTGAAGGTCCGTTGCGGCATGGTGAGGGTCTTCGTCTCGCTGAAGCCTTCCTGATCCGCATCGTCCAGAGCTTTGAGTGTGAGTTCCACCCGGCTTCCCGCCCAGGGATGCTCCGACAGATCGCGGGAGGTCTTTGCGGCGATGGTCTTGCCGTCGCGCCTCGGCAGGGCAAGGGGCAGGTCGGGCGCGGGATAAAGAGGGCGTGCGCCGGGCGTTTCCTCTTCCGGCTCGAACAGTGCCTCCGCATGGGCGGGGCCGTAATCGTCCTCGATCTCGTAGGCAAGTTCCAGCGCACCATTGACGGCCCGCTTGGGGTCGCCCGAGAAGCGGATCTGCGGGGGCGTGTCACGGGTAACGCTGAAGAGCCATTCCTGAAGCTCGCTGTCGCCCCGCTTCAGAACGATTCGTGTGTCGTGATCGAGCAGGCTGGAAAAGCGCCGCGACGCGGTTTGTGCGGAGGCGGCTTCGGCCTGTGAAGCGGCTTCCGGCTCGATCTGGGCTTCCTTGCCGTCGCTTTCGAGCAGGGACAGGGTTTCGGTTCCTGAACCGCCACTGATGCGCAGGGCCAGAATACTGCCTTGCGGCACAGTGAACGTGCTGGTCGCACGATTGGCGTCGGCGGTCAGGTAGATGGGAGCCTTGCGGGTATAAGTCGGCGGGGTGACCCAGGCGTCGATGCGCGGCGGAACGACCTCGGCGCCGCCATGGGCGCGGAAGGCGTCGCCAAGCGAACCGCCGAGCGGCCCCGTCGAGAAAGCGGCGGCGGTGACGAGAAGAAGCGCCGCCATCGCGCGAATGCCCCATGGGTCGCGCTCGGGAACACGGGTTGAGGGCATGTCGCCATGCAGACGGCCGAGTTTTTCGGCCATGCGCTTCTGGTGCTCCCGCCACAGGGCGGCGGCGAAGCCGTCGGTGTCTCCGGCAAGCGTGTCGGACTGGGCCGCGATGGGCTCATGCTCAAGCTGGTTTGCTTGCTCGATGCGGCGGTCGATCTCGGCGTGGGCAGGCAGGCGGAAGCCGCGCAGCGGCCAGAGGGAAGCGAGGCCGGCAAGTGTCAGAACGGCCAGGACACCGATGCGAAGAACATCCGGCATGAGCCGAAACAGGCCGAACCACGAAAGGGACAGAAAGAGGCTGACGAGAACGAGCAGAGGCAGAACCAGCGGCCAGAGCCGCTCGATGAGCATGGCACACCGAACGGCAAGCCGTGTGCGCCCAAGGCGGGCGAAGTTGCTGCCGGAGGGTGTCTGCCTTTCAGGGGTCTCGGCCATCGGCACTCTCAGCACTCTGCATTGGCGCATGCGGATTCGTATGCGTCCTGCGATTCAGGATAGCAGTAATCGCGGCGAAGGCGAGGCAGCGCGCGAAATTGTGATCGCACGCCGCAGGTTCAATCCGCCAGCCAGTCCGGCACCGAATCGAGCGCCAGCATCTCCTCATAGGTCGGCCGGGGGCGAATCACATGGAAGCGATCGCCATTGACCAGAACCTCGGGGACGAGCGGGCGCGTGTTGTAGGTGCTTGCCTGCACGGCGCCATAGGCGCCGGCAGAACCGATGGCGATCAGATCGCCGGCCTTCAGGTCCGGCAATTCGCGGTCGAGCGCCAGATAGTCGCCGGTCTCGCAGACCGGGCCGACCACATCGGCCTTGAAGCGCGGTGCGCCTGCCTCGGCCTGGCGAACGGGGCGGATGGAATGGAAGGCTTCGTAGAGGGTGGGGCGAATGAGGTCGTTCATTGCGGCATCCACGATGACGAAGTTCTTCGCATCACCGTCCTTTCGGAAGATGACTTCCGAAACGAGAATGCCGGCATTGGCGGCGATGAGGCGGCCAGGCTCCAACATCACCTTGAGGCCGAGACGCGAAACATGCTTGCGCACCACCTCCGCATAGGCGGCGGGCAGGGGCGGCTGGTCGCCATCCTCGGCATAGGGAACGCCAAGGCCGCCACCCAAATCCACATGCTCGATCGCGTGACCGTCGGCGCGCAGCGTCTCCGTGAGCTCGGTCAGGAGAGCAAATGCGGCGTCGAACGGCTTCAGATCGGTGATCTGGCTGCCGATATGCATGTCGATGCCGGTTACCTTGAGACCCGGAAGCTCGGCGGCACGGGCGTAGGCCGCGCGTGCGTCCTGCCAGCCGATGCCGAACTTGTTCTCGGCCTTGCCGGTGGAAATCTTCTTGTGCGTCTGCGCGTCCACATCGGGATTGATGCGCAGCGATACGTTTGCCGTCTTGCCGAGCGCAGTTGCGCGGGCGGACAAAAGCTCAAGTTCAGGCTTCGATTCCACGTTGAAGCAGAGAATGCCGGCCTGAAGAGCAAAGTCCATTTCGCGTGCGGTCTTGCCGACGCCTGAAAACAAAACCTTGTCCGCCGGCACGCCAGCGGCGAGCGCCCGGCGCAGCTCGCCTTCCGAGACGACGTCCATGCCGGCGCCCAGCCTGGCCAGCGTCTTCAGAACGGCCTGGTTGGAGTTGGCCTTCATGGCATAGCAGACCAGCGCATCCAGCCCGTCGAAGGCTTCCGAGAACACGCGATAATGCCGTGTCAGCGTGGCGGTTGAATAGCAATAGAACGGCGTTTCGACGGCCTGCGCTATGACAGGCACCGGAACGTCCTCGGCGTGGAGCACGCCGTCGCGATATTCAAAATGGTTCACCGGACGTGACTTTCGCTCAGCTTGGTGGCGAGATGGAGCCGACATGCGGCTCCTGCAACATGGGAATTAAAGGAGCCCGTCGAGGATGAAGGGCCGATCCTCGACCGGTTTCTGCGGCTCCGGGGGAACCGGTTGGTCGTTCTTGCGTGCTTCCTTGCGTGCGTCGATGGCCGCCTCATAAGGCGAATCAAGCGGGGCCTTGCGCCCACAGGCTGCAAGGCCGAGCGCCAGCCCGAGGGCCAGGAGGGTGATCGTTCTGCGGGCGGTCATCGACTGCATTCCATTCCTCGAAATCGGTTGCGCAGGGTTTTAGCCTTTTTTGAAGGTTTGCGCATCCCGTTTCAGCCTTTTCCTCCAGGTGCGGATCTGGCGGCGCACTTCCGTCGGGGCGGTGCCGCCATAGGAGGTGCGGCTCTTCACGGAATTTGCAACCGAGAGGACGGAAAACACGTCCTCGGTGATGGCCGGATTAATCGCTGTCAGGTCCTCAAGAGCAAGTTTTTCGAGACCGCATTTCTTCTGCTCAGCAAGCGCGACAGCGCGTCCGGTGACGTGATGGGCCTCTCGGAAGGGGAGGCCCGCTTCGCGCACCAGCCAGTCGGCGAGGTCCGTGGCGGTGGAGAAGCCCGCGCCCGCCGCCTTCTTCATGGCCTGCGTGTTGATCTCCATGTCGCCGATCATGCCGGTCATGGCGGCGAGCATGAGGTCCAGCGTTTCGGCAGCGTCGAAGACGGCTTCCTTGTCTTCCTGCATATCCTTGGAATAGGCCAGCGGCAGGCCCTTCATCACAGTCAGAAGACCGATCAGGTCGCCATTGATGCGTCCTGTCTTGGCGCGGATGAGCTCGGCGGCATCCGGGTTCTTCTTCTGCGGCATGATGGACGAGCCGGTGGAGAAGGAATCGGAAAGCCGCACGAAGCCGAATTGCGGCGTCGACCAGATCACGATCTCCTCGGCAAGCCGTGACAGGTGCGTCGCGCAGATGGCGGAGATGGACAGGAATTCCAGTGCGAAATCGCGATCCGACACGGTGTCGATGGAGTTGCGCGTCGGTTCGCGGAAACCAAGGGCGGCGCTCGTCATGTGGCGGTCGATGGGGAACCCGGTTCCCGCAAGCGCGGCGGCGCCCAGCGGGTTCTCGTTCAGCCGTTCGATGGCGTCGCGCACGCGCGAGCGATCGCGGCCGAACATCTCCACATAGGCCATCAGGTGGTGGCCGAAGGTGACGGGCTGGGCCGACTGGAGATGCGTGAAGCCCGGCATCACACTTGCGGCATGTTCTTCCGCACGGGTCAGGAATGCCTCGATCAGGCCGCCGAGTGCTCCATCGACACGTTCCAGCTCTTCCTTCACCCACATGCGGAAATCGACGGCCACCTGATCGTTGCGCGAGCGGGCGGTGTGCAGGCGACCGGCGGCATGCCCGATCAACTCGGCGAGCCGCGCCTCGACATTCATGTGAATGTCTTCAAGCCGTGTAGAAAAGGTGAACTTGCCATTCTCGATCTCCGACAGGATGGTCTTCAGGCCTTCGGCGATCTTTTTTTCGTCTTCGGCCGAAATTATGCCAGTCTTGGCCAGCATGGCGGCGTGAGCGAGGCTGCCACGAATGTCCTGGGCGTAGAGCTTCTTGTCGAAGCCGATCGAAGCGTTGATTGCTTCCATCACGGCGTCGGGACCTGAGGCAAAACGTCCGCCCCACATGCGGTTGCTGGCTTGATCTTCGCTCATCATGTTAACCGGGTGCTCGTTTGGAAAGAAGAATGGCTAAAAAGAAACGCAAATTTCCGGCACTCCGTCTGATCGTCCTGGCCGTTGCCGCGGGCGCTGTCGGAGGTGCGATTGCGGTATACGTGAAGGGCGACCCCAATGGCAACACGGCGCCTGCGCCGATTGTTGCGCAGGCTGACAATTCAGCCTGCGCCATGAAGGAGGCCGAAGCGCGCAGGATCGGAGCTGCGGCAACCGGCGAGGTGGCGGCAATGCTTGCCGCATCGCCTCCGAAATCCATGAACGCGTTGCGCTTCGACGGACCGGAAGGGCAAAAGCTCTCGATCAGCGACTTTTCGGGTAAGCTGGTGCTGTTGAACCTGTGGGCGACCTGGTGTGTTCCTTGCCGCGAGGAAATGCCGGCGCTCGATGCCTTGCAGGCCGACAAGGGGTCTGATCGCTTCGAGGTGGTGGCGGTGAATGTCGACCGTGGAGACGACGAGAAACCGAAGGCCTTTCTGCAGGAAACGAAAATCCATTCGCTCGGCTATTATCGCGATGCCTCCATGGGCGTTTTCAACGACCTGAAACGGGAGGGGCTGGCACTCGGCTTGCCGGCAACGCTGCTGATCGACAAGGATGGTTGTCTGATCGCTCATATGAACGGGCCTGCCGAATGGTCCAGCGAGGATGCCAAGCGGCTTATCGACGCCGCCTTACCCGCCGGCAGGTGATGGTTTGGCCGGCGTAGCACCATGGTTTTCGGTCAGGGCACTAAGCGTCCTGCCGGGTACGTAATGGGTGCCCCGTCTTCTTGTTTCTTCGCATAAAAAAGGCGCCCTGAGGCGCCTTTTCGATTTTCGCATAACTGCGGCCGCTCAGGCCGCCCGTGCGCGGCGGTAGACACAGCCCTCGGCCTGTCCTTCCGCTCCGCGTTTGACTTCCACGCGATCCAGCGTGTCGGTCTTTTCGGACAACTTGTCGAAGATCCATTTGGCGAGGTTTTCGAGCGAGGGCACGGAAAGCCCTTCGATCTCGTTGAGATATTTATGGTCGAGGGTCTTGTGGATACCTTCGATCTGCTTTTCTACTTCATAGAGATTCGCTGCCCAGCCAAAGACCGGATCGGGTTCGCCAACGAGGTGCACCGACACTTTGAACGAATGACCGTGTAAGCCGGAATAGGGTTCCAGTTTATGTGCGGCTTCGAACGTGAATTCCTTGTATGTTTCCACTGTTCCTGCTCCCTAGAAACTCCGGTGCTGCCCTGCCCCAAAACGGTAAATCCACCTTATCCCGACGGTTTCCGCAAGGTTTGCGCCTAAAGATTTCAACGATTAGGCTGAATACGCAAGTTCATGTATACTCTTGCCGTTGGAGGTTTTGCATCGAGGTGGCAGGCTGTCAATGCGCCGGCTCAAAAAGCGATGCGGTATGCGCGTGTTAACCTGTTGTTTGGTTAGCCGGCGTTATGATGGGGCAAAATAATTTGTGCCAGTGGAGAGGCTTCAACAATGCGTATAAGTAATAATAATAGGCGCCGGTTCCTTGCGGCAACGATGGTGCTTGCCACAGCCTTTTCGCTGCCGGCAGCCGCTTTTGCAGATGAACTTTCAAAGCCCGCCGGCGATGTCATCCTGACGGTGGATGGCAAGATCGGGGCTACAAATGCAGGCGATGCCGCTGATTTCGACCTGGCAATGCTTGAGGCGCTCCCAAAGGCGACGATCAAGACCACCACGCCTTGGTTCGACGGGTCGGTGGAGTTCGAGGGTGTTCTGCTGGCGGCCCTGATGGATCAGGTCAAGGCAGATGGCGGTGAACTCGTAGTCACCGCGCTCAACGATTATCAGGCGCCGGTGCCGATCGATGATTTTGCCAAATATGGGGTGATCCTCGCCTATAAGCGCGATGGCAATTATATGCCGGTGAGCGATAAGGGGCCGCTTTTCATCATTTACCCGTACGATTCTGACCCCGAGCTCAACACGCAGAAATTCTATTCGCGCTCTGTCTGGCAGGTTCGCCGTTTCACGGTCCGCTAGGGAAACGGGCTGACCCATGGAGGAGACGGGCGCGGAAACTCCGGGGCGCAGCAGGGCCTCACGAGTGGTTCAGACGGTTCTCACCGTCAGCATCATCGTACTTGCTGTGTCCGCGCTTTACATCTCGGTGCTGGTTTTCCAGCGCCAGGAAGCGCTCAGCCAGATATTTCGCTACAACATCGCCTTCAGCGCAAGCCAGGGCATGAACGAGTTGCTGCGCTTCCGGCAGCGTGTCGCGGGCCTTCTCGTGGATCCGCCGCAGACCACCAAACAGGATGTGGAGCTGCGCTATCAGATCCTGCTCAGCCGCATGAGTCTTTTCGACAGCGGCGAGTTCAAGAACTTCGTCAATGATGTGCCCGATACACAGCAGACGGTGGCGGACATGTCGCGGGTGGTGCATGAGATATCCACCTTCATCGGCGACATAGACGAGAAGGAAAACGCGCTGCGGGCCCTGGAGCTTACAGCGCCCCTTGAGCGGCAAATGGTGTCGCTTGCCTCGCAGGCCAACGAATATGGCGCAACATTGCAGGCGCGCGACCAGAATGAACTGTTGCGGCTGCACTGGATCTTTTCGCTGCTGGCGCTCGGACTCGTCGTCAGCGGCTTCATATTCGTGGCCATGCTGCGATGGCAGCACCGGCTTCAGATCAGCGTCCAGGAGCGCCTGAGGGCGACGAACGAAGACCTTCTTCGCACCAGCGCCGAACTGATCGAGAGCGCGGAAGCGGCGCGCCTGGCAAATGAAGAACTCAGCACGCAGAACCTGCTTTTCAACACCGCGCTCAACAACATGTCGCATGGCCTGTGCATGTTCGATGCGGAGCAGGAACTCATCGTCAGCAATCGCAAGATGGAGAGCATCTACGGGTTGAAGAGCGATCAGGTGAAGCCCGGCGTTTCCCTGTCGGGCCTCGTGGAAAGCATGGTGGAAAGCGGCGCGTGCAGGGAGGATGAGGCCCATCGCATCGCGGACCTGCAGACGAAGCTGATCAAACAAAACCGGTCCGATACGCTGATTCAGGAATTGCGCGACGGACGCACCATCCTGATCTCGCATCAGCCCATGAAGGGCGGTGGCTGGGTCGCCACCTATGAGGACATCACCGAGCGGCATAAGGCGCAAGCCCAGGTGGCCTATATGGCGCGCCACGATACGCTCACCGACCTGCCGAACCGCCTCATGATGCGCGAGCGGCTGGAGGAAATCTTGCAGACCAGCAGCGAACGCGGGCTTGCGGCGGCGGTGATGTGCATCGACCTCGACAATTTCAAGAGCATCAACGATACGCTTGGTCATCCCATCGGCGATGCACTTTTGCGGGCGGTGGCGGGCCGCATCCGCAACACCGTGCGGGAAAGCGACTGCATCGCGCGGCTTGGCGGTGACGAGTTCGTTGTAGTGCAGGGCAATCTGGAGAAGCTGGAGCAGGCGAGCACGCTGGCCAAACGGCTCATCCTGGCTATCGACGCCCCTTATCTCATCGACGGGCATCAGATTCTGACGAGCGCGAGCGTCGGCATCTCCACGACCATCGACAGCCGTGAAGAGGTGGACGATCTGCTGATGCAGGCGGATGTCGCCCTCTATCAGGCCAAGGCCGATGGGCGTGGCGTGTTCCGCTTCTACGAGCGAGGCATGAACAAGCGCCTGCAGCGGCGCCGCGCGCTGGAAGCCGAATTGCGGTCAGCCAATCTCGACGAGCAGTTCCATCTTGTCTTCCAGCCCATTATCGATCTTGGCATGAACAAGGTGACGGCCTTCGAGGCCCTGCTGCGCTGGACGCATCCCACGCTCGGACCCATTCCGCCCGATGAGTTCATTTCGATTGCGGAAGACACGGGCGCCATCGTGCCACTTGGCGAATGGGTGCTGAGACAGGTCTGCCTCGAGACGAAGCGCCTGCCTGACGACATCAGCATTGCTGCCAATCTTTCGCCGATGCAATTCAAGCGCGATGATATCGTGAGCACCGTGGCGCGGCTTCTGGAGGAGACGGAAACCGAGGCACATCGGCTCGAACTCGAAATCACCGAGACGCTGCTGCTCGAGGACAACCGCAAGCTTCATGCGGATCTGAGACGGTTGCGCAAACTTGGGTCGCGAATCTCGCTGGACGATTTCGGCACCGGTTATTCCTCGCTGAGCTACTTGCAGAAATTCGCCTTCGACAAGGTGAAGATTGACCGGTTGTTCATTAAGGATATCACCAAGAGCGCGGATCAGGCGGCAATCGTCCAGACGATCCTCAATCTTTCCTACACTCTCGGCATGACGACCGTGGTGGAGGGAGTGGAGACCGAAGAGCAGCTGCGCATCATCCGTGCGATGGGAGGCAGCGAGGCTCAGGGCAATTTGTTCAGCAAGCCGATCCGCTCGGAAGAAATCGCGGAATTTCTGGCCGAACACAAGCGCAAGCGCAGCGCAGCCTGAGAAGGGCAGGCATGGAGCCCGGTGGCTCCGGTGTCAGTCCCTCAAAACAAAAAGGGCCCGTCACTCTCCATGCCAGTGACGGCCCTATCTCGTTGTTCTTCCGTATTCGCACGGATGCGGGCGTTTTCACCCATCTCGTAAAGCACGCCTCGATCTTTCAGATTCGCTGCTTGCCCTTTAAGTTCTCGACCTTACGCATGTCTTTACCCCCGAAGCGGTTCCCGATCCCGGGAGATATGCGTTAGATCGGTTCACCGTTTCAGGGAAACCTTGAACCGTCTATCTCTTTGTTTTTCCGCATTTATGCAGACGTCAGGTGATTCCACCTGACTGCAAAATACTCTAGCGGGTCGGAACCGGCGTTTCGCCGCGATAGTCGTAAAAGCCTCGGCCCGTCTTGCGCCCGAGCCAGCCGGCCTCGACATATTTCACGAGGAGCGGGCAGGGGCGATATTTCGAATCCGCCAAGCCTTCGTGCAGGACCTGCATGATCGACAGACAGGTGTCGAGACCAATGAAATCGGCAAGCTGCAACGGTCCCATGGGATGGTTGGCGCCAAGCTTCATGGCAGTGTCGATGGCTTCCACCGTGCCGACACCTTCGTAAAGCGTGTAGATCGCCTCGTTGATCATCGGCAGCAGAATGCGATTGACGATGAAGGCAGGGAAGTCCTCGGCCACGGTGATCGTCTTGCCAAGCGCTTCCACGAAATGGCGAGCCATCTCGAACGTCTGGTCTTCCGTGGCGATGCCGCGAACCAATTCGACCAGCTTCATCACCGGAACGGGGTTCATGAAATGAATGCCGATGAAGCGCTCTGCGCGATCGGTCTGTGCGGCAAGCCGCGTGATCGAGATCGAGGATGTGTTGGTGGCGAGCAGAGCCTCGGGGTTCAGGACGGGGCAGAGCTGCGAGAATATCTTGCGCTTGACGGTCTCGTCTTCGGTTGCCGCCTCGATGACCAGGTCCATATCGGCGAGGCCTTCCATCGTGGTGGCCGGTCCGATGCGTGCAAGCGTGTCCTGGCGTTCCTTGTCTTCCAGTTTCCCGGACGAGACCTGACGGGCCAGATTGCCGGAAATTGTGGCGATGCCCCCTTCGATGCGCTCCGCCGAAAGGTCATAGAGCTTGACCTGATAGCCCGCCAGCGCCGCCACGTGAGCGATGCCGCTGCCCATCTGGCCGGCGCCGATCACGCCCACTTTTTCAATCTTGCCTGTCATATCGAAAACCCCGTTGGGCGCGCGGCACCCTTCGTCAAACATATTGCGGTGCAAACTATATTGGCCCCGGCGGGGTCGTCTACCCCGCGTGCGGATAATTCGGCATGAGCGATCCCGTGGCGGGGCGTTTGGAGGAGGCTAATTGTCGCTGTGTTGCTCGAACAGAAAAACCCCGCCTCCAGAGAGGCGGGGTTTTCTTGCAAATCACTTTCCAAAAGAGCCTAAAGCGCTTTCTGGAGCTCCGGAACTGCCTCGAAGAGGTCGGCGACGAGGCCATAGTCCGCGACCTGGAAGATCGGAGCTTCCTCGTCCTTGTTGATGGCGACGATGACCTTGGAATCCTTCATGCCGGCGAGGTGCTGGATGGCGCCGGAAATGCCGCAGGCGATATAGAGCTCGGGAGCAACCACCTTGCCGGTCTGGCCGACCTGCCAGTCGTTCGGTGCATAGCCGGCATCCACCGCCGCGCGCGACGCACCGACGGCAGCGCCCAGCTTGTCGGCAAGCGGAAGGATGACTTCCTCGAACTTCTCGGCGGAGCCAAGTGCACGACCGCCCGAAACGATGACCCGGGCAGAGGTGAGCTCAGGCCGGTCGCTGGCAGCGATCTGGTTCTCGACGAAGCTCGACAGGCCGGCGTCGGCCGGAGCGGAGACGCTTTCGACAGCGGCGGAGCCACCGTCGCCTGCCGCCTGGAAGGAGGCCGTGCGCACCGTGAGAACGCGTTTGCCGTCGGTCGATTCCACCGTCTGGATGGCGTTGCCGGCATAGATCGGGCGCTTGAAGGTCTTGGCGTCGACCACTTCGATCACGTCGGAAACCTGCATCACGTCGAGCAAGGCTGCAACGCGCGGCATGACGTTCTTGCCGGTCGTGGTCGAGGCGGCGACGAAGGTGTCGTAGCCGTCGGCGAGCGAAACCACGAGGTCGGCCATCGGCTCGGCCAGCTGCTCGGCCAGCGCGTCGCTCTCGGCAAGCAGCACCTTGCGCACGCCTGAAAGCTTGGCGGCGGCGTCGGCAGCCGCCTTGGCGCCCTTGCCGGCCACCAGCACGTCGATGTCGGAACCGATCCTGGAGGCGGCCGAAAGCGCCTTGGCGGTCTGGTCGGAAAGGCTCTGGTTGTCGTGTTCGGCAATCAAAAGAATGGCCATTGTCTTTTTCCCTTCCGCTTAGATCACGCCGGCTTCGTTCTTGAGCTTGTCGACAAGCTCTGCGACCGAACCCACCTTGATGCCCGCCTTGCGTCCGGCAGGTTCTTCCGTCTTCAGAACCTTGAGGCGCGCCTTCACCGCGACGCCATAGTCGCCGGGGGCCTTCTCATCGAGCGGCTTCTTCTTCGCCTTCATGATGTTGGGAAGGGAGGCATAGCGCGGCTCGTTCAGGCGCAGATCGGTGGTGATGATGGCAGGCAGCTTCAGGTCCACGACCTGCAGACCGCCGTCGACCTCACGGGTGACCTTGGCTTTGCCGCCATCGAGTTCGACCTTGGAGGCAAATGTTCCCTGCGACCAGCCGAGAAGGGCGGCCAGCATCTGGCCGGTCTGGTTGCTGTCGTCATCGATCGCCTGCTTGCCGAGGAGGACGATCTCGGGGCTTTCGGCCTCGACCACGCCCTTGAGAAGCTTGGCGACGTCGAGCGGCTCGACCGTTTCGTCGGTCTTGATGAGAATGGCGCGGTCGGCGCCCATGGCGAGCGCGGTGCGCAGCGTTTCCTGAGCCTTGTCCGGTCCGACGGAGACGGCGACGATCTCTTCGACCTTGCCTGCTTCCTTCAGGCGGATCGCTTCTTCAACTGCGATCTCGCAGAACGGGTTCATCGCCATCTTGACATTGGCAAGCTCGACACCCGTGCCGTCGGCCTTGACGCGCGGCTTAACGTTGGCGTCGATGACCCGCTTAACCGGAACAAGGACCTTCATGCGCATTCACCTTCCGTAATGGGAACTCGGTTCTGGGAGCTGCAAAACAGCCTGTACACCGGCTGGTGTGCCGAAGGCCGACATGCGTGGGCAATTCGATTTTGCTCAATACCGCCCCTCGCACGGCTCGGCTGGCCGCCGGAGTTGGCGGGACCGTAGAGAGACCTGACGTACAGGTCAATATGTCGTGAAGTCCTATTGCCGTCCCCAGTGCGGGGGCTTGCCCTCCACCGGAGCCGCCATGTCGGGCTTTTCCAGCTCGACGGCGCGGGGTTTTTCGATCTGCCGGTCGAAAAGCGTTACTTCGCGGCGTTTCAGGACGAGTACGAGAACCGCGCCTGCAAGAATGCCTCCGGCGTGCGCTGCCCAGGACACCTGGTTCTCCGTGTCGATCAGGAGCATCAGGAACTGGAAGCCGATCCACAGGGCAAGGACGATGAATGCGGGGATGCGCAGCGGAATGCGGGCGAAGGCCAGGACCCATATGCGGATACGCGGGTGCAGTATGAGGTAAGCGGCCACAATGCCGGCAATCGCACCCGATGCGCCGATCAGCGGCGCGTTGGAGTCGGGCGCGATGAAGCCGTGCATGTAGGCGCCGGCAACCGCGCATGCGAGATAGAACACGAGGTAGCGGAAATGGCCCAGTGCATCTTCGACATTGTCGCCGAAGACCCAGAGAAAGAGCATGTTTCCCCCCAGGTGCATCAAATCGCCATGCAGGAAGGAATAGGTGATGTAGGTGAGTGGCTCCGGCACCAGATCCAGTTCCGGCGGCAAGACGGCGAGATCGTGGGATACGGAAGGAATATAGCCAAGACCGAGGGCTGCGGCGAAAGCGAAATCCTCGCCGCCCACGGTGGTCACCAGATAGGCGACGATGTTGACGGCGATCAGGGCCAGGGTGACGTATTGCCGCTTGATATAGCGCAGGCTGTTCGCGTCATATAACGGAATGAACATCGGAGCCCTCATTGCGGGCCCCGATCGGCCCTGCGGTCGTTTCGCTGCCACTTGCCTCGGACGACCTGACGGGTGGCCTTGGATGGAGCGCTATCGGTTCTGTCCTGGAACCCATAGCACGTCGAGGGCGCCATTGTCATTGACGGCGCGGGCCGCCACGAACAGGAAGTCGGAGAGGCGGTTGATGTAGCGCATGGCCGCATCGCCGACGATTTCTCCGGGTTTCGCGCGAAGCTCCACCATGAGCCGTTCGGCACGCCGCGAGACGGTGCGGGCCAGGTGGAGCCCGGCGGCAGCCGGTGTGCCGCCCGGCAGGATGAAGGATTTGAGTGGATCGAGATTGGCATTGAGCGCGTCGATGTCTCGTTCCAGCCGGTCGACCTGGCTTTGCACGATCCGCAGGGGCTCATATTCAAGCGGTGCACCGGTGTCGGGTGTGGCGAGATCTGCGCCGAGGTCGAACAGGTCGTTCTGAATGGCGGCCAGCATCGCATCTATGTCGTGATGGCTTGCCCCGGTGTGAATGCGGGCCAGGCCAACGCAGGCATTGGTTTCGTCGATCGTGCCATAGGCAGCGACGCGCAGGTCGTTCTTCACACGTCTTTCTCGGCTGCCAAGCCCGGTTGTGCCGTCGTCGCCGGTGCGGGTGTAGATTTTGTTGAGCTTGACCATCGCCTATGTCTCAACCGCCGCGTGAACGGGAATAGTAGAGTGCCAGCATCACGAAGACGATGGCGACGGCCTGCAGGATCACGCGGGCCTGCATCAGCTTGTTGGACGTGTTGCCGGAGCCACCGCGCATGAGATTGAGAAGGCCGCGCAGCAGCACGATGACGACGGCCATCATCACGAGGATGGCTAAGATGTTGAAGACGGTGGACATGGTGGCTTTCTTTTCTGAGGTCAGCCCTTGTCGGACAGGAAGCGATACAAGATGCGCGCCGGCAGAATGCGTTTCAATGCGACACCGATGCGCGCAGGCGTGGTTACCACATAGTGCGGCTGCGGCGCGGGGGAAACCAGCGCGTGGCTGAGCACGTTGTATACGGCTTCCGGGCCGAGCTTGAAACGGGATTTTACGCCGCCTTGCCGCAAGCGTGTCAGTTGAGCCTCATAGGCTTCGCGGTGGACGGAGTTTCGGTGATCGATATAGCGCTCGAACCAGGAAAGCCCGTTGCTGGCGATCTTTGAGGTGACAGGCCCCGGCTCGATCAGCGAGACATGGATGCCTGAACCTTCCAGCTCCGCACGCTGGCAAAGCATCAGGCCTTCCAGCGCGTGCTTCGAGGCGGCGTAGGCGCCCCGAAACCGGATGGGCAACAGGCCGAGGATCGATGAGCAATGGACGATGCGGCCATGTCCCTGCCGCCTCATGACGGGAACGATCCGGCGTGTGAGGTCGTGCCAGCCGAAGACATTGACCTCGAACTGATGGCGCAAGGCTTCGACCGGCAGGTCTTCCACTGCGCCGGCTTGCGCATAGGCGCCATTGTTGAACAGCGCGTCGAGCGTTCCGCCGGTTCGTTCCAGTACGCTATCGACGAGGGACGCGATCGATCCCGCGTCTGCATAATCGAGATAGAAGGCTTCTATGCCTTCATCTTCAAGCGCACGGATATCCTCCGGCTTGCGGGCGGTGGCAAAGACACGCCACCCGTCCTGCTTCAGGGCGCGGGCGCAATGGGCTCCGATGCCGGAAGAGGCGCCGGTCACAAGAATTGTCCGTATCGTACTGGTCAAGAAAGACCCCACTTGTGCATAAGGCGAAGGGTTTCAAAATTACGCTGCGCTGCGACACTTAACGCGGAAGCGAATCGAAAAGAAGGATGACGCCGTGCGCGGAATCAAAGCCACAAGACGTATTCTTGGTGATGCGCTTGGTCACTTCAATACCGATGACGGCTGGGCCATGGCCAGCCATGTGGCCATTTCCGCGCTCATGGCACTTTTTCCGTTCCTGATATTTGCAACGGCGCTGGCGAGTTTTCTCGGGGCGGACGCGTTTTCCCAGCAGGCGGTCGACCTGATATTCGACACGTGGCCGAAGGAAGTCGCCGAACCGATCGCCAACGAGGTTCACAATGTGCTGGGCGTGCGGCGCAGCGGCGTCCTGACCTTCGGCGTGGTTCTTGCCGGTTTCTTCGCCTCGAACGGTGTGGAGGCTCTGCGGCTGTCGCTCAACCGTGCCTACCGGGTGAGCGAGCAGCGCTCCATCTTCCGGCTGCGGGCGCAAAGCCTTGTTTTCGTGCTCATTGCCACGGCGGGCTTTCTTGCCATGAGCCTCCTGCTCGTCGCGGCGCCCATCGCCCTCAACATTGCGGTCAACAATCTCGAATGGATCGCACCTTATGTGGGGACCATCACCTTCTGGCGATATGCCATCGCGCTGGCGGTGCTGGTTCTTGCCCTGATCTCGGTGCATCTGTGGCTGCCGGCGGGGCGCAGGGCATTTCTCGACGTATTGCCGGGTGTCCTGTTCACACTGTTCGGTTCCTTTGCGGGATCCGGCCTGTTCGCGGCCTATCTGGGCAGCTTCGCCAATTATTCAAGCACTTATGCGGGGCTTGCCTCGATCATGATCGCGGTGGTGTTCCTCTATATATTGTCTGCGGTTTTCATTCTGGGCGGGGAGCTCAACGCCGCGATCAAGCGTTACCGTGAGGCACGGCTGGTCGCCGGCGATGCTTGAGATTTCGCGCGGCCGGTGGCCAGCGCCACACCGAATGTGGTGATGGCCATGCCGGCGAGTTGCACGACATTCAGCGTTTCCCCGAAGAGCAGCCATGCCAGGAGCGCCGTTACGCCGGGAACGAGGTAGAACAGCGAAGCAACGCGCGCCACTTCGCCCTCGCGGATGAGGATCATCAAAAGCAGGATCGCGCCCAGAGAAAGTACGAATACCAGCCAGGCCAGCGCGAAAAGCAGCTCGCCGTTGAAGGTTATGTCGCCATTCTCAAAGAGCATGGCGACGCCGAAGGTGGCCAGGGAACCGCCTGCATATTGAAACAGGGTTACGGTGATGAGATCGGCATGGGCGACGAAACGTTTCTGCCAGACAGTGCCGGCGCTCATTGCGATGACGCCGAGCGTTGCCGCGCTGACGGTTGCGGCGGTCACGCCACCGCCGATCGCACCGAATTTCGGCGACAGGACGATGCCCACGCCGGCAAGCCCGACAAGCAACCCGATCCAATGGCGACCGGTCATCCGTTCGCCGAGAAAGAAGAACGCCATGATCGCCGTCAGCATGGGCTGGAGACCGACGATCAGCCCCACGAGCCCGGCGGGCAGGCCATGGCGCACAGACCAGAAAACGCCGCCGAGATAGACCGCATGCATCAAGACGCCGGCGATGACCGCGTGCATGGCGTTGCGCGCGCCAATCGATTTGGCGCGGATGATGGGGATGATCGCCAACAGAACGCAAAAAGTGAGCCCGAAACGAATCCACAGGAAGGTGAAAGGCTCCGCCCAGGGCATCGCATAGCGCGCGCCGATGAAGCCCGTTGCCCAGAGGATGACGAATATGGCGGGAATTACCCTGGCTGACGGCTTCATTGGCGATGATCCCGGCCGCCAAATCGCGGCAAGCATTTCTAGTCAGGCGGCATTCGCTGACATCCGCATCGATGCGGAAAGGTGAAAAAGAGGGAGTACCCGAAAGAGTGTACGGTGCTTCAGAAGCGCTGTAATGCCTGCAATGCGGCAAGAAAAGCGAAAGATTTGCATTCTATCATCAATCATCTTGAAGCGCTGCTTGATGAAGTGGCCATGGGCCGGGGTGCGCAATGCTTATGAAGCTCGATCCAAGCTGGTTGATGTTCACCGTCGCAGCGGTCTCGATGATTTCCTATCTTTTGTCGCTCGGCCTTGATGCGATACTCAAGGAGCAGGGCTTCGGCCCGTTCGGCATGTCGAGCATCATCAGCATTTCCTTCATTGGCACCATACTGCTCGCCAATGAGCAAGGCATTCGCTTTTCAGGCCCCACGGAAGCAGCCCTTGCCGGACTGGCCGGGGCATTCGTGGTGCTGCTGACGCTGACCGTCATCAAGGCGTTGTTGACGCGTTCGGTCTGAGGTCCATTCCGGCATATCGTTTTGCCGGCAGGGCTGTTCTCCCATCGTGCCGGGTCAGGTGAATTCACCTGACTGAAAGATGCTTCAAAGCCCCGCCATCCGCGCTATGTCACCGGGAGTGGCACCTGCATCGCGCAAGGCTGAAAGGCTGGTATCACCCTGGCTTTTCGAGAGCTTGCGTCCATCATCGCCCAGAATGAGATCGTGGTGGAAATAGCGCGGCACCGGCAGGCCCAAAAGCTCCTGCAACAGACGGTGGACGGCCGTCGCGTGGAAGAGGTCTCTGCCCCGAACCACATGGGTGATGCCCTGCAATGCATCGTCGGTCACAACGCAAAGGTGATAGCTTGCGGGAATTTCCTTTCGGGCGATGATCACGTCGCCCCAATCGAGAGGGCTGGCCGGAACTATGCCGCTTTCACCCGTTGGCCCTTCGCCGTCCTCGGTCCAGTCGAGGGGGGCGTGAAGATGCTCCACTGCACGCTCCATGTGGAGCCTCCAGGCAAAGGGCTCGCCTTCGCTCATGCGCCGGCGCCTTTCGCTGGCGGTAAGGTGTCGATCGTCGTCGGGATAGTGCGGTGCGCCATCCGGATCGCGCTTCCAGGGGGCGCCTGCCGCTTCTGCATCGACGATGCGCGCGCGCACCTCGCCGCGGCTCATGAAGGCGGGATAGACGAGATCTGCGTCGACAAGCTGTTCCAGTGCGCCCTGGTAGTCGTCGAAATGATCGGATTGCCGGCGCACCGGCTCCTCCCAGTCGATGTCGAGCCAGGAAAGGTCGCGCATTATGCCGCTCTCGAACTCCGGTGTGCAGCGGGTTACGTCTATATCCTCGATGCGCAGCAGGAACCGGCCGCCGACCATATCCGCCAGGCGGCGGTTCAAAAAGGCCGAATAGGCATGGCCCAGGTGAAGCTCTCCGTTGGGGCTCGGTGCGAAGCGGAAGACAGGGCTTGTCATGAGCGTGGTGTGAATCGGGTTGCAGTCCATGTCGAACGATTGCTACGGCTTTCCCTTGCCGGCAGCAAGGATGCCGAGGGAGCATCATGCGCCGCATCGAGACCGAAGCCCACATTACCGAAGCGCTCGATGCGCTTGTTGGGGCCGATCCACGGCTCGGTCCGGTTCGTGCTGTTGCTGGCGATGTTCCGCTTCGGCGCACACCGCCCGGTTTTGCAAGTCTTGCCTCCGTCATCGTGTCGCAACAGGTTTCGCGTGCAAGCGCCGATGCGATTTTCGGCAGGCTTGCCCAACTCATCGATCCGCTGACACCGCAGGCGCTGCTGGCGGCCGGAGAGGAACCGCTGATTGCGGCAGGACTTTCCCGAGCCAAGCAGCGGGCGCTTCTTGCCGTTGCCGAAGCGGCCTGCCGCAGCCGGCTCGATCTCGACGCGCTTTGCCATATGGAGGCTGAAGAGGCGATCTCCAGAATGACGGTGATCCCGGGGGTCGGACCCTGGACAGCCGAGGTCTATCTGCTGGTCTCCGCCGGGCATCCGGATGTCTTTCCCGCCCGCGACGTAGCCTTGCAGGCGGCTATCGGGCACGCCTTTGGCCTTCCGTCGCGTCCCGATGCGCGTGCGGCCGCGGAAATCGCCGAATCATGGATGCCGTTCCGGGCCGTCGCGGCGCGCCTGTTTTGGGCCTATTATCGCGAAATGCGGGGCAGGGAGGCCGCGCCGCTCGGTTGATCGGCGAAAAAAGCTGCGTGAATCCGGGTGTTTGGCCCGTCACAAAGCAAAATATCAGCTTCACATTCCTGTCACGGCGGGCTTACAGTATCCGCGTCGATCGACTTGAGCACTTTGCGGGCAGGCAGCTCGCCTGCTTCCCGCAAAATGCGGAAGATTTGGAAGTGACGCGCCGGAGGTTGGTAGCAACGGACAGCGCGCCCCGCCACTGAAGGAGCTTCAAGGACGTGACGATCGCTGCTTCGCCGGACGGCATGCCCGCTCTGGTGCTGAATGCGGACTACAGGCCGCTGAGTTATTATCCGCTGTCACTCTGGTCGTGGCAGGACGCCATCAAGGCGGTCTTCCTCGACAGGGTCAATATCGTTGCGGAATACGAGCAACAGGTCTCCTCGCCGTCTTTCACGATGAGGTTGCCGAGCGTCATCAGCCTGAAGACCTATGTGAAGCCTTCACGCTATCCGGCATTCACGCGCTTCAACGTTTTTCTGCGCGACCGCTTTCAATGCCAGTATTGCGGGACGAAGGAGGATCTCACCTTCGACCATGTGATCCCGCGGCGTTGCGGGGGACTGACGTCGTGGGAGAATGTTGTTGCCGCCTGTTCGCCCTGCAATCTGAAGAAGGGCGGCATGATGCCGGCGCGGGCCAAGATGTGGCCCCACCAGAAACCTTACCGGCCGACGGTGCAGGATTTGCACAATAACGGTCGTCTCTTTCCGCCCAACTATCTGCATGAAAGCTGGATGGATTATCTCTACTGGGATGTGGAACTGGAGCCGTAAGGCTTTCAGCGCTTGAATGCCGCCCGCAGGGCGATGGCGGCCCACAATGCGCTTGCCAGAACATTCCAGCCAGCGAAGGAAAGGCCGAGGAAGCGGCCTGCGGCCTGCGTGCAGGATGGCGGGATCACTGCATTGAGCTGATCGAGAAGATTGCCGCCTTCGTAGCTGCTGGTCGGTGCGCCGACGGTGCAATCGGCAGGACCTTCCCACCAGCCCCACTCGACGCCGGAATGATAGACGCCCAGGCCCATGCCGTAGAGCATCAGCAAGCCCCCCGCCGCAAGCAGGCCACGGGTGACGATGGCTGGCGCCTTCAGCCTTGCTGCAACAAAACCGAGCGCCATGAGCGGAATGCCAATGTAGTAGGGCGTGCGCTGTTCGAGGCAAAGCTTGCAGGGGATGTATCCACCCAGATGCTGGAAGCCGAGCGCCGTGCCGACGGTTCCCGCCATTCCGA
This sequence comes from Nitratireductor indicus C115, assembly GCF_000300515.1. Classification (GTDB taxonomy): domain Bacteria; phylum Pseudomonadota; class Alphaproteobacteria; order Rhizobiales; family Rhizobiaceae; genus Nitratireductor; species Nitratireductor indicus. The sequence continues at coordinate 71,358 of NZ_AMSI01000018.1, forward strand.
GCGCCAGAAGCGCTGCGCTGTAAGTTTGTGTCTTGCCGGTGGGAGCGGTGAGAGACATGGGCGATAGCCTTTAGAACACGTAGCGGATGGCAGCGAAGCCGCCAACCAGCAAAACCATGAAAACGGTGAAAAGAAGGCCGAGGTTCTTTTCAATGAAGGTGCGGATGGGCGGGCCGAAATGGAACAGAAGCCAGGAAACGAGGAAGAAACGCAGGCCCCGGCCGATGACGGAAACGGCAATGAAGGTGACTAGGTTCAGCCCCGTGGCGCCGGAGAAGATGGTCAACACCTTGTAGGGGAAAGGGGTGACCGCCGCGAACAGCACGCCCCAGCCGCCCCATGTGTTGTACCAGTCGGCGACCTGCTCGAATGCGTTTTCCTTGCCATAGAAGGCGAGAATGGGCTGGCCGATGGTCTCGTAGAGAAACGCGCCGATGGCATAGCCGAGAAGTGCGCCGAGAATCGAGGCAATGGTACAGATGACCGCATAGCGCAGCCATTTCGCCCGTTCCGAGAGAACCATCGGAATGAGCAGCACGTCTGGCGGGATCGGAAAGAACGAGCTTTCGATGAAGGACACGGCTCCAAGGGCCTTTTCGGCGTGCCGGGTCGCCGCGAGCGACATGGTCCAGTCGTAGAGTTTGCGAAGCATTGAAGGCCCTCGATGAGGTCCTCTGTCTAGCTCCAGTCGATCGGTGGCGCAACGGCATGACGAAAAGGTGAAGCCGGTCGCGACGAATTGTCGGACCGGTAGTTGACGCGCGTTCGCTTCCCCGTATATTCCGCAACCGTCCGGCCATGCTGAGCTGGGCCCCTGTGGCGGAATTGGTAGACGCGCTCGACTCAAAATCGAGTTCCGCAAGGAGTGCTGGTTCGAGCCCGGCCAGGGGCACCATAGCCCGGCGTTTGTGCTGCCCGGGCGGGGCAGGGAAGGCCGCAGACATGCTTCAAAGGCGTGAAAGCTACCAGACGCTTTACGAAGGGTTCAGCTGGGACCTCCCGGAACATTTCAACATCGGAACAGCCGTCGCAGACAAATGGGCGTGGCGTTTTCCCGGTCGCGTTGCCCTTTACGATTATCGCGCTGACGGTTCCGTCGCCTCCCTGACTTTCGGTGATCTGACCGAGCGCTCCAACGCTCTGGCCAGGGGGCTTGCGCGAAAGGGGATTGTGCGCGGCGATCGGGTGGCGCTGCTTCTGCCGCAATCGTTCGAGACGCTTATTGCCCATGTGGCTATCTACAAGCTCGGTGCCATCGCAGTGCCGCTTGCGCTGCTCTTCGGAGCGGAAGCGCTCGAATACCGGCTTTTCACCGCAGGTGTGAAGGCGGTGGTCACCAATGGCGGGGGGCTCGGGAAGCTTGCTGCGATTCGGGGACGGCTTCCCATGCTGGAGACGATTGTCTGCGTGGATGGGGATGCGGGCGGTGCAGTCGATTTTCATCGCCTTGTCGCGGACAATGCGGGGCCGTTCGAGGCGGTGGATACGGGGCCGGACGATCCGGCAATGATGATTTTCACCTCTGGAACCACAGGGCCGCCGAAAGGTGCCCTGCATGGGCAGCGGGTATTGCTCGGGCATGTGCCGGGCGTGCAGTTCCACCATGAATTCATGCCGCTCGAAGGTGATCTGATCTGGACACCGGCGGACTGGGCATGGGCCGGAGGACTTCTGAATGTTCTTCTGCCGGCGCTCTATCTCGGCGTGCCGGTGGTGGCGGGGCGGTTTGAGAAGTTCGAGCCGGAAGCCGCCTTGACGCTTCTTGAACGGATGAAGGTGCGCAATGCTTTCATCCCGCCGACGGCTCTGCGGATGCTGAAGAGCGTTTCCGACATCAGAACCCGTTTTGACCTGTCGTTACGCAGCATCGGCTCGGGTGGGGAGGCGCTGGGGCGGGAAACGTTCGAATGGGCGCGCGAAGCCCTGGGCCTCGCCATCAACGAATTCTACGGGCAGACCGAGTGCAATCTGGTTTTGTCTTCATGTCATGCGCTCGGGGTGGGGCGGCTGGGCGCCATCGGGCTGCCCGTTCCGGGCCATCGGGTGGCGGTGATCGATCATGAAGGTCGGGAAAAACCGGTCGGCGAGGCGGGCGATATCGCGGTTCTCAGGCCAGATCCTGTGATGTTCCTCGAATATTGGCAGAATGAACGGGCAACGCGGGAAAAATTCGTCGGCGACTGGATGACGACCGGCGATCAAGGTGTGCGCGACGAAGACGGCTATGTGCATTTCGTGGGGCGCGATGACGACGTCATCACATCGGCGGGCTATCGCATCGGACCCACCGAGATCGAGGACTGCCTGACAGGCCATCCCAAGGTGGCGCTTGCGGCGGCGGTCGGCAAGCCCGACCCGGTTCGCACGGAGATCGTCAAGGCCTATGTGGTGTTGCGCGAGGGGGAGCATCCCAGCGAGGCGCTTGCCGAGGAAATCCGCCTTTGGGTGCGCGAACGGCTCTCCGCGCACGAATATCCGCGTGAGGTGGCATTCGTTGAGTCCATGCCGCTCACCACCACGGGCAAGGTGATCCGGCGCATCTTTCGCGACCGGGCGCGCCGCGAAGCAGGGCTGGAATGAGCCCTGTTCTCAACCGGCGCTCTTGCGCAAGCGGTTGCGCATGAGACGCAACGCATTGCGGGCCCGACGATAGAAGCTTATCTGGGCGGCTGCCTTGCGCACCTGGCGGTCGGCTCCCGGAGTGAGGCCTATCACGATCGTGCCAAGTGGCCGGCGCTCGCTCCATAGCCTGCTCATGACGGGATGGTCGGGCACCGCGCAGGAATCGCTGAGCGTGATGTTCGGGTCGTCGAGATGGTTTTTCGTCACCTCGATCATCAGCAAGGTGCCTGGCGAGAAGGCCGCATATTCCTCGTCGTAAGCCGTTTTCCATGTGTAGGCGGTGCCATGCTCGATGAAGACGATCAGGCATGCGATGACCTTGCCGTCCAGTGAAAGCATGTGGATGCGGCACATGTCGCGCTCGGCAAGACGATGCACGGCTTCGCGGGCAAAGGCCGCGCGATAGCGATCGGTTGCCATGGCGGTACGGGACCGGCCTTTCCAGCCCGAGGCCTCGAGTGTGAGGAAGGTTTCGGCCGCATGGCGGATTTCGTCGGGTTGGCGGGCGATGCGGTATTCAAGCTCGCCGAAATCGGCCAGACGGCGCTTCAACCGGCGGAACTCGCGGTAGTGATGGGCGCGCAATGAATTGCGCAGATAAGTTTCGCCATCCTCATTGCTCTGCAGGATCGGGCGCTTGACCTGATTGGTGATCTGGATGGGCAGGCCGCGGGCGTCGGCAACGGCCTTCAGCATGGCGGTGAAAGGCCCGTCGAGGCGCACCTCCGGCAGCACAAACACTTTCGGCAGGTGCAGGTGGGGGCGCGCCAGCATGGCGAAGAAATCCTCGATCACACCGGCTGGATCGTCATGATCGACAAGGGGTGTGCCGAGCGGCCCGAAGGGGTTTGCCCAGGTGCGCAGCACCGGAACACTGAAGGGCAGAATGCTGCGTTCGATGGAGAACGGCACCAGCAGGCGCAGGCGGCTTTTCGTTTCGGTCCCATCGCGGATGACGGCGAGACGCACCTCACGATCTTCCAGGCGCGGCATGGCCGGCGCCAGGAAACGGGGATTGAAGAAGATGTTGGATTCAATGGCGCGAGCGGCCAGATAATCGAGCTCGTCGACGAGTTCGAAACCGGCGCTGGCGGGATAGATTGCGAGCTTGCGGGCGGGCCTCTGATTTGCCAGCATCTCAAGCTGTGCCGGGTCAGCGCGTTCGGTGAGCCCGGCGAACTGGTCGATCATGGCGCCCGAGGCGCTGCCGCTCAGTTCCTCGAGGATGGGAGAGACGCTCATCACGCAACCTCGTGTTTCGTCGACGGGAGGAAGATCAGCATGGGGATGCCAAGCTTGCGCCATGCGGTGAAGGAGAGGGCCGAAGCCTCGAAGACCATGGCGATGCCTGTTGCCGCTGCGGCACCCCACAGGCCGTAAAGAGGGATCAGCAGCATGTTCAAGGCGACGTTCAGCGCCAGGGTCAGTGCATAGACGAGCGCACAGATTTTCTGGTGACCGCTCATGGTGAGCAGGCTTTCAGCCGGCCCCACCGCCGCGCGTGCGATGACGCCGCCAATCAGTACGAACAGAAGAGGATATCCATCGGTGAAACCTTCGCCGAACATCATCAGCATCGGCTTGCCGAGAATGAGCACGATCACGCCCATGGCGAGCGAGGGCCAGAAGGTCCAGCCCACGGTCTCGCGGGCGAAGGCTGCCAGGCCCGCATGATCGCCGCCATGCATGAAGGCGGAGTATCGTTGCGCCACGCTCGCCTTGACTGCGAAATAGACGAAGTGGACGAGGGCAAGCGTCTTCACGGTGGCAAAATAGACGGCGACGTCGGTGGGGGCCATGTAGCGACCGACCATCAGCACATCGGCATTGGTCAACAGAAAGAAGAAGCTCTCGATCAGGAAGATCGGCAAGGATACTGCGGTCCATTCGCGCATGCGGAAGACGGGCTTGACCGGTGGCAATTTGCGGTCGACGCGGGCGCTGATGCTCAGGAATTGCAGGATCGTCGTGACATAGGTCGCCAGAATGGCGGTCACCACGGCGGTTTTCGCATCCGGTGCATAGCCTGTGAGCAGGGCAACGCCCATGAAAACGAGAATGAGAATCGGGCGAACGAAATAGGCAGGCAAAAGCGCCCGCACGACCCAGGCATTGCCGCGCGCCACCCCTTGCATGAGATCGCTCAGGGCCATCATAGGGAGGCAGATCAGGCCAAGATAAAAAGGCACCACATAATAGGATTCGATGACCGGCTCGAAGGCCCAGATGCCCAGCATGCCCACCAGAGCGAATGCCGTGGAGGAGGCGAGCACGAAAAGCCGGCTTGCCCGGTTGATGCCGCGCAGTTCGGCATATTCCTGCTTGGCCTTGTATTCGGGAATGTAGCGAATCACCGAGGTGTGGAAGCCAAGGCAGGCGATGTTGCCCAGAATGATCATCGTCACCCAGACAAGCACATAGATGCCGTATTCGAAGCTGCCCATCCAGCGGGCCAGCAGTACTTGGCTGAGAAAGGCGATTGCCGCGTTGACCACGCGGATGATGAAGGCGAGCAGGGCATTGCGGCCTGCCTCGCCGCGTGCGTCCCGCGCAAGCAACAGCTCTTCCAGACGCAGCAGCCATGGCTCGGCCCGGACGGCGAGCCGTCCGGGAAGCAAGCGACTGCCGATCGTCGAAGGTGAAAAGCGCACCGACCGCACCCTGCCTGTCTTCAGGGCGTCATGTCGGGGTGCCCCGCGCCTTCGCCCATTCCCGTTTATCCTCGCGCCTTGATGCCGGATGGATCATCCATCCGGCATCAAGGCGCATGATATGCGTCCTTGCCGATGGGCGTCATGACACGACCATGGGCAAGGACGTTGAAGCGCCTGCGATATGAAGATGCCGAAGCGCGCCCCGACGAAGCGCGCCGGTTCACCCCGCATGGGGCGGCCAGTGGCTTTCGTTCGATCGTTAAACTAGCCGCTAGTCTTTAAAAAACAGTTCGGCCTGTCCAAAAACGAAACAGCCCGCAGGAAGCGGGCTGTTGTCGATCAGGGGATGCAGGCTGCCTCAGGCAAAGGTGCCGTGGCAGTGCTTGTATTTCTTGCCGGAACCGCAGGGGCAGGCCTCGTTGCGGCCAACCTTCCCCCACGTCGAGGGATCGTTGGGGTCGCGCTGCTCGGGCGGTACGATGCCAGCCTCGGCGCGGGTCAGGGTGAGGGTCTCTTCGCCGAAATCGTCTTCCCCGGTCGTGCCGTCGATGTGGTGACCGACCATTTGGGGAGCTTCCGGGGGCGGCGCCTCGGCGGCCTCGCGGACGAGCTCGACACGCATCAGCTGCGAGGTCACCACCTGGCGCAGATTGCCGAGCATGGCCTGGAAAAGCTCGAAGGCCTCTGACTTGTATTCATTCAGTGGATCGCGCTGCGCGTAGCCGCGGAAGCCGATGACCGAGCGCAGATGGTCGAGATTGACCAGATGCTCGCGCCACAGATGGTCGAGGGTCTGCAGCAGGACAGATTTTTCGACATAAGTCATGATCTCGGGGCCGAAGCGCTCCGCACGGTCCTTGGCCGCTGTCTCGACGGCCGTGGAGATGCGCTCACGGATATCTTCCTCAGCGATGCCCTCTTCCTGGGCCCATTCATCGATGGGCAGGTCAAGATTGAGGCTTTCGAGAACGCCTTCCTTGAGTTCCTGCACCTTCCACTGCTCGGCATAGGCCCGCTCGGGAATGTTGCGCTCCACAAGATCATCGATCACGTCGCGGCGCATTTCGGCAACAGTTTCCGACAGGTTGTGGCCGTCCATCAATTCGAGGCGCTGCTCGAAGACCACCTTGCGCTGGTCGTTCATCACGTCGTCGTATTTCAGGAGGTTCTTGCGGATGTCGAAGTTGCGGGCCTCGACCTTCTTCTGCGCTTTCTCAAGCGCTTTGTTGATCCAGGGATGGACGATGGCCTCGTCCTCCTTCAGACCCAGCTTCTGCAACATGCCATCCATGCGGTCGGAGCCGAAGATGCGCATCAGATCGTCCTGGAGCGACAGGAAGAACTTTGAACGACCGGGGTCGCCCTGGCGGCCGGAACGGCCGCGCAACTGGTTGTCGATGCGGCGGCTTTCATGGCGTTCGGTGGCGAGCACGTAAAGGCCGCCGGCAGCAATGGCTTGTTCCTTCAGACGCTGAACGTCTTCGCGGATCGCCTTCTCCTTGGCTTCGCGCTCGGGGCCGGGTTCCATGTCGCCGAGCTCTTCGGCGATGCGCATCTCGGGATTGCCGCCAAGCTGAATGTCGGTGCCGCGACCAGCCATGTTGGTGGCGATCGTCATGGCACCCGGCTTGCCTGCCTGCGCGACGATGAAGGCTTCGCGCTCGTGATGGCGGGCGTTCAGCACCTCGAAGCTGCCGACGCCTTCCTTGCGCAGGAGCTCCGCCAGGAATTCCGATTTCTCGATGGAGGTGGTGCCGACGAGGATCGGCTGGCCCTTCGCATGGGCTTCCTTGATCTCGCGGACGATGGCCTTGAACTTCTCTTCGACCGTCCGGTAGACCTCGTCGTCCTCATCGAGACGCAGGATCGGAAGATTGGTCGGAATCTCGATGACTTCCAGGCCGTAGATGTTTCCGAATTCCTCGGCTTCCGTTGAGGCCGTGCCGGTCATGCCGGCCAGCGTCTCGTACATGCGGAAGTAGTTCTGGAAGGTGATGGAGGCCAGCGTCTGGTTTTCCGGCTGGATCGCCACATGTTCCTTGGCCTCAAGCGCCTGATGCAGACCCTCGGAGAAGCGGCGGCCGGGCATCATGCGTCCGGTAAACTCGTCGATGATGACGATCTCGCCGTCGCGGACAATGTAGTCCTTGTCGCGCTGGAACATCTTGTGCGCCTTGAGGGCGTTGTTCAGGTGATGGACGATCGCGACGTTCTCGATGTCGTAGAGCGAATCACCTTTGAACAATCCGGCTTCGCGGAGCATGTTCTCGACCTTTTCCGTGCCTTCTTCGGTAAAGATCGCCGTGCGCTGTTTCTCGTCCACCTCGTAATCCTCGGCAACGAGCTGAGGAATGAAAGTGTCGATGGTGTTGTAGAGTTCGGACCGGTCGTCCAGGGGCCCCGAAATGATGAGCGGCGTGCGCGCCTCGTCGATCAGGATCGAGTCCACCTCGTCGACGATGGCGTAGTTGTGTCCGCGCTGGACCATCTGTTCGCGCTCATACTTCATGTTGTCGCGCAGATAGTCGAAGCCGAGTTCGTTGTTGGTGCCGTAGGTGATGTCGCAGGCATAGGCCTCTCGGCGTTCCTCGTCGGACATGCCGTGGACGATGACGCCCGTGCTCAGTCCGAGAAAGCCGTAGAGCCGTGCCATCCATTCGGAGTCGCGCTTGGCAAGGTAGTCGTTGACCGTCACCACATGCACGCCCTTGCCGGTTAGGGCATTCAGGTAAACGGGCAGGGTGGCGACCAGCGTCTTGCCTTCACCGGTCTTCATCTCGGCAATGGAACCTTCATGGAGGACCATGCCGCCGATCAGCTGCACATCGAAATGGCGCATGCCCAGCGCGCGGCGGGAAGCCTCGCGCACCGTGGCGAAAGCGGGGACCAGAAGGTCGTCCAGCGATTTGCCCTCGGCAAGTTCCTTGCGGAAGGCCTCCGTCCTGGCGCGCAGCGCCTCGTCGGAAAGTGCCTTCATCTCCTCTTCCATCGCATTGATGGCTTCGACGCGGGGACGGAGGCCCTTCACGCGACGATCATTGGAGGAGCCGAAAATCTTGCGGGCGATGCCGCCGAGACTGACCATCGAGTGGTCCTTTCAGTTCATGACAGACGGCACACCGCGAGCAGAAGAAAGGCCCCGCTCGCGCCGTGCTGGAGCAATTATGTGACGGTAAGCGCCCGGAAAAGGCTTCTGGACGCAGGACCACAGGACAGATAAGAGGGGCCAAGAGTGATGTCAACGCCGCGTTAAACATGCGTGGTTGCGCAAAATTCCGCCATAATCCTAGGCGGTTTGATCGAACCGGAAAACTTATCGGAGAGTTCAATGCTGAAATCGTTTCGCCGTTTCCTGGCCATTCAGGTCGGGGCGGGTCTGACGCTGGTCGCAGCCGGCGTCATGAGCGCCACGGCCGCCGACACGGATGTACTTGCCACCGTAAACGGTCTGGAAATCACCGAGGGCGACCTGGCGGTCGCTGCTGGCGAATATGGCGCACAGTTTGGCGGTCTGCAGGGCGACCAGCAGCGGGCGGCTCTTCTGTCCGCGCTGATCGAAATCCGTCTTCTCTCCTCGGAAGCCGAAAAGCAGGAGCTGGACAAGAGCGACGATTTCGCTCGTCGGATGGCCTTCATGCGTCAGCAGGCGCTGCATGCGGTTTACATCGACAAGATCGTCAACGGTGCCGTGAGCGATGACGACGTGCGTGCAAACTACGACAAGCAGGTGGCTGACACGCCGGCAGTCAATGAAGTTCATGCCCGCCACATACTGGTCAAGACCAAGGAAGAGGCTGAGGCGATCATCAAGCAGCTCGGTGAAGGCGGCAATTTCGAAGAAATCGCCAAGGAGAAATCGCAAGACGGCGCGGCGGCCAATGGCGGCGATCTCGGCTATTTCACCGAGGGCCAGATGGTCCCCGAATTCGAGAAGGCGGCGTTTGCCCTCAACCCGGGCGAATATTCCAAGGAGCCGGTGCAGACGCAGTTCGGCTTCCATGTGATCAAGGTCGAAGACAAGCGCGCCAAGCAACCACCGGCTTTCGATGCGGTCAAGGATCGCGTCCGTTCGGTCCTCGTGCGCGAGAAGTATATCGAGCAGGTCAGCGCGCTGCGCGACACCGCCAAGATCGAAGTGAAGGATCCGGCGCTCAAGGAAGTCATCGACGGCATCGAAAAGCAGCGCCAGGATGCTGCTGAAGGCGCTGACGATAATGAGGGCGAGGGGGAGCCGGCCAAGGCCGAGTAATTCATTTTCCTCAACCGTGAATGGGCCTGAACTGGTCTGAGCGGAATTCTGCAGGAGCGGCGGGCTTTCAAACCTGCCGCTCTTTCATTTTACGGTCATCGCACCGCGGAGTATGGCGCGCACGGCCAGTCCTGCATTCTCCTGTGGCTCATCCAGGGAATGAATCAGCAGTTTCATCCAGGCATAGGATTGCACGAGCTCGGCAATGATCCGGGGTGGGAAGTCCGGAGCCAGGCCGGGGCCATTGCGCGGCGCTGAAATGATGCCGGCAACCTGCTTGCCGCGCTCTGCAATATAGTCCTGCAATGCTTCTCTGGCCGCGGGATCGGATTGCGCCTCCGCAACGATCGAACGGAATATGTCTCCGGCTGGCCCGTCGCGCCAGTAGCGAAGCAGGCTGGTCAGAAAGAGGGCGAGATCGCTCTCAAGATCATCCGTTACGGGATATTCCACGTCACGTTTCTGGCGATGGTAGACATCGAGCAGAAGGGCGGCCTTGCTCGGCCACCAGCGGTAGATGGTCGGCTTGCCAGCGCGTGCCCTGCGGGCGACCTTTTCTATCGAGAAACCCGCATGTCCTTCCTCTATAAGGATGTCGAGAGCGGCTGCGCGTATCGCCTCCGCCGTGTCGGGATTGCGCTTGGCACCAATGGAATGGCGCCTGGGCGCTTCCTCTTCATCACTCGACATGCCGTAGCCTCCCTGATTGCGGATGGCGATCATCTTAACAAAGACGTTGACAAAACGAAACGGCTCGTTTTATTTAACGAAACGTACCGTTTTGATAGGAGAATGCCTCATGGCATCCGCTGCTTCAGCCACCCGTTTTTCCCGTACCCGTTTTGCATTTCTGGTTTTTCTCGGTGTCTATCCGCTGGTCACAGGTCTCCTTTATCTGGTCTTTCCGCTGACCGAGGGATGGACCCTGTGGCAACGAACGCTCATTGTCGTACCTTTCGTGGTGGTGGCGATGGTGTGGTTTCTCATTCCCATGGTCCAGCGCGTCTTCCGTGCCTTCCTGAACCCTGCTGTGCGCAGCGCTGCGGGATGAATGCGTGACCTTGCGGCTTTGCATGGCGGGAGCCTGAGGAAACAAACTTCAGAAACCGCGCGCTCCTCGCGCGGTTTCGGCTTGCTTCGGTCAAAATTCTCGGGCAGACCGACGACAACAGGCTTCCATCCTTCGTGTTGTCAAATCCGGGTGCTTCGGCCCATGTCTTCCGCAGTTTCTCCCCTCGCTCCTAAGAAATATCCCTCGATGCCCGAGATCGACGGCGTGCGCATCGCCACCGCCGAAGCGGGTGTGAAGTACAAGGGCCGAACGGACCTTCTGGCCATGGTGTTCGATGAAGGAACGACGGCTGCAGGTGTCTTCACCCGCTCGAAATGCCCGTCCGCGCCCGTCGATTTCTGTCGTTCGAACCTACCCGAGGGCAAGGCGCGTATCCTTGTGGTGAATTCGGGCAACGCCAATGCCTTCACTGGAAAAAAGGGGCGCGTAACGACCGCGACGGTTGGCGCCGCGGCGGCCAAGGCTGTCGAGGCACCCGAAAGTAGCGTCTTCATGGCATCGACCGGGGTTATCGGCGAGCCGCTGCCGGCTGATCGCATTTGCGAACATCTTGCAGGCCTTGTGCAGAAGGCGCGACCCGAAGGCTGGCTCGACGCCGCACGCGCGATCATGACGACGGACACCTATCCCAAGGTCGTCACCGCCACGGTCAAGCTCGGCGACACGGATGTCACCATCAATGGCATCGCCAAGGGCGCTGGCATGATCGCGCCCGACATGGCGACGATGCTCTCCTTCGTGGCGACCGATGCGCCGATTGCCGCGCCGGTGTTGCAGGAGCTGCTTTCCAAGGGGACCGGCAAGACCTTCAACGCCGTCACCGTCGACAGTGACACGTCGACCAGCGATACGCTGATGCTGTTTGCGACCGGAGCGGCTGAAAAACGTGGTGCACCGCGCATCACCGATGCCAAGGACCCGCGCCTTGCCGGTTTCCGCCGGGCGCTCAACCGCATTTTGAAAGGGCTGGCGCTTCAGGTCGTGCGTGACGGCGAAGGCGCGCGCAAGGAGATCGAAATCACCGTGACGGGCGCGAAATCCGCCCGTTCGGCGAAAAAGATCGCCCTTTCGATAGCCAATTCCCCGCTGGTCAAGACTGCGGTTGCAGGCGAGGACGCCAATTGGGGCCGCATCGTCATGGCAGTCGGCAAGGCGGGCGAGCCTGCCGAACGCGATCTTCTGGCGATCTGGTTCGGCAAAATTCGCGTTGCACATCAGGGTGAGCGCGATCCGGACTATTCCGAAGATGCGACATCGACTTATATGAAACGGGATGAGATCGCCATTCGGGTCGATATCGGTATCGGGCGGGGCAAGGCCACCGTCTGGACCTGCGACCTGACGAAGGAATATGTCGCCATCAATGGCGATTACAGGAGCTAGGCTTGGCAGGGCGTCCGGGCCGAGGTGTAGAGATGGACTTCGCGACCATCCGCCGCTTTGAGGCCGGAGGCCTGCGTGCGTGGCCGGCCGAAACCGTTTCCTATGACGGCACCTGGGTTCTCCGCCTTACTGCCGGCCATCCGTCCAAACGTCTGAATTCGGTCAATCCGCTCGACCCCGGCGATGACAGGAACATTGCCGAACGGGTGGAGCGCGCCGTGCACCAGTTCGAGGCTTATGGACGCGTGCCGACCTTCCGCGTGTCGCCGCTCTGCGCGGGCGCCATCTCCACCTATCTTGATGAGGCAGGCTGGCGGACCTTTGGCGAATCCATCGTCATGTCGCTTGATCTGGAGAACGCTCCGCTCGGGGAGGCGATGGATCAGATCCCTCTCAAGGACACCCAGCGTTTCGTCAATGCCACGCTGAAGGTGCATGGCTATGAGGAGACACTCAGGAGCGGGCTTTCCAGGGTGATCGCGGCCATACGCCCCGAAACCGGGCTGTTCGTGCTCGAGGAGGGCGATGAGCCGATCGCCACCGCCATCTGCGTGCGCGATGGCAGCCTGGCGGGCTTGTTCGAGATCGCGACGCAGCCGGATCGCCGTGGCAAGGGGTTTGGCCGCAGGGTGCTTCTTTCTGCTCTGAAATGGGCGCGCTCGCACGGGGCGGAGATGGCCTGGCTCCAGGTGGAAGCGGATAACGAGGCTGCGCTCAGACTCTATAAGTCCCTGGGGTTTCGCGAGGCCTATCGCTATCATTACCGGCAGCCGGGCACGCAGGTGGCCGAACGGACAAAGAAGAAGAAATCCTGATGTCGCAAGAAGCACGCCCTATCCTCCTTGTCGCGGCCTGTGCGCTGGTCGACGCCGATGGGCGCGTGCTTCTGGCCCAGCGCCCGGAAGGCAAATCGCTGGCAGGGCTCTGGGAATATCCAGGCGGCAAGGTCGAGCAGGGCGAGACGCCTGAAGAAACGCTGGTGCGTGAGCTGGAGGAGGAACTGGGTATCGAGACCCGAACGGCGTGTCTTGCGCCGTTGACCTTTGCCAGCCACACCTATGAGGCTTTTCATCTTTTGATGCCGCTCTATGTCTGCCGCCGTTTCTGGGGCACACCGCAACCGCGTGAAGGGCAGGGGCTGAAATGGGTGCGCCCGCGCGACATGCGCGATTATCCGATGCCGCCAGCCGACGCACCTCTGATCCCGTTTCTCATCGATCTTCTTTAAGTCGTCCGGCCGGGTACGCCGTCGACGGGCGCAAGCCCGTGCTGCAGGCAACTTTCCAGTTGCAGGCTTAAGCATTCCTTTACGCAAAGATGAAAATTTTAAGGCGGGGATCGGCGGCCTGATGCGTGCCGATTATGCGTGGCTGGCAGGGGGTGCTCATGGCTTCCGATGCGGATTGGAAACAGGATGAACGGGACGTCTGGTCCGACCGGCTGAATTCTGCTGGAACCGGCGCCATCCGGATCGCTCTGCTTTTCGGGTCAGCAGCCGTTGCCTTGGCCCTGATCCTGACGCCCGTCGTGGAAAAACGCTCGAAGAATACGCTGGCGCAGTTCGGCGCGCCCTTCGGCATCGATCCGATAACAACCGCTTCCACCAAGCGCGCCAACAATACCTATACGGTGCGGCGCAGTGTTCTCCAGCCGAGTCGCGAATCCATCTGCATTATCCGCGAAAACGGGACGCGCAGCGGCGATTGTTAACGAAGCGCAAAACCCGCTCTTAAGAATTCTTAATTTTTATCCGTTAGCGTCGACCGACTTCACAGGGGGTGATGAAGCGATGCTGAAGCGGTTTCTTGCGGACAGGTCGGGTAGCACGGCCATTGAATATGCATTGATCGCCGGGCTTATCAGCGTCGGTATTCTGGTCGGGGTCGGGCAAACCGGCACGGCCGTGCGTGGGCTTTTCACGCGCGTTGGCGACGATATGAACGCTATCGGTCAATAGCTGGCTGGTTCAACCCTTCTTCTCCAGCACATCTTTCAGGGAAATTTTGGCGCTGCCGGGGGCGAGTGGCTTCTGCTGCGAAGCATGCGGCGCCCAACCCGAAATCCAGACAATATTGAAGGTCGCCCTGATGCGGCCGTCCGGGTCGGCGAAACGCTCTGCGTAAATCTGTGCGGCACGGATGAAAAGCGCGCGCGAAGCAGGTTTGCGCGATCTTGCGCGAAGCGCGCTGGTGGCACCCATGGCCCGCAAATCGCGCATCAGGTCGAACATGTTTGCATAACGAACGGTGAGCGTTTCAAGGTCGGCCACGGGCAGTGCAAAGCCCGCGCGCTGCAGAAGGCCGCCCACATCGCGTATGTCGGCAAACGGGCTCACGCGAGGTGCAGCGCCGCCACTCAATTCCGTCTCGGCATGAAGAAGCGCCTCGCGCAATTCCTGTAAGGTTCCCGCACCGGCCATTGCGCCCAGGAAGAGACCGTCGGGCTTGAGCGCCTTTCTGATCTGGGCAAGCATTCCCGGTGTGTCATTGGTCTCATGCAGGGTCAGCAACGACACCGCGAGATCAAGGCTTTGCGGCTCGAGAGGCAAGGTCTCCGGAGCAGCAACGACCCCTTCGCCATCGAGCAGAATGGGATCGGCTTCCACCCGGCTTACGGTGTCGACCTTGCCGCTTTCCTTCAGGGCATCAGCCGCATGAGGCGTGAGGCAGAAGATGGCCGCAGCCTTTTCGAAGTGCCGGTCGACGGTGGAAAGACGTTCGGCGAGATCTTCGGCCGCGCGCTTCATGAGAAATGCAGCACCTTCATCGGTGTGCTGTTTTGCCCGTTTCTTGCGCGCGATGATCAGGTCCGTGTCGAAGAGGGCTTCCATATTTCACCTGCGATTGATTGCAGCGTCCATTATGGGTCCCAAAGAACGCTGCGAATTATTGAATTTGCGCATCGCACAAAATGAATATGCTGGCAAAGAGGCAATTATAGCAACGACAGAGGCGAGGGCGGTGAACGGGACAGCGCGAATAAGGCATTCGCTTTTCGGATGGGCACAGCAGGTGTTGTTTCCGCCGGTTTGTCTTGGCTGCTCCAATCTGGTCGCCGAGCCAGGCACGCTGTGTGCGACCTGCTGGCCGCGCCTGCGATTTCTGGAGAAACCGTGGTGCGCGGTCATGGGAACACCCTTCTCGGTGGACCTGGGAGACGAAATCCTGTCCGCCGAAGCCATCGCCAATCCTCCGCCCTTCGCGCGGGCGCGCTCGGCAGTCATCTATGAAAATGTCGCCCGGCAGATGGTGCAATCGCTCAAGTTTCGCGACAGAACCGATCTGGCGCCCTGGATGGCAAGGTGGATGCTGCGGGCCGGAGCAGAGCTTGTCCGTGATAACCCGGCGGTTGTGCCGGTTCCGCTGCACAGGCGGCGTCTCCTCGCGCGGCGGTTCAACCAGTCGGCGGAGCTGGCGCGGGCGCTTTCGCGTCTGGCTGCCCTCGATTACGAGCCTGAAACGCTTGTGCGTGTGCGCAAGACACGCCAGCAGGTGGGATTGAAGGCCAGCGAACGCGAAGCCAATGTGCGGGGTGCTTTTCACGTGCCAACAGAACGCTCCGTCACCATAGCGGGGCGCAGGGTGCTCCTGATCGACGATGTCTATACGACCGGAGCGACGGTGAGCGCTGCAAGCCGCGCGCTCCGGCGCGCAGGGGCAACCGGGGTCGACGTTCTGACCTTTGCGCGGGTGCTGCCGGGGGACTTTCGGCCAGATGAAGGAAACCCTATATAGGCAGCGACTGTGAACGGATACGAAGCATGGCTGACGTAACGATTTATACCCGGATGATGTGCGGCTATTGTGCCGCTGCAAAGCGCCTTCTCGAACAGAAGGGTGTTGCCTATACGGAGCACGATGCGAGCTTCTCGCCGGAACTGCGCCAGGAGATGATCCAGCGCGCCAACGGTCGCGCGACCTTCCCGCAGATATTCATCGGGGATATGCATGTGGGCGGCAGCGATGAGCTGCACGCGCTGGAGCGTGCAGGAAAACTCGACGCGCTTCTTGCGGAGACGCAGGCATGACCGGGATACGCGTTGCCGCTTTGCAGATGCGCTCCGGAACAGAACCGGAAGCGAATGCGGTTGCATTCGAGGCACTGGTGCGCGAGGCGGCGGACAAGGGTGCGCAATATGTGCAAAGCCCGGAAATGACCGGTGCTCTGGTGCGCAGCAGGGCGGAGCTTCTGGAACGCATCGAAGGTGCGCGCGGTGCTCTGATCACCGAGCGGGCCGAGGCGTTGGCAAGGGAGTTGTCGATCCACGTCCAAGTCGGGTCGACGGCGGTTGCACTGCCCGATGGCCGTGTCGCAAACCGCGCTTTCCTTTTTTCTCCGGAAGGAAATCTCATCGCCACCTACGACAAGATCCATATGTTCGACGTGGATCTCGATCATGGTGAAAGCTGGCGTGAATCGGCAACGTATGCGCCGGGCGAGGCTGCTGTTGTCGCGGATTTGCCCTTCGGGCGCATGGGCTTTGCCATTTGCTACGACCTTCGCTTTCCGCAGCTTTTCAGGGCGGAGGCGGTGGCCGGTGCGCAGGTACTTACCGCGCCTGCCGCTTTCACCCGCCAGACCGGGGAGGCGCATTGGCACGTGCTGATCCGCGCGCGCGCCATCGAAAACGGCGCCTTCATGATTGCGGCTGCTCAGGGCGGCAAGCATGAGGACGGGCGCGAAACCTTCGGTCATTCGATGATCGTCGATCCCTGGGGACGCATTCTTGCCGAAGCGGAGGGCGACGCGCCTGAAGTGGTGATTGCCGATCTCGACATTTCGGAGGTGGCAGCGGCGCGCGGCAAGGTGCCCAATCTGAGGAATGCCCGCGATTTTACCGTCAAGCAGGTGGGCGCGGCGGAGGACGCGGCGCGGAGTAAGGCATCATGATCAGCTATAATCTGATCTGCGATGGTGGCCACACGTTCGAGGCGTGGTTTCGCAACAGTGCCGATTTCGAAGGCCAGCAGGAGCGCCATCTGGTTTCCTGCCCGCATTGCGGATCGATCTCCGTCGAGAAAGCGTTGATGGCGCCAGCGGTTTCCACAGGCAAGCGCAGGGAACAGATCGCACTCGCCATGGGCGAGGAGCAAAAGAAGGCGCTCGCGCAGCTCAAGGAAATGTCGCGCAAGGTGCGCGAGAACGCGGATTATGTGGGCGACAAGTTTGCCGAAGAAGCGCGCAAGATTCATTTCGGTGAAACCGAAGTGCGCGGAATTTACGGTGAGGCGACGGCCGATGAGGCGAAATCGCTCGTCGACGAAGGCGTCGAATTCATGCCGCTGCCGGTATTTCCCGACGACCAGAACTGATTTCGAGGAGAGCCGTCAGGCAGCGGGCTTGGTGGCGGCGACCATATAATTGACGTCCATGTCGCCTGAGCGCTGCCAGCGATCCGCAAGTGGGTTGTAGACAACGCCGCTGCGGTCCGTGATGAGCACACCGGCAGCGCCAAGGGCCTTTTCCAGCTCCTGCGGGCGCACCAGCTTGTCATATTGATGCGTGCCGCGCGGAAGCCAGCCCAACACATACTCAGCGCCGATGATCGCCAGCCCCCAGGCCTTGAGGGTCCTGTTGATGGTGGCGACGAACATCAGGCCGCCCGGTTTCAGCATTTCCCCGCATTTCGACAGGAACAAGTTCACGTCGGCAACGTGTTCCACCACTTCCATGTTGAGGATGATGTCGAACTTTTCGCCCTGATCGGCCAAGGCCTCGGCGGTGGTCGCGCGGTAATCAATGTCGAGGCCGCTCTGGGCCGCGTGGATTTTTGCCACTTCGATATTGGTCTCCGAGGCATCGGCGCCGACGACCTGCGCGCCAAGGCGGGCCATGGGCTCGCACAGGAGGCCGCCACCGCAGCCGATATCGAGAAGCCTCAGATTGTCGAACGGTTTCGCAGCATGGGGATCGCGTCCGAAATGGGCCGCGATATGATCGCGGATATAGGCAAGGCGGACCGGGTTGAACTTGTGCAGAACCCCGAATTTTCCTGTCGGGTTCCACCATTCCGCCGCGAGGGCCGAGAAGTGCTCGATTTCGCGCGCGTCGATAGTCGTCTGTCGAGCTTCGGACATGGGGTAGCCTGTGTATCGGTTGCCGGGCTTTCGTTGCCATGAAGTCGTGCGTGGAGGACCGATTGTCAAGGCGGCAATTGTCTCACCGGGCGCACTGTCACATTGCTTGCAGATGACGGGGCTTTTGGGTATGGAAGCCGCGACGCCCGGCAGCTACTGCCGCCGGGACCATTATGTCCGCCCTCCCAGGCGGTTGGAATTTCCGGATAAAGGCCTTCGTTCCCATGGCGCGCATTGTGATGAAGTTCGGCGGAACCTCCGTCGCCGATATCGACCGCATCCATAATGTGGCGCGTCACGTCAAACGCGAGACGGACGCCGGTCACGAGGTTGCCGTCGTGGTCTCTGCCATGTCGGGCAAGACCAACGAGCTGGTGGGCTGGGTGCAGAGCATGGCCCGCACGGCGGGATCGGGAACGCCTTTCTACGATGCGCGGGAGTACGATGCGATCGTGGCTTCTGGCGAGCAGGTGACGAGCGGGCTCCTGGCTATCGCGCTGCAATCGATGGGCGTGGATGCCCGGTCGTGGCAGGGATGGCAGATACCGGTCCACACCGATAATGCGCATGGCGCTGCACGCATTCTCGACATTGACGGAAGCGAGATCGTGCGCCGTATGGGCACGGGGCAGGTTGCGGTCGTTGCAGGCTTTCAGGGTATCGGCCCCGACAACCGGGTGGCGACGCTCGGCCGTGGCGGCTCGGACACCAGTGCTGTGGCGGTGGCGGCGGCGGTCAAGGCAGATCGCTGCGACATCTATACGGATGTGGACGGCGTCTACACGACCGACCCGCGCATTGAGCCGCGCGCGCGTCGTCTTCCCAAGATTTCCTTCGAGGAAATGCTGGAGATGGCTTCGCTGGGGGCCAAGGTCCTGCAGGTTCGCTCCGTCGAGCTTGCCATGGTGCATAAGGTCAGAACCTTTGTTAGATCGTCGTTCGACGATCCCGACGCGCCGGGGATGGGGGATTTCGAAAACCCGCCCGGAACGCTCATTTGCGATGAGGATGAAATCGTGGAACAGCAAGTCGTCACCGGCATCGCCTACGCCAAGGACGAAGCCCAGATATCGCTGCGCCGCGTGGCCGACAGGCCGGGGGTTTCCGCCGGCATCTTCGGCCCGCTGGCCGAGGCGAACATCAATGTCGACATGATCGTGCAGAACATCTCCGAGGACGGTTCGCGCACGGACATGACCTTCACGGTTCCTTCCGGCGACCTCGACAAGGCGCTGGCGGTTCTGGCAAAGGTGCGCGACACGGTCGGTTTCGATGTTGTGCAGTCGGAAGCGGGGCTGGTAAAGGTTTCGGTGATCGGCATCGGCATGCGAAGCCATGCGGGCGTTGCCGCCACGGCTTTCAAGGCGCTGGCCGAGAAGGGCATCAATATCCGGGCGATCACGACTTCGGAGATCAAAATTTCGATACTGATTGACGGTCCCTATGCGGAATTGGCCGTCCGGACTTTGCATTCCGTCTACGGTCTCGATAAGCAGTAGACAAAGAAAAACCCGAATCTGGCTTTTGTCCCGCGGGTGGCGGGATTTCGGAAAAGCCAATGGAGAGGGGTTCAATGCGAGACACTGCTGGTGGTCCACGTGTGCTGTTAAGGCGTTTGCGCGAGCTTATGGCCGAGGCGCTCGAGCCACAGGAGCGTCTTGATCGCATCGTGCGCGAAATCGCGCAGAATATGGTTGCCGAGGTTTGCTCGCTCTACGTTCTGCGCGCCGATTCGATGCTTGAGCTTTATGCTACCGAAGGTCTGAACCCCGGGTCCGTGCATCTGGCGCAATTGCGTCTCGGGCAGGGCCTCGTCGGCACGATCGCCGCCAGTGCGCGACCGCTCAATCTCTCCGATGCGCAGAAGCATCCCGCATTCGCCTATCTGCCGGAAACGGGGGAGGAGATTTATCACTCCTTCCTTGGTGTCCCGGTTCTGCGGGCCGGGCGCACGCTGGGCGTGCTCGTCGTGCAGAACCGCACCATGCGGCATTATCGCGAAGACGAGGTGGAAGCGCTCGAAACCGTCGCCATGGTGATCGCGGAGATGATCGCGACTGGCGATCTCGCCCGGTTGACGCGACCGGGCATCGAACTCGACATGAGCCGCCCCGTTAGCCTTAACGGCCTGCCCTTCAACGAAGGCGTCGGGCTGGGGCATGTGGTTCTGCATGAACCGCGCATCGTGGTCACGGCACTGTTCAACGAAGACAGCGACGAAGAACTTCAGCGGCTGGAAACGGCGCTCGATTCGTTGCGCCTGTCCATCGACAACATGCTTTCGCGCCGCGATGTCGCTTTCGAGGGCGAGCACAGGGCGGTTCTGGAAGCCTATCGCATGTTCGCCAATGACCGGGGCTGGGTGCGCCGGCTTCAGGAGGCGGTGAACAACGGGCTGACGGCGGAAGCGGCGGTGGAGAAAGTCCAGAGCGACATGCGGGCGCGCATGCTGCATATGACTGATCCCTATCTGCGTGAGCGGATGAGCGATTTCGACGACCTGGCAAACCGGCTGCTGCGCCAGCTGATGGGGCGTGGGCCCGATGCGCTGGCCGAGATCGTGCCGAAGGACGCGATTATCGTCGCGCGTTCCATGGGCGCTGCCGAGCTGCTCGATTATCCGCGGCAGAAGTTGCGCGGCCTCGTGCTGGAGGAAGGGGCTCCGACCAGCCATATCGTGATCGTTGCGCGCGCCATCGGTTTGCCCACCGTGGGGCAGGTGAAAGGCGCCGTCTCCATGTCGGAGAATGGCGATGCCATCATCGTCGATGGCGAGGATGGGCAGGTGCATCTGCGTCCGCAGGGCGATGTCGAGGCGGCCTATGCGGAAAAGGTCCGTTTCCGCGCCCGGCGTCAGAAGCACTATCAGGAATTGCGTGATGAACCTTCCGAAACCAAGGACGGCGTTCACATCGACATGATGATGAATGCGGGGCTGGCGGTGGACCTGCCGCAGCTCGCCCAGTCGGGCGCCGATGGAATCGGCCTTTTCCGCACGGAGCTGCAGTTCATGGTGGCTGCTGCTTTCCCGCGTGTGGAAGCCCAGGAACGGCTTTACCGGGAAGTGCTGGATGCGGCGGACGGCAAGCCGGTCACCTTCCGCACCATCGACATCGGTGGCGACAAGGTGCTTCCTTATTTCAAGGATTCGCACAATGAGGAAAACCCGGCCCTGGGCTGGCGGGCGATCCGGCTTACGCTCGACCGGCCCGGCCTTTTGCGCACGCAGATTCGCGCACTTCTGAAGGCTGCGGGTGGGCGCGAATTGCGCATGATGCTGCCCATGGTGACGGAAGTGGCCGAGGTGCGGCAGGCGCGGGCTGTCATCGACCGGGAAGTGCGGCACTTGTCGCGGTTTGCCCATCATCTGCCGACGCGGCTGAAACTAGGAGCCATGATCGAGGTTCCCTCTCTCCTGTGGCAGCTCGACGAGCTGATGCAGGCGGTCGATTTTGTGTCGGTGGGCTCGAACGACCTTTTCCAGTTCGTGACAGCGACGGACCGGGGCAACACGCGGATCGCGGATCGCTTCGACCCGCTCAGTGTGCCTTTCCTGCGTCTTCTACGCCAGATCGTGAAGGCGGGCGAGGCGTCGGGCACGCCGGTGACGCTGTGCGGCGAACTTGCCGGCCGCTCTGTCTCCGCGATGGCGCTTCTGGGCATCGGCTACCGTTCCATATCCATGGCGCCGGCCGCTATCGGTCCGGTGAAGGCCATGTTGCGTGAATTGCCGCTCCATGAGCTTTCGGCGCTCATGGAGGAAGCTCTTGCCAAGCACAGCGCATCCACCGATATTCGCGCGCTGCTTCGGCAATTCGCCGAGAGCCGCGATATCCCCCTTTAGAATCAACCGAACCCTCTAGAACCGACAGGCTTTTCCGCCAATGACCGAACTGCCGCGTGATCGTATGGATCAAGTGCTCAAACGTTTCGAACTCATCGAGACGCAGATGGCGGCTGGCCCCGATGCGGAAACCTACGTCAAGCTTGCATCCGAATATTCGGAATTGCAGGAGGTAGCGGCCAAGATCCGTGAATTGAAGCAGGCTGAAGGCGAGCTTGCCGATCTGACGGCCATGCTGAACGATGCCTCCACCGATCGCGAGATGCGGGAGCTTGCGGAAGCCGACCTGGAAACGGTGGAAGAGCGGCTCGAGACCTTGAGCGCTGAGATGCAGCTCCTTCTTTTGCCGAAGGACGAGGCGGACGAGAAAAACGCCATTCTGGAAATTCGCGCCGGCACGGGTGGTGATGAGGCTGCTCTTTTCGCAGGCGATCTGTTTCGCATGTACGAACGCTACGCCGCCGACCGGGGCTGGCGTGTGGAAGTGGTTTCCACCAGCGAGGGCGAAGCAGGTGGGTACAAGGAAATCATCGCCACGGTTTCAGGGCGCGGGGTGTTCTCACGCCTGAAATTCGAATCCGGCGTTCATCGTGTGCAGCGTGTGCCGGCCACCGAGGCGCAGGGCCGCATTCACACCTCTGCGGCGACAGTGGCGGTTTTGCCGGAAGCCGAAGAGATCGACGTGGAAATCCGCAACGAGGATATCCGCATAGACACGATGCGCGCATCCGGTGCCGGCGGCCAGCACGTGAATACGACCGATTCGGCCGTGCGCATCACGCATATTCCTTCCGGCATCGTCGTGGTGCAGGCGGAGAAGTCACAGCATCAGAACCGTGCGCGGGCGATGCAGATCCTGCGTTCGCGCCTGTTCGACATGCAGCGCATGAAAGCGGCTGATGAGCGCTCGGAAGCGCGGCGTCTGCAGGTGGGGTCCGGCGACCGTTCGGAGCGTATCCGCACCTACAATTTTCCGCAGGGGCGTGTGACCGATCACCGTATCAACCTGACGCTTTACAAGCTCGACCGCGTTATCGAGGGTGAGCTGGACGAACTGATCGATGCGCTGATCGCCGATCATCAGTCCAGGCTCCTTGCGGAAACGGGTATGGATGGCTGAGGCTCGTCCGACGCTTGGCATGCTTCACGCCGAGGCGCGCGCACGTCTTGCGCAGGCGGGTATAGAGGATGCTGCTCTGGATGCGCGTCTTCTGGTCGAGCATTTTACCAAGTCATCGCGAACCGATGCTCTCGTGCGGCCTGAGCTGGAGATTGCCGCGCCAAGCGTCTCTGCGCTGGATGAGGCGCTGGCGCGCCGCATTTTGGGCATGCCGGTGCACCGCATCATGGGGCAGCGCGAGTTCTACGGTCTCACGCTGGGTCTTTCCGACGAGACGCTGGAGCCTCGCCCCGATACTGAAATTCTCGTCGATCTTGTGCTGGGCGAAGCGCGGCAGGAGGGCGGGGAGGACCGTCCCTATCGCATTCTGGACCTCGGGACGGGAAGCGGTGCGATTGCTATTGCCCTGCTCAGTGCGCTGCCCTCGGCTTGCGCCATCGGCGCGGATATTTCGGAAGATGCCCTTGCAACGGCGCGACGCAATGCCGATATGAATGGGGTAGGCGGGCGCTTTGTCGGATTGAGGTCCGACTGGTTCTCCGAAATCGAGGGACGTTTCGACTTCATCGTGTCGAACCCGCCTTACATACGAGAACATGACTGGAAGTCCCTGTCGCGCGAAGTGCGCGATTTCGATCCCCGCAAGGCACTTGTCGGCGGGGTGGACGGACTGGATGCCTACAGGGCCATTGCCCAGGGGTGCCATGGGCATCTCGCGACGGGTGGAAGAGTGGCCGTGGAGATCGGATACGATCAGAAAGAAGCCGTCACGCGGGTCTTCAAAGCGTGCGCGTTTCGGCGCGCGACTGCAGCCAAAGACCTTGCCGGCCATAACAGAGCGTTGATTTTTCACGCTGAAAAGACCCCGTGAATGGAAATGAAAAAAAACTTGGCATCGCAATCGAATGCGGCTAGTTTCCGGCTACCGGATGAGACGAAGCTGGCAGCGCCGTTATCGATTCGGTTCCCGAGGACTGGCTGTCATGGGTGGCGTTTTGGACGCCTAGGCTTCTTTACGGGGATTGTCCGGCAACTGACATGAAGCGGAACAGGATGGCCCTGTGCGCAGGACATGCGCAGCGTGAGGCCGAGGGGAGATGTGAGACTGCTGGCTTCCCGCCTTCCCCGCCGCGTCGAGGGTCGAGTTTCTAACCAACTGTCTCAACAAGCAGTCTCGAAAACCAAGAGAGTCGAATGAGGCCACAACAGCAGAACAGGCGTATGCGCGGTCGCGGTAACAACAATAACCGCAAGGGACCAAACCCGCTGGCGCGTAGCTATGAGAGCAATGGCCCGGATGTAAAAATCCGCGGAA
Source organism: Nitratireductor indicus C115 (assembly GCF_000300515.1). Classification (GTDB taxonomy): domain Bacteria; phylum Pseudomonadota; class Alphaproteobacteria; order Rhizobiales; family Rhizobiaceae; genus Nitratireductor; species Nitratireductor indicus. The sequence goes on from NZ_AMSI01000018.1 coordinate 95,694, forward strand.
CAGCGCAGCAGATCGCCGACAAATATGCGACTTTAGCGCGCGATGCGCAGAGTTCCGGCGATCGCGTTATGGCCGAGAATTATCTTCAGCACGCCGAACATTACAATCGCATCATCGCTGCCGCGCAGGCGCAGATCCAGCAGCAGCAGGGTGCGCGCGACCAGCGCGACGACGATGAGGATGACAGCGATGAGCGTGAAGCCTCCGAAAACCCCAATGTGAACGGTCGCAAGCAGCCTGCGCGCGTTGATGACGGCTCCGGCCCGCAGCCTGACATCGAGGGCGTGCCGGCAGAACTCGCGCTTACGGATGGAAATTCCAATTCGGGGCAGACCAATGGCCATGCGCACGAAGCCGCCAATGGCGACGAAGATGCTGCTCCGGTAAAGGCCGCGCCGCGCCGCCGCCCTCGTCCCGCCGCAGCGAAAGCCGAGGGCACGCCCGAGGCTGAAGGCGACGAAAAGCCTGTTCGCCGCACGCGGCGTCCGCGCACCCGCAACACCGAAGAAGGCGAGGCCGCAGCGGCTCCTGCCGAAGAGGCTGTGGCGCAGGGCTGAGACCTGTTTTCAACGGCATTGTCGAAATGTTTTGAACGGCGGGAATTTCCCGCCGTTTTTCGTTTGTTCCTTCCTTGTCGGCTTCCCTTCCGCTCCCCATATCCCATTCAACTGGACCTGCCTGTGATCGGTCGCGATAATCGACTTCATCCCGGCTGGTAGGGGGTCCGTCACCTTAGACATCGCCGGTGCCGCACAGCGGGCCGGCATGGAAGTGGAGACACATATGAATATCGAGAAGTATTCCGAACGCGTTCGGGGTTTCATCCAGTCTGCGCAGACCATGGCGCTTTCCAGGAATCATCAGCAGTTCGCACCAGAGCATCTTCTGAAGGTGCTGGTCGATGACGAGGAGGGGCTTGCCGCTTCCTTGATCGAACGCGCAGGCGGTCGTGCCCAGGATGTGCGGCTTGCCGTGGACGCTGCGCTCAAGGCCATGCCGCAGGTGGAAGGCGGTAACGGGCAGCTTTATATGGCCCAGCCCCTGGCCAAGGTTTTCGCCATCGCTGAAGAGCTTGCGAAGAAGGCTGGCGACAGCTTTGTGACGGTGGAGCGCCTGCTGACCGCTCTGGCCGTCGAGAAATCGGCGAAAACGGCCGATATTCTCGCCAAGGCGGGTGTTACCGCGACCGGCCTCAATCAGGTCATCAATGATATCCGCAAGGGCCGCACCGCAGACTCGGCGAGCGCGGAACAGGGTTATGACGCGCTGAAGAAATATGCGCGCGACCTGACCGCCGATGCCCGTGCCGGGAAGCTCGACCCGGTAATTGGCCGCGATGATGAAATCCGCCGGACGATCCAGGTCCTGTCGCGGCGTACCAAGAACAACCCTGTGCTGATCGGTGAACCCGGCGTCGGCAAGACGGCCATCGCCGAAGGACTGGCGTTGCGCATCGTGAACGGCGACGTGCCTGAATCGCTCAAGGACAAGCAGCTGATGGCGCTCGATATGGGCGCGCTGATTGCCGGTGCGAAATATCGCGGCGAGTTCGAGGAGCGCCTGAAGGCGGTGTTGTCAGAAGTGACGGCGGCGAGCGGCAATATCATCCTTTTCATCGATGAGATGCACACGCTTGTGGGGGCCGGCAAGTCGGACGGGGCAATGGATGCTTCCAACCTTCTGAAACCGGCTCTGGCGCGCGGCGAATTGCATTGCGTGGGTGCGACGACGCTCGACGAATACCGCAAATATGTGGAGAAGGATGCTGCCCTGGCCCGGCGCTTCCAGCCTGTGTTCGTCAATGAACCGACAGTCGAGGACACGATCTCGATCCTGCGCGGTCTGAAGGAGAAGTATGAGCAGCACCACAAGGTGCGTGTTTCGGACTCCGCACTGGTGGCGGCTGCGACGTTGTCGAACCGTTACATCGCCGACCGTTTCCTGCCCGACAAGGCAATCGACCTGGTGGATGAGGCTGCTTCGCGCCTTCGTATGCAGGTCGATTCCAAGCCGGAGGCGCTGGACGAGGTTGACCGACGTATCATGCAGCTCAAGATCGAGCGTGAGGCGTTGAAGGCAGAAAAGGACGATGCTTCCAGGGATCGCCTGACCAAGCTTGAAAAGGAACTGTCCGGTCTTGAAGAGGAATCGGCCCGGCTGACCAGCCGGTGGGCTGCCGAGAAGGATAAGCTCGGCCTTGCCGCTGACCTCAAGGGGCAGCTCGACGAAGCGCGCAACGAACTTGCCATTGCCCAGCGCCGTGGCGAATTCCAGCGTGCGGGCGAGCTTGCCTATGGACGCATTCCCGAACTTGAGAAGAAGCTCGCCGAAGCCGAAGCTCAGGGCGACGACGGCAAGGGCGGAATGGTCGAGGAGACCGTGACGCCGGACCATGTGGCCCATGTGGTGTCGCGCTGGACGGGTATTCCGGTCGACAAGATGCTGGAAGGCGAGCGCGAAAAGCTTCTGCGCATGGAGGACGAGATCGCCAAGCGGGTCGTCGGCCAGGGCGAGGCGGTGCAAGCCGTTTCCAAGGCGGTCCGGCGTGCTCGTGCGGGCCTGCAAGACCCGAACCGGCCGATCGGATCATTCATGTTCCTCGGCCCCACGGGTGTGGGCAAGACGGAACTGACCAAGGCGCTTGCGAACTTCCTGTTCGACGACGAGCAGGCGATGGTGCGCATCGATATGTCCGAGTTCATGGAGAAGCACTCCGTTGCCCGGCTGATCGGCGCGCCTCCCGGCTATGTCGGCTATGAGGAGGGCGGTGTTCTTACCGAAGCCATTCGCCGCAGGCCCTATCAGGTGATCCTGTTCGACGAGGTCGAGAAGGCGCATCCCGATGTGTTCAACGTTCTGCTGCAGGTCCTCGACGATGGGCGTCTGACCGATGGTCAGGGCCGGACCGTGGATTTCCGCAACACGCTGATCGTCATGACCTCCAATCTGGGAGCGGAATATCTCGTCAATCTCGGCGAGGATGAGGATGTCGACAAGGTTCGCGACGAGGTGATGGGCGTCGTCAGAAACGCCTTCCGGCCCGAATTCCTCAACCGTATAGATGAGGTGATCCTGTTCCACCGGTTGCGCCGTCAGGACATGGGCCAGATCGTCCATATCCAGCTCGAACGGCTGGGCAGGCTCCTGACCGACCGCAAGATCAGCCTCTCGCTTGACGATGATGCGATCGAATGGCTGGCCAACAAGGGGTATGACCCTGCCTATGGTGCGCGGCCCTTGAAGCGGGTCATGCAGAAGGAACTTCAGGACCCCTTGGCCGAGAAAATCCTGAGCGGCGAGATTTTCGACAACTCGACGGTAAAGGTCACGGCAGGTTCCGACAGGCTGAACTTCCGACCGCAGCGCACGCAGCCGGAAGATGAGGCCGAACAGGCAGCCTGACGGATTTAGGCAGAACAGGAAATGGGGAGGGAAGAATGCAGGTCGACGCCTTTAACCGGCTTTGTTCTTCCCTTCCCCATGCCTCGCATGTGGTGCAGTGGGGTGGTTCACAGGTCTGGAAAGTGGGGGGCAAGGTGTTTGCCATCGGGTCAGGTGGCGATTTTCTCGACGTGTCCTTCAAGGTTTCCGAGCTCGCCTACGATATTCTCAAGGAACAGCCCGGCCTGCGGCCTGCTCCTTATCTCGCCTCACGCGGGATGAAATGGATACAGCGCCAGAGCGCCGAGGCCATGGATGATGCCGCGCTCGGCGATTATCTTGCCGAAAGTCATCGTCTTGTCGCTGCGGGTCTGACCCGCAAGTTGCGGCGGGAACTGGGTTTCGAAGACGCATAGATCACATTGGTCAATCCTCTGGGCTTGCAGGGAACCCATGGTCGGCCCTGGCCGTTTCGCCCTTATGGATGCGCCCTCATTCCGCAGTTTGCGGTTGCAGGCGTTGCCATCTTCACGTCCGGTTCATCTACTATGGTGAAGAATTCGTCAAAACGCGAATCGCCGGCGGGGCGGTTCGAGGCCTGTATTGTCTGGAATGAGGGGCAAAGGTTTTGAGATTGTATTTTCTGACGGCTCTTTTCCTGTCGGTTGCACCGGCTTCCGTATTCGCCAGTCAGTCCGACACCTCTTTGTATCCGGGAACGGGGGAGGTGCGTGGCGGCGGTGGGCTTCCGGGAATGCAATCCGTGCCCGCCGAAAAGCCGGTTCAGCTCGCTCAGAATTATGATTTCGATGTCTATGTCGATCAGCAGGGTCGGGAAATCATCGTCGACGCCTATACGGGGCGGGTCGTGGAGATTCGCCCACCTGTAGAGGCGCCGCGGCAGCCGGTCTATCGGCAGCGGCAGGAGCCTCGCCTGCGTGAATGGAACGGCGAGTTCTATGATTTCAACGATCCGCAGGAGGTCGAGCGCTATCGCCGCGACCGCCGTTCCTATGGCCGTCAAGCTCCGGCGGACACCTATCAGGAGCCGGACTGGAACGACAATCGGCGCGCCACCCGACAGGAGCCCTCGTATGGCGGAAATGGCCAGGTGCAGCGTTCACCCTTGCCGGCGCCAGGCGGTCGCAATGATATGGCCTCTGTTCCCCGGCAGGAAATGAACCCCGATAACGGCTTCGACAATGGGCAGACCGGCAGCTTCCAGCGTGTGGACCCGACCAGGCAGCCGCTGCCCAATGAAAGCGCAGTGCTCGCGCCAACCGGTGCAACCGAGGAGGTTGCGCGCATCCAGATTCTGCTCGACAGGGCCAATGCTTCGCCCGGTGTGATCGACGGGCGCATGGGTGACAACGTCAACAAGGCGATCCGCGCCTATCGCGAGATCACCGGCGATACGGTGAAAACCTATGACAAGGACTGGGTGGAGGCGGAGCTGGAGCGCACCGGCGGCCCGGCATTCCAGGAATACACGATCACGGCACAGGACGCCGCCGGTCCTTTCATTGCCTCGGTGCCCGCAGACTACAGCCACAAGGCTCAACTCGATGCGTTGTCCTATACGTCTGTGACGGAGATGCTTGCTGAGCGTTTCCACATGGATGAGAAATATCTGATCGCGCTCAACCCCGGGGTCAACTTCAACCGGGCAGGCTCGATCATCAAGGTCGTCAATCCGGGCAAGAAGCTTGCCGGGCAGGTGGGGCGCATCGTTGCCGACAAGGCAAACAAGCAATTGCGTGTCTATGGCGAGGACGGACGGCTGATGGCGGCATACCCCGCGACGATCGGCTCATCCGATACACCGTCGCCTTCCGGATCGCACACTGTGGCGCGGATCGCGCTGAATCCGGAATATACCTACAACCCGAAGATCAACTTCAAGCAGGGCGCCAATGACAAGGTCCTGCGCATTCCGCCCGGGCCGAATGGGCCGGTCGGATCCGTCTGGATTGCTCTGTCGAAGCCCACATACGGCATCCACGGTACGCCCGATCCTTCAAAGATCGGCAAGACTGCATCGCATGGATGTGTCCGCCTGACCAACTGGGATGCGGAGGAACTTGCCAAACGCGTCAAGCCGGGTGTCCCGGTCGTCTTCGAGGAGTAGGTCCCGAGGCCGAGGTGGCGCAACCGTTTCATGAAAACGTTGCGCTGCTTCATCTTCTGGCTTTCGTCCGCGTTCGGAAGCCAGTCAATTCCAGTTGGTTGCAGATTCGCTTGGCGCGCTTCCGGCCTCTTTCCCCAGATCGGTTTACTGTTTCACGGAAACCCTGAACCGATCTCTCTCTTTGTATTTCCGCATTTGTTCGGATGTCAGATGATTTCATCTGACTGCAAAATGCCCTAGTTTCCGGAGGCGATCGAGAAGGGATTTTGCTCGGAATCCTTCAGGAGTGCATCGATGCGGTCGCGCTCGCGCTTGAAGGCCACCAGATCCTCACCCTTGAGCGAGCGGTTGTCGGGAAGGCGCACACGCATCGGGTCGACCTTCGTGCCATTCACCATCATTTCATAGTGCAGGTGATTGCCGGTGACGAGGCCGGTCGCGCCGACGTAGCCGATTACCTGGCCCTGGCGGATGCGGGCGCCTGGCGTCACTCCCTTGGCGATGCCGCTCTGGTGATTGTAGGAGGTCTTGAAGCCATTATTGTGCCGGATGATGGTCTGCCGGCCGTAGCCGCCGGCCCATCCTGCCTTTTCCACGACACCATCGCCGGCAGCGATGATGGGTGTTCCGCGCGGCGCGGCCCAGTCGACGCCGGTGTGCATCTTGCTGTAGCCCAAAACGGGGTGGCGGCGCATGCCGAAGCCGGAGGTGAAGCGACCGTTCGGGACAGGGTTGCGGAGCATGAAACGGCGGGCGCTTCGGCCTTCGTCGTCGAAATAGTCGGCGGTTCCGTCCTGGAACTGGAAACGATAGAAGGTGCGGGCCTGGCCGCCAAAGCTGGCCTTTACATAAAGAAGGGCCGATTCGGAGGTGGCGTTGCCATTTGCATCGGGCGCGGAAAAGAAGACGTCGAGTTTATCGGCAGGCGACAGGCGCGCCTGAAAGTCGACATCCGCGGAAAGAAGCTTGACCAGTCGCTTGGTCATTTCCGGCGTCAGCCCATAGGAATAGGCCGCGCGATAAATGCCGTCATAGGCGAGAGGCAGGTCCGCACGAGCGCGTCTTGGAGCGGCGGGATGGTCCAAAGCTGCCAGTAGAACCGGGTTTACCTCCGGCTCGTCCGCCGGTACGAACTGATTGCGGTCGTCGAGCGCAATGGTGAGCATGTGCTTCTTACCATTATATACGCTGGCGCGCATGATGTGGCTTTTCTCGCCTACCGTTTCCACGCCGATGCGCAGAATTGACCCTGCCTTGAGTTCCTTCGTGTTCAGAAGCTTGCTGATCGCCTCGATCATTCCGTCGGCTTCCTTGCCGATATAGCCGGCCTGCTTGAAGACGTCGGCAATGGCGCGGTCTGTGCGGAAGGGAATCAGGTCTTCGGCGAATTCCGGAGCGAGCTCCGGCGCCGTGCGCGAAGCAACGGAGACGTTCTCCCTGACGATGCGGGCGTTGAAGGCGGAAAGTGCCTGAGTGGAGAGGGTTTCTCCGAAGCGCTGCGGATCAACATAATGAAGCGAGGCAACCTGGACCGCGCCGTCGGTGAGGATGGCGCCCGTATTGCGCACCATCACCTCGACCTCTTCGGTCGTCAGGCTGCGCGCGGAATTGAAGGTTTCCGTGTCGAGCGGAAAATCGACGGTCTTGAGCGCCACCTCGCTTTCCACCTTGGCGCCGTAGATCAGCCCCATGCGGGCGGTGCTCGCGGCTCCGTCTTCGGCAAATACGGTGAGCGGGTCGAAGGGCGGGTAATCCTTGGTGGCCGGATGGTTGGCGGTGAGCGACATTCTCACATGCACGAAAGGCAGGGTGCGCACCACATCCGTGTCGCCGCTGCGAATCATGGTGGAGACTTCCATGGTGCGTCGCTCATCGGCACGACTCACCGTGCGGGGGGTAACGAGGCGCGATGTCTTGGCTGCGCCGATGTCGTCATTGCCCATCTCGCCCAGAAGCGCGATTTCGGGCGGGGTGGCCAGCTGCTGGCGCCCGTCCAGGGCAGCCGAGAGCGCCACCCCCATCAGGACGGTGGAGGTGATGCCTGTAAGAAATGTGCCGACCAGCCAGCGTGCGGAAATCTCACGGCGGTCGGGAGGGCCGCTGCGACCGTCCGCTACAATGGGGGCTTCTTCGCCTAATGTTTCACTAGCGGGCGTGCTGCTGTTCATTCCCGGAGGCGCCTCGATGCGTGGCCCTTGTTGTTCTCTATATACTGTGGGCCCTCGCGGACCCGGCAATTCTGCATCGCTGGGCCCGCGAATGCAGTGGAATTTGACTGCTGCTCCGACGCAAGTCAACGCTCGGAACGGTAGGCAGCATGTGTCGGTGCCGTAAGCGGTGGCACCTGCCAGTTGCCTTTGGCGGGACCAATGCTGCCAAAAGCGACCGAACCGATGCTGCTTATTGATCGGCTAGAGCTCAAATTAGACTCGAATATGACCGTTGGTGGACGATCCCCAGGGGGGGAATCCAGCATTCCCAAGGGGTGCAGGGGAAAAGCCAAATCCGTGTCGTAAAAAATTCAAAAAACTTAGAAAATGTCGTTG
>NZ_AMSI01000019.1 GCF_000300515.1 Nitratireductor indicus C115
AGGCGACGCGCAAGCGGAGAGGCAAAGACGCGCGAACCGTCACTTATCGGAGCACTGGCCGAAACACTGGCCGAAACACTGGCCGGAATGCTGGCCGGCGCAGCGGCAGAAGTGCCGACTTCAGCAGAAGACGGCTTTTCAGCAGGCTTCGGCGCCGGTTCGGCCTGTGCAACCGGAGCTTTCTCCTCCTTCGGCTGGGAAGATGGGGAAGCGCCGCCTCCGGTGTCGCCCTTGGCGGCTTCGGCAACATCTTCGCCATCCTCGGCCAGGAGCGCGATCACCGCATTCACCTTCACACCCTCGGTGCCGGCCGGCACCACGAGCCTGGCGACGGTGCCTTCGTCCACAGCTTCCACTTCCATCGTGGCCTTATCGGTCTCGATCTCGGCGATCACGTCGCCCGGAGAGACACTATCGCCTTCCTTGACCAGCCATTTCGAAAGATTGCCCTCCTCCATGGTCGGGGAAAGCGCGGGCATGGTGATTTTGATCGACATGACGTCCTCCCGCTCAGTTCCGGTAACAGACGGCTTTCACCGCCTCGACCACTTCGGGAACGCTCGGCAGCGCGAGCTTTTCCAGGTTGGCAGCATAGGGCATGGGTACATCCTTGCCCGCGACGGTGATGATCGGCGCATCAAGATAATCGAAGGCGCGCTGCATGACCTGGCTGGCAATGTGCGACCCGACCGACGACTGGGGAAACCCTTCTTCCACGGTCACGAGGCGATTGGTCTTCCTGACCGATTCAATGACCGTCTCCAGGTCCATCGGACGGATGGTGCGCAGGTCGATCACCTCAACATCGATCCCCTCGCCGGCAAGTTCTTCCGCAGCCTTGACCGCATAGGTCATGCCGATGCCGAAAGAAACGATGGTGGCGTCAGTGCCTTGCTTGTGGATGCGGGCCTTGCCGATGGGCAGCACGAAATCATCGAGCTTGGGCACATCGAAGGTCTGGCCGTAGAGGATTTCGTTCTCAAGGAAGATCACCGGGTTCGGATCGCGGATCGCGGCCTTCAGGAGGCCTTTCGCATCCGCCGCAGTGTAGGGCATCACGACCTTCAGTCCGGGGATATGGCCATACCATGCGGCATAGCACTGCGAGTGCTGCGCCGCGACACGCGCCGCCGCTCCATTCGGGCCGCGGAAGACAATCGGCGCCCCCATCTGGCCACCCGCCATATAGAGCGTCTTGGCGGCGGAATTTACGATCTGGTCAATCGCCTGCATGGCGAAGTTGAAGGTCATGAACTCGACGATGGGCTTCAGACCGGCAAAGGCAGCGCCGACACCGACACCTGCAAAACCATGCTCGGTGATGGGTGTGTCGACGACGCGCTTGGCGCCGAATTCCTGCAGGAGGCCCTGCGTGATCTTGTAGGCGCCCTGATATTCGGCGACTTCCTCGCCCATCACGAAAACGCTTTCGTCGGAGCGCATTTCCTCGGCCATCGCGTCGCGCAATGCCTCGCGTACCGTGGTCGGCACCATTTCAGTGCCTGACGGAATGTCGGGATCGGACGCGACTTCGAGCTTCGGCGCTGCGGGAACCGTGCCGCCCTCGGCCTTTGCCGGTTTCGGCTCCTGCGCGGCAGGCTCTTCAACCTTCTCTTCCTCGAGTTTGGCGGGTGCGGGTGCTGCCGCCTTGTCGAGATCGGCGACACTCTCGCCGTCGGCAAGAAGTACCGCAATCGGCGTATTCACCTTCACGCCTTCTGACCCTTCCTGAACAAGGATCTTTCCGATGGTGCCTTCATCGACGGCTTCCACTTCCATCGTGGCCTTGTCCGTCTCGATTTCGGCGATCACATCGCCGGGCGCGACACTGTCGCCTTCTTTCTTGACCCATTTGGCGAGATTGCCCTCTTCCATGGTCGGCGAGAGCGCGGGCATGAGAATTTCAATCGGCATGTCGGCCCTCCCTCAGAGCAGAATATCGGTATAAAGTTCAGAGACATCCGGCTCCGGATCCGACTGCGCGAAGTCAGCCGAATCGCCGACGATGTCGCGCACCTCCTTGTCGATCGCCTTCAAAGCATCCTCGTCGGCCCAGCCATTGGCCAGAAGGCGCTGTTTCACCTGCTCGATCGGGTCGTGCTCGGAGCGCATCTTCTGCACTTCATCCTTCGAGCGATATTTCGCCGGATCGGACATGGAATGACCGCGATAGCGGTAGGTCTGCATTTCGAGGATAATCGGCCCCTTGCCGGAGCGGCACCACTCAACCGCCAGATCGCCGGCCGCCTTGACCGCGCGCACATCCATGCCATCCACCTGGATGCCCGGAATTTTGAACGACAAACCGCGATGGGAGAAATCCGTCTCTGCAGAGGAGCGCGTCACGGCCGTGCCCATGGCGTAACGGTTGTTCTCGATGATGTAGACCACCGGCAGCTTCCACAGCGAGGCCATGTTGAAGCTTTCATAGACCTGGCCCTGATTGGCCGCACCGTCGCCGAAATAGGTCAGCGACACGCTGTCGTTCTCACGATAACGGTTGGCGAACGCGAGGCCGGTCCCGAGAGAAACCTGCGCGCCCACGATGCCGTGACCGCCGTAAAAATTCTTTTCCTTGGAGAACATGTGCATGGAACCGCCCTTCCCCTTGGAATAGCCGTTCCTGCGCCCCGTCAGCTCCGCCATGACGCCACGGGCTTTCATGCCCGCGGCCAGCATATGGCCGTGATCGCGATAGCCGGTGATGACCTGATCGCCTTCCTTGATGGCCATCTGCATGCCGACGACCACCGCTTCCTGCCCGATATAGAGGTGGCAGAAACCGCCGATCAGGCCCATGCCGTAAAGCTGCCCGGCCTTTTCCTCGAAACGGCGGATCAGAAGCATCTCGCGATAGGCGGAAAGGTCATCGTCCTTCTTGAAATCCGCCGGTGGCGGAGCCTTTGGCGGGTTCTTGGGCGCCTGCGCGCCTCCTGCCGGCGATTTTCTCGCCGGGCGTGACTTGGTCGCATTGGTCTTGCTTGCGGCGCGCGCCATGCCTCAACTCCCTAGCTGACATGTCGGGGAATTCATTCAACGGGAGACGCCGGCAAAATTTGCACGGCCCCCTCCCGTCACTTCCCGCTTATTCTTGGAAACTAGCATGGGAGACAGGAATGGGCCATCCAAAATACGCATGGCTGCCATGCAGCTAACACGCTGTATTTTTTGGATATATGATGAATTAAGTGGATTTCGCTTAATTCAATCGTTCTTATCGAGGAGGATGACGACCTCGTTTTCACGGGCGAGATTCAACGACCGGCGGGCCTGCTCGTCGAGCATGTCCTTCTCAAGCGTTCCATCCTGAAGCAGAGCGATCCGCCCCTCGAGCTTCGCGCGGGCTGCAACGAGCTTGTCCAGTCGAGACTGCTCCTCCGCGATGCGGGCGTCAAGCTGGTACTTCGAGTAAATGCCGTATTCGCCGTGATAAGCATGGAAGCCGAAATAGGCGAGGAAAAGCCCCGTGATCGCCGGTACGATCAGACGGCCAGTGTTGCGGCGTTTGTGATGACGTGTCCACATGCGGAAAACCCTTCTCCCGCATGTGACCACATATTGCTTAATGGGCCGTTATTGAGCCCAGGCCGGAATGAAAATGATCCGGCAAATTATCCGAGCAAAATGCCCCGGCCGGCATAGCGGGCCTGCAGGCCGAGCTCTTCCTCGATGCGGATGAGCTGGTTGTATTTGGAGGTGCGATCCGAGCGGGCAAGGGAACCGGTCTTGATCTGCCCGCAGTTGGTGGCGACGGCGAGATCGGCGATTGTGGAATCCTCAGTCTCACCCGAACGGTGCGACATGACGGCGGTGTAACCGGCCTTGTGCGCAGTCTCCACGGCATCCAGCGTCTCGGTCAACGTACCGATCTGGTTCACCTTGACGAGGATCGAATTGGCGATCCCCATCTTGATGCCATCCTTCAGGCGGGCGGAGTTGGTCACGAAAAGATCGTCGCCGACAAGCTGCGCCTTGGAGCCCACGAGATCGGTCAGGATCTTCCAGCCTTCGAAATCATCCTCGGACATGCCGTCTTCGATGGAAATGATCGGGTAATTTGCCACCAGCTTGGCCAGATATTCGGCCTGGGCCTTTCCGTCACGGGTCTGACCTTCGCCTTCATAGACGTATTTGCCATCCTTGAAGAACTCGGTTGCGGCGCAATCGAGGGCGATTGCAACATCTTCGCCCGGCTTGTAACCAGCCTTCTCGATGGAGGCGAGAACGAAATCCAGAGCAGCTTCCGCGCTCTTGAGATTGGGGGCGAAACCGCCCTCGTCGCCGACATTGGTGTTGTGGCCGGCAGCCTTCAGCCCCGCCTTCAACGTGTGGAAGATTTCAGATCCCCAGCGCACGGCCTCGCGCAGGGATTGCGCGCCGACCGGCATGACCATGAATTCCTGGAAATCGATCGGATTGTCGGCGTGAGCGCCGCCATTGACGATGTTCATCATCGGAACGGGGAGCAGGTGGGAGGATGCACCGCCCACATAACGGTAGAGCGGCAGGCCAGTGGATTCGGCGGCTGCCTTCGCAACAGCGAGCGAAACGCCGAGGATCGCATTGGCGCCGAGGCGGTTCTTGTTCGGCGTGCCGTCGAGAGCGATCATCGCATTGTCGATCTGGATCTGGTTTTCAGCCTCAAGGCCGCTCAGCGCTTCGAAGATTTCGCCGTTCACGGCATCGACCGCCTGCTCGACACCCTTGCCGAGATAGCGTTCGCCGCCGTCGCGCAGTTCCACCGCTTCGTGAGCGCCGGTGGAGGCACCGGAAGGCACGGCGGCACGCCCCATCGACCCGTCTTCAAGAACCACATCGACCTCGACGGTGGGATTGCCGCGGCTGTCGAGAATTTCGCGTCCGACGATGTCGATAATGGCAGTCATTTTCGCTCTCTCTGATCTGTAGTGTTGGCTGTGGAAATATCCGCGCCTGTCTTAACGCAGTCGCGTGAAAACTCAATGTCGTAGAACTTGCCGGGTCGCAGATCTTCCCCGGTTGCAGGCTTTCTCAGAACGCCTTTGCAATCCTGTCAAAAGCCATCAGGCGTTCCAGCAATGACGGCAGATCCTTCAACGGCACCATATTCGGTCCATCGGAGGGTGCATTATCCGGGTCTTCATGGGTCTCGATGAAAACGCCGGCAACGCCGACTGCAACCGCCGCCCGCGCCAGGGTCTCGACGAACCTGCGCTCACCGCCTGTCGAGCCGCCCTGTCCGCCTGGCTGCTGGACCGAGTGCGTTGCATCGAAGATCACAGGTGCGCCCATATCAGCCATCTGCGGCAGACCGCGCATGTCGGAAACGAGCGTGTTGTAGCCGAAGGAGGTTCCCCGTTCGGTGACCAGCACATCGGGATTGCCTGAATCCGTAACCTTGGCGATCACATTCTTCATATCCCAGGGGGCCAGAAACTGGCCTTTCTTAACGTTCACGGGCTTGCCCGTTGCTGCGGCCGCGATCAGAAGATCGGTCTGCCGGCAAAGAAAAGCCGGTATCTGGAGCACGTCGACGGCAGGCGCAACGAGGCGGCACTGCTCTTCGGTGTGCACGTCCGTCAGGATCGTCACCCCGAGCTCCTTGCGCAGGTCGGCGAAGATTGGAAGCGCCGCGTCAAGCCCGGCGCCCCGCCGCCCACCCAGAGAGGTGCGATTGGCCTTGTCGAAGCTGGTCTTGTAGACGAAACCGATGCCAAGCTTTTCCGTCAGCTCCTTCAGCGCGCCGGCCATATCAAAGGCGTGATCGCGCGATTCCAGCTGACACGGACCGGCAATGAGCGACAAGGGAGCATCATTGCCAAAAACGGCCTTGCCAACGGTTACGCGCGGATTGGGCTTCATGCGGAAATCTCCTCGAATATGAACAATGCCCCCTGCCCTGCAGCAGTCGGCACGACGATGCGACCCATGCGCTCGAAAAAGCCTGCCTGGCTTGTTGCAAGGAGGTCGCGCAAAACACCCAGCGTCGGCACTTCAAACACGATCGCGACATGGGCCAGGCCGGTGCCGTTCAGCCCGATATGCGCCGCCTGCGGCACGACACCATAGGTCGCTTCAAATGCATCCGGCGTCTGAGCCGACAAATCGGCATTGGCGAGCCTGACATCAACCCCGTGTTCCGATCGTTGCGCCGATTGACCGGAAAAATGCTGCAGAAATGCAATATGCCGTTCTGGCGCAGATGCCAGCATGACAATGCGGCGAATGCCGGTGACGCCGTTTGCATGCGCCTCCAGTGCGGCGCGATCGACCTTCAGGGCGTTTACACGCTGGCAGGTGAAGAAGAAGCACGGAGCTGCCGGTTCCGGCGTGGCAAAGGCAAGGCGAAACGACGCCATTGCTTCCGTGCCGTCGGCGTTGCGAAACGGGCGCGAGAACTCAAGAGGCTGACCGCCGCTCGCACCCATAGCGACGAAACGCTCATGATCTGCTTCGGCATCGTGCGTTCCCAGAACAACCGCCGAAAAGCCCTCATCGCCCAGCGCGGCCCGAAATGCAGCGTCCCGGGCAACGAAGACATTGCCTTCTTCCGCTGCGAGAGAAGCCGCAGCAGGATCGATCACCGAAAGCGGTTCGAGATAGGAGCCGTTTTGGAAGAACACACAGCAATTGCCCGTTCCAAACGGATGCGCTGCATCAGGGGCGACGATGAAGCCGAGCGCCAGAAGCCGCTCACGTGCCGTGGCCAGGCTCCCTGTAGGAAGAACACAATGATCGAGAGTACGCGCCATCGGCACCCGGCTGCAAAATGCTCGAACCGTCATGGACGGCACCCACCCACGACGCTACGCATGTGCACGATGACGGGGCGTATTGCAAGGCCGTGGCACAGGTTCGGCGGACATGCCGGAACATGAAACGCCACAGCCAGCAGGATCAGTCTCCGATTTTCCGGGGAACAAGGCCCCGGAAAACCGTCACACGAGGCGGCATTGTTCCACCGCTGCATTGATGAAGGATGCAAACAGCGGGTGCGGCTCGAAGGGTCTGCTCTTCAGTTCCGGGTGGTACTGAACGCCGATGAACCACGGATGATCGGGATATTCGACCGTCTCCGGCAGAACGCCGTCAGGCGACAGGCCGGCAAAAACCAGACCGCAGGATTCGAGCTTTTCGCGGTAGCCGATATTCACCTCGTAGCGGTGACGATGGCGCTCGGAAATATCTTCAGAACCATAGATTTCCGCGATCTTCGTGCCCGGCGTCAGCTTTGCGGCATAGGCGCCAAGGCGCATCGTTCCGCCCAGATCGCCGCTTGCCGTGCGCTTTTCGAGCATATTGCCCTTGAGCCATTCGGTCATCAGCCCGACCACGGGCTCCTTCGTGGGGCCGAATTCGGTCGAAGAGGCCTTCTCGATGCCGGCAAGGGACCGCGCCGCCTCGATACAGGCCATCTGCATTCCGAAGCAGATGCCGAAATACGGCACCTTGCGTTCGCGGGCGAATTTCGCTGCAAGGATCTTGCCTTCCGAGCCGCGCTCGCCAAAACCGCCCGGCACCAGAATCCCGTGAACCTTCTCCAGCCAGGGAGCAGGATCTTCCTTCTCGAAGATTTCCGATTCGATCCATTCGAGCTTCACCCGGACCCTGTTTGCCATGCCGCCATGGGACAGCGCCTCGATGAGCGACTTATAGGCATCCTTGAGGCCGGTGTATTTGCCGACGACGGCGATGGTGACCTCGCCTTCGGGATTGTGAATGCGGTCCGCCACTTCCTGCCAGCGCTCCATGCGCGGCTTGGGCGCCGGATCGATGCCGAAGGCAGCAAGCACTTCCGAATCGAGCCCTTCATTGTGATAGGCCGTCGGAACGTCATAGATGTGCGCGACATCGAGCGCCTGGATGACGGCGGATTCACGCACATTACAGAACAGCGAGAGCTTGCGGCGCTCTTCCGCCGGGATCGGGCGGTCGGCACGTACCAGCAGAATATCGGGCGCGATGCCGATGGAGCGCAATTCCTTGACGGAATGCTGCGTCGGCTTGGTCTTCAATTCGCCGGCTGCCGGAATCCACGGCATCAGGGTCAGGTGAACATAAACGGCATTGCCGCGCGGCAATTCGTTGCCCAGCTGGCGAATCGCCTCAAGGAACGGCATCGCCTCGATGTCGCCCACCGTGCCGCCGATCTCGCACAAAACGAAATCATAGTCCTCGTTGCCCTCGAGCACGAACTGTTTGATCTCGTCGGTGACATGCGGGATCACCTGAACGGTGGCGCCCAGATAGTCGCCGCGGCGCTCCTTCTCCAGAATGTTCTGGTAGATGCGGCCGGTGGTGATGTTGTCCTGCTTGTTGGCCGAACGCCCGGTGAAACGCTCGTAGTGGCCCAGGTCGAGATCGGTCTCCGCCCCGTCATCCGTAACGAAAACCTCACCGTGCTGGTAAGGCGACATCGTGCCGGGATCGACATTCAGGTAGGGATCGAGTTTCCGGATGCGAACGCGGTACCCGCGAGCTTGAAGCAACGCACCAAGTGCTGCTGCAGCAATGCCTTTTCCGAGGGAAGAAACCACGCCGCCGGTTATGAATACATATCGCGCCATGGGACTCATCGCTTACCGGCACGCCGGCGATTCCGCCAGCAAAAAAATAATGAGACACAAATATTTTTGCGTCCCACAGTGGAGAAGTTCCGCGCAAACAGCCGAAGGCCGCGCCGAGGCGCGGCCTCAAACCGCCTGAGCGGTGAACGAAATTACTGCCCGGTCGGGACCTGATCTTCGGCGTTGCCGGCAGGCGCCGGAGCCTCGGGGGCCGTAGCGCCATCGGTCGCCGGAGCCGTGTTCGACGAAGCGCCGCTGCCGCCCAACTGGTCGAGAACGCCGCCGGAGCCTTCGGTCTGCTGGCTGCCAGCCGGGATGCGGTCGAGAATGTCGGTCGGGCTCGCGCCATAGCGGGCAATCAGGGACAGCGCCAGCGATGTTGCGAAGAAAGCCGCTGCGAGAATGGCCGTGGTTCGCGTGAGGGCGTTTGCCGCGCCGCGCGCAGACATGAAGCCGGATCCACCGCCGATGCCAAGGCCGCCCCCTTCGGAGCGCTGCATAAGGACCACGCCCACCAGCGCGACCACGACGATCAGATGAATGACGATGATGACGGTCTGCATGTTTCCTTCCGGCCTTCCGGATCAAAGCGCCCGCGTCACTGCGGTTGCTGCGCGGTTGCGGCTCCTTACACGGCTTTAACGGTTTTTTGCAAGACCGACACCGCAGATGAAGCAAGACATAGGGAGCGCAGCTGGCGGTGCAAGGCCCCGCGCGGCTGAACGCTTCTGGATGTGGCAGCTGCGCCTCAGACGGGGCAAGCGGCAATGATACCCAGAAAATCCACAGCCTTCAGACTCGCGCCGCCGACCAGAGCGCCGTCCACATGCTCGACATTCAGGAGTTCCGTCGCGTTTGAAGGCTTGACCGATCCACCGTAAAGAATGCGCATCTTGCCCGCCTCCCCTCCCAGAAGAAGGCCCAGCTCGCGGCGGATATGGGCATGGGCTTCGGCGACATCATCAATTGTCGGGGTCAGGCCGGTACCGATGGCCCAGACGGGTTCGTATGCAATCACCGTATTTGCAGCCAGTGCTTCCTTCGGCACGGACCCTGCGATCTGGCGGGACAGGACGGCGAGCGTTTCGCCGGCCTGGCGCTCGGCCTTGGTCTCGCCGATACAGATGATGGCGACGAGGCCGGCGCGCCATGCCGCTTCAGCCTTGGCGGCAACACCCGCGTCGCTTTCGCCATGATCCGTACGGCGCTCCGAATGGCCCACGATCACATGGGTTGCGCCCGCATCGGCCAGCATTTCGGCGGAAATGTCCCCCGTATGCGCGCCGGAAACCGCGTTGTGGCAATCCTCTCCGCCTATCCTGAGGGCCGCATCGCCAATTGCATCCACTGCCCGGGAAATGAGCGTGGCGGGCAGACAGACCAGCGCCTCAACCTGGCCGAAAGAGCCTTCCGACATGGCCTTCAACTCGCCAAGCGAGGCGGCCGTGCCGTTCATTTTCCAATTGCCGGCGATGAGAGGGCGGATACCGGGCGTCATGCGGCGCTTTCCTTATCTGATTGTAACCTGTTCCCTCCCTATCAAAAAACCGACACAAAGCAATCCGACGCCTCTTCCTTCATGCTGCAATCGACAGTCCGCTATCGACACTGGGCGTCTGGGGCGTTATTGCGCATTGTTGACGCTTGGCGTCGTTAACCCGCATCCAGAATCCGGAACCGACATGCTCGACAGTCTCAGAAATGCCGCCTCCACGTGGATCGCCAAGCTGCTTCTTGGCTTGCTCGTCGTGAGTTTCGCCATCTGGGGCATTTCCGGCCAATTGCTCAACGATCCCTCCCGCAAGGTGCTCTCGGCGGGCGAGGCTTCAGTTTCCATGCTGGATTTCCGGCTTGCCTATGACCGGCAGATCAATGCCTTGTCGCAGCAGTTCGGAACACGGATCACGCGCGAGCAGGCCGTGGCCTTCGGTCTCGATGAACAGGTGCTGCAACAGCTTGCCGCCGGCGTCCTGCTCGATGAGGAGGCGCGTCACCTGGGACTCGGTCTTTCAAGCGACAAGCTCGCGCAACTTACCGCCGAGGATCCCGCATTCCGCGGACCAGACGGCAGGTTCGACCGGCAGCAGTTTGATTTCGTCCTGCGCCAGATCGGCATGCGGCCGCAGGATTATCTCCAGAACCGCGAACAGGTGGCCATCCGTCAGCAAATCGTGGAAGCGGCCACCGACGGCATTTCCGTGCCCGATGAGCTTTTGAAGAACATCGCCCTTTATCGTGGCGAGGACCGCACCATTGAGTATGTCACGGTACCGCGTTCCCTCGTGGAACCTGTCGAGGCGCCCGAGGCGTCCGTGCTGCAAAGCTGGTTCGATCAACGCAAGGCCGACTATGCCGCGCCCGAATATCGCAAATTCAGCTATGTGAAGCTTGAGCCGGACGATATCGCCGATCCGGCAGCTGTGACCGACGAAGACGTCGCCAAGGCCTATGAAGCCTCGAAGAACCGCTACACGGCGCCGGAGAAGCGCACGGTAGAACAGATCGTGTTCCCGTCCCGGGAAGCTGCGGATGCAGCTCTCAAGGATCTGCTCGACGGCAAGAGCTTCATCGATGTGGCTTCTTCCGCAGGCAAGTCCGAGGCAGACATCGCGCTCGGCACCCTCGGCAAGGAAGAAATTCCCGACAGCAAGGTGGCCGATGCCGCCTTCAGCCTCCAGGAAGGCCAGTTCAGCCAGGTTATCGATGGCGCCTTCGGCCCGATCATCGTCCATGTGTCGGCAATCGAACCGGAAGTGGTGCAACCGCTGGCCGAGGTCAGCGATGAAATCCGCAAGGATCTCGCTCTCGACGAGGCAAGCCGGGTTCTGCTCGATGTGCACGATTCCTATGAAGATGCGCGGGCGGGCGGTTCATCAATGGCCGAAGCCGCCGAACGCCTCAAATTGACGGTGCGCACCATCGACGCGGTGGACCGCAATGCCCAGCGCCCCGACGGAAACGTCGTCGCAGACCTGCCTCAGTCGGCAGAGCTTTTGCGCGCCGTCTTCGATAGCGATACAGATGTCGAGAACGCTCCTCTTGCGCTTGGAGGCAGCGGTTTCGTCTTCTATGAGGTCGAAGGCATCACGCCCGAGCGTGAGCGCACGCTCGATGAAGTGCGCGAGCGCGTCGTTGCCGACTGGACGAAAGCTGAAACGGCTGAACGTCTCGCCAAGCAGGCTTCGGACTATTCGCAGCAGCTCAAGGACGGCAAGTCCCTCGACGAGATTGCCTCCGAAATCGGTCAGGAAAAACAGATCAAACGCGGTCTGAAGCGAAACGCCAACGATGCCGATCTCGGACAGGCAGGCGTTGCGACCGTGTTTTCGGTGCCACGTGAAGGCACTGGCATCTTCGCCAATCCGGCTGATGACGGCCAGATTTTGTTCAAGGTCACCGAGGTCTTCGAACCGGCAAGCGCAGGCCCTGAAAGCGTTCCCGAAAACGAGCGCAATTCCCTGCAATCCGCCCTTTCCGACGACCTTCTCGACCAGATGGTGGAACGCCTGCGCGGCAAATATCCGGTTACGGTAAACCGGACGGCCATGCAGGAAGCCCTGAGCTTCTGAGCCTGAACGATGAGTGATTTCAAGAGTTATATCGCCAAGGTCGCGGCTGGAAGCCCGCTCACTTTCGAGGAAGCTCGCGAAGCCTTCGGCATCGTGATGTCGGGCGAAGCCACGCCCAGCCAGATCGGCGGTTTTCTCATGGCGCTGCGTGTACGCGGCGAGACTGTGGACGAAATCTGCGGCGCCGTCGCCACCATGCGCGACAAGATGCTGACGGTGGAGGCTCCTGAAGAAGCCATCGATATCGTCGGTACGGGAGGCGATGCGTCCGGTTCCTACAATGTGTCCACCTGTGCGGCATTCATCGTTGCCGGTGCCGGCGTTCCTGTCGCAAAGCACGGAAACAGGGCGCTCTCTTCCCGTTCCGGAGCGGCCGATACGCTTGCGGCGCTGGGCGTCAATATCGAGCTTGGCCCGAAGGGTATTTCCACCTGCATTGCGGAAGCCGGGCTCGGTTTCATGTTTGCGCCGGCGCATCATTCCGCCATGCGCCATGTGGGGCCCTCACGCGTGGAACTTGGCACCCGCACCATCTTCAACCTGCTCGGCCCGCTGTCCAATCCGGCCGGTGTGCGCAGGCAGCTTGTCGGTGTTTTCGCACCGGAATGGGTCACGCCGCTTGCCAAGGTTCTGAAGGAACTGGGCGCCGAGTCTGTCTGGGTCGTGCATGGCGCGGGTCTCGACGAGATGACCACAGCGGGCACCACGCAGGTGGCCGCGCTCGAAGACGGCGAAATCCATCATTTCGAGGTGACGCCCGAGGATGTGGGGCTCAAGCGGGTCACGATGGCAGATCTGAAGGGCGGCGATGCGGCGCACAATGCCGATGCCTTGCGCGCCGTCCTGCGCGGCGCGCAGACTCCCTATCGCGACATCGCCATTCTCAATGCGGGCGCCGCCCTTGTCGTGGCGGGGCGGACTAAAACGCTCAAGGACGGCATCCGGCTCGCCGGCGAATCCATCGACCGGGGCCAGGCAGAGGCCGCGCTCGAACGTCTTGTCGAAGTATCAAACCGGGTGAGTGGCAATGGCTGACATTCTGCGCAAGATCGAAGCCTACAAGAGACAGGAAATCGAAGCGGCCAAGAGCGCCCTTCCCCTGAACGAACTGGTTGCCATGGCGCGCGATATCGATCCACCGCGCGGCTTTGCCCTAGCATTGCGCGACAAGAAAGCGACCGGGCGCTTCGCGCTGATCGCCGAGATCAAGAAGGCAAGCCCTTCGCGTGGCCTGATCCGTCACGATTTCGATCCACCGGCGCTGGCGCGCGCCTATGAGGATGGCGGGGCTGCCTGTCTTTCGGTACTCACCGACACCCCCTCCTTCCAGGGAGCGCCGGAATTTCTCGGCATGGCGCGAACGGCCTGTTCGCTGCCTCTCCTGCGCAAGGACTTCATGTTCGAACCATATCAGGTCTATGAGGCGCGGGCCTGGGGTGCGGATGCGATCCTGATCATCATGGCCTCTGTCAGCGATGCCGAGGCCAAGGCACTCGAAGAGACGGCACTCGACCTTGGAATGGATGCGCTGATCGAAGTGCATGACGAGGAAGAGCTGGAGCGCGCGCTTGAATTGAGCTCGCCGCTGATCGGTATCAACAATCGCGATCTGCGTACGTTCGAAACCACGCTCGAAACCAGCGAGCGTCTCGCCCCGCGGGTTCCCGAAGGGCGGATCGTCGTGGGCGAGAGCGGCATCTTCACCAATGAGGACTGCCGCCGCCTTTCGCGCGCCGGCATGATGACCTTCCTCGTCGGGGAAAGCCTCATGCGGCAGGATGATGTCACGGCGGCAACGCGCAGCCTGCTTGGCCTCGATCTGGCCGAAGCGGCGGGCTGAAGCCAATGAGCGGCGGTGACCGGCTGACACATCTTTCGGCCTCCGGCGAAGCCCATATGGTCGACGTCGGCGAGAAGGCAGAAACTACGCGCCAAGCCGTTGCCGAGGGGGCCGTCCTGATGCGGGCGGAAACGCTTGCCGCTATTCTCTCAGGCAATTCGAAAAAGGGCGATGTACTCGCCACTGCCCGCATCGCAGGCATCATGGCCGCGAAGAAGACGCATGAGCTCATTCCGCTCTGCCATCCACTGATGCTGTCCAAGGTGGCCATCGAGATCGAACCCGACGAGAGTCTCCCCGGATTGACGGTGCGCGCCACGGTGCGTGTCAGCGGGCAAACGGGCGTTGAAATGGAGGCCCTGACAGCGGTTTCCGTTGCCTGCCTGACGATCTACGACATGGCGAAGGCGCTCGACAAGGACATGACGCTCACGGGTATCAAACTGCTTGAAAAGACCGGTGGAAAGTCCGGCACCTGGTCGCGCGCCGAAGGGAGTTGAACATGCCGCTTTTGCCGGTCGATGAAGCGCTGGAACGTATTCTCGAAGGCGTAAAGCCCTTACCGGCCGAAATGGTGCGGATCAATGAGGCGGACGGGCGGATACTGGCCGAGCAGATCAAGGCGCAACGCACGCAACCCCCATTCAATGCTTCTGCCATGGACGGCTTTGCAGTGCGCGCGCAAGATGTGGCGTCCCTGCCCGCAACACTTTCGCTGATCGGTGAATCGGTCGCGGGAAGGCGTTTCGACGGATCGCTCGGCGCAGGACAGGCCGTTCGCATCTTCACCGGAGCGCCGGTTCCCGAAGGCGCCGACACAATTCTCATCCAGGAAAACGCGCGCACCCTGCCCAACGGACAGGTCGAGGCGGTACAGGCGGTGGAAAAGGGGCGGCACATCCGGCGCGCCGGCCTCGATTTCAACGAAGGCGATGCCCTTCTCGACGAAGGGCGCCTGATGGGACCGCCTGCCATTGGGCTCGCTGCTGCCGCCGGTCATACCCGCCTTCCTGTCACGGAGCGTCCGCTGGTCGCAATTCTTGCAACCGGCGATGAACTCGTTCTACCGGGAGAACCATGCGGGCCAGATCAGATTGTCGCCTCCAACGGCTTTGCCATCGGCGCGCTCGCAAAGGCCGAAGGCGCGCGCATCCTGGATCTGGGCATCGTTCGTGACGATACCGCTGCCATCACCACGGCAGTTAAAAGGGCGCATCATGCGGGCGCGCAGGTCCTGGTGACGCTCGGCGGAGCCTCGGTTGGCGCGCGCGATCTCGTGCGCCAGGCACTGCTCGATGCCGGGCTCTCCATGGGCTTCTGGAAGATCGCCATGCGTCCCGGAAAACCTCTCATGTTTGGTCGCCTCGGCGAGATGCGCGTGCTGGGCCTTCCCGGCAATCCCGTATCGAGCCTCGTTTGCGCGCATCTTTTCCTGCGGCCGCTGGTGGCGCGGCTCGGGCGGCGCAGCTTCACGCCCGACCTGCGCAGCGCGGTCCTGTCCGCCCCGCTCAAGGAAAACGACGAACGGCGCGACTATATTCGCGCTTCGGTCGCTGCGGGCCCGGAAGGCCTGATCGCGACTCCGTTCCCGGTGCAGGACTCATCCATGCTGACGACGCTCGCGGCAGCAAATGCGCTGATCGTCCGCGAGCCAGAGGCTCCGGCAGCCGAAGCCGGCGCCCGTTGCCGCGTTCTCATGCTGGGGTGATCCTCATCGGCGCAAAGCATCCTTCATGTGTTGGAAAGGGTGCCTTATCTTCCGCTTTCAGACTTCATGCGGGCGTCAGCTGTTTCCATCTGGCGGCACAACACATGAAAATGGAAGGAAAGAGCCCGTCGCGCCAGCATTCATCATCTGCAACGAGAGCAGATTGGAAAACTCTATTTCCTCGGCAGTCACAGGGCAAATGGGAATGCGCGTCCGGCATCCGCCGGTGATGAAATCATCCTGCGCCTTCAAAAAGGCCTCGCTCATTCCCTTTATGCCCAGCTGGGCGAGGATGTCTGCCTTGAATTCGCTGAAAAGCCTGCACTTTTTCTCCGGCCAGCTTTCTTGCGCCACAACAGGTGAAGGCACAGAAACGAAAACAGCCGATGCCGCAGCAAGAAGCGCGCCGGAGATGGCAAGCTGAAAGGCAAAACGGAGACGGCCGCGCCTGCAATCCGCATTGGAACGGCCGTCACCACGTCGCTGCATCAGAACGGAATCTCATCGTCCAGGTTCTGCGAATAGCCGCCACCGCCGCCGGAGCTTTCCGCCGGACCTGACTGGCCGAAATCGGACCCACGGCTACCGCCACCGCCGTAATTGCCCTGCCCGCCGCCATAGCCGACCTGGGCGTCACCGCCCTGCCCGCGTGCGTCCAGCATTTGCAACTCGCCGCGGAATTTCTGCAGAACGATTTCAGTGGTGTAGCGGTCCTGACCGTTCTGATCGGTCCATTTGCGTGTCTGGAGCTGCCCCTCCAGATAAACCTTGGCACCCTTCTTCAGATATTGCTCGGCAACCTTGGCGAGATTGTCGTTGAAGATGACCACATTGTGCCATTCGGTGCGTTCGCGGCGCTCGCCCGACTGGCGGTCGCGCCAAGTCTCGGAGGTGGCAATGCGCAGATTGACCACCGGATCACCGGAGTTGAGCCGGCGGATTTCCGGGTCAGCGCCCAGATTTCCCACCAGAATGACCTTGTTGACGCTACCCGCCATGACGCTTCTCCACGCTTGTCCGAACTGTGTCGCGCACCTTATCGCAACGAGACCACGCATGCGCGGTCATGCGCATACGCATGCGGTATCGTCCACAAATCAATTTTGTTCTTTTTATGTTCCCATTCCTCGCTGACGGTGTCAAGCAGGACGTGATTGGGCCTTTCCCGTCCAGATACAGATAGCCCCGCCGCTTTCCTTCGAAGCGCGCGGGGCTGCGGATCTTCTGATCCTCCATGCCGGGATCGATTACCGGCATACTATTGCGGTCGCGGATTGCACCGCATCAATCAGTTGATTTGTTGGATTAGGCAGCCGGTCCAGAGCTTTGTCCTGCCCATCAGTCGATGCTTACCTTTGGCGCGCATCTTCAGACCCTTTTGAACATCAGTTCAAACGCCTGGACGACGCAACCCGAACGGGTCCGTATCGTCAAAAGCCTCTTCCTGAATATCGCGAGAGTCAGCCGGCTGTGGCTCCGCTCGACTCGCGGAGCCTGAACGATCGGTCCGGTGGAGTCATGCCTCCCTCCTTCTGTCGTTTCAGTCTTTGCTCCATTCAGCGCCAGTATCTGCGCCCTGCCATTCGAATGTGCCCACCGGCACCCGATCAGAACGGTCCTGACGCTCTTTGAACGCTGACCGAGTCAGTCTGCTCCCGCCGCTGCGCAGGGTCAAGGCACCAAAGGCCGCCGTTGCAAAACGTGATCGGATCACCCCGCCTTGATCGCCCGCCTTCAAGGCAAAACGATTTTTCGGGACAGCGCAGGCAATCATTGTCAGGAGATTGTTCATTTTTTGTTCTTTTTGCTTGCTCTGCGGGTAAAAAAACGGGAAAACGCTCCTTGCGGCGAGACGTGGCCGCGCGGCGCGGTCCTTCCGTGGCCATCGACATTCGCGCTGCGTTTCCTACATGAAGCACGGTCGGCCTGTTTCGGCTGGTCCATCATTTTTAGAAGGCAGCGACGGGGCATGCCCGAACACAAGTTCATTTCCATTCGCGGTGCGCGCGAGCACAATCTGAAGAATGTGGATCTCGACCTTCCGCGCGAGAGCCTGATCGTCATGACCGGGCTTTCGGGTTCAGGCAAGTCGTCGCTTGCCTTCGACACGATCTATGCCGAAGGCCAAAGACGCTATGTCGAAAGCCTGTCGGCCTATGCCCGTCAGTTCCTGGAAATGATGCAGAAGCCGGATGTCGACCAGATCGACGGACTATCGCCGGCCATTTCCATCGAACAGAAGACAACCTCACGCAATCCCCGCTCCACCGTCGGCACTGTGACGGAAATCTACGACTATATGCGCCTCCTGTTTGCGCGTGTCGGCGTGCCCTATTCGCCAGCCACGGGCCTGCCCATCGAAAGCCAGACTGTCAGCCAGATGGTTGACCGCGTCATGCTTCTCGACGAAGGCACGCGGCTTTATATTCTCGCGCCCATCGTGCGCGGTAGAAAGGGCGAATACCGCAAGGAACTCGCCGAACTGCAGAAAAAGGGTTTCCAGCGCGTGAAGGTGGACGGCACCTTCTATGAGATCGCCGACGTTCCCGCGCTCGACAAGAAATACAAGCACGACATCGACGTGGTGGTGGATCGTGTTGTGGTGCGCCCTGACCTCGCGACGCGACTGGCCGATTCGCTCGAGACCTGCCTTCAGCTCGCCGACGGGCTTGCGGTTGCAGAATTCGCCGATAAGCCGCTTGCCGACGACGAGACAGCGAAGGGCGGCGGTGCCAACAAGTCGAAGAACGAGACCCATGAGCGGATCGTCTTTTCGGAGAAATTCGCCTGCCCCGTTTCCGGCTTCACCATTCCCGAGATAGAGCCGCGCCTCTTCTCCTTCAACAACCCGGCCGGCGCCTGCCCCGCCTGCGACGGCCTCGGCAGCCAGCGCGCCATAGACCCCATGCTTGTTGTGCCCGACGAAAGCGTTGTGCTGCGCGAGGGCGCAATTGCCCCGTGGGCCAAGTCGACATCGCCCTATTATCTCCAGACGCTGGAGGCGCTCGGGCGCGAATTCGGTTTCAAGGTGGGCGACCGCTGGCGCGATCTTTCGGCCGATGCCAAGGATGCGATCCTGAACGGAACGGGCGATAACAAGATCGCCTTCGACTATAATGACGGCCTACGCAGCTATCGCACCACAAAGCCCTTCGAGGGGGTGGTGGTGAACCTGCAGCGGCGCTGGAAGGAGACGGACTCCGCCTGGATGCGCGAGGAAATCGAGCGCTACATGTCAGCCCATCCCTGCCCGGCCTGCGGCGGGCATCGCCTCAAGCCGGAAGCCCTGGCCGTCAAGATCGACGGGCAGCATATCGGCGAGATCACGCAGATGTCGATCCGCCATGCCGGCAGCTGGTTCGAGGGACTTCCCCAACGGCTGAACGAAAAGCAGAACGAAATCGCCACGCGCATTCTCAAGGAAATCCGCGAGCGCCTGACCTTCCTCAACGATGTCGGTCTCGACTATCTGACGCTGTCGCGCAATTCGGGCACGTTGTCGGGGGGCGAGAGCCAGCGCATCCGGCTGGCCTCGCAAATCGGATCAGGTCTGACGGGCGTCCTCTATGTGCTCGATGAGCCATCGATCGGCCTGCATCAGCGCGACAATGACCGCCTTCTCGCCACGCTGCGGCATCTGCGCGATCTCGGCAATACGGTGATCGTGGTCGAGCACGATGAGGACGCCATCCTGACCGCCGACTATGTGGTCGATATCGGCCCGGCAGCCGGCGTCCACGGAGGAAGGGTCATCGCGGAAGGCACGCCGCGCGACATCATGGCCAATCCCAATTCCATCACCGGTAAATATCTGACCGGCGCACTCGCTATTCCCATGCCACAGGAGCGCCGGGCGATTTCCAAGAAGCGGCGCGTCCGCATTGTGGGTGCGCGTGGCAACAATCTGAAGAATGTGACGGCGGATATTCCGCTCGGCACCTTCGCCTGCGTCACCGGCGTTTCAGGCGGCGGCAAATCGACCTTACTCATCGAAACGCTGTTCAAGGCTGCTTCGCGCCGCATCATGGGATCGCGCGAACACCCGGCAGAACATGACCGGATCGAGGGGCTCGAGCATCTCGACAAGGTGATCGATATCGATCAGTCGCCTATCGGCCGTACGCCTCGCTCCAACCCTGCCACCTATACGGGCGCCTTCACGCCGATCCGCGACTGGTTTGCCGGTCTGCCGGAGGCCAAGGCGCGCGGCTATCAGCCGGGCCGCTTCTCCTTCAACGTGAAGGGCGGGCGCTGCGAGGCCTGCCAGGGCGACGGCGTCATCAAGATCGAGATGCACTTCCTGCCGGACGTCTACGTCACCTGCGATGTGTGCCATGGCAAACGCTATAATCGCGAGACGCTGGAAGTCACCTTCAAGGGCAAATCCATCGCCGATGTTCTGGAAATGACAGTCGAGGAAGGTGTGGAATTCTTCGCCGCCGTGCCGGCCGTGCGTGACAAGCTGCAAACCCTGGCACGGGTCGGTCTCGGCTATATCCATATCGGCCAGCAGGCCACGACGCTTTCGGGTGGCGAGGCCCAGCGCATCAAGCTAGCAAAGGAGCTCTCGAAACGCGCGACGGGTCGGACCTTGTATATTCTGGATGAACCGACAACAGGCTTGCATTTCCATGATGTAGCAAAGCTTCTTGAAGTTTTGCATGAGCTTGTCGACCAAGGAAATACCGTCGCTGTGATCGAGCATAATCTGGAAGTCATCAAGACCGCCGACTGGATACTCGACCTCGGCCCGGAGGGTGGCGATGGTGGTGGCGAGCTTGTGGCTTCCGGTTCCATAGACGATATCATGGCGGAGCCGCGCAGCTATACGGGCAAGTTCCTCAAGGAACTCCTGGAACGCCGCCCCGCCGGCAAAGCCCAGGCAGCGGAGTGATTGCATGACAAAAGGAACCATTCGCGCCGGTATCGGCGGCTGGACGTTTGCGCCATGGGAAGGAACTTTCTATCCTGACGACCTGCCCAAGAAGCGGCAGCTCGAATATGCCAGCCGTCAGCTTCCGACGATCGAAGTGAACGGCACCTATTACGGCAGCCAGAAGCCTGCGGTCTACGCCAAATGGGCATCCGAAGCCCCTGATGGGTTCATCTTCGCGCTCAAGGGGAACCGCTTCGTCACAAACCGCAAGATTCTTTCCGAAGCCTCTGAATCTCTTTCAAAATTTCTGAATTCCGGCATCGCAGAATTGGGCGGCAAGCTGGGACCTCTCGTCTGGCAGTTCGCGCCGACGAAGAAATTCGAGCCGGACGATTTCGAAGGCTTTCTTCAACTCCTGCCGGCAACGCAGGACGGCATTGCACTAAGGCATGTGCTCGAGGTTCGGCACGACACATTCCTGACGCCTGAGTTTCCGGCGCTGGCGCGGAAATATGGTGCGGCGATCTGCTATGCTCACCATTTCACCTATCCCGAAATGGCGGACGTCACTGCCGATTTTGTCTATGCCCGCCTGCAGCGCGGCGAGGATGACATTCCCACCGCCTATCCCCCGGCGGAATTGGACCGATGGGCGGCGTGCGCCTCGCTTTGGGCCGAGGGCGGCCAGCCGGAGGATTTGCCACTCGCCGACCCCGCCTTCACAGCACAGAAAACTCCGCGCGACGTGTTTGTCTACTTCATTCACGAGGGAAAAATCCGGGCGCCGCAGGCAGCGCAGGCATTAATGAAACGCGTCTAGCTCCGCCGTCTTTCTGCGCACACAGCGGCTTCAGGCGGGCGGTCCTGGGTCTGCTGCATTTCGTAGCCATTCGAGTGAATTTGATTGCACCCGAATGGCTACGAAGCTCCGAGCAAGCCAGACAGCACTTCAGGAAGAAGCTCCGGCAAATCCTCGGCAATCAGACCGGGGCCGAATAGCCTCCCGGCCTCAGCATGCAGCCAGGTGGCTGCGGCTGCGGCCTCGAAGACCGGCATGGACTGCGCGATCAGCCCGGCGATGATACCGGCAAGGACATCGCCCGACCCCGCCGTCGCGAGATAAGGCGTGCCGTTTGCGTTGATCACTGCGCGCCCGTCGGGTGCGGCGACAACCGTATCCGCTCCCTTCAGTAAAACCACGGCACTCGCCTGCAATGCAGCCGCACGGGCCCGCTCGACTTTCGACAGGGAGCGATCGGCGGCGATATCCGGGAAAAGGCGCTCGAACTCCGCTGCGTGCGGTGTCAGGACGAGCTCGGGCATCTCACCGTCGACCATGCGCTCTAACAATGATCGCGGCTCTTCAGCAAAGGAGGTGATGGCGTCAGCATCCAGAACCACGCCCTTTAGATCGCCTTTTCTTCGTCCAAGAAGAAAAAGGGCGAAAAGCCGGGCCGTCTCTCCGACACCGAAGCCCGGCCCAAGCAAAGCCGCCGCCGGACGGCGGTTCGCAACGAAAGTCTCCACATCCGCAAGCGTATCGGCACGCTGAAGCATGATGGATGTCAGATGCGCGGCATTTACCAGAAGAGCGCTCGACGGTGAGAGCATCGTGACGGCACCTGCGCCGATCCGGGCGACAGCACGCGCTGAGAGCCGCGCCGCACCGGTTGCGCTTGCCCCTCCCGAGAAAACGGCCACATGGCCTCGCGTATATTTATGCATCTGGGAGGACGGCGAGGGAAAATCGCTGCGCCACACATGCGGGCCGTTTTCCCAAAGCTTTATCCCCGCCCCCTCGATAACGGTCGGCGCGATGCCTATGTCCGCAACGACGATGGCACCGCAGCGTTCCCTTCCCGGATATAGAAAATGGCCGGGTTTGGCGCGAAAGAAGGTCACCGTAAGAGTGGCGGAAAATGCGGCTCCGAGAATGGCACCGCTGTCGCCTGAAACGCCCGACGGAAGATCGACGGCAACGACCGGGCATCCCGCTGCCTGGGTCGAGCCTATCGCCTCAGCTTCCGGCCCACCAATCTCCTTGGAGAGGCCTGCACCAAAAAGCGCATCCACCACCAGCCGTTCACGGGTGGCGCGAAAGACACTCAGAGGCTCAGGCCTCACGGAACAGTCGCGCGCGGCAAGTGCTGCATCGCTGCCCTGCCGGGGCGGCGCGCTGGCGAACACTCTCACATCGAGACCACGCTCGTGGAGAAGCCGGGCCACAACATAGCCATCACCCCCGTTGTTTCCCGGGCCGCAAAGGACGTCGACACCATGCACTTCTGCAAAGCGCGCCAGTATTTCATCAACAACGGAAGCTCCCGCATTGCGCATGAGCCCATACCCGTCATATGGGCCCTTCGCGATTGCCCTCCGATCCGTTCTGCCCATTTCCGCGGATGTAAGAATTTCCATTGCCGTGGCCTTTTGCCGCTTTTTTAGGCGAAATGCATATTTTATAATCAACTCCAAGCCCCACAGCATTGGCAGCGATAGTTGTTTTGCCCCGCCGCCTAACCTGAAGGTGACGTCTGATCCGAAAAAGCTGCGCTTCCAGAGGCTTTTGCGGCAGAATGCAGTGCTTGGCACGCTTCATGCAAGCCCCAAGAGTGAGTTGGCATGTTTTGTGCTTTAACCGAGGCGGAGCAACGAGGGGCGTGGCAAAGCCATTCCTGAGAACCCATTGGAGACCACCCAGGTATGAAAAAGGTCGAAGCGATCATCAAACCCTTCAAGCTCGACGAAGTGAAGGAAGCCCTTCAAGAGGTCGGCCTTCAGGGCATCACAGTTATCGAGGCCAAGGGCTTCGGCCGCCAGAAAGGGCACACCGAGCTCTATCGCGGAGCTGAATATGTCGTCGATTTCCTACCCAAGGTGAAGATCGAAGTGGTTCTGCCCGACGAAACCGTCGATGCCGCAATCGAAGCCATCCGCAAGGCTGCCCAGACGGGCCGCATCGGCGACGGCAAGATCTTTGTAACGAATGTCGAGGAAGTCATCCGCATCCGCACCGGTGAGACCGGCGCGGACGCCGTCTGATCCCCTCCCACTTCCGGCCCCGGCATTCGCAAGGGCCACAGCGTCAATACCATCCCAAACAGGAAAGTGATTATGACCACAGCACAAGACATCATGAAGCAGATCAAGGACAACGACGTGAAGTTCGTCGATCTGCGTTTCACCGATCCGAAGGGCAAGCTGCAGCATGTCACCATGGATGTCGTGGCCGTGGACGAGGACATGTTCGCCGACGGCGTGATGTTCGACGGTTCGTCCATCGCCGGCTGGAAGGCCATCAACGAGTCCGACATGGTGCTGATGCCCGAGCCGGAGACGGCCCATATCGACCCGTTCTTCGCCCAGTCGACCATGGCGATCTTCTGCGACATTCTCGATCCGGTTTCCGGCGAAGCCTATAACCGCGACCCGCGCGGCACGGCCAAGAAGGCGGAAGCCTATGTGAAGTCCGAGGGCATCGGCGACACCATCTTCGTCGGCCCCGAAGCCGAGTTCTTCGTGTTCGAT
Source organism: Nitratireductor indicus C115 (assembly GCF_000300515.1). Classification (GTDB taxonomy): domain Bacteria; phylum Pseudomonadota; class Alphaproteobacteria; order Rhizobiales; family Rhizobiaceae; genus Nitratireductor; species Nitratireductor indicus. The sequence continues at coordinate 24,068 of NZ_AMSI01000019.1, forward strand.
GATGTGAAGTACAAGGCGGATCCCTACAACACCGGCTTCAAGCTCGATTCGACCGAACTGCCCTCCAACGACGACACGGACTATGAGACCGGCAACCTTGGTCACCGTCCCCGCGTCAAGGGTGGCTATTTCCCGGTTCCGCCGATCGATTCGCTCCAGGACATGCGCTCCGAGATGCTGACCGTGCTTACCGAGATGGGCGTGACGGTCGAAAAGCATCACCATGAGGTGGGCGCCGCCCAGCACGAGCTCGGCGTGAAGTTCGACACGCTGCTGCGCAATGCCGACAAGATGCAGATTTACAAATATGTCGTGCATCAGGTCGCCAATGCCTATGGCAAGACGGCAACCTTCATGCCGAAGCCGATCTACGGCGACAACGGCTCGGGCATGCACGTTCACCAGTCGATCTGGAAAGATGGCAAGCCGACCTTCGCCGGCAATGAATATGCGGGCCTTTCCGAAACCTGCCTGTTCTACATCGGCGGCATCATCAAGCATGCCAAGGCCCTGAACGCCTTCACCAACCCGATCACCAACTCCTACAAGCGTCTGGTGCCCGGCTTCGAGGCTCCGGTTCTGCTCGCCTATTCGGCACGCAACCGTTCGGCTTCCTGCCGTATTCCGTTCGGCTCTTCGCCGAAGGCAAAGCGCGTCGAGGTCCGTTTCCCGGATCCGGCAGCCAACCCCTACCTCGCCTTTGCCGCCATGCTGATGGCCGGCGTCGACGGCATCAAGAACAAGATCCATCCCGGCCAGGCCATGGACAAGGACCTCTACGACCTGCCGCCGAAGGAGCTGAAGAAGGTTCCGACCGTCTGCGCATCGCTGCGTGAAGCTCTGATGGCGCTCGACAAGGATCGCGGCTTCCTGAAAGCCGGCGGTGTGTTCGACGACGATCAGATCGACGCCTATATCGAGCTGAAGATGGCTGAAGTGCTGCGCTTCGAGATGACGCCGCATCCGGTCGAGTTCGACATGTACTACTCGGTCTAAGACCGTCCGGTTCGAAGAACCGAAAAGCCTCGCCTTCGGGCGGGGCTTTTTTATTACACTTCATCAGGATTGGGCGGGGGCCTCCGCGTCCATCCTGCTGCGGCACCAATCCGTCGCGATGCCGCCCAGTGTTGCTCGCTCTCGAAAATCGCGGGCCACCTCGCCGAAAGCGAAGCGTATCGAGTTCTCCACGATTTCCTGATCGTAGCGCTTGAGATTTTCTGCGATCGGCGCCCACTGGAACAGTGCCTTCGGGCTTTCGCTGAAGGCATCGCCCCCGGCTGCCAGGTTCTCCCAGTGCACATCCCTCAACCGGGCGGCAAAGCCATCTCTCCAGGACCGCGCCATTCCCTCGTCCGGCAGATGGGCCTCATTGTCTCCAATCCCCCATTCGAAACAATGGCTGGCCAGCAAGGCCACCTGCTCGTTGCTGAGGCTGCCTGTATGCCCTACCCGTGCCACGGTATGGACGGCCATATCTGAAAGGCAGGCTGCAAAAACATGCAGCTTCGCCACATTGATCGACTGGATGAAAACATCATCCTCAAACATCGACGGGTAACGGGTTCCCATTCGCGCCTTCAGATAGCCGTAGAGCTTCTTCTGGGCGACGAAGGCCGAGCGCGTGCTCACGAAAGCGGCAAGCTGATCGGCCGTTTCGATGGATTCGCGCTCCCTGCGCAAACGCAGGCGGCCTGCGGCCTCGCGCAGGAATGCCATGCTCCTCGTCCACTCGACACCCATGGAAAACCTCCTCCCCGCCCAAGATTTCGCCGTGTTTAGACTACGACCAATGTCTCGATTTTCTTTGCCCGGGAACTGCCCAATGCTTGAGACATGCCATTGTGAGTCCGTTTGGGAAGAACTGCAATGGCGGCAGTTAACGACTTTGGTCGCTAACGGTTTATCGGGAGGAGGACACAATGTCCGCAAATGACGCAGAAAGTGCGAAGGATCGCTATTGGGCGAAAACCAGAAACCTGACCATCGTCGTTCTGGTGCTCTGGGCGTTCTTCTCGCTCGTAATCCCCTGGCTGGTCGGGCCCCTGAACAAGTTCACGTTCATCGGCTTTCCGCTGGGTTACTACATGATCGCTCAAGGCTCGCTCATCGCTTTCGTCGTCATGATCTGGGTGCAGAACTGGCGCCAGGACGCGATCGACGACGAGTTCGGCTACGGCGAAGAGTAGGGAGGGGACCGACATGGCTTTGATGCAGGGACGGTTCATCGACAATATCGGCCGGGTATACACGATCTACACCGGCGGCTTCCTCGCCTTCATCATCCTGATGGCTATACTCGAACAGCTCGGGGTCGGTGCCGACACGATCGGCATCCTGTTCGTTGCCTTCACAATCGCGATCTATGCCATCATCGGGTGGCTGTCGCGAACGATGGAAGTGGATGCCTACTATGTGGCCGGGCGACAGGTTCCGGCAGTCTATAACGGCATGGCCACTGCGGCCGACTGGATGTCGGGCGCTTCCTTCGTGGCGCTTGCCGGCGGCGTCTATTTCGGCGGTTACGGCTACATGGCCTTCATCGTCGGCTGGACCGGCGGCTATGTGCTCGTCAACTCGCTGATGGCGCCTTATCTGCGCAAGTTCGGCTGTTATACGGTGCCCGACTTCATCGGTACGCGTTACGGCGGCAATCTCGCCCGCCTCTGCGCGGTCATCGTTCTGGTCGTGGCATCCTTCACCTATGTGACGGCGCAGATCGATGCGACCGGAACAATCGCCGCACGCGCGCTGCACATCCCCTATCACTATGGTGTGTGGTTCGGGCTTCTGGGCATCCTGCTGTGCTCGATGCTGGGCGGCATGCGCGCCGTCACCTGGACGCAGGTTGCGCAATATATCGTGCTCATCGTCGCTTATCTGGTGCCGGTGATCTGGATGTCCAATGCGCAAGGCTTCGGCGTCATTCCGCATTTCACCTATGGTGAGGCAGCGTCCAGCATGACGAAGTTCGAAGCCATGTATGGCCTGAACCCGCCGCTTGAGGCGATCAAGGGCCTGTCGGTGCTCACGACCCCGCATACGGGCCCGGTCGGCGACTATGCCGAGTGGAAATTCGTGACGCTGGCCCTGTGCATGATGGCAGGAACGGCTTCGCTACCGCATATCCTGATGCGCTACTTCACCACGCCCTCCGTGCGCTCCGCACGCAAGTCCGTGGCCTGGTCGCTGCTGTTCATCTTCATGCTGTATTTCACGGCACCGGCGCTTGCCACGCTGACAAAGCTCCAGCTTCTCGATCCCAGCCTGCCCACGGCCATCATCGGCAAACCTTTTGCCGAGGTCGCGTCGCTCGACTGGATCAGGAACTGGTCGGATGTCGGCTTCCTGGCCATTGCCGATCAGAACGGCGACGGCATCCTGCAGCTCAACGAGTTCTTCATGCGGCCCGACATCGTCGTGCTCGCCACTCCGGAAATCGCGGGGCTTCCCTATGTGATCTCCGGCCTCGTTGCTGCCGGCGGCATGGCTGCCGCCATGTCTACGGCCGACGGCCTGCTTTTGGCCATCGCCAACGCGCTCAGCCACGATCTCTACTACAAGATGATCGATCCCAAGGCTGACACGGCCATCCGGCTTGTGGTTGCCCGTGTTCTGCTGCTCGGCATCGGTGCGCTCGGCGCTTTGATCGCCTCTCTTCAGCTCACAGGTATCCTCGGAGCTGTGGCCTGGGCGTTCTGCTTCGCCTGTTCCGGCCTCTTCTTCCCGCTCGCCCTTGGCGTGTGGTGGAAGCGTGCAAACCGCGAAGGCGCCGTTGCAGGTATGGTCGCCGGCTTTGGCGCGGGCTGCCTGTATCTCTACTATGTCTATACAGGCGGCACTCCATGGTTCGGCATCGATCATCTGCGGTTCGGCATTGTCGGCATGGCCGCCAGCCTGATCGCGATGGTGGTCGTCACGCTCATGACGCCAGCTCCGGATGAAGAAATTCAGCGCATGGTCGACGAAACCCGCGTTCCTGCGGGCCCGCCGATCCTTTCAGCCAAACATTGATCCGGCTAAAGTAAGATCGGGGGCGGGTTTACCCGCCCCCGATCATGTCGGGAGGAGCAAAACATGCAGGGGACGATTGCGGCGTTTCCGATCTGGGTCATCGCGCTGGACTATTTTCTGGGCGTCATCATGTGGACGCTCATCGCCCGGGCGGCCATGGGAATCTTCCTGCCGGAGGATTCGAGCTTCTTCTTCATGCGCTTCTTCGTGCGCGCCACCAACCCTATCCTCAGGCTTTTCAAGCCCATCACGCCCGGCTTTCTCCTCGAGCCGCTCATTCCGATCTACGTGGCGTGGTTCTTCTTCATGATCCGCTTTTATCTCATGCCGTGGCTGCTCGGCTATTCGGTCATGGGCATGCTGTCTTTCCCGCTGGAAAGCGAGATCGCGGCAATGCTTTATCAGGCTTTCGGCAGCAAATAAGAGGCATCCTGTTCCGTCAGATGCCCCACCGATGGAAGGCCAGCGGAGCAAAGCTCGTTCCAGCCCAGCACCGGTGCGCGGAAAGCCCGACTTCCGGCACCATCGCGTACACAGTGGACGGTCGAAGCGCCCGGCGCCTTCAATTATAAGAATGTCAGGCGGCTCGGCGGAGCACGGATCGCCTGATCTGAGCTGCGGTTTCAGTCTTCCAGAGCTGACAGCAGGCTTGCCGACGCCATCATGTCTCGCTCGCGCGAGGCGCGGCGAAGCTTTGCTTCACCGTCCTCTCCCCATTGGGCAATGTTCCAATCCTCGTCCACATGAGCTGCTTGCCATGCTTCCTGCGCCGAGAGCATTTTCCCTTCGACCGCAAGCGCGAGCAGAAGAGAACCGGTGAGCGAGGTCATGACGTGGATTGCCGCCAGCCGGAACGGATCCGTCCGCTGACGCAGATAGGTGCTGATCGCGGCGATTGCGATGCGAGATTGTTCCACATGCACAATGCCCTCAGCAAGGATGAACTGAGCGCCCGTAACACTTTGAATCCAGTCCAGAACCGGATCCCATGCCTCGGCCTGCATGGCCACCAGACGCTCCGGTGAAGGTGCGCGATAGCAAAGGAGATCGCTGGTCGCATAACGCAGGACATCCTCGACCACCGGCTGCGTGTGGATGGCCACGCCATCGATCGCGGTATTGACGAGGCGGGTGACCGGCATCTGAGCGGGATCGATCTCTTGGCCCTGCGCAGCATATTCCGATGCGACGAGTTCGGCCGCTGCCCGACTTGGCAGGAGCACCCTGGTTGCGCCCGGCGTGCGCACGGCGCGCCCGTCCAGAAGAATGCTGAAGGCCCCCTCCTCCTCTTCACCTACGGAGACGTCCTTGTAGAACCTCTTGGGCAAAGCCCGCTTCATCGTGCTTTGGGCACGACGCACCGGGTCCTGTTCGGCCGGTGTCTTTCCGTCTTCGAGGTCGTTCAGAAGATCGCGCATGGTTTTACTATAGGCCGTTTATTGTGGTGATTTAAGCAGGGATGTTTCGCCTGCGCGGACGATTGACGACGATCAGGCCCACAGCGATCAGCGAAAGTGCGAATAACAGCTTCATCGTCAGCGGCTCTCCAAGCACCAACCCGCCGCACATGACACCGAAAACCGGCACCAGAAAGGTGAAGCTGGACAGGCCTGAAGCCGGATAGCGGCGCATCAGCCAGAACCACAACACATAGGTGAAGCTGACGACAAAGAATGCATGGAACAGGAAAGCTCCGATCGCCAGGCCTGTCACATCCCTGAAAAGCGGTCCGGCGAGCGGAATAAAGGGGATCGGCAGCACAGTGGACACAGCGAGCTGATACATCAGTGTCTTTTCGGCGCTCACATCCGTGAGTTTCGACTGTTTGATGACAATGATCGTCAATGCCCAGAGAAGCCCGCCCAGGAGACACAGAAGATCGCCGATCAGCGCATTCGGCTCGGGCAGGCTCAATCCATCGGAAAACACAACGGCCACGCCGATGAAGGCCATCAGCAATCCCGCAAACTTGATCGCGGACATCCGTTCGCCAAGAAAAAAGTGCCCGCCGACCAGAACCCAGAAAGGCATCGTGTTGAGCATCAAGGCGCCGCGCGCGGCGGAGGTGTAGTCAAGTCCGAAGAAAATGCAGAGGAATTCAAGCCCGAACAACGCGCCGGCAAGAAGACCGGGCACCAGAGTACCGTCGCGCTCGAACAGGCTTATGCGGCGATAACGGCACCACAGGTAAACAAGTACGGTGGCGACGAGAGAACGCAGAAACATCACGAACATGGGATTGAAGCCCATATTCGTGATCTTGATGGCGACCTGGTTCAGCCCCCAGGAAAAGCTCAGGCCCAGCATCATCAGGGCAGCAAACGCATCGATGCTGTCCCGCCTGTCGATCAGGGACGGCGTGGCAGCGGTCATTGCGCATCCTCGGCTGAGGCTTCATCGAAGCCGAGCAGATTCCAGCTCTGCCGCATATGCGGGGGCAACGGCGCGGTGACATCGATCCTGCCGCCGTCGGGATGTGGAATAACGATCCGCCGCGCGTGCAAATGCAGTCGCTTTTGCAGGCCGCCGGGAAACTCCCAGTTCTGGTCCGCTTCGAAATATTTGGGGTCACCGATGATCGGGCATCCAATATGGGCTGCGTGGACACGCAACTGATGGGTCCGCCCGGTATAGGGCTCCATTTCGAGCCAGGAAAGATTCGTCGCCGCCTGTTCGATCAGGCGATAGTTCGAAACCGCATGGTCGGAATCGGGTTCACCATGCTTTGCAACCCGCATCCTGTCGCCATCCGGGGTCTGTTCCTTGACCAGCCAGGTGGAAATGCGTCCTTCAGGCTTCTTCGGCACGCCCTTAACCAGTGCCCAATAGGTCTTCTTCGTGTCGCGCGCGCGAAAAGCTTCGGTAAGCTTCACAGCAGCCTGGCGTGTGCGGGCAACCACGAGCACGCCTGACGTGTCCCGGTCGATGCGATGCACAAGGCGCGGTTTCTCGCCTTTCTTGTTGCGCCAGGCTTCGAGCATGCCGTCCACATGACGGTTGACCCCGGAACCACCCTGAACCGCGAGACCGGCCGGCTTATTGAACACATAGACCTTCGGGTCCTCATAAATGAGCATCTGCGACAGGGCCTCACCGTCGCCAGTGCTGCGCAGGCTGTGGGCCGTGAGGTTTTCATTGCCCTTGCGGTCGACCTCGAGCGGGGGAATGCGCACCATCTGACCTGCCTGTACGCGCGTATCCGCCTTGGCACGGCCACCATCGACGCGCACTTGTCCTGACCGCAGCAATTTCTGCAGATGGCCGAAACCAAGGCCAGGGAAATGAACCTTGAACCAGCGGTCAAGGCGCATGCCCCCCTCATCCTTGCCGATCTCGACCTGTTGCACACCCGACATCTGAATTCGCTCCAAGCCCATTCAGGCAAAATGCCGGACCAGCCAAAGCCCGGCGAAAAGCGCGGCGATAGCGCCGCAGACACTGACGAGAACGTAGCCGACCGCCAATGCGCCCTGGCCACGTTCCCATAAAAAAGCGGCATCGAGCGAAAAGGCGGAGAAGGTGGTGAAACCTCCCAAGAGCCCCGTCGCCACGAAAAGACGCAGCTCCGGCGAGGTGCCGAAGCGCCGCGCCAGCCACTCGATGAAAACGCCCATCACGAAGGAACCGACGAGATTGACCGTGAGCGTTCCCCAGGGAAACGATGTTCCCAGAAGGCGCAGGGCGGCAAGCCCCGTCAGATGACGCAAGCCTGCACCCATCGCCCCACCGGCAGCCACGATCAGAAAATGGTTCATGCGGCCCTTTTGGCAGAAGCCGCGCAAAAAGCAACCGGGCCCCTCATGCGCCCTCTCCCCGTTCACGGCGCAACCGTGCCCAATATTCGAGCCGTTTGCGTATTTCGCGCTCGAATCCCCGCTCGGGCGGATCGTAGAAACGACGACGCCCCATCTCTTCGGGAAAATAATTCTGGCCCGAAAAGGCATCCGGCGCGTCATGGTCATAGGCATAGCCGGCGCCGTAGCCCGTTTCCTTCATGAGTTTTGTCGGCGCGTTCAGAATATGCTTCGGCGGCAAAAGCGACCCATTTTCCTTGGCCGCCGACATGGCCTGTTTGAACGCGGTGTAGACAGCATTGGATTTCGGCGCCGTGGCCAGGTAGACGCAGGCTTGGGCCAGCGCCAGTTCGCCCTCCGGCGAACCGAGATATTCATAGGCGTCCTTGGCGGCGTTGGCGATGCCGAGAGCCTGCGGATCGGCCAGACCGATGTCTTCCACTGCCATGCGCACCAGCCTGCGACCGAGATAGAGCGGGTCTTCCCCAGCGTCGAACATACGCGCGAGATAATAAAGGGCGGCGTCCGGATCCGAACCGCGCACGGATTTATGCAGCGCCGAGATCAGATTGTAATGGCCGTCCTGACCCTTGTCATAGATCGGCGCCCTGCGCTGGGCCACGCGCTGCAACCCTTCCGCATCAAACACCTCGCCCTGCCGGGCGGCACGCCAGACCTCCTCGGCCAGCGTCAAGGCAGCGCGACCGTCGCCATCTGCCATGCGCACGAGAACCGCACGCGCTTCACCGTCGAGCGGAAGCGGCTTTTCCTCCATAGCCTCGGCGCGTTCCAGAAGGCGCGCGATGCTTTCAGGCGTATGCGCGTGAAACACCAGGACGCGCGCCCGCGACAAGAGCGCAGCATTGAGCTCGAATGACGGGTTCTCCGTCGTCGCGCCCACCAGAATGACTGTACCGTCTTCCATGACCGGCAGGAAGGAATCCTGCTGGGAACGGTTGAATCGATGAATCTCATCGACGAACAACAGTGTCTGCCGCCCCTGCGAACGGCGCATGCGCGCGGTCTCGAAGACCTTCTTCAGTTCCGCAACGCCAGAAAAGATCGCCGAAATCTGCTCGAAGGCCAGATCGGTCTCGCCGGCCAGAAGACGGGCCACGGTAGTTTTTCCAGTCCCCGGTGGGCCCCAGAAAACAAGGGAACCGAGCGAGCGGCTGTCGATCATGCGGGTAAGCGCGCCGTCGGCGCCGGTCAGATGTTCCTGACCGACAACATCCGCCAGTTGACGTGGCCGCAGCCGGTCGGCCAAAGGCCGGCTGACCAGGTCATTGCCCTCATGATTTGCTGAAAAAAGATCGCTCATATCCCGCTCAGTCGCCCCTCCCGATGGACCGGAGGCGCTTACACGCATTCCACATTCATTCAGACATCAGGTGCCACCACGCGGTGCCTGAATGCTCCGGAATGGTTCGTCGTTTCATCGAAACGCTGCCCCACTCCATCTCTCGTTTTCCGCATTTATGCGGGCATCAGGTGAAACCGCCTGACTACAAGATGCTCTAGAATCTCAGGCTTTGTTTCAATATCCGACCGTCGCGCTCAACCGAAAAATACCAGCGACGGCTGTCTTCTTGCGCCACCTGTTCCATCATGTCGGCACTATCGATTTCAAGGCCGTTGATTTCGCGCAGAATATCGCCACGCCGGAGACCGATGCTGGCCGCAGGCGAACGGCGGTCGACGTCCAGGATGACGACGCCCTTCTTGGCGAGCGGCAATTTGAGGCGCTGGGCGAGCCGGGGACCGAGATCGGCAATGGAAGCACCGGCGAAGGGGCTGCGCCCTTCAAGCAGCACAGGTTCTGCATTTTCGCCCGCTGAGAGCCGTTCCAGCTTGAACGTCATGTCCTCGCTCTTGCCGTCGCGCAAGATACGAACCGTGCCCTCCTCATCAACCGGATGGGTCACCAGGCGATATTCGAGTGCATCGGGATGCTGGATATCGGCTCCGTCCATGGCGGTGACGACGTCACCCGGTTTCAGGCCGGCGCGTTCGGCCGGACTGTCAGGCGCCACTTCGCGCACCAGAGCGCCGACCGGGCGTGGCATGCCCAGCGCCTCCGCGATCTGTGCGGTCACCGGGTCGAAGGAGGCACCGAAATAAGGACGCTCGAAAGACTTTGCACCACTCTGAGCGGCATCGACCACCGCACGCACCATATTGGCAGGAATGGCAAAGCCGATGCCGATGGAACCACCGCTACGGCTCACAATAGCGGTGTTGATGCCGATCACCTGGCCCTTCATGTCGATCAGTGCGCCACCGGAATTGCCCGGATTGATCGCGGCATCTGTCTGGATGAAGAAACCGAAATCGGAAACGCCTATATGGCTGCGGGCCAAGGCCGACACAATGCCACTGGTGGTGGTCTGCCCCACGCCAAAGGGGTTACCGATGGCGAGCACGAGATCGCCGACCTCCAGCATGTCGGAATCCCCAAGCCGTACGGCGGGAAACGCTTCATCGCCCTTGATCTTAAGGACCGCCAGGTCGAGCTCCTCGTCCTTCAGCAGGATTTCGCTCTCGAATTCGCGGCCATCCGCCAGAGCGACCTTCACTTCGTCAGCGCCGCTGATGACGTGGTTGTTCGTCACGATGACACCGCTCGGATCCACCAGAACGCCCGATCCGAGCGAGGAACGGACACGCGGGGGCATTTGCTGCCGCCCGAAAAAGCGTTCGAAGAACGGGTCCCCCATGAAGGGAGAACGGACCTGAACCGTGGAAGACGCATAAACATTGACGACGGCGGGCGAGGTTTCGCGCACAAGCGGAGCGAAGGACAGCTGTATTTCCGACTGACCGAAGGGAACCCGCCGCTCGGCGCCCCGCCCGTTCCCCTGCGCTCCGGACGCGTCCGTACCGCGCAGGAGCTTGGAAAGAGCATCGGTCAGACTGCCGCCCGCCCCGTCCTGCGCCCCTGCTGGCACCAGCCAGGCGATGGACAGGACAAGAACGAGCAACAGGGAAAACAGGCGGAGAGACTTGTTCATGGCGCATCCTCTTGAGCTGTTCACCCATAGGGCGGGCAAATGGCTCCAACATATGTACTTGCCGCTGCGACGGGGGCCAGCGCACCGAGCGACCGCAGCGTCTTCGACAGATAAGGCGGTCTCTTTTCCCACGCAATTGCGTGTAATAAAAGGCTTAAGAGACCGACACAGATTCGGCTGGCGCGAGCCACCTCCACCCGCCTATACCGGGTCGGCCATTCCAAATGAGTGCTCCTTTCCGAGAGCGCCCTTTCGTGGGCTTGCGGACTTCCGGCCATGACGCTTGCGCATCTATCCCCGATCCTGCTCCTGACCGTGTCGAACGTCTTCATGACATTTGCCTGGTACGGTCATCTCAAATTTCCCAACAAGCCGCTTGTCGCTGTCATCCTTGTCAGCTGGATCATCGCGTTCGTCGAATATTGTTTTGCCGTACCGGCCAACCGGTATGGTCACGCCGTCTACAGCGCCGCGGAACTCAAAACGATGCAGGAAGTCATAACGCTCTGCGTCTTTGCCCTTTTCTCCGTGCTCTATCTCGGAGAAAGCTTCACCATCAATCACGCGGTGGGCTTTGCGCTGATCGGCCTCGGTGCCTTCTTCATTTTTCGCGGCCCGCTGGGATAAAGCCCGGAAAGCAAAAAGGGGCCATAAGGCCCCTTTGAAATCGAAAGGAAAGGAAAGCCGATTATGCGGCTTCCGCTTCCTCATTGCCACCTTCTGCCTCAAGGCGTGCGCGGTCGGCAGCACCCTTGGCGGAAACGTCGCGATCGACGAACTCGATCACGGCGAGTGGTGCATTGTCACCGTGGCGGAAGCCCGCCTTCATGATGCGGGTGTAGCCGCCATTACGTTCCGCATAGCGGGGCGCAAGTGTGTCGAACAGACGCTTCACGAGGGTCTCGTTGCGGATTGCAGCGATCGCCTGACGGCGGGCGTGCAGGTCGCCGCGCTTTCCAAGGGTAACAAGCTTCTCCACGATGGGGCGAAGCTCCTTTGCCTTCGGAAGCGTGGTAACGATCTGCTCATGCTCGATCAGCGAGGCAGCCATGTTGGCAAAGAGCGCCTTGCGATGGCTTGCGGTCCTGTTCAGCTTGCGGCCGGATTTTCCGTGACGCATTGCCTTTCTCCTTCATTCCCGTCGTTCGCGCGTTCGGCGAAACGATTGCGGGCCTAGTATTGGTCTTCGTAACGCTTGGCCAGTTCTTCGATGTTTTCCGGCGGCCAATCCTCGACTTCCATGCCGAGGTGGAGCCCCATCGAGGCCAGCACTTCCTTGATTTCGTTGAGCGACTTGCGACCGAAATTCGGCGTGCGCAGCATCTCGGCTTCCGTCTTCTGGATCAGGTCACCGATATAGACGATGTTGTCGTTCTTCAGGCAGTTGGCGGAGCGAACCGACAGTTCGAGCTCGTCCACCTTCTTCAGAAGCGCCGGGTTGAAGGCAAGCTCTGCCACCTGCTCGGTGGGCTGTTCCTTCTGCGGTTCCTCGAAGTTGACGAACAGTGCAAGCTGGTCCTGCAGAATGCGGGCGGCGAACGCCACGGCATCTTCACCCGTCACCGAGCCATTGGTCTCGATGGTCATGGTCAGCTTGTCGTAGTCGAGAACCTGGCCCTCGCGGGTGTTTTCGACCTTGTAAGAGACCTTCTTGACCGGCGAGTAGAGGCTGTCGACCGGGATGAGTCCGATCGGCGCATCCTCTGCGCGGTTGCGGTCGGCAGGAACATAGCCCTTGCCGTTGTCGACCGTGAACTCCATGCGGATTTCAGCGCCGTCGTCCAGCGTGCAAAGCACATGGTCGGGGTTGAGAACCTCAACATCGCCGACGGTCTGAATGTCGCCTGCAGTCACGGCACCGGGGCCCTGCTTGCGCACAACCATGCGCTTGGGACCATCGCCTTCCATGCGCAGCGCGATTTCCTTGATGTTCAGGACGATGTCCGTCACATCCTCACGCACGCCGGGGATGGAGGAGAACTCATGCAGCACGCCGTCGATCTGTACCGCCGTCACGGCAGCACCGCGCAGCGAAGACAGAAGCACGCGGCGCAGCGCGTTGCCGAGGGTCAGGCCGAAGCCACGCTCCAACGGCTCGGCCACAAGCGTGGTGACCGTGCGGCCCTTGGAGGAGAATTCCACCTTGTTCGGCTTGATAAGCTCTTGCCAGTTTTTCTGGATCATTCCGGGTTCCTTCCGTTACCCCGCCACCATCCAATCGTGGCGGGCGATCTGGAAACCGCAGAGGAGCGCATCAGGCTCATGCGGCACAAAACGCGTCTTTAGACGCGGCGCTTCTTGCGCGGGCGGCAGCCATTGTGCGGGATCGGCGTCACATCGCGAATGGACGTGATCGTGAACCCTGCAGCCTGCAGCGCGCGGAGAGCCGATTCACGGCCCGAACCAGGGCCCGACACCTCGACCTCGAGGGTGCGCATGCCATGTTCCTGAGCCTTGCGGGCGCAATCCTCGGCAGCAACCTGGGCAGCAAACGGGGTCGACTTACGCGAACCCTTGAACCCCTGTGCGCCGGCGGACGACCAGGCAATCGCATTGCCCTGCGCGTCGGTAATGGTGATCATCGTGTTGTTGAAGGTCGAGCTGACGTGAGCAACACCCGACGAAATGTTTTTGCGTTCGCGGCGGCGAACACGTGTGGCTTCCTTGGCCATGTCTTTCCTTTCAGTCGATCTCTACACCGCCGTAACACCAGCGGCTACACCTGCAAGCGAAACGAAAAGCGAGCGGCAAACCCAGTTCACCGCCCGTCGTTCGAACCGCTCAATTACTTCTTCTTGCCGGCAATTGCCTTGGCCGGCCCCTTGCGGGTGCGCGCATTGGTATGCGTGCGCTGACCGCGAACCGGGAGCGAACGGCGATGACGCAGGCCGCGATAGCAACCCAGGTCCATCAGGCGCTTGATGTTCATAGACACTTCGCGGCGCAGATCGCCCTCGACGATCATATCGCGGTCGATGGTCTCGCGGATGGCCAGAACCTCGGCATCGGTCAGTTCGCTAACGCGACGCTCGAGCGGAATGTTGACCTTCTTCACGATATCACCGGCCAGCTTCGGGCCAATGCCGTGAATGTACTGAAGCGCAATCACAACGCGCTTGTTGGTCGGAATGTTGACGCCAGCTATACGGGCCATCTTCTTCTCCATGTGCTGCCGGATATTCCGGCGTTTCGTTTGCCCGCGTCCGGTGGAGGCCGGCCCTTGCGGGATATTCGCGTTCCTACAAACAACGTGGCCGAGCCAACCGGCCCGACCAACAAATCGTTCGATCAGGAGAACGGCTCGCCATAGTCGAAATCCGCTTCCCAGTCAACCGTGATATCCGAATTTCGGCTCACTTGATGCTTGCGAGAATAGCTTCGATCTCCGCCGTTACCTGATCAATGGTCATCATTCCATCGACCCGCCGCAGCAGGTCCTTGGCATGATAATATCCGATCAACGCGGCGGTCTTCTTGTAATATTCACGCAGACGCTCCTCGAACACCTCGGGATTGTCATCCTTGCGCGGTGTTTGCCCTGCGGCAATTGCATCCTCCGCCCGCTTGACAATGCGGCCCACAAGAGCGGCGTCATCAACAACCAGCTCGATGGTGGCGTCAAGCTTCAGCCCGCGCTCCTCAAGCATGGCACTTACGGCATCAGCCTGCGCGAGCGTGCGCGGGTAACCGTCGAGAATGAAACCTGCAGCGCAGTCGGCCTGATCGATGCGTTCGGCGACGATGGCGTTGACGATCTCATCAGAGACCAGCTCACCGGCGTCCATGACAGCCTTGGCGCGCTTGCCAACATCCGTACCCGCGCTAACCGCGGCGCGCAGCATATCTCCCGTCGATAGTTGCGGGATGCCGTGCTTCTCGACCAACCGCTGGGCCTGAGTGCCCTTCCCCGCTCCCGGCGGTCCAAGAAGTATAAGCCTCATCGTCCTCTCTTTCCCCCACGCAGCTTGGATTTCTTGATCAGCCCCTCATACTGATGGGCGATCAGATGGCCCTGGATCTGCGCGACCGTGTCGAGCGTAACGCTGACGACGATGAGCAGCGATGTGCCCCCGAGGTAGAACGGAACACCCGTCGCCGAAATCAGGAACTCCGGCAGAAGACAGATCAAAACCAGATAGATTGCGCCGATCACCGTAATGCGGGTCAGAACGTAATCGATATATTCAGCCGTACGCTCGCCCGGACGATAGCCCGGAATGAACCCGGAATGCTTCTTCAGCTGGTCGGCCGTGTCCTTCGGATTGAAGACAATGGCCGTGTAGAAAAAGGCGAAGAAGATGATCAGCGAAGCATAAAGCGCCATGAACAGCGGCTGGCCGTGACCGAGCGACGCCAGCACCGCCGATGCCCAGCCCGGAAGCTGCGTCGTGTCGGAAAAGCCAGCAACGGTGGCCGGAAGCAACAGCAATGACGAAGCGAAGATCGGAGGAATGACGCCCGCGGTGTTGAGCTTCAACGGCAGGTGCGAGGTATCGCCCTGGAACATCCGGTTTCCGACCTGGCGCTTCGGATACTGGATCAGAAGCCGGCGCTGAGCGCGCTCGAAGAAGACGATGGCGCCGATCACCGCGATAACGAGCACGATGATCGCGAGGATCAGTCCAGTGGACAGCGCGCCGGTACGGCCCAACTCCAGCGTACCGCCGATTGCGCTCGGAAGACCTGCGACAATGCCCGAGAAGATGATCAGTGAAATGCCGTTGCCAATGCCGCGGGCGGTGATCTGCTCGCCGAGCCACATCAGGAACATCGTACCGCCAACAAGCGTGATGACAGCTGAAATGCGGAAGAACCAGCCCGGATCGGCAACGATATTCGCGCCGCCCTCCAGACCGACGGCAATGCCGTAAGCCTGAACAGTCGCGAGGATGACCGTTCCGTAACGGGTATACTGATTGATGATCTTGCGGCCCTGCTCGCCTTCCTTCTTCAGCTGTTCCAGCGAAGGAACCACCGAAGTCATGAGCTGCATGATAATGGAGGCGGAAATATAGGGCATGATGCCCAGGGCGAAGATCGCCATACGCCCGACGGCACCGCCGGCGAACATATTGAACATGCCGAGCACGCCCCCAGACTGCTGCTGGAAGGCCTGCGCGAAGGCATCGGGATTGATGCCCGGCATGGGAATATAGGTCCCGAGACGGTAGACCAGAAGCGCACCGAGCGTGAACCAGATGCGTTTCTTAAGATCCTCCGCTTTCGCGAACGCGGCGAAATTGAGGTTGGACGCAAGCTGTTCCGCTGCAGATGCCATGAAGAATTCTCCGCTCCGTCACGCGCCGCCTGCGTCATCGCACGATTCGGGCGCATGTTGCCGAACATCCGAAATAGGATGCGGTGGGCAAGGATGCAAGCGGCGGACCTGCGCCCGCCGCTTGTCTATCAAATTATTCTGCTGCCTTGGGGGCAACGAGCAGCTTGATGGAGCCGCCGGCCTTCTCGATTTTCTCGACGGCCGACTTGGAAGCGCCTGCAACCTCGATCGAGACCTTGGACTTCAACTCACCATCGCCAAGCACGCGCACGCCATCCTTGGCGCGGCGCAGGACGCCAGCCTTGACCAGGGCGTCGACGTCGATCGTAGCCTTGTCGTCGAGCTTCTTGGCATCGATCGCCTGCTGAAGGCGGGCGAGAGATACCTCGTTGTAATCGGAACCGAACAGGTTGGTAAAACCGCGCTTGGGCAGGCGACGGTAAAGCGGCATCTGGCCGCCTTCGTAGCCCTTGATCGCCACGCCGGAACGCGACTTCTGACCCTTCACACCGCGGCCGCCGGTCTTGCCGGAGCCCGAGCCGATGCCACGACCAACGCGCTTACGCGATTTGGTGGCGCCTTCGTTTTCCCTGAGTTCGTTGAGCTTCATAATCAAATCTCCTCGGTTCCTCAGGCCTCGTCCACGATACGGACGAGATGCTGCACGGAAGCGATCATGCCGCGCACGGAGGGAGTATCCTCCAGCGTGGAACGGCGGTGCATCTTGTTCAAACCAAGGCCGATCAGCGTCTGACGCTGGTAGGCCGGGCGGCGAATGGGGCTACCGATCTGCTCAACGGTGAGCGTCTTGCCCTTCTTCTTCTCTGCCATCTTCATCAATCCTTGCAAACGTCGGCGATCAAAACCCGCTCACGAAAGCGGGCCGATCAGCCGGTCAACCCTATTCCTCGGAGCCAGCAGTGGCGCCGCGGCGCGCCTGCAGCGTCGAGTACTTAATGCCTCGCTGGGCAGCAACGTCCTTCGGGTGCATCTGATGCTTGAGAGCGTCGAAGGTCGCACGCACCATGTTGTACGGGTTGGAAGAACCGAGCGACTTTGCAACGACGTCCTGCATGCCGAGCGTTTCGAAGACGGCGCGCATGGGACCACCGGCGATGATGCCGGTACCGGGCTTGGCGGCGCGCAGCAGAACGCGACCGGCGCCGTGGCGACCGTTCACGTCATGGTGCAGCGTACGACCGTCGCGCAGCGGCACGAAAACCATGTCGCGCTTGGCGCTCTCAGTCGCCTTGCGGATGGCTTCCGGCACTTCGCGCGCCTTGCCGTGGCCAAAACCAACGCGGCCCTTCTGGTCGCCGACGACGACGAGAGCTGCAAAGCCGAAACGACGGCCGCCCTTCACCACCTTGGCAACGCGATTGATATGAACAAGCTTGTCAACGAATTCGCTATCGCGCTCTTCGCGCTCGCGGCGATCGTCCCTACGTCCTTGTGCCATTGTCCTTTTCCTTGTTCTTTTCCGGAAGCACGGGGTTAAAATTCATTCGGGCGCCTGATGCGCCCGAATGGATCAGAACTTCAGGCCACCCTCTCGGGCAGCATCGGCCAGCGCCTTGACGCGGCCGTGGAAGAGATACGGGCCGCGGTCGAAGACCACTTCCGATACCCCTGCCTTCTTTGCGCGTTCTGCGACCAGCTTGCCGACCGCAGCAGCTGCTGCAGTATCGGCACCGGTCTTCAGATCGGTGCGAAGATCCTTGTCCAAGGTGGACGCTGCGGCGAGCGTGCAGCCCTTGGCGTCGTCGATGACCTGGACGTAAATGTTCTTCGAGGAACGGTAAACCGAAAGACGCGGCTGGCCATTGGAGACCGCCTTGAGCTTCCGGCGAACACGTCCCGCGCGCCGCTTGACGGAGACTTTCGAGACCATGAGTTGCGTTCCTACTTCTTCTTGCCTTCTTTGCGGACGATCGTCTCATCCGCATACTTGACGCCCTTGCCCTTGTAAGGCTCGGGGCCACGCTTCTTGCGGATTTCGGCGGCGACCTGTCCGACCACCTGCTTGTCGATGCCGCTGATAACGATTTCGGTCGGCTTCGGCACGGTGATCGTGATTCCCTGCGGGGTCTCGTAAATCACTTCGTGGCTGTAGCCAAGCGAAAGCTGCAGGTTTTTTCCCTGCATAGCAGCACGATAGCCGACGCCGTTGATCTCCAGCTTCTTCTCGAAACCATCCTTCACGCCGTGAAGGATGTTGGAGATCTGGGTGCGCGACATGCCCCATTTGGAGCGCGCATCCTTCGACTGATCGCGCGGATCGACGGAAACGGCACCGTCCTCGAGCTTCACCAGAACCTCGTCGTTGACGACGAATTTCAGTTCGCCCTTCGGCCCCTTGGCCGTAACGGTCTGGCCCTCGACTTGCGCCGTAACGCCCTGAGGCACCGGGACCGGCTTTTTGCCAATGCGAGACATTTCTCTGTCCTCGTTCTTTGCTTCGCTCTCTACCTGATCAGAAGATCTGGCAGAGAAGCTCGCCGCCCACATTCTTTTCGCGCGCTTCGTGATCGGCCATCACGCCCTTGGGCGTCGAAAGGATGGCGATCCCGAGACCGTTGGCGACCTGCGGGATGGACTTCACGGACACATAGACCCGGCGGCCGGGCTTGGAAACGCGGGCGATCTCGCGGATCACAGAACCGCCTTCGCCGTATTTCAGCTCGATTTCGATCTCGGACTTGCCGTTATCGTAGTCGACCTGGCTGTAATCGCGGATATAGCCTTCCGCCTTCAGCACATCGAGAACGCGCACGCGAAGGCGCGAAGCCGGCGTCGAGACCTTGGTCTTGTTGCGGCCGATGGCGTTGCGGATACGGGTCAGCATATCGCCGAGAGGATCATTCACGGACATAGTCTCTACCTCTTACCAGCTCGACTTGACCAGGCCCGGGATAAGGCCATTGTTGCCAAGTTCGCGCAGTGCAACGCGCGACATCTTCAGCTTGCGATAGTAGGCGCGCGGGCGGCCCGTGACATCGCAGCGATTGCGGATACGCGTCTTCGACGAGTTGCGCGGCAGGGCAGCAAGCTTGAGCTGTGCCTGGAAACGCTCTTCAATCGGCTTAGACTGGTCCATGATGATGGCCTTGAGAGCGGCGCGCTTTGCGGCATAGCTCTTGACCATCTTGCGCCGACGGTTGTTCTTTTCGACTGCGCTGACTTTTGCCATTTACGTTGTCCTTCTTCTCGCCTGCCGTTACTGCCGGAACGGGAAGTTAAAGGCCTTAAGCAAGGCCCGTGCTTCGTCGTCGGTCTTGGCGGTCGTGCAGACGATGATGTCCATTCCCCAGATCTGATCGACCTGATCGTAGTTGATCTCGGGGAACACGATGTGCTCCTTGAGGCCCATGGCGAAGTTGCCACGGCCATCGAAGCTCTTCGGATTGAGGCCGCGGAAGTCGCGGACGCGCGGAAGAGCGACGGTCACGAGACGATCCAGGAACTCGTACATGCGATCCTTGCGCAGCGTCACCTTGGCGCCGAGCGGCATGCCTTCGCGCACCTTGAAGCCGGCGATCGACTTCGTGGCACGGGTGATGACGGGCTTCTGACCGGCGATGCGGGCAAGATCCTCGGCTGCGATGGCAGGCTTCTTGGAATCGCCGGTGGCTTCGCCGACACCCATGTTGAGCACGATCTTCTCCAGGCGCGGAACCTGCATCTCGTTCTCATACTTGAACGTCTCGAGGAGCTCCTTGCGGATCGCCTCCTCGTATTTCTTCTTCCAGCGCGGCTGGTACTGAGCATTAGCCATCGATCAATTCTCCAGAGCGCTTCGCCACGCGCACCTTCTTGCCGTCTTCCTGGACCTTGAAGCCAACGCGGGTCGGCTTGCCATCCTTGGGATCGGCCACGGCCAGATTCGACAGGTGAATCGGCGCTTCCTTGGTGATGATCCCGCCCTCGGACTGGGCGGACTGCTTCTGGTGACGACGCACCAGGTTGATACCGCGAACGACAGCCTTGTCGTCCTTCGGCATGACCTTCACCACTTCGCCGGTACGGCCCTTGTCCTTGCCGGCCAGAATGACGACCGTGTCGCCTTTTTTAATCTTCTGCATATCCCCGGCCTCCTAGAGCACTTCCGGCGCGAGCGAAATGATCTTCATATGGTTCTTGGCGCGCAATTCGCGCGGAACCGGTCCGAAAATACGCGTGCCGACGGGCTCTTTCTTGTTGTCGACCAGAACGGCTGCGTTCTTGTCGAAACGGATGACGCTGCCGTCGGCGCGGCGAATATCCTTCGCCGTGCGCACAACAACCGCCTTCATCACGTCGCCCTTCTTCACGCGGCCGCGCGGAATGGCCTCCTTCACGGAGACGACAATGATGTCGCCCACGGAGGCATACTTCCGCTTCGAACCGCCAAGCACCTTGATGCACATGACACGACGGGCGCCGGAATTATCCGCCACGTCGAGGTTTGTTTGCATCTGAATCATGACTGGCCGCCTTCTCTTCAGTGGAAAGCGGTTCAGATACTCCGCTTTCCGGCAATTTCAAACTTTATTCGGCCTGGGCGCCGGTAACGACAACCCAGTTTTTGTCCTTCGAAATCGGGCGGGTCTCCTCAATGGTGACCACGTCGCCGACCTTGCACGCATTCGCTTCATCATGCGCCTTGTACTTTTTGGACATGCGCACGACTTTTTTCATCATCGGATGGGTGAAGCGACGCTCGACGCGGACGACAACGGTCTTGTCGTTCTTGTCGCTCACCACGGTGCCCTGCAAAACGCGCTTTGGCATATTCGCTGTCCTCAGGCCTTGCTGCCGGCCGTCTTCTCGGCCGCGATTGTCTTGATGCGCGCAATATCCCTACGGATTTCTTTCACGCGCGCGGTTTTTTCGAGCTGCCCGGTCGCTTTCTGGAAGCGGAGGTTGAACTGCTCTTTCTTCAGTTTCGCCAGCTCGTCGTTGAGCTGGTCCGGCGTCATCGCCCTGACATCAACGGCCTTCATCGCGTCCGCCTTTCCTACTCTGCAATACGCTGCACGAAGCGCGTCTTGATCGGGAGCTTGGCAGCGCCAAGACGAAGGGCCTCGCGGGCAACGTCGATCGCAACACCGTCGATCTCGAACATCACGCGGCCCGGCTTCACGCGGCAGGCCCAGTAATCGACGGAGCCCTTGCCCTTACCCATACGAACTTCGGTCGGCTTCGAGGTCACCGGCAGATCCGGGAAAATGCGGATCCACACGCGGCCCTGACGCTTCATCTGACGCGTGATGGCACGGCGGGCGGCCTCGATCTGACGCGCGGTGACGCGCTCCGGCTCGAGAGCCTTCAGGCCATAGGCGCCGAAATTGAGCTCCGTGCCACCCTTCGCGGCACCGTGAATACGGCCCTTGAACTGCTTGCGGAACTTTGTGCGCTTCGGTTGCAGCATCTTTATCTACTCCAAATTCCTCAAGCGTTCTCGCGGCGGCGGTTGCCGCTCGGAGCGCCCTGGTCGCCTTCGATCGCGCGACGCTCGGAGGCCATCGGGTCATGCTCGAGGATCTCGCCCTTGAACACCCAGACCTTGACGCCGCAGATACCGTAGGCGGTCTTCGCCTCGGCAGTGCCGTAATCCACATCAGCGCGCAGCGTGTGCAGCGGAACGCGGCCTTCGCGGTACCACTCCATGCGAGCGATTTCAGCGCCGCCAAGACGGCCCGAGCAGTTGATACGGATGCCCTCTGCACCGAGGCGCATGGCGGACTGCACGGCGCGCTTCATGGCGCGGCGGAATGCAACGCGGCGCTCGAGCTGCTGGGCAATCGACTGCGCGATCAGCGTCGCATCGACTTCCGGCTTGCGCACTTCAACGATGTTCAGATGCGTTTCCGCATTGGTCATCGCCGAAACCTTGCGGCGCAGCTTTTCAATGTCGGCGCCCTTCTTGCCGATGATCAGGCCCGGACGAGCAGCATGGATCGTGACGCGGCACTTCTTGTGCGGGCGCTCGATCACCACCTTCGAGATGGCAGCCTGCTTCAGCTCCTTCTCGATATAGTCGCGGATCTTCAGATCCTCGTGCAGCAGGTCGCCATACTCACCCGTGTTCGCATACCAGCGAGAATCCCAGGTGCGGTTGATGCCGAGACGCAGACCGATCGGATTGATTTTCTGGCCCATCAGGCGGCCTCCACTTTCTCTTCCACTTCACGCACGACGATCGTCAGATGCGAGAACGGCTTCTCGATGCGGCTGGCGCGACCACGACCACGCGCATGGAAGCGCTTCATCACAATCGACTTACCGACATGGGCTTCGGCCACGACCAGCGCATCCACGTCGAGGTCATGATTGTTCTCCGCGTTGGCGATCGCGGATTCGAGCGTCTTCTTGACGGTCGAAGCGATGCGCTTGCGCGAGAATTCCAGATCGGCGAGCGCGGTCGCCACCTTCTTGCCGCGGATCATCGCGGCAACGAGGTTCAGCTTCTGCGGGCTGACACGGATCGTGCGCAGAACGGCACGGGCCTCATTGTCAGCGAGCCTGCGCGGCGCTTTGGCCTTGCCCATCGTTATTTCCTCTTTGCCTTCTTGTCCGCGCCGTGGCCGTAATAGGTGCGGGTCGGAGCGAACTCACCAAACTTGTGACCGACCATCTCCTCGGAGACGGAAACGGGAATATGCTTCTGGCCGTTGTAAACACCGAAGGTCAAACCCACGAACTGGGGCAGGATGGTGGAGCGGCGGCTCCACATCTTGATAACCTCGTTACGGCCGCTATCGCGCACCTTCTCGGCCTTCTTCAGGAGATAGCCGTCGACGAAGGGGCCTTTCCAGACTGAACGGGACACTTGCCGCTACCTTTCCTTAGCTCTTGCGCTGATGGCGCGAGCGCATGATAAATTTGTCGGTCGCCTTGTTGGACCGGGTCTTCATGCCCTTGGTGGGCTTACCCCAGGGCGAAACCGGATGACGACCGCCGGACGTGCGACCTTCACCACCACCGTGCGGGTGATCGACCGGGTTCATGACAACGCCGCGGTTGTGCGGGCGCTTGCCCATCCAACGCTTACGACCGGCCTTACCCAGGCTCACATTGCCGTGGTCCGGATTGGAGACGGCGCCGACCGTGGCAAAGCACTGGCCGGAGACCAGACGCTGCTCACCGGAGTTGAGACGCAGGATCGCCATGCCCTGATCGCGGCCGACGAGCTGGGCATAGGCGCCAGCCGAACGGGCGATCTGACCGCCCTTCCCCGGCTTCAGTTCCACGTTGTGAACGATCGTACCGACCGGCATCGTGGAAAGCGGCATCGCGTTGCCGGGCTTCACGTCGGCACCGTTGGTGCTCGAAATGACCTTGTCGCCGGCGGCAAGACGCTGCGGGGCGAGAATGTAGGACAGCTCACCGTCCTCATAACGCACCAATGCGATGAACGCCGTACGGTTCGGATCGTATTCAAGGCGCTCAACGGTGGCCGAAACGTCGAACTTGCGACGCTTGAAATCGACCAGACGATAAGTGCGCTTGTGACCGCCGCCCTGGAAACGAGCCGTGATGCGGCCCGTGTTGTTGCGGCCGCCCTTGCCCGTCAGACCTTCCGTCAGGCCCTTCACGGGCTTGCCCTTGTGAAGGGCGGAGCGGTCGACGATGACCAGCTGACGCTGGCCAGGGGTTACCGGTTTATACTTCTTCAGTGCCATTGTCTTTCCCTCGCCGCCCGATCACAGGCCAGTCGCGATGTCGATCGAATGACCTTCGGCCAGCGTGACAATCGCTTTCTTGACGTCGCTCTGACGGCCAACCGTTCCGCGGAAGCGCTTAACCTTGCCCTTGCGAACCAGCGTGTTGACGCCTGCAACCTTCACACCGAAGAGCGCTTCGACAGCAGCCTTGATTTCCGGCTTCGTCGCCTTGCGGTCCACATTGAAGACCACCTGGTTCGCTTCCGACGCCATGGTCGATTTCTCGGTGATCGCCGGGCTGACGATCACGTCATAGTGGCGAAGATCCGTCATTTGAAACGCTCCTCGAGGGCCTCGACGGCGGCCTTGGAAAGGACCAGCGTGCCGCGGCGCAGAATGTCGTACACATTGATGCCCTGCACCGGCAGAACGTCAATGTTGGCGATGTTTTGAGCAGCGCGCTTGAAACCGGCGTCGATTTCGGCGCCACCGATCAAAAGTGCGTTGTTCAGGCCGAGCTTGGCGAAGTTCTCGATGAGAATCTTCGTCTTGGCCTCACTCACCGCCAGATCGTCGACGATGATCAGGTTGGATGCCTTCGCCTTGGCGGAGAGCGCATGCTTCAGGCCGAGCGCACGGACCTTCTTGGGAAGATCGTGAGCGTGGCTGCGCACGACCGGGCCGTGAGCCTTGCCACCGCCGCGGAACTGCGGAACGCGTGCCGACGAATGGCGAGCGCGACCGGTGCCCTTCTGCTTATACATCTTGGCGCCGGTACGGGCGATTTCCGCGCGACCCTTGGTCTTGTGCGTGCCGGCCTGCTTCTTAGCAAGCTGCCAGCGCACCACGCGGTGCAGGATATCCTCGCGCGGGTCCAGACCGAAGATTTCGTCCGAAAGCTTCAGCTTGCCGGCGTCAGCGCCTGCGAGGGTGGTTACCTTGAGATCCATTATTCAGCCCCCTCGCTGGCGGCAGCTTCTTCAACTTTCGCCGCGTCCGCCTTGCCGTTGGCGCGCAGCGCAGCCGGCATCGGAACGTCCTGCGGCAGCGGAGCCTTGACGGCGTCGCGCACCATGATCCAGGCGCCCTTGGAACCGGGAACCGCACCGCGGACCAGGATCAGACCACGCTCAACATCGGTGGAGACGATCTCAAGGTTCTGCGTCGTGACACGATGATCGCCCATGTGGCCGGCCATCTTCTTGCCCTTGAACACTTTGCCCGGGTCCTGACGCTGACCGGTCGAACCATGCGAACGGTGCGAAACCGAGTTACCATGGGTCGCGCGGCCACCACCGAAGTTGTGGCGCTTCATGACACCCTGGAAGCCCTTACCGATCGAGGTGCCCGTCACATCGACCTTCTGGCCGGGAACGAAATGCTCGGCCGTGATCTCTGCGCCGACATCCAGAAGGTTGTCGGGGGACACGCGGAACTCGGCAAGCTTGGCCTTGGGCTCCACGGAGGCGACGGCATAGTGGCCGCGAAGCGCCTTCGACGTGTTCTTCACCTTGGCAAGCCCGACGCCGAGCTGAACCGCCGTGTAGCCGTTCTTTTCTTCGGTACGCTGAGCGACAACCTGACAGTTCTCCATGCGCAGAACCGTCACGGGCACATGTTCGCCCGCTTCGTTGTAGACGCGTGTCATACCGACTTTTTGTGCGATAACACCTGAACGCATCGGTTCGATTTCCTTTCGAGGTTCCCTTCGCCTGTTGCGCCCTAAAGCGTCTTCAGCGGGGGTTCCGGACCTTTAATCTTGCCCTACAGCTTGATCTCGACGTCGACACCAGCGGCAAGGTCGAGCTTCATAAGAGCATCGACCGTTTGCGGCGTCGGATCGACGATGTCGAGAAGACGCTTATGGGTACGCATCTCGAACTGCTCACGGCTCTTCTTGTCGATGTGCGGCGAGCGGTTCACGGTAAACTTCTCGATGCGCGTCGGCAGCGGCACAGGGCCGCGCACATTGGCGCCCGTACGTTTTGCCGTAGACACGATTTCCCGCGTCGAGGCGTCGAGCACGCGATGATCAAACGCCTTGAGGCGGATACGGATATTCTGTCCGTTCATGTGTCAATTCCTTGTTCCCGCGGCGGCGCGGTCACCCGCGCCGCGCTGGAAGGTTACCGTTCTTACTCAGTGATGGCGGCGACGA
>NZ_AMSI01000020.1 GCF_000300515.1 Nitratireductor indicus C115
GATGGAGCAAGCGGACGCGACATCGCAGCCGAGCTGGCTTTGACCCATGAAGTGGTGCTTGCGGCTGGACGCAGCCGCCGTCTGTTTCCCGAGCGCATTCTGGGCCAGAGTACATGGTGGTGGCTGCACACATTGGGCTTGATGAGAGCAAGGCCCGAATCGACGATAGGACGCGTGATGCGGCGCGCGGACCCCTTTCCTGACAGGGATCGGAGCCTTGACGACTTGGAACGAAGGGGCGTAGCCGTCGCGAAACGCTTAGTCTCTTCACAAGACCGCCTCGCATTCTTTGCCGATGGATCGAAACGGGTGATCGATTCCGTCATCTGGTGCATCGGATATCGAGACGATAGCGCATGGCTCCAGATTCCAGGCAGTACCCGTTCCAACGGAAGCATTCTGCAAGAAGGCGGCCTGGCATTGCCAAGTTACTTGACGTTGATTGCAAGAGTGGTGATTTCTCGCAATCAGGCCGTCATCTCGGCGGCATAACCGTCCCACAGGCCGAAGGCATCGGCTCTGGCATGACGGTAGGAGATGGTGGAAAGTCGATAGCGGCGGGGGCGGAAGATGATGCTGATCTGGTCGTGGGCAGCAAGGAACCTTTGCGCCTGCCTCGGCGATTTGAACCTTCCCATGATCTTTTCCCGTCGCCGCGTCGGCCGGTGTGATCCTTCGATCAGATTGTTGAGGCCTTTATGCGCGCGATGATCCGCGCCCGGCGCAAAATCGTGGACTGGCTTGAAATAGCTGCGGAGCTTGTCTGTGATCACAACGCGTGGGTGGCCGAATTGGGCGACAAGCCGCTTCAGGAAACGTCGCGCGGCTTTCGCGTTTCGCTGTGGCTGAACGAGAATGTCGAGTACAGCGCCGTCTGCGTCGACCGCCCGCCAAAGCCAGTGTTTCACGCCATTGATCGGCACCACCACCTCGTCAAGATGCCACTTGTCTGCAGGTGTCGGTCGATCCCTTCGGATGCAGTTGGCAAAATGGGGACCGAACCGGTTTACCCATAGCCGAACCGTCTCCCGGCTGACGACCACGCCACGCTCAGCAAGCAGATCCTCGACATCGGCCGTGCTGAGTGCAAACCGATGGTAAGCCCAGACGGCGTAGGAGATGATCTCGCGAGGAAAACGAAAGCCCTTCAGGCGCGGCATTGTTGGTGGAGTTCTCATAATGATCGCCTATCCCCACGCAAAGCCGTAATCAACTTGGCAATCCCGCTCATTGCGCTCGAGATTGGTCGAGCTTTCCGAGTCCGGGCCGGCAAAATACCAGCCGGCCATCACCGACCCATCCTTGAGCAGGATCACGCCGTCGTCGACCAGGCCCGCATAGGGCAGAAGGTCGGAGAAGGACGGCCGGGTGTTGCGGAACTGACGAAGCGCGACCATTCCAGTCAGGGCCTCCGCCATGGTGAGGCGGTCGGACGGTAGCCCGCGCGGTAGCGAATATGGCGCAGATAGACCTGCCGCATCATCGGATCGGCTTTGGCCATCATGCGAAGCGCAGCCAACACGGCGGTCCAGATAGCGATCCCGAGCAGCACGGAAAACCACGTCAGGACCACGAAGATCAGGATCACCGCGGCAAGACCGGTCAGCAACACCAGCTCCCGATCGGCCCCCATCAAATGGTTCGGGCGCGAAAGCGCCCGATGGATGCGGGATCGTGTGAGAGCAACGCCTGGCTCAGCCATCGCTCCCCTCCCCTGCCCCGGCCGGCGGCGCCTCGTCGGCCGGATAGCCGATCGAGGCGCCGCTCGCGCCGAATAGGCCAACGATCTGCGTGGCGCCGAGGAGGATGCCGGCGACCAACACGACATACATCAGCCGGCGCGCGAAATCGTTGAGCTCTCCGCCAAAGATGAGCATGCCGCCTGCGACCGCAACGGCGGCCAGCGCGATGAAGCCCGCAACCGGACCGGTGATGGACTGCTGTATCTGTTGAAGCGGCCCTTCCCAGGGCAGACCGCCGCCACTTGAGGCGAGCGCTGGCGTGGCAAGCGCGACAAGCAAGAGCGTTGCCGCGACCGGGACGGCGGCCAGAGCGCGGGTGTTATGCGGCATGACTTTCCTCGTCGATCTGGGGATGGTGATCGGTTGCGTAGCGCGCGCCGTCGAAGGCCGTGACACGCATGACATCACGCACCCGCCGCCCGTGGCCGGCACGTTCGATCGAGACGACAAGGTCGACGGCTTCGCCGATGACCTCGCGCATCGGCTGCTGGCTGACCTCCGCGGTCAATTGCTCGAGGCGGCGAAGCGCGGAGACGGCGCTGTCGGCGTGAATGGTCGTCACGCCACCCGGATGGCCGGTATTCCATGCCTTGAGCAGGGTGAGCGCGGCACCGTCGCGGACTTCGCCGACGATGATCCGATCCGGCCTCAGTCGCATCGTGCTCTTCAACAGCCGGGCCATGTCCACTGTGTCGCTGGTATGAAGGGCAACCGCGTTCTCGGCGGCACACTGGATCTCCGCGGTGTCCTCCAGGATGACCAGACGGTCATCGGGCGACAGGGAGACGATCTCCGCAATCACGGCGTTGGCCAAAGTCGTCTTGCCCGACCCAGTGCCGCCGCTGATCACAATGTTCATGCGCGAAGCAACAGCGCTCCGCAGCACGGTTGCTTGACGGTGGGTCATGATCCCGGCTCGCACATATTCCTCGAGCGGGATGAGCCGGGATGCCCGCCGTCGGATCGTGAACGTAGGTGCGGCGACAATCGGTGGGAGTAGGCCCTCGAAGCGGTGCCCACCGATCGGGAGTTCGCCCGAGATGATCGGCTGGCTTGCATCCACTTCAGTCTGCAGAGCATGGGCAACGCTGCCGATGATAATCTCGGCGGCGCCGGGCGCGAGCTCGCCAATGGGCTCGACCCCCTGCCCGAGCCGTTCCACAAACAGCCGGCCGTCGGGATTGAGCATGATTTCGACTACCAGCGGATCCTTGAGTGCCCCGCAGATCGCCTCACCGAGCGCGTCCTGGAGTTTGCGCACGAGCCGATCGTGCGATCGCGCCCGGCTCATTCGGCAACTTCCACAAACTGGACCTCGCTAGACGCAGATCTCTCGTATCGAGCGGCTCTACACCGCTCTCGTCTCCATGGCATGTTTCCGTCCTACAAATGCGATCGACGGGCCTATCGATCATGGATAACTGCCTTCCGTCAGCCCGGCAGAATTGCCGGGTTCGGACGGGGGTGAGTCGGGTTCCGGACGGCGGATTGGAGGATATTTGCTTTTCCCGGGCCCAACGGCCGGGCTCGGCCCCGGCAATTCTGCCGGGCCAGAATTTGCTCCAGGTATCATCGGGCAATGTTGGTAAGTGACTGAGAGAAAAGGAAAAAGGCCGCCAAGGTCACGGCCGCCGCCGATCTCGATCACGCTTCTGGCAACCTTCTGTTAACCTAAAATCGCTTGCCAGAGAACGGGAATCGCTCATACTGGCGCCAGATTGGCCGAATGGCCGAATATGGCGCTATTTTCTCGTTCGGGGACAAAGCGGAGATGGCATTTCTCCCAAGTTTTGAGTTTGACGACAAGATCCTCGCCCAAGGGGCCGAGATCTCGCGCAAGCTCGACCAACTGAGGGTCGAGAAGTTTCCGACCGAAGGGCAGAAGACGCTTCGGCGGTTCTCGATGGCCGAGGTCGCCCATTATCTCGGGATCAGTCCAAACAATCTGAAACGCCTCCATCTTGAAAAGAAAGGCCCCGAGCCGTTCGTCGTTGCCGGTGGACGGCGCTTTTACTCCGCCGAGCAGATGACCGAGCTGCGGGACTATCTGGATAAGCACGGGCGATCGGATTCCAAGAAGTATGTGCCCTACCGCAAACCCGGCGAAAAGCTGCAGGTCATTGCCGTGGTCAATTTCAAGGGCGGGTCGGGAAAAACCACCACTACGGCACATCTCGCGCAGCACCTTGCGCTCACGGGTCACAGGGTCCTGACTGTGGATCTTGATCCGCAGGCTTCGCTATCGGCCCTCCATGGCTTCCAGCCCGAGCTCGACAAAAACCCCTCGCTCTACGATGCGATCCGATATGGTGACGCCGCCCCGGTCGAAGACGTTATTCGCAAGACGAACTTCCCGTTGCTCGACATCATCCCGGCGAACCTAGAACTGCAGGAATATGAGTACGAGACGCCACTTGCGATGCAGTCTCCGTCTCAAGAAGGAAAGCGGTTCTTCACGAGGGTCGCCAAGGCGTTGGATTCGGTCAGTGACCGTTATGACGTCGTGGTCGTCGATTGCCCTCCGCAGCTTGGCTATCTGACGCTCTCAGCACTCTCGGCCGCCACCTCGGTTCTGATTACAGTCCATCCGCAGATGCTGGACCTGATGTCCATGAGTCAGTTTCTGCTGATGCTGGGCAATATCATGAAGTCGATCAAGAATGCTGGCGCGCAGGTTCAGCTGGACTGGCTGCGCTATCTCATCACCCGATACGAGCCCACGGACATTCCCCAGGCGCAGATGGTCGGCTTCATGCAGTCGATGCTAGCCGAGGAGATCCTGAAGAACCCAATGCTCAAATCCACGGCGATTTCCGACGCCGGCCTCACCAAGCAGACGCTCTATGAGGTCGAGCGATCGAACTTCAATCGGGATACCTACGATCGGGCAATCGACAGCATGGATGCCGTGAACTTCGAGATTCAGGGACTGATTCACCAGGCATGGGGGCGGCTGTGATGTTGACTGCCGTCAAAACCGCCAAAAAGGTACGCGGTTTCAAGCGCATAAGTCGGATAAGGGGGTGCTAGTCAAATGGCGCGGAAAAATCCCTTTGCGAGCATTATGGACAACGGCAACGCTCCCGCCGAGCGCCCGGTCGCGCGAGACTACGCCTTCAAGGGTGCATCACGCTCGCTCATAAGCTCGATCGACGAAATGGCAGCTCAGGCAGGCAAGCTGCTCGAGGGCGAGACGATAATCGAGGTTGACCCCGACTTGGTGGACCAATCCTTCGCCAACGACCGGCTCAACGTTGATCAGGAAGACTACGAGGCCGACTACGCCCAGGTGCTGGAGTCGATCCGCAGTTCCGGTCAGAACTCCCCGGCCCTCCTTCGCCCTCATCCCGAGCGGTCCGGCCGCTACATGCTGGTCTTCGGTCGCCTCCGCTGGCGCGCCGCTAAGGAGCTTGGTCTCAAACTTCGCGCTGTCATCAAGGAGATCTCCGAGCGCGATCATGTGATCGCCCAGGGACAGGAAAACAACGCGCGAGCGAACACGTCCTTCATCGAGAAAGCGCTGTTTGCCGCCGACATCGTTCAACGGAAATTCGACGAAGACAACGCGACCGCCCTCGCCGCGATCGGTGTCGATCGGCCGACACTTTCGAAGATGCTCTCTGTCGCGTCGATACCCAAGGACCTGCTCGAAGCGATCGGCCGCGCCAAAGCCGTTGGTCGTGATCGCTGGTACGAGCTCAAACTCCTCCTCGACAAGCCGGGCAATGTCGACACTGCCCTGGCTCTAGCGTCGAATTCCGATTTTCAGGGGATGCCAAGCGAAGCGCGGTTCGATGCGATCGTCGCGAAGCTGAAAGCCTCAAAGCCACGGCGCCGTGCCGCGCCGGCACCATCCAAACGCACCTGGGCGCCGTCTGATGGGCGTGTTGCCGCGGAGATGGTGGCCAGTGGCAAGAAATTCACCATCGCCCTAAAGGCGAAGGGGACCGACGCAACAGCGTTCGGTGACTACCTCTCGGAAAATCTCAGCGAGTTGTATGAGGCTTTCCGTCGGGAAAAACGAGCAACCACAAACGGAGATTGAGCGCAAAAGAAAAAGGCCCCCGAAACGGCATTCCGGAAGACCTTCTCTTTAAGTTTGGCGACTGAGAGAATCCCACTTCCGCGAATCATAGTCAAGACCATTCAGGTCGGTTTGAGCGCCGATTCGGCGAGCAGGTTTCTTTTGCCTAGCGATAGGTGAAGAAAAATGCAGACGCATACCCCAACGACGCCCTTTGGGCGGCGAACGATGTCGCTTGGCATGATGGCAAGCCAGGCTGTAGCAAAGACCGTGCCGGAAGGCGCGCAGGTTCAAAAGTGGCAGGTGTTCCACACGATCCGGGAAGCGCGCGACCTGATCGGTGCAACGGACCGCGCACTCGCCATTCTGAACGCCCTGCTCTCGTTCCATCCAGAAACGGAGCTCTCGGGCGACGGTGAATTGATTGTCTGGCCGTCGAACGAGCAACTCATGGCCCGTGCAAACGGCATGCCGGCGACAACGCTGCGGCGGCACCTGGCCGTTTTGGTCGACTGCGGGCTGATCATTCGTCGCGATAGTCCGAACGGCAAACGCTTCGCCCGCAAGGGCAGGGGCGGGCAGGTCGAACAGGCCTACGGGTTCGATCTGGCCCCGATCGTTGCCCGTGCGGAGGAGTTCGAGGAACTGGCGGACGCGGTTCGGGCCGAAAAGAATGCCTTTCGGCTTGCCAAGGAACGCCTGACGTTACTGCGCCGCGACGTCGTCAAGCTCATTGAGACCGGCATCGAGGAGAACGTTCCGGGCAATTGGGGCAGGGTACAGCAGACCTACCAGGCTATTGTCGGCCGCCTGCCGCGCTCTGCCCCGAGGCAACTAATCGAGGACATCTGCTGCGATCTCCACGGCCTCTACACGGAGATCCTCGAGGTGTTGGAATCATTTGCAAAAACACAGAATCCGGACGCCAATGAGTCCCATTCTGGTCGCCACATACAGAATTCAAACCCAGACTCCATATCTGAATCTGAAGAAGGCTCTCGAAAAGAGAATGAAGCGGGCGGCAGCGTCGCGGAAAACGATAACCTGCGGAGCTTGCCGAAGCGGGAGTTGCCCTTGGGGATCGTGCTTGA
Source organism: Nitratireductor indicus C115 (assembly GCF_000300515.1). GTDB lineage: Bacteria > Pseudomonadota > Alphaproteobacteria > Rhizobiales > Rhizobiaceae > Nitratireductor > Nitratireductor indicus. Next base: position 6,858 of record NZ_AMSI01000020.1, read on the forward strand.
CGCCTGCCCGGACGTGAAGGATTTGGTGCCAGGGGGCGAGATACGCCACTGGCGGGACTTTCTGGCGGCCGCGGAGGTGGCTCGGCCACTGCTTGGGGTCAGCCCGAGCGCCTGGCGGGAAGCCTGCGAGGCGATGGGCGAGGTTCAGGCCGCTATTACGCTCGCGGCAATCCTGCAGCGCTCCGATCAGATCAACAGCGCCGGCGGTTATCTGCGCAGCCTGACGGACAAGGCAAGGGAGGGCAAATTCTCCACATGGCCGATGGTCATGGCGCTTTTGCGCGCCAAGCTCGATGCCGGCAAACGTGCTGAACTCAGCGGGGACCGAGGCGAACTAGCAACGTCTGACGCTTCTGACAGTGCTCCCGGCAAGCTCGAAGTTAGTGAGGCGCTTCTTCGCTCACTCAAAAAGCCGTCCGGGGGCAGGGGGTAATCCAATGGACGCGGACCTGAAACGAGATCTATTGCGGCTTTTTGAGGCCTGTATCGCTCAAATCAGAAGCGGAAAGCCCGGTCCGAGCCTCTTGGTGTCCCGGGAGTTTGAAGCCACTCTGCTGCACTACTGTGAGTGTCTTCGAGCAGAAATGGATGAAGCGACGTCGCCGTACCCCACCCCGCGCGTTCCAATCGAGCTGATTGTCAAGGCGAGCGCTCAAGATGCAAGGGATGGCCTTGACGATCTTCGGCACTGGCTGAGGGGCGCCGAGGAGGTGATCGTGTGCGACCCCTATTTTCTGCACTTCAAACCAACGGGAATGTTTCCGGACATTGAGAGCTATTCGGATGCCCTTGTGCGATTGTTTCCCAAGACGGCAATTCGGGTCGACCTTTATACCAACAGCTATCAACGGACCGTTCGTCCAGCCGTGCTTCGTGCCTTGAAGGAAGGCCGCTCGGTGCGCCACTACATGTCGAGCGACCTTCATGACCGGTTCGTGATCAAAGACAGGTCGGAGGGCAAATCGATTGGAACTTCGTTCGGAGGCTTCGGTCGCAAGTTCTTCGCGATGACGGACCTCAGTCCGGTTGATGTCGCGTCGGTGATGTCCGAACTGAAAAAGCTATGCCCCGAGCCGGTCCGTCCAGGGCGGCGGAGGTAAATCGCTGCAAGAATTTCAGACGCTCCTGGACCCGCGCGATCGCCCATTGCGCGAAATCCTTCCGGCTGTTGACGGTCATCGTTTCCATGGCAGCGCTCTCCGGATTTGTTTGGCGTGTGCTGCCGAAAGTCGGCCCTGCGATCTGTACAGCGCCGCCGCTCCCACGTTATTCCCAGCTTCCGCGCTCAGGCTGCCTCGAGCAAGCCGCTTCGCTTTGCCCGGTCGAGAAGGTTTTTGACGGAGGAGGGCGCCCATCTCGTACCGCCACGCGGTGTGCGCTCATGAAGGCGCTCGAGCTGGTTGGCGATTTCGCGCAAGGTGAGCTCTGGGTTGGAGGAATGGATACCCGCTACAAGCGTCATCAGGCGGTCCTCGGGCGGCCGAGGCGGCGACTTTCTCAGGAGAGACTTATCGGCCATTCCTTCGCTGACCATCCATCTTACCGCGCGCCGCAAGCGCTCAGGGGTCCAATCGAAGCCGCGTTGCTTGAGGACGCGCGAAATGTCGTCCCAGGTGTGGTCTGGTCGCATGCGCCGGACGACTGGAAGCCATTGATTGGCAGTGGACTGGATGCGCGCGCCGTAGGCCGCTTTCTGAGCAGCCGTCATCTTGGCCAGCATCTCCGGCCGACGTTCCCGAACCCCTGGGTTGCCTGGTAGCCGGCCATTTGCCTTCGCAGCTTTGACGCCTGCCTTCGTCCGCTCCGAGTTGAGAGCCCGTTCCAGCTGGGCGACGGCGCCAAGGACCTGCAGCGAAAACATGCCCTGCGGCGTCGTGGTATCGATGGGATCGCTCAGCGAGCGGAAATATGCGCCTTTGGCCGTCAGCTCCTCGATGACATCGAGCAGGTGGCTCACCGAGCGCGCCAGGCGGTCGAGCCGAACCACAACGAGAGTGTCGCCGGCGCCGATCTCACGGACCAGCCGGGCGAGGGCAGGGCGGGTCCGCGAGGCGCCGGACCCATGCTCCTGGATGATTGTGTCGCATCCGGCCGACCTCAGTTCCATCTCCTGCGCTTGCGTCGCCTGCTCGTCCGTGGAGACGCGCGCATAGCCGATAAGCCGGCCCTGTGGCCGACGGGAAGAGGGATTGCGCGGTGTTTTGGCCATTTGGAGAGCCTGAGAGCCGTGTTGAAGGCGAATTTACAAACATAGAAGATACGGATAACCGATCGTTTGTAAACGTCTCCTGAGTGCCTTTCTGACACTTGGAAGTGCGAAAAACCCCGGAAAAACAAGCTCTCTCGTCGATCTGAGCACGGATTGCCAGGTCTCTGTTCAATCCCGGAGGCCGCAGCGCTCATTATATATAGAGGGGCTGAAGAATTACTGGTGTGACGGAAGCGAAAAGCATGTTAGCTTCCGTAGTGAAATCGAAGCATCGTTATATCAATGACTTATGAAATCGGGAAATTGACCCATGAGACCCTCTTGGGGCCGATTGCGGCCGCAGAGGACGCGCTTGCCCGGCTTGATGAGCGCGTTGCCCGATCCGAAGTCGGTGCCGGCTTCGCCGAGCGGGCAGATTTCTTCGATTCCGTCTCCAGTATGTGGGTCGGCGGCGAACTCGTCCATCTCGAGGATCTGGTTCTCCACGACGCACAGATGGACATTCGCGCGCCGAGCCATGAGCTCGTCATTGCGCACCGCATCGTCCGGGCCCGGCGCCGCGTGTCACGAAACGATCCCGGCTGGGCAGTTTCGCGATCGGGCATACTGGCGCTTGCCGGTGTTGCCGAAGAGCCACCGCTCGAGAGCGAACCGTCCGACAGGGGAGGGGAGGGGGTCGAACTCGACTTGGTCGATCACGATGCACTGTCGCCCGAGCTGGCCGAGATCGATGAGGTCCTCGCTCGCACGAAATGGCTGGTCGATGGCAATGACCCCGCAGAGACAAGGAAGCAGGAGCCCGAGCTCAGTGTCGGCGAGCTGCTCATTCGCGATCCGGATTGGGACGAAGGCGAACGGATCGGCGAGTGGCTCGAGCTGGCCAAGCAGGTTGAACGGCTTCCAGCCACATTGGCGGCGGCCGTTCTCTGGGATGCATGGGAACATCTCGAACCCCTGCAGCGTCAGCACTGGCTCGGTCAGGTGCTTGTTTCGGGCTTCCTGAGAACTCGCAGAAAGGTCCGATCGCACCTGTTGGCGTATGCCGTGGGCTTGCGGGAAATTCCGCGTGAACGACGCCGCGCCCGTGATCGGACTGTACGATTGGTCGCCTTCCTAGATGCGATGAGTGCGGCCGCCGCAGCTGGAATGAAGGACATCGACCGACTGACTTTGGCAAAACGCCAACTCGAGCGGAAGGCAGCGGGCAAACGCACAACAAGTAGTCTTCCAGTTGCCATCGATCTTCTATTGTCGCGACCCATCGTGTCGGCACACATGGTCGCGAAGGTGGCAAGGATCACGCCGCGCGGCGCCCGGAATTTGGTCGAAGAACTAAGTGTTCGCGAGATGACCGGGAGGGGGCGTTATCGAGCTTGGGGGATCCTGTAACCGTCTTGTTCAGTCAACCCCGTTTGCGGCCTGCAGGCGATGTCGCGGGAAAGTGCTCTGTTCGGGCTAACACCATTTAATCCGGCCGTCGCGAAGCCAAAAATGGCTGCGGCAACCGGTCTTCCTCCAAATACTAGGATGCAATGTGGGGTATCCACTTGCTTCCAATCTCACGGACCACCTTGGTCTAGCCTCCGGGATCAATAGCAGCTCGAGGCGATCGCCACATCCGCACGGACATCTAAGTGCAACTGCCCAGTCATCACCATCGTCACGAGCGAGGAAGATATCTCGTGTTCGGATGATGTCCGGTGGGGTGTCGGCGTCCACGACAATCATTTTTCGGGCGGGGGCAACCTTTGCCCAAAGCTTCAGGAACCAAAGTGGCAGTTTCATGCGGCTTCGTCCTGTAGTTCCGCAAGAGAAGGCATCCCGAGCAGAGGTTCAGCGAGTCCTCTGCCGAGCAGTGGCTTTGGACTGTGTTCGAACGCGCTTTCGGGGAAGTAGTCTTCGTCCATGGCGGCGAGCGAAAACAGGGTACGCGCATACGGCCAGTTTCCGTCGAGACGGAACTTGAACAACCTCGAAAGCCATTCGTTTACAGCTGCACTTGCAGCACGCATGTTGAGACTGATCACTGAGGGGGCCTCGTCGGGAATACCTTTTAAATAACCCTCTTTGAGCTGATCCTCTGCCTCCTCGGGTGCATGTCGAAGGAGATACTCCCGGCGTAGCGCTTCAGGTGTTACCACGCGCCGGTCTTGCAGGGACGGACCACCCGGCCTCACAAAGTCGATTCGGCCGCAAACATCTGCAATGAGACGGCCTCCTTCCGATGCAAGTCTTGTTGGTATCGTCACCCCCACATCTATCAGGGGTACCAGAGCGCACTGGGCGATGTGATCGCAAAATAGCCGGCCTTCGGAACTGTCGACACAGCAGAACATGACGTCGGCGGTGCTGGCGGCTACAATGGCACCCGGCTCGCTGATGGGCCGGTCGATCTCAATGATCTCAATATCGCTTCGATAGGTGCGGATCGCCTTGGCCATCATTGTTACCTTCAGCGTCTTCGCCAGAGCGTCGTCGGCGGTCGAGTTGACGATCCGATTGAGATTCTTGCCTTCAACGATATCGAAATCGATCAAAATCAGCCGACCTATTCCAAGTCGGGCAAGTATCTCCGCAACAATGGATCCGGTGCCGGAAACGCCGATAACGCAAGCGGTTCGGCGCGAAAGGCATGCCCGCATAGCATCGGAGAAGGCAAGCACTGGCTGCAGGCCAACTGGCGAGAGTTCTGTAATGTCTTCGCCTACGAGCGTTGTAGTCAGGCGCAAAGGCCTCGCGCCAGGACGGGTGTACAGCCGAGCGCAAATGGCTCCGTCAGGAGTCATCGTCGCGCTGCCGTGCGGCCCGTCCGGCAAGGCTTGAAAAAGAGCAGTAATGGTCCTTTCGTCACTTTGATTGTCCACCTCTGAGAAACCGTAGAACCCACCGGGGTGAGAATGTATGAGGAAAACCGAGTCGCCGGTCGCTTCCGCCCGATCTATGGCTTCTTCGATGCGGCGACCTGGCCAGCTAATCTGTACATTGCTGCGATTGCTGCATTCGGCATACGGCACCAGAATTAGATCCCGGACGCAAAAGCGATACCTCGTCGAACCCGCGCGTCCACAAATGAGGATCGCCGCCGCTTCAAGCCCGTCGCCCGAAAATAGGTGGGTACGTAGGGCATCAAACTGTGGCTCCAACAGAACAAGGGTCGGCTCAGATCTCATCGCCAACTTCCCGGAGCAGAGACTCCTCAATCACTGCCAAATGCGTCACGACACTGTCGGTTTGAGGATTCCAGCGAGTTTTTCCATTCAGATGCCGGGACCAGCGCTGATAGCTCACTCCCTCGATAGTCTTGGTAGACTCGGTTTTGGATATGGATGCGCCGCTTGCAAGTCTCAGGTGTGGGGCGCAGTAGAACATGTCAATTGCGGCGCTGGGGTAGGTGGCTGGGATGTCGATGGCGATATCGACCGACGAATGGTTGAAGCCCGCAGGTAGTCCCATCGAGCGGATGATCAGCCAGCGCCTTCCACCTTCGATGATTGAATCCCAAATCAGGGCACGCTTTGCCAGATAAGCTTCGTCCTTTTTCAGCAGTCGGAATTGACGGCGAAGGCCACTCGGGCCCTCGCCATTGTTGATCTCCGCAGGGGTAAGGCGGAGCTTCTCGATACCGGGCGTACTGAGATCGATAGTATCGGTGAGTGCCACCTGCTGTTTCGGCTGTCCTACCTTCTTGAGGATCGCGATCCATCCGGCGTCCGGGTCGAAGCCGGCTTGCGCCAGTGCGTCCTTAACGACGACCGAAGGGGTCATCAGAGTGATAATGACGCCCTGAACGTTCAGCTTCCAGCTGCGCGGTTTTGAATACAGCTTCTCCAATTCACGGCCGCCCAGGTCGATGGAAGCGCCTGGAGCAATTTCCTCGTCCGGTTCGTCTGACCGCTCAAGGAAGAGTGCCTTGGTCTCTGGGATGCGCCCGATCAGCCGCACGAGATCTTCGGAGATCCTGCGCGCACCCCAAGCGTATCTTTTGCCGTCGATCGACCAGTTCCAGATGCGGTCGGTCTTGAAAGCGAAGAAGCGCTCGGCTCCGCTGGCGCGGATGTCGATCGTCTCGGTGAGGTCGACAACGATCAGGCCGTCGTCCCTTGTCAGCATGAGCAGGACGTAGTCCTCAGCCGGGTTGCGTTCGAAAAGCTCCAGTACCTGCCGCCCAGTCGGCATGGGATCGCTGAGAATACGCTTTTCGTCGAAGCCGTCGCCGTCCCACAGACGGACACGATAGTGATTTGACTCGGGAATTGGCTGGCTACGGGTGCCGGCCGCGTACTGTTCGAGATCGATTGCGTCAGACATAGCGTCATCCTTCTTTGGTTCGTTGCAGACCGTTTTGGCCGCCGTGGTACAGATATAGTAGCCAAAAAGTAGCTATACAATAGCTAATAGATATATTTTTTATGTTGACTATTCAGCCAGAATTGCTATGTGAAGGGCTGTCAGGAGGTGATGCGTATGGCAAAGAAGACAATGACTCTGAATCTCTCCGACGAGGAGATGGAAGTGCTGGAGCGCCTTTGTGAAAAGAAGGATCTCAGCAAGACAGCCCTGATCCGTCAGTCGCTACGGCTCTATCAGCGGATCGAAGAGCGGCTCGAAAAAGGTGACAAGCTGTTTTTTGAGCACGAGGCCAGCAAGGAAAAGGCCGAGGTGATGATGCTATGACGTCAGATCGAAAACCTGACGTGACCCCCGTGGGCCTGTTCGATGTGGCGGGCAATCGAATGGTTGATGCGGAACTCTGGGACGCAATAGCGGAAAAGAACCTGGCTGATTGGGAAGCCGAGTGGATCCCGGAGCTTTTCAAGCTTCTGCAAGCGCTCAATCGCAAAGGGGTCGAGCGGCGATTTTGGCCACAAAGTCGCCACTGGGACTGGCGCGATAAGATGAAAGCGATTGAAGGCCGATTGGCGAACCAGTCGTTTTCGATCGTGTGTCAGGATATGACTCAGGCGATGATGACCACAGACGTGACAAAGCGGGCACAGATTGCCAGCCAGAAAAATGATCATCTCGTTTATGTTGACTTCCTGGAAGCGGCACCGTGGAACCGCCGCGAAATGACCCAGATGCCGCCGCGCTTTTCCGGAGCCGGCTCGATTCTTATCCTCGCCGCGATCGAGCAGAGTAAGATGGAGGGCTTCAGAGGCCGCATCGGATTGCATTCGCTTCCCCAAGCCAATGATTTCTACGCCAATAAGGTAGGCATGACGGATCTGGGGCAGGACGCGGCATATCAGAACCTTCGGTATTTCGAGATGACTCCCGAGCAGGCCGAAGCGTTCATAGAGAAAGGACGAAAGAAATGAAGATCGAAGTGACAAAGGACTGGTGCGAAGCCATGGCGCGGCAGGAAGCCGACGTCGAGGTCGGCGCTGGCCTTATCGCTGCTGATCCGATCTTCAATGGAGAAGCAGCACATGACACGACATTTGATGAATCGCGCATAGCGCTCGGTCGATTTGTTCATCTCATGCGGAGAAGGGATAAGCTTTCGTTGGAAGCATTGGCCGAACGCGCAGATGTAGACCTTGCCGAGCTGATGAGCATCGAGTTCGATGCCCATTATCTACCTGAGTCGCGGACGCTTTATCAGCTAGCGCATACCTTCAAGGTATCGCACAAAAAGCTGATGGGTTTGTCGGGACTGACCAAGCCCAAGGACGTTCAGTATGTCGAAGAGGCAGTGAGATATGCTGCTCGATCAGAGTCGATTGAGACGCTCAGCGCGGAGGAACAAGCCGCTTTGGAAGGGCTGATTTCCGTACTGAGTGAAAAGTAATGCCGTGAAAGGACTACGATACGGTGGCGAAGAACGAAATACTGCGGGCGAGAACGGCCGCGGATATCGATGAACGCGTTGAACGTGTCCTAAACGGCTTGGGCAATCCCGAACCGCCTCTCGATTTGCGGACGGTTCGGGAACTTCTCAAACTCGACCGCGGCTACTACTCGGCAAATGATCCGGGCCTCCTGCAAGAGACCGTTTCCAAACTGAGAATCGCTGGTAAGCAGGTGCTCCTGAGGCCAACTTTGCTCATTGAGGCAGTCCGGAAAATGGACATTCGTGCGCTATATATTCCAGATCAGAAGCGCATACTCATCGACAAATCACAGCCGAAGCTGAAGCACCGATGGAACGAGGCACACGAGATCGGGCATAGTGTCCTGCCTTGGCACGAAGGCGCAATGCTTGGCGATGATGAGTACACACTCATCCCTGCCTGCCATGCTCGACATGAAGCCGAAGCGAACTTCGCTGCTGCACGGTTGTTGTTTTTGCGAGAAAAGTTTGTCGAGGAAGCACAGGCTCATGAGGCCTGCATCGAATCGATGAAGAAGCTCAAGGAGCGTTTCGGGAACACCTATACAACAACACTGTGGCGCTGCGTGGAGGCGTGGGGAGCATCAGTCCCAGTTGTAGGGCTGGTTACCGGACATCCACACCCTGATCAACGAAAACCGGACTTCGATCCTGAGAACCCGTGTCGGCATTTCATCCAGTCGCCTGCATTTGCGCGGCAGTTCTCAACAGTTCCAGAAACGAGCGTCTTTGAGGAAGTAGTCGAGTATTGCTCTCCAAAAGGCGGGGGCCCCTTGGGCGAAAGCGACGTGCTATTGGTCGACGACAATGGAGACGGCCATATATTTGAGTTTGAGAGCTTCCATTTCTATCATCAAACGTTGACCATTGGCATATATCGGCGCCCCCGGAGAAATTTGGTTGCAGCATAATTTTTATCGATGATTGAGTTCAACTTCCCTGATCAGCGGAGATGTTGTCCAGCATATTCTAATAACGTTCGACTCCAAGAACAGGGCTATTTCAACTGGGTCAAACCGGACAGCCCGACCTATCCGCGGCTCCGGAACCGAACAGACGCATACGTTGGTGGCTCTTACGCAATCTCATGAATTCTTGCATTTGGCACGACTTGCACTGCAATCTCGCACAGGTGCCGGTGATGGGTGAGATATATCACCTGGCCCACCTGAGCCATCTGCCCGAATAGCCGAAAGACTTCCTCTGATCGCGGTTCGTCGAACGTTTCCATAATGTCATCAGCGACGAACGGTACAGAAGGCCTTGCTGCCGCGAATTCCTCGTATCCGGCTAATCGAAGAGCCAGGTACAGCTGAAACTGAGTGCCCTTGGACATTTCGACGGCGAGTTTGGAACCGCCTTGCCGCGACAGTCCGATCAACGCCTCACGATCCTTGTCCGGCCGTGTGGCAAGTCCGGAGTATTCATCACGCGTAATCAACCGGAAGGCTTCGGATGCCCGGTTCATCATCGCACTACGGTGTTTTTCCCGATATGCGCGGATACCGTGTTCAGCGACCAGGCTTCCGGTCTTCAGGCGTAGATATCGCAGCGCCAGATCCTCGATTTCCAGAAGTAATGTGCGGCGGTTTGCTTCGATGCGGGCGACAGCGTCATCGCCTCCGATCGCGTCCAATGCGTCAGTTGCGCGAGCCCTGTCAGCGAAGAGATCCTTTGCGCGTCCGTCGAGGTCGGCAAGGCGCGTATCGAGTTCAGCTTGTTCTGCCTGCAGTTCGCCGAGGTTGATATTGCGGAGGCCGGCTACCGCCTCCTCGATGAATTGCCTCTGCGTCTCCCCGAGAATCTGCCGCTCGAGTTTGCCGAGTTCCGTGATCAACTCGTCCCTTTTCTTGCAGCGCTCCAACGCCTGTCGGACATCGGCGAGCTCGTTGACCTGGAAGAATTCAGTCATCTCCTCCTTGCGGGAGTCATGCACCGCGACCTCTCCATCCAGATGCTCATACTCGAGTTTGAGATCGACAAGGGCCTGGTTTCGTTCCTGTCGTTTCGCGTCTGTCTGCCTGGCTTCTTCGTGCCGTCGGATTAGTTCCTTGGCTGCGGCGAGCGGATTGTTGCCATCGTACGCTTCTTCGAGCGCCGTATGCAGCCGCTCGACTGTATCAGCGAAGGCTGACTGATCGGATTCCATCGACGCAATGCGATGACTCAGGTCTTCCTGCGCGCGCAACGCCTCGGGGAGACCGGTCATCGCGTCGAGGAGTTCTCGTATCGCGCCGACACTGCTTTGGCGATCGGAAAACCAGGTGTTGGAGAGGGTGCTCCCCCAAGCACGCTGCCACTCTTCGAATGCGGCTACGGCTTCGTCCAATGCCGTTTTTCGCTGAGACGCTGCGGCTTGAAGCTCCGCGAGGCGTTTGTCCGCTTCGACGCGTCTGGTTCGGGTGGTAGCGTGTTCCGTGAGAATGTTGTCAGCTGCCTGCATCAATGCAGCCAAATCCAGTCCCTCGACATCGATCCCAAGCCTGATCAAGGATTCAGAGAGAAGACCCTTTTCCGTTTCTATAACTGACCTCGCTTCGTCAATGTCGCTCAGAGATCGACGGAGGTCATCATGTGCAACCAGTGCCGAGGTGCGGGCCTCGGCCCAGCTGCTGACTGTTTTTAGCCAGGCATGCGTGGGTTTGTCCGCAGGCAGTTCGATCTCGGTTGGCGTCTCGGACCGGATTTCGCGGCGCAAGGCTTCCAGTTCACTGTCGGTCTCCTGCAGCAATTGATCTTGCTGCTCGAGGTGCGCCTTTGCGACCGACAATGCCGCTGACAGAGACCGCAACTCCTCGAGCTCTTTGAGACCGTTTAGTCGTATATCGACGATCGCATCGGCCGATCGCATTTCCCTTTCGAAACGATCAGCCGTTTCTCGATCCAAGCTGGACAAGTGGTGTGCCCACGCTTCGTCACGTTGAACTAGGGCAGCTTTCGCCTCCTCGTCATCCTTGATGGCCGATGCTTCGCGCAGGGAAGAGATCCTGACGGTGTCCTCATTGCACTTTGTTGAGAGCTCCCGCTTCCGCTCGCCGATTTGTGCGCGTCTCTTCTCGATCCCTTCAAAAATCAGTTTCCATGCGGCCAGTTGATCGGGTTGGGGCGGCGAGATCTTGCGTAGTTCCGTCCCCTCGCCAGCCCAGGGATGGAGGTTGTGGATAGCATTATCAAAGGCGCGTCTCTTCTCGGGAAGGGCTCGCTCCGCAAGGCGAAGTTCGGCAGCCAGATTTCCGTCGCGCAGGCGTTTCAGTACGGTTTGAAGCTGTGCGATCTTGCCCGCGTCGACCGCGACGCCTTGTCCGTCAAGCGCCTGTCGAGCGCGCTGCTCATCTTCCAGAGCCTGCCGGGCGGACGCTTCTTCCTTTTCGGCTGATTGGTGCGTGACATCGATGCCGGTTTTTTGGGTGATCAGATCACGAAGCGCTCCGATCGTGGAGGCTGAAACAAGAAGTGTCTTGGGGTCGTCGACATTGGATTGTCCCAAGGTCACGAGAATGAGATCGATCTTGCGGGTGCATTCAGCCAGCGCGTCGTTCCGTTTCGGGAGATCGTCTGCAGCCGTCGTGTAGCGTGCGGCGGCGTCTCCAAGCCGATCGAGATCATCTGCCATCTCGAGCAGACGGTCCTCGACGATCAACCCCGCGAGTTCGTCACGAAGCTTCTGCTCACGCTGTTTGAGGCCGATAGTCTGTGTTTGAAGCCGCGTCTCCTCGACGATGAGCTCGGGAAGAGCGGTCGCCCATTCCGCCGGAGGGTTTGGCATGTCCTTGTATTCTGACAGCTTCTCCTGCCCCTGAAGGTATTCGGTCGCCAAAGGGTAGGCGCGCAGGGTACGGATTATCTCCTCATGACGCACCTTGGCTGCCGCGATCTCCTTCATGGCAGCGTCATAAGCAGTCTGTGCTTGCTCAAGTGCTGCCGTCAGAGCCTTGTAAGAGGAGGCCTGCACATCGATTTCGTCGCGCTTTGATTTCAGCTCCGCAATCTGTCGCTTCAGACCTGCGATTGCGGTCGAACTCGCGCGCTTCCGGAAAATGCCGTCGGCTTCGGCCGCCGCGGTTTCGAGAATGGAATTGACGCCAGCCAGGCCTGCACTTGCCGAGAACAACAACTCGCCCAGATCGCCCTTGCTCTCCAGGATCGCGTTGCCTCCATCCTCGAGTGTCTGATCGTCGAGCGAAAACATCATGCGATAGGCGTCACGTGTCAGACCGGCGAGCGGGACGCTCAGAACCGCCTCGTTGACCGGCTGCCCGTTCGCATCCAGGAGGGAATTGCTGCGCTGCTTGACGCGCCTCAACTCGTGGGCCGATCCATCGAACTCCAGACAGGCGCCGATCTCCATGGCTTTGCCTTGATGAAGAAAGCTGTAGCGCGTGCGTTCCTCGATGCCGAACAGGAGATCGAGATAGGCGGAAAGCGCCGTCGATTTGCCGGCTTCGTTCAGGCCGTAGACGATATGCAGATCCGGTGTGTCGCTTTCATGCTCCCCGAAGTCGATTGAATAATCCGTGAACTTGCCGTAGCGGGTAAGATCGAGCCGGCGCAGGCGCATCAGTCGACCTCCGGAGCGTTGGCTTTGAGCCGAGCAAGCATGTCCTCGCTTCCTTCGGACAGCAGCTGATCGACCAGCGCCTCGAACTCGTCTTCGTTGTTGCCGCTGAAACCGCGCGCTTCCGGCGGCAGGTCATCGCGCAGTTCCTTGACGAGGTCCTGCACGATTTGTCGAACGCCATGCTGTTGAATGATGTCGCCTCGCATCAACTCGCCGAGTTCAAGGACTGGATCAGCGGTCGCGCTTCCAACCGGTTTGCTGACCGGCGCCGTTGTCGCCAAATCGATCTTTTCGACCCAGGTGTTGCCCAAGCTCTCTGCGCGCTGCTCGGTTTCAGCCAGCAGCAAATCGCGATCGCGTCGCAGCCGCCACGACAACGGGGTCGCACCTGTCAATCGAAGACGAGCCACAAGATGCTGAGATCGTGTTTGCTCGCGTGCTCCAGAAATCCCTGCCTCAATCAGATCGGCTGCCTCTCGCCAGGTCTCCGCCGATGACATGTCGACCGGGACGCGTTCGAACTGGGCGGTGCTTGTCGTGCGTTCTTCGATCCTGAGGCTTTGATCGTCACTGACCGTAACGAGGGTGACTGTCTTTTCCCCGGCTTCATTGATGTCCCGTCCCTGAGGCATTCCTGGCATGACCGCTACGCGATCGCCGGCGTATTCGGTCCGGACATGGACGTGTCCAAGTGCCCAATAATCGAATCCCCAGCCCTGGAGGTCGGATAGCTTGCAAGGCGCGTAAAGATCGTGCCCAGGAGCGCCCGCCAAGCTCGTATGCATGATCCCGATATTGACAGCATCCGGGGTAGGGCGGTGATACTTCTCAAGAAGGCTTTCCGGAGCCTGAGGCTTGGCGAAACTAAGGCCGTGAATAGAAAGTGCGAGCCCGTCCTTGGTGATGTCGACGCAATGAGCGCGCCCGCCGAATACTGTGACCGATGGCGGCAGGATCAGTTCCTGCGTTATGCGCGAAAGGGCATCGTGATTGCCTCGAATGATAAAGGTCGCGATGCCGGCTTCGTTGAGCCGCTGCATCTGGCTGGCCAGAAACCGGGCGGTTTTCATCGACGTCTGGTCGCCGTCATAGAGATCGCCGGCGATAATCAGCGCATCCACCTGTTCATCAATACACAGGTTGACGATCGTCACCAAAGCCTGCCGCGTGGCGTCTCCGATCAGCTCGGCGAGGCCGCGGCTACGCAGCGCCAACGAGCGCAACGGCGAGTCGAGATGAATATCGGCTGTGTGGATGAACCTGAATGACATCGCGGCATTCTGCCTATTTTGTGGTGAACGAGCAAAGGACATGTATTGGGTAAAGCTATATGAATTTTTAGCATGTTCACTAGGCCACGTCGGTTTGTGTAACTATTTAATTTCAAGTCATAAGAACTTAGCGAAACGATCGGTGGGCGTTTCCAATCCTTCGTGTTGTCTCGTCATCAACGCCGGCGTCCTGCGCATACTGCGGCCAGTTCGCAACAACCTCGCTGACATTGGAAATGAGTGTCTTTGCTTTGGCTGGCTTGATCGATGCGGTTTCCGCGAAGGCCAGCAGGTCGTCCACAGCGAAGCCGTCGCGTTTGCCGTTCAGGCTCATCTGATGTTGACCGGTCCAGTCGCCGCTCGGATTGTAGGAGTAGTTCACGTCGAATGCTGGCGACAACGTCCACTCGCCCGACTGATCCATCAGGAAAGCGATGTTTTTGACGTGATCATCCTGGTTTCTGGCGATGATGTTGAAAATTGCCCGGAGAAACTGCTGCTCAAGCGCAGGCGCGCCGAGACCGAGTTCGCGGATTGTCAGGATGGCCTGCTCATAGGAGTAGCCACGCGGATCGTTGAAGTCGTAATGCTGCAGGGCGCAAAGCGACTGCATGTGGAGCTTATGTGTCACGCCGTTCTCATCGACGGGTCTGTCAAAGCGCCGCGTCATGAAATGGCTGCGTCCACCCTCATGATGCAAACGGCATGGCGTCATTTCGATGCCCGCGGCCGTCGCCATCAGATAGTAGCCGTACTCGATCAAGCCGAACCCTTGCGGATCGGGTTCTTCCTTGTCGCGGTTATTGTCGATGCCATCGAATTTCATCAACCAGTGTTCGAAGCCGTCGCCAGCATCGATCTGGCCATGACGGAATTCGCCGGTGGTCTGGTTCCAGGCCAGGATAGCCTTGGCGCGCGCTCCTCCGGCCGATGTGCCAACTCTGAGAATATCGTCGATGGCGGCAATGTCGTTCTCGCCCTCGAGCACGCCCTCCAGACTGGCCTTCTCGTTCAGGACCAGATTGGCCAGGCGTACGAGGTTGGCGACCTCGACTTTTCGAGCCCTCCGGTTCGAGCCCATCAGCGCCGGCTTGAATTCAAGGGCGCCCATGCCTCGGGTTCCGACATAGCAAAGGCGCTCCACCGGATTGAAGCTTTCAGGTCTGCGGCCCTGTTCTGCCAGCCAAGCGTTGATCAGCCGATCGCCATATTTGTCGGGAAGAGCGTCCGCCAGCATTCCCGGTAGTCCTTTGAAGGTTGTCCGGGGCAGGGCAGGAAA
Source organism: Nitratireductor indicus C115 (assembly GCF_000300515.1). Classification (GTDB taxonomy): domain Bacteria; phylum Pseudomonadota; class Alphaproteobacteria; order Rhizobiales; family Rhizobiaceae; genus Nitratireductor; species Nitratireductor indicus. Next base: position 22,008 of record NZ_AMSI01000020.1, read on the forward strand.
GGAATAGGGGTCCGGACTCAAAGGCATGACCAACGGCGACAACTCTATCCCAGATTGGGCGAATTCGGGGTCATACTGGAAGACGGCAAACCCATCGTCCGGCAGCCACGAAACGGCCGCGACCTCTCGCCCCCAGAGATTGATTGATGCATCGGTTGAAGGTTCAGCCATGGTCTACTTCTTTGTGCCCCATTCCCATTGCTTGGTCTTCTTTGTTGGCTTGGTCGAACTCGATCGTTGACGCTCGACCCCCTTTGTCCGCACCCGCTCTATTGGCCTGACACGCGGATCGGGAACGAGGAGGTCGACGTTTTGCTGGATTTTCAGCGAAATCAGGACGCGGATGAGCGAGTCGAGTGTAGGATTATCTCCGGATTCAAGGCGTCTCAATGTGCGCTCGGAAATGCCTGCGTCCTGGGCGAGCTCGGCCTGCGTAATGTTTCGGGAGAGACGCAGCCGCTCGAGCTTTTCGCCGATGTCCCGCGAAATTGTTTCTGGTGTTTTCACGCCCATGTATCTATTATCGGCCATATATGACCTCACAACCCGATTTCGCCGCGTTTACAGGCCATATATGGCCGTCTGCTATGCGCCAGTGAAAATCCTTCAATCGGTCATATAAGGCCGATTATGTTTAAAATCAATCATTATCGGCCGTAAATGGCCGATTAAAATGAGTTGGAGATTATCCCCTTACGGCTTTCGAGGATTGGACAGCGTCTTGAGCAACAAAAGAGCAAAGGGTCCCGACATTGGATTGCATCAAGCCAAACGGCTCTGTCAGTTACCCCAGCAGCAACGCTTAGACTTCATCGCAGAAGGCTTGCCCATCATCCTGGACAGCGCACAGGGCTTTTGGGCCGCGTCGCAGAAGCTGGAAGATCTCCCGCGCGAAGCCAAGGTCCTTGAAGGGTTCGCCGAAGAGGAGGCTGCGAAGATCCTCATTCTCATGGATGCGGTGCGGTGTCCGCCCAAACTGATATCCTCAAAGCTCAACCGTATCATCGGATGGTTCTACGACCATCTTGCGCGCCTCATCTACGCCGATGCGGTTAGCTGGAAACCGATGGACCTCGCTCAATTGCGCGAATACGTCGACCACCAGCGCCGCGGACACTACGTCGAAGGATATGCGGGCGAATACATCATGCCCAATTGGGCAGTCTACGAGCGCGAAAGCGGTCTCTACGCTGATGTTGAAGCCTACCAGGATGATACCCTTCTTTGGAGTGAGCCCCGTCGATCCGGGCACGATCGCTCGATATTCCCCTCAATGACGCCCGGCGCGCTGCGAGTGGCGGAGGCCATGCAGCACCTCGGCATCTTCACTTCGAAAGGCCTGAAGGCAACTTCGGAAATTTGGGGTTCACTTGAGTACCGGGAAAGCGAGGATCACCACGATGGAAGGGTTCTTACCGAAAAGCTCCTGACCAGATTGGAGAAAGAGAAGCTTATCCGCGACACCGCGGAGGACCGGCATGTCGGAACGCTCTACAACGATTGGCAGATCCCGATGTACAATCTCGACTTCTCAATCATTCCGGTGACCCTCGAAGAGCTGCAGGCCGAACAGGAGAGAGAGTATTGGGCAATGGTTGGTGATCCGCGGTAGGCATGATGGATCGGCTCACGCTCAACTATGTCTGGAATCAGAAAGTGACCCCGGTTGTCTTGCGACGCACCGGAAAGGGAGAGCGTCTGCGGGTGAGATTGCCATTTGCTGAGACGAATCGGCAATGGCTGCAGAACGGTCGAAGGACCCAACCCGAATGGATCGGTGGTAGGCACGCTTATTGGGAACTGCCTAAAGCGTGGTTCAATGATTTCGTAGATCGGGCCCTGGAGCGTTTTGGCAAGGTCTACATTATCCAGCCTTACCGAGAACAGGAAATATGCGCGCGCGCCTGCCAAGAGGCCCGCGGTCATGAGTGTCAATGTTCGTGCATGGGAGCGAATCATGGAGCCGGCAACGACGGCAGCTGGTTCGAAGTCTCCGAGACCTTTTCGACGCGTTGGGGTGACAGAGAGCTCGCCTGCCGCCTACTGACCGCACGCTAGGACGCTACTGACCAAAGTTTCGATATAAATTTTGGTCAGTCCGTTGCCGTGGTCTTGTCGCTTCTTTGTCGTAGCAGGCCCCGATACTCAAACATCCGCGAAGGTGCCATTGTGGCTGAACGACGTCATCAAACGAAATACTCTCCCTGCGTCGATCAGACCGAGGACGAGATTGGAGCCTACTATCGCGCTGCCAAAGAGAAGGACAGAGCCGTCGTTCGACAAACGCAGGGCCACATGTTGATCTACAAATTAACCGAAATCGAAGGGATCAACCCGTCGCGTGGCCGGGTGTATCAGTTCCTCAGGTATTTCACCAACGCCGCTATAGCCAAAACCAGCAAAACGAGGACAAGCAACATCACCAGTCCGCCGCCAAAAAAGCCCATTTCTCCACCGTACATCATAGCTCTCCTCCGTTGTTTTCATTTAACGGTCTGGGGGTGATTGGTCATCGCTCGTGGCTCGTGATCTTTCGATTCGACAGGAACCAGTACTCAAAAGCGAACACAGCGATAGTGGCCACCGCGGCAGTCACGACGATGGCCATATCTGTGCGGATCTTCATAACCACAAAGACAGCCAATACGATTGTGTCCAGGGATATTGCCGAAAGCAGAATGCTTCCGCGCGCTCCGATGTCATGGCGCAGGTTTCGGAAAACACCCCAATGAATGACGATGTCCATCACCAGATAGAAGAACACACCGAGAGACGCGATCCTGCTCAGGTCGAAGAAGATCGTAAGGAGTGCCGCTACGACGACCGTGTAGACCAGCGTATGTTTCTGAATTCTCCCGGCCATACCGAAATGGCTGTGCGGGATCAGCTTCATGTTCGTAAGCATTGCGAGCATGCGTGATACAGCGAACACGCTTGCGAGCAGCCCCGATGCCGTGGCAACGATGGCAAGCACGATTGTGAGATAAAAGCCCGCTTGGCCGAGCGCCGGTTTGGCTGCCTGAGCGAGTGAGTAGTCCTTTGCCTGAATGATTTCCGGGATCGTCAGGTTGGATCCGACCGCGAATGCCACCAGCAAATAGACGACGACGCATATCGATACCGAGATAACAATCGCCCGGCCGACATTGCGGTGCGGGTCGACGATCTCGGCGCCGCTATTGGTTATCGTCGTAAACCCCTTGAAGGCGAGAATTGATAACGCGACCGACGCAACAAACCCCGCTAGAGGATAGTCGACTTCCGATTTCGACGGTTCAAATTGCAGACCGCTGGCCCAGAGCGCAGCAATCCCGAACAGGGCGATACCCCCTATTTTCAGGAGGGCCATGATCAATGAAAAAAGGCCGATCGAGCGGTTCCCGGATATGTTGACCAGAAACGCGAACACTATCAGTCCGACGCCCAAAACCGGCACGAGCAATTTTGTGTTTTCAGTCCCAAACAGCTGAAGCGTGTAAGTCCCGAATGTGCGGGCCACCAAGCTCTCGTTGATCACCATCGAAAAAGCCATCAGCAAAGACGCGCTGGCGGCTACAACGCCGGGACCGTAAGCCTTTTCAAGGATCATCGCGATACCGCCGGCAGACGGATAAGCGTTCGACATCTTGATGTAACTGTATGCGCTGAAAAACGTTACGACCGCGCCGACGAGGAACGACAAAGGAAACCAGGTGCCCGCCAGTTCAGCGATCTGACCGGTCAACGCGAAGATACCGGCACCGATCATCACTCCGGTCCCCATCGAGACTGCGCCAGTCAGCGATATGCTGTTTTTCTGATAGTCCGTCGTCACGCCGCAATCCTTGCTTTCATCCTGATTGCGTCGAAATCAGGCCAGATCGATCGCTTTCTTCAGCATGTCACGGACATCTGCTGCGACAGCGTGAAGGTCAGGGTTGTCGACCGCCGCCATCGAAGCAACGGGATCGATGGCACTTAGCTCCGTTCCACCCTCGATAGTGCGTAGGATCACGTTGCATGGAAGCATCGCTCCGATACGGGGCTCCATGCCGATGGCCTTGTAAGCCATGTTCGGATTGCAGGCGCCGAGGATGCGATAACCGTCCATCTCGGCGCCAATCTTCTTCTTCATCGTTTCCTTGACGTCGATTTCGGTAAGAACGCCAAAACCCTGCTCCTTAAGCGCCTCGCGAGTACGGGTATCCGCCTCGTCGATTGGGACGTCAGGAAGAATACGGTTGTAGGTGTATTTCATCTCAATTGCTCATTTCGACCAAGATCGGGACCGGCGCGGGTGACATTCGCGCGCAGTCGGATTGGATGGAATTCTCAAGCGGTCTCAAGAAGGCTAGAGTCGTATCCGGCCTCCTTGATCGCGACGTTCATATCTGAAGCCGACGAGCCGCTGTTGATTTCCACGGTCTTGCTCGCCAGGTCGCAGGCGATTTCGGCGTCAGGATCGACGCTTTTCACCGCTTTTTCGATCGTCGCGACGCAATGACCGCAGCTCATTTCAGGGACGCTGAATTTCATTTTTCTAATCTCCAATGGTGTTGACTGCGCGGAAAATAGAGATTCCACCAACTGGAAGGTCAAGGAAATTTGGCTCGGAAATAATCTTGCGTCTCTCCCTTGACCTTCCAGTCACTGGAACGACTATCTCGCTCAAAAGTTTTGAATTGGAGGCGTCGATGACCGGCAACCAGTCTGTTTTACTTTCCATCGAGGGCATGTCCTGCGCATCCTGCGTCGGGCGGGTCGACCGAGCGCTTTCCGGGCTTGAAGGAATTGGAGACGTTTCGGTCAATCTCGCGAACGAAACCGCGAGGATGACCGTCGACGGTCCAGAGCGGCTCGCGGAGGCCGCCGACACGCTGGACAAGCTCGGCTATCCGGCACGGCGGGCGAGCGTCACGCTGAACATCGCATCAATGTCATGTGCATCCTGTGTTGGACGCGTGGACAAGGCTATCGCCGCCGTACCGGGTGTTCTGGAAGTCAACGTGAACCTGGCCTCCGAAACTGCGACTGTGACTTACCTCGAAGGGGTGACCGGCCCCGCCGCCTTCATCGCGACGGCCACTGAAATCGGCTATCCCGCTGAAATCGCGGAAGCGTCCAGTTCGGGCGACCGCGTCGCACGCAAGGAAGAGGAAGCGCGCGAGATCAGACACCGCACGATCCTGGCGGCTGTCCTCGCCCTGCCCGTGTTCGTGATGGAGATGGGCAGTCACTTGGTTCCTGGAATGCATGAATTCATCGGGGGCACGATTGGCCACGAGGCCAGCTGGGTTATCCAGTTCCTGCTGACCACCGCTGTGCTGCTCGGGCCAGGCAGGGTGTTCTACCAGAAAGGCATCCCCGCTCTCATCAAGGGGGTACCAGACATGAACAGCCTTGTCGCGGTCGGAACCGGCGCGGCTTACATCTACTCTGTCATTGCGACTTTCCTGCCCTCGCTTCTGCCGGATGCGGTTCGCGCGGTCTATTTCGAGGCCGCCGCGGTGATTGTGGTGCTGATACTTCTGGGACGGTTCCTCGAGGCGCGGGCAAAGGGCCGCACCGGCGCGGCCATCCAGAAATTGCTCGGGCTTCAGGTCAGAACCGCGCGTGTCTTGCGCGACGGCGAACCGGTGGAAGTGGCGATAGAGGAAATCCGGCTCGGCGATGTTCTCCTCGTGCGTCCGGGCGAGCGGATTGCCGTGGACGGCGAACTCGTCGAGGGCGAGAGCCACGTTGACGAGAGCATGATCACCGGGGAGCCGGTGCCCGTCACCAAGGCAACTGGTGATCCGGTAACCGGCGGCACGGTCAACGGGGCCGGAAGCTTTCGGTTCCGTGCAACGCGCGTCGGCGCCGACACGACCCTTTCGCAGATAATTCGTATGGTAGAAGAAGCGCAGGGTGCGAAGTTGCCGATCCAAGGCCTCGTCGACCGGATCACGCTCTGGTTCGTGCCGGCGGTCATGGCGATCGCTGCATTGACGGTATTGATTTGGCTGATCTTCGGCCCCGAGCCGGCGCTGACCCTTGCGCTGGTGGCAGGCGTGTCTGTCCTCATCATCGCATGCCCCTGTGCGATGGGTCTTGCCACGCCGACGTCGATCATGGTCGGCACCGGACGCGCGGCCGAGATGGGTGTTCTGTTTCGCAAGGGCGATGCATTGCAAATCCTGAGTTCGGTCGACGTGGTCGCATTCGACAAGACCGGCACTCTCACCGAGGGGCGCCCCGAACTCGTCGACGTGATCGTGGCCGAAGGCTTCGACCGCACTGATGTGCTGGGCCGCGTGGCCATGGTCGAAGAGCAGTCGGAACACCCCATCGCCGAAGCAATCGTGCGCGGCGCGCGTCGTGAAGGAGCAGCGCGTCATGAGGTGTCGGAATTCAACTCCATGACGGGATACGGGGTTCGCGCCCGCGTCGGAACGACCGAGGTTCTGGTAGGCGCCGATCGGCTGATGCAGCGCGAGGGCCTGGACCTGGGCGCTCTGGCCGCGGAGGAAGCGCAACTGGCCCGGCGCGGTCATACCGCCCTCTACGCCGCGATTGATGGAAAGGTGGCTGCGGTATTCGGCGTGGCGGATCCGGTGAAATCCGCAAGCGCTGCGGCCATTCAAGAGTTGCACAAGCTCGGATTGAAAGTGGCGATGATCACAGGAGACAAGCCAGAGACAGCCGAAACCATCGCAAGGGAGACCGGGATCGATCATGTGATCGCCAGAGTTCTTCCCGACGGCAAGGTCGCTGCGCTCGACGAACTGCGCACGAAGGGCCAGAGGATCGCTTTTGTCGGCGATGGCATCAACGATGCGCCGGCGCTGGCCCATGCCGATGTCGGCATCGCAATCGGAACCGGGACCGACGTCGCCATCGAATCCGCAGACGTCGTGCTGATGTCGGGCGACCTTCGCGGCGTGGTCAACGCGTTCGAGGTTTCCCGCCGGACGATGCGCAATATCCGCGAGAACCTTTTCTGGGCGTTCGGATACAACACCGCCCTGATCCCGGTTGCGGCCGGCGTACTATACCCCGCGTTCGGTGTGCTTCTGTCACCCATTTTGGCGGCAGGTGCCATGGGACTGTCTTCTGTCTTTGTGCTGACGAACGCGTTGCGGTTGCGACGGATCGCTCCGGCAATGGATGAAAGGGCTTCTGCCCACCCAACTCCCGCACAACTCGTGCCGGCGCCGGCCGAATGAGAAGGAAACTGACGATGAATATTGGTGATGTCTCACGAATTTCAGGCCTGCCTGCGAAGACCATACGCTACTATGAGGACATCGGCCTCATCCGGCCGCTAAGGGGCGAAAACGGCTATCGCAGTTTCCAAGACAAGGATCTGCACAAGCTGGCGTTTCTCGGCCGCGCCCGTGCATTGGGCTTCACGATCGAAGATTGTCGGAACCTGTTAGCTCTCTATGAGGATGATGGACGGGAGAGCGCTGCCGTGAAGCATATCGCCGAAGACCATTTGGCGAGGATCGACGAAAAGATCGCGCAGCTCCGTTCCATGCGGGCCACTCTCGCTGAACTCGTCAATGCTTGTGCGGGTGACCATCGTCCGGACTGCCCGATACTTAATGATCTTGGCCATGGAGATCGACCTGCAAGCGACCAATTGAAAAAGCCAGCAGGTAATTGCAGCCACTAAATCCACCTCCAATGGAGGCCGACATTTAAAAGCCTTCACCGGTCGGAAAACGGTAGGTCAGGGTCGCGTTGATAGAGATCAAGGATCGCTTCGTTTTTGCGAGTAAGCTGAAAAAAAGTAGGTTATGAAATGACCGTCAAAGCCCAAAGAGAAGCCCGATTGAGAGCGCTGCCGCGTTCGCGGTCGGTATTGTGGGCGATGATAGCAATGTTCTACGTCCTCGCGCCGTTATTCCACCAATTTAGCGAGAACATTGACACTGGTTTGCACGCGGTCATCAGCGTGAGCCATTCATATGATGGTTCCGATGGCAATCGCGTTGTACCTGCTCATTCCAAGGTATGCAGTACGGCCAGTCATTGCCTGTTACCGGCTGTTCTCCTGGCCGGATTTTCTGGCATTGACGCAAGTCGTCAGCATCAGCACTTTATTACGAAACAGCTTCCGGAATGGCTGTTCCCGTCGTTTCCATCTCCCCCTCCAAAGTCTGCCTGAAACATAGGGTAACCCTGTCCGGCTGACGATGGCGCCAACCCGCGTGAGCGAATACTGAGCGCCACTGCGGCTCTTTCCGCAATAGCTCAAGAGTCTGACTTGCCTCGTCGGATCTGCGATAGCGCCCGCTGAAATGCGGGACGCAATTCGCATTCGTCGCCCCTGTCGGTTCGGACAAAGCCGAAAATGCAACAGCCCGTGCGGGCGATGCATAAGGAGCGGATAATGGAAGCAATAGTTTATTTTCTCGTCTGGGCCGGACTGATCCTGCTCATGATGCGGTTTGGCTGTGGCGCCCATGTAATGGGACATGGCCACAACTCTCGAACAAAGCAGTCGGAGGGAGGTAGTAATACTGATCTGCGCTGGATCGCGCCTGAAAGTGCCATTGATCCCGTGTGCGGGATCACAGTCCATACGAATGCGGCGAAGTCCGCAGTGCATGACGGGCACGTGTTCTACTTCTGCTCGCGAGAATGCCGCGAACGCTTTGAGGCGGCACCTGATACATATCTAAATCAGGAAACTGCGACCTTGGAGACAGGGGAGGCTGTTCATGGCTGACTCACGCAACTCCAGTCCGGGCTACGCGATCAGGGTCGCTCCGCAGGTGTCGAACACACCGCGTATTCCGGTCATCGCATTCGGCATGAGCCTTGGCTTGTTTCTGGCGATCACGTTCGTCCTGTGCGTCGGCTTTGATCTCATCTTTCCGGGAATGGCGATGTACCAGACATGGCTGAAACTTCTTCCCGGATTCACCTGGTTGAGTATCCCGAGCTTCCTGCTCGGTCTGGTCGAGGCATTTGCCTACGGCTGGTATGTCGCGCTGATTTTCGGCCCTCTCTTCAACTACTTCGCGGCACGCAGGTTCTGTTGAACACGGCCATATTAATGGAGACCAAAATGAAAACAGAAATGAAATTCGCGTTAGCGACAGCAACTCTGACTTTGCTCGGAACCGTGCCGACATTCGCGACCACCGTCTACATTCCAGAGGGGAGCGCTGGAGAAATCCTTGTTGTGGATGCCGACACCGGTTCGGTCGAGGCGCGCTGGCCAGGTTTTGAGGCTGTCCACGGTCTGGCCGGAGTACCAGGCGCACGTTACATCGTTGCGGGCAGTTATTCCGAGGTGGCGAAAGAAGAAGCAGAGGCGCCGGCGAAACCGGATGGCGTATCGCAAGACGAACACGAAGCGCATCACGCCTCTAGGGCGGCGAGTGTCATGCCCAAAGATGCCGGAGTAAGCATTCTAACGATAGTCGAAGCGGAGACCGGCGCGGTAGTGCGCCGGATTGAGGTTCCCGGCGCCGTCCATCACGTGGCTATGTCTCCGGACGGCCGCTACGCCGCAGTTACACATCCGACCACAGACGGGATCAGTATCATCGATCTCGACACCTTGGCATTCAAAGCGTTCGTGCCGACTGGAACGAGCCCAAACTATGCCGTGTTTGCGCGCGATGGTAGATCGGTATTCGTTACGAACGCCGACAGCGGAACCATTAGTGAGGTTGACGTCGACAAGACGTTCGTCAAGCGCAATATCCTTTCCGGCGAGGCGCCGGAGCATGTTGTCATTTCGCACGATGGCAAGCGGCTCTATGTCGCCGATGCCTATGCCGGCAAGGTCCACGAGGTCATCATCGCGGACGGGAACATTTCCCGGTCTCTGGATGTCGGTGGCGAAATCCATGGGCTGGATCTGTCGGACGATGATGGGACGCTATTCGTTAGCGGCAAGGGCGATGACAAGATTGCCGCTATTGACCTGAGCAGCGGCAAAGCAAAATTCGCAGCCTTAGCTCCCGCCCCCTATCACCTGACGACAATAGCCGGGACGAACAGCCTCTTCGTCTCAAGTCGCGAAGAGCCCAAGGTCTGGATCGTCGACCAGGAAAACCTCGCAGTAACGGGCGAGATCGCTGTTTCAGGTGAAGGTCACGAAATGGTGGTGCTCCCCTAAGAGCAGCCGGAAAAAGACGAAAGGAGACTGTCATGTACAGATATGCAACTTCAAACGCCATGACTTCAGCCCTTCTCGGTGGAGCGATCATGTTCGGCCTGGTGACCGCTTCGTTGGGCCAGGAAAGCGGCATGATGGACGACGGCATGATGAGCCCGGGTTTGATGATTCCTCAAATGAATCCGATACGAGGCAAGCAGCTGTTCGCGAGCAAGGGATGCGTTGTGTGCCATTCGATAAACGGTGTCGGCGGCGAGGACGCTCCGGCCCTTGATGCGTCGACGATGCCCCTACCGATGAATCCGTTCGAATTTGCTGCGCGCATGTGGCGGGGTGCAGAGGCGATGGTCGCAATGCAGCGTGATGAACTCGGTGCGCCGATCGAGCTCGATGGTAGCGAACTGGCCGACATCATTGCGTTTGTCCACGATGCCGACGTTCAGGCCGAATTCTCCGAAGAGGACATTCCCGAGCGTATCGAGGAACTGATGCACGAATCCGATGAAGAGTAGACGCCATCGCGGCGGTGGCGGTGCGTAGTCCGCCAAGCAGACCTTGAAACAGGAGCGAGAGGGAACGCCGGACAATCCGGCGTGAACTCCGTCCAAAGCGCAAGGAGCAATAATATGTCCGCAATAGTCTCAGATGCCGACAACTCGGTCACCAAACGCGATTTCATTTACGTTGCAACAGGGGCGATGGTGGTCGTGGGAGTAGGGGCGTTCGCCTGGCCGTTTATCGACAGCATGAATCCTTCGGCAAGTATACGAAGCCTCGCAACGGTCGAAATCCCGTTGGGCGGCATTGAGGTCGGCCAGCGAGTGACGGTCATGTGGCGTGGCCGTCCTGTGTTTGTCGACAGACGGACGGAAGCTCAAATCGATGCGGCAGTCGCTGACGACGATGCTGATCTTATCGATCCTCAAAGCGATGCAGATCGTGTGCAGAATCCCGAGTGGCTGATCGTGGTCGGGGTGTGCACGCATCTCGGCTGCATCCCACTCGGGCAGAAGGATTCCGATCCAAGGGGCAATTGGGGTGGCTGGTACTGCCCGTGCCACGGTTCGCAATACGACACGTCCGGGCGTGTAAGGCGGGGCCCTGCACCCAAGAACCTCGTCGTTCCGCCCTACGAGCTTATGGACGGCGAAAAGGTAATAATCGGCTGATCTGAGACGTAGGGGTGGCGCCGATGTTGTTAGGTTTTCCAGAAAGATAGATGGAGAAGATGGTGAATATTCGAGGAAGTCTTCCAAAGGTTTTTGTGCTGGGATTTTTTGCGCTAGGAGCTGCGGTCCTGCTTTCAAAAGCGTTCCAGCCAGAACCGGAAGCGATGGTCGTGGCGGTGTCAATGCCGGAACTGTCGGGTGAAGCAAGCGTCGGTCAGATACTCTTCAATAACAACTGTGCCAGTTGCCATGGCGATCGTGCATCCGGAACGGACAAAGGGCCTCCGCTGATCCACGACATTTACAATCCGGGACATCACTCGGATGATGCGTTCTATCTGGCAGCCATGAACGGTGTGGTCCAGCACCACTGGCCATACGGCAACATGCCGAAGCAGGAGCAGGTCACGCGGGACGAGGTGGCGAAGATTGTCCAATATGTTCGCGAGTTGCAGGTCGCCAACGGCATAACGTTCAAACCGCACAACATGTGACACGACAAGGAGCGATTGCGATGACCTCCCAGCACGAGCACCATCATCACACGGCGGACGCCGAAGGCACCTCTTCTGCCGGCCAAGGCCAATATGACGAAGTTCCGGCCGGAAATAGCGGACCCGTCTATACCTGCCCAATGCACCCTCAAGTGCGCCGTACACATTCCGGATCATGCCCGATATGCGGCATGGGACTGGAACTGGAATCGGCAACGATGGTTGAAGAGGGGCCGAATCCCGAACTTGTCGATTTCACTCGGCGCTTATGGATTGGCGCGGCCCTGAGTATTCCACTCCTGATCCTGACCATGGGTCCCTTTGTGGGTCTTTCCGGCGTTCGCGAGATCTTCGGAGAACGAGCAACGCTGTGGATCGAACTTGTGCTCGGCACGCCAGTCGTTCTCTGGTCGGGTTGGCCATTCCTTGTCCGCGGCTGGAATTCCTTCCGTACGATGAATCTGAACATGTTCAGCCTGATCGCGATGGGCGTCATGGCGGCATGGACATTCAGTGTCGTCGCCGTGCTGTTTCCAGGTATCTTCCCCGATGGCTTCCGGGATCCAGAAGGTCATGTGGGTGTCTATTTCGAAGCAGCAGCCGTCATCGTTACCTTGGTGCTCCTCGGGCAGGTGATGGAACTGCGTGCTCGTGAGGGTACTGGCAAGGCAATCCGGGCACTCCTCGATATGGCGGCAAAAACGGCCCGCGTGATACGCGACGACGGCACGGAAGAGGAAATTCCGCTCGAACATGTTGGGGTTGGCGACCGCATTCGTGTGCGCCCCGGCGACAAGGTTCCCGTGGATGGCGTGGTGGTCGATGGTCGTTCATCGATCGACGAAAGCATGATCACCGGCGAACCCGTCCCAGTCGAGAAAGTTTCAGGCGATCCAGTGACGGGCGCAACCATCAACGGCACTGGCAGCCTTATCATGGAAGCTACACGCGTCGGCGCCGACACAATGCTGAGCCAGATCGTCGAAATGGTCGCCAACGCACAACGGTCCCGGGCGCCAATCCAGAAATATGCCGACAAAGTATCCGGCTATTTCGTGCCGGCGGTGATCGCTATCGCTGTACTTGCTTTCCTGGGCTGGGCGTTTTGGGGCCCGGAACCCGCCCTTTCATATGCGCTCATCGCCGCGGTCGCGGTACTGATCATAGCCTGTCCCTGCGCCCTCGGTCTCGCCACCCCAATGTCGATCATGACGGCAACGGGACGCGGAGCTCAAGCAGGCGTGCTCATAAAGAATGCGGAGGCGCTCGAGAGGTTCGAGAAAGTTGATACGCTAATCGTCGACAAGACAGGCACGTTGACCGAAGGCAAGCCGCGATTGGTGGCAGTCGTGGCGGAGAATGGCCATGACGAGACCGAAGTGCTGCGTCTGGCGGCTTCCCTTGAACGGGGTTCGGAACACCCGCTCGCCGAAGCCATCGTAAGAGGAGCCGAAGAGCGAGGCGTGGAGTTGGCCGCGGCCGGCGACTTCGAGGCCGTTACCGGCAAAGGCGTCAAGGGTACAGTGGATGGCAGAGCCGTGGCGCTCGGCAATCTCGCGATGATCCGCGAACTTGGCCTGGAGGCGGGGGGCTTGACCGAAAAAGCCAATGGCCGCCGTGACGAGGGCGAGACGGTCATGTTCGTTGTCGTCGACAATGGCGTCGCCGGACTCGTATGCGTCGCCGATCCGGTGAAAGAAACAACCCCCGACGCGCTGAAGGCTCTGCATGAACTTGGATTCCGCATTATCATGGCGACCGGAGATAACGAACGAACGGCGAAAGCCGTTGCTGCGCGCCTGGGCATCGACGAGATCCGCGCCGACGTGCTTCCCGAAGACAAGGCGCGCATCATCCAGGAATTGCAGCAGCAGGGTCGCAAGGTCGCGATGGCCGGCGACGGCGTGAACGACGCTCCGGCTCTGGCTCAGGCCGACGTTGGAATCGCGATGGGAACCGGGGCGGATGTCGCGATCGAAAGCGCTGGGTTTACCCTGGTCAAAGGAAATCTTGACGGCATCGTCAGGGCTCGCCGTCTGGCCCACGGAACGATGCGCAACATACGGCAGAACCTGTTTTTCGCCCTGATCTACAATACGTTGGGCGTTCCGGTAGCTGCAGGCGTACTCTTCCCGTTCTTCGGCATCCTGATTAGTCCGATGTTCGCCGCCTTTGCGATGAGCGCTTCTTCGATCTCAGTTGTCGTCAATTCGCTCAGACTGCGGCAATTGGATCTGAAATCCTGATGGAGCCGTTGTCCTGGTCTTGTCGGAGAACGGTCGCGGCCAAGCTTGTCGTTATTGACTCGGTTTCGGCGTGACGTCAGGGTAATTGTTCACACGGTTCCCGCGATGCCGAGCGCGAAGCGGGATGAAAAGGGAATGTGACGGGTGGACCCAGACCGGGCATCCAAACCACAGCCGACCCCGCGACTGTAGAATGGCGCGGCGCCATAACTCCCGAAAACGGGAGCGCCACTGGAAACATCCGGGAAGGCGATAGCGCTGGAAAACCGCCATGAGCCAGGAGACCTGCCATGTGAACGGACGGAGAGATGTTCAAGTGACTGAATGAGCAACACGGAGGTTGTCATGCTCGCAACACAATCTGTTTCGCTGCGGGTTTCGGCATCAGCACGTCTGACGACTACGCTGTTCGCTGCAATATTTGGCATAGCGTTGCTTTATTTCGCTGCGTTTGCTCATTCCGACGCACTGCACAACGGCGCCCACGACACGCGCCACGCAATCGTCGCGCCCTGCCACTAAGGCGCCACGACGTAGATGTTGACCCGGGTAATTCTGGCCGCGCTTGTAGCGGGATTGCTCGCTGGTGTGTTCGCGACCGCGGCGCAATCAGTGCGGGTTATCCCGTTGATCCTCCAAGCCGAAGCTTATGAAGAGGGGGTGTCACACGCTGAGACCGAGGACGAAGTCTGGGCGCCCGAAGAAGGCTTGCAGCGGACGTTTTTTACGTTGCTCTCGAATCTCGTGACCGGTGTTGCATTCGCACTGATTCTAACGGCTATCACTCTGATATTAGACCAACCGGTGTCGCTCCGGCATGGCGCGCGTTGGGGGGCGGGTGGGTTCGCGGTTTTCGTTCTCGCCCCAAACTTCGGTCTTCCGCCTGAATTGCGCCTGCATGGATCGGACAGTCTGCCCGATGGCGGTAAATCCCCTTCGATCAGGGCGGATGTGCTGAAGGAAAAGGGCTGGACTGTGTCCAATCTGGCTTATGCGCTGAAAACAGGCATCCAACCGGACGGCGACGCTTTTGGTGGTTCGATGGGGGAAGTGGTGCGTGACGGAACTTCCTTTCTCAGTCAGGACGATCTGACGGCAATCGCGACCTTTCTGCTGGAGCGGGAGAATGATTGACAGACGCAATTTCCTGGCGGGAACCGGGGTGCTCGTGTCAGCAGGCGTACTGCCCGGTCTTGCTGTGGCAAAGGCGGGTGCTCAGGAGTTTGATCTGATCGCCGGACCGGTCCGGCGAGCACTTTACGAGCAGCAGCTCTCAGATCTCTGGGCCTATAACGACATTGTACCCGGTCCTGAAATCCGGGCCCGAAAGGGCGAGCGGATACGCGTCAACTTTCGCAACAATCTTGAGGAGCCCACATCCATCCACTGGCACGGAATCCGCATCGAAAATGCGATGGATGGGGTGTCCGGCTTGACCCAGGAACCCGTGCAGCCCGGAGACAGTTTCATCTATGAATTCGAGCTGCCGGATTCCGGTACATATTGGTATCACGCGCACAACAAGAGTTGGAATGAGGTCGGGCGTGGCTTGTATGGCCCGTTGATCGTGGAGGAGCGAATCTCCACCTTTGATCGCGACCATGACATCACCCTCATCATTGATGACTGGCGCTTGCGCCAGCCTGGCGTTCTGGACACGGACAGCTTTGGCTCCTTGATGGATTGGAGCCACGGAGGGCGTCTCGGTAACTGGCTCCTTGTGAATGGCAAGTCACGTCCGGTTTTGAAGCTGCGCGGTGGCGACGCCTATCGCCTTAGACTGATCAACGCCTCGAACGCACGTGTTCTGGAACTCGATCCCAATCGGTTCGGCGGAAAGGTAATTGCCTATGACGGAAAGGCGCTGCCGGAATCCGTCGTTCTGCCGTATTCCCCGCATCTTCTCGGACCAGCGCAACGGATCGACCTTATGGTTGTTCCGGACGCTGATTTCACGATCGAAGAGATTTCGGGCGATCAGCCATTCCCCCTGGTCGACGGGATCGTCGACGGGATATCGCGTACAGCGCAGTCGACGCCTTCAATTCCGGTAAACCTGATACCGGAGCCCGATGTGACGGGCGCCCGGAAAGTGAAGGTCGTTATGGAAGGTGGCGCCATGGGCGGCTTTGTGGACATCACCTACAAGGGCAAGCGCCTTGAAGGCGAAGATTTCCGTAAAACGGGCCAGTCCTGGGCATTCAACGGCATAGCAAACCTGGCGGAGGCTCCGCTTTTCACGGTTCGGCGCGGCGAAACGGTTCTGCTGGAAACGATAAATCAGACAGGTTGGGTACACGCCATGCATGTCCATGGTCATCACTTCCGTGTTCTCAGTCGATCCGGAGCCGACGTCGATGACGGCAAGCCCTGGCGCGACACATTCCTGATTGGACCTGAGCAGACGACGGAGGTTGCCTTCGTCGCTGGCAATCCCGGCAAGTGGCTGTATCATTGCCACATGCTGGAACACGCGGCAGCAGGTATGACCACATGGTTCGAAGTCAGCTGAGACGATTGTAGAAAATTTACGGAACCGGCGTTACGTTACTGAAATGCGCAGACTTTTGCCATCGTTGATGATACTGGTTCTGGTCCTCGGGGCCATGATGCCGGCTGTGATCCAATCGCATGCCGACATGACATCAACGAAAGTAACCGATCAGGTTCATGAGGTTCTGGCCGCTGACAAGACGGCCGCGATGAAGTGCTGTCAGAAGTCGAAAAGCGGCATGGATAACCGCCAAGGCAATTGTGCGGCCGATTGCCATTATCTTCCCGAATTCACACCGCTGCAAAATTCGCCTGTCTTGGCGTCGGTTGAAATCCCGGCACAGTCCGAGACGCTTCTGGAAGTGATATATTTCCAGATGAGGCCCCCCATCTCGATCTGATCTTACTTCGCCAGCCATCAATGGCGTTCGTCGAGTAATTGGATTTGAGAGGGAAACCATGCTTTCCAAACGTAGCTTAATGCTTGGCGCTTTGTCGTCGGCATTCCTGCCTGCCTCGTTGGCACAGGCACACAAACGCGTCTTCAAACTTGATCCGCGGTTCGAACCGCAGACTGTTCGATTCTCCGGATACAGTCCCGGCACGCTGGTGGTCGATCCAGGCAACCACTTTCTCTACCTGCAAACAAGCCGGACAACAGCAAGGCGATATGGGGTCGGCGTCGGCCGAGCTGGTCTTGCCTTTCGGGGCTCGGCCACCATCGGTCGGAAGGCAAAGTGGCCAAGTTGGACCCCGACCAAGAACATGATCAGGCGTGAGCCGGGCAAATACGCCAGATATGCAAAAGGCGTTCCCGGCGGACCCGGAAATCCGCTTGGTTCACGCGCGCTGTATTTGTACCGCAGTGGCCGTGACACGATGTATCGGATTCACGGCACCACCCAGCCATCTTCGATCGGGCGCTCCGTTTCGAACGGCTGCATCCGGATGATCAATGCGCATGTCGAGGACCTGTATGAAAGGGTTCCGGTGGGCGCAAAGGTGGTCGTGCTGTGATGGCTCAGGACCCGCAAAAACTATCGCCCTATGCACTTTCCTCCGGGGTGCCGAGAATTCGAGCACATGACGTCACGGGCGTTCCCGAACCGCGGAAATTCGGCACCTGGATCATGATCGCTTGCTGCATTCCAATGGTCGGCGGCGCCGGATTGCTGCTTTGGGGCATGGGCGCTGGCGCAGGTTTGGCTGAACGCCTCGGCGCATTGGCGCCAATCGGCTTTTGTCTTGGGGCACACCTCGTCATGCACAAGATCATGGGCCGGACCTGTCACGGCCATCAAACACACAAAGGACAAGACCAGAAATGAAAACACTGATCAAAATCGCGGCCGCATCATGGTTGGCCGGCAACCTGCTGACGCTGCATGCACATGCAGGCGAAACCGATGACAAGCATATCACCGTCTTCAAGACACCCTGGTGCGGGTGCTGTCAGGTCTGGGTCGATGCAGTCGAAAAAGCCGGCTACACCGTCGAAACAAAGGACATGGAAGACCTCTCCTCGATCAAGACGCAGGCGGGCGTGCCGGCAAAACTTGAAGCCTGTCATACGGCCGCCATCGGAGGCGATCGCAAATACGTTCTCGAGGGACACGTCCCGCTTGCAGCGATCAGCAAGCTCATGACTGAACAACCGGATATTCGCGGCATTTCCACCCCGGGTATGCCGATGGGCTCTTTGGGCATGGGAGAAGATCCGAAGGCGAAATACGACGTCCTCGCCTTCACCGGCAAAACCGGAGAGACGCCGACCCTGTATTACCAGGCCGGCAAGCAATGAATCGCAGGCAACTCCTGGGTGGGGCAGGCAGCCTGTCGTTGCTTGCCCTTTCCGGCTGTACAACCACCACACCCGAACAGGCGCTCGAGCCGCAACCGGCACCGAGAATCCCAGGCACGTATGCAACCATGTATGGGCCGATGCCCGGAGAGCGTTTTCCGATACCGGCCGTCGATCTGAACAAGGTCCCGGAGAGGTTCTGGCGTCGTCAGGTCGACTATTCGGGGCCTCATGCGGTTGGCACCCTGATTGTCGACACGCAGACGTTTTACCTTCATTTGATCCAGGAGGGCGGCAAGGCGATGCGGTATGGCGTCGGACTCGGCAGAGCGGGATTTTCGTGGTCGGGCCGCGGGGTCATCCAGTGGAAGCAGGCCTGGCCGAAATGGACTCCGCCCGAGGAAATGATCGCGCGGGAGCCGGACCTCGAAAAATGGAGCGCACGCAATGGCGGCATGCCACCGGGGCTAGATAATCCGCTGGGAGCGAGAGCGCTCTACATTTTTCAGGACGGAGAGGACACGCTGTACCGGATTCACGGTTCGCCGGAATACTGGACCATCGGCAGGGCCGTCTCCAGCGGATGTGTTCGATTGATGAACCAGGACATTATCGATCTCTACAGCCGTGTCCCCAGCGGGTCTTCCCTGGTGGTCGTTTAGGTGAAGCCATGTCGATGAGACGATTGAAGATAATTTCCCTTGCCGGTCTGGCATTACTTGCGATCGGCGTCGTCGCCATGATTGGGGTCGGCCCAGGCAATGGGGAAAGCGCGGCTCTCCTCAGGCCGGATGACCAGGAAAAAGTCTCGCTCGGCCAACAGGTCTACACTGTCAACTGTGCGTCCTGTCATGGAGCGGAATTGCAGGGCCAGGCAGAGGATTGGCGTTCCCCGGGACCCGACGGCTTGATGCCGGCTCCGCCGCACGATGAAACAGGACACACTTGGCATCATCCCGACGAGTTGCTCTTCAAGATCACCAAACTTGGGGTCGCCGAAGCGGCCAATCTGAAGGATTACACATCCGCGATGCCCGCTTACGAGGGCATTCTGTCGGATGAGGAGATCGTCGCCGTCTTGTCTTACATCAAGAGCACCTGGCCCGATGAAATCCGCGCCGGCCATGACGAGATGAACAAGCGCTACGCCTTGGAACCGCGGGACACGAGATGAACGCAGGTTGGGCAGAAAATGTTGAAGGGAGACGCCAATGACAACACGGCGCGGACTGCTTGCAGGAGGTGTGGCTTTGGCCGCTGGCGCCGCCGCCTACGGCGTTTTGGGCGCACGGCCGTCCGTGAACCTTGCCAAGGCAACTGGCTTCCCTCGGCTTCAAATGCCGCCATTGCTCGATACCTCCGAATCGGGGCGTTTCGACGTGACCGCACAGTCCGGCACGACCAGTTTCATCGGCGGCAGGGCGACACCGACAATCGGATTCAACCAGCCTTATCTCGGGCCGGTTGTTCGCGTTCAAAAGGGGCCGTTGCAGCCGAAAGTCGCCAACGCCCTGTCATGGCCTGTCAGTTCCCACTGGCATGGATTGCTCGTACCTGGCGAACACGATGGCGGTCCGCATTTGCCGATCGGCCCAGGTTCCAACTGGACGCCTGATATGCAGATCGACCAGCCGCCTTGCACGGCCTTCTTTCACACACACATTCACGGGCGAACGGCACAGGATGTCTATGCCGGGTTGGCCGGAGTGATCCACATCGTTGATGGCCACGATGCGGAGCGTGGATTGCCAGAAACCTATGGCACGGACGATCTCACACTGGTCATTCAGGATCGCAGATTTGCCGGTGACGGGCGGCTGGCCTATGCGAATTCGATGATGGACATCATGCATGGCATGACCGGAGACACGATCCTGGTCAACGGCCAGATTGGAACGGCGGCGCATGTACCGAAGGGGATTGTCAGGCTGCGGATTGTTAACGCTTCCAATGCCCGCATTTATTCGTTGCGCCTGAGCGACTCCCGCCCGATGCATCTCATCGCGACCGATGGCGGGTATCTTGCCCGGCCGATCGCACTCGAAACGCTGCGAATGGGTCCCGGTGAGCGTGCTGAGATCCTGGTCGATTTCACGAGCGGGCATGACGTTTCTCTCGTGAGTGACGGTGATCCCAATCAGGGAATGGGCGGCATGATGGGCCGCGCCCGGGGAATGCTCGATGGTTTGACGGGGGCGCGGCGTTTCGAGGTCCTGCCAATCCTTGTCGATGAACGCCTCCCGGTCGCGGTTGACAGAATCCCCGATACGATAGGAGGCAAAGCGCCCTCACTTGCGGATTTTGAAATTGCCAAAACCAGGCGCTTCTCACTCGACATGGGCATGGGAGGAGGCATGATGGGCGGGTTTGCCATCAACGGAGATCCGTTCGAGATGGCCGTCGTCAACCAACGCGTGCGTCTTGGCGACACCGAAAAATGGGTCGTCAGCACAACCATGCTGGCCCATCCTTTCCACGTCCATGGCGTGTCGTTTCAGGTCGTCCGCGAAAACGGTCGTGATCCGCTGCCCGAAAGCAGTGGGTGGAAGGATACTGTCGTCATTGATGGCGAAACCGAATTGCTGATGCGCTTCACGCAGCCCGCAGGCGATCGAACGCCCTTCATGTATCACTGCCACATTCTCGAGCATGAGGATGGTGGCATGATGGGGCAGTTTACTGTGACCTAGCTCCGAACTGACCTGAGAGGAGGTAAAACCGATGTCAGAAAACCATGCCGGTCATATGCCATCAAGCGGCCGGGCGCTCTCGATTTCCGCGTGGCTGACGGGCGTCTATTTTATCGTGGAGCTCGGCATTGGATTGTGGACCGGCTCGGTCGCAGTCATCTCCGACGCCTTTCATACATTCTCCGCGGTCGGAGGCGTTCTGGTTGCAATCATCGCTGCCCGCATCGCGAAAAGGCAGGCGGACGAACAGAAGTCCTTCGGCTGGTTTCGCGCCGAAATCATCGGCGCGCTCGTGAATGGCGCATTTCTTCTGATCATGGCCCTGGTTGTGATTGTCATGGGCCTGATGCGGCTCGGAAACCCGATCGATCTCCCCACCGGTCCGATGCTGATTGCAGCGGCGGGAGGCCTCGTTACGGAGTTCATTTCGCTGTATCTTTTGTACCGGCAACAGGGCAGTGATTTGAATGTACGGGGTGCCTATTGGCACATCATACAGACATTCGTCGGCAGTCTCATAATCATTGTCGCTGCACTGGTGATCCGATTTACCGGCTTCCTCGCAATTGATCCCCTGTTGGGGATTATCTTCGGGTTTGTGCTTCTGTGGGCCAGCTGGGGGATACTGCGCGACGCCATTCATCTTCTCATGGAGGGAACGCCTGATGAGATTTCGCTTGCCGAAGCCAAGGCCGCTCTCGCGGTAATTCCGGGTGTGAAGAATGTTCATCACGTCCACGCCTGGGCACTTACAAGCGGCAAGTATGTGTTCTCGGCACATGTCATGGTGGATAAACGCGCCGAAATTGATTCGGACGAGGTCTTGACGATTGCACAAGGAAAGCTCGTGGATGAGTTCGGATTTTTCTTTACCACAATCCAGGTGGAGACCCGATGTCATGACGAGGAACGAGCGCGCGCAATCGATGCGCTCGTTGATCGGTCGATGGCGACGTGAATGCGATCACTTCATCAGATATTTGACCAGGGCCGCAATCGCCAACAAAACGAGGATGCCGATCAGCAGCATCCCGATGCCACCAAATCCCATCATGCCGCTACCCAGACTGTTGTCCATCATTGCTCGGTTTCCTTGACCTTGATTCCGACGATCTGTCTTCGCGTGATCCACAAGACAACTGTTGGAACGACCAGCCACTGCAACAGAGGGCTCAGACCTGTTCCAAACGGTGGCACCAGAGGCATCAGCTCCGAATAGGTCCAGCGCAGCGAGACCTGCGTGTAGTAATACTCGAAACCGACTGTCAGGCCGATCCCGATGCCGAGATACATCAGATACTGCCAAGCGGCAGGACGGAGAAACCACTGACGCGTCCGCGCTGCCAGGCTTGTGAGACCGAAAGCAACAAGGGCAAAGCCGACATCACCGAATGTCGCTGACATGCAAAGCTTGATGCCGTCCCAATGGTTCATCTCGATCATCCCGGCATAGGTAGGTGCCTGGACGAATTCCCATACAAAATGGAGAAGAAAAGAGAATACGACGATGTTGAATTCGGGCTGGTACGTGATTGCGCGCATGGCAAGACCCTGGCTTTGGTTTTGCGGAAAAGCCTAAACGCTCCGGTGGGTGGAAGGTCAAATCGGGCTGAACTGCGTCACGATCGGCCCTATTCGTTCATCAACTTCGCCAATCTCCATGATTGTATGCAGGGTTGTCTGTTCGCTTCCCGCGGTCCCTCCCCTGCATTGTATCCGGCGACCACGAGAAACGCCCGGGCCGAGTTCGTCGACGTCATTCACCCTTTGTCGCCTGACTTTTTGCCAAAATCGGCGAAGATCGTGAACGACCTTGCCCCTTTGGAAAGATTCGATTTTGCGATGCGCGTCTTGCCGATACGTTGCTGGAGATATGCACAAACGGGCTCAAAGTCCTCTATCGCCAGCATCCTCCAAGGCGCTCCGAAAGATTTCTCAACATTTTTCGAGATGGCGCCATAACTGAATGTTGTTGCACGCGACCTGTCGGCGCTGGCGAACTGGTTATACCTGCTGATCAGGTACTGGACATACCGACTGGCCTCCTGATCGGCACCGATCGTTCCAGCTGCCGGTTGGATATGTACCGCTTTGCGTGTCGTTCTCACATTGACGGTGTTGGCCTGAACCGCTCCAGGACTGTCGACAATGACATTGCCGCTGTCATTGTTAACGATGACGCGCCTTAGGTCGCCGAGCAGGATCTTTGCGAAGAAGGCGTCTGTCGCCTGTTCGGGTCTACCCATTTCCTTTTCTCGAATTTTCTTGAGTTCTTCCAGCGCCTCTGCCGAGAATGCCTCTGGTTGCGAGTCGACAATTCGGTGGTGACGTCGGCACAGCAGGATCAGGTTGTCGAATCCGTGGCGATCTTCCTCGGTTTGGGTGCTGTCAAATCGAGGTCCGCCTGCTTTCTGCGCATGAATGTGACAGATCTCGCCGGTGATCGTGCCGGCGCTTTCCACGATGGGAAGGGAACAACCCGGGAACGCACAAAGATTGCCCGATAGGGCGAACAGCCTCTTGATTGTTTTTTCTGTCGGCCCCAAAAGCGCACACTCCTGTTGTCCTAGATCTCTGCCGCTTTGGACAAGCCTTGCGGACCGGCTCGCTTGAGTTTGTTCCATGCTAGTCCGGAATCCTGATCTTACTCGGCTGACTCGTGATGCAAAACTCTGTTCGGATTTATCCAATCTGGCGCACTCATCATTTGACGACTTGATGGCACGCGTCTTCGGCGAGCGGGAATGGGATGAAACCTCAATCAGCATCAGATCCGCGCCGCAGGACCCATCTCGTAAACCGACCTGGTCAGTGTCCCGCGCGTTTGTTGACGCTTGCCGCTTGACCTTTCCTGCGCTGGAAGGCGTAGGCTTTGATATGGCAAGGAGGCGATGCGTATGAGATCAGAGACAGAGCAGATGGAACGGGACATTCTTCGAGTCTATCGTTGTGCCCGCGGGCAAGAGCGTCCGGATATTGCCGAATTCATGTTGGCCGCGCTGGAAAAGCTCGATCGAGAACGGGAAGGTTTCCCGCTGACGGAGCGGCCCCTGATGGAAGCCTATCGGGACATCGCCAGTCGCCCTGGCGAACCGAGATGTGCGGCGCAGCGACTTTCCACCTCGAAGTCTGAGCCGCACAGTTAGAAACGCCCGTGTCGTCGATCATCGGAGGCCATTGGCAAGGAGCAAAATATACACGGTTGCAGATTGCCGTTCACTGGTCTGTGGTTCTGTTGCTGATAGGGCAATGGTATACCTCCGAGGCCATACCCCGAACGCATAATCCGCTTCTGCCTCCGTCCGAATCCGACCTGTTCCAGCATGCTGTCCACAATTATGCCGGGCTGCTGATCGGCGCGTTGGTGCTGTTGAGGATTGGGCTGCGAATGTTCCCGCCACAATCGTTGCTGCCGCGACCGGCGAACTGGCGGGACCGCGCCTCGCAGGCAGTCCATTGGGCGCTGTATTTCTCTCTTCTCGGACAGGTTGCTGCCGGGTTTGTAACTTCCTATCTCTGGGCGCCTGCCGCGCGCTTTCATGTACTCTTCTGGAATGTCACGTTGATCCTGGTGGGGCTCCACATCGCCGCAGCCGCTTATCACGCGTTTCGGGGAGACGGTGTGGTCTGGCGCATGATCCCGAGCACCCTCGAACTGCTTATCCGCCCGACTTTACGAAGTGAGGAACGGAACGCAGCTCACGGTTCCAATGCCTCTCGCACCGGACAATCCGGCACATCCTCCCCGGATTAGCGCGGGACAGTCGTCACTCCCTTTTATCCGCTTATGATCTGCGATCTTCACATGCGCGGTTTTGCGGCATGGAAAGTTTTCACTTACTGGTACGCTGGCATTGGATTTACGTTTGGGCGTCGCCCTTTGGGCCGGGCTGTTGGCAAAGCTGAAGCCCGCAAGCGGTCTTCCCCCATCCGGGCGGCCATCCCTGACGCGGGGCGACCGGGGGGATTGGAGGACCGGAAAGTTGATGGGTGCCGCTTGCGCGCCGCGGCCGGCAAGGGAAGCTGGCGCCGCTTCTTGCCCCGAAAACCGCGACCCGGCACAAATGCCGGCTTGCCAGACGCGCCCTTGTCCTGCCTTGCTCTTCGCGGCCGCCGGGTTGCCGCCCCTACAGAATAGGGAGCGGAAACCGGACAGAGGACCGCGCGAAACGCGGAAGAGTAAATGGAAAAAGCAGACCTTGAAGAGTTGAAGGGAAAGGTCGCCTGCGGCGCGGTGCTGGAAACCGCCGGCTTTGCCGTCGACCCCAAGGAAAGCACGCGCCGCGCGGTCAAATACCGGCGCGGCGACGAGATCATCATCGTCATCCATGACGGGCAGGGTTGGTTCGATCCCCTGTCCGACGCCAAGGGCGACGTCTTTCGTCTCGTCGAGCATCTCGACGGCCTTCCCTTTGCGGCGGCGCTTTATGTCGTTGCCGACCTGATCGGCTTCGTTCCTTCAGAACCGGAATGGAAGCGGCAATCGCGCGAGCGCTCGCCCGACCTTACTATACCTGAACGCTGGAACTCGCGGCGCAGGCCTTGGCGCGGATCAGCCACATGGCGCTATCTGCGCGACGAGCGTGGCATTCCCGAAGCGATCCTTAGATCGGCCATCACCCAGGATATCCTGCGCGAAGGCCCCAGGGGGAGCATGTGGGCGGCGCACCGCGATCGCACGGGGGCCGTGACCGGCTGGGAAGAGCGCGGGCCGGACTGGCGTGGTTTCGCGACCGGTGGCGCGAAAGTGCTCTTCCGGCTCGGGCCCGTCGATGGGCCGCGGCTTTGCGTTGCCGAGGCGGCGATCGACGCCATGAGCCTCGCCGCACTCGAGGACCAGCGTCCCGACACGCGCTATTTGAGCACCGGCGGCGGTTGGTCGCCGGCGAGTTCCGAGGCCCTGCTCGATCTTGCCGTCCAGGCGGACGCTCTCCTGGTCGCGGCCACCGACAACAATGCGCAAGGGGAGAGTTTTGCCGCGCGGCTCGAGGCGCTCGCCGCCGATGCCGGTTGCGGGTTCGTGCGGCTGCGGCCGGAGCTGGAGGACTGGAACGGGTTTTGTTGCAACGGCTGATTT
>NZ_AMSI01000021.1 GCF_000300515.1 Nitratireductor indicus C115
CCAGAAATGAGCTCTCCGAAGACGAATCCTCTGCCTCTTTGCACGGCAACCCTGTCATCCGATTTCGGTACCGTCTATTGAAGCACCTCGCCAACCCAGCCTCACTGTCGCACCCGACGATCAGCAGCCACCCGCGCGCCATGCCATGTCGCTTGGCAAGAATGGTTGGCGCGAGATGTCTCAAATGCCGCAGCGTTTGACATTCCTACGCCAATGGCTCGCCCATCCCCTGAGGGTAGGGTCGGTGCTCCCCTCAGGAACGTCTCTGGCCCACTTGATGACAAAGGCAATCGACCGCAACACGGAGTCAGTTCTCGAACTTGGACCCGGCACCGGCGTCTTCACCGAGGCTCTCGTAAAACGTGGCTTGGTGCCGGAACAGCTGACGCTGGTCGAACTGGACGAGAGATTTGCTTACTTGCTCACGCGCCGGTTTCCGGGCGCTCGAATTGTCCAGGGCAGTGCGGCTCGCTTATCAGGGGCGGGCATCGGGAGCGATGTCGCATACGGTGCGGTTATCAGCGGGTTGCCGCTCCTTTCGATGCCCTCGCGCACGGTATTTCGCATTGTTGAGGGCGTGGCGCGCAGACTCGGGCCCAGCGGCAATCTCTATCAATTCACCTATGGCGCTCGGTGCCCGGTTGCGCACGCCATACTTGAGAGGCTGGGCCTGGAGGCGCATTTGCTCGGGACCGTCATATGGAACCTGCCGCCGGCGTCGGTCTATCGGATTTCACGTACTCGGGTTGATCCGAAGGTGACATCAGCGTCCGAACCGCATGTGACGTCAGACGCCCATACAGCTCTCATCCATAAGCAAAACCCGACCGTGATGTGTTGGGAAGGGGAACGGGTTTCCCGTCAATAGAAAGAGCAAGGAGTTCGATATGTTCACGAGACGCGAGATGCTGGCCGGCACAACGGCATTTGCAGTCCTCGCGGCACTGCCCGCGCGAGCACAGACCGGTGTCAACCATAAAGTCCAGATGCTGAACAAAGGGAAGAAGGGCGCAATGGTTTACGAGCCGGACTTCGTGGCTGCTTCCCCCGGCGATACCATAACCTTCTTTCCAACCGACAAGTCCCACAACGCCGAGAGCATAAAAGGGATGCTGCCGGAAAATGCGCTCCCGTTCAAAGGCAAGCTGAATGAACAGATCACCATCACCATCGAGAAGGAGGGCGTCTATGGCGTAAAATGTGTCCCGCACTACGGAATGGGGATGGTGATGCTTATCGCCGTAGGGACGCCAAGCAACCTGGATGAAGCCGGGGCAGTCAAGCATCCGCCAAAAGCAAAAAAGCGGTTCGACGAGCTGCTTTCTGAAGTTCCCGCGGCTTGATCCATTCCGGATTGCGCCAGTAACTGTGGATGGCAGCGTACGAACACCCGGTGACGAAATTGCATGCTGCCATCTCTGGGAAGAAAAGCGTCGAAACCCCTTGAATACGATGTTTCGACGCTTGACGACTATGGCTTCGCTCTGTCCGACAGCAATCGCTGGACAACAATCTCGCCGTCTGGTCCCGCACCCATGATGAGCGCCGATGCTCGATTGCTTTGCCAAGGCCGGCCGACAAAGTAGATGCCTTTCACCGGCGAGATACCGGCTTCGTGCAGGAATGCTCCGTCATGCGCCTTGGCGCCTTCGATATCGAGCCATGTTGTGTCGTCCCGATAGCCGACCGCCCATATGACCGTCCGGATGTCCGCCGACGTACCGTCGGCAAACCGGGCCACTTGACCGCTTGCTTCAGTAAGGCGTGGCAGCACGCGGATGCCTCGCTTGGCCAGGCTTTCGATGCTCCGGTCACGATCAGGAAACGCATCGGATTGTCTAAGCTTTCTGCCAATCCGCGACTCCGCGGGGGCTCTCAGTACGCCAAACAGGTTGAGCCACCACCAGATGGACTTGCCAAGCACTCGCTCGGGAAAGAGCTTGCGAGGCTTGCTCGTCGCCAGCATGACGGACTGCCTTTGTCGCGCTTCCACAGCGATATCCCGGCCGCTTGCTCCATCTCCGACCACCAGGACCGGACCGTCAGGCAGCTGGTTCGGATTGCGGTAGGTTTCGGTGGTCAGCTGGAGCACCTCGTGTCCGAACTGCGCGGCCACCTTCGGCACAAGCGCGACCTGGAATGCTCCGGTCGCGACGATCACCTCGCTGGCGTTGATACGCGACCCGTCATCCAATGCAGCTTCAAAACCGTCGTCTCCAGCCTTCGAGAGGCGGGTCAGACGTAGACCAAGCCGGATCGGCAGTCGGAAGCGTGTAGCATATGCTTCAAGATAGTCGGCGAACTCGTCGCGGCTCGCATAAAGTTCCCGGTTTCCCGCCAGGTCCAGTCCCGGTAGGGCGCTGAACTGACGTGGCGTGAACAAAGTGAGCGAGTCGTACCGGACACGCCAGTTGTCGCCCACCCGCCGATGGCTGTCGACGATGGTGAACTGCAGACCAGCCTCCTTGAGATAGTACCCGGTCGCGAGACCGGCCTGGCCGGCCCCAACGACAAGGACGCGCTTTTCCATCACACCACGACGACTCTGGCTCCTACGGGCACACGCTCATAAAGATCCTCGACATGCTCGTTCACCATCCTGATGCAGCCATTGGAAACAGACTTGCCGATGGTCCAGGGCTCCGTCGTTCCGTGGATACGGTACAGTGTGTCGTGATTATTCCGGTAAAGGTAGAGAGCTCGGGATCCCAACGGGTTGTTGGGTCCGCCGGGGACACCGCTTGCGTAGCGGGCATATTTCCCCGGATCTCGGCGGATCATGTTGTCCGTCGGGCGCCAGGGCGGCCATTTTGCCTTCCTGCCGATCACGGCCGAGCCGGTAAAGGCAAGTCCCGCCTTGCCGACACCGATGCCGTATCGTCGGGCAGAGCCTGCACCACCGACAAGGTACAGATATTTCTCGCGTGGAACCACCACGATCGTTCCTGCCGGGTAGTCATATGGCGATCTTACGTTCTGTGGCAGGAAGCGTTCTTCCAGCACGAACTTGCGCCTTGCGGTGTGTGCAAGGGCCTGACCGGGCACCGCGAGCAGCGCGAACATCCCGAGGACGAGCATTCGCCTGTCAATCCGTCCCAACGAACCATCATCAATTCTTTTCGGCTCAGTGTTCATGACCGTCCTCACCCTGGGGAGGAGCGACGTCGGGAACGAGCTTTTCTATCTTCGCACCTTCCTTGAGTTCAGCAATGATCCGCCTCTCCTCGGCGGCTTTCAGAGCTTGTCGTATCTGCGGCGCCACGGATTCGAAGGACGGGGCAGGACGATTTCGGGTTTCCTCGAGCAGAACGACATGAAATCCGAAGGCGCTTGCAACCGGCGTCTGCGTGTATTCACCAGGCTGTAGAGTCGCGGCCGCCGCATCGATCTCCGGCAAGACCTGGCCTTCCGCCACAAAGCCGAGGTCTCCGCCCTTGACCCTGGAGACTTCGTCGGCCGAGCGCTCCTGCGCCAGCTCCACGAACGCCTTTCCCCCCTTCAGCGCCTCAATGACCTCGACGGCATCGCCCTCGCTGCCAAGCAAGATATGGCGAAGCCGACGCTCGGTAACCGGCGGAATCCTTGCCGCCTGTTCGTCATAGGTAGCCCTGACGACGCTGTCGGTCACCGCTTCTTCCACCTGTTGTTCCAGGAAAAGGGTGCGCAGCGTCTGATCTTCCAGAAACGCCAGCTGCCTCTTGTAGGCGTCCTGCCCGGTAACGTTTGCCGCACGGGCAGCGGCTGACACGATCTTCATGTCGATCAGTGCGTCGACCAGGATGGAACGCCTCGCATCAGGCGGCATCTGGGCGAGCTGCGGCCCGTACATCTGCTCGGCGAGGGCAAGGTCGTCTGCCGTGATATCCTGGCCATTCACACGACCGACGACATCTGTGTCCTGAGCCAGAGCCGAAGATCCGAGCGGAAAAGACAGCGTCAGGATCATCGCGCCGACGAGAAGGCCGGCATTGCTCCGTCTCCGGTTCCCGATCGTGCTATTCATCGGAGCCTCCTTGCTGTTTCGCGGCGGTAACGAGCGGATCGATAATCTCGCTGAACCGCTCGATGCTCAGTGCGCCTTTTTGCATCTGGCCATTGATGAAGAAGGTCGGCGTCGAGTCCACTCCAAACGACTTGCCTGCCTCGGCAACGGCAGAGACCTGATCCAGCAACTCCTGGTCCTTGAGGCATTTCTCGAAATCGGCGGTGCTCATCCCCGTCATGCCCATCACTGACTTGAGCGCCTCGGTCCCGTCGGCAACCCGTGCCCAGTTGTCCTGCGTGCGGTAAAGCAGATCGATGGTGGGATACCATTTGTCATCGCCCATGCACCGCGCCAACATGAATCCGGCCGAGGACCGCGGATCGAACGGAAACTCCCGCATGATGAAGCGGACCTGACCCGTATCGACATATTTTTTCTTGAGCTCGGGCCACACATTTACATGGAAGGTGCGGCAATGGGGGCAGGTCAGAGACGCGTATTCGATGATCGTTACCGGCGCGTCCTCAGGCCCGAAGCTCTTTTCCGGCAGTGGCCCTGGGGCCAGCAGCGCGTCGGTTGACGGTTGCGCTAACAGGAGGGCGGGATAAGTCGCGACCATCCCGGTCGCAGCCATGCCAAAAATCAGATTGCGGCGTTTCATTTCAGGTCCTTTCGTGAGGACGGTTTTATGCAAGCTCTAGCCCCTTGAGAGGCAAGGGGGCTCTCGCTAGAAAAGTGCACTTGTTTGGGCTCGAACGATGATGGGGGCCGGCGTTGCGACGCGGTCGTACAAGTCGATGATGTCCTGATTCATCAACCGGACGCAGCCGCTCGAAACCGCCTTGCCGATGGTCCAGAATTCGGGCGTTCCGTGAAGACGGTAAAGTGTGTCTTCGCCATTCTGGAATATGTACAGCGCTCGCGCGCCAAGCGGATTGTTGAGGCCAGGCGGTTGACCGCCGTTTTCCGCGCTCCACTTTTCCAGTTCCGGCTGGCGTGCAATCATCTCGGCGGGAGGTGTCCATTTCGGCCACCGCTGCTTC
Organism: Nitratireductor indicus C115; assembly: GCF_000300515.1. Classification (GTDB taxonomy): domain Bacteria; phylum Pseudomonadota; class Alphaproteobacteria; order Rhizobiales; family Rhizobiaceae; genus Nitratireductor; species Nitratireductor indicus. Next base: position 5,029 of record NZ_AMSI01000021.1, read on the forward strand.
CACTGGATCACGCCGTCACCCGACCATTCGAACCCCTGACGGCCGAGGCCAACGCCGTAGCGCATCGCCTTGCCACCCGGCCGGACGAGATAGAGAAAGAAATTTCTCGTATCCACGACGATTGTGCCGGGGCGCTCACCGGTGGGGTCGTCGACCAGCTGCCTGTAGAAGCGCTTGTTGACCTTGGACAGGTCAACGGCCGGGATCGGGAAATCTTCTTCCGGCATGGCGCGATACATGGAAAGGTAGGATCGATCTTCCGCAGGTTTGATCTGCACCGGCTCTGCCGGCTCGTTGCCGGTGGTCGAGCAGGCAGGCAGGACGAACCCACCGGCTGCCGCCGCGCCGAGCCTGAGAAACTGCCGCCGGGAAAACTGTACGCGTAGTTGTGTCTGGGTCACTTGTTGTGCTCGCAATAATATCATCAGGGTCGAGCGCCTGCCGTGCAGACGCTGCTCATATGAAGCAACGACCCATCGAGCACACCACGCCGGCGGAACTGCCGGATGGTGCGACGGCGATCGTTTTCGCCTCTTCGTGAGTCTATCGGGGAGGGGGGACGACCAGGGCAACAATCCCGGGAGGAACAGTGCCGGCAGATCTCTCCAGAGGAGAAGCATGTGTCTCGCAAAAAGCAGGAGCGTGCCATGCGGCAAGCCAGCTGCAGCCATCATGACACTTCGCGGCAGCCACAAGCGAAGCGGGAGCGCCATCGTCGCCGGTGTCAGTCTCGACATATGTCAGGACTGAGCCCCGCTTGAACGGCTCCCCCTCGCCCGCCGCCGCCGTCGTCAGCGCAGCGTGGAGACTAATGAAACATAGCATCAGGAGAGCGAGCAGTGTCCGTCCCATCGCGTCACTCATTTGGCGAGTGAGGGTCGGCCAGTGCGGCCTCGGGACGGCTGATCGGCACCGATGTCAGCGAGGTCCGCTTGGCGAGAGAAGCCTGTCCGCCGCGTTCCAGCAGCTTGCGGAAGCTCGGATGCATGCCTCCATCGGAATAGGCATGTGCCGAAAGCACGCTGCCGGTCGAAAGAAGATCGTCCATAGCGACGCGATCGGATTGCTGCCGTCCGGCGACCAACGGATCAGCAGCATTCAGTGCCGGCGGACATGACGCCAAAGGATCCCGTGGCTCTCCACCTTCGAACTCCCTGTCGAAGACGTAGCGTCCTTCGCAATAGGAGACCTTCGGTTGCCGACGTGTGACCTCGAAAATGTCGTAGCCCAGCTTCAGGTCCGACCAGAACGAAAAGTTTGGATCGTTCCTGTATTTAGCCATGTTCTGGGGCGTCATCCGAAACGGAAACGCCTGGACCTGGAACGTCCCTTGGCCACCTTTCAGGGCCTCGCGCGCGACGGCATAGATCTCGGCCACGCCTTCGTCCGTCAGTGCGAAACACCCGGACGACGAGCAGGCGCCATGGACCATGAGCGCCTCCCCCGTATAGCCGAGTGCTGCTTCAAGCGTGTTCGGATAACCAAGATTGAAGGACAGATAGTATTGGGAGTTCGGGTTCAGCATTCCCGCGGACACATGATAGAACCCTTCAGGAGCCTGACGGTCCCCATCCCGCTTTTTCGGGCCGAGCTTTCCGGACCAGCGACACATCGGGTAGGCCTTGAGAAGGGCGTATCTGCCGCTGCGATCCCGTTTCCATATCTCAAGCTCGCTTTCCTGCTTGAAAATCCGTACGAGGATCGGCGCGGAAGCCGACATGGATTTGCGCGACATTTCCGCCACGAGTGCCGCCGGGATCGCCTGGGTAGCCTTGCCGTCAACGTCGAGAACGGTCGAAACGCATGCGCTCAAAAAGAGCGCAAGCAGCACAATCCCCCCTGTTCTGACGGCTGTAAACATCATCGATAACCATATTCATCTGCACGCACCCATTCCGGCAGCGCTTCGCAGAGTCAGGCCATCATAGTTAAAATGGCGTTTCCGCCAACGAATTTCCGCGCGGCAAAGAATCACAGGAATGAGAGGTTGCCCGCGAGAGACAACGTATCGGTGAATGTGGCGATATACTACAGACGGTAATAAGTCTGCGCGCTGGCGATATCCTGTTCGCCAACCGGTTTAGTGGCCAGCCTCGTCCTCGACAATAACCATTGTATCGATTTTTCCCTTTTCTCCGAAATCAAGCCTTAGTTGAAACGTGTCGCCGGGCCGTAGCGGCTTCTTCAGTCCGGAAATCCAGATATGCTCGCGCCATGGGGCAAGACCCAGCGGCTTGCCTGGGCTGAGCGTTATGCGGGAGGGCCAACGTTCCGCGCCGTCCGCATCGACACGGAACCTGACAGTCTCGGCGACGGATGATTCCGCCCCTGTCAATTGTGCTTCTGCCGTCCCCTGATTGAGAAGGGCGCCATACACCGGTACGCCGTCGTCTCCTTCCGCCGGCGGCGGTGACCAGACGTGGCCGATCGAAATCTGGCCCAGCTTATAGCTGTGGGCGGACGCGCCACTTGCGGCGAAAACCGCCAGAAAGACGCCTGAAGCCAGCGACCTGCCGATCCGCGGCCAGGGCTCGAACGCCGATGCCGCGTTTGACCAACCCCGTTCCCGGCGCTGAGATGGTTGTGCTTCTATCGGACTATCTTCTCGGCGCGTCATTATCGAACTCCTGGGTCGAGGAGGTCGTCAGGCGTTCGTCCGTCTCGTCGGATCCCTTCGAAAGATTCCGTGCTGCTTCGATCTCCTGCGGTGACAGGTTCTTCTGTCGAAAGAAGGTATAGGACAGCGTCACTTCACGGAAATTCCGGGCATCCTTATCCTTCAGCATTTGCTCGTCGAGATACAGAACCAGGGGCATCCGGGCACTCTGGCCCGGCCCCAATTTCTCTTCCGTGAAACAGAAGCACTCGATTTTGAAGAAGAAAGGGGCCGTCTGATACGGCGTGACGTTGAATGTGGCCCGTGCGACGACGGTTTCATCAGAAACATTTTTTGCGTAGTAATAGACCTTGGTGGGTACGCCGAATTTTGTCTCTATGCTTCGTTGCTCAGGGCGAAACTCCCAGGGAAGGTCTGGCGCGACATTTGCATCGAAAAGCACTTTAACCGTCTCGTTGCTCGTCGCGGTCGGCATCGATCCGTCGACCGATCGTTGGACCGTCCCGCCATAACCTGTCAGGTCGCAAAACATTCGATAGAGGGTAGGTGAATATGCGACGAGACCTGTCATGGCGACCAATATCCCGGCGCTGGCCATCACGGGCCAGCGTTTGCGCGAGCGATGTTCCATGGGTCACGACCTCCTCTGATCCTCTTGGCCGAGGAGGTTGTTTTATGATCAACGATCTGACAACGTGACATCAAGGCGCGGGGGCTCGATGCGCTGCCTCCTATCATTTGGTATCGGCAAGCGTCAAAGCACCGCACCGGGTAAAGCTCGTCTGCCTGTTGAATAACGTTCTGGCGTGGAGGAAACTCACTTCGGTTACAAAGAGAAGCAGACATAGCCATGCCGGAAGCACTGGAATGCCTTCCCTCCCACGAGTCGCTGCTCCTTGCGCGCAAAAGACGGCGTATGAACTGGGTGCTGTGCGTGCTTCTGGTAACGTTCGTCGTTGCCGTGTACTGGATAAGTTTCAGTCACGTTCGGACTGAGACGAACGAAACTCAATCGTCCTCCGAACTGGGTAACGGTCCAATCACTCACGCTTGAGTGGCCGATCGCCGTTATCGGTGAGAAGGTGGACCGTCTTGACGTCCAATTCGGTCCATTTCTCGATGATTTTTCGCTTGGCCTGCTTTACGTTAATCGTACCGATCGCCTACTTGGTACTGTCTTCGGTGTTCCGACTGGTGTGCGTCGGGCTCGGTCATAACAATCTTGAGATGCTATACGGCGGCACTGCGGTCTATCTGTTTACGCTGGCGGCCGCCGCGGAAGGCGCGTACTTCCTGCCTGAGGACATAAGAAGCTCGTCCTCATTCACCAGGCTGACCCAGCGATTCAGGTCTTCTCCAGACTGGCGCTTAAGATAGTAGATTTCCGTGTCCTTCCACAGCAGGACCTTCTGCTCCAGATTGTCCAGGATGAAGTCCCCGAGATTCGTGACCACTGTCAGGACCGCGTGTCCTCCGCCCTTTGCGTCGCGGGCAACCGTCATCAGCAGAGCACCCAAAGGGTAGCCGAGTTCGTTCAGGCGCTTGCGTTTCTCAAGAGCGTAGTCCTCGCAATCTCCCACGGTGGTCGGGTATTCCCATCGCTCTTCTACGCCGAAGATCTCCATGTCGGTAAGCGGAGCGACCGCAGCGTTCACATCCGCGTTGATCGAGACGATCTCCCGCCATCTCGGCTTCGTAAGCTTGATCATCGAGCCTTCCGGTGACCGGGCACACTCGCTCCGGTAGCGCCTGCAGTACTCGTAGTATCCGACCGGCATAGTGGTCGTCCCGAATGTAAGCATATTGCTGGCTCGGATGGGCTGTGTGGGGTTGAAGTGAAAGGCATTGGCTGACGCCATGACGCATGACATTCCGAGCGCCAGGGCGCAAACAACAAAGCGTATCATTGAACCGTCTCCCCGTAGTGTTGGGAAGCAGATACAGGATAAGCCTCAAAACGATGGAAAATCAGTTGGTTAAATTAAGGGAGAACTATCTGAAAATTTTATGCGGTGCTTCAATATTTGATTCACCGATGGTGACCGCATACGCGGTCAGTCAACGGCGACGTCTCCCTGGCCGTGATGATGTACCGTCAACTGATCGCGTGATTGGACGACATTGGCGGTAACTTCCAGTTCCTGCCCGCCTTCGAAGACCAGCGTAAGGCGGCTGTCAGACAACCTGTCAGTTCGGGACAGGGGATCCTCCAGGAGCAAGCGAATGCCGCTAGGGCGCATCGTCAATTCGGCGTGACCCGGCACAGGAACAATTCCTTCCACTGGCCCGGTGCTGGTCCGGCCCGAACTCATTTCGGTTCGCAAGATGGAAATCTTGCCGAATGCATCGCTTCGGATCGCCTCCAGGCTGATCTGCTGATTGGTGCCATTCCAGATTGTGAGATAGCCTTCAACGCCGTCGTCCTCGTTCTCTGTCACCAGGATCTCCGCGTGCTCGACCGTCAAAATCGGCGGCGGCTTGCCATGATCTTGTACGCCGTTGGATGCCTCCACCTGCGTGGCCAAGACGAAGATTGCCAGCCCCGCTGTCAAAAGTTCTCTATTCACAAGCAAATGTCCTCTCTCCAGTGCCTGCCCTTGGTTGAGCCCAATCTGGGCAAACCTATGATCAATGCTGCCAGACAATGCGGCAATTGAACGCGTTTGCAGGGAGAAATCCTAAGTCATAATAGCTATAGATACTGGAGGAACAGATGCTGACGATTGGAGAACTGTCGCGGGCAACCGGCGTCAAAATTCCTACGATACGGTACTATGAGCAGATGGGATTGATGGCTGTTGCCGAACGTTCCGGGGGCAACCAGCGGCGATATGAATCACATGATCGAGAGCGCCTGTCGTTTATCAAGCATGCTCGGGATTTGGGGTTCACAATCGAGGCCATCAGGGAACTCCTGGAACTGAGCGCTCATCCCGACCGTCCTTGCGTGGATGCCGATGAAATCGCCGTTCGGCAGCTTCAGGCCGTTCGCAACAAGATCGCCAAGCTCCGTCTTCTCGAGAAGGAGCTTGATCGCATGACGTCACGAAACCACGACGATCAGGTTAAACACTGCTACGTGCTGCAGTCTCTCGCCAACCACGACATGTGCGTGAGCGAACACCAGCGACCTTAGCGAGGAGCCAAGCGTCGGCTTCTCGCACGATCCCCGAAAGATTTCTGAATTGCGGCGCGACGTCAGCCAGCACGTCTTGCCAAATGCAATTTCATTGCTTTAAATGCAAATAGGTTGCAACTGCAAATCCGAGGGATCGAGATGACCGAGCCGACGTCGGACGTCGCCAACGGCTGGAGGGGCAGGTCGCGTGCCCCTTCAATGTCCGATGTGCACCGGTCAGTGCCCGTGCAGGGCATGCACTCGTCCTGGCGCCGGGCCGCCGCCTTCATCGGCCCGGGCTATCTTGTTGCCGTCGGCTACATGGATCCCGGCAACTGGGCGACGTCGATCGCAGGCGGATCGCGCTTCGGATACACCCTGCTCGTGGTGGCCCTGATCTCAAACATCATGGCGATCATCCTCCAATCCCTTTGCGCGCGACTCGCCATCGCGTCCGGCAGGGACCTGGCGCAGGCTTGCAAGGATGCGTATCCAAAGTCCGTGTCGCGTACCCTGTGGGGGCTCGCGGAGGTCGCGATCATCGCGACCGACATCGCCGAGGTCATCGGTACGGCCATCGGCTTGAACCTGCTCTTTGGCATCCCGCTGGAAATTGGCGTCGTGATCACCGCGCTTGACGTCTTCCTCATTCTCTATCTGCAAAGGCTTGGCTTCCGCTGGGTCGAAGCACTGGTGATCGCGCTGCTTGCCGTAATTGCCGTCTGCTTCGTGCTTCAGATTGCCCTGGCGGATCCGAACTGGGGCGACGTCATCCGCGGGTTCGCCCCGACCACCGAGATCGTCACCAATCCCGAAATGCTCTACCTCGCCCTTGGCATCCTCGGCGCGACGGTGATGCCGCATAACCTCTATCTCCACTCCGGGATCGTGCAGACGAGGAATTATGGCGACAGCCTGCCGGAAAAGCGCGAAGCGCTGAAGTTCGCCACGATCGACTCAACGGTCGCACTGATGTTCGCGCTCTGCGTGAATGCGTCGATCCTCATCCTTGCCGCCGCCACGTTCAACACGACCGGGAGGACGGAAATCGCCGAATTGGGCGAGGCCCACAGCTTGCTGGCACCGATGCTCGGCGCGGCCATCGCGCCGACCTTGTTCGGAATCGCGCTCCTGTGCTGTGGCATAAACTCGACGGTGACGGCGACCCTTGCAGGACAGATCGTTATGGAAGGGTTCCTGGATATCAAGCTGCCCCCCTGGCTTCGCCGGCTCATCACGCGGGCGATCGCCATCATTCCAGCCGCGGCGATCACCATCTGGTACGGAGAGAGCGGCACCGCCCAGCTCCTGATTTTGACCCAGGTGATCCTCAGCCTTCAGCTGTCTTTCGCGGTGTTTCCCCTGGTGATGTTCACGGCCGACCGGAAAAAGATGGGTGAACTGGTGGCGCCCCGTGCGCTGGTCGCCATCGCCTTCTTTATCGCCTTTGCCATCGCTGCCCTGAACGTCAAGCTGCTCTTCGACTTTCTTGCGTCCGCAGCTTGATCCCCGGCGTCCTCACGCCTCCGTGTCGTCCTCGAACCGGCAGAAATAGGTCACCCTATCGGCGGCGCCATTGGATGAAGGAACGTTGCGCAGAACGACCTTGACGACCGAACTGCCCGCAGGCGCAATGATATTCCCGGCAATCGTCTCCGTCGGATGGTCATCGGGGATGAGCTCGAAGACGGTCTCGTCCCCGCGGGTCTGGCCGAAACGGACCGACCCTGTATCGTAGTCGCCCTCCGCGGCATAGGTCGTCTCCATCCTCCTTTGATCCAGGAACAGATAGTATTCCATGTCCGAACCGAACGGCACTCGGCCCCAAAGCAATGCGTCGGCCTTCTCACGGGACGGCCTGATGCGGCGCACGAGCGCATCACAGTCCGCGGAGGAAGGTACTGCTCCTTGGTCTGGGAACCACAGGAACACGCCCGTCGGCGGTTCTGCCAAAGCCGGTAGAATGCCGGCAAGCGATGCCGCAAGCAAAACGCCGATTGTCTGCCTTAGCCGCATGCCCGCCTTCCGATCCGCGCGTCTTGATGCATCCGTTCACCGTGCCTGAAGTTGGGATCGATGGCCTGACCTACGGAAGTGTGAGCCTCGCAATGACTGGAAGGTGATTTGACCCGAATTTTGGCCCCATCGCCAAGCTGTCCAATCCCACCGCTGGCGACAGCACGATGCGATCAATTGGTGTCCCGAGCTGCGTCCACGATCCGAACCTTATGCTGAATCGGGTCGGCAGGGGCCACCATCGGGATTCAGTCGTCCTGTAACCCGTGGAGGACAACAGGTCTTTGAAGAAAGGAGACCACGAGGCGGTGTTCCAGTCACCCGCGACGACAACGGGAGTGTCCTGCCGTTCCGACAGGAGCGCCTGCGCAAGATCACGCAGATAGGCCGACCGCTCGCGCCACATGCGTGGACTTCTCGGCGTCTGCGGATGAACCGCATAGACGATGAGGGCCCGGCCTCCCACAAGCAGTTCATATCGGACGGCAAACCTCCCGCCCGTGTCGGCGCTCTCGGGAGACACGGTTCTCGCGGTCAGGATCGGAAATCGGCTGAATAGCTTCATGTCCGTGTTGGCGTGCAGGTCGCGACTGCTCTCGAATGGCCAGATGCCGCTGGCTGCCAACGCATCCTGCCATCGCGGCGTCATCTCCTGGAGCACCAGGATGTCGGCGGTCGCGATTGATGGAAGTGAGAGAAAGTCCGCCGGATCGGGGTTGTCGACATAGACATTAGCGGTCACCACCGTAAGTGGTGCGCCGATCTGCGAAGAAGCAGGCAGTGGTAGGAAAAAGAACGGGAACACACCGCTTAGCAGCGCTAGTGTCCCGAAAAGTGCCACGATGACGTGGCGGAAGGTCAAACTAAGAACAAACAGGCATGTCGCGAGGAGCAAAAGATGCGGGCGAAGGAAGTTTGCGAGGTCAGCAATCCACATGTTTGTCGCGAGAGCCATCGATCCCAACGATGCTGCGGAAAACCCTGCGCACAGGACTGCCATTGCGACGATGCCGGCTCTATGAAGCTTACTTTTTGAAAGCGTAACGAGCATTCTGCAGTCGCAAGACGGTCGGGATGATGAAGGAATAGTCCCTCCTCCTCGCTCTTACCAGTGAGTCAAACTAACGCGGCGACCGACGTCAGAGGCCTCTTGAATCTCTAGCAGCATGAGATTGTACGCTATGCTGGAGCGAGACTTATCGATCGGCCGAGACAGGAAGCCCGCAAACGTCGCTCACCCTGTGCTAGCGATCGGGGAGTGACCTGTGTCAGTGGATGTTTTGAACGGTCATATCCTGGTGGTTGATGACCATCAGGATATTCGAGACCTGGTCGCCGGGCTGCTCGCCAAAGAAGGATATCGCGTCAGCGCTGCAGCGGATGGACGACAAATGCGGCGGCAGCTCATCGAAAGCAGCGTCGACCTTGTCGTTCTCGATCTCATGTTGCCAGGAGAGGACGGGCTCACCCTTTGTCGCGATCTCAGAGCCACGACCAACATTCCAGTTGTCATGCTCACCGCGAAAGGCGACGAATTTGATCGTGTCCTCGGTCTCGAGATGGGCGCTGACGACTATCTGACAAAGCCTTTCGGCGGCAGGGAACTCGTGGCCCGAATCCGCGCGGTCCTCAGAAGGACGCGATCCGTTCCCGCAGGAACGCGAAGCAAAACTGCGTGCGTGTGGCGGTTCGACCGCTGGACATTCGACACGGCGACACGCTCTCTGAAGTCGATAGATAATGCATTGCTTTCCTTGAGCACTGCCGAATTTAACCTGATGAAAGTATTCGTTGAGCGGCCGCAGATCGTGCTCACGCGGGATCAACTCCTCGATTTGACCCGGGGCCGTGAGTCCGAATTCATTGATCGCAGCATCGACACCCGGATCAGCAGGTTGCGGCGGAAGATCGAGGAGGATCCCCAAAACCCACAAATCCTCAAGACCGTGTGGGGCGACGGCTATGTATTTGCAGCCGACGTGTCGCGTGGATGATCGGTTTGCTGCCGAAAAGCCTGAGTGGCCGAACAGTCGTCATTCTTGTGACGGGCCTTGTTGCGACGCATATGGTCACCCTGCTCGTACTGTCGGAAGATCGAGTTGAGTCGTTGACGCGCACAGAAGAGCAACACATCGCCCAGCATATTGCGTCTATTGCGAATATTGTTTCAGACGTTCCAAGCGAATGGAGGGATCGGATCGTTCGTTCCTCTGATGGCCACCTGTTCAACGTCAGAATAACGCAGGACGATACCAACAACACGATTGAACCTATTGGCACCAGCAACAGCACGCTGGCCGACCTGTTGTTACGACAGGTTCGACCGGGCACGAGCGAACCGATATCGGTGGACATAAGCGACGCTAACCCCGGCAATACGCCGCTTGCGCCAGATAGCTGGCGGCGGTGGCTGGGTTCGCGGATCAGTCGCCTCGCCTATGGGCACGACCGCGACCAGGCTGTGCTGGTCTCGGTTCCGCTGTCAGAGGGTCAAAGGCTCAATTTCTCGACGTCGATGCCGCTGGCTTCGGCACCTGGATGGGAGCGACAACTGGCGGTTACCGGTACCTTCTTGGTTATCGTATTGGCGCTTTCCCTGTGGGCCATCAGGAAGATGTCGAGCCCACTGGCACTGTTTGCACACGCCGCCACCGCTTTCGCTCGAAATGTCTATGCGCCGTCCTTGCCCGAGACAGGTCCGAGTGAAGTCCGGGAAGCCGCCCGGGCGTTCAACAACATGCAGAAGCGGGTCCTTCAGACGATCGAAGGGCGAGCCCAAATGCTCGGGGCTATCTCCCACGATTTGCGTACACCGCTAACGACAATTCGACTTCGGGCGGAGAGTTTGGGCGATTCCGAGGTCCGGCATCGGATCCTCGCGGCGATCGAGGAGATGGACGCGATGCTTGCCTCCACGCTGGCTTTTGCCAGAGAGGGAACCGCGCAGGAGGAACCGCAGGCAACGGATATCGGATCCATGTTGGAGGCGATCTGCAGCGATTTCTCGGACATCGGGCACGACGTCAGCTTTGTTCCTTGCGGCACAATCGTCGCTGCATGCCGCCCACTGGCTTTGAAGCGAGCATTGTCCAATCTCATCGACAACGCGGTCAAATATGGGGAGCGCGCTCATGTGGTTGCCAAGGTCAGGGAAGGGATGATCGACATTAGCATCACCGATCAGGGTCCTGGAGTCCCGGACGAAGAGTTGGAGCGCATATTCCAACCATTCTACCGCATTGAAAGCTCAAGGAACCGCAACACCGGTGGCGCGGGTCTTGGACTGGCCATCGCCCAGATGGCTCTGGACATGCACGGCGGATCGATCCAGCTGGAAAACCGCGGCGAAGCTGGCGGTCTTTGCGTACGGGTCCTGATGCCAGTAGGGACAAACGTCGCCAATCGCGGGGCCGCCCCAAGGCATCGATCTCGCCAGCCACGCAAGTAGCCGGCTTCAATGCGCCGGTGACTGACGGATCGGAATGTTCGCTTCCGCGTCAGCTGAGGGGCGACGCTTTAGAAAAGTGTTGCAGAATGTGTCAGAAGTCCGGTGCTGACACAAGCCGCCATGTCCGGGCGAGGTTACGACGAACTCCTGTAAATTCTGTCGTGTATGTGCAGCGCAGCACCGTAGCTCTCCGTTCGGTTGTGAACAAAGGGAGATGTCGTCAGCCGCTCTCCGACGCTGTTGACCCAGCCCCCTTTGTCGCGCCCTTTCCCCCGAAGGAGCGTCGCGGCCGCCGAAGCTGTTTCCATTTCGCGAGAGTCGACAGACGATGGATCGTAAAGAGCGCACCGTATTCGTCACGATCCTCATCAACGGCCTTCTGATCCTTTTCAAGTTCTGGTTGTCAGCAGCTTCCGGAAGCCTGGCGCTCCGGTCCAGCGCCATTCATTCCCTCGCGGATCTCGCGATCGGCGTGTTCGTTCTGATAGGTCTGTTCCTGAGCCGTACGAAGCTAGCGGCAGCCGCGCAAAACGGGGCTCGTGCCGTGGAAAATTGGGTGGCGCTGCTTGTTTCGGCAGCGATCTTCTATGTTGGGCTGGACATTGTCGGGGAGGTCCTTGCAGGAGAGCCTCCAGATTTGAGGAACCTTGGGCCTATCACCCTGGCCTCTCTCGTTACCGTCGTGGTCGCCTACGTCATTGCCCGCTACAAGCTCTATGTGGGCCGCCAGACAGATTCCCCGGCATTGATTGCCAGCGGCTACCACTCTCAAGTCGACATATATGCGTCGATTGTCGTTGTGGCCGGCTTGGGAGGAGCCGCTCTCGGCCTGGAGAACCTGGACACGGCTGCAGCGGCCATCGTCGTCGTCATGATTTTTCTCTCTGGATTCGAGATCGCCGCTGCTGCGATCACTGCGCTGCGGCATCGTGAGCAGCTGCAAGTGGAAGCCGAGGACGCACACGGTCACCTCCATAGCCACGGCTGGTTTCGCATTTATGCTCCTATCGCATCGCTCGCCTTGATAGCTCTCTATTTCTTGACCGGCATCTACACGGTCCAGCCTGGGGAAGTGGCGGTGGTGAGGCGCTTCGGAAAGGTGATCGAAGAGGCGGAGCCTGGAATGCACTATCGCTGGCCAAGCCCGATCGAGACCGTCGACGTGGTTGCGCTCGATCTGGTGAGACGAATCGAGACCGGCCCTCTCCAGATGCTGACGGGCGACGAGAACCTCATCTCTGTCCGGGCGAGCGTTCAGTTCTCAGTCGGCGACGCTTCGGCATTCGTTCTCAATGTATCCGCGCCGGACGACCTCGTCCTCCAGGCCGGCGTGGGAGCCCTGCGCCAGAGCGTTGGTGAGGACGCGGTTGACGCTGTCCTCACGGTCGACAAGACCGCCATACAGGAAAAAGCCGCGAAGGCTGCCCAGGCGTCGCTCGACCGGAGTGCAGCGGGGATCCGGATCGTCGGCGTGCAATTGCTCGAGAGCGCGCCGCCTCCCGAAGTGGCTGATGCATTTCGCGACGTCGCGAGCGCGCGGGAAGATCGCAACACCTTCGTCAACGAGGCGCTCGCCTACCGCAACGAGGTTCTTCCGACCGCGCGCGGCGACGCCGACACCGCGCGGCAGGCTGCGCGAGCCTATGCCGCTGAAAAGCTCGCCTCATCCGCTGGAGATGCCGCGAATTTCGAAGCGCGGCGACAAGCCTACGCGGCGGCGCCGGATATCACCCGCCAGCGCCTCTACCTCGAGGCCGTGGAGAAATCGCTGGCTGGTGCCAAGAAATTCGTGATGGACCCGACGATCATCCCGCAATCGACGGATCTTTGGATAACACAACCGGGCAAGGCTCAACTGCTGCCCCCAATGCAATAGGGACAGGCGAGGACGATTACGACATGAAACCAGTTCGAATTGCCGCTCTTGGCGTCTTGGGCCTTGCCTTCCTGGGAGCAACATTGACCCTCTATCAGGTCGACACCACCGAGTACGCGATCGTGACGCAGTTTGGGCGGCCCGTTCGCGTGCTCAGTGACCCTGGTCTCTACATCAAAGCGCCCGACCCCATTCAAAGTGTCCTAAAAATCAGCAAGCAAATTCAAGTCTACAACCTACCGAAAACGGAATTCCTGAGTAGCGACAAGAAGAACATCATGGTGGAGGCCTATGCCACCTGGCAAGTAACGGATGCGCTGGCGTTTCTGAAGAACGTCAACAGCCTGCGCGGCGCCAGCACACAGCTCAACGATATTATCAAAGCTGAGCTCGGAGCGGCATTGGGACAGGTCGAGCTCGGAAATCTCGTCACAGTCGATACCTCACAGGCGAGCCTTCCAGACACCTTGAATGCCGTGAAGGAGAGGGCTGCAGCCCGCACGGGTGCTTATGGCTTCACGGTCACAGATATCCAGCTCAAGGAGCTCACGTTCCCGGAGGCCAACCTCACAAGCGTTTTCCAGCGCATGCGCTCGGAGCGCGAGGCGATCGCACGCCAGTTTCGCTCGGAAGGCGCGGAAGAAGCAGCCAGCATACGAGCGGAAGCCGATACCGAGAAGGCGAAGATTCTCGCCACCGCGAGCCGCGAATCCGCAGAGATCCGTGGGACAGCCGATGCTGAAGCGATTGCGATCTATGCGGGCTCCTTCGGCAGGGACAAGGATTTTTACCGCTTCTCCAGAACGCTCGAAGCCTACGACAAGTTCATTGATGAAGGCACGACGTTGATTTTGCCCGCCGATTCCGAACTGCTTCAGTATCTGGATCCACGAAACGCTCTGAAACTTCCTCCATCGTCGACCGCGACTGCCGGATCGCCCAAGGTGACCGCGGATTCGGAGCGCGACAGATGATGGACGAGGATGTGGCAGAATCACCAAAGTCCCCGTCGACGGCGGACGATGGCAGCGGAAAAATTGCCCGCGACGTCGCGATCAAATCGAAACTCCTTGTTCGCGCCATTGCGGAGGGTGGGCGGTTCGCATTTGCAGACTTCAAGGTCGCTCTCGGCCACCTAAGGCCTGGCCCTCTGCTTGCGGGTGCGGTGATGCTGATCGCTATCGGCTATGCTTTGACCGGCGTCTATTCGGTCGCGCCTGGAGAAGCCGCGGTTGTGCGCCGCTTTGGTGCCATTGTCCAACCCAGTGTTGAACCGGGACTCCACTATCGGCTACCGTGGCCGATCGACCGCGTGGATATCGTCGATGTTACCAGTGTCCGACGTGAGCAAGTGGGCATAAGCGCTCCCGAGGAAGAGCACATACATCCTGAACCTCCGGCGAAACTTCAGACGCTCTCCGGCGATACCAATGTTGTCGATGTAGAAGTCATCGTGCAGTATCAGGTGCGCGAGCCAGCCAACTACATACTCAACGTCGAATACGCTCCATATCGCATCGTCCGAGACGCGCTCCGGGCATCGGTCACCGGGCTGGTAACACGTCTTCCGGTCGATGCATTGCTAACCAGCGGACGGCAGTCCTTGCAACAAGCCATCCGCGAGGAGACACAATCGCGTCTGGATCAGTATCGGACCGGCCTCGTTATCGTCGGCGTTGACCTGCAGAAAGCGTTCCCTCCTGCCAGCGTCGCGGATGCCTTCACAGGCGTCAATACCGCGCGCGAGGAAAAGGCCCGTCTGATCAATGAGGCACGAGGATATGCGAACAGCCTCGTCCCGGAAGCTAGAGGTCAGGCACAGCAACTGAAGGCACAGGCTGCCGCTTACCGATCCGCCGTTCTGGCGCGCGCAAGCGGAACGGCACGCGCGTTCGATCTTCTTTGGGACGAGTATCGAAAGAATGCAGAAGCCTACGGCGAAGATGTGACCCGATATCGGATGTATCTTGAGACCATCGAGAAAATCATGCCTCGCGTGCAGGTTTATGCTCTGGATACCGCGAAAGGCGGCAGCTTCAACCTGAGACTGTATGGCACTCAGAATGGCGTACCAACTAACGGTGAGGCGGCGCGCTAGCCATGGCGGATGGTTGGCGTCAGATCTGGTCCGATTTTCGCAATAGCCTCAGCGGAAAGCCATCGAATCCGGACAGCGATCGCACGGTCGAACCTCCAGAATCGGCTGACAACCACGCTACTATCGCATCCGGTCCACCAATTGCCACTGCCTCACCAGAACCTCCTGGGTCCGATCCGGCCGCAGCGGAGTCGATGCCCGATGACTCGGGGCAGCTCACGGAAAGCCCACCGTCAGAGGCAGAATCGACGGCTGACTCAGATCAGGCTCAGCCGGCGCCAGCACGGCGACCGACACTGGGTCAGTATGTGGCGAGCATTTTCGCGATCACGACCATTCCCGCCGCGCTCGTCTTCTTCACTTCGGACTATTTCGCCGACATGGCACTCCCATCTCCTCCGGCCCCCAACGTCGTCGCGACATTCGAGGGGGGACAGATAACCCTTGAAGACATCGAATCTCACCTGAATGTGCTCTCCTCGTCCACCAGCAGCCCTGGTCCCATGTCGCAAGAAGCACTTCTTGAGACGGTTGAAGATCTTATTTCGGATCAACTGATTCTCCGATGGGCAGCAAATCGAAAGCCGGAAGCCGACGAGAGCTTCCAACATGCGATCAAGCACATAAATGAAAATCTCAATCTCGAATCCTTCGCGGACCAGCTTCATACCGAACGCATCTCAATCTCCGAAAGCAGCATCCGCGATTACTACGATAAGAACAAAACGCGCTATGAAGGACGTCGCTTTACCGAAGTGCGCGATGAGATACGGCGGACCCTGGTTGCCGAGCAGGAACCCGCTTTTGTCGAAGATTATTTGGAGAAGTTGCGAACAAGCGGATCGATCACTCGTAGTTTCGATCTCCTGGACGTGCCTGCTCCGAGCCAGGAGGAGCTTGAGACCTACTACCGACAGAACATCGACCAATTCAAATTGCCACGCCGCGCCATTGCTGATGAACTGGAGTTCAGTGCATCACAATTCGGCCCGAAGGCCCAACAAGAGGCGGCCAGCGCCTTACTGAGCATCCAGGGCGGCGCAACATTCCAGGCGACAGCAGAGCGATACTCGAAGGCACGTTTTTCATCCCGGGCGGAGGTGCCCGAAGGCAGCAAGAACCCCGATTGGGACAAAAACGTCTTCGCACTGGTTCCCGGGGAACTGGCGAGCGTGTTTCAGGCAGGCGGATCGTATTATGTCGTCCGCCTTCAGGAGGTCATGCCCGCGGGCGCAAAGAGCTTAGTCGAAGTCCGCCCGACGATCATGACAACCGTACGCGCGCAAAAGGAACAGCAATGGTTCGCGGAGAACGGCGAAAAGACGCTCTTCACGATCAAGGGACAGCGCTACAGCCTTCGCGATTTCTACAAGGAATATGAGGAAGCGTCACTTCGCGACCAGTTCGAAGGCGCAGAGGGTCTCAAACGTTTGGCAGACGCGCTAATTGATCGCATGCTCCTGGTATCGGACACCTATGACAAGTTGCTCGACGTCGCAAACAAACCCCTTGCCGACGAAACGCGACTTCGTTTGCTGCGGCAAATGATGGAGCAGGAGGAGGTGGACGACCGGATCGATGTCACCGACGAGCAAATTCAAGCATTCTACTCCGACAATCGCGATCGCCTTGTGAGTCCTCCGATGTCGAGAATCCGTTATGTCCGTATCGGTCTTGGCTCGAGCGAGGCGGACGCGAGTCGTGCACGCGAACGTTCAGACGAAGCCTATCGGAAGCTGACAGGAGCAGTCCCGGGGTCGGACTTTGCCTCGGTAGCGCAGGAGTATTCCGAGGATGTCGAAACAGCTTCAAAGGGTGGCGAGTTCCCTGGTTGGATCGGCGAAAGCGGGGATCCACTAGGCGAACTGATGAGCCACCCATTCCATGAAGCGATTCAAGACATGGAGCCGGGAAAAGTTGGCAAACCTTTCGAGTTGGGAGGCAGCATCTACATCGTGGAAGTGACGGAACGAACCTCGCCGCAACAGTTAATTCTTGACGAGGCAAAGCCCTTTATCGAGGAGTACCTGACCAACCAACAGCATCGCTCCATGGCCGATGAATTGCAGAGGCGGCAACTCCAAGAAGCCAAGGTGCAGTTGTATCCGCAGGTTCTGGAAAAATATCTCACGCGCGCGGCCTCTCGCGAACAACCGCCATCGCCGTAGCGAAGAAACTCTTAAAGCCCCTTGACCCTCTAGCTGCTATAGGTCCTATGACGTAGTCCCTGCGAGACAGGAGACATCGAGATGAACGCTGCAGCACGCCGCACCCGCTTTCGGGTTGAAGGCATGGATTGCGCAAGTTGCGCCGCCAAGATCGACAAAGCGGTCCGACGAATACCGGATGTCACAGATGTGAACGTGTCGGTTGTTGCTGGCACCGTGAGCGTTGAACACGGAGACAAGCTCGATCTCGACACACTGGCCCAAAAGGTCAACCGGCTAGGCTATAAGGCCACACGCCTTGGTGCGGTGAAGAAGTCGAAGGCTGCGGAGACCGCCCACGGTCAAGGCCGAAAATCCAACCATGCGGACCATGATCACGAGCACGTCGATCACGATCATTCGGGTCATGACCATGCCGGTCATGCGCATGGGCCGAAATGCAACCATGATCATCCTCCCCATGACCACGGCGATCACGATCATACGAGGCACGATCATTCCGCACATGTTCATGGTGCGGACTGCAAGCACGACCATGCTGATCGCGATCACGCGGGGGACAGTCATTCAGGCGAAGATCGCGCTGCGAGTAGTTTTATCGAGGAGACTACGTCGGCAGGCGCGCATCAGACCCGCTTTCGCGTCGCCGGCATGGATTGCGCGAGCTGCGCGGCCAAGATCGACACCGCAGTGCGTCGAATGCCGGATGTTACCGACGTGAAGGTTTCGGTGGTCGCCGGGACCATGACCGTTACGCATGAAAGCAATGCCGACATTGAAGGTCTCGCCCGCAAAGTCACCAGCCTTGGCTACAAGGCCGTGCCGATTCCGGCTTCCGGCCAGAAGTCAGGCTCTCCGGCTGCGGATCATGTCCACGGCCCGGATTGCCGTCACGAGCAGGATTCAAAGGCGGGCGGCAGTGGTGCCGGAACCCCTGACGCGCTGGAAGGCATGCATGGCCATGATCACGGTCCCCAGGATGGACCATGGTGGAAAACATCCAAGGCGCAATTGACTGTCGTCTGCGGCATTGCGCTGGCTGTCGCCTTCGTGCTGTCCAAATTGTTCCCGCAAACGCAGCCCTGGGGCTTCATCGCCGCCATGGCGGTCGGGCTGATCCCGATCTCCCGGCGTGCCCTGTTCGGCGCGGTCAATGGAAGTCCGTTCACCATCGAGACATTGATGACGGTCGCCGCGGTCGGGGCTGTCATCATCGACGCGGCCGAAGAGGCGGCGGTCGTGGTTTTCCTGTTCCTTGTCGGCGAGCTGCTCGAAGGCATCGCAACGGGCCGTGCCCGCGCCAGCATCCGGGCATTGGCGACACTGATGCCGAAAACGGCCTTGCTGGAGCGCGATGGCACGACGCAGACAGTTCCGGCGGAGAGCCTGTCTATCGACGCGGTGGTGCTTGTGCGGCCCGGTGACCGGGTGCCGGCGGACGGAGACGTCATTTCCGGCGAAAGCGCGGTCGACGAGGCGCCGGTAACCGGCGAGTCGGTGCCCAAGCGCAAGGAACCGGGAGACAAGGTTTTTGCGGGCACGGTGAATCAGGAAGGCGTGCTCAGGGTTCGCGTGACCGCCGCCGCCGAGGACAACACCATCTCGCGGATCATCGCCCTGGTCGAGGAGGCTCAGGAGTCGAAGGCTCCCACCGAACGGTTTATCGACCGCTTCTCTAAATACTACACGCCGGCGGTGATGGTCGTGGCCGCCCTGATCGCGATCCTGCCGCCGCTTCTTGCCGGTGCGGAATGGAACACCTGGATCTATCGCGGCCTTGCGGTGCTGCTGATCGGCTGCCCCTGCGCGCTCGTCATTTCAACGCCTGCAGCGATTGCCGCGGCTCTTTCCGCGGGCGCGCGCCGGGGCCTGCTCATGAAGGGCGGGGCGGTGCTGGAAAATCTCGGCAAGGTCGATTACGTCGCGCTCGACAAGACGGGAACCTTGACGGAAGGCAAGCCGAAGGTCACCGATATTGTCGGCATCTCGCGTGACGAACGCGAAGTGCTGCGGCTTGCCGCCGCGCTTGAGGCCGGATCGAGCCATCCGCTGGCGACTGCGATCCTTGCCAGAGCGGAAGCCGAGGACGTCACGATCGTCGCGGCCAGCAATGCCGGCGCCATCGGCGGCAAGGGCGTTACCGGCACGGTGGATGGCGTCAAGCTGTTCCTGGCGTCTCCGAAAGCCGCAGCCGAGGAGGTTTCGCTCGACGCGGAACTGCAATCCCGCATTGCCGCACTGAACGACGAAGGCAAGACGGTTTCGGTGCTGCTTGCGGGCGACGAGGTGGCGGGTCTGTTCGCCATTCGCGACGAACCGCGGGACGATGCAAAAACCGGCATAGCCGCCCTTCACGATCTCGGGGCCGGCACTGTGATGCTGACCGGCGACAACCGGCGCACCGCTGAAGCCATCGCGGCCTCGCTCGGCATGGAGGCCCGCGCCGAGTTGATGCCGCAGGACAAGCAGAAGATTGTCGGTGAGCTTCGCGGCACAGGAAAGTTCGTGGCCAAGGTCGGCGACGGGATTAATGATGCGCCAGCGCTCGCCGCCGCCGACATCGGCATCGCCATGGGCAGCGGTACGGACGTGGCGCTGGAAACGGCTGATGCCGCCGTCCTGCATGGCCGCGTCAGGGACGTCGCCAACATGATCTTGCTGTCGCGTCTCACAATGCGCAACATCCTCCAGAATATCACGCTTTCACTTGGCCTGAAGGTGGTGTTCCTGGTGACTACGGTTCTCGGCATCACCGGGCTTTGGCCCGCCATCCTGGCCGACACCGGCGCGACGGTGCTGGTCACGGCCAATGCGATGCGGCTGCTGGCCTGGAAGGGACTGCGCGACGCATGAGGGCGCGGCATTCGGAGACCCTAGCGAGTGCGATGTCGCGATCATGCGGTCTGACTGCCCCGGCGGCCGTGCTGTCGGTCGGCAACGCGTCGGTCCGGGTGAGGTGACCGCATTGGCTCACGGTCAGCGCATCGCAGCGGTCGACATCGCGCGCGGTCTCGCGATCGCAGGGGTCGTTCTTTTCCATATCGTCTGGGATCTGGAGTTCACCGGGATCATCAGCGGAGTGGCCCGGCACCCGGCCTGGCTGGCTTTCGGGCGAAGCCTTGCCGGGACGTTCATGTTTCTCGTCGGGATCAGCCTCGTCCTCGCCCACCATGCTGCCGTGGATAAGGGGGCGTTTGCCCGCCGGCTTCTGACCATAGTGGTCGCCGCCGGCGCCATCACTGTCGTTACCTGGTTCGTCTTTCCCGAGAGCTTCATCTATTTCGGGATCTTGCACGCAATCGCGGCCGCCACGCTTGTCGGCGCAGCATTCCTGCGCGCCGGCGCTCCACTTTGCCTGGGTGCCGCGGTTGCTGTTGTGCTGCTTCCATTCTTCGTTCAATCGCCGGTTTTCGACACACGATGGCTGGCCTGGATCGGATTCGCCGAGAACCCACTCCCCAGCAACGACTTTGTTCCCGTTTTCCCGTGGGTCGGTATAACGCTTTTCGGCATGGCTACGGCGAAGCTGCTCCGACTTGGCTCCAATCGAAGTCCTTCCTCGAAGGCCCCTCCCCGAGGCGGATCGGCTGCCGCATTGATCTGGATGGGGAAACAGAGCCTGCCGATCTACCTTCTGCACCAGCCGCTTCTCCTGGCTTTCATCATTCCTCTTTCGTGGGCTCTTTCGAATTGATGACTACTTCGTGTGACGGGACAATCTCCTGTCCGAACCAGTTCCCACGAACAACATTGGCGAGAAGCAGCCATAGCGAGCCGCATATTCAGGGAGGAGTGACCTTGGATGCATGAGGACCTGCCAGACGCGCCAAGCTCGGAGAACGGACAGGTAAACAAGACGGGACAGGTCTATGGCCGCCTCAAATCGCTTATCGTCATGCAGAAGCTGCCGCCACGCACCTCCCTGGAGATGAAGAACATCGCTGACCGATTTGGGGTCAGCATCACGCCAGTACGCGAAGCCCTCATCCTGCTCGCGAATGAAGGGATCATCGCGAAGGATGGCAGCCGGAGCTACATGACCCGACCCTTGACCGTCAACGAGGTTTCCGCCGACTACGAAACAGCATTCATGATCGCACAATATTGCCTGCAAAACGGCGTGTTCCAGTTCTCGGCAAGAGGATTGCGATTGGTCGAGCTCGACCTGGCTATCAGGCAGCCCGCATCCGACAGTGCTGGAGCTGCAGCACTCGCGATCGAAGCAGTCTATGAGCGTATCGCCGGCTTGACCGACAATCTGCGGATGGTACGCCTGATGCTGGAATTCAATGACCGAACGACTTTCATTCGGCAGCTCGACATGAAGAACGAGGCGAGGCTCCACGAGACGATTGCCGCAATGACGGAATTTCTTGCCGCTCTCGACAAAGGCAGCATCAACGATGCACTTCGCAACCTTGAAGAGCAATACGAGCGGAAGAGGGAATTTATCCCTGATCTCGTCCGGAAAGGAAACCTTTACGCCCTCGAGGCCGTTGATATCTTCACTCAGTAGCGGCGATGCAAGGATGGATATCAATAGACAAACGGGCACCCGAAAACAGCGATGAACACCTTGATTGACCACAGCCCGGCTAGTGCAGCCAATGCTATGCGCGACGAGTTTGGAATGGCACGTGCCATCTTGGAATACAGTATTCGCGAGAATATTGCCGGTTTCACTTTGTCCGGATTAAAGATCCCCCGCGTTATCCAATGCTGGGGTCCGGGCACCTCGTTGCCGGAATCCGCAGATTTCGTGCTTGAGGTGGCCATCTTTCAGGAGCATCTCGCAGACAGGATCACTGCCCTCTCCCAAAATCGGAAGCTACTCGAAGAGATTTGGCGATTCAACGAGGTCTCGCGCAGATTCCGGGAGCACGAGTTGACGATCCCTGAAGCAGCAAGTGACATTCTTGATCAACTGGCCAACCTAGTGAATGCGCTCTTCGCGCAGGATGTCGACGCGGCACTTGCTGTTCTTCAACACTGCCACCTCCGACGCTTCGATCTCGCCGATGCAATCGTGCCGAGAATTTCGCAGCGCCAAGCCGAGATCGCCTAATGTCGGCCTATGTCGATGGGTGCGGGGAGGCATGGGCGAGAAACGGGAACGACTCCATTTCCGTCAACGACATCTTCACCCGCACCTGGTCGTTACCCATCGGGACAATTCCGTTGATCGTAACATTCCCGATTTCGGATGTGTTGCGTACGTGGAGCCCGTCGCAGGCTTGAACCTCGAAATTGCCGAGGCCGACAACACGAATGGCGTCGCGGGCCTGGGGCCACGTGAACTGTTCCACCCGTTCATCGCTGGCCAATTTGGTCGGTTCGCGCCAGCCGACATCGACTGGCAGGTCCTGTGTCGCCAGCCTGTGAACCTGATGCTGCAGCAAGGTAGTGCTCATGGCCGTGTGATCGACCTTGAAATCAATGTGGCCACGCCCCGGCCCCACCTGGCCCCCAACGATGGCGAACGGGAAAGCGAGCGCGATGATGTGCAGCGCGGTGTGCGTTCTCATGCGCAGATAGCGCTGCATCGAGTCGACCTTCACGGTCACCTCGTCGCCAATCGCTAAGCGGCCAGCATTGATGTCAACACGATGGCCCAGCCTCCCATGCTCGAGCCAGACGCCACCAAGAACGCCAAGTCGTGTTCCGTCGTCGAGAAGCAGAGACCCGCAATCAGGCGACGAAACGCCGATCCCAGGATAATAGACGGTCCGGTCGACGACGAGGATGTCGCCACGCATGTCGAGAACCCTCGCAACAGTGTCAGTCCTATAGGGCCTCTGTGCATTATCGGGACATAGATTCACGGTAGCTATCGGGGATTCGAAGGGGCATGAGTCCGTCGGCATCGAGTTCAATGCCGTCTGACCAGACATAATCGCCGGTGAGGTTGATCCGGTCCCAGCCCAAAGGTGAAAGCTGCGAGAGTAGAGCGGGATCAATTTTCACTCCGCGACTTCCAAGTTCACTCACGGCGCGGTCGAGATAGCGGCAGTTGAACAGGATGATTGCGGCGGTGACGAGATTGAGTGCTGCCGCTCGCATTTGCTGATTTTCGATACCGCGATCCCGGAAGCGGCCGAGCCGGTGGAACGCAACCGCGCGCGCCAGACTGTTTCGCGCTTCGCCCTTATTGAGTTCACCCGTGACAAGCTGGCGAAGCGCCGGATCCTTGAACCATCGCAATGTGAAGAGTGTGCGCTCGATACGGCCGACCTCGCGAAGGGCAGCGGCAAGGCTGTTTTGTTGCCGGTAGGCTGAGAGCTTTTTCAGGATCAGCGATGGGGTGATGGTTCGGTCGCGCATCGCCCTAATGACGCGATGAATGTCGGGCCAGTGATTGACGATCAGATCGCGGTTGAGCCTGTTCCCGAACAGCGGCGCGAGGCGTCCGTAACGCTTGGGCGGCTCGAAGGAATAGAGGCGGCGATCGGAGAGGCGCGGAATACGTGGCTCAAAATCAAGCCCGAGCAGGTCCATGACCGCAAACACGATATCGGAGACGCCGCCGCCATCGACGTGCAGCGCGGAAAGGTTGGCGTTGCTTTCGTGGCCGAGAATGCCGTCGAGGGCATGGATCGCTTCGCCGGCAGTGCCCGCGATCACGGTTTGATGGAGCGGTGCGTAGCGGTCGGTGATGGTGGTGTAGATTTTGACGATCGGGTCGCGGCCGTAATGCGCGTTGACCTGACCGCCAGCCTCCCCGGCGCCACCAAGATAATAAGCCTGCCCATCGGCAGAGGCGCGCCAGCCCTCACCGAACCAGGCCGCCATTGGTTCGGCCTGTATGGCGTCGGTCAGACAGCCGAGCGCGGCGCGAAACGTCTCTTCACGCATGTGCCACGTCTGCATGCGCAGGAGCGTGCGCCGCGATGCCACGCCGCAGACCTCAGCCATCCGTGACAGGCCGAGGTTCGTCGCTTCCGCAATCATAGCTGCGAGAAAGGATCGTTCATCGCTGGGCGGCAACCCGGTCGAGACATGACCGAAATGGCTGGTGAAACCGGTCCAACGTTCGACCTGAGACAAAACATCGGTGATGCGCGTCGTCGGCACGAGATTGTAGCAGGTCCGGACGAACTGTCTGCCATCGTCGCGTTCGGCAAGATCGGTTTTCGGCTCTTTCGGAAACCGCAGTCGGTCACCGGAAAACAGCGCGGGATCGCCGCTGGTCAGCCCCCCTGATACCTTGAGCAGCGCAGTATCCAGTTCGGCCGCGCGGGCATCGAGCCACACATGAGGATCAGGAATATCGGAGACCTGTGCCGGGACCGGATCCGTACTCGGTGAAAGCAGCGTTTCCAGAGAGCGGTGCAGTCGGGAGGTTGGCACCCAGATGTCGCCCGCCGCCAGTGCTCCAGCCAACGCGGAATAGGTCGCCAGCTCCCAATGGGTTCGGTCGATCTTGTCGTCCGTGACGACATAGCGCTGCCATCGCCGCTCGATATGCCCGAGCGGCAAGCCATCAGGGAGCGCCGTGCGCCAGTCGCCATCGAGTTCGGCCAGGATCGCCATCGCTGCACGGAGCGGCGCGGTACCCTTGCGACCCTCGAACGTGAACGCTTTCAGGAAGCGCGGCCCCGCCCGCTTGAACGTCCGATATTCTGGCCCGATTTCACTGATGGCATTATCTCGTCCCGGCCTCGTGGTTCGCCGGAGAAGAGCAGCGTCGGCATCGATCGTATCGAGCGAGGCGACCGCTGCGACCGCTGCTGCAATATCGCCGCCGGCGCGTGCGGCTTTGCTGACCGCCTCAAGCACGTCGGCGACACGGATTAATCGGTCGCGGCCCTGGTCGGCAGAAGCGGCAACCGTCTGTTCAAGGCGTTTGCGGGCACGCAGATGCGCTCGCCCGATGAGCGAGTCGAACATACCGATAGCTGTGTCAGTCAGCGTGGCCTCAAACTCGCGCAGCGTCGCCACAAGAATAACATGCCGCCGCGCCGACCCCATCTGCTGGAATGCCTGCGCGGTGTAGCGGACCCCTTCGCGCGCAAATTGCTCCATTCGGGGTTCGTATCGTCTATCGATGGCGGGCGTCCTGATGCCGCGAACCAGTGCGATCTTGTCAAGAATACCGACGAGCGAGGCAGAGGCGACGCGCGGGGTGGGTTCCCGTAGCCAGGAAAATCGGCTTTGCCTATCGTGCGTTTTCTCGGCGATAAGCGCGTCAAGTCGGCTATGGGTGGCCGGATCGAGACGATTGTCGATGTCGGCGATGATCCGGTTTTCGGCCGCGTGCATCGCTTCGGCGGCCATGCGCTCGACCACGGTGATTCCGGAAATGACTATCTTACGGAAGCGCAGTTCGTCGAGGAAGTTGCCCAACAAGACGCGTCCGTTGGTCAGGCCGACAGCTTCGGCTTCCAGCCACGCTCGAAGCGTTGCGCGCATCGGCTTGGTGAGGTCGGTGAACCCGAAACGCGCCTTGATCGCGAGAAGCTGATCGTAGCGTGTGGGCGTCCGTCGTGCGAAACCGCCGATCACTTCTGCATCGATCCCGATCTGCTCAGCGATATGGTCGAGCATGACAGCGGGCAGCAATTCGCCGCGTCGGAGATGCCTCCCCGGATAACGCAGACAGCAAAGCTGCAAAGCATAGCCAAGCCGGGTCTCAGGCGTGCGGGCGCTGTTGATGGCAGCTAGGTCGTTTACGTCCAGACTGTGATGGCGGACGACCGTCGTCTCGTCTTCGGGCAGCGCCAACAAAGCGTCGCGCTGAGGGCCGGTCATGTAAATGCGTGCTGGCATCGGTTATCCCTTTCAAAAATCACTTGCCTTTTGATACAGTTTTGCAAGAGGATTGTGAAAGGCATTGAGCCTTGATTTGCGGTCATGGTCATCCTGCTTCCGTAGACGGCCGTTTGTGAAAGGATCGAATTGAGCACCGCACCTTATTTGATCGGCTATGCTCGCGTGTCGAAGGGGGACGACCAGTCGAACGCAGCACAGTTGCGCGCGCTGACGGCAGCGGGTTGTAAACGCGTCTTCGAAGAATCCGCCAGCGGCGGGCGATGGGACCGGCCGAGGCTCCAGGAGATGATCGGCCAGCTACGGGATGGCGATGTCGTTGTTGTCTGGAAGCTCGACCGGCTTTCGCGAAGCCTGAAAGACCTGCTGCACTTGATGGAAAAGATCGAAGCGGCGGGGGCCGGCTTCCGGTCGCTGACCGAAGCGATCGACACGACGACACCGGCAGGCCGCATGATGATGCAGATGGTCGGCTCATTCGCCGAGTTCGAGCGCGCCATGATCCGCGAGCGGACTAGCGCAGGGCTAGCGCAGGCGCGGTTGGAAGGGCGGCTCGGTGGTCGGCGGCGCAAACTTGACGATAAGAAACGGCGTGAGATCGCCGAATCCGTTGTTGCGGGGCGCAAGTCCGGCGCCGAGATGGCGCGGCTCTATGACGTGAGCGAGCCAACCGTCTCAAGAATCGTTGCCGAATATCGTCAGCGGGAAGCCCATGAGGCCTTGGCATGACTTGGATCCGATGACCTCCATGGGGTGGAAAGCGGAAAGGCCGCTTTCAGCAGCCAACCCTTCCAAGCGGAAGATGTCGAACGACCTACCAATTGCAGTCGATCAAGACATGGATCGTCGGCAAAGCTGCATGGACCTCCGATCATTTCGGCGACAGGGTTTCAATGATCCGGCAATCGTCGACGATGCCGCACTCGCACTGGTCGATCATTCTGTCGAGTTCGGCCTTGAGCGCCATGAGATCAGTGATCTTCTTTTCGACCTCTGCACGATGTTCGCTAGCGATGGCATCAACTGCTGCGCAGGATTGTCCGCGATTGTCGGATAGCGTGAGAAGCGCTCTGATCTGGTCGAGCGAGAAGCCCAGGTCACGTGCCCGGCGGATAAAGCTCAGCCGGTTCAGATGGTCTGGCTCGTACGCCCGATAATTGCCTTCGGTACGCGAGGGCTCGGGCAGTAGACCGTTCTTCTCGTAAAAGCGGATCGTTTCGACCTTGGTACCGGTTTGCCTTGCAAGATGACCGATCGTCAGAATTGAAGAGTTCATTTTATGACCCTATAGCGTATACAGGGTCATGTAGGTTCTATTTGGACGTTTGTCGATCTCGATGGCTCGCCTAGTGCGCCGCTCTGGCGCTCTCCACCTCTTCACGCACCAGGTCGTGGAGTTGCTGCGGTCCGAAGGATTCCAGCGGCCTGCCATTCACGAAAAAGGTCGGTGTCTGGCGCACATTATTGCTCTGAACATCGGCCATATCCTGCTCAAGAACGGCGTCAATCTCGGCCGAGGACATCTCACGCCGTGCCTGCTCAACATCCAACCCAGCCGCCGCCACGATTTCCCAGGCTTTCTCGAGATCGGGTGCACCATGCACGGCCCATTCCGGCTGTCGCGCCAGCAGGGCTTCCAGTATCGGTTCGTATCTGTCCTGAAGACGGGCTGTTTCCAGAATCCTGACGGCTTCGTCAGATCCGTCATGGAAGGGCGCGTATCGGATGACCAGGCGCGTCTCGGCAGGGAAATTCGCCATGATCTGCTTAACGGCTGGATAGAAAGCTCGGCACGCCTCGCAGGACGGATCAAAGAATTCCACGATCGTCACCGGCGCATCCGCTGGGCCGATTACGGGTGAATGCGCCCTGACCAACGCATCACCTTGCGCCGGTGCAACGGGCTGTGCCGAGAGGCCGTCGTACCGGTCGTAGATAAAGGCACCGCCTGCAAAGACAATCAGTGCGACAAGGCCAGTGAGAAGTACGATGGACCGTCTGGTCATGTTGAACGTCTCCGGTGCGCGAGAACGAGAAGAAGAGCGATGCTCCCAAAGGCGGCGAGCGATAGGTAAGGGAGCGGCAAAATGCCAAGGACCGTCATCTCGACGCCAGAACATGACGGGCCGTCTTGTGTACAAGGCTCGATGGCTGCTGGAAGGATCCTCGCATAAAGGAGGGAGTGGAATGCAGCGATGGCGGCACCTAGGGCAGCCAGTGGAAGTCCGTACCGGGAAACGCTGGCATCACCTCGAAAGCTAGCGACAGCCAGAATGACCGCCAGCGGAAACATGAAAGCGCGCTGATGCCAGCACAGATTGCACGGCGTCTGTCCCATGACCTCACCAATGAAGAGAGCGCTGAGCGAGGCGGCAAGCGCAATGAGCCATGCCGAGAAGACGAACGCCCAGGTATTTGCAGTCGTGCCCGCCCCGGTGGTCATAGCACTCCCTTTCGCCATCGTTTCGCTTCGCTCCATTTACCTTTGCATTCAACTATTTCTGCACCCTGTACCCACTACAGGGTCAAGGCTCCTTAATGAAGTTGTACCGCGAATTTGCACGTGGATCGCAGCGCGAAATCAAATAAACGAAGTCCACTCTTGACCCTATAGTTGCTACAGGGTCTATCTGCGGTGTCACATTAAACCATCGAGGTGACACCATGGCGGCAGCGAGCCCTTACAGACTGCGTATAGAAGGCATGGACTGCGCCTCGTGCGCATTGAAAATCGAGACGGCGATGCAACGCCTGCCGGGCGTTAGCGACATCAATGTCAGCTACGCCAACGAGACGCTAGCATTGCAACTCGATGAAGACCGGACGGCCCTCGGCACTATTGAGCAAAAGATCCGAGCGCTCGGGTACACGCCAGTGATCGAGCAGGCTGAGACGAAGGGGGGTCCGCCTCGGAAGCGCATCACAGAGGCGTGGTGGAAAGGCAGCAAGGGTCGGCTTGTACTGCTGACCGGCGCACTGTTCATGCTTGCCTTCGCCATTGCGCGTATCCTGCCGGATTGGGAGCAATGGCTCTATTCAGGTGCGGCCCTGATCAGCGTTATCCCGTTCGCGCGGCGGGCGGTCGCCGGTGCGATGTCCGGCTCACCCTTCACCATCGAGACGTTGATGACGGTCGCGGCACTCGGCGCGGTCGCCATCGGCGAGGCCGAAGAAGCTGCTGTCGTGATCTTCCTGTTCGCAGTGGGCGAGCTGCTTGAAACCGTGGCGGCAGGCCGTGCGCGGGCAGGCATTGAAGCGCTGATCGATCTCGTGCCCCGGGTCGCGTTCCGCGAGCGTGATGGTGTCATTGAGCAGGTCGCTGCCGAAGAGTTGGCTATTGGTGATGTCGTCGTTGTTCGGCCTGGGGACCGTGTGCCGTCTGACGGCACGGTGATTGATGGTGCATCTGAGGTCGATGAGGCGCCCGTGACAGGCGAATCCATGCCCGTGCTTAAAGAAGCCGGCGCAAACGTCTATGCCGGCAGCATCAATGCAAATGGCGAGTTGCGAGTGTCGATCAGTCATGTCGCGGCCGACAATACCATTGCCCGCATCATCCACATGGTCGAGGAAGCTCAGGAATCAAAGGCCCCGACGGCGCGTATGATCGACCGTTTCAGCCGCTGGTATACGCCTGGCGCTATGGTCGTCGCGGCTCTGATCGTCGTGGTGCCGCCGCTCGCCTTCGGCGGTGACTGGATGACATGGGTATATCGGGGTCTTGCGACGTTGCTGATTGCTTGCCCCTGCGCGCTCGTGATTTCCACGCCGGCGGCTATTGCCTCGGGTCTTGCCGCCGGCGCGCGTCAGGGATTGCTGATTAAGGGGGGCGCGGCACTGGAAATACTCGGTAAGGTCGTAACTGTTGCCTTCGACAAGACAGGAACGCTGACGCGTGGCCATCCCCAGGTGACGGACATTGTGCCGATCAATGGGGACGAGAACGCCGTCCTTGCCATTGCAGCGGCCGTCGAGCGCAGCACCAGCCATCCTCTCGGGGTTGCAATCGTGGAGGCGGCAAAAGTGCGGGGGCTCGAACTGCCCGTCACCTTCGGGGGCGGCGTTGCCACACCCGGCAAAGCGGTCACAGCGCGGTTGAAGGACGGCTTCGCTTCGGTCGGGTCTCCCCGTCATGCCGCCGAACAGGCTGCCCTCGAAGAGAACATTGCCGAGACGATCACCACACTGGAGAGCCAGGGCAAGACGGTCGTCGTGCTTATAAAGGGCAAGACCATCGAGGGATTGATCGCGTTGCGCGACGAACCGCGCGACGACGCTATCGAAGGTGTGAAGCGGCTGACAGATCGAGGTGTGCGGCCACTGATGCTGACCGGCGACAACAAGCGCACGGCCGACGCCATTGCGGCCCATCTTGGCCTTGAGGCAAGCGCCGAATTGTTGCCCGACGCCAAGCTCGCCGAGATCGGTCGCCTCAAAGCTAATGGCCCGATCGCCATGGTGGGAGACGGTATCAATGACGCGCCGGCGCTCGCAGCCGCTTCCGTTGGCGTTGCCATGGGTGCAGGCACCGACGTTGCTCTGGAGACCGCAGATGCCGCGCTGCTCAGAAACCGGGTGACGGGTGTTGCCGATCTCATCGGGTTGTCACAGGCGACACTCGGCAATATTTGGCAAAATATCGCCATAGCGCTTGGTCTGAAGGCCGTCTTCCTCGTGACGACTCTATTCGGCATTACCACGCTCTGGATGGCGATTCTCGCCGATACGGGCGCTACGGTCCTCGTTACAGCCAATGCGCTGCGCCTGCTGACCTGGCGCGGCACCCGCGACAAATGAGCCCAAGCAGTGCGCGAAGGCAGGTCGCGGCTTCCACTTCTCGCCAAGAAAGCCGAGGTGTAATTTATGAGTAATCAGTCCAAGGGCAGTGCCACTTCATCCGAGAAGAGCGAACAATGGGCGCTCGCATGGGTGCTTGCGATCAATACGGCCCAGGCAGCCATTGTGGGGGGATTAGGGTGGTGGGCTCAGTCAACAGGATTGATGGGCTCTGCACTCGATAATCTTGGCGATGCCGGTGTCTACGCTATTAGCCTTTTCGTCGTAGGTCGCGGTTTGGCGGCGAAGGTTCGAGTTGCCCGGCTGTCGGGTATCCTTCTGATGGTTTTCGCTGGTCTTCTTCTATTTGAAGTCGGTCGTCGCTTCTTCACTGGCTCCGATCCGATAGGGCCGGTCATGATTGCCGTGGCAATCGCGAGCGCGCTTACGAATATGATCTGCATGTGGTTCCTGAATTCTCATCGGGAAGGCGGCGTGCATCTGCAAGCCTCATGGATTTTCACGACAAACGACATGCTCGTGAACTCAGCCATCGCGCTTTCGGGTCTGGCCGTAATCCTTTTCAATTCGCCCTACCCGGATCTGATCATCGGCCTGGGCGTGGTTGTTGTCGTTGTCAGAAGCGGCTTGGAAATTCTTGAAAAGGCCGGGGAAGCTGGAGAGAAAGTTAATCAACATGATTAGTTCACGAGCCCTATCCGCCGCCTTCCTTACCCTTGCGGTATTGATCTCTCCTGCCGTTGGTCACGACTTCCAAGCCGGTTCGATCACCATCAATCATCCGTGGTCGCGCGCGACTCCGCCGGTCGCGCCGGTAGCCGGCGGCTATCTGACGCTAACGAACGATGGCGGTATGGCCGACCGTCTGGTTTCGATCTCATCACCTCTGTCAGAACGGGCGGAAATCCACGAGTCGACCGTGATCGACGGGGTTGCCAGCATGAGGCCGGTGCAAAATGGCATCGAAATTGGGGCTGGCAAGACGGTCGAACTTCAACCTGGCGGTATACACATCATGTTTTTGAAGCCATCGCGTCCTTTGAAGGAAGGGGAGCGGTTTGCCGCAACACTGGTGTTCGAGCAGGCCGGTACCATCGACGTTGAGTTCGCTGTGCAGAACATGGGTGCTCGTCCGGAATTTGCGAACGAACATGACGGGCACGGAGAGGCTGTCCAATGAGCGGCGTCAAACTTTTCCGTCTTGTTGCATGGGTTGCCGTCGCCGCTGTCGGTGGGCTTTTCATCGGCTTGTCAGTGTCCAAGCCTTGGCAGCAGCAAAATGCGGCGGTCGCGTCTTCGACAGGCATCGCAGCTATCGGCGGCCCGTTCCAGCTCACATCGCATCAAGGCGGGACGATCGACAATGCCGCGCTTGCTGGAAAGCCTTATCTCGCCTTCTTCGGCTTCACCCATTGTCCCGATGTGTGTCCGACGACGCTCTACGAACTCAGCGATCTCATGAACGAGCTCGGGCCGGTGGCCGACCAGTTCAACGTACTGTTCTTCACCGTCGATCCCGAACGAGACAGCCAAGAGCTGCTGGCTCAATACATGACAGCCTTTGATGATCGCATCCTCGCATTGCGGGGAAATCGACAGGAAACGGACGCCGTGGTGAAGGCCTTTGCGGCCTACGCGCGAAAAGTGCCTCTGGAGGGGGGCGAATACACGATGGATCACACCGCAGGCGTCTACATGATGGATGCCGAGAGCCAATTCGTCGGCACGCTCGACATGCACGAGCCGCGTGAGATTCGCTTGCAGAAGCTCCGCCGTCTAGTGGGCGAGATTGGCTGATGGAGTTCTCCAGTATCGGAATGGCGACGGCTTTCGCCGCTGGCGTTATATCCTTCCTGTCGCCCTGCGTTCTGCCGCTGGTGCCGGGCTATATTTCCTACGTTGCAGGCCGCACGATTAGCCCGGACGGAATTGCGGCCGATACAGAATTCAGGGCAGCGGGCCGAACTCTCGGCCTCAGCCTCTGCTTCGTGCTCGGCTTCACGACCGTGTTTGTCATCCTTGGGGCCAGCGCCACCGTGTTGAGCCGGCTCTTGCGCATGTATCTTTTCGAAGCGAACCTGATTGGCGGAGGGATCGTTATCGTCTTCGGCCTATTCACGACCGGCCTCGTACCAATGCCCTGGCTCAATCGTGAAGCCCGGTTCCATGCCAATCCGGGCAGCGGAAGCGCTGGGGCCGCTTATCTCCTGGGTCTCGCTTTTGCGTTCGGCTGGACTCCCTGCATCGGACCAGTGCTAGGTGCGATTCTGACCCTCTCCGCTGCCAACGCCACGGTTGCAAGCGGAACGACGCTGCTCGCCGTCTATTCCCTGGGCCTTGGCCTCCCTTTCATCTTGGCGGCTTTATTCATGCGCGGGTTCATGGCGCGGATGATGTCGATGCGCCGCACCGGCCGGGTGCTCAAAATCGTCGCTGGTGGGGTGATGGTGGTGATGGGCATCGCCATGATCACCGGCCATCTCTCTAGCTTTGCAATATGGCTGCTCCAGACGTTCCCGGCCCTCGGTCGGATCGGCTAAGCCGGAGTTTAAAGGACATTCGGACATGCTCAGGCTCGGCCTTCCACTCGCCCTTGGCGGGTTTTTCATTGATCAGGCGACGAAGTGGTGGGTCATGGACCATGTTATGAATCCACCTCAGGTCATTCCCGTCACCGGCTTCTTTAATCTCGTGCTCGGCTTTAACACCGGCGTGAGCTTCGGATTGTTCGGCCAGGCGCCGGTTTGGCTCCTGATGGCGTTCCCGCTCGCTATAGTCGCCGGCCTCCTTATCTGGATCCATCGAAGCGACAGCCGCCTGACGGCATCCGCCCTCGGGCTCGTGGTTGGGGGGGCGCTCGGCAATCTGCTCGACCGGCTCCGGCAGGGTGCCGTGACGGATTTCCTGGATTTTTACATCGGCAGCTATCATTGGCCCGCCTTCAATCTTGCCGACGTGGCGATTGTCTGTGGGGTAGGGCTTTTGCTGATGGAGAGCATTCTGGTAAAAGGCAAAGCAAAGGCTGCATGAACAGAAGCCCTCGCCAGCTATCCGTGAGCCATGGTTCGGAGGAAATAGACGTTCTAGTGATCGGCGCGGGTCAAGCGGGACTCGCAGCCGGCTATTATCTTGCCCGACCAGAGCTTTCATTCCAAATCGTCGATCGCCATGCCCGCGTCGGCGACAGTTGGCGCCATCGCTACGATTCCCTGACCCTGTTCACTCCGCGCGCATTTAGTTCGCTGCCTGGTCTTGCGCTCGATGGGGACCCAGAAGGCTATCCAACGCGAGACGAGTTTGCGAATTATCTCGAAACCTACGCCAGCCATTTCGACCTACCGGTGCATTCCGGAAATGGTGTGGCTCGGCTCGAACGCCGGGCCGATGAGCGGTTCGCCGCGCAACTCGACGATGGCAGGTACATAGTAGCGAAGGCAGTGATCGTCGCGACGGGTGCGTTTCAGAAACCGATAATCCCAACGATTGCTGCCGGCTTCGACAGCGCAGTCAAGCAACTAACACCGGAAAGTTATCACAATCCCAGTGATCTCCCGCTTGGCATGGTCCTTATTGTCGGAGATGGAGCAAGCGGACG
>NZ_AMSI01000022.1 GCF_000300515.1 Nitratireductor indicus C115
CCAGAAATGAGCTCTCCGAAGACCAATCCTCTGCCTCTTTGGACGGCAAACTTGGTATCCGTCTCGGCGAACTGATCGAAAAGCAGGTTCACGGGCTTCCGGGCCATTTCCGGCAGCCGATCCAGGTGCTCCTCCAATCGATCGACGTTCTGTACGCCCTTCGTCGCTATGATACCGAACTCCGTCATGTGGGCTCGGATGGTGTTGCCGATCTGCGCGCGTTGGCGAACCAGAAAGTTTCACGTGCGGTGAAGAACCAGAACCGATGAGAAGGCTTCGCTCTTGATGGCGACAAACCGCATCGAGGGACGCGTTACGGCTATCACAGATGGCGGCCGCATCCGCGGCGTTTGTCTTCCGGCGCTTCATGTAAGGCTTCACATAGGACGGTGGCATCAGCCGTGTCCGCCGTCAGCCCCTATGTCCCAGAATTGGGTTTGAGATTTAAGGAGAGTTCTGGTCTCGTCTGAAGGACGAAAGACCCAGAATGACGACGAAAACCACGAAGACGAAGAAGCCCACCGCGCAGGTGGTCAAGGATATCCGCCGAGCGACCCGGCGGCATTTTTCTGCCGAGGACAAGATCCGGATTGTGCTCGATGGACTGCGCGGGGAGGACAGCATTGCCGAGCTGTGCCGCCGCGAGGGCATTGCCCAGAGCCTTTATTACACCTGGTCCAAGGAGTTCATGGAGGCCGGCAAGCGTCGCCTGGCCGGTGATACAGCGCGTGCGGCGACCAGTGACGAGGTCAAAGACCTGCGTCGAGAGGCGAGCGCTCTGAAAGAATGCGTGGCCGACCTGACCCTGGAAAACCGCCTGCTCAAAAAAAGCATGCTGGGGGATGGGGAAGACCAGGAATGAGATATCCCGCTTCCGAAAAGCTCGAGATCATCCGGTTGGTCGAACAATCGCACCTGCCCACCAGGCAGACGCTGGACCGGCTGGGCATTCCTCGCCGGACCTTCTATCGCTGGTATGATCGCTTTTCCAATGGCGGCCCCGAGGCACTGGAAGATCGATCCTCTGCGCCCAGCCGGGTGTGGAACCGTATCCCATCCGATATCCATGACCAGATTATCGAGATGGCGCTGGAACACTCCGAGCTGAGCCCGCGCGAACTGGCGGTGCGCTTCACCGATGAAAAGAGCTACTTCATCTCGGAAGCCAGCGTTTACCGGCTTCTCAAGGCCCATGATCTGATCACCAGCCCCGCCCATGTGGTGATCAAGGCGGCCAATGAGTTCCACACCAGGACCAGTCGTCCCAACCAGATGTGGCAGACCGATTTTACTTACTTCAAGATCATCGGCTGGGGCTGGATGTACCTGTCCACGGTTCTGGACGATTACTCCCGCTACATCATCGCCTGGAAACTGTGCTCGACCATGCGGGCCCAGGACGTCACCGACACGCTGGACATGGCATTGGCCGCTTCAGGCTGCGATCAGGCCCATGTGCTGCATCGTCCGCGCCTGCTGAGCGACAATGGGCCCAGTTACATCGCTCAGGATCTGGCGGATTACATCCATGCCAATGGCATGGACCATGTTCGCGGCGCCCCCATGCATCCCCAGACACAGGGCAAGATCGAGCGATGGCATCAGACGCTCAAGAACCGCATCCTGCTCGAAAATTACTTCCTGCCCGGTGATCTCGAAAGCCAGATCGAGGCCTTCGTCGAGCACTACAACCATCGGCGCTATCACGAAAGCCTCAACAATGTGACACCAGCCGACGCCTACTTCGGAAGGGCCGCGGCCATCATCAAACACCGAGAAAGGATCAAACGCAAAACCATCCAACATCGGCGCTTGCTGCACCGCAGCATCGCCGCTTAACATCAATGCAACGACGAGCCAAACTCTCCGCTAATCCCGACACCAATCTGGGCCAAAGCATCTGACGACGGACAGCATCAGCCGGACATCATGCCCTATCGCCTGAAGCTTGCGCCTTTCCGAAAATGACGCTCTCGGCGAGAAGGAGCCCTGCGCCGCACACGATGCCGACATCTGCCATGTTAAAAGCTGGCCAGTGCCATTCACCAAGGTAGAGGTCCAGAAAGTCCGTTACTCCGCCAAGGCGCAGTCGGTCGACTATGTTTCCAATCGCTCCGCCCGCGATTAAACCCAAGGCAAGCACGACTATGCGCGACGTCGCTTGCGACATCCAGATCAGGAGCATAACGAGCACAGCCGAAGCGAGGGCGACCAACAACCATTGCGACATGCCGCCAAGAAGCCCAAAGCTCACACCCGTATTTCGTCCCAGGATGATGTTGAAAAAGTCGGTGACCGGAATGACGCGCGGCGGGACCATAACATGGTTCACGATCCACCATTTCGTAGCTTGGTCGACGACAAACCACGAAATCGCTGCAAGAAGGCCAAGACGGATCATACCTAAATCGTTTCTCCTTCGGCTGAGTTCGCGAATGATGCGTGGCCTCCTTGATATTGGGGGCGCTTTCCATGCGGCTGCTCACAAGTTCAAGCGTGCTCATCGCGATACGTTGTAGCCCAAGCTCTCCACCGCCTTGAAGACAGCGTCCTGCGATGTCTTCGAGGGATTGAGCTTGACAAGCGCACTATTGTCGATGAGCGAAACCTTGGCAGCCTCAACGCTAGGCAGTGCGCGCACTGCTGACTCGATCTTGTCGACACAGCGTGCGCAATCCATGCCCTCAATCTTGAATTCAATGATCATTGATACTCCCGCTGTCACTGATATTTCCTCTGTATGAGGATGGTGACCAAGCTGGCATCTCTGGTAGCTAGAGGGTCAATAGCCATACCTCAGATTTTCTGCCTGACTTGACGCCTCTGGAGAATTGGCGTTTTCAAGCTTGCTCGTCTTTCCGTGCCTTCGGGCGATATGCGGGTGTAATCTAGACGGTCAGGAACGTCCTCATGCTCTCTCTGCGGCTTCGATCTCAGTTGGCCGGTATTGCTATCGTCCTTGTGGCGGAAGGCGCGGCGATAGCCATGCCCACCGGCGTCTTCTTGCTCCATCCCGGCAACACGGCCCCCAGCGGAGCCGATTGTCGCAGTCTATCGGCCCGCGTGCGACCCTCCGTCGAAAAGGCAGAAGCATGGTACTGGGGACGCGCGCCTTTCGGCTCGGAGATGGAGTTCTACCTGTTCCTTAGTAAAACCAGGATGGAAACGACATTTTCGGCCGAAGGCGACTACGACACCGGAGAGCTTCGCAATCTGCAAACGAGAGGCGACAAGACGACGTTTGAGCTGGTGCCCGACGATCATCCGGCCCAAGTCGTAAGCGGATGGATCGAGCAGAGCCGCGACGGCTCAGTGCTTTCCGTTACGCTACATGACGTTCCCACGATCGCCGCCGAAATGGACCGCACTACCTATTACTGCAGCTTCGATGCGGGCACGCAAATCTGACCGTCAGTGTTCGGTCATGCAGAGATCGTGATTGGCGAGCGATCTGATGACGTAGCAATCCTTCATATGGCCGTCGTGACAGGTGCCGACCATCCGGGTGAGTTCGCGCTCGAGCTGCTGAAGTCGGCCGATCTTGTCACGAACCATCTTCAGCTGGCGTGCGGCAATCTGGTCGGCATCCTTGCACGGGCGTTCCGGATGAGCGCTAAGATCGAGGAGTTCGCGGATAGCCTCAATAGTAAAGCCGAGGTCGCGCGCATGCTTGATGAACGCCAGGCGCTCCCGGTCCGACGTTTCGAACCGGCGCTGGTTGCCCTCCGTCCGGTCTGCGGGTTTCATCAAGCCCATTTCCTCGTAGTACCGTATAGTCGGCACCTTTACCCCGGTCTGCTTCGACAGCTCTCCGATCGTCAGCAAAGCTAACACTCCTTGCTCCAAGTTTCTCTCTCCCTCCAGAGACATGCTATCCCTATCTTCCTGCAACACGACAAATGGTCCTCCCAGTTGAACAATTTGTGATCACTTTCACTCAACCCGCACCTGTATCGTGAACGTCATTCGGACAGAGACTCATGAAGCCAAAATTACATCTTCTCCTCTTGGCCGTGGTCGCGGTGCCCAGCATCACCGTTGAAGGCAGCGCACGGGAAATCCTGGTCTCGCACGAGAATTCGGTGAAAATGCTCCAGATCGAGCATGCCGAGGTGCTCATCTCTTCTTCAAATACGTCGTTGCGGACGATGTATCTGACAATATGGAACGGGACGACCTCCTCAGAAAACCTGATCGGTGTTGAAAGCGACAGCTTTACCGGCGTCACGGTCTTCAGAAATACCTTCGGCCGTCGTGAGCGAATGAATAACGTCCTGACGATTCCTGCCCATGCCGAGCTCAAGATGGTGGAACCGGGAGTTCATCTGGCGCTTGACGGATTTGTCGCCAATCCGCTTCAGCCGAACACCATGCCGCTCACATTACGGTTCGAACGCAGCGGCTCCATCACGGTAAACGCAAAAATTGTGCAGGACAGGAGCGAGCTGACCCACCACCGTCATGGCGAACAAGATACTCCATCCGAGTGACACTCGATGACCGAAGCCGGTCGGTAAACACAAGACTAAATAACACAGGCAGATTTTCGAGGTATTTGAATTTAATTTATCATATTGATTTTATTTGATTTTTCCCAGTGCTGCGTAGATTCTCTCCATCAACAGTCGGGGAGACAGGACAATGAGGACTATCTGGGGCACGGCAATTGCCTTTCTCATGCTTTGCTCGGCAGCGGTGGCAAGTGCGGCGCATTACAACCCAACACAAGCCGATCGTCCCAACATGCGGACGTTCGGGACGACCTCAATGCCGTATGGCTATTATGATTATTGTCAGCGTTACAAGGATCGATGCGCGCGCCGGGCGGGAGGGACGATGGTCGAACTCACACGCTCCGCATGGAGCAACATCGTCCGCATCAATGCTGAAGTGAATAGCATTCCAGCCTTGACAGATATGGAAATCTACGGCGTTGAGGAGTTCTGGGAATACCCGACGAGCGCAGCAGATTGCGAAGATTACGCACTTCTCAAACGCCAGCGTCTAAACGAAATCGGCTATCCGCTGGGCGCACTGCTGCTCACCACCGCACGAGATGCCAAAGGCGGCGGCCATGCGGTACTCACGGTCGTGACATCTCTGGGTGACTTCATCCTCGACAATCTCGAACAGAAAGTACTGCTTTGGAGCGATGCGAAGATTTACTTCCTGAAGCGTCAGTCCCAGCGGAACCTCAACCAGTGGGTAAGCCTACGCACCGACGAAGAATTTCTTATATCTTCCGGTAACAACCATGCGCCTTCAACCGCTGCCACGAGCGTGAACAGGTAAACCGCGAAGCCTCCGTAGATCATCTCCATGGTGTTATGGCCGAGGCCCACACATACCAGCGCGAAAACCAGCGTCAGAACGGAGTAGGCGGCGGCACCCGCGGCGAAGAAGGAAAATATGAAAAGCGACATGAACTGGACCGCTGTCTCCCGAGACTGCGGTCCATTGTTTCACAGCAGAATGGAGCCGGCCATTCAAGGCCGTGTGATACAGATGTTATTCTGGCGTCGATACCGCTGCGGGAAGGCGCGTCTCGGCCTGAATATGATACAGGCTGAAGCTGAACACCGCGGCAATGAAAAGGACGAGCCCCAGAAGCACGACCATGTTCATTTTTGATCGGCGGCGTGTGATTCGCAGCGTTTCTGCACTAGTCAGATGGTCCAATCTCTTCACCGTTCTAAATTATCTTCAGGCCCGCAAGCAGGGTTGCTCCCTTTAAACCCCAACTGACGCGAGCAACAGGAGGGTCGATGCGGTGATGTGTCGCTCGCGAATTCGTCAGACGCAACCGGCCGTTAACTATGCTAGCAACAGAATAAGGATGGTGTTCTCTGCCGCTCCGAGGCTCGGATCTGGTTCTGTTTCATGTTCTACGCGTTAAAAGCAATGTCCGTCGGCCTTCTTGCCATTTCACTCAGCGGTTGCGTCTCGAGTGTGCTGGATGTCGACAACAAGGCTTCCCAGCCTATTCCGGCCTTGCTGGTCGCCGAGATGTCGAGAAAGTCGATGTCTCCCTCTTCGCCGATCCTTGTTCGCATTTTCAAACAGGAGAGCGAGCTGGAAATATGGAAGCAGGATCGCACCGGCAAATATGCTCTCCTGAAAACATACCCGATGTGCCGATGGTCCGGGAAACTCGGCCCGAAGACCCGTGAAGGCGACCGTCAGGCGCCGGAAGGCTTTTACCACGTCAATGCGGGAATGCTGAACCCCACCTCCCAATATTACCTGTCTTTCAATCTCGGCTATC
Organism: Nitratireductor indicus C115; assembly: GCF_000300515.1. GTDB lineage: Bacteria > Pseudomonadota > Alphaproteobacteria > Rhizobiales > Rhizobiaceae > Nitratireductor > Nitratireductor indicus. Next base: position 6,266 of record NZ_AMSI01000022.1, read on the forward strand.
CGAACCGGCTTGAAGCGGCACTGGGGTATTCGGGCGACGCCCTGATGGTGCACGGCGCCTGCACCTCCTCGGGATGCTATGCGCTAACCGATGATGGGGTCGCCGAGATCTACGCCGTCGCGCGCGAGGCTTTGAAGGGCAGCCAACAGTCCTTTCAGGTTCAGGCTTTTCCCTTCCGCATGACGCCGCAAAATATGGCGAAGCATCGTGATGACCCCAACTTTGCGTTCTGGACCGACCTGAAGCGCGGCTACGACAGCTTCGAGGTAACGCGTCGCCAGCCCAGGATTTCGCATTGCGGCGGTCGATATGTCGTGGACACAGAGTTTGAGGCCGGCGAGCCGCGCAATCCACTTGCTGCCTGTCCACCGGCCGTCAACCAGTCTCATCCGGCGATAGCCGATCGTACGCAAACCGATTTACGACAGGCAGACATGCTGGTTTCGAGCGGGAGTGCGCTGTCAGCTCATTCTTACGTAGACGGTGGGATGCATCCGAGCTTTCGCAGGCTACTGAAACGGAATGGTCAGGATGCGCTTGCGAAGCGAACATCGCCGCGGTCTTCTGTGCCCGTCAGTCGGCCCGACGCAGCGCTCGCGGACCCGCATTCTCCGGACGAGTAACGGACATGTTGCGTGGTTTTCTGTCACTGCTGGTCGCCCTGTTGTTGACCCTGCATTTGAGCGCTGCAGCGTCCATCGCGGCACCGGCAACAGACGGTCGCAGCCTGGTTTCATCAGATCTCTTCATAAATACTGGAGAAAGCTCCGAAATCTCTGCGGTCGACGACAACAATCCCGCACCGGAACCCCTCCCTTCATCCTGTCACGATCATTGCGCCAAACTGATGGCCTACACCGCATATCCCTCGGTGCCAACAACTGTCGAACCATGCAGGGATTTTGGCGAGTTCCGCTTGGAGTCAGCCGGCGTTTCCGGCTTACTCCGACCTCCCCGATAGCAAGACGCAAGGGGTGTGAATACGACGGCGGGCAAGCCTTTGACCGTCGAGCAATGTATCGCACTTCGCCCTTCAGTACGACCGCTAATCGCGGCGATATTGTCAGCTATAAGGAGCGAAGCTTTGAGCTCGAATTATCAAGACGTGATGCTATCACGTCGCAAACTTCTCACTGTGGCTGCGGCTGCGACAGCAACTGTGGCTCTACCAGGCTGTGCGACAATCCAGGTTGCGCCAGCCACTCCCGAACCCGAAAAACCCGCTGTAGATGTCGGATATGCCCGGATGTATGGGGCGATGCCGGAGGAAGATTACCCAATCCCTGCTGTCGATTTAAGCAAGGTGAAGCGTCGCTACTATCGTCAACTCGTCAACGATCCGACCGGCGAACGGCCTGGGACGATTGTCGTCGACACCTCCGCATTCCATCTCTATCTCGTGCTGCCCGATGGGAAGGCGATGCGCTACGGCGTAGGGTTGGGACGTCAGGGTTTTACATGGTCAGGGTCTGGCGTCATTCAGTACAAGCGGCGCTGGCCGCGGTGGACTCCTCCTGAGGAAATGATTGCGCGACAACCAGAACTTGAGAAATACAGCGCAGCCAATGGCGGCATGGATCCAGGGCTTAACAACCCGCTCGGTGCACGCGCTCTCTATATTTTCCAGGATGGTGTGGACACACTTTACCGAATTCACGGCTCGCCAGAATACTGGACCATCGGCAAAGCCGTATCCAGCGGATGCGTCCGACTGATCAACCAGGACATCATCGACCTCTACAATCGTGTTTCGACGCCGGCACCCGTGATCGTTCGGGGCGGTTCGACAGCTTAGATGTCAGCACGAAAAATCACTTGAACCTCTAGCGGGCAGAGCTTGTAGCCTCCGGCTTTCAAAAGGATTCACCCATGAAACGTCGCAATTTTCTCATCTGCACTTCAGCCATGGCGCTGGCTTGCGCTGCATCGCCACTGGCATTTGCACAGCCAACCGAGCAGGAGCTTCTCGTGCCAGGAGCCCTGCCGGACAAGACATTCGGCACCGACGATGCACCTGTAACTATCATCGAATACGCGTCTCTGACTTGTCCGCATTGCAGAACATTCCATATCGACGTCTGGCCCGGCCTGAAGGAGAAATATGTCGATACCGGAAAGGTGCGCTTCATCATGCGCGAATTCCCGTTCGACCCGCGCTCCACCGCCGGCTTCATGCTGGCGCGGTGCGCGGGCGACGAAAAGTGGTATCCGACCCTCGACCTTCTTTATCGAACCCAGGAGACATGGGCCCGCGCCTCAGACGGAACAGGCGCCATGAAATCTGTCATGGGCATGACCGGCATGGACGAAGCCGCGTTCGAAGCATGCCTTCAGAATGAGGAACTGATGCAGCAGGTGCAAGCGGTTGCAGAAGTTGGGCGCGGCTTTGGCGTCGATTCCACCCCTACTTTCTTCATCAATGGCAAAATGTACAAGGGTGCTCTGAGCGTCGCGCAGTTCAGCGACACCATCGATCCGCTGCTTGCAGCGTCGGGCCAGTAGGGACGCCATCAGATGACAATCTTATTTTCCAATTCTTCAAGAAGCCTGCGTCGGATCGCCCTGGCTCTTCTGATGACCACAGCATGTAGTTCGGCATTCGCACAGCCGGAAGACGTTGTCGCCCGCGTGAACGGTAGCGACATAACACGTGCAGACGTCGCGGTGGCTCAGGAGATGTATGATTCCCAACTCGGGACCATGCCAGACGATGCCAAACTCTCTGTTATCGTCGATACGCTGATCGAAATGCGGATCATCTCCGACGCAGCGAAGAAAGCAGGTATCGCAGATCAGGACGAATACAAGCGCCAGATGCAGTTCTTTGAACAGCAGACACTGCGGGCCAATTTCATGGAGCAGAAGGCCGCTGAAGCCGTTACCGAAGACGCTATCCGCCAAATCTACGATCAGCAGGTCGCTTCGATACCGGTGGTTACCGAGCGACGGCTGCGCCATATCCTGGTGGCATCTGAAGACGAGGCGAAGCAGATCATCACTGCTCTCGGAGAAGGTACCTCCTTCGCCGATCTTGCCGCCAAGAGTTCCCTCGATGCCGTGTCGAAAGTAAACGGCGGAGATTTGGGCTTCGTCCCCGAGGGGCAGACAGTACCGGAAGTCGATGAGGCGGCCAAAAGGCTGAAGACAGGCGACTACACCAACGAGCCGGTGCGGTCTCCATTCGGGTTTCACGTCATCAAGCTCGAGGAGAGCCGCGATAGGCCGCCACCCGCCTTCGAGTTGGTCGAACCGCAAATCCGTCAATCTCTGAAGGCTGCCGAAGAACGTCGGATTTCAGCTGAGTTGCGGGCCATAGCAAAGGTCGAGAAGCTCGTGCCGGATGTTAGGGCTCCGCAGGAGGATGATGGCCATGACCATTGACCGTCGGGCGTTCGGCTTTGGCCTTCTGGCTGCCGCTGCGGGTTCTCTCACGCCGGTCAGCGCTTTCGCAAATGCTCGACCTGTCAAAATCGAGCAGCGATTTCTGCCCCAACGGGTCAGACACAATTTCACGGAGCCTGTCGGTACCATCATCGTCGCGCCGCGTGAGCGGTTTCTGTACCTCCTGGAAAGCCCTACGCTGGCACGCCGCTACGGGATAGGGGTGGGTAAAGCCGGGCTGGCGTTCAAGGGCAGCGCAATTATCGAGCGCAAGGCCAAGTGGCCTTCATGGCGCCCCACACCGAACATGATCAAGCGAGACCCGCAACGTTATGCAAGACACGCAGGCGGCGTTCCGGGTGGCCCGAATAACCCCCTCGGTGCGCGAGCGCTCTACCTCTATCGAAACGGACGCGACACATATTACCGCATTCATGGAACCAACGAGCCGTGGACGATCGGCAAGGCGGTTTCCAACGGATGCATCCGCATGCTCAATGATCACGTCCGGGAACTCTATGAGTTAACGCCCATAGGTACGCGCGTCGTGGTGGTGTGATGAACCGGCACATCCTCGTCATCGGGGCTGGCCAGGCCGGTCTTGCCGCAGGCTACCACCTGCGCAGGGCCGGCCTATCTTACATCATCGTTGACGGGAGCAACCGCGTTGGCGATGTCTGGCGTAACCGATATGACAGCCTGACTTTGTTCACCACCCGTCAGTTCAGTGTGTTGCCGGGAATGCAGATTCCGGGCAACCGGGACGGCTACGCCGATCGCGACGAGTTCGCCGAGTATCTGGAATCTTATGTCCGGCACTTTGAGCTTCCGGTCAAACTCGGGGCACACGTGTCGCGTCTGGCCAAGTCTGCCGACGGTTTCGAAGCGATGCTCTCAAATGGCGATATCATCTCTGCAACCGAAGTAATAATCGCCACCGGAGCATTTCAGGTTCCGATCGTTCCCCCCATCTCAGCGGAGTTGGGTTACGAGGTCCTGCAGTTGACGGCGGCAACATTCCGCAACTGCAACCAGTTGCCCGATGGGCCCGTTCTGGTAGTCGGAGATGGAGCAAGCGGACGCGACATAGCGATTGAATCCAGGAAGCGCCAACCCGTCCTGCTCTCCGCCGGCAAACCGCGAAAGCTTCTACCGGAACACATTCTGGGAAAGTCGATTTGGTGGTGGCTCAACCTTATTGGCGCATTGGAAGCACCGGCAACATCTTTCCGGGGCCGCATAGTCAGAAAAACCGACGCTTTCCCGGACAGGGGTTTGCGAGACGAGGCATTGCAGAAGCTCGGTATCCGGCTCATGAGCCGGCTTGTGGGGGCGGAAGCAGATGTCGTGAAGTTTTCAGACGGCAAACTCGCTCAGGTCCGTACGGTGATCTGGGCTGTTGGCTATCGCGACGAAACCGAATGGGTGGACATCGAAGACGCAGTCCATGCCAAGACCGGCTTCGTCCACTCAGAAGGCGTGTCTCCGGTTAAGGGCCTCTACTTCCTGGGGAGGCCATGGCAGCGCAATCGCTCTTCCGCTCTGATCATGGGTGCAGGCCCTGATGCCGCGTCAGTGATCAGGAAACTGAGAACTGATCACGTGCAGGCGTAGCGACACCTCGTCGATTCACGATGTAGTCATCGTCCAATATACGACAAGAATGGTTTGGTGACAGCGTAGGTGCCGCACGACGGCACGGTTTCGAGGCCGAAGCTTTCCAAACATCAGTATAGCGTCGCACCCGTGACAAACCGCCTCGCGCATCCGCTTGGCGGTTGATCCGCTTCGCATGTTAACTTACATTCATTTCAGAAATTTCTGAAATTCATGAAGTTGCATACTATGAACCTCTCCCCAACTATTCAGGCCTTCGTCTTGCATTTCGGCGAAATGGGCAACCGCTGGGGCATCAACCGTACTGTCGGGCAGATTTATGCACTGCTCTACGTCTCGCCGAAACCACTCTGCGCCGACGCCATCGTCGAGGCGCTCGGCATTTCGCGGTCCAACGTCTCGATGAGCCTTCGCGAGCTTCAGGCGTGGAATCTCGTCATCCTGAAGCATGTTCCCGGCGACCGGCGTGATTTCTTCACCGCCCCCGACGATGTCTGGCAGATTTTCCGCACGCTCGCAGAGGAGCGCAAGAAGCGAGAGGTCGATCCAACCCTGTCGGTGTTGCGCGACCTTCTCATGCTAGAACCCGCCAATGACGACGAGCGCTATGCCCGCGCGCGCCTTTCGGAGATGCACGGTCTGATCGAACAGGTGACCAACTGGTACGACGACGTCAAGAAACTCGATGCCGGACGGCTCGCATCGCTGCTGTCGCTCGGCTCGAAGGTCACGCGGTTTCTGGGTAAACGCGACAGGATCATCTCGATAGGGCGCGGGCGCAGAAAAGCGGACCGCCCATGAGCGTTTCGGGGAACACTAGCGCGCAGGCCACAATCACGGCGTGCGCCGCCAGCGATGCCGGTGATGATCCGTCCGTCCGCGCCGCCTCTCCACCTGCGTCGACGACGCGGCCTGACCTGCCCCGTTTCGCCGCAGCCCTTCAGATATCCGCCTCGCTTCTGTGGATACCGCAGGCGGCAGCTATCGCCTTCGCCATTGGAAACATCGCCGATGGCGCACCTGCGCAGGCGGCGATACTGCCGGCTCTCTGCGTCTTCGTCATCGGTATTCTGCGCGCAGCGCTCGAGCGTGCCGGCGCCACCCGCGCCTATGATGCCGCCCGCGCCCACCTCTCTACCATGCGCGCGCGCGCCGCCGCCGCCGTTGCGACACGTTCTCCCCTCGATGCCTTACGGCCTTCCTCCGGCCTCGTCGCCAGCACGCTCACCGAGCAGGCCGACGCCATCGTTCCCTATCTGGCAAGGTTTCAGCCGCTGCGCATCAGCGCCGCTGTTGTACCACCGATCATTCTAGGCTTCGTATTCGTCTTTTCGTGGGTCGCCGCCCTCGCCTTGCTGATGGCAGCGCCCGTCATACCCATCTTTATGGCGCTGATCGGCTGGCAGGCGAAAGCGGCCAGCGAAAGGCAGCTTACCCGTATGGGTAACATGAACGCCTTCCTTCTCGATCGGCTGCGCGGACTCGCCACCATCCGCGCCTTCGATGCGGTGGATAGTACCGCCCTCCGGCTGCGCGCAAACGCAGAAGAACTGCGAACCTCCACCATGGCGGTGCTACGCGTCGCGTTCCTGTCGTCGGCGGTTCTGGAACTGTTCGCTGCGCTCGGCGTGGCGCTGGTGGCGGTCTATGTCGGGTTTCATTTTCTGGGAGAACTGAACTTCGGTGCTTGGGGCGGAAAGCTGACGCTGGCGCAGGGTCTCTTCGTCCTGCTGCTCGCGCCCGCCTTCTTCGAGCCGCTACGTGATCTCTCGTCCGTCTGGCACGACCGCGCCGCCGGGCAAGCAGGACTGGAGGCGCTCGACCGCATTACGCGGGGCGGAACGAAAATCGTTGGCGGCCCGGAAAGTACAGCCGTCGAAGTCTCCGGTGCACTTTCGGTGTGGATCGACGGCCTCACCTTCCGCCATGCCGAATCGGCGAACGCGACCTTAAGCGATTTCGCCCTATCCATCGACCCCGGCGAACATGTCGCGGTGATGGCCCCTAGCGGTGGCGGAAAATCCACCTTGCTGGCGCTTGTCGCGGGCCTTTCGTCGCCCGATAACGGCATCGTCCGGCTTGGCGGCGAACCGATGAACCATGCCAGTGCCGCTCACCTGCGTGCTCGCATCGCATGGCTCGGCCAGCCCCCGCATATCTTTTCCGGCACGCTCCGCAGCAACATCACACTCGGGCGACCAGGCATCGGCAGGAGGGACGTCGCCCACGCCACGGAAGCCGCCCATATCGCACACCTTGCCGCGCAACGTGGCCATGCGATGATCGGCGAGAACGGAGCCGGCCTGTCGGGCGGCGAGACTTTGCGGCTGGCGCTAGCGCGTGCGGCTGTGGGCATCCGGCCCGGCCTGATCCTTGTGGACGAGCCGACCGCTCATCTCGATTCTGTCACAGCCACTGAAATTACCGACCGCCTGCTGGCCATCGCGGAAGGGACAACACTGGTCGTCGCCACCCACGATCCCGCGCTTGCGGCCCGCATGGACCGCGTGGTCATGCTGCCCGCTCCTGCGCAGCTTGAGGTTCTGGCATGAGCCGTCTCTCCGCCCTACGCCCCGTGCTCGCCCTGTTCTGGGCCGGTGACCGCCGCATGCTCGTCTATGGCACCCTGCTGTCTTTCACCACAGCACTTGCCGGCATTGCTTTGCTCGGGCTGTCCGGCTGGTTCATCGCCGCAACGTCGATCGCAGGCCTCACTCTCATCACGGCGCTCACTTTCGACGTGTTCATGCCGTCCGCCGGCATCCGCCTTCTTGCCATAGGCCGCACCGCCTCGCGCTACGGCGAAAGGCTTGTCACCCACGACGCCACGCTAGGCGTGCTGGCTCACCTGCGCGAGCACGTGTTTCGCGGGTTCGCCCGTGCCGACGCAGCACGTGGTCTGGCCGCCAACCCGTCACGGCTCCTGTTTCGGCTCACCATCGATATCGACGCCCTCGATTCGCTTTACCTGCGGGTGCTGGCGCCCGTGCTCGTCGCAGCCGGCGCAGCCCTGGCCATCGCAGCCGCGCTCGTTTTCGTCCACCCCTTGCTCGGCCTTTCCTCCGCCATCGTCCTGCTGGCCGCGGGCCTTGGTATTCCGTTTCTCGCCTCTCGCCGCGCTGCAGCATTCGCCCGCCTCCGCGCCCACGCGTTAGAGGCCCTGCGGTCGCGCTCCATCGACCTCGTGCGGGGACAGGCCGACCTTGCCATGACGAATCGTCTTGGCGCGCAGGTTCGTGCCATCGAAGCCGCAGACATTCGTCTGGCCCAAGCCGACCGCGCGCTTAATCGTGCCGAGGCCGGTGCGGGCTTCGGTCTCGGCATTCTATCCGCAGCCCTGCTCGCCGGCGTCTTGCTTGCAGCCGCCTTCCTTGCCGAAGCCGGCACCATCGGCGTACCAATCGCCACTTTTGCCGTGCTGCTGGCGCTTGCCAGCCTGGAACCCTTCGCGCTCCTGCGCCGCGGCGCGGTCGAGTTCGGCCGCACACTTCAGGCGGCAACGCGCCTCGGCCCGCGCCTGACGAACCGCTCAGACCCACCTAAGCTCGGCCGTTCCGCAGCACATGGCATGGCGATCAGGCTGGAGTCTGTAAGCGTCGGCCATCCCGGCGCGGCGCGTTCGGTCCTGTCCGACATTTCCGTCGCCATCCGCCCCGGCGAACGCATCGCACTGGTGGGTGCGAGCGGAGTTGGCAAATCCACGCTTCTATCGCTGTTAGCCGGAGAACTGAACGCTTCAAGCGGCAATCTCACTGTCCATCCCTGTGGCCTGCTCACCCAGCGCACTGAGCTTTTCCGCGACACGCTGCGTGGCAATCTCGCGCTCGCCCGCCCCGGCGCATCCGATACCGAAATGATAGCGGCGCTCGAAGCTGCGGGTCTGGCAAGCTATGTCGCATCTCTGCCCGGCGGTCTCGACACGATACTCGGCGAGGGCGGTGCCGGGCTTTCCGCTGGTCAGGCGCGCCGTCTGGCGCTTGCTCGCCTGCTGTTGCGCGATGCGGCCCTCTGGCTGCTCGACGAGCCGACAGAAGGCCTCGACGGTAACACTGCACGTGACGTGGTCGCGCGCCTCGATGAACGCGCCACCGGCCGCATCCTGGTCGTCGCCACCCACACACGCCGCGAGGCGTCGCTTGCCGACCGTATCCTCGTGCTGCGTGACGGCCGCATCGCCGCCGACGTTGCCCGCGGCACACCCGCCTTTGACATGGAACTCAGCCAGCTGAGGCCCGATTGACATGACCCACCGGAGCCAGAAATGGAACTGAACATCGTCGACCTGTCGCGACTGCAATTCGCCATCACCGCGCTGTACCACTTCCTTTTCGTGCCGCTCACCATCGGCCTGTCGATCCTGATGGCGATAATGGAGACGGTCTACGTCATGACCGGCCGTGACATATGGCGCCAGATGACCAAGTTCTGGGGCACCCTGTTCGGTATCAACTTCGTGCTCGGTGTCGCCACCGGCATCGTGATGGAGTTCCAGTTCGGCATGAACTGGAGCTACTACAGCCACTATGTCGGCGATATATTCGGCGCGCCGCTGGCCATCGAAGGCCTGATGGCCTTCTTCCTTGAAGCCACCTTCGTCGGCCTGTTCTTCTTCGGATGGGACAAGCTGTCGAAGCTCGGACACCTCGCCGCGACATGGGCCGTGGCGCTCGGCTCCAACTTTTCCGCCCTGTGGATCCTCATTGCTAACGGATGGATGCAGAACCCGGTCGGATCCGTCTTCAACCCGCAGACCATGCGCATGGAGGTGGAGGACTTCTACGCCGTACTTTTCAACCCCGTTGCGCAGGCCAAGTTCGTTCACACCGTGTCGGCGGGCTATGTCGTTGCATCCATTTTCGTTCTGGGCGTCTCGGCGTGGTATCTGCTGAAGGGCCGACACATCGCGCTCGCCAAGCGCTCGATGACCGTCGCGGCTTCGTTCGGACTGGCCTCGTCGCTATCGGTCGTGGTGCTGGGCGACGAAAGCGGGTATCTCTCCACCGAACACCAGAAGATGAAGCTCGCGGCCATCGAGGCGATGTGGCACACTGAGCCGGCCCCGGCCGCCTTCACAATCGTCGGCCTGCCCGATCAGGCCGAGCGTAAGACTTATTACTCCGTCCAGGTTCCATGGGTCATGGGCCTGATTGGCACCCGCTCGCTGACAACGGAAATTCCCGGTATCCACGAACTAGTCGAACTGGCCGAGATGCGGATCCGGCAGGGCATCATGGCTTTTGATGCACTCCAGTCGATCCGAGAGGCCGGCAGCAGCGCGGCCATACCCGCCGACGTCGCTGACCGTTTTGAGGATACCGGCCACTATCTCGGCTACGCGCTGCTGTTGCGGCCCTACCTCGATGACCCGCGCGAGGCGACGGATGAACAGATCACCCAGGCTGCGTGGGATACGGTTCCCAATGTTCCGACGTTGTTCTGGTCCTTCCGGATCATGGTCGGGCTCGGGATGTTCTTCATCGTCCTCACGGCCACCTTCTTCTACCTGTCGGCGCGCCACCAGCTCGATCGCTATCCGTGGCTGTTGAAAGTCGCCGTCTTCTCGATCCCGCTGCCGTGGATTGCAGCCGAGGCGGGGTGGATCGTCGCCGAGGTCGGGCGCCAGCCATGGGTGATCGAGGGCGTTCTGCCAACGGCCGCCGCCGTCTCCGATCTGGGCGCGACGACAGTGCTGTTCACCATCGCCGGCTTCGCGGCCATCTACACCGTGCTGTTCATCATCGAGATGACGCTGATGCTCGCCGCGATCCGCAAAGGCCCCGAAGAAGACCACGAGCCGGAGCAGAAACTCCTGGCCGAAGCGCTCAAACCCGCGGAGTGACCATCATGATCCTGCACGAACTCATCGACTACGAGACCCTGCGCCTGATCTGGTGGATGCTGCTGGGCATCCTCATCATCGGCTTCGCTGTGATGGACGGCTTCGACCTCGGCACCCAGACGTTGCTGCCCTTCGTGGCACGCACCGATATGGAGCGCCGCGTCGTCATCAACGCCGTCGGCCCGGTCTGGGAAGGCAATCAGGTCTGGCTCATCCTCGGCGGCGGCGCGATCTTCGCCGCATGGCCGCCGCTCTATGCGGTGTCTTTCTCCGGCTTCTATCTCGCGATGTTCGCCATCCTCGCCGCTCTCATCCTGCGCCCGGTCGGCTTCAAGTACCGGTCGAAGCGCGACAGCCAGCGCTGGCGTGACGGCTGGGACTGGGCGCTCTTCGTGGGCGGGATCGTGCCGGCGCTTATCTTCGGCATCGCCGTCGGCAACGTGCTTCAGGGCGTGCCTTTCCGGCTCGGTCCCGATCTGCGCATCTTCTATGACGGCACCACCCTGTTCGAACTGCTCAACCCGTTCGCGCTGCTCTGCGGCCTGCTCTCCGTCGTCATGCTGACGATGCACGGCGCGTCGTGGCTGGTGCTCAAGACCAGCGGCGCAGTCGCCGACCGCGCCCGTCGCTTCGGCACATTCGCCGCGACGGGCACGATCATTTTGTTCGCGCTCGGTGGCCTTTGGGTCGCAACCGGCATCGATGGTTTCCGTTTCGTCTCGGAGGTCGTCACCGACGGCCCATCCAACCCGCTCACCAAGACGGTCGAGCAGGGTGCCGGTTTCTGGTTCACCAACTACACCGCCCATCCATGGATGATTGCCGCACCCGCCCTCGGCTTTGCCGGCGCGCTGCTGGCGCTGGGGTTCCTGGCTCTGCGCCGCGAATTGCTGACGCTGCTGTCGAGCGGCCTGTCGGTGCTCGGAATCATCGCCACTGTCGGTCTGGCGATGTTTCCTTTCATCCTACCCTCCTCGATAGACCCGCGCTCCAGCCTCACTGTCTGGGACGCCTCGTCCAGCCACCTGACGCTGTTCATCATGCTGCTCTCGACAGGAATCTTTCTGCCGATCATCGCGCTCTACACCACGTGGGTCTACCGCGTGCTGTGGGGGAAGGTGGACGAAAAGCAGATCATCGACGGCTCCGGCCACGCCTATTGAGGCGCATCGGGCCGAAAAGCGGGAAACCGATTTTCGGTTGAACCCGATACGCAAGCAAAAGAAAGGAGAACCATCATGTGGTATTTCGCCTGGCTGCTCGGCCTGCCGCTCGCCGCTGCCTTCGCCGTCCTTAACGCCATGTGGTACGAATTGATGGAAGACAATGAGAAATAGGATGCATCGTCTTGAACGACTTTACCAGTCAGCGCCGATTAAGTCCCGGCGGAATTATGAGGAAATATGCGCAGTGCGAAAGCGCACAACCTAGAGATATCTAGCAAGCGGTATAATGATGCCCAACATGATCGGCTGGTGCAGCAGGTAAATTGTCAAACTGTGCCGGCCCATACAGGCCAGCGCGTTGCCGGGCCGACCGACCGGCACGAGGCGGTCGAGCGCGTATTCTTTCCCTTTGTCGACCAGAACTTTTGCGCCGGACATACCGATGAAAGTAATGCCAACCCACGGGAAGATCGGCACGAAATCGTTGCTCGGCGGAACGCTTTGCGCAAATCCGATCCAGGCAAGCCATCGTGTGTCAAAGAGTTCCGACTGCCATAAGGAAGGAGCCGCCAGCATGGCAAGGCCAAAAGCAAGACTTAGCCACCAAGGCGTGCGCTGGAATAATGTACCAACTAAGGTCGCAACGGCAATCGCATGCAAGATGCCAAAGTAAATGAACGTTGCTGGAAAGGCATACCATGTAACCAGTGTAATGGCCGCGGCCGCGACGCCAATTTTCGCAAGGCGACGCAGATAGGCACTCGGCCGGAACGGAGAGCGAGAGGATAAGGCAAGGCTGATCCCGACCAGCATCATGAAGCTTCCGGCTAGAACACGCCCAAAGCCGAGCCAGAGTGGATGGTATGCGACACCTGAAATGAAACCAGTAAATTCGAGGTCCCACACAAAGTGGAACAGCACTACGCCGGCAATTGCCAGACCGCGCCACGCATCGACCATATAAACACGGGCTATTGTCTCGATATCGCTTCTCCTCTCCGCAAAAACATTTTGTAAGAGCTCATCCCGCTAGAGGGTCAAGATGTCGCTGCTTCAGCGCATTGACCCTCTAGCGGGATGAGCTTGTATACGCGGGCATGGAATTCGAGATCTCAAATATCGGCGTGGTGGCGGCGATCGCTGCCGGTGCCATTTCCTTCCTGTCGCCCTGCGTGCTTCCGCTGGTGCCGGGCTATGTGTCGTTTATAGCCGGCAACTCCACCCGGGCTGAACGCAGCGATCCGGACAACAAAATGTCCGTCGCCTGGCTGAGTATATGTTTCATCCTTGGTTTCTCGACGGTGTTCGTCGTACTGGGAGCTGGAGCCACCGCCCTTGGCCAGTCGCTTCGCGCCTACAGTTACGAAGCCGGCATCATCGGCGGTGTCATTGTCACAATCTTCGGCCTTTTCACCACCGGGCTTCTGCGGCTGCCCATGCTGCAAAGGGACGTCCGCTACCACGGCAGCCTGTTAACGGGCGGGCCGACAGGCGCATATCTGCTTGGTCTGGCATTTGCGTTCGGCTGGACGCCTTGCATCGGCCCTATTCTCGGAGCGATACTGACAGTCAGCGCTGTGTCGGCAACGGCACTGGATGGTGTCGCGCTCCTGGCTCTCTACTCTCTCGGGCTGGGAATACCTTTCTTTCTGGCCGCGCTTTTCACAGATCGACTGATTGCATTCCTTCCCAGCCTACGTAAGACCGGGCGAGCGCTGCAGGTGACCGCTGGCGTCATCATGATCATCATGGGCCTTGCCATGGTGAGCGGCTACATGACCTGGTTCGCATTCTGGCTGCTGGAGAAGTTTCCGGTTTTCGGGTCAATAGGCTGAAAATCTGTCAATCGCGCGAACCTCGAAAGTTTAGACCGGCCCGGATCGACGAAGGGCTCCGCGGGGATCGACCTGAACGGTCACATGATCGATCGCGTAGCGCTCCTTCAGCCAGGCCGTTATTACAGACGGCAACTGAAGCGGATCGCCATCCATTGCCGGCGTGACATGGACCGTCGCGACTACAGTGTCGTCCGTCAGCGTCCACGCGTGAAAGTGCCCTGCCTCCTCGACGAGCGGCAACTTGCTGAGTTCCAGTTCAACGTTGCGGGCATCCAGCCCGCGAGGCACCGCCTGCAGAAGCACCCGGATCGACTCGCTCACCAGAGTCCAGGCTGAACGAACGACAAGCAGCGCCACCAGAACCGAAAGGATCGGATCGAGCACCGTCCAACCCGTCAGCATAATGCCGATGGCGGCAGCGATGGCTCCCACAGATCCCAGTAGATCGCCGACGACATGGAGGAAGGCTCCGCGAAGGTTACTATCACCTTGGGAGCCGCGCACGAGAATCCAGGCTCCCCCCAGATTGACCAGTAACCCTATAGTTGCGACAATGAGCATGGGACCCGCGAGAATTTCGATAGGCTGGTTGATCCGGCCAACAGCTTCCCACGCGATCCAGGCAACCAGAAGAAGCAGACTCGCCCCGTTTGCGAGCGCGGCAAGGACGCGCACGCGGTGGAATCCGTAGGTCCGGCTATTGTCCGGAGGCCGCCTCGCTACCCGATAGGCAATGAGCGCAAGAAGTAGTGCTGCCGCGTCCGACACCATGTGACCGGAGTCCGCGATCAGTGCGAGCGAACCGGAGAGCCAACCGCCGATTGCCTGCACAGCGGCGTAACCGGCAGTGAAGATGAAGACGAGCCGAATACGCCGCTCATTGCCGGCTGCCACTGCCGTTCCGTGATCATGCCCGTCATTCGCCCCGTGGATTTGCGAATTCATTCTCCAGGTCCCCTCCAGGGTCTCACTTCCGGTTGGAAGTTAAATTCGGCTTCAACCGGGGATGATACTCATCTGAACTGTATATAACGCGAACGTTCCGCGCGCAGACTCGTCCTACTGAATTCTATGCGGTCTCTTAGACCGTCAGAAACGGAACGCGGATGCCAAAAACACTCGCAAGCAATGTAAAATTAAGTGCGAGAACGATCGTGGCGCCGACGAACGCAAGCCATTTCGTGGCCGGCCGCATGGCGTAACTACCCATCAGATCCCGTCGCGAGGTGAAAATGATCAAAGCGATCATCGGCACGGGTAGGGCAATCGACAAAACGACCTGGCTCATCACCAATGCCTGGGTCGGATTGACTCCCATGGCAACGACCACAAAGGCGGGCAGCATTGTCACGAGGCGTCGGAGCCATATCGGGACATGGAAATGCAGAAAGCCCTGCATGATTGTTTGGCCCGCCATGGTGCCGACCACGGAACTCGAAACGCCCGAGGTAATCAGGGAAACGAGAAACACGGAAGCGGCTGCAGTACCGAGCAGGGGTGTCAGCATATGGTAGGCGGTCTCGATCTCGGCGACGTCGCTGTTGCCTTGATGAAAGGCGCTTGCGGCCATGATAACCATCGCCATATTCACCATGCCTGCGATGGCGAGGGCAACCACAACCTCAATGTTGGAGTAACGCAGTACCTTGCGGCGATCATTCTCGTCCCGGATCCGGACGCGGGACTGAGTGAGGCTCGAATGCAGGTAGATGGCGTGCGGCATCACCGTAGCGCCGATGATTCCCACTGCGATGGTCAATGCAGCTGCGTCCGGAAGCTGTGGCGTGATCAGACCTGTGGCGGCCTCTGTCCAGTCGACAGGGGCTATCACCAGTTCGATAAGGTAACAAAGGCCGATGATCGCGACCATCGAGCCGATGATAAGTTCCATCGGCCTGAAACCATGCTTCTCGAAGATCAGGATGCCATACGTCACTATGGCCGTGACCCACATGCCCCAGAATATGGGAAGGTCGAAGAGCAGCGCCAGACCGATGGCGCCACCGAGAAACTCCGCCAGATCCGTCGCCATGGCCGCCACTTCGCTGATCGCCCACATCACCCACACCACTGGCGCCGGGAACCTGTCACGCGACATTTCGGCAAGGTTCTTGCCTGTCACGATGCCGAGGCGGGCGGACAATGCCTGGAAAAGCATGGCGATAAGGTTTGCCAGAAGCACGACCCAGAGCAACTGGTACCCATAGCCGGCGCCGGCCTGGATGTTGGTTGCGAAATTGCCCGGATCGACATAGGCGATTGAGGCGATCACTGCCGGTCCGACAAAAAGGAGGCGGCTGGTAAAGCCGCGCCGCTCACCGGATAGTACCGCAGCCATCCCGTGGCGCGTGCGCTCTGTATCGTACATGAGGGTATATCCTGATGCGGTTGCAACTGGATTTATAGCCTATGCTATATTATGTGCAATAGGGTAATGATAAGTGCGATGCATGGTCCGGGCGGTCCGTTTGCTAATTCGCGGAAACAATTATACCCTTGGCTAACTTTGAGCCTTGCGCCCATCTCTCCGAGCACGCGAATAACTGGTACAGATGACTAAGCCCAACAACTCACCGCCCCGTCCGGCCCAGCACGCACGCCGCTTCGCACATGTCCGGGAATGTCAGGCAAGCGCGCTTATCGAAGACTACGTCGAGATGATCGGCGACCTGATTGAAATCAATGGAGAGGCGAGAATTGCTGACATCGCCGCGCGAATGGGCGTGGCGCAACCTACCGCAACCAAGGCCGTCGCGAGACTGAAACGGCAAGGTTTGGCGACGTCGCGTCCCTATCGCGGAATCTTCCTGACCGAGGAAGGCAAGCAGCTTGCCGACCGGGTGCGGTCACGCCACCTCATCGTCGTTCAGTTCCTGGTTGCCCTCGGAGTGCCGGAGGAAACAGCGGAGATTGACGGCGAAGGCATCGAGCATCACGTGTCGGAACACACTCTGGCAGCGTTCGAGAAGTTCCTGGGAGTGGCCGAACTTTAGCTTTGCGTCACACCCTCCAGCCAACCGCAAGCCTCCGGGACAGCCTGCCTCAACCTCGCGGGCGAAGGATGCGGATTAAGACGCTGTCACGCATCACGGCATGAATGATTGCCGCGCCGATATGAAGGACGAGCATCGCAAGAATCAGATTCGCACCGAAGACGTGAAGCGGCGCGATGGAGAAAGTGACGTAGCTCGCGATGAAGCCGATGGCTGCCTGTCCCAGGAGCACGGCGTAGAAGCCCAGGTGAAGGAGCCGGGCCGCCGCCGCCGTGGGGCTTTCCCGCTTCAGATCCGGCACGATCCCATGAGAGCGCCACCGCAGGAACAGCCGCAGCACCATGAGCCCCCCGATCGCCATTCCGGACCAGTTGTGCACCGAGTGAAGCAGCAGGTCGGTCGGGTCCGGCTGAAGTCCGGCATGCACGGCGTCGTGCGTCCGCCCGATGCTTCCGCCCGTCTGGTACTGGACGAGCACGAGGGCCGCGACGAGCCAGTGCAGGACAATCTGAATGAGCGAGTAGCCGGGTTTCATAGTCGGGTTCTAGCGAAAACGCGTTGAAATCGAATGAACGGAAAGCGCGATCGCATATTCGGCGCCGGGTTCCGGCCGAGACGCGATCAATCGTGCGATTGCAAGTCTCGGGCGGGGCACGAAAGCGCCCCGCCCGGTGTTTCAGGCCGAGACCGCGAACTCGGTCATCATGCCGGTTTCCAGATGCGGCATATGATGGCAGTGCAGCATCCAGCGCGCCGCCTCGCCGGCGTCGAACGCAATCGTGATCATCGCCATCGGCGGCACATAGACCGTGTCGCGCCGCGCGCCCGAGATGCGCTGGCCGTTCACGCCGACGACCTGGAATGTGTGGCCGTGCAGGTGCATCGGATGGCCCATCATCGACATGTTGTGGAACATGATCTCGACCCGCTCGCCCGAGCGCGCGGTGACGGGATTGTGCTCGCCCCAGACCCTGCCGTCGATGGTCCAGCGATAGGGCTGCATCGTGCCGCCCAGCATGACCATGGGGCTGCGCTGCGTCTCGCGTTCCGGCAGCGGCACCAGCGCGACGAGACGCGTTTCCTGCGACAGGTCGGTGTCGAAGGCGGGGGCCTCTTCATCGGCCAGCGCGGACAGCCGGGGAACTGCCGCCCCCGGGGCGGCAAGGACGAGGCCTGTTCTCTCCCGCGCGCCTTCGCGCAGCGCGAGGATTGGCCAGGTGCCCGTACTGTCGAGATCGAGCTCGAGATCGAGCCTCTGCCCCATCGCGATGCCGAACCGCGAGCCGGTCAGGGGCTGGACGCCTTGGCCGTCGACCGCGACCAGCCGCGCCTCGACCTGCCCGGTGTCGATCCAGAACACCGTGGCCGCGGCCGCGTTCACGATGCGCAGCCGCACGTGGCCATTGCGCTCGACGCGGATGACGTCGGGATCGGAAAGCGTCCGGTCATTTGTCAGATAGGCGTCCCAGTCATAATCGTTCAGGTCCATCTCCATGCCGGCCATTCCGTTCACGGCCATGCCGCTATCGCCCTGCATCCCTTGCATCATCTCATGGTTCATGCCGCCGTCATCCATGTCGCTCTGGCCGGAAGGCGGATGACCTTGGGTGATTTCCTCCATGACTTCGGCCGGCGACTTGAAGGCGAAATCGTGCAGGAACATCACCACCTCCTGCCGGTCGGCGCTGGCGTCCGCCTCGCTGCGGACGATGAGCGGGGCGGCCAGAAGGCGCATTTCGTGCAAGGGGATGTGGGCGTGCATCCAGTAGGTGCCGGGAATGGTGGCAAAATCGTAACCGCGGGTCTCGCCGGGCGCCAGCTTGGGCATGGGCATATCCGGAACGCCGTCCTGTTCGTTGGGCGGGATCTGTCCGTGCCAGTGGATCAGCGTGGCCTCCGGCAGATCGTTGGTAAGGTCGACGCGGAAGCGCTGGCCGGGGTCGAGCACGAGACCCTGTCCCGATGGCCCCTCAAGGCCCCATACGGTCGCGGCGCGTCCGTCGATATCGAGAACGCGGGACGCGGCCCGTAGGCGGGTGGCCGGCGCTTGCGCGAAGCCCGGCCGGGTGAAGGAAGTTGCCGCAAGTGCAGCGGCGCTCGCGGCGAGAAAGCCGCGTCTGGACATCATGGTCATGATAGTCTCCAAGGGGAAGCCGTCCGGCTCCCCGTCTCTGAATTGAAAATTGGTCCGTTCGGGGTGTCGCCACTCCGGTCGGTGAAAGATTCAGAGGAGACGCGGCTTGGGAGGTCGTTCCGTCAGCATCGGCTCGATGCCTTGCAACAAGCGCAGGGCTCGCGGCGCCGGAACCGATCGGGTCACGCGATGTGTATCGCCCTCGCCGGTGATGCCATGGAAGACCTGCAAGCCGGCGCAGATCCACGCACAGGAGGCTGCATCACGGGAGCAATCCGTTTGATCGGCGCAACCATGGCCATCCGCCATTCCGTCGGGTTCACTCGTCATGCCTGTCATGTGGGCCGCCGGCATGTTGGCCATCGGCGCCTGATAGGCGCGCGCCAGCGTCGGGGCGATCCCGATCGTCAGGACGGTAATGAGTACGAGTATCAGGCGCATGATCGGCAAAAGATTACGCTATTGGACCAGGATGTCCATGCGACATGATCTGCCGGTTCCAGATGATCGGTGCCCTGAGCCGGAAATGACTGCCCTCACTGATCGAGGCGCTCATTGATCCGCTCCATGATCTGGATTTCGGAACGCTGAGCCTCGACGATCTCATCACAGAGCGCGACAAGTTCAGCATCGCGCAGATCAGCTTCACGGCACATCAGGATAGCGCCGGAATGATGCGGGATCATCGACGCGATGAACTGGCGGTCGTCGATCAGCGCCTGGGCGCGGGTCGCGCCGAAGGATACGACAGTGAGCGCCAGGAACGCTACATGAAGGGCGATGTTGAGCCGCTTGCGGGGGAACATGCCCGGCATGGTCGCCAGCATGAAGATGCCCATCGGTGCCCACATGGTGATGGCCATGTAGAGCATGTTGAGATTGTTGCGGAAATCCCGCAACCCGTCGATCATCGTGAACATGACGACGTACATGACGATCAGGCCGAGCGCCATGTTGGTCCAGAACATCAGATAGGGATGGTCGCCGGAGCCGTGGTTCTGGTGACCGGAATGCGAGGACTGCGCCATATCGGTATTCCTTTCCTCAGTGGCCGAGGCCGACGCCGACCGGCTTGAACAGCATCCAGACGGCCATGCCGACCATCATCAGGTTTTCCGTCAGCGACACGAAGCCCAGCGGCACGTTGCTGTCGCCGCCGACGCAGGCGCATTTGAGTTCGCGCTTATCGATGTAAACCGCCTTGAAGACCGAGCCCGCGCCGATCACGCCGATGAAGAGCGCGACGGGAATGGACAACCACACCAACGCCCCGGCGATCATGAGAATGCCGGCGAGCGCCTCGGCGAACGGATAGATATATGAATATCGCACCCAGCGCTGCGCCAGGAGGTCGCAGTTGAGGAACATAGTGGCGAAGCCTTCCACGTCCTTGAGCTTTTGCAGAGCGAGGAGACACATGGAGATGGCGATGAACCACTCAGCCGCCTCGACGGTAATCAGGCTGCCGAGCGCCGCCCAACTCGCGGCGAGCGCCATGAGCGCCGCCATCGAGAACAACGCGGCCACGCGCGTATAGGTCTTTGCGTCCTTGTCCCTCACCTCCTTGCCGAAGAAGGCGAGAAGATCGTCATAGCCGCCGATCCGCTTCCCATCGATGAAGGTCTGCGGCGTCGTCTCTACGCCGTGCTCTGCCTTGAAGGCGTCGATCTCGGCGCGCGAGGTCAGTTCGTGATCCTCGACCTCGTAGCCTTCGCGCCTGAGCAGATCGAGCGATTTCAGACCCCATGGACAGGTGTGCTCCGCCGTCACCATCCGGTGGAGTTCGGCGTGTTTTCCAGATGCCATTCACCGTTCCTTCGATATTCGGCACCTTTTGCCCTGACGCGCTCTTGCGTAGATGCAATCCTGCCGCCATGGATAAACCGCAAAGCCGGCCTGGGAGTTCCATGTGCGATCGGTCCCGGCGGGCTGATGGCAGCCTCCCCGCCATACAAGGCGCAGAGTGCGGGGCGAGGGAGCAGCCCCTTGGTGCTAAGGTGAACCGGGTTGGGCGCGTGCGGAGCGCGTTCTTTACCGTAGCAGATCGTCTGACCGAAGATCTGGCACTCTCAAGACGATCCGGGCATCTTGGTCGGTCTGCAGTCCTGCCACACTGGCATCATCGCAGGCTATGCGGTCGAGGGGCACGTTCCGGCCGGTGAGTGCTGCGCTTGATCGTCGAACGCCCCTCGGTGGCGGGGATCGCCGTGCCGGGCATCCACTCGGTTCGCCCGGCATGGAGATGGGCCAGCGGCGCGATCCCTACGACGTGATCCTGTTCGGCCCGGCTGGTCGCTCGGTCATCGCCCACTACTAGATCAGGATGAAGGCGATGGGAGGGGTCCCGAACGGTCCATCTCACGATGGCCAGCCACAGTTCATGCGGCCGGATCCAGTGCGGGCGCGTGGACAGGACGGTTGCGCTTGAAACGGTACAGATCCTTGTCGGTGCTCACGAGCATATCCTTGAACGACATTCCCGACCGACAGCGCTGCTGGCTGATGGTCATCGATAACGCATAGTCGCCAAGTCCGCTCCGTTTCCGGAATTCCTGCATCGTCTCTTCGTTGACACGCCGGCGCAGCGTGTCGAAATTCTTGCCGTCGATACGTGCGACGAACGCGCAGAACTCGTCACCGCCAATGCGGGCGATCAGTGCGTCATCCCCGAGAACGCGCATCAAGGCAATGGATGCCGTAAGCACGGCCTCGTCTCCCACGCTGTGGCCGTATCGATCATTGATCTGCTTCAGGTAGTCGATATCGGCGAGTATGAAGGTGCCTCCCACACCGATAGACTGCGCAAGCTCGAACTGTTCGATAAAGCTGCGCCGGTTGAGCAAGCCCGTCAGCGGATCCGTCATGGCGCGCCGGCTCAGTTCCGCGTTCTTCTGAAGCATTTCCCGATAGGAGCGATTCAGCTGCTCGAATCGAGTGAAAATCAGGAGGCTGATCGGAATCCCGACTGCAAACGGCAGAATCAGCCTCACCGCGATGGTGATCGCGTCAGCTTCAGCACCAACGAGCCAACGGGCCCCCGTCGAGATCGATATCGTCAGGCAGGCCGCAGCCAGTGTCGTAATCGCTGTTCTTCGAACCACATAGCCCGAGGGATACCTCAACGTGCGTCTCTCACCTCTCGATTGATCGTGTTTCGTAACCAAGTATCAAATAGATGGTGCCAATCCAGTTAAGGCCATCGGTAAAATGTCCGCCAAGCCGTACTGAAGAAGTGACGGTCGGGGCGGCGCCACCCCGCAGAACACAGTGCCAGGCCCGCTTCCGCTTCATTTTCCTGCTGTGAACGGAAGCATCAACGATGAGCCTTTGATGTAGGAGAAAGCCCGGCGCCCCGTTCGTACCAGCCCTTCGAGCGGTTCACGATCCAGACGACGGACAGCATGACCGGAACCTCGATCAGCACGCCGACGACCGTGGCGAGCGACGCGCCGGTCTGGAAGCCGAACAGGCTGATCGCGGCGGCGACAGCGAGTTCGAAGAAGTTCGACGCGCCAATCAGTGCCGAGGACCGGCGACGCAATTCGTCCGCCAGCCGGTTGAGCAGATAGGCCAGGCCGGAATTGAAATAGACCTGTATCAGGATCGACACGGCCAGCAGGCCGATGATCGAGGGCTGGGTGATGATCTGTTCGCCCTGGAAGCCGAACAGCAGAACCAGCGTCGCTAGCAGTGCAACAAGCGAAGCCGGACCGAGCTTTGCCAGAAGCGCGTCGAGCGCGGCCTGCCCGCCGCTCGCCAGCAGGCGGCGGCGCATGATCTGCGCGATGATGACCGGGATGACGATATAGAGCACGACGGACAGCACAAGCGTGCCCCACGGCACGGTGATCGCCGACGGGCCCAGCAGCAACCCGACGATCGGCGCGAAGGCGACGACCATGATCGCGTCGTTGAGCGCGATCTGGGAAAGCGTGAAATGCGGCTCTCCCCTGGTGAGATTGGACCAGACGAACACCATGGCTGTGCAGGGTGCGGCCGCGAGGATGATGAGACCGGCAATGTAGCTGTCGATCTGGTCAGTGGTCTGACCCCATGGGGTGGTCCGGTTTCAGTCTTAATGCATGATGGGCTTTTGGGCCATCGCCTGGGCAGGTGATGGCGCTGACCCGCATGCTGTCGCAGGCCAGATGATGGCCTCCGGCGCCGGCGGCTTGTAGCCGAGCGATGAGTGCGGCCGCTCGGTATTGTAGTAGCGTCGCCATGCCTCGATGATGACCTTGGCCTCGGCGAGGCTGTAGAAGATCTCACCGTTGAGCAGTTCGTCGCGCAGCTTGGAGTTGAAGCTCTCGCAATAGCCGTTCTCCCATGGGCTGCCCGGTTCGATGAACGCGGTCTTTGCCCCTACCGCGGCGATCCACTCCCGCACCGCCTTAGCGATGAACTCCGGACCGTTATCGGAACGAACATGGCCGGGCACACCGCGTAGGATGAACAGGTCGGACAGGAGGTCGATGACGTCGGTCGAGTTGAGCTTGCGATCGATGCGGATCGCCAGGCACTCCCGGGTGAACTCGTCGATGATGTTGAGCATGCGGAACTTCCTGCCATCGTGGGTCCGGCCCTCGACGAAGTCATAGGACCAGACATGGTTGGGGCGTTCGGGCCGGAGCCGGATGCACGATCCGTCATTCAGCCAGAGACGCCCTTTCTTCGGTTGCTTCTGGGGAACCTTCAGCCCCTCCCGCCGCCAGATGCGCTCGACGCGTTTGGCGTTGACCGTCCATCCCTCCGACCGCAGCATCGCCGTGATCCTGCGATAGCCATAGCGGCCATACCGGGAAGCGAGCCGGACGATGTCAGCGGTCAACGCCTCTTCACCTGCTCTGCCTCTGGGCTTCTTGCGCTGGGTCGAGCGGTGCTGACCGAGAACCTTGCAGGCAAAGCGCTCCGAGACGGACAACTTCGCCACGACATGATCGACACAGCGTCGACGACGGGCGGGGCTCAGAAGTTTCCCGAGGCAGCCTCTTTCAGGATCAGCTTCTCGAGCGTCAGGTCCGACACAGCCTTGCGCAGCCGGTTGTTCTCTTTCTCGAGCTCCTTCAACCGCTTCACCTGATCACCCTTCAGGCCGCCGAACTCCTTGCGCCACCGATAATACGTGAACTGCGTCACGCCGATCGTGCGAACCGCCTCGCCAACAGATTTTCCTTGCGACAGCAGAACATCGACCTGGCGAAGCTTCGCGACGATCTCTTCGGGTTTATGCTTCTTCTGGGGCATTCAAACGTCCTCTCAAACGGCTCAATAGCCTACTTCAGGGAGGACCACTTTTCAGGGGGCAGGCCACCGCGTCGAAGCAAAATGTCATTCGGATAGCCTTGTTGGGTTCTGTCATCGACCGTAACGGTGCGACGCCTTATTTAAGTTAAGATGCCAAACGTGGCGTTCTGCACTGAGGCAAAAAGCACCCAGGCGGCGTATGGCACGAACAGCCAAACTACTTAGCCAGAGAGCTGTTACGCCACCTTCCCACGCCTGCTCGCAGTATTCTTCGACACGCGTTTCTGAGCTTCCTCCTCCGCGCGAATAATATGACGACGGGCGGCACCGTGTCCGAGCCAGTCTCGAACTTCTGATTGATTGGTCAACGCATCCCCAATTGCTGAGAAGACGATGTTGCTAATCGCCTGCTGCTGCGTGCGGAGATGATCCTCCAACAGCTTGTGCCGGGTGATATAGCCGGAGTTCACTCCCGGGACCGAGTGATTCATCAGCATACGTGCGTCGAGCTCCGAGACACCCGCAGGGGTTGCTACAGTGCGATATGTCTGGCGCAATTCGTTACCCCACTTCGACAGCACCTCCCGGTCTTCCTTCTGTTCAACGAGATGGCCATCGGCACTATCGGCGGGAAACAGCCAATCCCTAGCTTCGAGCGGGTGGATGTACCGCCCAAAACGAATCACCCGCATGAGGCAGGAAATCATCTGGCGAGACAGAGGGATATCAAAGGCACGGTCTGCGCCGCCTTTCGGTCGAGGAATGTGAAGCACCCGACGTTTGAGATCCAGATGGACCAGTCGTGCCTCTTTAAGGGCTGCGGGCCGAGATGCAGAGAGCAGCGTGAACAGATGGAATTCGCGGCGGATCGGATTATCAAGCTTGGCAGCTTCGACAAACCATGCCTTGAGGTCGGCCAGGCCCATGCCGCTGTTCCGGCGCTTCTCATGATTCCAATCCACGCTGTCCACCGGATTGTCAGCGGGGAGATCGCGATTGGTCTTGCGAGCGTGATTGTAGATTGCACGAAATGTTCGCATACTCCCATTCGCGATATAAGGGCCGTTCTTTTCGGAGATGGCGTCGTGCTTGGTCGCAACCTGAGCGGGGTCTTCACCGAGTTGGATTAACGGCGTGTCCAGCCAATCTTCAAATACCCTCTCTACGTGGTCGCGATAGCTTTCGATTGTACGTTCGCTTCGGTTCTTTCGCTCCATGGCAAGTCGATAGCGCTTCCATGCCTCTCGCAGAGTGATTCCAGCCGACTTTAGATCTTCACCCGTAGCCTCGTCTGCTTTCAGGTCAGCGATCGTCGATGCCTTGGCCACGCGCTCATTGGACTTAGGATGCAGTCCACGGCTGATCTGGACGAGATACTCCTTTGCAATTGCACGCGCGGCGCGCGTGGAGAGTTCAGTCGTATCTCCAATCGCCAGTCGGAGAGTAGAAGCGCGCTTGCCCTGCTCACGAAGATCTCCCTGAATCATGAAGGTCTTTTTCTTGATACCCACCAAGAGAAAGAAGCCCTTGAGATCAGTGTCACGGACAATGTAGCGCCCCTTATCGGGTGCCGGGAGCCGGACGATTGCTTTGTCATTGAGTTGGATACGGAGGGTCGCCATAGCTACAGCCTCGCAATTTGAAACGGTTTTTGAAACGGTTTTCGCAAATCGGGTGATCTGAAGGGATATCTTCGACACGGTGCGTGATTATACGATAATTATCTGATTTTCAATATATTATCTTATCCCATGCAAAGTTAGGAGGGCAGGCGGATACTATGGCGAACGGATAGATTTGAACTACGAATCTGGGGGTCAGAGGTTCGAATCCTTTCGGGCGCGCCATCTCGTTTTCACCACATCGAAAAGCACCTAAGACCTTGAAAGGTAAGGTAAGATTTGCCGTTCTAAACCCGTCTTTTCGCGTGTAGCGAAGACGGTCGGCAAAGGCGAGTTTCAGTACTGCATGGCGGTCCTCTAACCGACCTGAACGCCATAGATTACAAGGGTTTGCGAGGAATCCGAGCGCCGTTCTAAGTGCGTCGTCATAATTGCTTCGCGGACGTCCGGAATTCTGTATCCGCTCCTCGACAATTACCTTCTCTTGTTCGAGCGCTCCGATGCTCTTTTCATAGGTCGCGACCACGCTGGGGACGGTCGCTTCGATGATACGCTCTAGCAGCCGCGAAATTTTTCTCTCTATATCGGCGAGTTCAGCCTTGAGAGCTTTCTTCTGCATGTCTGCCTGACCACGCTGCGCGTTCCAGGCATCCTCGAACATCATCGTCGCGACACGGAATAGCGTTTCGCTCGGCTGCATGCTGGTGAGCATGCGCTCGAATTCGCCTTCAATCTTGTCGCGGCGGATGGACTTGCCATAGCTCTCGCATCCGCGCTTTGGACAGAGGTAATAGGGATACCTCCCGTGCGAACCCTTCGACCAGCAGGCCGTGAGCGGGTTTCCGCAATCATCGCAGATGACATAGCCGCGCAGCGGGAAGTCGCCGCTCAGTTCCTTGCGATAGGGCGCACGGTTGATACCGTTCAGCTTGTCCTCAATTCGCTGCATGGTTTCCGTCGAGACAATGGCCTCGTGATTTCCCTTACGCCGCGCGATGCCCCAGCCGGGAGCCTCGACATAGCCCGCATAGATCCAGTTGCGCAGCATGTCGGAGATGCGCTGGTTGCGAACTTTGCCTGTCCGGTCTTTGGGGTACAGAGGCTCATCCTGCAAGAACCGCATCACATCGGCTTGCGAGGCAAATTCATCAGAGGCGTAACCTTCCAGGGCACACTGGACGATGGAGGCCGTTGGCTCATCGCGCACGATGACTTTGCCGCTGCCTTGCTGCCGGACATATTTATAGCCGGTCGGAGCCCGAAACACCCAATAACCGTTCTGCACCCGCGCCCGCATGCGGTGCGTCGTTTGCTCGGCATTTTTCTGCCGTTGGTGCTGGGCGACGAGCGCCCGGATCATTTCCTGAAATTCGCTGTCTGCATCATCGCCGAACTGCATGTTCGGCGATTCCAGAATGCCGCCTTCCATGGCTATGGAGATGCGCAGTTGCTTGTGCGCAATCACATCACGCGCGAGGCGCGACACGTCATCGATGATGACGGGAATGGGGTCCCCATCATTGGCGCTCAGCGCCGCCAGAAAAGCGGTCATGCCGTCGCGCTTGGAGCTGCTGCCCGATACGTCATCGGTGAAGACGCGAACGACCTCGTAACCCTTGCTTCGTGCATAGTCGCGGCACCGCGTCTCTTGCGAGCGCAGTCCGTCTCCGGACTTGGCCTGCTTGATGCTTGAAACGCGGCAATAGATGAAACAGATTTGGGGAGTTGAATTGTACGGGGTCATTTGGCCTCCTTGCCATGGCGCGATGGCGTCTCCTTGTCGGTTGAAAGCCCGATTCTACCCTGTTCAGGGACCGCATCCGAGGACGGAGTGCCGTCTTCGAAAAACAGCCCACAGACATCGACCGTCTGCCCAAGGCGGGCAAAATGCGACATGATGGTCCAGAGGATTTGCAGGATTTCCGTCTCCTGATCCTCGGTCAGCTCCATATCCCGCAGCTCTTTTCGGTATTTTTCCAGACTCTGGGAAGAGTGGGGAGCCTTCGCAGGCGGCGGATTTGAAGTGTTTCCGGCGAACTCATTGAAGCCGGACAGATTATTACTACTCATCACTGGCCTCCTTTCTTGTTCGCCGGTCCAGAACAGAAGATTATAGCGAACAAATAGTGAACATGTCAAGGAATTTAATTCTATTAATGGACCAGCTTAAGCTTTGCCTTGTTATTAGGGAATTTCAATTAGGGCGGCTGGAAACTAATCAGTTTTTGCAATTGCGGCGCCGTCTACAGCGGCTAACTCTATGGCTAGCAACGTTTTTATCAAGAACGCGAGAATTTCGAATGAGCAAGCAGAACGACTCTTGCACTGTTTTTGCTCAGGTGTGCCACTGCGCGATTCTGCTGACTACTGTGACCTCTCCCCTCGACAGGTGAGAAACATTACGCTGCGCTTCCGGGACCGCTTGAGGGGGCGAGAATTCAACCTTTGGCATCCTTTTCACGCTGTAGGGGTAGAATTCTTTTCACGAAGTCCGTTGTTTCAAGAGGTCATGGTTGCCCCGGCAGCGCAATGCTACTTCGCCCGTTACTGCCGCCGTAATTTTGCGCTGGGAAACCGGAAGCGCAAAATCTGTCGCACATGTTCACTGCGAGCGCATTGAACCGCGCCGGGTTTGCCGGA
>NZ_AMSI01000023.1 GCF_000300515.1 Nitratireductor indicus C115
TCTCCCGCCACAGCGAAAATGGGTGCACCGGCTCTTTCATCCGCGTATTCCTTTCCCAGGTTTGCGGCATTCGATCCCGCACACAAAGTATCCGAGAGGCGGGACAACGCCAATGTCGTGATGTTGGCTTTGTGCAGTAAGATCGGGTCTTGTGGCGTGAAGGAAAGTCCCTGCCGAACGGAACAAGGGGCCTGCCGGTTCAGCCGGCAGGCCCCTTGCAGTCTGATGGATTTCGTTGAGGAGGCTCAGGCTTCCGCGATGGAGATAAGCTCCGCAAGCATGCGCTCTTCTTCAGCTGTCGGATCCGTGAGAGGCGCGCGAACCGGACCGGCATCAAAGCCCTTCAGTCGAACCCCTGCTTTGACCAGCGAAACGGCATAGCCCGGCGCCCGGTCGCGAAGCTTCATGAAGGGGAAGAAGAAGCGCTTCAGCAAGGCCTCGCACGTGGCCGTGTCGCCGCCACGCAGGGCCTTGTAGAACTCGACGCCCATTGCCGGCACGAAATTGAAGACAGCGGAGGAGTAGGTGGTGAAGCCGGCTGCAAGATAGGCTTCCGCAAAGAGTTCCGCCGTCGGCATGCCGCCGAGGTAGGTAAGGCGGTCGCCCATGGTGGCGGTAATCTGGCGCACGAGCCCCATTTCTCCGCTGCCGTCCTTGAAACCGATGAGGTTCGGGCAGGCTTCGCAAAGCCGCGCCACAGTGTCGGGCCTGAAGATGGAATTGTCCCGATTGTAGATCATCACGCCGATCGAAACCGCATCGCAAACGGCCTTGGTATGGGCATAGAGCCCTTCCTGCGACGCATCGATCAGATAGTGCGGGAGCAGCAGAATGCCGTCTGCGCCTGCCTCCTCGGCATCTCGGGCAATCGATGTCGCAAGGGCCGTGCCATAGCCACAACCTGCGACGATGGGGGTGTTGCCGGCAGCTTCCTTCGCGGTGCGCACGATGCCGGGAATTTCACGCGGGGCGAGGGAGAAGAATTCGCCGGTGCCTCCCGCCGCGAAAAGGCCTGCTGCCTCGAAGCCGGAAAGCCATTCCACATGCCTGGCATAGCTTTCGGCATTGAATGCGCCGTCTGCGCCGAAATGCGTCACAGGGAATGACAACAGGCCCGACGCCAGTCTTTCCTTCAGTGTGATCGGGTCCATGGATGCGCTCCTCATTGAAATATCTCTTTTCGCAGCTTCTAACGGCTATCAGATGAAAGTCAACAGTTGTATGATGTCTTATTTTATGTTGAGTTGTGAACGCACTGAATGAAGCCGGCACAACGGAGCACCCGACATGACGTATCACCCCCATGGCGATCATCTTATTGCGGGACGGCGGTGGAGCGGCACCGCACGTTTCGAAAGCCGGCCGGCTCACGGGCCGTCCTATGCCTTTGCCGACGGCGGGGTTGCGGAGGTGGATCGCGCGGTGCAGGCGGCTGAAGAGGCTTTCGCCATTTATGGACAGACGACGCGCGCGGCGCGTGCGAAGTTTCTGGAAGCCATTGCGGATGCCATCGAGTCCAGGGCCGGTGATCTGACACCCATGGTGATGGCTGAAACCGGCCTGCCTCAGGCTCGTGTGGAAGGAGAGCGTGGCCGCACGAGCGGACAGCTGCGCCTATTTGCCAGTCATATCAGGAAGGGGGAGTATCTGGATCGGCGCCTGGATGCCGCACTGCCCGAGAGGGTGCCGCCGCGTCCCGAACTACGCCTTTGCATGCGTCCGCTAGGTCCCGTGGCGGTCTTCGGCGCGTCAAACTTTCCGCTCGCCTTCTCGACGGCCGGAGGCGATACGGCCTCTGCGCTTGCAGCTGGTTGTCCTGTGATCGTGAAAGGGCACCCGGCGCATCCGGGAACCGGGGAGATCGTGGCGGAAGCAATTGAGGAGGCGCGCGTTGCCTGCGGCATGCCGGGCGGTGTGTTCAGCCTGGTGCAAAGTGCAAGCCGATCTGCCGGCGAGGCGCTGGCCGCCCATCCGTTGATCCGTGCGGTCGGTTTTACGGGCAGTCTTGGCGGAGGCCGCGCGCTTTTCGATCTCTGCGCCCGTCGTGAAGAGCCCATTCCCTTTTTCGGGGAATTGGGATCGGTCA
The DNA here is from genome assembly GCF_000300515.1 of Nitratireductor indicus C115. Taxonomy (GTDB): domain Bacteria; phylum Pseudomonadota; class Alphaproteobacteria; order Rhizobiales; family Rhizobiaceae; genus Nitratireductor; species Nitratireductor indicus. Next base: position 2,087 of record NZ_AMSI01000023.1, read on the forward strand.
ACCCGGTTTTCGTGCTCGATGATGCGCTCGCTACTCGCGGCGTAGGGATCGCGCGCGATTGGGCCGCGTCGCTCATCATGGGTGTCGGCCAGTTCTGTACGAATCCCGGGCTTCTGGTCTTGCAAGATGGGGAGGCTGCCGAAGCTTTCATTTCCGAGGTAGTGATCGCGCTTTCGCAAATCTCGGCCCAGACGATGCTCACGCCGGAGATCGCGGCCTCCTTCCAGGCGGGCGTTGAAATGCTGGCGGCAAATGGCGGCGATGTCGTCTGCCGGGTTGGCGGGGCGTCTGCCCGCCAGGCTGCGCCTGCGCTTTTGAGAACGGACGCACGGCGTTTCCTGGCGGAGCCGCGTCTGGCCGAGGAGGTTTTCGGTCCGCTTGGGCTGATCGTGACTGTTTCTTCCGCCGATGAACGAAAAACGCTTGCCGAAGGGTTGCGGGGGCAGCTCACCTGTACGCTTCAGATCGAGGCCGGAGACATCGAGGAAGCTAAGGCCTTGATGCCTGTTCTGGAGCGCAAGGCGGGCCGCTTGCTGGTCAACGGTTTTCCGACCGGCGTCGAGGTCTGCGACGCCATGGTTCACGGCGGCCCGTATCCCGCTTCGACGAATTTTGGCGCGACAAGCGTAGGCACGCTGGCAATCAGACGCTTCCTGCGGCCCGTCTGTTATCAGAACATGCCCGAAGCGCTGCTGCCGGAGGATGCACGTGGCGAACTCCGAAAGTGAGGTAATCATACATCATATCTCTTGACATTCTTTTCCAGTATGTTGTCATACAAGTTATAAGCAGGCCGAGCGCGACTGGATCGGTGAAGAAGACACGCAAGCGGGAGACCCGGCGAAAATGACGAAGGACGGCAAGCAGATCAGGGTGGGGGCCGACATCGGTGGAACCTTTACCGATGTTGCCATGGAAATTGGCGAGGCCATGCACTCGGCAAAGGTGCTCACCAACTATTCGGCTCCCGAACAGGGCATCGTCGATGGTGTCCGGCTGGTGGCGGAACGCGCCGGCGTGGACCTGTCGCAGATCGACACCATCATCCACGGCACCACGCTTGCAACCAATGCGTTGATCGAGCGGCGCGGCGCACGCACCGCCTTCATCACCACAAAGGGGTTCCGCGATGTGATCGAGATGAGAACCGAAAACCGGTTCGAACAATACGATCTCGATATCGTCCTTCCTGCGCCGCTCGTTCCACGCAACGAACGTTTCGTTCTGGATGAGCGGATCGATGCTCATGGCCGGGTGTTGAAGGAAATCGAGGACGCGGAACTAGAAGCGCTGGTCGATACCGTCCTCGGCGGTGGCTTCGAAAGCGTGGCCATCGGTCTCATCCATTCCTATGTCAATGGCGAGCATGAGCGCCGGGTTCGGGATGCTCTTCTGGCGCGCAAGCCGGATCTCTTTGTCTCCATCTCCAGCGAAGTCTCCCCGCAGATGCGCGAGTTCCAGCGCTTTAACACGGTTTGCGCAAATGCCTATGTGAAACCGCTGATGGCCTCTTATCTGCGCCGCTTGACGGACAGCCTGCAGGCGGCAGGCACGACCTGTCCGGTTTTCATGATCCATTCCGGCGGCGGTATCATCAGCGTGGAGAGCGCCATTGAGTTCCCGGTTCGCCTGCTGGAATCCGGTCCTGCGGGCGGTGCCATCTTCGCTGCCCACATCGCCAGACAACACGGTCTGGAGCGCGTGCTTTCCTATGATATGGGCGGCACGACGGCCAAGATTTGCCTGATCGACAATCAGGTGCCCAAGACAGCCAAGACCTTCGAGGTCGCGCGCACCTATCGCTTCAAGAAGGGCAGCGGCATGCCCATCTCCATTCCCGTGATCGAGATGGTCGAGATCGGTGCCGGCGGTGGTTCCATCGCCGCTGTCGACGCCATGCGCCAGATCCGGGTGGGGCCCCATAGTGCGGGTTCGGAACCGGGCCCGGCCTGCTACGGTCGCGGCGGCGACAGCCCGACGGTCACGGATGCGGATCTGCTGCTCGGCAAGCTTGCTGCGGAAGGTTTCGCCGGCGGTTCCATGACCCTCGACATCGATGCCGCAACGGGTGCGATCGAGCGCGATCTTGCAAGCCCGCTTGCCATCGACGGCGCGACGGCCGCCTTCGGCCTGTGCGAGGTGGTCGACGAGAACATGAGCAATGCAGCGCGCATGCACGCTGTCGAGAACGGGATGGAACTGGCCGATTACACCATGATCGCGTTCGGTGGTGCCGCGCCCCTCCATGCGGGGCGCCTTTGCGAAAAGCTGGGCATCGATGAACTGCTGGTTCCACCAGGTGCCGGTGTCGGCTCGGCCATCGGGTTCCTGCGTGCACCCTTCGGTTTTGAATCCGTCAGAAGCGCTTTCCTGCGTCTCAGCGCCTTCGATGCCGGCAAGGTGAACGCCGTACTCAAGGAGCTCACCGAGGAGGCGACATCCTTCGTGCGTTCCGGCGCACCCGATTCCGTGCCCACGCTCGAATGCACGGCCTATATGCGCTATGCTGGCCAGGGCTGGGAAGTGCCGGTGCCCGTCGAGGTTCGCGACTATGCCACGGGTGAGGTCGATGTTTTTCGCAAGGGTTTCGAAGACGTCTATGAACAGCTCTTCGGTCGCCTGATCGACAAGCTCGATATCGAGATCGTCAGCTGGTCGCTGCGTGCGAGCTCCGAGGCGTATCCTGCTCCGCGTGTTGCCCGGATGGAACCGAAGCGTCAATTGGCTCCTGCCGAAAAGCGCAACATGTTCGAGGCGAAGACCGCCGGCTTTGTGACCGCTAACGTCGTCTCCCGCGCTGAGATGGTGCCCGGCGACTGCATTGCCGGTCCCGCCGTCATCACCGAAAACGAAACCACGACGATCATCACGGATGGACAGGAAGCGATCTTCCAGGCGGACGGATGTCTGCTCGTCCGGTCGAAAGCCTGAAGGGAGAAAAGCCATGACCGCAAATTCGCTCTCCGATGTCCGCATGCAGGTGATGTGGAACCGTCTGATCTCGGTCGTCGAGGAACAGGCCGTCACATTGATCCGCACGGCCTTCAGCACCAGCGTTCGTGAATCGGGCGACCTGTCCGCCGGCGTCTTCAATCGCGGCGGCAAGATGATTGCCCAAGCCGTCACCGGCACTCCAGGCCATGTCAATGCGATGGCCGAGGCGGTAGGACATTTCATCAACGATATCGGCCCCGACAATATCTTCGAAGGCGATGTCTACATCACCAACGATCCCTGGAAGGGCACCGGGCACCTGCTCGATATCACCATGGTGACGCCGTCCTTCCGCAACGGTTCGCTGGTCGGTTTCTTCGCCTGCACGGCCCATGTCGTGGATGTCGGGGGCAGGGGCTTTGGCCCGGATGCCAACGAGGTCTACGAGGAAGGCATCTTCATCCCGATCATGAAGTTCGTGGAGCGCGGCAACGTCAACCGAGACCTCGTCAACATCCTGCGCAACAATGTTCGCGAAGCCGATCAGGTGGTGGGCGACATCTTCTCGCTGGCAGCCTGCAACGAGACCGGCCACCGCCGTCTCATGGACATGATGGAGGAGTTCGGCCTCGATGATCTGGAGGAACTCGCCGACTTCGTGTTCGACCGCAGCTACAATGCGACGCTTGAGCGGATCGCAGCGCTTCCCAAAGGTTCCTACGATAACGTCATGCGGGTCGACGGTTATGGAAGCCCGGTCGACATCGCGGTTCGCATCGATGTGCGTGACGATCATATCCTGGCGGATTTCGATGGCACATCGGGCCCCAGTCCGCTCGGTATCAACGTGCCGATGATCTATTCCAAGGCTTATGCCTGTTACGGCCTCAAATGTGCGCTGGCGCCCGATATTCCGAACAATCATGGTTCTCTGGCGCCTTTCCTCTTCGAAGCGCCGGAGGGCTGCATCCTCAATGCCAAGCGTCCGGCGCCGGTCGCGGTACGCCATGTTCTGGGCCATTTCATTCCCGACGCGGTGCTTGGCGCCGTGCACAAGATGCTGCCGGGACGCGTACCGGCGGAAGGCTCCGGTGCCCTGTGGAACCTGCATGTCAGCGCGCGGCCCCTGCAGGGCAATCGCGCTCCGGCCGATGGCGGGCGAAGGGCCGAAGTGCTCTTGTTCAACAGCGGAGGGGCAGGAGCACGCGCGAGCCTCGACGGCCTCAGTGCGACGGCTTTCCCAAGCGGGGTGCATTCCATGTCCATCGAGGCAACGGAGCATGTCGGTCCTGTGATCTTCTGGCGCAAGGAACTGCGGGAAGGGTCCGGCGGTGCAGGCCAGTATCGCGGTGGCCTCGGACAGGTCGTCGAGATTGGAGCTGCCGAAGGGCATGAATTCCATTTCAATGCCATGTTCGACCGGATCGACCATCCGGCGCGGGGCCGCGACGGCGGTTACGATGGCGAGCCCGGCTCCGTGACGCTCGATGACGGAACGCGTTTGGCTTCGAAGGGGCGACAGCACGTCCCGCCCGAGCGGCGGCTCGTGCTCAGCCTCCCCGGTGGCGGTGGCTTCGGTACGCCTGAAAAGCGCTCTCCGGAAGCGGCGGCGCGCGACCGGGCTTTCGGTTACGTCTTGGACAAGTGATACCGGCGCTCGGCGTGGATTGATGGAGAAAATGCGATGAACTATGAGGCTGAGCGTGCAAGGCGCATCAAGCTCTCGCCGGCCATGGCCGTTTCCGTCCGGGCGCGGGAGTTGAGGGCCGGCGGGGCCGATATCATCGACCTCAGCGTCGGCGAACCGGACTTCGACACCCCGCCCCATATTCTCGAGGCGGCTGCCGACGCCATGCGCTCCGGCCAGACCCATTATACTGCGGCTGACGGAACGCCCGAATTGAAGGAGGCGATCGTCGAGAAGTTCCGGCGCGAGAATGGGCTGGAATTCTCGCGCCAGCAGGTTTCGGCCGGAAACGGCGCAAAACAGATCATCTTCAACGCTCTGATGGCGACCTTGGAAGCCGGCGATGAGGTTCTGGTTCCTGCGCCCTATTGGGTCTCCTACACCGACATGGCGCTCCTGGTAGGCGGCATTCCGCGTTTGGTGGAATGCCCGATAGAGGCCGACTTCAAGCTGACGGCGCAGCAGCTTGACGCGGCGATCACGCCCGCGACGCGCTGGCTCTTTCTCAATTCGCCGGGCAATCCGTCCGGGGCTGCCTACTCCAGTGCCGAGCTTCAAGCGTTGGGCGAGGTGCTTCGGCGTCATCCCCGGGTTCTGGTTCTCTCGGATGAGATTTATGAGCACATCCGTCACGACGGGGCAGAGGCGCCATCGTTTCTGTCTGCTTGCCCGGATCTGCGCGAGCGGACCGTAATCGTAAACGGGGTCTCGAAGGCCTATGCGATGACAGGCTGGCGGATCGGCTATGCGGCCGGCCCCACGGAACTCATCAAGGTCATGGCCAAGATCCAGTCGCAGAGCACATCCAATCCCTGCTCCATTTCGCAGGCTGCGGCAGTGGCTGCGCTCATTGGTCCGCAGGATTTCGTGCAGGAAGCGGCTGCCGAATACACGGCCCGTCGCGATCTCGTAATTGAGGGGCTTTCAGGCATTCCGGGCCTGAAACTGCGCAAGCCTGAAGGAGCATTCTACGCCTTCGTGGAATGCAAGGGCTTGATCGGAAAGCGCCTTCCCGGGCACAAACCGCTTGAAAGCGATGCGGATATCGCTGAATTCCTTCTGGAGACCGCTGGCATCGCGGTTGTTCCGGGAGCCGCGTTCGGCCTGTCGCCTTATATTCGCCTGTCCTTCGCGGCTGCACGGCCGCTTCTCACCTCTGCCTGCAAGCGCCTTGCCGAAGCGGTGTTGGCACTGGAGGGTGGTCGATGAGCCCATATGACCGGCTAGCCGCCATGGGGCTGGAATTGCCTCCTGTCCGCAAGGCTGCGGGTGCCTATGTGCCGGCCCGGCTTGCAGGAGGCCTCATGTTCCTTTCGGGTCGCGGCGGAGCCGGGGCCGATGGCAAGGTGGTGTCGGGTCGTGTGGGCGAAACGGTCTCGACCGCGGAAGCGCACGAGCATGCTCGCTCGGCCGGTCTGCAATTGCTGGCGGCGGCCCATGTGGAGCTCGGCGATCTTGCCCGCATAAAGGCTGTGGTGAAACTGCTCGGCATGGTGAATGCCGTGCCCGGATATCGCGAGCACCCGAAGGTGATCGACGGGTGTTCGGAGCTTTTCCTGTCGGTTCTGGGCGAGGCCGGGCGGCATGCACGCAGCGCGGTCGGGGTAGGGTCGCTGCCGCACGACATGACTGTCGAGGTCGAAGCCATCCTGCTTGTTGATGCCTGAATGGAAGCTGTCTCACGCGGCTGCAAGCGCTGGTATGAGTATGTGGTCTGTTATATGATGCCCAACATGTAAAGCACTCCAGAAGGAATCGTGATGCTCGGGAGACGGGAAAGCCTTTCATCGCAGCTCAAGAAGCAGATTCTGCAGAAGATCGACGACAAGGTTTATCTTCCCGGCGAACGCATTCCTTCCGAGAGCGATCTGTGCGCGGAATTCGGCGTCAGCCGCACCGTGGTGCGCGAGGCGGTGGCATCGCTGCGGGCGGATGGCGTGCTGAAGTCGCGCCAGGGCATTGGTGTTTTCGTGGATGATGCACCGCGGCTGCAGCCGTTCGAGATTTCGCCCATTCCCGACGATGCCGTGCAGGAGATTCTGCATATTCTCGAATTGCGCCTGAGTGTGGAACTTGAAGCCGCGGCCATGGCCGCGGAGCGCCGCAGCCAGGCGCAGCTCGAACAGATCGCCAATGCCCTCGAAAAGCTCCGCGCCGAAGGCAACGGCCAGAGTGGGCCGATGGATTTCGACTTTCATCTCGCCATCGCCCGGGCAACGAACAATCCCTATTTCGAGAAGTTCCTGACCTTTCTGGGGCCGCAGATCATTCCACGGCTGCGGATCAACGCCATAGGCTCCGGAGCGCAGTCCGGTGCGTATCATGACAAGCTTCAGGAAGAGCATCACGCCATTCTGGATGCCATCGAGAAGAAGGATTCCGCCGGCGCGCGCGATGCGATGCGCAGGCATCTTTCCGGCAGCCTGACACGCTATCGTCAGTCGGCGGCATAGCGGTCCCCGTCCAAGCATGGCTGGTCGGTCGTTGTCGCAGGGGCTGCCCTTGATCCCGCGGGTATAAGCACCGGCAGGGCGTTGTTTTGTTTGTGGTGGCTTGTCTGTCCGCCGACGCTCAAACCCGCAGAAGAATCATCAAAAACGTACGTTTTTCGAGTTTCGGCCTTTTAGCCTTTTGACACATATGACAACATATGACAGTCTACAGACATAACGAGAGGCAAGCCAATTGCCCGCGCGCTGAACGAGAACGGCTCGATGGCGCCAGACAAACCAAAAGATGGAGAACAAGAATGTCCCTGAAGCGTCTACTTCGCGTTGTGGCCCTGGCGTCCGTCACGGTCGCTTCCGCTGGCTCGGCTTTTGCGGCAACCCAATGGACGATGGCATCGGGCTATCCGGAGAGCAGTTTTTTCACGAAGAACATCCGCAAATTCATCGAAGCGGTTGAGGAACGTACCAAGGGCGAGCTCAAGATCGACCTGCGTTCGAACGACAGCCTCATCAAGCTCGACAACATCAAGCGCGCCGTTCAGTCCGGTCAGGTGCAGATCGGTGAAATCCGCATGGGTGTTTATGGCAATGAGCAGGAAATGTTCAATCTGGACAATATCCCTGGTGTCGTGCCGACCTTCGACAAGTCCTGGAAATTGATGGAGGCTCAGAAGCCCTATTACGACCAGTGGTTTGGCCGCAATGGCATGCGCGTCATCACATATGTGGCATGGCCGGGGCAGGGGTTCTTCACCAAGGAACCTATCGGATCGCTGGACGACCTGAAGGGCGTCAAGCTGCGCATCTATTCCCAGCAGACCCAGATCATGGGCGAAAAACTCGGCACGGAAGCGATTATCCTTCCCTTTGCCGAAGTCCCGCAGGCATTCGCGACCGGTATGATCCAAGCTCTCTGGACGAGTGCGCAGTCGGGCACCGACGTTCAGGTCTGGGATTATCTGAAGGTCTTCACCTACACCGGCACGATGCACAACAAGAACGCGGTCATCGTCAATGAACGCGCTTTGCGTGGGTTGCCCGAGGACGTTCGCCAGATCGTTATCGAGGAAGGCGAGGCTGCTACGGCACGCGGTTGGGAGATGGCAAAGGAAGCCAGCAAGGAACGTGAGGATATTCTCAAGGAGCACGGCATGGCGCTGAATGAAGCGCCGAAAGATGTGCTCGACCGTATCGACGAGATCGGCAAGGAGATGGTGCAGGATTGGATGACGCGCGCCTCCGACGAGGAAAAGGCCGTCTACGAGGCTTATCAGGCTTCGCTCGACTGATCCGTCAATCCCGGTAAAGGAGAATCGGCTCATGATCCGACGTGTCTTGGACAGCCTCTATGAGGCGGCTGGCTATCTGGCAGCAATATTCCTGATCGGTATCGGTGTGACGATCATCGTCCAGGTGGTGGCCCGCGCCATGTCGGTTACCGTCGACTCCACGGAGGCGGCCGGGCTTTGCCTGGCCGCCGCGACCTTCTTCGGTCTTGCGCATACCTTCCGCCATGGCGGGCACGTGCGGATCACGCTCGTGATCGATCATCTGCCGGCGGGGCCGAAGAGGCTTTTCGAGATATTCAATTGCATCGTCGCCGGCGCGGCGATTTGCTTTCTCGCCTGGCACATCATCGCCCTGACATTCCAGTCTTACAGCTATCACGATGTCAGCCCCGGCCTTCTTGCCATGCCGTTCTGGATACCGCAGGCGGGCGTTTCGGCAGGTGTGGTGCTCTTCGCCATCGCGATCCTGGACGATCTGGCGAAGGTGCTTCTGGGGAGAGCGCCGAGCTACGATGCCGACGTGCATCCTGAAGACATCCACGCGGAGTAGGCTTCTTCATGGACATGACCTTCATATCCGCCATCGTTCTGGCAATTCTGATTTTCGGCTTTTTGGCGGCAGGCGTCTGGGTTTCGGTTACGCTTCTGGCAGCCGGCATGCTGATGATGGGGCTTTTCACCTCTGCGCCGACCGGCTCGCTCATTGCTTCCACCCTGTGGGACAGCAGCTGGGGCTGGGCCCTGACATCTTTGCCGCTGTTCGTATGGATGGGAGAAATTCTCTTCCGCTCAAACCTTTCCGCCAACATGTTCAAGGGCCTGTCTCCGCTGGTGGGGCGGCTGCCGGGCGGCCTGCTCCACGTGAACATATTGGGCTGTGGCGTTCTGGCGGCGATCACCGGTTCATCTGCAGTCACCTGCGCTACCATAGGCCGCATGACGGTTCCGGAACTCTCCAAGCGCGACTATCCCACCAACATGACAGTGGGAACGCTGGCGGGATCGGGCACTCTGGGCCTTCTCATTCCGCCCTCGATCATCATGATCGTCTATGGCGTGACGGCGGAGCAATCGATCGGCCGCCTGTTCATTGCCGGCGTTCTTCCGGGTATTCTGCTGATTGTCCTGTTCATGGGCTATACGTCCCTTTGGAGCCTTCTCAATCGCGACAGAATGCCAAAGCGTGACAAGGCTCCGGATTTCCGCGCGAAGCTGGAAGGACTGCGCAACCTGTTGCCGGCCGTCGGCCTGATCGCATTGGTGATCGGGTCGATCTACGGTGGATTTGCAACGCCGACCGAGGCCGCGGTGATCGGTGTCATCGGCGCGCTGATCCTGTCTGCCCTCAGCGGAACCCTGAACCGGGCAAACTTCATGCAGGGCGTCATGGCGGCCGTACGCACCTCCTGCATGATCTCCTTCATCATCGCCTGTGCGGCCTGTCTGTCGATTGCCGTCGCCTTCGTGGATTTGCCTCGCGAACTTGCAACCTGGGTGGATGGACTCAACCTCTCGCCCTACGCGTTGCTTTTCGTCCTGGCGATACTGATCCTCATTCTGGGCTGTTTCCTCGAAGGCATCTCGATCATCGTGCTGACATCTTCTGTGATGTTGCCGATGGTGCAGACGGCAGGCGTCGATCTGGTCTGGTTCGGCATCTTCATCACGATCCTCATCGAGGCGGCGCAGATTACACCGCCCGTAGGCTTCAACCTGTTCGTGATGCAGAGTGTTACAGGCGAGAACATCCTGACGGTGGCAAAGGCCACCTTTCCGTTCTTCCTGTTGTTGATGGCGCTGCTTGCGATGATCACGGCATTTCCGGAGATCGTGCTCTGGCTGCCGAAATTCATGAACTGACATGAACCTGCAAGGGGCTTTCGCCCCTTGCTCGCATGCGGGGAAACAGCGTTCTCCGGCGTCGCCGTCGGGTTACTCCAATGCGGCGGCGACCATTTTGCTGGCGCCTGAAAGGTCGCCAAGCTTTTCCCCGGCCTCGATGCGGCCCCGGTTCCGGTTCGCACGGGCCTGACGTTGCGCGCCCTCGACGAGCACTTCCTGTGCTTCGTCCGGCGGTAAAACCAGAACGCCGCAATTGTCGAGCATCACGACATCGCCCGGCATCACCGGCACGTTGCCGCAGGACACCGGCTTGTTGAGACTGCCACCAAGGTCGTTAAGGCGTGTGGTGATGCCTGAAATACCGGTGCAGAAAACGGGCAGGCCGACCTCGATGATTTCCTCCGCATCGGTGCAGGGACCGTCGAGCACGACCGCTATTGCACCTGCCACCTTCGCGGCGAAGGCCACGCCGCCGCCAAGGCAGGCATGGCGGGTATCGCCAAGCCGGTCGATCACCAGGACGTCACCTGGCCTGATCGCCGAGATCGCATGGTGCAGAAGTGTCGAATCCGTCCCCGGAATGGCGACTGTCACGGCGGTTCCAACCAGAGTGCCATGGATCGGGGCGATGGGGCGCAGCCGGTGGCTGACAAAACCGCGATGCCGGAAATGCCCGATCGTGGCCACTTCCACTGCGCCGAAACCCTCGATGAGGGAAGCGTCGATGCGGGAGGGTTCGGCGCCGATATGATATTTCTTCATGGAAGCTCCTTCATGATCCCGCATTGCCGGTGCGGCTCGCGGGGGAAATCAGCCTGCCGCTTCCCGGCACCGCCGCAAGAAGCTCGCGCGTATAGTTTTCGCGGGGATGGGCAAAAAGTTCGGCTGGCTCTTCCTGTTCCACGATGCGGCCCTGGCGCATCACCGCGATGCGGTCGCAGATGCGCGAAGCCACCCGCAGGTCATGGGTGATGAAAAGCAGGCCGAACTGAAGCCGCTCCTGCATTTCCGCCAGAAGGTCGAGAATCTGTGCCTGAACCGAAACGTCGAGCGCCGACACGCTCTCGTCGGCGATCAGCAGCTGAGGCTCCACCGCCAGTGCTCTGGCGATGCAGATGCGCTGGCGCTGGCCACCGGAAAATTCATGCGGAAAACGTGCCGCCGCCGACCGGTCGAGACCGACGGCTTCAAGAAGATCGAGCGCCCGTTCCTTGGCTTTCGCGCGCGACAGGCCGTGGATGATCGGGCCTTCGGCAATAGCGTTTCCCGCCGTCTGCCGTGGGTCGAGTGCGGTGTAAGGGTCCTGGAAGACGATCTGCACCCGCTGGCGCGCGGCGCGCAACGCAGCTCCCTGCAAGCCGGAAAATGTCTCGCCGGAAATCACCAGATCGCCCTGGTCCGGCTCCACCAGACGGATGACGCATTGCGCCAATGTCGATTTGCCCGACCCGCTTTCACCCACCAGCCCGACTGTTTCGCCGCGCCTGATCGTCAGGTCGACATTGTCCACGGCCCGCACCTCACGGGTGGTTCCCAGAACCGTCCGGCTGGTGAAAAGCTTGGCAACGCCGCTCGCTTTCAGAACCGTCTCTGTGAGACCTGAGCGAGCGTGGCGCGGCTCCAGCTTCGGCACGGCGGCGAGGAGTTTTTGAGTGTATTCGGCTTTGGGATGCGCCAGAACCTCTGCTGCGGGGCCGATCTCCACCAGCCGACCCTGCCGCATGACGGCCACCCGGTCGGCGATTTCGGCAACGACGCCGAAATCATGGGTGATGAACAGGATGCCGGTTCCGTGCTTTTCGCGCAGGTCGAGCATCAGCTTGAGAATCTGCGCCTGCGTGGTGACATCGAGCGCGGTCGTCGGTTCGTCCGCGATCAGCAACGAAGGATCGAGCGCAAGTGCTGAGGCAATCATCACCCGCTGGCACTGGCCGCCGGACAGCTGGTGCGGATAGGCGTTGAAGATCTCCTCGGGATTGGGCAGCCGCACCTCGCGAAACAGGTCGATGACGCGGGCCTTGATGGCGTCAGGGCGCAGGTCGGTGTGCAGCTTGAAGGTCTCGGAAACTTGCTTGCCGACGGTATAGATGGGGTTCAGGGCGGCAATCGGCTCCTGGAAGATCATGGCCAGCCGGCTGCCGGCCATTTTCCGGCGTGTCGATGCGGGCAACGTCAAAAGGTCCGTGCCCTCGAACGAAACCTGCCCGCTGGCGCGCGGCAGGTTTGGGGGCAGGAGCCCCATCGTGGCCATGGCCGTCAGCGATTTGCCCGAGCCGGTTTCCCCGACGATGCAGAGTATCTCTCCCTTCGCCAGTGAGAAGGAGAGATCCTCCACCGCATAGGCGCGGTCCGCGCCGGCAGGCAGCGGAACGAAGAGATTGCGGATATCCAGCAGGGGCGCTGTCATCCCCTTGCTCCGGGTGCTTCAGCCGCAAAGGGCCGGCGTGGATCGCAAAGACGCATATGCTCGACGAAACGTGCGACAGTACCGGTGACGTGCTCGAAGATGCGCCGCCCGGCCTCGGCGGAGGCCAGTCCGGCATTTCCCCCGAGCATTCCGTCGGCGTTCACCTCATCCGCATTGAGCGGCAGGTTGACCTGCATGCCCTCGAAGCGCACTCCCGCCGTCGAGGACCCGGGCAGGCCGAAGGCCGGGCTAGGGGCCGAAGGACGCATCAGATCGGTCCGCATCTTGTCGGGATAGAGATAAAGACCGAGAGAGGTCAGAGGGTCCGCGCCATGGCCCCGCGCATTCGCAGCCTCTGTGCCGTAAAGTTCGTTCCACAACTCAGCGGGAATGGAACGCCACAGGTCGATGGAAGCCACCGCCACGCCGCGTTCGCGCCGCAGCTTGCGCTGCACCTGGTCGATCAGGGTGGTATTTGTCGTATGGCCGTTGAGAACGATCAGGCGTTCGATGCCATGGTCGAGAAACGACACCAGCATGTCTTCGACCAACGCAGTGAAGGTGGGGGCGCGAAGCTGGATCCCTCCGGGAAAACCCCGGAAGAACTCCGCATAGCCGAAGGGCAGGCAGGGGGCCGCGATGGCACCCGAAAGCTCTGCCGATTTCACCGCGACCGCATCGGCAATCGCATAATCGCCCATGGGCGCATGCGGGCCTTGCTCCTCCTGGCTGCCGAAGGGCAGGAGGATGACCGTTTCGGGGGAAAGACGGTCGCGGAACTCCGCGACCGTCATGTCTTTCAGGGCGTGTTTCAACTCTCGCCTTTCCGCGATCAGAGGGCCATGTAATCGCCGAACATCCGCATCTCGCCATCCGGACGCGGCACGAACTCGATGTCGGAGCGGTGCGCCCAGTTGTAGACGCTCTTCCACAGGTAGTAGCCGGGCGTAACGTCCTGCCATGCCTGCGAAAGCTTGAGATAGGCCGCGCGCCTGCTTTCGAAATCGGTCGCCTCCTCGAAGACCTTGCCGGCAGCGAGATATTCGGGCGTCGGGTCCCAGGTCTTCCAGTGCGCGGTGGCGCGGCTGGAGGTCGGGCCCCAGTCGAGCCACAGCGGCTGATAGGGATCTCCGGGAATGAAGTCTGTCGACATCGACATGTTCATCATGTGGTAGGGCCGCGTGTAGACGAGCTGGAAATTGTCCAGAATGACCGCCTGCACATTGACGCCGACCTGGCGCCACATCTCCACCATGATCTCGGCCGCCGCCTCGTAATTGGGATAGAAGGAGCGCGTGATGTGCCAGCGCAGCGTCTCTCCCTTGTAACGCGACTTCTCGATCAGGGCGCGGGCCGCCGCCGGATCGTAAGGCAGCGGGTTCTTCATGTCCGGATCGTAGAACTTGCCGTATTCGGGGAAGTTGAACGGCACCGCCGGATGGAAGGTCGTGTCGCCGAACAGGGCCTGCACGATCGAATCCATATCGATTGCCTGAACCATGCCCTTGCGCAGGTTCACGTCCACCAGCGGGTTGTCTTCCGGATCGGGCCGGGTGTTGAACGCGAAAGCCGGATAATTGCCCGCGAGCGCTCGGGCAAGCGTGACGTTGTCATAGCTTGCGAGCTGGGCTTCCTGATCGGTCGGGATATTGGCGATGAAATCGAACTCGCCCGAAACGAGGCCGGCCATACGGCCGGCGAATTCCGGCACGATCTTCCAGATCACCTTTTCGGCAGGCGGGGGGCCTTCCCAGTAATCGTCGAAGGCTTCCATCTCCAGCACCTCGCCCGAGCGGAAGGTGGTGACACGGTACGGGCCGGTGCCGATGGGCGCTTGGCCGAACGCATCGACGCCGACATCGAGATAGTGCTTTTTGGGAACGACGAAACCGATATAGCCGGTGAGCTTGCCCGGAATATGCGGGTCTTCGCGCTCCGTTTCGATCTCAAGCGTCAGGTCGTCGATGGCCTCGACGCGCACGAAGCCTGCCGTGAAGGTCTTGCCGCGCGGCTCGAAAGGTTTCTCGCCCCATAGACGCTCGGGCCCGAGCGTGAAGGCTACGTCCTCGGCCGTCATCGTCTCGCCGTTGTGGAACTTAACGCCTTCGCGCAGTTTCAGCGTCCACACCTTGCCGTTCTGCGTCCATTCGGTGGCGAGGCCGGGTTTCAGGATCAGGCCTTCCTTGTCGCCGATATAGTCGCGCTCGACCAGATGCGAGTAGATATTGGGAAAGAAGCGGCGCGTGGTGGTGGAGATGCCGTTGATCGTGTTGATGTTGGCCCACAGATTGTCCACCGCCACGGTGATGGTGGGGCGGTTCTGTGCGAACGCCCGCGTGGTCGGTGAAGCAAGCGCGTAAAGCCCTGCGCCGAGCGAGTATTTTCCGAAAGTCCGTCTGGTAATCATCTGCCTGATTCCTTCCTTTCGAGAGTGGGTTCAGCTTTTTCTGGTCTTGAGCATCGGGTCGAGCCGGTCGCGGAGCGCATCCCCCAGGATCGACATCGAGAGTGTAATCACGAAGATGAGCACGCCCGGCCAAACGGAAATCCACCAGGCGGTGGAGAGATAGTCGCGCCCATCGCCAAGGATCTGGCCAAGGCTGGTGTTCGGCGGCTGGATGCCCAGTCCGAGAAACGACAGCGAGGTTTCCAGAAGAATGATCTGCGGGAAGGTCAGCGTCACCTGCACGATGAGCGCTGCCGCGACATTCGGCAGGATGTGCTTGACGTAGAGTTGCAGGGGATGTGCGCCGAGGGCCACCACCGCCCGCGCATAAGGCTGCGAGGATGCGGACAAGACCACGCCGCGCGCAAGCCGCGCATAGGTCTCCCAGCCGAACAGCCCCATCAGGATGACGAACAGCGTCATCGAATTGCCGAAGAAGGCGAGAAGCGTCAGCGCTATGAGGATGAAGGGCAGGGATGCCTGGAAGTCGACGATCATCATGAGCGTCTCTTCCACCCAGCCGCGGAAATGAGCGGCGATAAACCCGATCAGCGTGCCGAAGACGGCGCCGATGAGTGTGCCGGCCAGCGCGACCGAAAGCGACATCTGCAAGCCCGCGACCAGCCGGGCCACCATGTCGCGCCCGATGCGGTCGGTGCCGAGCGGATATTTTTCCGGTCCGCCGAGGAAAGCTGGAGGCTTGAGCCGGTTGAGCAGATCCTGGCTCGTCACCGCATGTCCTGTGAAGACATTGCCCAGGAGCGCGACGATCAGCACCGCCACCAGAACCAGCGCTGCAAGAATGACGATGATGGATGGACGGCTCTTCATCATGCCCCCTTGCGGATGCGCGGATCGAGGAGACCATAGGTCAGGTCGACGATGAGGTTGGCAAGCACCATCGTGGTCGCGATCACCAGAACCAGCCCCTGTACCAGCGCGAGGTCGCGCTGCGAGACCGCGGTCACCAGCAGTCGTCCGACCCCGGGCCAGGCAAAGACTGTTTCCACCACGATAGCGCCCGCGATGAGCTGTCCGAGATTGAGGCCGATAATGGTGACGATGGGGATCGCGGCATTGGGAAGGGCGTGGAAGAGAATGCGCTTGATGGCGGGCACCCCCTTTGCGGCGGCGGCGCGCATATAGGGCTTCTCCAGAACCTCGAGCATTGCCGAGCGGGTGAAGCGGGCCAAGGTGCCGGCGGTGAAGGTGCCGAGCGTGATCGCCGGCATGATGAAATGCCAGATCGTGCCCGTTCCCGATGAGGGCAGAACCTGCAGGATCAGCGAAAAGAACAGGATCATCAGGATGCCGAGGAAGAAGTTCGGCAACGCGAAGCCGAACACGGCGAATGCCATGATGGCCCGGTCGATGAAGCTGCCCCTGCGCAGGGCAGCCAGGATGCCTGCCGGAATGCCGATCAGTGCGGCCATCAGATAGGCGGCAAGGCCGAGGCTCAGCGTGGCTGGAACGCGCTCGAAGATGATATCGATCACCGGTCTGTGGTCGCGCAGCGAATCGCCGAACTGTCCGGTCGCCATCTGGGCGACATATTGCAGATATTGAACGAAAAGCGGTTGGTCGAGGCCCCATTGCTGGCGGAACTGCTCGATCTCATCGGGCATCGCATCGCCGCCCAGCAGCGCCACCACCGGGTCGCCGGACGTCCGCAGCACGATGAATGTGAAGGTGACGACGAGCCAGAGCGTCAGGACCGTACGCAGAAATTTGATCAGCCAGAACCGAGTCATATCGTGTCAGAAACGCATCCGCTAAGCACCGTCGGAACGAAAACGAAGCATGACAATTTTTTTAGATCAATTGGCAAATCACCGATTATTTGATATGTTTTTCATATGAATAACGGTGTCGATCTTCGCCATTTGCGCTACTTCCTGTGCCTTGCGGAGGAGCTTCATTTCGGAAAGGCGGCGGAGCGGCTAGGCATCGCCCAGGCGCCGCTCAGCCAGCAGATACGGCTCATGGAAGACCGGCTTGGGGTCTCTCTGTTTCACCGCACGACCAGGCGCACGCGCCTGACGTCGGCTGGCCAGACGCTGATGCTTCATGCGCGCGAGATTCTCGACGCTGCCGACCGGGCGGTGGCGCATACGCGGGCCATGTCGAGCGAGACGACCGGACGTCTGAGCGTTGCCGGCGTCAATGTCGCCCTCACGCATGTCCTTCCGCCGATCCTGGCGGAGTTTCGCAAGTTACGGCCGGCTGTCATTGTCGACGTCATTCAACTCGGAACGGGCGAGCAGCTGCGGACGCTGGAGACGGGCGAAATCAACGTGGCTTTCATCCGTTCGACCGAGCGTGCGGCATTCATGCAGGTCGAAACGATTTTGAGCGAGGGTTTCATCGCTGCCTTGCCGCGCGGCCACAGGCTGGCGCAGAAGGATGAGATCGCGTTGAGCGACTTCATGGGGGAAGCGCTGATCGGATATGCGCCGATCCTCGGGGCGAACTACGTCACCATCATGATGACCGCTTTGCGGAAAGCGGGTCTGCAGGCGCGTGTCGTTCGGGAATGCACGCACACCATGTCGGTCGCGACCCAGGTCGCCTCCGGGCTCGGAGTGGCGATCATGCCGTCGTGGATCGCCAATATCCGTTCTCCCTATCTGGAATTTCGACCGATCCCGGAATTGCCGCGCGCTATCGATCTGGTGGTCGCCTGGCCGAATGGAGATGGTTCGCCGCTCGTGCGCGATTTCATCGACACGACGCGGCGCGTGGCCAGGCAACTGGCGAAGGACCACGTGCTTGATCCGCAACTGGGAAGCGCCGCATTTGATGCAGCCCTCCCGGTTGCTTGAGGATCTGGCCAGAACTGAGTTTCGGTTTCTCCTGTGCGAGCGGCGCTTCGTTCTAAACCAGAACGTCGATCTCCAGCGGTTCCTCGCCGTCCAGAACGGCCTTCAGATTGCCGATCATCCGGGTGATGGAGGGAACGAAGGCGTCCGAAGAGATGGCCCCCACATGGGGCGTGACGATGACCCGGTCGAGCCCTATCAGCGGGTTGTCCGCCGGCACGGGTTCCGTTGCGAAGACGTCGACCCCGGCACCGCGCAAGCGTCCCTCGCGAACGGCCTCGGCAACATCCTCCTCCACCATGACGCCGCCACGAGCGGCATTGACGAGGATGGCGTCCGCCTTCATCAGCGCGAGCGTTTCGCGATTGATCATGTTGCGTGTCGATGCGTTGAGCTCGCAATTGAGCGTCACGACGTCGGAGGTGCGCAGGAGGTCTTGCAGCGATACGAAGCGAATGCCGAGTTCGGCCTCCTCCGCGGAATCGAGCGGGCTACGCTTGGTGTAGAGGATGGTGCAGCCGAACCCGCCAAGAAGCCGGACCAACGCCTTGCCGATATAGCCCATGCCGACAATGCCCACCGTCTTGCCCGAAAGGCGCATCGAGCTGGGCGATAAGTCGCCCTTGAGCCATTTTCCGTCCAGAATGCCGACATGTCCGCGCACGATGTTGCGGTTGAGGGCAAGGATGAGGCCGAGCGTGGTTTCGGCCACGGCCACAGCGTTCGAGCCAGTGGTGCGCATCACGCGCACCCCATGTTTCCTGGCGGCTTCCAGGTCGATATTGTCGTAGCCCACACCCCATTTATGGATGGCGCGCAGGCCTTCCGTCGCCATCATTTGCGCCGTCACGCTCACATCGCCCGTAATCCCGAAGGAGGCCCCGGTCAGCGCTGCGATCTGGTCCTGCGGAGTGCGTGAGGCGGCGGTTGAAATGTCCCACCCCTCGGGCAGGAAGGGGCGGATACGCTCCAGCCGGTCGGGGCTGGAAGGGTCGAGCATCACCAATCGTGTCATCGTGCCTCTGCCGTAGATCGGTCCACCGCTTCACCGAAACGCCGTACCGTTCTATCTCCTTGTTTTTGTGTTCATGCAGACGTCGGGTAAGCCTGTCTGACTATAATACGCGCTAGATATGGAAGCGGACGCCGGGGCGGGCAAGCCCGCCGCTCTGCGCCATCACTGTGCCGTCCGCGCGCCAGCAGGCGGCGCCGGTCTTCATGCCATCTTCGCAAAAGGCGATGGCGTTCATGCCGCCGCCCACCGTCTTGACGAGGCGGACTTCGTAACCCCGCGCCGCAAGTGCTGCTTCCATGGGCGCATAGGCGGGTTCGAGCTCGATATGGTGTCCTTCGGTCCACAGGCGCGGCGCCTCCACCGCCTGTTGGATATCCATGCCGTGATCGATCAGGTTGACGATGGCCTGCATGGCGGAGGGGAAGATGCGCACGCCGCCGGGCAGTCCGAGCGCGAAGGCGGGCTTACCATCCTTCAGCACGATCATCGGCGCCATCGAGGTTGGCACGCGTTTTCCCGGAGCGATGGACATGGCCTTGCCCGGCCTGGGGTCGTAATTGAGCATGTAATTGTTGGGAATGATGCCCGTGCCGGGCACCATGATACGGGCGCCGAACAGACCGTTGATCGTGTGCGTCGCGGCCACCACATTGCCGTCCCGGTCAGCGACCGTGACATGCGTCGTGTCCCGGCTTTCATAAGGGGCGTGCCCGGAGACGGCCGTTTGGTTCATCCGTTCGAGGCATGCGCGGGCATATTCCTTCGAAGTGTAGCGTTCGACGGGAACTTCTATGAACTCCGGGTCGCCGGAGGCAGCGCGCCGGTCCTCGAATGCAATGCGTATCGTCTCGGCAAGAAGGGCGAGCGATTGCACACTGCCGAAGCCCATCCGCGCGACGTCGAAATTCTCAAGTATGTTCAGCATCTCCACCACATGCACGCCCGACGAGGCCGGAGGGGGAGGGCCAGCTATGGTGTGACCGCGATAGGTTCCAAAGATGGCTTCGCGTTCCATGGCGCGATAGGAAACGAGATCGTCAAGCGTCAGAACGCCCGCCTCCGGTCCGCCCGTCTGCAGCCTTTCGACAAGAGCCTCTCCGAGCGCGCCGCCGTGAAGCGCGGCGGCCCCTTCCACCTGCACCAGCCGAAGGCTTTCCGCATAGGCCCCCATTTCCATGCGGCTACCGGGTTCGGCAGGATTGCCGCCCGGCAGCATCAATCGCGCAATTTCGGGATCCGCCGCAAGGTCGGCCTGGTGTTCGCGAATGGCGCCGTTCAGGTAATGGCTGACGGTGAAGCCGCGGGCGGCCGCGCGGATCGCGGGCTCGACCACATCGGCAAAGGGCAGCTTGCCGTATTTCTCCTGCATCAGGCACCAGCCGCGCAGGTTGCCGGGCACCGCGACGGCTGACGGGCCGACAAGATTGCGCCGGTCGACGGTGTCCATATATTGACCGGGCATATCGGAGACGGGCGCGAACATGGTGGGGTGCATCGCCGCGCCCGCGCTCGACAAAGCGTCGATCACGACGTGCCGCCCATCCGCCAGGCGGATATGCGAAACGCCGCCACCGGCAATACCGACCATCATCGGCTCGACGACGGTCAGGGTCAGCAACGCCGCCACTGCGGCGTCTATCGCATTCCCGCCTGCCGCCAGCATTTCGTTGCCGGCTGCCGTGCCCATGGGCGAATTCGTGACCACGACGCTGAGGGCCCCTGAGGCCGGTTGCTTCTCGCATGTGAAGGGAAATTCTTTGTCGCTCAATGCACTCTCCAGGCTTCACGAGGATGTGTATCGCCCATCTGAATTGCCCGGTTGCACCAGGGTGGTTCGACCGGATGTCATGGGGATAAGATCCTGAGGCTGCAGGCTTGAAAACGAAGCCTTGGAAAACACGATTATCGCAGCCTGGAATTCAAAAAATCAATGGCTCAGTACGCAGCTTTGTTTCCTGCCATGAAAACGGCCACCCGAAAATTTCGCGGCAAACCACGACGGGCGACGCGCCTCCAGATCATAAGGGCACTTGGTGCTGATCCTAGTTCGAGAGCACGCGGGCTTCCAGAGCAGCGTCGAGGAAAGCCAGCATTGCCGCTTCACCTGTCGCTCGTCCGTCCATTGCGCGCCGGCAAATGATCAACGCATTCCGATGCTTGTCGCTGCCGGTCTGCCGCCAATGGCTTTCGAGCAATTCAATGGCCTGTTTGGCATTCGATACGTAATGAATATCGCCCGTAATATCCTCGGCAATCGGTACGGGTTTGGAAAACCAACCTTCGGTCATGATCAGACCTCCCGAGTGTTTGCGAAGGCCATGATACCACAGACATTTCGCGATGCGCGTTTCCATCACCGAATGTTGAAGTCCACAATGCGCGCCATTTGCGGCGAGGATGCTGCGATGTCGAGGCGTTGCTGAGGTTGAAAGAAACGATCGGTTGATGGCCGTCAATGATCATTATGTAGTTAATGGTTAATTCTCTCTTATCCGCAAGATCAAGAAAATTCCAAGGAACATGTTGGCGCCATGGGGAAGTCCCATGGCGGGGAAATATTCGACGGAATTTTCCTCTGAATTCTTGAGACGGTCATATAGGGAGGCTTGGCCTGGAACTGGCCTTGTAAATAGATGAAAATTTTGAAGAGAAAAACTATAGCCGCGCTGGCAGGCGTTGCTATATTTGGATTTACATTACCTTCGCACAGCCAAATATTTACGACACCGGAATGGCGGCAACGGGCGGAAGATGCCTGTCAGGCTGCACTGGCGAAGGGAACATTGGACGCGTTGCAACAATTCCGGCGTCAATATTGGCGCGCTCTCACCATCTGCAATGTACGGGCATCAACATCTCTGGTGAACGATCCGGACGGTGGCGACGGTGATAGTCCGTCGTTCGGCCCGAATAACAATGGAGGAGGCGGCGGCGGCGGTAGTGGCGGTGGTGGCCACGGCGGCGGTCACGGTCACGGCGGTGGCCATGGTGGTGGCGGCCACGGTGGTGGCGGCGGCCACGGCGGTGGCGGTGGCCATGGTGGTGGCGGTGGCCATGGTGGTGGCGGCCACGGTGGCGGCGGCGGCCACGGCGGTGGTGAAGGTCACGGTGGTGGCGGCGGTCATGGTGGCGGCGGTGGCCAAGGTGGTGGCGGCGGTCATGGTGGCGGCGGTGGCCAAGGTGGTGGCGGCGGTCATGGTGGCGGCGGTGGCCAAGGTGGTGGCGGCGGTCATGGTGGCGGCGGTGGCCAAGGTGGTGGCGGCGGTCATGGTGGCGGCGGTGGCCAAGGTGGTGGCGGCGGTCATGGTGGCGGCGGTGGCCAAGGTGGTGGCGGCGGTCATGGTGGCGGCGGTGGCCAAGGTGGTGGCGGCGGTCATGGTGGCGGCGGTGGCCAAGGTGGTGGCGGCGGTCATGGTGGCGGCGGTGGCCAAGGTGGTGGCGGCGGTCATGGTGGCGGCGGTGGCCAAGGTGGCGGCGGCGGTCATGGTGGCGGCGGCGGCCAAGGTGGCGGCGGAGGCCACGGCGGTGGTGGCGGCCACGGTGGCGCGAATTGATCCGGAAACTGGATCAATCGTTCAAATGCAAGGAGGCGCGCCCTTCGGGGCGCGTCTTATCGGGTGTACTGGATAGTTTAGGAACGTCAGGTCAAGTTTTGCAGACGTCGACGAAGAGGCGCGCATATTCGTAGTCCATTACGATAAGCCGGCTGGACAAGCCGCCCTTGCTCGTAATCCACTCGCGCACCCAGCCAGGATAGGATGCCAGCATGAAGTTCTTGGCAACCCGATTGCCTTCGCGATTCCCGCCGAAGGGAAGATGGAAACCGAAGCGAGCACCGGACTCCACACAGATTTGCGAAGCTGGCAGGGACAGAAACAATGTGCAGGCTGAATCGCATCGCCCGATGACCTGCACCTGTCTACCTTGCCTTGTGAACTCCTTCACGCGCAGCATGTAGTCGACTACATGACCGCCGGGGTCATTGCGAACACGCAGGGCCGAACTCGCATTCGCCTCCTGTGCAGGCAGCGCCAGAACATGAATGAAAACAGTCAGGACAGCAAGGATGCGAAAAAACGCAAGCATCAATAGCCTCACCTCGTAAGGGCTTTAGTGTGCAGCGAAAAAATTAATCAATCGCTACTGCAGGGGCGTCGCAGTTCAAGTCGAGACCTTCTGGTTCGGCGAGAAGGCAGCCTTGCATACCAGCGTGGGAGATTGGGCGACGGCGCGCAAGCTATAGCCGAACTGTGGCTCGAGTGCGGCACCTGGATTCTGGCAATTGTGGATGTGGATAGAAAAAACGAAGGAGCGGTTCGGCGTTTCGTGGAAACGATGAACCGCTCTTGCATGGGATCAGCGTATTCTCGGATACCCCCTTATCCCGCCCGGATGCTGCGGGGAACCTCCATGTCGCAGACTTCCTCTTCCGTGTGCGAGAGCAGCGCAAGCCCTTCAATGTCGATGAGTTCAAACCTGTGTGGGTCGAGAATCCTTATCAGGCGTTCGCGCGCCATCTGCTGGATCGAGCGGCTGACGGATTCGACGGTCGTGCCGAGATAGGCGGCCAAATCCCTGCGGCAGATGGGAACCTCGATCACGGGAGGCCCAATCAGATGCGGCATGTCGGGAGGCAGGGTTTTCCTACGCAGATAGAGAAAGAAGGTGGCCACGCGTTGGGTCACCGTTTGCGTGGCCAACAGCAGCATCCAGTCCTGCGCTGCATCGAGTTCCTCGGTCACCGCCGAAAGCATCCGATGCTCGATTTCCGGAAATTGCGCGAAGAGGGCCTCAAAGCTTTGCCGGTGATAGCAGCACAGGACAGCTTCGGTGGCAGCTTCGATGGCGACATGGGATGTGTGCGCAAAGACATGTCCGAACAGGTCGCCCGGCATCAGCAGGCCCACGATCTGTTGCCGCCCGTCGAATAGCGTTTTTTGCATGCGCAGAACGCCGGAGAGCACCTGGCCGACGATTTCGAACGTTTCGGCCTCTGCCAGAATGGTTTCGCCAGCACCGAAATTTCGGACCCTCGAAATGCGAGCGAGTTCGGCCCGCGCCGGTTCACTGAGGTTCGAGCAAAAGCTGCATTGCGCTGAAAGACAATTTGTAAGCGGAGTTACTGAGCTGACGGCGTCCATAGCGTTGCCCTCTGACTATCCAGACGCGGTTTGAAGGTTTTGTCGCCTGCCTCGCATTGGAGGGCAGACTTCCGGGATGCAGTAGCCATCGGTGGCGAACAGCCTTGTCCCGGATTGCGCTTGAAGGCGATCCCCAGCCCGAACCGCCGGCACAGTCATTGTCCGATGCAGTATTCACTCCAGCTGGCACTTCAGCCGAAGGGATTTCCACGTCGGTGCGGAGATGACGTTCACCCTGATGCGGTTTCGGTCCAACATAGCGGCTAGCATGTTGGCCAGCATGTCGGACTGCATCAATGGCAGGCGTTCGCCGTTTCCCCTGGTGTTGCACCAGTTCTGCAAGTTTCATTGGAGGCCCCTTTGCCCTGTTTCCAAATTGTCACGCTGACGGCTTCGCAATCTGCGCTAGGCAGATTCGACCGAGATTTTTCGCTCGGCTCGCCTTGCTTCTGCTGTCTTGGGCAAGCGGACAGTTAGAACACCCGTGGCAAAACGCGCCTCGATACGGTTGGCATTGACGCCATCCGGAACTCGCACTGAAATTCGCAATGGCTGCTGAAATGAGCCAGAGCGATGTCTGCGGATAACAGTCTCCTTGTCTTGTTGGTCTTTCGCTTCCGGTTTCGCGCCGCTGTCCGTTGGCATGCGGAGATTTGGGTGGCGGTTCGGATTGATGTTGCCGGTCTTTTCAGTCATCGAGGCAGACTTCAGCTTTCGCTCGCACGTTGCTATCGAGAAAAAAGCCTCATACGAAGCGTTGCAGCCGGATAAGCCCAAATCCAGCGCGCGACGCGTCAAGCGCCGATGATTTATCTCTTCGCATAAGTTGTTGAGCGGTATCCATTCCAGCCGATCGCGAGACGAGCCTGTCCCGCTTTTGATCGGAAGCTTTTCCGAAGTTTCAGCCATGGCGCGTCTGTCCTTCCTCATATTGATGTAATACGGGCGGATCCGTTCGCTCCTCGATGGTCTATCAGGTAGCCCAACTTGTAATTATTATATTATAGAATCTTTTGGTCATTGACGCCCGTCAATTCGGAAGTCGCCTGGTTTTCTATGGCTTGGGAACCTGCGGCAGCCGGCACGAGCGTTTCCGGTCGCAAAGTGGGGTATCATCTCATGAAGCGGCGCCGCACTCTATGTGCTTGCTTTTAATGCGCTTCTATGGATCACAGCAGGCCGCCTGCAGGCTGCACGATGCTCTGAAAGATGAAATTTCCGAGAAGATGGTGCCCAGGGGCGGAATCGAACCACCGACACGCGGATTTTCAATCCGATAAGAAGTCTTTTATCAAAAGGCTTTGAAGCGTCTATGTCGCGTCTATGTCGCGTCTATCCCAGAAGCGACCGTTCCGCAGCGGCCAATTCGTCGGCATCATCACCGCGCGGGAAAAGGTGCCCATAGACGTCCATGGTCATGACGATGGACCCATGCCCAAGCCTCTCCTGCACCGCCTTCGCCGGAAGTCCGAGACCGCCATCCTGCGGACGATTGATCAGCCAAGACGCGTAGAAGTGCCGAAGGGCATGCATGCCGGTGTAGCGGGCGCGCATGACTGGCTCGCCTGTGTCGTCGACTTCTCCGGTTGGATCCGCGACCCCCGCTGCAATCTGGATCGGTATCAGCCCGCGATTAATGATGTTGGCGAGCGATTCAACTTTTCCCCAGCCATTGCTGAATACGAGATGGCCCGGCTGGGCGTCTTCACGGATCATCTTGCCGTCATCATCGCGACCGATCACAGGCCGGCTATAGGCCAGCTTCCATTCCTTCAGGGCATTGACGAGGATCGGCGGTATCGGGATGGCGCGCTCACCTGCTTCCGACTTCGGTCGGCCGATCTCATTGAAGCGGTCGGCTCGCTGGTGAACCCTGATTTCCCGCCTCTCGATATCAACATCGGACCAGCGCAGGCCGCGAAGCTCTGACGCCCGCAGCCCAGCGAAAATTGCTGTCAGCATCAATGGGCGCCACCGGCCGTCTAGCGCGGCCACAATGGCGCGAATTTCCTCGCGTGTGGGGATGTCGACGCCGACCTTGATCTTGCCCTTCTGGCGTTTCTCCTGCCGACGGTCTTTCCCCTTTTGCCGCGCTCGGCTTTTCTCCCGAACAGCATTGCGACTGACGAGGCCTCGCTCCTGCGCATCTGCGAGCAATGACCCAAGACTGACCAAAACCTTGCGCACCATCTGCGGCGATCGCCCGCTTTCTCGCAGCTCATCCTCGAATGTACGCACGACAGGAACAGCGAGCTTGGAGAGCGTGGTCGAGCCTATCAGCGGGACGATGTGAAGTTTCAGGTGCTGCCGGTATTGCGCGATGGTGGAGCGTTCCAGTCCAGCAGCCTCAGCGCTTGCGATCCACAGTTCACCAGCCTTCTCGACCGTTACTGTGTCGCGCTCAGCGACGTGGACGCCCTCTCGCACCTCGACCGAGGCGGTACTCGCGAACTGATCGGCCTCCTTCTTCAGCTTGAAGGTCTTCAGTCGGCGCGTGCCCTTGGTGTCCACATAGTCGACCACCCAGGCGGTTTTCTCTTCGCCCTTGCCGTTGACCCAGGAGCGCTTGCGGACGCTCACGCTGCGGCCAAGGGCTCAATATGCGAGATATCCACGGCCTTGCTGGCCTTAGCCAGATCGTAGGCGCGCTGAAGATTCAGCCAGAATTCGGGCGTGTTCCCGAAGAAGGCCGACAGACGCAGTGCGGTATCTGCCGTCAGGGCGGTCTCCCCCTTGACGATCCGTTCGATCCGGGTGCGCGGCACATCAAGGCGCTTGGCAAGTGCGCCTGCGCTCATCTCCAGCGGCTTCAGAAACTCTTCCTCGAGGATTTCGCCGGGGTGGATAGCAAAAGCAAGCAGGGACATAGCTACCTCCTTTAGTGGTAGTCGACAAATTCAACGTCTTCCGCGTTGCCGTCCACCCAGCGAAAGCAGAGGCGGAACTGATCATTAACGCGGATCGCATGTTGACCGGCCCGATCCCCTTTCAGAGCTTCGAGGCGATTGGCCGGCGGAACGCGCAGATCATCAAGGGCAGCAGCGTTGTCGAGCATAGCCAATTTGCGCCGCGCCACCTTGAGCAAATCAGCAGGGAAGCCCTTCGGGTTCTGCCCCTTCGCTACCTGCTCCGTGAGCTTGCCCTTGAACGACCGGATCATGAGGGATTATGTATCATGTCGTGATACACATTTCAATGGCGAGGTTGGTCCATGTGCGCTTGGGGACGCTCATTCGTCGAAATCCGGAGGTATCTTGTACTCATCCCAAAATGGCTTCGGGATCTCTTCAGACGCATCGGAAGAAGTATCCACTTCTACATCCAGCAGCCCAGTTGCTAGGATACGTGTCATTTCCGATCGATCCCCATCTGAGAGGATCATCTCCCCAAGCGACTTGGCAACAATTGAAAGTGTCCGGTGGGCCTCTCTGAGGCTCTGCAGGCTTCGCTCCTGATCGTTCATAGCCTTAAAGATCGTGCTGCGCTCTTCGTACAGCCTGTTTATTTCCCTCTGCCTTTCTTCAATGGCATTACTCAATCGAGCCATATCTGGCCGAACTGATGCAATGAGATTCTGCGCGGCCTCGTATTTTTCAAGGCGATCCACAATCTCCGCATTCATCGTACGGTTATTTGTTCTAGCGGCCTCCTCGATCTCATCCTTGAGGGCCGCAGGCAGGCGCAGCTTGAACTGCGGATCGGTCTGCTTTGGAGTGGCCATCTTTGCTCACTTTCTGAAACTCACTGGAAATGGCTGTATGAACCAAAAAGGTCCTTGACGCCACATGAACCTATTAGGTACATGGGACCTGTTAGGTTCATGGTTAAGAAAGGATTGAAATGCCTGAAGCTACAGAATCCCTCGATCTCGTCTGGGGTGTCGAAGAGATCGGCAAGTTGATTGGCCGCAACTACCGCCAGACCTATCACATGATTAAGACCGGCCATCTTCCGATGGTGAAGCAGTTCGGTGAGCGATACGTCGTCAGCCGGAAGAAGCTGATCGCCGCCTTCACGGAGGAAGACGCAGCATGACCCAGAAACAAAAACGGCCCGGAGAGGCTGCCACCTCTTCCGAGCCTGTGTCCAACCGCACCCCAACAGGTGAGCAAATGAACAGCACAAGCGATAGCACCCCGCCGGCCGCGCGTACAGACCCACGTGGCGAAATGCGTATGGAGCGCATCCGTCGCCTATCGCAGGAGCTTTCCAACGCCCTTGCAGACTGGATCGAAGAGGAGATGCAGGGCGAGAAATGGGCAATCCGCATCTTCCCGCCTGCCTCGGATCGGCATGCGATCTTCCTCGAAAATCTGAACGCCTACCAATCCCCGAACTGGGACATGGTGTTCCCAAGCAGCAAGGGGGTGTGACATGGCTGCCAACAACTCTCATTTCGACCTGGAATGCCCGGTCTACGATCTGGTCGACATGGCTCACCTCACCATGGAAACCATCCACAATCTGCTTGAAGAGCATCGCGGCAATGATCGTGTCGTGCTCACAGCACGGCAGGCCGATACAGGCCTCTACGTTGCCCGCCTGATGCTGGAGAAGGCCGAGGAGGTCAAACGCATCTGGCACGAAATCCACGATACCCAGAAGTGTGGAGGCGCGTTATGAGCAAAATTGACGACCTCGAGAGCGATCTCCGCCACCTCTACCATCTGCTCGACGTGCTTTGCGATGAGCAGTTCGGCGCAGCAGATCGCGACCGGTGCAACGCACTCCTCTGGATCGCCCGTGACCGCGCGGAAATGTGCAAAGAACAAGCTCACACACTGGTGTGTGCGGGAGGTGCCTGATGCGTCTTCTTCACGGTCTGCTGGCCCTCTTCCATGCGCGGAGGGCGCAGCGTCATTCCACCCTGTACCGGTGGCATATGGAACAACGTGACGCCCGGTTGCGCTCTGCACGCAAGATTGCCGGGAGGCGCGCATGACCGGCATCGATCACGCACACACGGAGGCGGTCCAAGAGGCCGCCCGCTGGCTGGCGATGCTGCCTGACCATGAGAAGCCGCATCCCGTTGTTCCCGCTCTCCGGGCGCGCTTCGGGCTGAGCCCAAAGGAGGCTTGCGAGGCGATCACGCAAGCGTGCCTGATCCGTGGGAGGGCGCTTTGAGTTCTATGGAGATCAGAAAAAGTCGCGACGGTACGGAGCACATGATCATTAACGGCGTGATCTACGCCGAGAAGCCTGGGAGACGAAAGCGCAGGCGCAACGATGAAGATTTTTCTCTGGAACTGCTGCGCATGCGCGAGATCGAAAAGGTCATCAAGCACCGGCACGGTGATCGCATTCCCGACCCGGGTGACACCGATGATCGCGAGACCTGTCTGGATTATGTCCGAGCGGCTGCATTTACTTCGAGCGATCAAGACATGGCAGCTTGGTGCCGAGTGTGGGCGCCCTGGGCAACTGAAGCCGACATACTGCCGATCATTTCAGCAGCTCGGAACCGGCAGCGAATGATGCGATCAGATGGCGTTGCTGGCCTCCTGAACGTGACGCTGAACGAGAACATCGCTATGGGCTTAAAAACCATTGGCGCGTGCGATGTCACTCGAGCGGAGCGGCTTCGCTTGGCAAAGGATCGAAAAAGGGAACGAGACAGGAACGCCAAGGCAGCAAAACGCAAGGCCGAGGGACGGAAAAATCGAAAGTCCTATGAGGCGCAATCTCTGTCCGGTCAAAGGCCGTGGGACGCCGAAGGTATCTCACGCCGCACGTGGTACCGACGCCGTGGCACAGGTGTGGCGCGAGTAGATATAGATACTAAGTGCGACACACTTGTGCCAAATCCAAATCTGGAAACCTCCCAAAATCATGGCACGGCGGCTTGCAAGGTATTGCGGATGCCTAGCCGTTCTCCCGGCCAGTCCATCGGTTCGAGCGAAGCTGGAACAGATGCTGAGGGTCTGGGGGATCATCCCCCAGCGGGGTGCCAAGGGGCAGAGCCCCATGGGAGGAGCGAGGGAGAAGGGAACGCAGCATGAACGCCAAGCAGATGGAACTATTCGAGAATGGTCCTGGCGGCCTTCTGATCCCGTTTCCAGTGGAGCGCCAATCTGCGCTTGTTCGGCAAGTGGCGCTTCAGCTTTCATCGAAACAAGGGAAGGCTGCCGAGCGCTTCTGGAAAACAGAGTGCAACCGTCTCTTTGGCCGGCTTCAAGCGCAGGGGTTCTGCGAAAACGTAGCGAGAGGTCAGGTCAATCGCTTCGCCCGGTCGGTTCAGTCCGAATTGGAGCGCCTTTACTGGTCATGTGACTCAGGAGGCGCGGCGTGACGAATTTAATCGGAACCCCGGTTACGGTTCGCGTCGAAATCGTCGGTGGGACGATCACAAAAGCGGCGATGATCATAGGCGCTACCGGCCGTCGACTGGATTTCTCCGACATCGGCCAGATGCGTTTCTTCGTCGACGTGATCGCGGAAGACGGCACCCGGATCGGAATGTGGGAGGGTGCGAATTACGAGACAGCGATCCTGACCGCGCATGAGTTGGCAGAAGAATGGAAATGCCAAGTTTACGACAACCTGATCGGAGACGCGACATGACGAAATTCGTAGACATTGAAGCCGGTGGCTATGCGCTTGTTCTTGATGATGCGCACTTCGACCCGAGCAAGGATATCTCCGAGAACCTCAGTGGCCTTGCGAATTGTGGCTACGACTTCACCAGCAACTGGGATCGGGATGATCCCGAAACCATGATGCCCGTGCTCCGGGTTACCAAGGTGATGCCCAAGACCTTTATGGCCGAAGGCGAGTTGCGCCATGGGGCGCGGCGTGAGGCGTATTCCGGTCGGCGTTATCGCGAAGACGTTGTGGCGTTCTCGAACGATCAAAAGGAGCTGCTGGCTCTGCGTGACCGCCTGTTCGAGATTGGCGAACGTGCCGACCGAGAGATCAAGGCGCGCGTCGACAAGGTGGTACTGCCGATTGTGGAGCAATTCAGGAAGCAGGCCCTGACGGAATTGCATGAGGCGCTGCCCGAGCATTTCGGGGAGGCGCGCGATGTATGAGTTTTCCGATGGATTGCAGCGACTCGCGGATTGGCTCCAGGCGCAAGGCATGGACACTGATGCCTTCAAGACGGAACGCCAAGCGGCATTTATGGCGCAACAGCTTGCCGGCACCCGTTTCAGGTTCCCGGCCAAGGGGGCTTCATGTTTTCCTTTGCTGCAGCAGATCCAGAAGGCGTTGCCGGACAAGGCTGCTGGGGCACTTCCTGAGGCAAAGAAGGGCAAACCAGCGGGAAGAGGGCGAGGCGGCAAGCGAAATGGTCGCGCTGTCACTGTGAGCGCATCCGGCGCTTCGATTGGGCTGGTGATCTACTGCGATGGCGCATGCGAGCCCAACCCGGGCCCAGGGGGATGGGGTTTCGCCGTCTATCGCGATGGTGTCGAGATCCATTCCGATTATGGCGGGCACGCCGACACCACCAACAACATCATGGAAATGACCGGCGCACTGATGGCCCTTCGGTGGTTCAGCGACCGCGGTGTGGTCGAGCCGGTCCGGCTGCTCTGCGACAGCCAGTATGTCGTTAAGGGCTGCAACGAATGGCGGCGCGGCTGGAAGAACAAGGGCTGGAAGCGTGGGCCGGAAAAGCAACTGGCGAATGCCGAACTCTGGCAGGAACTGGATGCCGCGCTGACGCTTGTCCCGATCACTCTGGAATGGGTGAA
>NZ_AMSI01000024.1 GCF_000300515.1 Nitratireductor indicus C115
TCCGGTAAACCCGGCTCGGTTCAGGCTTTGCCCCCGGCGGGAGCAAGGGCGCGGTTCCCGAGGCTCCGCGCTTCGCTTGTGCGCCCGCCGCGCTGATTCTTGCTCTCGCCACCCCCATTCTCGCCGAAGGGCAGAAGTTCAGCGGCGCTGAGCCCGTCCAAAAGAAGATCGACGCCTTCGGCTAAGATCGATAAACTTAGCTGGTCATGAGCAATGCTACACCAACCCCTCTCAGTGATCGCGTAGAATTGTTAGAAAGCGATATTCGAACACTGACTAAACTGATTATCACCCACCGCCGACCGCTGGGGGAAGGCGACATACGCGCCGCATCAAATATCCTGCGGCGCTGGATCACCGATGGGATGATCGGCCAGCTGTGTAATGAGGCAGGCGTTGAGCTGGCCTTTCCTGTTCTGGAGAATGCACAGGTGTGGGCCGCACTGCCAAACACACCGGAAGTAAACTATTTCCTTTCGGGTGGCGTTAAGTTCAAAGGCAGCCCTTTCATGGGTTTTTACAATTCCACAATGCCGGCTGCTCAAGGTCCTACGCTTCCAATTGATCAATTCTCAGAATCGTTCTTGCCGTTTGGAAAATTCAAACGGGAGAAGCGGATCTGGTTTGAAGGAGAAGCTTTCTCTCGGGAAGAGATAATTCTCTTCGTGGCAAACAAGCTCGGCGGTGTTCACTACGATGGAAGACGCGACCTTCGACAGGAAAAGTTGGAGCGCGCCTCCAGGTTTATGACTTTCGGCGGACCTATCGATCATGAGCCACCGGGCCAAGTCCATCTCGCCGTCGAACCCAAGGCTACCGAAATTCTAAGCGGTCTGCATGTTGAGATTATTTCGGCTGCCGCCTCATTCATCAATTTACATATCGATGGCGCGCCGCTCGTTTCATTCACTGTCAAGCGCACAATTTTTGAAAGCATAGCTCGACTATTAAAACCGAAGCCTGGTATTAAGCTAATCGATCGAGCCTAATTAAGGCTCGATCCCTTATTCGCTCGCGCGAAGATGGGATAGGATAGTTTCAACATCCGTGTCTAAATATGTCGTGGGTGGTGATAGAATGCGCTGCGTCGATCCTAGCCAATCATACTTGTCCGGTTTGAGCCGGACATCGCGTAGGAGGCCATCCATTTCCGGACGTTCCCAGAATTCGGGAACTGCGACCGTGAAGAATCCATGGTCGCGGGAATCGAGCAGGGCAGACTCGCCGCCTGTGGCGAGACGAATATCCTCGACCTGAAGCAGTGGGCACGATTGTTCGGAGAGGCTGTCGCCGGAACCATTCACCTGGTTTTGATTAACGTTGAAGCCGCGCACCATGACGGAGGTGCGGCCTGAACGGTGCTCAATATCGCGTAGCGTTTCGGTGTCCGGCAGGCCGCGATAGAGCGTGTGTGCTACAGCTTTTTTCCAGATGCGCAGGACTTCCTTGCCGTAGCGGCTCTCAATCTGCGCACTGGCATTCTGGAACACGCCAAGAAAGTTGATGCCGCCTTGCCGGTAGAGTGTCAGGATTTCATGAAAGTTGGAAACGTAGAGCTGTCCCCATTCCTCACCGACGACGAGCGCTCGCAGTGGGCCGGGCGCATCTGCAAAGCGCTCGATGATGGCCGCCGTCATTGCACCGACAAAGGTGCGGCTGGTATCGCTGCGCGCCGAACCGATGATAAAGAGCGCGGTGCGCTCATGTTTCATGTCGGCAGGATCGAAGGAGTTGGCTTCCGTCATCGCCCGGCCTGCCGAGCCGGGCTGGAATCCTTGCAGCCGTTCAATGATGGTGGAGGAGTAGGCGTTCCACTGATCCGGCGAGCCGGTGAGGCTCGCGATTTGGCGGCACATGCCGGACTCGTCCTCCATCCGTGGATCTTTCGACCAGACCAAGAGGTCTTCCGCAATCTCATCCGGTGCGCGTCCGAAAAAATCCCATGCACCGCCCGGTGAGCAGCGCCAGCGATTAGAGGGATAGAGCGCTGTCACCTTGTAGAAGAGGGCGATCATCGTGCGCACGCCTTGACCGATCCAGCGATGCGATGCGTGCGGGTCGATCGGCACCAGATAGCTTGCCGAGTCATAGGCGATGTCGCCGACGATCTGATGCAGCTCAGGCCGCGCCGCGACTTCCAGCAGCCGTGTGTTGATGTTGAAAGTCTCGGAGGGATAGGGAAAGCGAGAAGAGGTACTGACGGCAGCGCGTCCCGCGCGAGATGGCTTCTACCTCGTGGAATGCACCGTGCAGATCTTCGGAGACGAATCCGCGCAGTTCATGCAAACGCACATGCTCGTTGTCCGAGACGTTGAGCAGGTGCGCCGCGAGGTTCTGACCGTTGCCGCGTTGCGAGCCTTTGAGGATCATCGCTTCGCCCCCGTCTTCATGCCAAGGGCTTTCATGAGCAGGGCGCGCATCGAGCGCACCTCGCGAACCGCTTCCTTCAATTCGGCTTCTGTTTCCGGCGTCATCGGCAGTGAGCCGGTGTTCGCGAGGAAGGCGAGTTGGTTCAGGTTGTTCGGGATGCGCGATGCACCGAGCATCGCGAGGACTTTTCCTAATGACTCACGGTCATGAACGGTAAGGCCGGTCTGGCGCATGCACAACGGCAGCGGCGAGCCCAGCACCTTCGCCTTGATAAAGCGACCTAGCGGTGCGCCCTTGGCTTCGCGCGTCAATTGCTCGCGTTCATCATCGCTCAGGCGAAGGCTGAACGGCGCGGGACGTTTGCCCCGCGCAACAGGTGCGGGCGGCGTTGGAGGTTTCTTCGACTGACTATCGAGATAGGCGTTGTAGAAATCCGTCAGGGACATGGCGGCACCGGAGGCTTGCGCCTCAGGTGCTCAAGATGGGTGTTCCAGGTGGTCAGAACCTCGAACAATTCGTTCGAGGTGTCGCCGTGGAGGCGCGCCATTTCCCTGATCTTTGCGACTTTTCGATATTGCTTTTTCAGGCATCGTATCCTTGCCCTCCCAGGCTTTTGGGACGCGTCAAAAATGCTGTCGTCAAAAAAGGCGAGGAGGTCTGCCCCGCCTTTTTCATTGCCGGATTCAGCGTTGCCGACTGCCTTTGCCTGACAGGCAGAACCTCACGTGCGGCGCACTTCATCTTCGCTCTGGCCTCGCCGCCAATAGGCGACGACCAGATGATCCTGCTTGCCCAGGCCGCGATCCTCACGCAGATGCATGCGAATTGCCCTGAACGCATCGAACTCGCAACCGGCCCAGGCAAAAACAGACGTGCCGTCCGTCGGGAAATCGACGGCACGCACGGCATCGGCCAGAAGCGTGGTCGTGCCTGCTTCGGCATCCCCACGCAGAAGCCACTCCACCTCAACGGCAGAACCTGTTCTCAGAGACTGGATTTCCCGCTCATCCTGCACTTCGATCAACGCCCTACCACGCGCACTCGCGGGTAAATGCTCGAGCATGCGCGAAATTGCGGGAAGAGCCGTCTCGTCCCCTGCGAAAAGATACCATTGCGCCTCGCGCAACCCTCCCCCGCCGGGCCCCGCGACACCGACCGGATCGCCCGGCTTCGCCTTCAACGCGAAATCGGAGCCGGGGCCTGCATCCTCGTGGATCACGAAATCTATATCCATTGTGCCGGCTTCCAGATCGAGCGCGCGCACCGTGTATTTGCGAAACCACGGGCGAAGCTCCGGTTTTGCCCACTGCATGAGCCCGTTCTGTCCGACCGTCGGCCATTGAGGTTCTTTGCATTCGGGGCGCTGAACAAGCAGATTGAGATGCAGCGCCGTCATCGGCGCAAAACGAACCAGATTTCCGCCGGCAAATGTGATCCGACGCATATGAGGCGCAATCTCTGCCGTGCGGACAACCTCAAGAATATGGAAGTTCAAGGGGCGCTTGAAATCATTGCCGTCGCCCCTCCACTCGATCAACGAAGCGGCCTCAGGAGCATATTCCACAAGATGCGCCGACACATTCAGCCGCAAGAAATAGAGCGCTTCCACATCGCCCGCCTCAAGATTGATGGAGGCAGCCCTGCCTTGCCGCTGGAACCGCGCCTCCCCCTTTTCGAAACGGATAATACGGGCGCTTCCTTCCCGCGAAAGAGCAGCACCGTGCTCCGTAAGATGTTCGCAAAGCGGCGCCAGAACCGCTTCTGGATCGGGTAGTGCGACAACAGCCTGTGCCCTGTATCTACTCACGTCATTTTCCTTCCTTGATCGAGACCCCGGCTGCGGCAGGTCATCGCTTCCAGAATGCTTGTCCCGGACGGCATCTCCCCGCCGGGCGCGGCATCGCAGCGAAGTTTTCCTCAACGTGGCGTGGGCGCATTCCTTGCTGACATCGAAACCCGGCTTAACGACCCAAGCCAAAAATCGGCTGCGCGGGCATCGTCTTTAATTTGACTCTCAATGTCATATTAAATAACTGAATACAGCAGCCCCTGACGGCAAACAAGCAATCAAGTTTCGCACGGCGAAGAGACAGCGGACCGGGAATTTTTCATGCTTTCATACCCTGTGACCCGGAAGCGGGCCGCTGCCGGCTTCGCCCTTCCACCCAAGGATTGCCGCTGCCAGGCGCCGCTTGCCGGCGCTTCTGCCCAGCCTGCGAACTGACCACCGCTTTTCTGCCTTTCCAATGCCTACCCGACACGCTCAGGAGACATCATGAGTTGCACCCTTCACCGCGCAAATGTCGTGGCCATACTGAAGCGGGAGCATCAGGCGGCGCGCACTCTGCGCGATGCGCACCGGGCCAAGCAGAAGGCAGAAGGAGAGTTTTTGACCCATGAGCATGATTTCCGCACTTCAGAACTTCATCTGACGCAATATCTTTCAGTGGGGCCAGCGACGGGCCGGTTCCTTTATGCCTGCGCGCGTTCGATTAATGCGCAGAACATCGTCGAATTCGGCAGTTCGTTCGGCATCTCGACGCTTTATCTGGCGGCAGCGGCAGCAGATACGGGTGGCCGTGTCACAGGATCGGAGTATCACGCCAGCAAGGCAGCCAAGGCCAATGCCAATCTGGTGGATGCCGGTCTTTCAGGTTCGGCGCACGTAATCGCGGGAGATGCGCGCGAAACGCTCGCTGCAATCCGCGGGCCTATCGATCTTCTGTTCCTGGACGGGGCGAAAGAGCTATATTTCGACCTGCTGCTGATGCTTGAGGAACGGCTACGGCCCGGCGCATTGGTGATCGCCGACAATGCGGACATGCTGCCCGAAGAAGCAGGCTTTCTCCTCCATGTCGGAGAAGGCAGCGACCGTTATGTCACTTCGCTGATCGGTTTTTATCGCGGCCTCGTCAGCCTTTCCGTGGTGCTGCCTCAAGGATGAGCCAGACATGAAACAGGCCGGCGGAATTGACGCCGGCCTGAAGCATTCTGTTGCGTGAGGTCTTCAGGCTTCAGTGGCGAATGCCCGAACCACCAACCGCAACCACATTGAACGGCAGGCCTTCGACGGGAATTGTGCGCGTTTCCTTCAGGCTATCCGCATCAAGTATGCGCACCAGCCCCTTGCGCGGGTCGCTGACCGCAATAGACTCGCCCATGACGGCCAACCGGGGACGCGGATCGCGCCAATGCCCATCCTTGCTGTAGGGCTCGGTAATGGAGGCAGAACGCAGGATTTTGCCGGTCAACACATCCAGGACGTGAAGGCGGCCATCCTCGGTGAAGACATAGGCAAGCTTCACCTTTGCCGGGTCGAGGGCAAAGTCCACACGGCGTACCGGAAATTCCACCACCCGGTAAGGCTCCTCGCTGGCAGGCTCGATGATGACAACCTTGTCGTCACCGTAATTGCCCAGGAAGAACTGCATCGCCTTTCCGCCCAGCAGCGTACCGACGCGGCCTTCCGGCATCTCGTCGCCATAGGCGATCATTTCGGGTACGGGAGCCTTGTCGTCATTGGGACGCACGACCAGCACCCCCTCCTCGCAACCAAACGCCACCAGCCCCGCCGAGGAAGCCTCGCCATGAAGGCCGGTGCAGGCTGCGACCTCTCCAGCCTGCTTGCCCTCGGCATCCAGCACCTTGAGGCCGAGACGCGGCGGGAGTTCTCCCTCTTTCGTCTCAACATCGAGGTTGGGCTCGGAAACAAGCGTGTATTTGCCCATGGGAACGGCAACACCATGATGCGGGGCCGCGACCTTGACCACATCGTATTCGGTCTTGCCTTCCAGAAGCGCCTTTTCGCTCAGGACACGTGCTTCGCCATCACGGTCGAAGAACTGCAGAATTTCGTCCCCATGCATGACGGCGTGAACCGGACGACCGCCTTCCTGGCGAACGGGTAGAAGGGCAGGATCCTCCAGTTCCACATCCTTATGTTCGCCGTGATCGGTAAGGTGAACTCCGCTCTTCAGAACATCGACCGCATCGTGGTCCATCTGCACGGCAAAGACGGTGGCGCCGCTGTCACTGGGCACCAGATGGGTGGCATAGCCCTTGAGCGGAAAGACACCGAGTGTCTTGCCGGTTTCGACGTCGATCGCAGTCACCTTGCCCGCCTCCTGATCGGAAACGAAAAGGCGCCAGGCCTCGACCGTATCATCGGCATGCGCGCCAACGAGCGTGCCGGCAAGCGACAGGGCCGCCAGCGAAACGGAAAACAATGGGAAAGAAAAGCGTGGGGACATGGAGCACCATTCATAAAAGTAACGTAATACCATTACGCTATCGAGCCGCATCAGGATTGTCCAGACGGTTTGCAAAACTCCTTCTGGATAAATCGCGTGACCACAGCACATTCTGGCCAAGAGACCCGCGACCAAGCGGATGGCAGTCCCTTCCCGGCCACCCAAATCCTGTGAATTTGACACTGCGAAACGCCGGATACCTTCTGGTTCCCGGCGTTTATCTTCTCGTTACCCCGCATCTATGCGGGCCTCGGAGGCTAGCGGCCAACTGCAGACGCTAGATCGGTTCACCGTTTCACGGAAACCTTGAACCGATCTATCTCTTTGTTTTTCCGCATTTATGCAGATGTCAGGCGTGACCACCCGACTGCAAAATGCTCTAGGCGTGAACGGTGTCCCGCACGGCGACAGGTTGCGTGGCCGTTGCAGCACCGCCAAGTTGGTCCAGGGCACCGATGAGGTCATTGCGGATGTCCTCATAGTCCTCCAGTCCCACGGACAGGCGAATGAGGCCGTCGGTAAAGCCGTGCTTCGCCCGTTCCTCGGGCGAATAGGTGGCATGGGTCATGCTGGCGGGATGCTGGATGAGCGTTTCGGCATCGCCGAGGCTGACCGCACGGGTTGCAAGGCCGACACCATCCATAAAGGCGCGGCCGGCAGACAGGCCTCCCTTCAATTCCAGCGCGATCATGCCGCCCATGGCGCGCATCTGCCGTTCGGCGAGAGCCTTTTGCGGATGGCTGTCCAGGCCCGGATAGAAGACGTGCTCGACGGCGGGATGCGCCTCCAGATCATGCGCAAGGCGCGCTGCCGTAGCGCAATGACGATCCATACGCAGATTGAGCGTCTTCAGGCCCCGTAAGACGAGAAATGCATCGAAGGCGGAAATGCAGGCTCCATTCAGTTCCTTGATACCGGTGGAGCGAATGAGGTCGATATGCTCGCGGCTTGCCACCACCGCCCCTGCGATCAAATCACCATGCCCTCCGAGATATTTGGTCGCGGAGTGAACGACGATGTCGGCGCCGAGACCGAGCGGACGCTGGAGATAGGGTGTGCAATAGGTGTTATCCACGACCAGAAGCGCGCCCGCCTGCCGGCAGATCTCGGCGACAACAGCGATGTCCGCAAGGCGCATATTGGGGTTGGAGGGGGATTCCGTGATGACCATGCGCGTGCGCGGCGAGATCGCCGCGCGTAAATTTTCCGGATTGGTCATATCGACGAAGCGAGCGGTGATCCCGAAGCGATGGATATGGTGTTCCAGAAGACCAAAGGTGCAGCCATAAAGGGTCTTGTCCGCCAGGATCTCGTCACCGCTGCCCACGAGGCTCCAAATCACCGCCGAGATCGCGCCCATGCCGGACGAGGTGGCAAGCGCGGCCTCGCCCTCTTCCAGTGAGGCAAGCCGGCTCTCCAGGATGCTGACGGTGGGATTGCCCACCCTGCTGTAAATGAACCCTTCCGCCTCGCCTGCAAAGCGGTCGGCGCCCGTCTGGACGCTGTCGAAGCCGAATGTCGAGGTGAGAAAGACGGGAGGGTTCAGCGCCCCGTGATAGAGAGCCGGATCATAGGCGTGATGGATGGCACGGGTGGCAAAGCCGGGTTTGTGAGCTGTCTTCGGCATGGGGTTCTCCTTTGCATGAAGACTAGCTCCGTTCCTCCCGGCAAACTTGCCAAAGATGGCATCTCAAAGATATAATTTTGGCAGAGTTGATATTTTCAAACGATATTTATAAGTGATCCTGCCAAAATGACGCTGGATGCAATCGACCTCAAAATCCTGCGTGAATTGCAGGCGGATGCGCGTATTCCCAATATCGAGCTGGCCGAACGGGTCGGGCTTTCGCCTTCGCCCTGTTCGCGGCGCGTGAAGATGCTGGAAGCCGCAGGCGTGATCGAGGGTTATCGCGCGACCATTGACCGGACAGCGGCTGGAGTGCCGATGACGATTTTTGCGGGAATCCGGGTCGAACGCCATTCGCTCGAATATTCAGATGCGTTTGTGGAAGCTGCGCTTGCCATGCCCGAGGTGGTGGCCTGCCATCTTGTCTCGGGCGAACACGACTATCTTCTGGAAGTGGTGGTAAAGGACATGGCGGCCTATGAAACTACGATTTTACGCCGCCTTCTATCCCTCCCGGCCATACGCGATATCCGCACCAATTTCGCTATGCGCAGCTTCAAGACAAACGGACCCTTGCCGCTATAGAACCTATGGAGCGATGCGGCAGTCATGCCGCCGCACGCCTTTGCGCCATCAAACCTGTTGCGGTTTCAGGACGATCTTCGGCGCGCTGACCCGGCCTGCAAGAAGATCGCCGAAAGCCTGCGCGCCATCGGCCAATGGCATTGTCTCGATCCAGTCGAGCGCGCCCAGACGACCGTCGAAAATGGCGGCTGCGGTCTCCCGGAAATCCTCCATTGTATAGGTGTAGGTCCCGATGAACGTGATTTCCTGAAGTGTCATGCGGCGAATGTTGAGACCGCCCTCGGCCGAACCCAGACCGATATGTACCATGACACCGCCGGGACGTACCGTATCGGACGCCTGTGCACGGGTCGCAGCAAAACCCACGGCATCGATCACCAGATCGAAGGCACCCTCGCCTGAAAATTCGGCAGGATCGCGCGCATCGAGACCGATGCGCTCTGCCGCAAATGCGCGCCGCCCCGCATGAGGCTCGGAAAGCATGATCGCGCCTGCCCCGCGCGCTGCAAGGGCAAGCCCCGCGCCGACGCCGATGGCGCCTGCCCCCAACACCAGAACACGCGCTTGCGACAAGGGGCGATCGAGCGCGCGCTCCCCTGACTTGACCGCATGCCAACCACAGGCCAGGGGCTCTGCCAGGGCAGCCCGGTCGAAATCCACATGGTCCGGCACATCGACCAGATTGCGCTCGGGAATGGCCACGAACTGCGCAAACGCTCCTTCGCGCGGTGGCATGGAGATGATCTGACGCGATGCGCAGAGATTCTCGCGACCGGACCGGCAAGCCTCGCAGCTCATGCAGGTGACCAGTGGGTTGATGGTAACCCGCCTTCCGCTCCCCGCGCCCGCAACCACGATACCGGCAGCTTCATGACCGAGGATAAGCGGAGCCGGGCGCCGCTCGTCATGCCCCAGATAGGCGTGCATGTCCGAACCGCAGATACCAACGCTTTCAATGCGCACAAGGCTCTCGCCCGCGCCCGCCACGGGGTCTGCGACCTCCCGGTATTCGAGCCCCTTCGGGCCTGTATAGACCAGTGCTTTCATTTTGCCGTGAACCCGCCATCGACCATCAGAACCTGCCCCGTGACATAGGCACTTGCATCCGAACACAGGAACAGCATGGGACCGTCCATATCCTCCGGCTCGCCATTGCGGCCAATGCAGGTTTGCGCGGCATTGCGCGCAGCCCGCTCGGGATCGGAAAAGACCACGGCCGTCAGTTCGGTGCGGAAAAACCCAGGCCCCACCGCATTGGCGGTGATGCCATGGGCAGACCAGGCCTCCGCCATGGCGCGGGTGAGCTGGGCCACTGCGCCCTTGCTCGCGCCATAGGCTATGCTGGAGGGAAAGGCGCGGTAACTTTGCAGCGATGCGAAATTGACGATGCGCCCCCAGCCCTTCGCCTTCATGTTCCCGGCGAAGGCCCTCGCAAGGAAGAAGGGCGTCGACAGATTGAGGTTGAGCGTGGTGTTCCAACCGGCGGCCGTCACGTCGTCGGCGGCCTCGCGTGTGTTGATGCCGGCCGCATTGACGAGAATATCCGGCGCGCCGAAAAGAGCCCGCACCTTACCGGCCACAGCTTCCATCGCAGACGGATCGTCCAGATCCGCAACGACATAGCCTGCCTTGTCGCCGGCGCTCTTCGCCCACTCTGCCAATGCCGCCTCGCGGCGGGCAACGCCTACGACGCTGGCGCCTGCGGCAAGCAGCACGTCGGCTGCTCGCCGCCCCAGGCCCGAGCTCGCGCCCGTGACGCAGGCGACGCGGCCTGAAAGGTCGAACAGCTTTTGAGGAGACGGAGCGCTCATGCGCCCGCTCCCTCGGCCACGGTCAGGTTGAACGTCTCATCGGGGAAATATTTCTTCAGGCGAATATCGGCCGTGCGGGCATGGCCCTCCATGCCCTCAAGGCGGGAAATGCGCGCCGTGGCTTCCGCAATGGGCTTTGATCCCTCGACCGTCGCACGCTGCCAGGTGACGATCTTCATGTATTTATGGACGGAGAGGCCACCCGTGTAATTCGCGGCCTTTGAGGTCGGCAGCACGTGATTGGGGCCGGAAGCCTTGTCGCCGAATGCAACCGTGGTCTCCTCACCCAGAAAGAGCGAGCCGTAGCATTTGAGCCGCCCCAGCCACCAATCGAGATCGCCGGCCTGCACGGTCAGGTGCTCCGGCGCGTAATCGTCGGCGGTGGCCGCCATTTCCTCGCGGTCGGCGCAAACGATCACTTCGGCATAGTCGCGCCAGGCGGCTTCAGCATTCTTGCCATTCAATTCCGGCAAGGCAGCAATCAGCTGCGGCACGAGATCGAGCACCTTGCGGGCCAGCGGATCGGAATCGGTGACCAGCCAGACCGGCGAGTTATAGCCATGCTCGGCCTGCCCCACGAGATCGGCGGCCACGATTTCCGGATCAGCATTGCCGTCGGCCAGGATCAGGCTGTCGGTGGGACCGGCGAACATATCGATGCCCACACGACCGAAAAGAATGCGCTTGGCTTCAGCGACGAACTGATTGCCGGGGCCGACCAGAATGTCGGCTTTCGGCAGGCCGAAGAGGCCGAAGGCCATCGCGGCGATACCCTGAACGCCACCGAGCGCCAGGATCGTATCGGCACCGCAAAGGTCGGCCGCAAAGACGATGGCCGGCGCGATGCCGACGCCGGGGCGCGGCGGCGAGCAGGCGATGATGTTTTCGCAGCCGGCGACCTTGGCCGTCGTGACGGTCATTATGGCGGACGCGATGTGGCTGTAGCGGCCGCCGGGGATGTAGCAACCGGCGGTACGCACCGGGATCGTCTTCTGACCGGCGACGAGACCCGGCACGATTTCCAGCTCCACATCCTTCAACGTGGATTTCTGGGCCTCCGCGAAACGGCGTACATTGTCATGGGCAAAGCGAATGTCCTGCTTCAGCTGTTCAGGAACCAGCGCGATGGCCGCATCGATCTCGGCGCGGGTCAGCTTGATATTGCCCTCATAGCGGTCGAATTTCGCGGCATATTCCAGGGCCGCAGCATCGCCCCGCATCTCGATATCGTTCAGGATGTTCTGGACCGTATCGCGCACATCGGTCGAATCCGACGCCGGGAAGAGCTTGGCTTTCTTCAGATAATTGCGAGCCATTTCACCTGTTTCCTACTTGTAGATATCCGGGAGAAGCGTGGTCGAGATCGCCGGCACATAGGCGATCAGAAGAACCACGATGAGCATGAAGAAGACGAAGGGCACCGCGCGCACGGCGATCCGCAGGATGGATTCGCCCGTGAGGCCGGAGACCACAAAGAGGTTGAGACCGAGCGGCGGCGTGATGAAGCCTACGCCGAGCGCAGTGATCATCATGATGCAGAACTGAATCTCGTTCATGCCGATAT
Source organism: Nitratireductor indicus C115 (assembly GCF_000300515.1). Lineage (GTDB taxonomy): Bacteria > Pseudomonadota > Alphaproteobacteria > Rhizobiales > Rhizobiaceae > Nitratireductor > Nitratireductor indicus. The sequence goes on from NZ_AMSI01000024.1 coordinate 12,208, forward strand.
TGTCGGCGAGAGGCTTCAGTATCGGCGCGAGAATGACGATGTTGGGCGTCGTCTCCATCACGCAGCCCGCCGCGATCAGGATAAGGATCATCATCATGATCAGGATGACCGGGTCATCCGATACGCCGGTCGCCATCGCCACGAAACCCTGCGGAACACCCATGATGGCAAGCGCCTGGGCAAGCGGCAGCGAGAAGGCGATGATGGGGAGGATGACGCCGTTGACCTTGGCGGAGCTGATGAGCATCGATGGAAAATCGGAAAGCTTCAGCGTGCCGAGCAGGAACCCCATGACGATGGTGACGATAACGGCGGTGGCGCCTGCCTCGGTGGGTGTGAGGCGCCCAAAGAAAATGCCATAGAAGATGATGCCCGGCACCAGAAAGGCATACCAGCCGGATTTGAGCGTGGCGAAGAGACGGCCCAGCCATTCCGAGAACGTCATGGGCTGCGCGCCTTCGAAATTGTAGATCCTGTTCATCACCAGATTGGTGACGAGGATCGACACGAGGATCGCCAGCCCCGGAATGAGCGCCGCCATGAACAGTGTGGAGGCTGAAATGCCGAGCACCAGACCGATCACGATATATGCGATGGAGGGCGGAATGAGGATGCCCGTGCAGGCGCCGGCGGCCACAAGGGCGCAGGCGTAAGGGCGCGGATAGCCGCTTTCGACAAGCCGGTCGATGGTCATGCGGCCAACGGCGGCTGCACCAGCGGCATCCGAACCGGAAATCGCCGCGAACATGCCGCAGACCAGCACCGTGGCGGAGCCGAAGCCACCCTTCGTCCAGCAGGTCAGCGCCTCGGCAACGTCAAGAAACTTGCGGCTCAGACCGGTCCGAACCAGAACGTCGCCCGTCAGGATGAAGAGCGGGATGGCGGTCAGCGCGAAGGCATCGATGCCGTCGAAAAGGGATTCGCCCACCAGCGAGAGCGGCAGCGCGCCCGACATCCACAACATCAGAATTGCGGAGGTGCCGATTGCGGCCCAGACTGGTACGGCCAGCGCGCATAAAAGCACAAACGCGATGACCGGGAGATAAAAGTCGGCACCGAGCACGACCGTGTTGAGTTGTTGTTGCCACATCATGACGGGGCCTCAATCGAACAGCTTGTTGCCTTCGAAGACCGGCTGGCCTGTGCGAAGGGCGTTGACGTCATGGATGAAGGACTGGATGAGCCGGACGACCATCAGGGTGAAACCGACGGGCACGGCCATCAGGAACCAGACCATGGGGACCCGAAGGCCATGGCTGACCGAACCGAATTTCCAGGACACGGCCACCGTCTCGAACGACCAGCAAAGCGCGATCACAGCAACGGCGAACATCACGAGATCGCCCAGCATGTAAATGAGCGCCTTGGCGCGCGGCCCGAGATAATGAAGGATCACATCGATACGGATATGCGCACGCTCGCGCACCGCCGAGGCAGCGCCGATCCAGGCAAGATAGATGAAGGCATAGCGAACCACCTCCTCTCCCCAGATGGAGGAGAAGGCGAACGCCTCGCGGCGCACCACTTCCACAGCCATGGTGAGAACAAGCAGCACGTAGAAGAAGAGCAAGGCCCATCTTTCTGCGTTTTGATCAAGCATCTTGAGCATCGGGCGCATCTTTCCACCAGACGTGTTCGGTCTGTCTCCCCGGCTCAGCCGGGAAGGGTTTCCGGTTCGGACCAGACCGGCGCGGAGGATAGCCGCGCCGGAGAGGCTGTTTGGGGATCAGGCGTCGTGGACGTAGTAACGGCCCATGGTGCCGGCGGCTTCCTCCAGCTTGGTGAAGGCTTCCATGGAGCCCGCAAGCTCCGTCTTGAAGTCATCCCATTCGCTGCGCTGATAACCGCCCGTTTCCTTCCACTCGCCGAGCTGATCATCGCTGAGCGTGTGGAACTCGACACCCGACTTGGCCAGTTCCGCCATCGCATAGTTGCGCGCGGCGGGCACCTTGGCGAGGTTCTGCTGCTGGGTGATCTCCGAGGCGAAAAGGATCGCCTCCTGGATATCGGCCGGCAAGGCATTGAACCATTCGAGGTTGCAGGAATAGACTTGGCTGTCAGGCACAGCCTGCGTGAAGGTGACGTGGCTCAGGATATCCTTGAAGCCGAACACATAGAGAGCGCCGACCGCCGGATCGAGCGCATCGGCAACGCCCTGCTTGATGGCCGAAGGCGTCTCGCCCCAGGCAACGGGCGTCGGGTTGGCGCCAACCATCCGGTAGTATTGCGACAGCATCTGCGAACCGGGAACGCGGAACTTGACGCCCTTCAGATCGGAAGGAGACATCACGGCGCCCGCGCCGCCCTTGCGGATGGCGACGACACGCGGGTCGATCACGACATAGAACAGCGGCTTGAAGCCCTTCTCCTCCACCTTGGGATGGACTTCATTGATCCACGCATCGGAGGTCACGAGATTTGTGAAGCGCTGGTTGGAACCGCAGAAATACGGCAGGTTGATCAGATCCACCGCCGGCGCGAAGGGGGCAAAATTAGCCAGAGAATGCTGCGCGGCCTGAATGGTGCCGCCCTGCACCTTCTGAACCAGGGCTCCACCGGCGCCGAGTTGCCCGCCCGGAGCGAGCTTCACATAAACCTTGCCGCGCGTGGCGTTCTGGATGTTTTCCTTGAGATCGAGCTGAAGGATCGGATAACTGCGCGAGGCGCCAAGCACATAGGCGCTGGCAATGGTCATCGTATGCTCGGCGGCCTTCTCGCGCTCGCGCTCTTCCTGCGCGGTCTGCGCCGCCGCCTCCTCGGACCAGAGCGTCCCCGCCGCGCCCGCCATCACCGCAGCGGTGAAGGCGCCAGCTCCTGTAAGTTTCAGAAAATTACGGCGCTCGGCCGATTTCAGATCACGATTGTCAGACATGCGCTACCTCCCAGTCAGCGTGTTTGAGAATTCGTCTCCCGCGGTGCCCGCGAAGCCTCCGCCTTCAAGATTGCGACAATGAAAAAGAGGGTCGTCAGGACCAGAAGCGCGAGATCGCCCTTGTCGCCGAAAAACGACAAACCGGTGAAAGAGCCGTAGACGACGCTCCAGGCAAAGGCTGCGAAAGACAGTCCCGAAAGCACCAAGAACATGAATTCCTCCCGTGACTTTACGTCACCGGCACGATTTGTAAGCGCTTACATTCCGAAATGCAAGGGCTTACATTCACAATTCAAGAAATGGTATCATCACAAATGGAATCTCTCTCAAGGCTGCGGAGCGTGGCATCTTCATGAACAATCAAGGCCGCACGGCAGGACTACCGACGCTGGAGGACGTGGCTCGGCAGGCGGGCGTTTCAACTGCAACCGTATCGCGCTGTCTCAACAATCCGGCCCAGGTGACGGAGGCAACCCGCGCCCGCGTCATGGAGGCGGTGGAGAAGCTGCGCTACACGCCGAATTTCGGAGCGCGGGCGCTGGCCGCACGGCGCACCAACACCTATGGCGCCGTGATCCCGACCATGGAAAACGCCATTTTCGCCCGTGGCGTGCAGGCCTTTCAGGACGCGCTGGCGAGCATCGACAGCACCCTGCTTGTCGCCAGCTCCAATTACGAGGCATCCGTCGAGGAAAGCCAAATCCGCAACCTCGTTGCACGCGGAGCCGACGGTCTGCTCCTGATCGGCGCCGACCGGGACCCGGCCATCTACGACTTTCTCGCCGAGCGCGGCATTCCGGTGGTGCTTGCCTGGGCGATCGGCAATCAGCCGGGCGTATCGTTCGTCGGCTTCGACAATGAGGCCGCCTCGCGCAAGCTGGCCGAAAAAGCGCTGAAGCTCGGCCATCGGCGTATTGCCTATATCTCCGCGCAATCGATCCATAATGACCGTGCCAGGGCCCGCGTCGAGGGGGTGCGAGCAGCCATGAAGGCGGCGGGTCTCGACCCGCAGTCCCTGCGCCTTGTGGAAACCCATTACAGCATCAAACGCGGCAAGGCTGCCTTTCACACACTCATGGAGGGCGAAGACAGGCCGACCCTCGTCATGTGCGGCAATGATGTGCTTGCTGTCGGCGCCGTAATGGCAGCGCGTGAGATGGGCATCGACGTACCGGGCGACGTTTCCGTCACCGGGTTCGACGATATCGAAATCGCGACCGTGGTTTCCCCGCCGATCACCACCGTCCATGTCCCCCATCGCAAAATGGGCAATCTGGCCGCACAGGCGCTCCTGCGGCAGACGCTGGAGGGAAAGCCACCTGAAACGATCTGCCTGGAAACGGAGATTGCCGAGCGGGCCTCGCTCGGTCCCGTTGGTTAGGTTAGGAGAGCCTTTCTCGTCCAGCGTTAAGCCTGGAGCGGCTCAGCATTTCATCGATATGCTGAACCGCTCTCACTGTTTGTCCGCATTTATGGGACGTCAGGCGATTCCACCTGACTGCAAAATACTCTAGCCAAGCATGGCCATGGCTTCACGCGACAGGAGAATGGCGCCGGAAAAGAAGGTCAACAGGATCAGGAGCCTGCGAAACAGGCCGTCGTTCAGCCGCTTGAAAACCGTGATGCCAAGTTGAGCGGCGATCAGGGAAGCGGGCACAGCTATGGCCAGATGATAGAGCGTTTCGTGGGTGTATGCGCCGCGAAGCCAGAAGAGAATGATCGCGATGCTGAGCACCGCTACGTTGAAGGGCTGAAGAACAGCACGTGTTTCGGCCTTCGGCCACGGGCGCATGGAACACCACATGGTGGGGAGCGCGCCGGAAAGCGAAGCCGCACCGCCGAGAATGCCGCCCGCGAAGCCGACGACCATATCGGCGACCGGCTTTTCGCCTTCGATCTGCGGCAGGTTGCGCCGGAAGGCAAAGAAACCGCCGTAAAGAACGAGAAAGAAGCCAATCACCAGCTTCAGCGTATGCGCCTCCAGATAGGCCAGCGCGTAAATGCCCAGCGGAATGCCGACCAGCGCAGGCAGCAGAAAGCGCATCAGCCGCCGCGTGTTGTTGAACATCGCATCACGCACCAGATAGACCCCCTGCAGGCCACTGACCACGGACAGGATGACGACAAGGGAAACGGCTTGCGTCGCGGTCATCACTTCCAGAAAGAAGCCGAGGGCGAAAAGAGCCGTCCCAAAGCCGGCTAATCCATTTATGAAACCGCCGGCGGCAGCGCCGGCGACGATCATGGCAGCAGTCTCAAATGTCACGATTATAGGCTTTCCTGAGCTTGTCCTGCCGGAAAGACGCCGATGCGGACGGCCTCCAGGAAGGATTCATGAATCTTGTCGATAACCAGGCGCTTGGCACTGTTCTTGCGCGTGACGAGGCACAAGCGCCGGGTGGGCGCATCGTCACCGAGCGAAAGCGAGCGCACACCCGGCGTCATGCTGGTCTTGATACAGCGCCGCGGGCAGATCGAAACACCGAGATTGGCGGCGACCATGCTCGTGATTGCATCCAGCCCTTGAAGCTCCATGGTCTCGTTGACGGTGATCGATCTTGCCTGAAGCCACCGCTCGATGATTTCGCCGACAACCGCCTCGCGGTTGAATCTTATGAAGGGCTGCGTGCGCAGCAATTCGAACGGATCGTCATCGGCATGCTCATGAGAAACCAGAAGCTCCAGCGGCTCGGTGACGATTTCCTGAATGGTGAGGCCCTCCGGCGCCAGGGCGGGAACCGATAGAATGCCTGCCTCAAGTGTGCCGCGCTTGATCTGGGTGAGAAGCGGCGTCGTGAGGCCCAGGCCGACACGGATATGCAAATCGGGGCAATTGCGCTTGAGAACGGAAATGCCGAGCGGCACCAGGCCCGTCAGCGTGGTGGGAACGGCCGCGAGCGTGATTTCCCCCTTCAGCGCCCCCTCTCCCTGGATGGACGGCAGGAGATCGTCATAGGCGCGAACGATCTCCCGGGCGCGCGCCACGAGGGCAAGACCGAGCGGTGTCAGTTCGGGCGTGCGTTTGGAACGGTCGAATATGGTAATGCCATACTCCTCCTCCAGCGCCTTCATCTGCTGCGATACGGCTGAATAGGTCACGAAGACCGCATCAGCCGCCGCACTGAACGTGCCGTGATCGTGAACGGCAACGAGGGTTCGCAGAGATCGAATCGACATGGAAGCGCACGCAAAAGTTTAATGTTAGATTTTCTAACAAAAAATGTTAGCAAAACCGGCTTTTATTAAGAAAGCCTTGCCCATAAGAAATGTCAAGGTGTGAGGAGACCGGCCGAAGTGCTATGAGCAGTCGGCAAATCAAAATGGGAGGAGAACCGGATGAAACTGAAACCACTTTCACTGTTAGCCAGCGCAATTCTGCTGGGCGCGATGTCCACCGCAGCGCTAGCCGAATATCCAGAACGTCCGATCAACATGATCATCCCCTATGGCGCGGGCGGTGCGACGGATATTTCCGCGCGTGCCATTTCGGAGCCGCTGAGCAAGGCCGCTGGCAAGCCGATGGTCATGTCGAACATCACCGGCGCTGGCGGCGCCACCGGCAGCGTGCAGGTGAAGAACGCCCGGTCCGATGGCTATACGATGCTTTTCGCCCGTGTCGGGTCGCACACCGTGAACCCGGCGATGAAGGCAACCCTGCCCTATACGCTCGACGATTTTCGCTTCGTGACGGTCTATGAGATCAACCCGGTCGTATGCGCGGTTAAAGAAGGTTCCGACATCCAGTCGATCGAGGATCTGGCAAAGAAGGCGGAAGAAGGCGGCGTGAGCTACAGCTCGTCCGGCGTCGGCTCCATGCTCCAGCTTGCCGCCGTGATGGTTCTCGACGAATTCGGCGTCAAGGACCCGCTCAACAAGGCCACCCACATTCCGCAGAAGGGCGGCGGCGAAGCGGCAACCGCAGTGCTCAACGGAACCGTGACCTTCGTGTGCACGAATTCCTCCGCGCTTGCCAATCTGATCGCCAACAAGCAGCTGAAGCCGATCCTGGTCACGACCAAGGAACCGCTTGCAGGCTTCGATGCGCCGACCGCTGTGGAACTCGGCAAGCCTGCGCTGACCGAGCTGGTTGGCTGGACGGGCATTGCCGGCCCCAAGGACCTGCCGGATGACGTCGCCGCGAAGTGGGGCGAGTGGATGGCGGCAGCCGTTGCCGACGAGCGCTTCATGAAGACCATGACGTCCAGCGGCTCGATCGTCGAACTCATGTCGCCTGAGGACGCGAGCGCCTTCATCAACCGTCAGTACGAGACGTTCAAGAAACTCGTCGACAAACTCGGCATGCGCGTGGAAGGCTGAACCAGGGGAAACTCAGCGCCGGGCAATCGCCCGGCGCCTTCGCTTTGGGAGGAGCGGATGGATAACAGACAGTTGCAAATCCGGCTTGGGCTCGGCGCGATCGCCCTGTCCCTGTTCCTGATCCTCATAGCCATACCGAACTGGGTTTCGGTTCCCAGCAATGTGCCGCACATCGTGCTCTCGCCGGTGTTCTGGCCCTATACGCTGGCAGGTCTGATGGGGCTTACGGGGCTCGGCCTGGTTGCGACAGGAATGAGCCAGACGGCCGGGGGACCGCCGCTCAACGAGCAGATCGAGGACGAGAAGCAGGGCTATCTCCGGCTTGCCGCAATCGCCGTCATCATGGTGGTGGCGATGGCAATCATGGCCAAGCTCGGCATGGTATGGACATCGATGCTGATGTTCATGGCAACTGTCCTCGTGTTGAAAACGCGTTATCCGATCGCAGCCTTCATCTGTGCCGTGGCGATACCGCTTGTCCTCTATGCCTTTTTTGCGCATGTCGCCGGCCTGGCGATCCCGCAAGGCGATTTCGTGAGGCTTCCATGACATTTCTCGACAGCCTGATGGCGGGCCTTTCGCTCGTCAGCAATCTCGAAGTGTTTCTCGCGCTCGGTCTCGGCGTCGCCATCGGCGTCATTGCCGGCGCCATTCCCGGCATGTCGGCCACCATGGCTGTCGCGCTGACGCTGCCGTTCACTTTCTCGATGCAACCCGTGACAGGCATCCTGCTTCTTCTCGGCGTCTACAAGGGCGGCATTTTCGGTGGCTCCATCCCCGCCATCCTGATCAAGACACCCGGCACGCCGGCCTCCTCGGCAACCGTCATGGACGGTTATCCGATGGCCGAACGCGGCGAAGCCGGCAGGGCGCTCGGCATGGCGCTCTGGGCCTCATGCACGGCTGACCTCGTATCGAACCTGTCGCTCATTCTGTTCGCCGGCTGGCTGGCATCGTTCGCCCTGAACTTCGGACCGCCGGAATTCTTCACGCTGATCCTGTTCTCGCTGACGATCATTGCGGGTGTTTCGGGTGAAAGCCTGTTGCGCGGTGCCTTTTCCGCCCTGCTGGGGCTTCTTCTGGCAACGGTGGGCCTCGACCTGATCTACGGCACGAACCGCTTCACCTTCGGCGATCCGAACATGATGGGCGGTCTGAACTTCATCGCCGTCCTGATCGGCCTGTTCGCCATTCCCGAAGTGCTGGCCATGGCCTGGCACCCGACCGGTCATCTCGGCAAGACGCGCAGCCTGGGCAAGAACAAGGTCACGTTCGCCGATTACAAGAAGTCTTTCCGCTCGATCCTGCGAGGCAGCTTTATCGGCGTCTTCCTCGGCTCCATTCCCGGCATCGGTGCCGCACCCGCCGCCTTCCTTTCCTATTCGGAAGCCCGCCGCAAATCGCCCAACAAGGCCAATTTCGGCAAGGGCGAGGTGGAGGGCGTGGCTGCCGCCGAAGCCGGAAACAACGGCGTTGCCGGTGCAACGCTCATCCCGCTTCTGGCGTTGGGCGTTCCCGGCGACGTCATCACCGCCATCATCATCGGCGCCTTCATGGTGCACGGGCTGCAGCCCGGTCCGATGATGTTCGTGGTGAATGTGGACCTGATCTACGGCCTCTTCATCGGCCTGATCGTCAGCTCGGTATTCCTGCTGGTGATCGGTTCGGCGGCGATCCGGGGCTTCAAATATGTGGCCGACATTCCACGCCGCATCCTCATCCCGACGGTGCTGATCCTCAGCATCTATGGCGTGTTCGCGGTCAACAACAGCGTGTTCGACATAGGTGTCATGCTGGTCATGGGCTGGGTCGGTTACCTGATGATGCGCATGCATATTCCCGCCCCGCCTTTCCTGATCGCCTTCATCCTCGGGCCGCTTCTGGAAGACAATTTCCGTCAGGCCATGCTGATGTCCGGCGGCAGCCCGGTGATCCTCTTCAGGGGCCCGATTACCTGGTTCTTCTGGGGCCTGACGGCGATCACTCTTTACGCCATCCTCCGGACGGGCCTACGTGGACCGAAACCGCCCGACAGCGATGCGGTCGCAAGCCCGGCAAAGAACTGAAAGAACAATCTTTTCAAAAGGAAGTGGCGGGGTCGGCAAGAGCCCGCCACATTCGTTTCAGCAGCTTTGATGGCCGGAGCTTTATGTAAGGAAAACTGAAACTAAGCGTTAGAATTATCCGCTTTTTTGTAAAACTATCTATCATTTATACCCGTTCTAAAGACCATCTTGATTGGGAAAAGCCTTGTCCGAACAGCAGGAATATCTCGACGTTTCGGTCTGGCGGGGGGACGCCTCTTCGGGGGACTATCAGTCCTTCAGGGTTCCCGAATATGCCAGCCAGACCATTCTGGACGTGGTGTCGTGGATTCAGCAGAATGCCGACCCGACGTTGACCTATCGCTTCGCCTGCCGGGTGGGCATGTGCGGCTCCTGCGCGATGATGGTCAACGGCTCGCCCCGCTGGACCTGCCGCACCCATGTGAAGAAGGTCGCGGGCAAGGACCGCAAGCTGAAGATCGCGCCGCTGCGCAACCTGCCCGTCATCAAGGACCTGGCCGCCGACATGGCGCCCTTCTTCGACAAATGGGTGAAGGCGGGCGGACGGCACGCCCCCAGCGCGACGCGCAACGACCCCATTCCGCAGATCAAGCCGGAGAGCGCGGGCCGCGACGCGGCCAATGCAGGCATCGAATGCATCAACTGTTCGGTCTGCTATGCGGCTTGCGACACGGTGACGGGCAATCCGGACTATCTGGGCCCGGCTGCGCTCCAGCGTGCCTGGACCATCGTCAATGACGAGAAACACGGCAATCGCGACGCGGTTATCGAGATCGTCTCGGCGGCTGGCGGCTGCCACAACTGCCACTCCATGGGCAGCTGCACCCTGCATTGCCCCAACGACCTCGACCCCATGAGCGCCATCGCCGGACTGAAGCGGCTGACGGCCCGCAATTTCTTCAAGCGGGGTGCGTGATGCTCAATATTCGCCTCTATCTCGCCCAGCGCATCAGCGCCATGATCATGGTTCCCTTCGTCATCACGCATATCGCGGTGATGATCTACGCGATCCAGGGGGGGCTCAGCGCCGCCGAAATTCTCGGCCGTACACAAGGTTCCGTCTTCTGGTTCCTGTTCTACGGCATGTTCGTGGCCGCCGTTTCCGTGCATGCGGCCATCGGCGTGCGGGTGATCGTCTCGGAAACCACCGGATTGCGCGGCAGCGCCCTTTCGCTCCTGAGCGGTGCAAGCTTCCTCCTTTTCCTGTTTCTCGGCGCGCGCGCCGTCATGGCCGTGACGGTGTCGGCATGAGGGGTCATCGCAATCACCCGCTCTGGTTCGCCTTCCTGCTCCACCGGCTTTCGGGGCTCGGGCTGGCGCTATTCCTGCCCGCGCATTTCTGGATGCTCTCGATGGTGCTGACGAATCCGGAAGGCTTTGACGGATTTGCGCGCTGGACCGACCATCCCCTGGTCAAATTCGCCGAATTCGGCCTTGTCTTCCTGCTTGCCGTACATCTGTTCGGCGGCTTGCGCCTTCTGGCGCTCGAATTCCTGCCCTGGCCCGCACGCCACAAGACGCTGGCCGCAGCCAGCATCGCCGGCGCGTTTCTGGTGTCCGGCGCCTTTTTCCTGAACGCGGTGTAGCCATGCCTCTGAAAGCGGATATCGACCGTCACGACACGGACATCCTGATCCTCGGAACGGGTGGAGCCGGATTGTTTGCCGCTCTCCACGCGCAGCAGAATGCGCCCGAGGGAACGCGGATCACCGTCGCCGTGAAAGGCCTTGTGGGCAAATGCGGCTGCACCCGGATGGTTCAGGGTGGCTACAATGTCGCGCTCGGCAAAGGCGACAGTGTCGAGAGGCATTTCATGGACACGGTGGTGGGCGGCAAGTGGCTGCCCAACCAGGACATGGCCTGGAAATTGTGCAAGCTCGCCGTGGAACGGGTGCGCGAACTCGAAAACGAGATCGGCTGCTTCTTCGACCGCGAGCCGGACGGCAGCCTGCATCACAAGGCTTTCGCCGGGCAGACTGCCGACCGCACCGTGCACAAGGGCGACCTGACCGGCATCGAGATCATCAACCGGCTGATGGAGCAGGTTCTGTCCCGCCCCATCGAGAAGCTGGAGGAACACCGGGCCATCGGCCTGGTGCCGACACGCGACGGCAGCGCGCTGGCGGGTGTTCTCTTCATCGACATGCGCACGGGGCGTTTTCGCTTTGTGCGGGCCAAGACGGTGATGATGGGCACCGGCGGCGGACCCACCATGTACAAATATCACACGCCTTCCGGCGACAAGACCATGGACGGCCTCGCCATGGCGCTGCGCCTCGGCCTGCCCTTGCGCGACATGGAGATGGTGCAATTCCACCCGACCGGCCTTCTGGCGGGCGACCATACGCGCATGACCGGCACGGTTCTGGAAGAAGGCCTGCGCGGCGCGGGTGGCGAACTTCTCAACGCGCACGGCCACCGCTTCATGTTCGACTATGACCAGCGCGGCGAACGCGCCACGCGCGACGTTGTGAGCCGGGGCATCTATTCGGAGATGCGCAAGAACAACAATCCCGAGCAGGTCGGCGTCTATATCTCGATGAAGCATCTAGGGCCTGACAATGTGCGCAAGAAGTTCACCGGCATGGTGAAGCGCTGCGCGGATTGCGGCTTCGACCTGGCCGGAGGCCTCGTCGAAGTGGTGCCCACCGCGCATTACTTCATGGGCGGCGTGGTGGTCGATCCCGATACGCGCGCCGGCATCGAGGGGCTTTACGTGGCCGGAGAAGATGCGGGCGGCGCCCATGGCTCCAACCGCCTCGGCGGCAATGGCGTGGCCAATTCCACTGTCTTCGGCGGCGTGGCCGGCGAAACGATGGCCGCCGATATCCGCACCATGGGCAGCCTGCGCGACCCGGATGAGGATGTGCTGGCCGCCGAGATCGAACGGGCACGGCGGCCCTTCGCCCGAAAGCCCGGCAATGTCCACGAGATTCGCAAGCAGCTTCAGGAAATGATGTGGGACGATGTGGGCGTGATCCGCACCGAACACGGGCTGAAGCGCGGGCTGCAACGGCTTGGCGACATTCACGGCGCGCTTCTCGACACGGGCGTCGATGCCTCCAACCTCGCCTTCAACCTGACCTGGCACGACTGGCTGAACGTGGCTTCGCTGACCGAGATTTCGGAGGTCATCACCAAGGCGGCGCTGTCGCGCGAGAATTCGCGCGGAGCGCATTTCCGCGAGGACTTCCCAGACAGCGGGGACATGGACACCTCCTATTTCACCGTGGCGAGAAAGAACGGCGACACGGTTAGCGTGGAGCGCGAGAATGTGCGTTTCACCATTGTCCGGCCGGGCGAGACGATCCTGCCCGAAGACGAACCCGAAACCCTGGTGGCTCAAGCATGATTTCCATCGACCTGATCCAATCCACGGCCGAAACCCTGATGGACAAGGCCGCGATCGAAATTCCCGAGGACTATCTCGACGGGCTGAAGGCGGCGGCAAAGACAGAAGAAGGCGAGCTATCCGCCTTCGTGCTCGACGCCATGCTCAAGAACTACGAGGCAGCGAAGGAAGACCGCCGCGCCATGTGCGGCGATACAGGCACGCCACGCTGGTATGTGAAGATGGGCAACGAAACCCAGATCGAGGGCGGCCCCATAGCGCTGGAGACTGCATTGCGGCGGGCGACTGCCAACCGCACCAACGGCGTGCCGCTGCGCCCCAACCGCGTGCATCCGCTCTGGCGAACGGACCACAACAACAATGTGGGCATAGGCGCGCCGGAAATCGAATATGGCTACGAGCCGGGCGGCGAGTGGATCGACCTCATCACCGTTCATAAGGGTGGCCTTTTCGGCACCGACTACCGCATGCTCTTTCCCTCCGACGGCATCGAGGGCATCAAGCGCTTCTATCTCGACTGTCTCGTAGCCTTCGGCAAACGCGGCCTCGCCTGCCAGCCGGCGATCATCGGCATCGGGCTCGGCGGCTGCAAGGATACCTGCATGGTGCTCGGCAAGCGCGCCGCGTGCCTGCGCGTGGTGGGAAGCCGCAACACCGACCCGCGCGTGGCCGAACTCGAGGACGAATTGAAGGAGCTCGGCAATTCCATCGGCATGGGCGCCATGGGCTTTGTCGGCAAGAACATGGTGATCGATACCCATATCGAGGTCGGTTATTGCCACACCGGCGGCATGCAGATGAGCGTGCATGCCTTCTGCCTGTCGTCGCGGCGCGCCGTGGCGCGCATTTTTGCCGACGGGCGCGTCGAATACCGCACCGATCCCGACTGGTTCACGGATTATCAGCGCCGCGAAACGGTCGAATGGGAACCCGTGATGGAGGCTGCCGAATGAAACCGCGCGAGATCCGGCTTTCGACCACCCCCACCGCCGAGGACATCGCCGCATTGCGGCTTGGCGACATCGTTTATCTGGACGGGCTGATGTACACCGCGCGCGAGGGTGTCTACATGCGCGCATTGGAGGAGAAGGCCAACATTCCGATGGAGCTGCCTTCGGAAAGTGCTGCGAATTTCCATTGTTCTCCGGCCGCCACCATCCGCCCGGATGGCAGTTTCAACATGGGCGCGGTGACAGCGACGGCCAGTTTCCGCTTCGCCAAATGGCTGCCCGAATGGATGGCCAAGACCGGTGCCAAGCTGATCATCGGCAAGGGCGGCATGACCTCGCGCGACTACAAGCAATATTTCGTGCCCAATGGTGCGGTCTACCTTACCACTGTGGGCTATGGCACGGGCGCGCTGCTTGGACGCGGCGTGGATAATGTGGAGGCCGTGCACTGGCACGAGGAGCTCGGCCTGGCGCAAGCCATGTGGGTGCTCAAATGCAACCGCATGGGGCCCTTCATCGTAGCCTCGGACCTTGAAGGCAACTGCCTGTTCGAGCGTGAGAACGAGCGCATCGCGCAGAACCTGGACCGGCTCTATGAGGGCACCAAGCCCGCCGTCCTGAAACGCTACGGCGAAACCGACGACCGCAGCGACGAGCTTATCTGAGCTTTTGCCGCAGCGTTTCAGGACGCCAGGCAGACGCATCATCCACCGGGAGGGGAACCGAATGTTCGTGGACCAGCGCACCTACACGCTGAAGAATGGCAATGTGTCCAAATTCCTGAAGCTCTATGAGGAAGAGGGGCTTGAGGTTCAGACACGCATCCTTGGCAAGATGGTGGGCTATTACTTCACCGATATCGGCCCGCTTAATCAGATCGTCCACATGTGGGGCTATGAAAGCATGGATGACCGCTGGGAGCGTCGAAAGGCGCTTCAGGCCTCGCCTGAATGGCAGGCCTATGCGGTGCAGATGCGCCCGCTGGTCGACCACATCGAAAACAAGATTCTGATCCCCGCGCCCTTCTTCAAGGTGGCATGAGGTTCAACCATCCGGCATGACCGGGAAACGCCGGAATGGCACCAAAGGAGGAGAGCGGAATGCGCGGAGCGGATTTACTGGTGGCGGCACTCAAGGCGGCGGGTGTGACGCGCATCTACTCGCTTTCGGGAAACCAGATCATGCCCGTCTACGACGCCTGCTTCGGCGCTGGCGTGGAGATCGTCCACACGCGCCATGAGGCGGCGGCGCTCTATATGGCCGAGGCCCATGCCCAGCTCACCGGCGGCATCGGCGTCGCCATGGTGACGGCGGGTGCCGGTGCCGCCAACGCGCTCGGTCCGCTCTTCACCGCATCGGAATCGGAAACGCCGGTGCTGCTTCTCACCGGCGACAGCCCGCTCGGACAGGATGGCAAGGGCGCATTCCAGGAGATGGACCAGGTGCCCATGACAGCGCCCCTCACCAAGCTCTCGCTGCGCGCATCTTCAGCGGCACGGATGGGCGAGGATGTGGCACGGGCAATACGGGCAGCGACATCGGGCCGGCCAGGCCCCGTGCACATCGCCCTCCCCTTCGACGTGGTGGAACAGGATGCGGGCGATGCGAAGGTGCCGCCGGCAGGGGAATTCGTACGCGACACCATGGCCCTTCGCGAAGGGGATGCACGCCTCATCGGCCAGGCCATCGCCGCCGCCACAAAGCCGGTCATCCTGTGTGGCCCGGTTATGAACGCGACACGCAACGGCGCCCTCACCCGCAAGCTTTCAGAGGCACATGATGTGCCGGTGATCGCCATGGAAAGCCCGCGCGGTCTGAAAGACCCCTCGCTCGGCGCCATCGGCGAAGTGCTGAAACAGGCCGATCTCGTCGTCACGCTCGGCAAGCGTGTCGACTTCACCCTCGGCTTCGGAAACAAGGCCGCCTTCCGCGAGGATGCCCGCTGGCTTTCCATACAGCCTGACGGCAAGGAACGCGACCGCGCCCACCGCAATCTCGGCGGACGGCTTGCCATGACGTTCTGCGCCGACCCACGCGATGCGGCAGCTGCCCTGATCGATGTGGGTGAAGGCCGCAGCGCCCACGGTGCATGGCGCGACGAGGTGAATGCGATGCTTGCACGCCGGGCAGCACCCGCTGCGGTTTCGGGGCGCATTACCCCGGATCAGGTTTGCGCCGCCGTGCAGCGCCAGATCGACAAGGCCGGTGAAGCCGTGCTCATCAGCGATGGCGGTGAGTTCGGTCAATGGGTACAGGCCGGGCTCAGCGCCGGGCGGCGGGTCGTCAACGGCGTTTCGGGCGCCATCGGGGGCGGGCTCTGCTACGGGCTTGCCGCGGGCAAGCTCTTTCCCGATGCGGCGGTCTTCTCGCTGATGGGCGATGGCACCGCAGGCTTTCACCTTGCCGAACTGGAAACGGCGGCGCGGGTGGGCGCACCCTATGTGATCATCATCGGCAATGACATGCGCTGGAACGCGGAGCATCAGATTCAGCTTCGCGATTACGGCGCCGACCGCCTGATCGGCTGCGAGCTGAGCGATGGCCGCTACGACCTCGTTGCGGCAGCGCTTGGCGGCCATGGCGAATTCGTGACGGAGCTTTCGGAGCTCGACGCTGCACTGGAACGTGCCGCCAAGAGCGGAAAGGTGGCCTGTGTGAACGTCATCATCGAAGGACTTCCCGCACCAAGCGGCCCCTCGCATTAAAGCGTGTCGCGATCTTTCAGTTTCGCTCCCTACGCTTTAAGCTCCTGATTTTACGCATGTCTTTATCCCGGAACCGGTTCCCACTTCCGGGAGACATGCGTTAGAACGGTTCATCGTTTCACGAGAACGCTTTTCCGCTCCATCTCCTTGATTTTCCGCATTTATGCGGACGTCAGATGATCCCAACTGGCGGGGGGAAA
>NZ_AMSI01000025.1 GCF_000300515.1 Nitratireductor indicus C115
CGGTAAACCCGGCTCGGTTCAACCCGGTGATTTGCGACCAACCCAGCGGGATGATTTTGGATGGCCTCAGGTCACAGCATTTGCAATTACACGATTTCATGAGCGTTTTCACCGGCCTGTTCGACGGGGAACGGGCCAATCGGGCTCGATCGTACATAAGAGGTATACATGAGCCGCGTCGTTTGAGTGAGCATCAGCACTCAATCAAATACTGGCTAGGTGGACCTGACCTGAGAATGACGCAGAGACAGCAAAAACAAGCGAATGAAGCCACGTACCGCTCCCAACAAGATCCGCTACTCGTCCTTTCGCATTTCGAGACGCGGCGTATCCGACGAACAATCCGGAGAGCCCAGCTGCGCGAGATCATTCCGCTGTCCGATACGACCATTTATGAGATGGAGCAACGCGGAGAGTTTCCGAAGCGTTTCTATCTGACTTCCAGGTGTGTCGTCTGGGATCTAGCGGAAGTGGAAGCCTGGATTGACGAACGTCGGCGGGCGTCCGAGGCAGCTGTCTTCCAGAAGACGCCCAGCCCTGATGTTCGTAAGCGCAAGAAGAGACCGGTTCGTATCTAATCAGGCCCAAGCGATTAGCTGCTGCGCCCGCGCCCCCTCGACGACGGAGACAATACAAACGCTGGGATCAGCAAACGCAGCGCCACAGGTTCTTCATCGATCGTTCCACTCGACGCTGGCGAGCCAAGGTTCGGGCCCGATACACAACCGCTAAACCAGATGAAGTATTGGGCGCACTCTGAATTCCAGCTAAAATGTTATGGCATGAGTCCCGGCGCGGATAATGTCATCGCCGAGGGGAAGTGAACCGGCGTCCGTTTCTGGCCCAAGACCCAGGCATCAACCATGTCCGCCCATTCCTGAAGCATGTGCCGGCGCTGGTGTTCGTACTCGGCCTTGTTGTAGACGCTGCGAGACGAACGGCGTTCTTCATGCGCGAGGCACTTCTCGATCCAGTCGCTGTTAAAACCGAGTTCATTTAACAATGTTGAGCCGGTGCGGCGCAGGTCATGAACAGTGAAATGTTGCAGGGCGAGTCCCTTCTCCTTGGCGCGCTCAATGATGGCCATGGTGACACGATTGAAGGTCGCTTTTGACATCGGCTGGTCAGCGTCATATCGCGAGGGCAGCACATAGCGTGAATTCGCGGCACAGGTCTTCAGCGCGATCATGATGTCTAGCGACTGCCGTGACAGATACACATTGTGCGGTTTGCCGCGTTTCATCCGCTCTTTCGGGATATTCCACACGGCGTTTTCGAAATCGACCTCGTCCCAAGTGGCTTCCAGTAACTCACTCTTGCGAACCATGGTCAGCAGGATCAACCGCAGGCCGAGACGGATGGTGGGCAGCGTCGGCACGTGCTCCAGTTCACCAAGCATGATGCGTATCTCAGCTGGCGTAAGCGCGCGGTCCTTGGCGACGAAAGTCGCGATCGATGCCGGAGCCACGCCATCAGCCGGGTTGCGGATCTTCTCGCCATGGAGAATGGCAAAACGGTAGACCTGCTTGACGATGTCGCGGACATGGATGGCCGTCGCCGGCGCCCCGCGATCCTTCACCTTGTAGCAGAGCGCACGCAGGTCTTCAGATGTGATTTCAGTCAACAACCGGTTCTTCCATGCGGGCAGGATATCGCGATCAAAGATCGCCTTGCGCATTGACCGCGTGCTTTCTGCCATGCGCGCTTCCTTAAGCCAGCGCTTACCGACTTCCTTGAAGCTTGCTGCGGGTGTCAATCGCTGTTTCCTGCGTTGCTTCTCAAGAGCGGGGGAGCGCCCCTCTGCCACCAGCTTTCTTGCAGCTGTGCACCGCTCTCTCGCCTCGGACAAACCGATCCCGTCCGATCCGTAGCGCCCGATGGTCAAGGTCTCGCGACGCCCGTTGAGACGGTAATCATATCGAAAGGTGATCAGCCCTGAAGGTGCGACGACGACGTACATACCGTCACGATCCGACAGCTTGTACGACTTTTCTTTTGGTTTCAGCTTCTTAAGGGCGAGATCGGTGAGCACCTGAGGGACCTCTTCGGAACAAGAGAACGCGTCGATGGCCCAATTTTTACCGTCAACCTTTGCGAAAACTCTTTTATTATCAATATGTTATGCGTGAAATCAGCATGCCACTTAGCCTTGAGTCCCTGACGGTATTTGGAAACTGGCTTGTTGACGAAAATGCGGATACCGTCAACCTTACCGTCAAACGGCTTCACTTAGCGGCGATAGACCGCGATAGAGGGCGACAGATTTTTATTTTACTTTCAACGAGATACGTCGATAATACGATTCGCCACGAAACACCCCGAAGGACGTCGTATCATTCCCACTCAATTGTGCCAGGTGGCTTTGAGGTCACGTCGTAGACCACGCGGTTTATACCCTTCACCTCATTGATGATCCTCGTTGCGGCACGGCCCAGGAATTCCATGTCATAGTGGTAGAAATCCGCCGTCATGCCGTCGACCGAGGTCACCGCACGGAGCGCGCAGACATATTCATAGGTGCGGCCGTCCCCCATCACGCCCACAGTCTGCACCGGAAGCAAAACGGCAAAAGCCTGCCAGATTGCGTCGTAGAGCCCCGCCTTGCGGATCTCATCCAGATAGATTGCATCGGCAGAGCGCAAGATCTCCAGTTTCTCGCGCGTGATGCCACCGGGACAACGAATCGCGAGCCCCGGTCCCGGGAAAGGATGGCGACCGATGAAACTGTCCGGCAGGCCCAGTTCCTTGCCGAGAATGCGCACCTCGTCCTTGAACAGCTCGCGCAGCGGCTCGACAAGGCTCATGTTCATGCGCTCGGGAAGGCCGCCGACATTGTGGTGCGACTTGATCGTGACCGATGGACCGCCGGTGAAGGAAACGCTCTCGATCACATCGGGATAAAGCGTGCCCTGAACCAGGAAATCCGCCCCGCCCAGCTTTTTCGCCTCTTCCTCGAAAACCTCGATGAAGAGACGTCCGATGGTCTTGCGCTTCTTTTCCGGATCGCTTTCGCCTTCAAGCTCGCCGATGAACCGGTCCGATGCATCGACAAGAATGAGCGGCAGATTGTAGTGCTCGCGGAACATGGCGACGACATCGGCCGCCTCGTTCTTACGCATGAGCCCGTGGTCCACCAGAATGCAGGTGAGCTGATCGCCAACGGCTTCATGCGTCAACAGGGCGGCAACGGAGGAGTCGACGCCGCCGGACAGCGCGCAGATGACCTTGCCCGTGCCCACCTGTTTGCGGATCGCCTCAACAGCCTGTTCGCGGTAGGCCGCCATGCTCCAATCGCCCTTTAGGCCGGCGATGTTGTGCACGAAATTCGACAGGAGCCGCGCGCCATCCGGTGTGTGCACCACCTCCGGGTGAAACTGGACACCGTAATATTTGCGCGCCTCGTCGGCGATCGCTGCGAAGGGCGCTCCGGTGGAGGTGCCGACAACGCGGAAACCGGGCGGGATCGCGGTAACGCGGTCGCCATGGCTCATCCAGACCTGATGGCGGGTGCCCTTGGCCCAGACACCGTCGAAGAGCGGGCAATCGTCCTCGATATCGAGGAAGGCGCGACCGAATTCGCGATGGTCGCTGCCTTCGACCTTGCCGCCGAGCTGGGCGCACATGGTCTGTTCGCCGTAGCAGATGCCCAGAACCGGAAGACCCGAGGCAAAAATCACCTCGGAGGCGCGCGGGCTGCCGATATCCACGGTGGAAGCCGGGCTTCCCGAGAGAATAATGGCCTTGGGCTGGAGCCGGCCAAAAGCTTCTTCCGCGGACTGGAAAGGCGCGATTTCGCAATAGACCCCGGCCTCGCGCACACGCCGCGCGATGAGCTGCGTGACCTGGCTGCCGAAATCAACGATCAGAACGGTGTCGGGATGGGAAGTCGTCATGGCGAGGCTTTAAAGAAAGAAACGAGTCGGCGCAACCGGCTTGAAACGGTTTCCCGATCTTTAAAGCACCGTGCGTCCTTTTGAACCTTTCAAGGCTCACTATCCTCTCTTTTTGCGTGTTCCAGCCGTCAGATGAGACCGTCGGCAATCGCTGTCTCCAGACAGTCCACGGCATCGGCAAGCTTTTCGTCGATCACATGCAGATATTCGGTCCAGTTGCCAACGTGCTGGAGCTCTTCTGCGCCATCGGAGATGCCGCGCAATGCGACAAGCCCGACACCGAAGCGCTGGCAGGCGCGCAGCACAGCGAAGGTCTCCATATCCACCATATCGGCATCGATCGCCTCATAGGCCTTCCCCGAAACCACATTGCCGCCCGTGGAAAGCGAAGCTTCGGCAATGCCGGGAATGCGCAGCGGAAGAGGCACCGAGATCGGCAGGTCGAGAAACGGCGTGGCGCCTTTCTCGAAGCCGAGCGGGGATGCATCCATATCGCGGTAGGAAACGGACGTGGCCTGATAGATGCCGGTCTGCTCCAGCCGCCGGCTGCCCGCCGAACCGAGCGATACCAGAAGATCGGGAAGCCGCTCCCCGGCTTGCAAAAGCGCCAGTTCCGCCCCGAGAACGACGCCGGCCTCGACCGGGCCGACACCGGTCATCAACGGCTTAAAGCGCTTCTTCAGATGCGGCCCGTATTCAGCTTCGGCGGCCATGACGAACAGGACCGTGCGACCTGATAGGATCGCCGGCTCGATCAGGTTCACATTCATCCGGCAATGCCCTCCCGACCGATGACGGTCATCAGCGTCCCGGTCATGGTGGCAACAAGCTTCGCCTCGCCCTCATCCTGATAGGCATAGGCCTGCCCGTCGGCCACCATGATGGTGCGGCCAGGCTTGGTGACGGCGCCGCGAAAAAGGAAGCGGCTGCCCCGCCCCGGAGCCAGAAGATTGATCTTGAACTCGATGGTGAGCACCGCCGCATCCGACGGCATGAGCGAGTAGGCAGCATATCCGCAAGCCGAATCCAGCGCTGTCGAGATGATGCCGGCGTGCAGAAAACCATGCTGCTGGGTCAGACTCTCATCATACCCCATCTCGATCTCGACGATCCCGGGGGTGACAAGCGTCATCCGGGCACCGATGGTGCTCATAATCTTCTGGCGGGCGAAGCTTTCGCGCACCCGCTTTTCAATGTCCTGCGCACCGGCCATGCTCATGGGCAGAAACTCCTCTCGATCATTCCTGCATTCATGCGATTTCCGCACTTGCGGCCAAACGGCAGGAGGCTGATGACATGCTTGCGCTCAGCGGCGGCGCAAGGCGGCGAAGTGGAACCCGTCAGTACCGGTCCGCAAGGGTGACAGGGCAATGCCGAGCGCGGGATCAACGCGGACGCAGCCACTCTTGCCGGGGAAATTCTCTTCCCACAGCGCATTGTGATCAAGCGGCTCGAATGCTGAATTCTTCTCAATGAAACCGCGAATCCGGTCAGCATTCTCCTGCGGGAAAACCGAGCAGGTGATATAGGCCAATCGTCCGCCCGGCTTCACGAAGCGGCTCGCCTTCACCAGGATCTCGGCCTGTTCGCTCTGGCGCTGCTCGAGCTGCTTTTCCGTCAGGCGCCACTTGGCGTCGGGGCGCCGCCGCCAGGTACCCGATCCCGTGCAGGGCGCATCGACCAGCACGAGATCCATCTTGCCCACAAAGGGTTCGAGCGCTTCTTCCTCGGCAACCGCCTGCACATTGCGACAGCCCGCGCGGCGCAAGCGGTCGAAGATCGGAGCCAAGCGCTGCCGATCCGCATCGAAGGCGCGGATCTGACCGGTATTGTCCATGGCGGCGGACATGGAAAGCGACTTGCCGCCCGCACCGGCACAAAAATCGAGCACCTGCATGCCCGGTGCCGCGCCTGCCAATTGGCCAACAATCTGCGAGCCCTCGTCCTGCACTTCGAACCAGCCTTTCTGAAAGGCGGGTTCGGCCTGTACGTTGGGGTGACGCCCCTGCCCCTCGATGGCCGCGATACGCAACCCCTTGAGGGCCAGACCGGCATCAACCGCCCCCGCACGCGCCAGTGCTGCCCGCACCTTGTCACGACCGGCCTTCAGCGTGTTGACCCGCAGATCGAGCGGCGGACGGGTGGCAAGGGCCGCCCCCTCCTCTGCCCAGGCTTCGCCATAGGCCCGTTCAAGAAACGGCTCACACCATTCGGGACAATCTGCGCGAACACCGGCGGGAGCATCTTCGAGCCGTCGACCGGCAAGCGCCGAAAGCTCCGCCTCGCTCAAGGGCTCGGGCGCAAAATTGTCGCCGGTCAGGGCTTCATTCAGGCTGTCGGGTGTGAAGCCCGCTTCCAGCAGGAGGGCGCCGAAGGCGTTGGCGCGGGGCGTGTCTTCGTCCAGCAGCCAGGCCGTGGAGCGCTTACGGCGCAGAGCATCGTAGACAATGTTGCCGATAGCGGCGCGATCCTTGGAACCTGCAAAGCGATGCGAAAGACCCCAGTCCTTCAGCGCTTCCGCCGCCGGGCGATAACGCCGGCTGATGTCGTCCAGTACCTCGATGGCCGCAGCCAGTCTTCCGCCCAGTCGCATATGTTTTCCTTGCCGGTGTCCCGAATGCGGCACTGCTAACGGGAAGCCGCGTTCCAGACAAGCAAAATGGGCGCGGAGACCTCCACGCCCATGCTGTTTTCAAAGCCTTTCGGAGCTATGCCCGACCACAGGAACTGGAGGCAGCCTTATTCGGCAGCCTGTTGCGGTGTCTTGCCGGTGACGGGCACCGCATTGGGTTCGTAGCCGTGGGCTTCCTTCAGGGCCTTGCGCACGCCATTTCCGTAATCGGGATGAATCTTGTCGAAATGCGCGAGCTGGCGCTCAACGATCTCGCCCGGCACTCCACCCATGGCGGCGGCGATGTTCGAGAAGAGCCTGTTCTTCTGCCCTTCGTCGAAGAGATTGAAGAGCGCTCGGGGCTGGCCATAATCATCGTTGCCGATGCGATGGTTGTATCGGTCGGCATCGCCGGAGATCTTGAGCGGCGGCTCCTTGACGGCGTGCTTCTCCACCGGACCGCCAAAGGAATTCGGCTCATAATAGGCATCCGGATTGCCGGTCTTGATGCCTCCGAACGTGTTCATCTCGCCATCGCGGTGATAGTGATGCACCGGGCATTTCGGCTGGTTGACCGGAATGGTCTCGTAATGGGTACCCAGCCTGTAACGATGCGCGTCGGCGTAGGAGAAGACGCGGGCCTGAAGCATCTTGTCCGGCGAATGGCCGATCCCCGGCACGATATTCGACGGCGAGAACGCAGCATTCTCGATTTCGGAGAAATAGTTGTCCGGATTGCGGTTCAATTCCATCACGCCGATGTCGATCGGCGGATAGTCCGCATGCGGCCACACCTTGGTGAGATCGAACGGATTGTAGGCGGTTTTCTCCGCGTCAGCCTCGGGCATGATCTGCACCTGGACCTTCCATTTGGGGAATTCGCCCCGGTCAATCGCGCCGTAGAGCTCTTCCTGATAGCTTTCGCGCGTCTTGCCGACCACTTCCTCAGCCTCGGCGTTGGTATAGTGTTTGTGGCCCTGCATGGTCTTGAAGTGGAACTTCACCCAGAAGCGCTCTCCCTTCTCGTTCCAGAAAGAATAGGTGTGGGAGCCGTAGCCATTCATGAACATCGGTGCAACCGGCAGGCCACGGTCAGACATGAGGATCGTGACCTGGTGCAGGCTTTCGGGCGAAAGCGACCAGAAGTCCCACATGGCCGTCGGCGAACGCAGATTTGTGCGCGGATGACGCTTCTGCGTGTGGATGAAATCGGGGAATTTCAACGGATCGCGAACAAAGAAGACCGGCGTGTTGTTGCCGACCAGATCCCAGTTGCCGTCCTCCGTGTAGAATTTCAGGGCGAAGCCACGCACGTCGCGCTCCGCATCGGCAGCGCCCTGCTCACCGGCCACCGTCGAAAAGCGCGCCAGCATCGGCGTCTCGACGCCCGGCTGCAATGCCTTCGCGCAGGTGTATTTTGAAATATCGCCGGTGATCTTGAGAACGCCATGTGCGCCCCAACCCTTGGCATGCACCACGCGTTCGGGAATGCGCTCGCGGTTCTGGTGCGCAAGCTTTTCAATCAGCTGATAATCCTGGAGAAGGACCGGGCCGCGCTCGCCAGCGGTGATCGAGTTCTGATTGTCGCTGACGGGTGCGCCAGCGGACGTGGTCATCGTCGGTTTGTCGGCCATGCTCGTTACTCCCTTCAAATCGTGAAACTTCGCCCAAGGCTGAGCGCCACTGCTTATTCACACGCGACCCAAAGGGCGCCGTGTGTTTGGAATGATTCCAGAGTAGTAAGCCGTATCCATAATTTCCAATTGTCTTTGGTATTTCTTTTGATAGATTTTTCTTATGATCCGTCTCACCGTGAAGCAGATGCAGTACTTCGAGCGGCTGGCTGAAATGCTGCATTTCGGCCGGGCGGCGGCAAGCTGCGGTATTACCCAGCCCGCCCTGTCGGCACAGATTTCCGAAATGGAGGCTCAGCTTGGCGTTCAACTTTTTGAACGCGGCCGTCATGTTCGATTGACCTCAGAGGCGCGTGCGATGCAGCCGCGCATTGCCCGCATCCTCGCGGAATTGCGCGACCTTGAGTACGAGGCCCGGCAAGACCGGCAGGCGCTGGAGGGACGCTTCCGGCTCGGCGTCATCCCGACCGTGGCCCCCTATCTGCTGCCAGAGCTTCTGCCACGCCTCAAACGGGAGTTCCCCCTGTTGCAACTCGAAATCCGGGAAGCGGTCACCGGCACACTCATGCAGGACACGGCTGGCGGTCTGCTCGATGCGATGATCGCGGCGGAACCGATTGAGGAGCCCCGGCTCATCCATGAAGCACTTTTCGAAGACCCCTTCTATCTCGCGGTTCCCGAGGACGAGGCCGAGCGGATCGCCCCACCTGTCGCTCAGGAGAGCATGGCCCTGGAAAGGTTGATGCTGCTCGAAGACGGTCACTGCCTGCGCGGCCAGGCTCTGGAAATATGCGGCATGGTGAAGCCAGTGACCATGGAGAGCTTCGGCGCCACCAGCCTCACGACATTGCTGCATCTGGTGTCGCATGGCATGGGAGTGACACTCATTCCGGCAATGGCTTTGCCTTCCGCGAAGCTGCTTCCCTCCGTGCGGATTCTGCCGTTCGCATCGCCAAGCCCAGCCCGCATTCTCTGCCTCGCATGGCGCAAGACAAACCCCAGACGCTCGGATTTCCAGATACTCGGAAAAGCCATTCGGCAATGCCTGAACGACATGATGCCCACAAGCATATTACAAGACTATAACAAGAACATTAAATAGACTTATCGGCGTATTAACCAACATCAGCTTATCATTCTCTTATTTGGAGAATGGAATTTTGATGGAAAAATATATTTCGGAATTGTTCGGCACATTTTGCCTCGTGTTCTTCGGGTGCGCCAGTGTGGTGACGGGCGGTTTTGGTGGCGTCGCCATCGCCCTGTCATTCGGCATCGGCGTGACGGCCATGGCCTATGCGATCGGCTCCATTTCCGGGGCCCATCTCAACCCGGCCGTCACGCTTGGAGCCTTCATTGCAAACCGCCTGCCGGCGCGTGACGTCGCTCCTTATATGATTGCACAAGTGGCGGGCGCCATTCTGGCGGCCGCCACCCTCTGGCTTATCGTGAGCGGCAAGGCCAGCGGTGCGCCCGCCAACCTTGCTGCGACCGGCTGGAATCCCGTAACGGGTTATTCCATGGCCTCAGCACTGATCGCGGAGTTGCTTGCAACCTTCGTCTTCGTGACCGTCATCCTCAACGTGACATCCGAGAAAGGCGCCACGCTTCTCGCCGGGCTGGTGATTGGCCTCACCCTGACCCTCATCCACCTGAGCCTCATTCCGGTCAGCGGGTCGTCGCTCAATCCAGCCCGCTCCATCGGCCCTGCCCTGTTTTCAGGCGCTACGGCCCTGAGCCAGCTCTGGCTCTATATTGCAGCGCCACTTGCAGGCGGGTTTATCGCTGGCGTCGTATCCCGCGCGGGTATTCTCGAAAAGAAGTAGCCAAACAAAAAGGGGCCGTCAGGCCCCTTTACTCATTTCGAACTGCAATGCCGCCTTGCCTTATGCTCCGCCGGGATAATTGGGGCTTTCGCGGGTGATGGTCACATCGTGGGCGTGGCTTTCACGCAGGCCCGCACCCGAAATGCGCACGAATGTCGCGCGATCGCGGAAATCGGTGAGGTTCGCCGCCCCCACATACCCCATCGCCGCCTTGAGGCCGCCGGTCAGCTGATGCAGAACGCCGGCAGCCGGCCCCTTGTAGGGAACCTGTCCCTCGATGCCTTCGGGAACGAGCTTCAGCGTATCGCGCACTTCCGCCTGGAAATAGCGGTCAGCCGACCCCCGCGCCATGGCGCCCACGGAGCCCATTCCACGATAGGCCTTGAAGGACCGGCCCTGATGCAGATAGACCTCGCCAGGCGTCTCGTCCGTTCCGGCAAGGAGCGAACCGACCATAACCGCCGAAGCACCGGCCGCAAGCGCCTTGGCCATGTCACCCGAGAACTTGATGCCGCCATCGGCGATCAGGGACACGCCCGCCTTATCCGCAACTTCCATCGCCGACATGATCGCGGAAAGCTGCGGAACGCCGACGCCAGCGACAATGCGCGTGGTGCAGATCGAACCCGGACCAATGCCGATCTTGACCGCATCAGCGCCCGCATCGATCAGCGCCTTGGTGCCGTCGGCGGTGGCCACGTTGCCAGCGACGATGCGCACCGCATTCGAGAGCTTCTTGACGCGGCTCACCGCATCAAGAACGCGCTGGGAATGGCCATGCGCGGTGTCGACCACCAGAAGATCGACGCCTGCATCAATCAGCCGCTCGGCGCGCTCGAAGCCGTCGTCGCCGACCGTGGTGGCCGCCGCCGCGCGCAATCTTCCCTGAGCATCCTTGGCCGCATGCGGGTTGAGCTGAGACTTTTCGATATCCTTGACCGTAATCAAGCCAACGCAGTTTCCAGCATTGTCGACCACAAGTAGCTTCTCGATGCGATGCTGATGGAGAAGCCGCTTCGCCTCGTCCTGCTCGACCCCTTCCTTCACCGTCACCAGATTTTGATGGGTCATCAGTTCGCGCACGGACTGGTTCGGGTCGGAAGCAAAACGCACGTCGCGGTTGGTCAGGATGCCGGCAAGACGGCCGGTCATATGACCGCCCGCACCGCCATTCTCGACCACCGGAATGCCGGAGATGCCATGGGCGCGCATCAGCGCCTGCGCCTCCGCAAGCGTTGCATCAGGGCCGATGGTGATCGGGTTCACCACCATGCCGGATTCGAACTTCTTCACCTGCCTGACCTCCTCGGCCTGTTCGGCCGGGGTGAAATTGCGGTGAATGACGCCGATACCGCCGGCCTGGGCCATTGCGATGGCGAGCCGGGATTCGGTGACCGTATCCATTGCCGCCGACAGGATCGGAATATTCAGCTCGATGTCGCGCGCGATGCGAGTGCGTACATCCGTCTGTCCGGGCATGACCTCGGAGTGGCCGGGCTGCAGGAGCACGTCGTCGAAGGTGAGCGCCTGTGCGCCGGTTGCGGTTTCGATGATTTTTGCCATGGCCGACCCTTGAAGATGAGAGGATGCGCGACCCGCTTCCATAGCGAAAGCGCGACCCGATTTCATGATTCCCTTTCAGGATTGGCGCTGGCTGGTACCACGTCGCGGCGCGGATGAAAAGGTGCAATGCGCTTTACATGCCGAATGTTCAACAGCACCAATCGGCAATGGCGTCTGCTACAGGACAAGATGCGGAGCCTGTGCTAAAGCTCGCCTGCGATTTTCCGCCGGTGCAGTATGCCCGGCACATCATTCGCCGGAATACCGCAAAGCCGGCAAACAACGAAGCATTGCCTTGAACCGCACAGTCCCGCTTGTCCTCGCCGTCGCGCTCTTCATGGAGCAGATGGACTCGACAGTCATCGCCACCTCCCTGCCGGCTATCGCTGCGGATATCGGCACGAGCCCGGTCACGCTGAAACTGGCGCTGACGACCTATCTCGTAGCGCTTGCGATCTTCATTCCCGTCAGCGGCTGGATGGCGGACCGCTTCGGACCGAAGCAGGTGTTCCGCGCGGCGATTGCCGTATTCGTCGTGGGTTCTGTGGCCTGCGCCTTTTCCAATTCACTCGGTGCCTTTGTGCTTTCGCGCTTCCTGCAAGGAATGGGCGGCGCGATGATGACGCCGGTCGGGCGCCTCGTTCTTGTCCGCGCCACGCCGCGCAAGGAACTGGTCAGCGCCATGGCCTGGCTCTCGGTGCCCGCGTTGATCGGGCCGATCGCCGGGCCGCCGCTCGGCGGCTTCATCACGACCTATTTTTCCTGGCACTGGATATTCCTCATAAACGTGCCCATCGGGCTTGTCGGCATCCTCGTCTCGGGCCGCGTGCTGCCGGAATTTCCAATGCAACCGACCGGGCGCCTGGATGTGGCGGGCTTTGTCCTGTCAGGCCTTGCCGCCTCGGGCCTGGTGTTCGGTCTTTCCGTGATCAGCCTTCCCGCCCTGCCTCCCATCGTCGGGCTGTTAACCGTGCTTGTGGGCGTGGCGGCGACAGTTCTCTACATTCGACATGCAAGGCGCACATCCACTCCCGTGCTCGCCCTCGGGTTATTCAGAAACCGCACGTTCCGGGCCGCCATTGTCGGCGGATCGCTGTTTCGCGTCGGTGTCGGCGCAGTGCCTTTTCTTCTTCCCCTCATGTTCCAGACGGTTTTCGGCCTCACACCGTTCGAATCCGGCCTTTTGACCTTCGCTTCCGCCTTCGGCGCCATCGCCATGAAATTCACGGCGACCACGGCGCTCAGACTGGGCGGGTTTCGTCATGTTCTGGTGATCGCAGCACTGCTTGGCGCATTCAGCATGGGCGTCAACGCCTATTTCACGCCATCGACACCGCATGGCGTCATCATCGCCGTGCTGATCGTTGCGGGGCTTTTACGTTCACTTTTCTTCACATCGGCCAATGCGCTGACATTCGCCGATGTCAGCGACCGGGAAGCCAGCCAGGCTTCCAGCATCGCGGCCGCCAGTCAGCAAATCTCCATTGCAATGGGCGTGGCCATTGGCGGCGGCGTTCTGGAGGCAACGTCCTTCTTCACCGGAACCGCGCTCGGGCTGGATGCCTTTGTAAATGCCTTCCTGATCGTGTCCTGCATCTCAGCATTGGCGGCGGTTCCGTTCTTTCTGTTGCCGCCGGAGACCGGCGCCAATGTTTCGGGTCACGGCCGGCGCCGTTCGGGAACAGGCGACGGGCAAGCGCAGGCTGCGGAGTAGACGGGCGCTCCGGGACCGAGATCGGCTCACCGTTTCACAGAAACCCTGAACCGATCTATCTCTTTGTTTTCCCGCATTTATGCAGACGTCAGGTGTTTCCACCTGACTGCAAAATGCTCTAACGCATCCTCAGGACACAAGCTCCGTCACCTCCCGCGGGAAAATCTGGCCCGTGCATTCGAAATATTTTTGCAGCACCAGCATGGATATCAGATGCTCGCGCCGGCGGTTGGCAAAGCGCGCCACATGAGCATTTGCGGCACGAATGATCGAGCGGGCCTCCTCAGGATGCCGCTCGAAATGCTCAACGAGATCGGGCAGGTTCGAAAGGTCATCGCAGAGTTCCGCATAGTGCACGCCCGGCTCGAGCAGCCCCTCCATGAACCATGTTTCGCAGCGGGGCCGTGGCATCAGGCAAAGTGAATTCGATGCCATGATCCACTTCAGATTTGTCGCCACATCACGGCCTTCGAGCGAAACGATGTAACGGCAGCGCATATGCTCGCGGATGGACACATGCGGTTTTGCCGGAATGCCTTCGAACCCCTCACCCGTCTGGCCGATGTCGAAACGTCTGTCGCTGGCATAAAGCCCGACAATTCTCTCGCGCGCAGGATTGTTCATGGTCCCGCGCCATATGGCGACGGGTTTCTTTTCCTCGAGGCGAAACGGATCTTTCGGCCAGCGGAAATGGCGAAGGCGATCAAGCTTCATCAGCACTGCCGCGGCATTTTTTTCCGCAATCGGGCGGCTCTTGATGATGGAGGGCATGGCCGGCACCTCCGTCACGTCGCCGAACCGATGGGCAAGCCGAAAGCTTGCAGGGAACACGCAGGCATATTCACGCAGGTCGAAGTAATAATATGTAGGCCTGAAAGCCAGATTTTTTGAAAGAGGAGCGCCCTCTATCGAAGCTCCCGGGGTCAATTTATTATAATAATTGACCCTTTGAATGACCTCCACCGAAGCACCCCTGCGCGCGATGGCATCGAGTTGGCGCTGCCAGAGCCAGTGCCAAAGAGGCTGCGGCACCAGTTCGCGCAGCAATGCAACCGTGTAGTAGACAACGCGCTGGAGGGGGCTTTTGACGCGCGTCCACATGATGAAACCTACCGCGGCACCGTTTCTTCGTCCGGATGATCGGCCACATCATCATCGTCGGGGCGGCCCTTGAAGTCCTTCGCCAGAAGATAGAGCTCGACGGATTCTGCGCGAGAAGCCTGCGGCTTCACGTGATGAACGGAGCGGAAGTTCTTCTTGAGCTGTTCAAGCAGACTGTTTTCCGCCCCGCCCTGAAACGTCTTGGCCAGGAAATGCCCGCCGGGTTTCAGGACCGACATGGCAAAATCCGCTGCTGTTTCGCACAAATGCATGGTGCGGATATGGTCCGTGCGCCGATGCCCGGTCGTCGGCGCTGCCATGTCCGACAAGACGACATCCGGGGCATCGCCCAATGTCTCCATGAGGCGATCCGGAGCATCGTCATCGAGAAAGTCCATCTCCAGAACGACAGCGCCCGGCACAGGGTCCATCCCCAGATAGTCGATGCCCACCACCAGCGGGGCTTCTTCCGTGGAGCCCACTCGCTCGACCGCCACCTGGCACCAGCCGCCTGGCGCCGCGCCCAGGTCGATGACGCGCGCGCCGGGTTTCAGGAGCTTGTAACGATCGTCGATCTCCGTCAGCTTGTAGGCTGCGCGCGAGCGCATGCCCTCGGCCTGCGCGCGGTGCACATAAGGATCGTTCAGATGGCGTTCGAGCCAACGGCGCGAGGAATTCTTCAGGCCGCGCTTTTTCTTGACGCGCGTTTTGAGCGCACGTGCGCCGCCCTTGCTCGCCGGTTTCTTCGTCATGCAGACCGTCCTACGCGGCGACGCCGACGCCATACGCCATCCGATGCCATCATCTCACTCAACATTCCCTCGCGCAGGCCGCGATCGGCCACACGCAGCCGCTCGGCCGGCCAGCGACGACGGATCGCCTCCAATATCGCACAGCCGCCCAGCACCAGATCCGCCCGGTCCGCGCCGATGCAGGGATTGGCCTTGCGCATGTCAAAATCCCAGGAAAGGAGCGTGTCAATCATCCGGTCGACATTCTCGCGCTCCATCCAAAGCCCGTCGACCCGACGCCTGTCATAACGCGACAGGCCGAGATGTACGCCGGCAAGTGTCGTGACCGTGCCGGAAGTGCCGATCAGGTGGAACTTGCCGCCCGCGACCACATCTTTCAACCGTCCGCCATCGTCGAAGCGATCGAGCATCTGCGAAACCGCATCGACCATCGCGGCGAAGCTCTCCTGCGTCACGTGATGGCCGCCGAAGCGCTCGGACAAGGAGACCACACCAACCGGCAGCGATGTCCAGGAAACGATGTGCTCGGCAAGCCGTGGCGTGCGATGACGCGAAACATCCACCAGGGCGATCTCGGAGGAGCCGCCGCCGATATCGAAAAGAACCACACCATCGGTTCCCCTGTCGACCAGTGTGCCGCAACCGGCCACCGCCAGCCGCGCTTCGGTCTGCCGGTCGATGATTTCCAGGGAAAGCCCCGTTTCCTGCTTCACGCGGCTGATGAATGCAGCACCGTTTTCCGCCGAGCGGCAAGCCTCTGTCGCAATCAGACGCATGCGTCTGGGTTTGCGGGTTTTGAGCTTTTCCGCGCATATCTTGAGTGCGGCGACGGCCCGGTCCATCGCCGCCTCGCCCAGCCGCCCCTCCTGGGACAGGCCCTCGCCAAGGCGCACGATCCTGGAAAACGCATCCACGACCTGAAAATGGCCCGGACGTCCTGGAACCGCCATCAGAAGGCGGCAATTGTTGGTGCCCAGATCGAGAGCGGCATAGGTGGTGCGGTTTTCTTCACGGCCGCGATTTGGCGCGGGACGGCGTGAAGGAGCAGGCTTCTTCTGTTGTGGCTGCTCGGGTTTCGATTCGCTCTCAGCCGCGGCTGGCACATCGCCACCGGGACCCTTCACGTAGAGCTTGCGCTTGCGCCTTTTCCGGCGCTTGCGCTTCTGCGGATTCGCTGAGCCGCCTGCAGCAGAAGCGCGAGCTTCTTCCGCATGAGCAGGGAGTCCGGCCGACCGTTCGTCGAAGCCGAGGGTAGCGCCCCCATCCGACGCGGTTTCCCGGACAGCCCGCGCAGCCGGCGAAACACCGCCGTTGTCGTGGTTGTCCACCGCTATTTCCTTTGGCCGCCGCGCGAGCCATTCCCGGCGCTGCAGGCAGCTTCACTTTTTTACGTTGGCTATAGAATATCAGTCCGCGCGGCATTCACCAAGAGCGCTGTTGCGCCATGAACCGGCTTTTGCGAGCCTCGCCGCTGAACAAGACGTCCGGACCGCTAAGTGCGGAAACGCTCCGCGACAAGCTCGAGCAAGATAGGCCCGAGCAAGACAGGCTTCGCAAGTTTTCCGGCTTGCCGGGATTGCCTATTCGGAAACTTTTTTCACGAATTTCGATTTCAGGCCGATCTGCCCGAAACCCGGAATCTTGCAGTCGATATCGTGGTCGCCCTCGACCAGCCTTATGCCGCGAACCTTGGTGCCCACCTTGACCACCGAAGAGGAGCCCTTGACCTTGAGGTCCTTGATCACCGTCACGGTATCGCCATCCTGAAGGATGTTCCCGACACTGTCGCGCACCGCATCCGCCTCGCCCGAAGGCGCGTCCGGCGACCACTCATGCGCGCATTCCGGGCAGACCAGAAGCGCATCGAGCTGATACGTAAAGGTTGAAGAACAGGCGGGACAGGGAGGCAGGTTTTCGCTCATGCGCCTGCCTATAATGCGCAATCGGCAAAGTGGCCAGCAGAATATCGACTGTCATCGTTTCGCTGGCCCTCCCTTTTCCGAAACAAGGACGGCATCGGGCTCTGGAGGGTCGCATGTTCTACCGAAATGCTGGAGCGTCTCCCCTGTTTCCTGTCCGAAGGAATGCGCCAGCCGCTTCGGCATCACGAACGCCTGCATTTTCTTTCCCTCGTGCGAAGCCGGTTTGCTCGACCATAAGGGACGCCGGTCGCTGCCAATCACTCATTTGCACGCGGAAAGTGAAGACAGGTGAAGGCTTGCCTTGCCGGCCTTGAAAAACACCGCAACCTGCGCCCGAATTCTCACATTTTAACGTGTTTGCCGCTGTGAATTATTCTTCTTCCATGAGCGCAACTAGGGACTTGATTGACATCTCGAATATGCTAAAAGGCGGCACCAAATCGGAACGGGCTTTGCCTGACCGGGGCATTGGCTTTATTGATAAGCGCGTGTTCGTTCCTATTTATGCGATATCAATCGCAGGGTTTTGGGGAATAGGTTAACGGTAGACCCACGGACTCTGACTCCGTTAGTCCTGGTTCGAATCCAGGTTCCCCAGCCATTCATTTCCAAACATTGATAGGCACCGCTTTCTCGCGTAATTTTGTGCGAAATTTCAGCAGCTTGCGCGGCCGTCGGGCAGACGGAGACGGTGTTTACCGTCCAAACCGAGGCCGGAATGGCCAGCAGTCTCACCAGATTCATTGGACGCTGAGAGTTTGCTAGTGGGTGCATCAAGGGACCATCGGTCGAGCCGGTGCATCGGAGGCGACTGAAGCTTATTCACGCGCCACCGCATTGTTGATGGTGTTTTTCAGAGTGCCGCGATGAGGCGGCGTTGTGCCTGCCAGTCGATGGGCAGATCGTTACGCTGGAGCCATTCCGATGTCAGCCCGACCGGCTGTTCACCCCAAATGATGGATTGCAGGACATCGGGGGCGAGGAAGGCGAGATCGATTAGTTGCACGATGCGTGCTCTGGAGAGGTTTTCTGTCGCCGCGATCTCATCGATGGTCGAACCTTCCTTGACCGCATCATAATACCGATGCCCGCGTGCAATGTTGCGGATCAGAACCTGATCGACGGCTTTTTGTCCGGCATGTGCGATCACCAGCTTCGTCTCGACGCCGCGCTTGCGGAACTGGAAGGCGGTGGCAAAACACAGCCTTTCAGCATTGAGCCTGTCGGCCGGAACATTCAAAATCGCAGCCACGGCATCTGCCTGCAACACGATCTTTATCTCCCCCGGGATTACTGTCGCCTGTTCGATGCCGTCCAGAATCAGCGCCAGCTCCTGGCGGGAGGTTTCAATTTCGTCATCGCTACCGAGCATCTTCAGGATCCGGGCGATCTCGTCGGCTGACGGCTGCTGCAAGAGATCGGCCGCAACATGTTTCCGCAGATGCGCAAGCACGACTTTGCCGAGCTGGTCTTCCAATGGTTTGGCCGGCAGTCGCCAGTCGTTGGACGCGCTTTCGGAAGCTTGCCCCTTGCCCGAGATCAGCCGGTTTGAGACGTAATAACGATATCGCCTTCCCTTCTTCTCGGCATGGCTCACCGTCAGACGATCGCCGGTCTCATCACGAAGTTTGCCTGCGAGAAGCGAGGTATTCGGTGTGCTTCCCGAGCCGCCCCTTTTTCGTGAGGCATCAGCGCTCAGCTTCGCCTGCACCGCATCGAAGGCTTCCGGTGCGATGATGGCCGGATGCTGTCCGGCATGGATCTTGTCATGATGGCGGATGCGACCGGCATAAACCGGGTTGGTCAGGATGTAATGGATCTGGCTGCGTACAAAGGGCGCAAGTTCGCCGCTCTGCTTGGCAAACTGTGCTGCTGATCCTCCGCTCGTTCCATCCGCATGGGCGGCGCAATCATTTCCAACGGATTTCGCCTTGCGCTTCCTGAAGCGTGGTTTCGATCGCAGCCCGATGCGCTCCGCCTGCCGCGTTACCTCCATAATCGATCCGTGATCATTGTAGAGATCGAAGAGCTGCCGAACGATCCTAGCCTCTTTCTCGACAATCTTGAGCGTCCGGCCATCGGGCGTGTAGCCGAGGGGTATGGCACCGCCCATCCACAGCCCCTTCTTCTTCGAGGCGGTGATCTTGTCGCGAATGCGTTCCGCCGTGACCTCGCGTTCAAACTGGGCAAAGGAAAGCAGAACGTTCAGCGTCAGCCGGCCCATGCTGGTTGACGTGTTGAAGGATTGCGTGACCGATACGAAGGAGGCCTGGGCTGCGTCCAGGCGCTCGACCAGCTTGGCAAAGTCCGCCAATGAACGGGTCAGTCGATCGATCTTGTAGACCACGATCTGGTCGACCAGTCCTTCATCAATGTCGCGCAGCAGCTGCTGCAGCCCCGGCCTGTCCATATTGCCGCCGGACAGGCCGCCATCATCATAGTGTTCCGGCAGCTGCACCCAGCCTTCATGCTTCTGGCTGGCAATGTATGCCGCACAGGCCTCACGCTGGGCATGGAGGGAGTTAAACTCCTGCTCCAGCCCGTCCTCGGAGGATTTGCGCGTGTAGATGGCGCAGCGGATTCTCTTCATCAGCTTGCCAGTCCGAAGAAGCGCGGCCCCGACCAGCGCGTGCCGGTGATCCTGACCGCAACACCGCTCAGGGATCCGTAGATATTGCCATCGAACAGGAAGCCCTGCTCCAGGACCTCAATCCGATATGTACGGCCATTCCATTCACGCACCAGATGCGTGCCCGGGCGCGTTGCGACGAGACGCTTGCTCGCCGCTCGCACTGCCGCATTTCCTTTGCGCTCTCCCTCGATCAAAGCGGCATTGAGCGCTTTTTTGATCCCAGCCGCGTGCCCTCCATGGACTCTCAGTTGAACCTCATGGGCCAACGCCCGACGCAGGAAGCGAAGCGATATGTATTTTGGTGGCGACTTTCCGAAGGATCGCCTCCACCGCGCGATACAGTCTTCACGCTCCAGGGCCTCGACCGCCGCCACGTCGCATACAAGATTGTCATCTCCGAGCATGGTCATGCGCTCACCGCGTCAGAGGCGCCGGCCTGCTCGCTCGACCTTGCTGCGATCGCGTAGACGGTCTCGCCCGTCTTTGGAGATTTGGACATGACAACTGGATGGCCGTCCTTGCGCAAACCCGACAGAGCAGCGCGGACCGTGTGCGCCTGCCAGCCAAGCCGCTCGGCTATCAGGGAGGCACGCGCGCCATTCGGCTTCGCCAACAGCGCGATCAACTGATCCTTCTTGCGCCTCTTGGCAGATTTGGCGACTGCAGCCTTCGCATCGCTGCCGGCAGGATGACCGGAAGCTGCCTCCGGGGCGACGGCTTCCGCGATAACAGCATCATGTTGAGAGATATTCATTCTGGTCTCCACTCGGTTTGAGAACCGGCCATTCCGGTCCTTGCACCGCGTGAAGCCCGCGAGGCGGGCGCGGTCGAGCGCATCATCCGCACCCGACCGGAGACCAGCAATGCTTCCTTGGCAGCCTAAGTCCAGCGGCAAGGGCGAACACTCACGCAGATCAGCGGAGGTCAGCGAGCGGTCCCCCGCCTATTGCCGCGCAATCCTTCCGATCCGCTCCACGATCTTCCGATCACTCGTCACCTTGCCAGTCCTGATATCGGCATAGAGGTCCATGCACTCAGGGATCAATCGTTCGATCCGGCGGCGCGTCTCGCCGAGGGGTGGCATGATCCAACCACGAGGCCTGGATTGACCAAGTGTTGCCCAGGCTTTGCGCACATGTTTGAGAAGCTCGCGTTTCGTCAATCGACGATAGCGCTCCATCGCCACGATGATGGCGGTGTCGGACATACGGTAGCGTGCCGGCAATCCCTCATTCAAAAACTGAACGAGAACGAGCGGTGTGGCACCGGAGAAGAGGCCAGCCGGGCTGTCTGCTGGAGCCCGCGCTAGCCGCTCCTCAAGTATGGCCTGCAGGATCAGGACGTTCCGACGCCTGCAATTGTCCTTCAGCACCAACAACTGCTCGGCATCCGCGGGACCGTCGATCCGATAGCCCGTTCCTTCAATGATCACGATGTCGTCGGGATGCGGCAGCACACTCTCAGGATCGCCACCGCGTTTGATCACCTCGTCCAACAATCTCTGCTGATGCTCCTTGAAGCGCAGGCCGAATGCGACATCCTCCTTGATCACATTCTGCCGAACCTGTTGCGCGACAGTGATCGCCTTCACCGTGTGACCGAGGGCATGTGACGAACCGTTCGCAGCCGTCTGCAGAAGCTTGCGGATAACGACATTGCCAACCGTCGTCTTCAGCTCCCGGCCTTCGCTCAGGATGGTGATCTGGCGATCGGCTTCCTCCAGCAATGTCTGCTGGATCGGGGTGAGGCTGACAAGCTCCGTCTCCGAAGACGTGGCCGGTGGTGCCTTTCTGCGCCGGGTCATGGCTGCACCTCCACCAAAGCTTCCTTTCCATATCCACTGACAGTCTCTCCTCGCTCGGCCACAACGTTAGCGAAGAACGCACCAGTGCCCGCCAGAACGGCGCGCTCACCGGTCACGCGCTCGAAGCGACGAATGATCGTGTCGCAATAGAGTGGATCGATCTCGACCAACCGGGCAGCACGGCCGCATTGTTCAGCAGCGATCAGCATCGAGCCTGAACCGCCGAATATGTCGAGGACGATATCCCCTCGCCTGGAACAGTCCCGGATCGCATCGGCAATCATGGCGACCGGCTTGACGGTCGGATGCATGGAAAGCTCCTCGTCCCGCGTTGCACCGAGCGAACTGATGCCCGGATAATCCCAGACATTGGTGCGATAGCGCCCTTCGTCGCCGAGCCCGAAGTTGTTGATATGCGCTGCCCTCCCCTTCGTGAACACGAAGACAAGCTCATGCTTGGAGCGGTAGAACGACCCCATGCCACCATTGGTCTTGTTCCACACGCACAGGTTGTTCAGCTCATCGAAGACGGCATGGCCAGCCTCCAGCAACTCGCGCATATGCCGCCAATCCATGCACACATAGGCAATCGCCCCATCCTTGAGATGGTCGCTCGCCGCGGCAAGCGACCGACGGAGAAACTCGGTGAAGGCAGTCTCGTCCATCTCGCCGGAGGCCAGAGCGAACTCGCGATGCCGGATGCGGCCGAGGCCACTCACATGACCGTCGATCGGAACATTGTAAGGCGGGTCGGTGAACATCATGGTCGCGCTTTCGCCGCCCAAAAGACGCCCGATCTCTTCGCTCGATCGCGCATCGGCGCAAAGGAGGCTATGCGGCCCGAGCTGCCATATGTCCCCTGCCTTGGTAGCGGCAGGCCCATCGGAGATCGGTTCCGGCGCATCGAGATGATGATCGGCCACATGCTCTCCGCGGACTTCTCCGTCCAGGACAAGGTCGATCTCCGTCGTCGAAAAGCCGAGGATCTCGATATCGAAGTCGAGATCGATCAGGCCCTGCATCTCGATGGCAAGCAGGTCGCGATCCCAGCCGGCGTTTTCCGCCAGCTTGTTGTCGGCCAGGATGTAGGCGCGGATCTCGTCACGCGACAGGTGCGACAGTCTGCGGACAGGAACTTCCTTCATTCCAATCAACCTGGCCGCCTCCACCCGGCCGTGCCCGGCAATGATGGAGTGATCGTCGGACACGAGGACCGGATTGCAGAAGCCGAAGCGCTTGATGCTGTCGGCGATCTGGCGGATTTGCTTCTTCGAATGCGTGCGTGCGTTGTTGACGTAGGGAATGAGCCTGTCGATCGGGCACAGGTCTTCGCTTGGCGAATGCATGGGCAATCTCCATAAGCCCCACACGGAGCGGGAAAGCTGATTTTTGTTGGGTACTCGTGACGCTTGAACTGGCCGAACGATAACCAAGCGGGTCCAGGGGCCGCAATATGCGCTCTGCAAATAGCAAAACTGTTTCAGCTTTGCGCACACGCCTTCAAACGGGCTTTGAAGCCCCCTCAAACACCCTTTTAAGACCCTTCAAAAGCGAAATCCTGCAGACCGCAGAAAATCAGGCAAAATTTTAGAATAATTTTCTAATGAGGAACTGTTGCTTTCCCACCAGAGGACATTCTGAGCGAGAGCAAGCCGAATCAGCGCCTAGCATGAAGGCACCAATATTCCATAAATTTCAGCTACTTAGGGGATCAATCGACAATTTCTACCAAAGTCAGCTCTGCGCCCCAAATTGGTCATCCAGGCTCTAAATCAGCGTCCCCCGAAAGCGGACGAATGTTACTCTGACAGGCTCACGCCAGCAGATAGCTCGAATCTGGCGAAAAACTTGCGTTTTCTATCCCGTAGTTCAATCTTCGACTGTCGTTTGGGGAGGCACACATGACTAAGACTGCATTGTCGAATTTGAAGACCGTACGCCCTGCGCCGGACGATCTCCCTCGAAGTCTTCTGAACTACATAGACTACCGAAAGTCAGGATTGAGCCTCAACCACATCGTCGGATGTCCGCTGGATTGCGGATACTGTGTGCGCCACCTATTCGAAAACTTCTCGATGAAACGACCTCACCTGATCGTCGACGACGAGATCGCGGTGCAGGAACTCGTCGGCCATTGGGCGTTTCGGGCACACACGACTCCAATTCAGATTTTCAACCGAGCGACGGACCCATTTCTTCCCGGCGTAAAGACGCATCTTTTTAGAAGCCTTGAGGCTCTCGATGGGCGAGGATTCAGGAATCCAGTCCTGGTGATCACTCGATGGAAAATTGAGCCGTCAGACGTCGAACGGCTTGAGGCGCTCACGAACCTCAAACTGACGATCCTGGTCACATGGTCGGGAATCGATGATGACCGGGTTGAGCCGGTTTCTTCGGCGATCGCCGCCGGGAGCTTGGAGGTGCTGGCCAGTTCGGCCTCGCGCGTGAAGAAGATCCTCTACTGGCGCCCGATTATCTCGGGCCTGAACGACACGAACGATCACTTCGCGTCTGCGCGCCGGCTTTCGGAGTTCGCGGATGCGACGGTTTTTACCGGCCTCTTCTATCGGGAAGAAATTCGGGCCTACTTCCGCGAAGCCGGGTTGCCCGACCTTTATGCGGACGTTGCTCGACGGAAGGTTTTGCCGCGCGACGCCGAAAGGCGAATTTTAAGTCATTTCGAGGGGAGGCCGATCTTCCGCAAAACGTCGTGCGGAGTCGCCTTCGCTCACGGTGTCCCGGACTTCAATGGCCATTTCGGCATCAGCGAAATCTGCGATATCTGTCCCAAGGCCCAGCGCGAAATCTGCGGAAGACACCATCATAGACCGGATATGGAGGTTATTCGCAGCCTTGCTCGTGTGGTCTCGCTGGCAGACCTAGATGGTATCGAGATTTCTGATCGTCGGATCGAAGTCAGTGGCAGCCACGAAGCGCAACGCTATTTCATGCAGCACGCGTTAAACTTCCAAGTCCATGACCGTGCGCAGCCCCATAGGCAGCACCGGCACGGCCGAGCGGAGATCGGATGGGAATGACTTGGCAAAAGGTTTGGGTCACCGACGTAGAGGGCAACGGAGCTACTCCTCCTGAAATTGTCGAGATCGCACTGCTGGAGCTCATTGACCTCCGTCCCACCGGCCGAGCTTTTCACTGGCTGGTCAAGCCTGAGCTGCCAATTGCCGCGGCCGTGACCAAGATTCACGGCCTCTCCGACGACGATGTTGCTGACGCGCCAAGTATCGACGATATCGCCGAAGACGTCGTTACATGGACCGACGGAAGTGTCATCGTCGGCCACAACGTCCGCGTCGAGCTTGATGTTATCGGTCGATCGATTTCAGGATGGCAGCCATCGGCCGCGATCGATACGTTGAAGCTCGCTCGCTCCCTCCGCCCAGGCCTTTCCTCGTATAGCCTAGAGAATCTCGGTGCCGCTCTCAATTTGACGGCCGAGGCAGAGCGGCAGACAGGCTTGAAACACCATTCCGCCCAATTTGACGTCGCGCTCACCGCTCTGTTGTTCACTGCACTTCTCGAGCCGCTCGATCGCGACGCTCGCGATCTTCGTGCCCGAGACGCCGATATACTTTTCAGATCGCAGGAGAGCTTTTTATGAGCCTGAGGAAAGTTAAGGTCGGGATAGCCGGCACACATTCAACCGGAAAGTCGACTTTCCTCGAGCAGCTGAGCGATCATCTTGCGCGCGAAGGAGCGCGCATCGGTCGGGTAGGCGACCTCGCCACGGCGGCGCGGGACCGCGGCTTTCCGATCCTGACCGAGCATAACTTCGATAGCACGCTCTGGATCATGGCGGAAGGCATGAGGCAGGAGGCTGAAGCAGCTTTGGTCAACGAGGTCATTCTCGTCGATCGCCCCGTTTTTGACGCGCTGGGGTATCTCTACGCCGCCCTGGAAATCTCCGGTCGTTCGTTGCCAGATCGCCAGCTTGATGAGCTTCGTGCGATCGCTATCGCTCATGGAGGGGACTATGATCTGCTTGTTATCACAGAACTTGATCCAGTAATCCGACTCGGCGAGGGGCGGGATAGAAATCAGGATTTTCGGGTCGCAGCCGGCAGCAAGATCCGTATGATCGCCGACGAGGCGGGTTTCGAACCATTTATCCTGACTTCCGCCAACGGCGATGCAGTTCTGGAACTGGTTCTCACGACCGTCCACCAGCGCTTGGCAGACTAAGCGAAGAAAGTGCGCAGGCGCAGGCGGCACTCTGCAATTTCGGAAGTATCATGTTGGGGGGGGCAATGCCGGAGCTTTTGAACAAGGTCATCAAGGATCCGATCCACGAGTTCATTGATTTTAATGGCCCACGCGAGAACGAACTAAAAAAGTTGCTCTCCGATCCATATTTCCAGCGTCTCCGTCGCGTCAAGCAACTCGGCTTTTCCGATTACGTCTTTCCCTCAGCCGCCCATTCTCGGTTCGCGCATTCGCTCGGCGTCTACAAGATCGCCAAGCGGATGCTGATGATCATCGAGCCCGAGGAGGCTACCGGGAAATGGTCGCCTAAGGCTGAAGCGTGCTTGGCCGCCGCGCTGTTGCACGACGTGGGTCATGGCATGTTCAGCCATGCATTCGAAAAGGCCATGGAGTTCTTTCTGGCGCGCAACACGCTTGAAGGTCAACGAGCGAAGAGCTTCGCCACAGCTGTAGACCATGAGGCGGTCGGCCGAAGAATCATCACGGATTCCTCGATCGGCGGGGCGCTTGCGAATTTCGGCGGCCCCCATTTTCCGGGCATGGTCCGCGACATCATCAAGAAGAAGGACAAGAACTGCGTCTACACATCCATTGTTTCGAGCCAGCTTGACGCCGACAGGCTCGATTACGCGAAACGGGACGCCTATTTCGCCGGTGTATCCTCAGGCGGGATCGACCTGGATTGGCTGCTGCGGAATTTCAAGCAGGGTCAGAACGGCGACGCACATTTTCTCTATGTCGATAGCAAGGCGTATATCTCGCTCGAACAGTTCACGGTGACATTGTTCCAGCTCTATCCGACGATCTATTTGCACAAGAAGACCAGGGGCCTGGAATTCATGTTTGCCCAGCTCTTAAGCAGGGTTTTTCAGATGATCGCCTCCGATGACGTGACATCCACAGGACTTTCGGAGAACCATCCATTCGTTCGGTTTTTCCGCGAGCCAGATAATCTCGACCATGCGAGCCTTCTTGACGATACGCTCTTTTGGGGATCGCTCCATCAGTTCCGCGAGGCGACCGATACTTCCGTAAGTGACATCGCAACGCGGCTTTCGGATCGCAGGATCTTACCGATGATCGACATTTGGAAGGTGGCGGACGAAGTCTTGGCCTTGCGGTCCACGACCAGCGCGCTGCCTGCCATATCGCGCGTCGCGCTGATCGAAGGGATCTGCGTGGCTGTGGCGAAGAAACTGCAGGAAGATTCCTCAATCTGGAGCGACAGCTACTACTACGATACCTACAACCGGCCGATCTACAAGCCGAAGGGCATTATCGGTGGCGATCCTCAGCAGATCAATGTAAGCGTCGGCGGGCAAATTCTGGACATCGCGTCTATCTCTCCAGTCGTAGCAAGCGCCGCGTCATTTAACATCCATCGGATCTACTACGACGATCAGAATATCCTGAAGGCGGATATCTTGAAAAGTGCAATCAAGGCGTTGATCGAGGCGGAACTGAAGGATCGAGGAAGCTAGGCCCGTTCGCTGGTGTGAATGACTAAATTCTGGTCGAGACAATTTCAGGTAGATCGGTAGGCGCCGTTCGCACCGCCATGAAAGTTCTTCAGCTCAGGTCATCGGCTTTCTCAGTTTCCCGGCCAGAACCGGACAGTCCGGACTCGGCCCCCGTCCGGCCGTCTACTCGAGCCAAACCTGATCTCGGCGGATCCACTCGCGTCACCGCCTATATTGTATTGTCAGGAACGAAGGCTCTGCCATCGGACAGGTCGACAACCCCACGAAGCCACAGTAGTATCCCGGCGCTCAGCGTATGCCGTCTGATATCAAGGCGGGATTGGAGTCCGGGCAATCGACATCGGAGGTCATCACGACGGTGTCGAGCCGTTCCACTGCCCAAAGGGTGGGGATTGCATCACGAGAGAATTGAGAACGATCCGCCGATAGCACGAAATCAGGCAGGGAGGCCGCGGCTATGCCTAGGTGGATTTCCGAAATGGCGCTGCCGCTAGCCGCCGGCGCAGCACTCTTCTTCGGTTTGGCCGTGCTAAACTGGTCGGAAGTGCTTTTCGATTTTCCTAGTGTGACACGGGCCGCCG
The DNA here is from genome assembly GCF_000300515.1 of Nitratireductor indicus C115. GTDB lineage: Bacteria > Pseudomonadota > Alphaproteobacteria > Rhizobiales > Rhizobiaceae > Nitratireductor > Nitratireductor indicus. Next base: position 27,736 of record NZ_AMSI01000025.1, read on the forward strand.
AAGGGCCGGCTGTTACGTCGAAAGACATTGCCGATGCGGTCGACCAGGTCGTCTCGATGCTGATGACGATCAGTATTGGCTTGTTTGTCTTCTTCGGATTCGTGATCAAATACTTCTTTGATAAAGGGGGGCCTATATCGATTTTCGCGGGCCTGTTGGCATTTTTGTTTCTGACATTCGAGATGATCGCGATCGATCTCGGCTACTATGCAAGGGCAGAAATCCTCTCACTCATGATCGACCGACAGGCCGCATTTGGTCATTTGAGTGTGATGGTCGCGCGCCAGGCTATGAACCGCGCCGGGTTTGCCGG
>NZ_AMSI01000026.1 GCF_000300515.1 Nitratireductor indicus C115
GGCACGTCGCCATAGCTGCCGGGCAGACCCTGCAAGCCGTCTGCCGTCTGGCGGCGATCGGTCGAGATCAGCTCCTCCGGCTGACCAACCCGATCGACGCCCTGAAGCGCATAGATCAACGCCCCGCCGATGCCGATGCCGGCCACCAGCCCCGCGCCCATCAGCACCTTGCGCGAGATGCGGGTGACGCGCGGCGCTTCAGCGCGCAGGCGCATCGCCTCCGCGCCGTCGCCGGCTGTTCCCGCCAGCTCCACGCTTTCCTCTTTCCGGTCGTCATTATCGCTCATGACGGCGCTCCTCCCGTTGCCGTGGTATGCTCCGAGGCTGCCGTCTGGCCCGGCTGGATGCGCACGATCCTGACAGTTTGCTGCCTGTTGCCGGAGCCCAGCCGAAGCTCGGCCGCGCCGAAGAGGCGATCGACAATGAGGACGTTCTGATAGATGCGGCTGTTGACGATCTCGGGTTCGCCGCCCGAGCCGATGACGAACAGCGGCGGCATCTCGCCCTGAACGATGCCGCGCGGGAACACCACGTAAGCGCGCCGCCCATCGTCGAACACGGTGGTCGGCCGCCAGGGCGGGTTGTCGCCCCCATAGCGGTAGTTGCGCGCTGATTCGGCCGGAATGATCGGCGCAGCCGCTGCGGTTGCGCGCTGGCTTGCCGGCGGCGCGGGATAGGCCCAGGCGATGGCCGGCATCCACGTTTCCTCGCTCGCGCGCAACTCGATGAGATAGGTGCGGCGGTCCGTGGTAATTACCAGATTGGTAGAGATGCCGGCGCGCGTCGGCTTGACGAGCACATGGACGCGGCGCGTGGTCCCCGAGCCGCTTTCGGTGTCGCCGATGATCCAGCGTGTCGTGTCGCCAGCCGCGATCGGTCCTGCCCCGGTCAGACTTTCGCCCGGCTCCAGTGCGATCGTGGTGATCTGGCCGACGGCTGCATAGACCTGAAACAGCGCGCCTTCCGACCAGGGATAGATCTGGATCGCATTGTGGTAGCCTTCCCGGCGCGGCTCGACGCGCGCGGCCGCATTGGCGTTGCCGACGCGGGCCTCCGGCGTGCCGGCTGCCGCGCCGCCGCGCGCGACGGCCCAGCCCGGTGGCGTGTGCAACGGCCGGGGTGTGCCGTCGACCACGGCGGTCCTGATGACCGGAAGGGGCGGCACGTTGTCATCGTAGCTGAACTGCGGTGTGCGGTTGGTCGCGCAGCCGGCGAGCATGGTGGTCGCCAGCAAAGCCGCGAAGGCGGGTTTACGGAAAGCCGTAGGTCCGGCTTTGTGGGGTTTGCGGATCATTGAGACAACTCCCGCGACCACGAGATCGCGTTTACATAGATTCCAAGAGGATTAGCGCGCAGGCGCTCGGCGGTGCGCGGCTGCTGAAGGAAAATGGTGAGGATCGCAGTCCAGCGTTCGGTGCGGGAAAGCTGGCCGTTCTCGTAGTGCTGTTCGGACCAGGCGACGCGGAACGAGTCAGGCGACGCGCGGATCACGCTGGAGACTTCGACGGAGACCTGCTGGCGACCGACGCGCGTGAAGGGATCGTTCGACCTCGCGTATTCGTTCAATGCCACCGCGCCCCTATCGGTGGTGAACTCGTAGGCGCGGAGCCAGTTCTGGCGCAGGACGATGGGGTCAGAGGGGAGGCCCCGGACCTGCTCGATGAAGCGGGCCAGGTGCCAGGCCACTTGCGGGTCGGTCGGCCGATAGTCGGCGACGGCGGATTCGACGGCGCGGGCTTCGCCGTGGCGGTCGATCTCGACCACCCAGGGAACGACGGTGCCTCGGGCCGATTGCCAGACCAGCGCCGAGGCGAAGCCGGCCGAGAGGATCAGGCAGCCGAAGGCCATGTAGCGCCAGTTGCGGGCCTGAACGCGGGCGGAGCCGATGCGCTCGTCCCAGACCTGGGCCGCCTTCTGATAGGGTGTGACGGGTTCCGGTGTCTTGCCGAAATGGGTGGTGGGTCGCTTGAAGATGTTCATGTGCGGTCGCTTTCGGAAAGGCTGATGGAGGAGCCGCCGCCATGGCTGTCACCGGAGCGGACGGCATGGGCGGCCGCCGTGACGCCGTGGCTCATGGCCTGGCTGCGGCGCATGCGCTGCGCCCAGGCGGGCGGACCATCGGACGACGGCGTGCTTGCAGATCCCTGCGATGCGCCGCCGCCGAGCGTCCCCATGGTCGAGGCGCCGCCAGTGGTCTCGAATGCGCCTTTCACGCCGGCCGTGTGGTTGGATTTGAGGCTGTCGGCGGCGCGGGAGACGGCGCGCTTCAGCGGTGAGACGGCCGCAGAAGCTCCGGCGCGGGCAACGCCGCCGAGACCGGTGGCGACGCGCGAGGCACCCGACTCACCCATTGAGGATAGCGTATAGGCGGATGAAGCAGCGCCGGCGGCAGTTGCCCCGCTGCGTGCCAGAGCAGCCCCGCCCGAGAGCGCGGCTCCACCACCACGGGCTGCCAGCATGGTTGCGCCACCTGCCGCCACTGCAGCGCCGCCGACGGCGAGGCCGGTCCCGATCGCTGCACCGGCACTGAGTTGCGGCCCGCCGGACACGAGACCGGTCGCGATGCCCGGACCGAAAATCCCCAGGCCGAGAAGGGAAAGGGCAGCAAGGACGATGGCCATAGCGTCGTCGATCGTCGAGGTCGCGCCGCCGAAGCCGGCCGTGAACTGGCCGAACAAGGTCGAGCCGATGCCGATGATGACGGCGAGGACGAGGATTTTGATGCCCGAGGAGACGACATTGCCAAGAACGCGCTCGGCCATGAAGGCTGATTTGCCCCAGAGCCCGAATGGGATCAGCACGAACCCGGCGAGTGTGGTCAGCTTGAACTCAATCAACGTCACGAAGAGCTGCACGGCTAGGATGAAGAAGGCGAGAATGACCAGCGCCCAGGCGAAGAACAGGCAAAGGATCTGGACGAGGTTCTCGAAGACCGCGATCCAGCCCATCAAATCGCTGATGGATTCGAGCAGCGGCCGGCCGGCATCGAGGCCGGTCTGGGCCACGCGGCCGGGGCGCAAAAGATCGGCGGTGGAGAATCCGGTCCCGGAGGCCATGAGGCCGAGGCCGGCGAACGACTCGAAGACGATCCGTGCGAGGTTGTTCCAATTGGAAATGATGTAGGCGAACACGCCGACGAACAGCGTCTTCTTGACGAGGCGGGCGATGATGTCGTCGTCGGCGCCCCACGCCCAAAACAGGGCGGCCAGCGTGACGTCGATGACGATCAAGGTCGTGGCGATGAAGGCGACCTCACCGCCGAGCAGGCCGAAGCCGGAATCTATGTAGCTCGTGAAGACGCCGAGGAAATCGTCGATTACGCCGGTCCCACCCATGGCTCAGCGCCCTTCATTCGGGGCGGGCACTGCCGGTGCTGGCGAGCGGCCGAGGAAGCGGTCGCGGGTCTCGGCCCAGACGCGCAGGCACGCGGCGTCATTGGCGGCGGCTTCGCCCAACTCCTGACACCGGCGCTGCTCCAGCCGCAGCGGGTCCGCCGCTGGCTGGAGCGCGGGCGCGGCCGGCGCTGGTCCGGCCTTTTCTTCGCGGGTCATTTCGATGATCGTCGCCGTGATGGCGACGGCGACGAATATGATGGCCGCAATCCGGGCCAGCACCTTGCCGTCCATGATGTCCCCCTTCCGTCTCGTCAGTTGTTGAACATGCTTGCGTCGCCGGGCTGATAGCCCGAGCCTGGAGTCAGGAAGCGTTCGCGCTGGATGCGGCCTTGCTCGGCGGCCGTGGCGCGCTCGGCTTCCGACAGGGCATCCGCTCTGCCGTTGGCCGAGATCACCGCGATCAGATCGGAGAGCTGCTGGCTTTGCAGGGCGAGGAGCTGGTTGCCGGCCTGGGTGGCTTGCAGCGCGCCAGTAGCGCCCTGGCTCTCGCCGACAAGCGCGGACATCTCGGCGCGATTGGCGTCGATATTGCCCACGACCCCGGCCTGGACGCGCATCGCATCCTGCAAGCCGCCAACGGTATTTTCCCATCGGCTGCGCGCGTCGGTGATGAGTTGCTGGTCGGTGGAGTTGAGGGAGAGATTGCCGTAGTCCTGTTGAAACATCTGGTCGATCGACTGGACGTCGAACGCGATGTTCTGCGCTTGCGCGAGAAGCTGCTGGGTGCGCTGGACGGACTGCTGGAGCTGCTGGAGGGAGGAGTACGGCAGGCTCGCCAGGTTCTTCGCCTGGTTGATGAGCATCTGCGCCTCGTTCTGGAGCGAGGTGATCTGGTTGTTGATCTGCTCAAGCGTCCGGGCGGCGGTCAGCAGGTTCTCGGCGTGGTTGGTCGGGTCGTAAACGATCCGGCCGAAGCCGAAGAGGGCGTGGGCCGGCGCAGTGAATATCGGCGACAGCACCAGCGGCGCGGCGAGCGTGAACACAAGCAGGGAAGCGCCGGCGAGACGGGGACGACGGTATCTGGTCATGGCATGATCTCCTCTGGGTCAAGTTCAAGGGCATCGGTAAGATCGAGCGCCGTCGCCAGCGCCGCTTCTGGCGCCAGGGACTCCGGTGCAGCGGCGATGTTGGTGAGGTTGGGAATGAGGTCGGCCGCCCATTCGACGCCGCGCGCCGTGAGCCACGCCGCAAGGAAGCCATCGCGGCCATGCTCGGCGAGGATGTCGGCGATCAAAGTCTGGTCGGATTTCGAGGAGGCGGCGCAGAGCGCGAGGCCGACTTCGGACAGGCCCAGCTCGAACAGCCGATCGCCGCGCCTTGATTGGCAGTAGTAGTCCCGTTTCGGGATGGCGCGAGCCAGGATCTCGATCTGGCGATCATTCAGGCCGAACCGCCTGTAAATCGCGGTGATCTGCGGCTCGACGGCGCGGTCGTTGGGCAGGAGCAGTCGCGTAGGGCAGCTCTCGATGATCGCCGGCGCGATGCTGCTCTTTTCGAGTTGGGCGAGCGATTGCGTGGCGAAGATGACGGAGGCGTTCTTCTTGCGCAACGTGACCAGCCATTCGCCCAACTGCTTGGCGAAGGCGGGATCGCCGAGCGCCAGCCAGCCCTCGTCGATGACAATCATCGTCGGGCGCCCATCAAGGCGGTCGGCGATGCGGTGGAAGAGATAGGCGAGAGTGGCGGGCGCCGCGCCGCTTTCGAGCAACCCCTCGGTCTCGAAGGCGACGACGGAAGCGTCCCCGAGGTTCTCGGCCTCCGCGTCGAGCAGGCGCCCGTAGGGGCCGCCGACGCAATAAGGCTGGATGGCGAGCTTCAGATCGTTGGACTGGAGCAGCACCGACAGCCCGGTGATGGTGCGCTCCTCGATTGGGGCCGAGGCGAGCGAGGACAGTGCGGTCCAGATATGCTCCTTGGCCTCGGGCGTGATCGTGACGCCTTCGCGCTGGAGGATCGCCACGATCCAGTCGGCGGCCCAGGCGCGATCCTGCGTTTGCTCGATGCGGGCGAGCGGCTGGAGCGAGACAGAGCTTTCCGTGCTTTCGGTCAGCCGGCCGCCGAGATCGTGCCAGTCCCCGCCCATCGCCAGAGTGGCGACCCTGATGGAGCCCCCGAAATCGAAGGCGAAGATCTGGCTGCGCGGGTAGCGCCGGAATTGCAGCGCCATGAGCGCCAGCAGAACCGACTTGCCCGCGCCGGTGGGGCCGATGACGAGCGTGTGGCCCACGTCGCCGACGTGAAGTGAGAGCCGGAAAGGGGTCGATCCTTCGGTCCTGCCGTGAAGCAGCGGGGGTGCGCCGAAGTGATCGTCCCTTTCCGGCCCCGCCCACACGGCGGACGAAGGAACCATGTGGGCAAGGTTGAGCGTCGAGATCGGAGGCTGACGCACATTGGCGTAGGCGTGGCCCGGCAGCGAGCCGAGCCAGGCATCGACGCTATTGACGGTCTCCACCATGACGCTGAAATCGCGGGACTGAACGACCTTCTCGACCAGCCGCAGCTTTTCGTCGGCGCGGCGGGCGTCCTCGTCCCAGACCGTGACGGTCGCGGTGACATAGGCGATGCCAGCCATGTCTGCGCCGAGTTCCTGCAAGGCCATGTCGGCGTCGAGCGCCTTATTTGCGGCATCGGTGTCGACGAGCGCCGATTGCTCGTTCGTCATCACCTCTTTCAGAATTGCCGCGATGCTCTTGCGCTTCGCGAACCATTGCCGCCGGATTTTCGTGAGCAGCCTGGTCGCGTCCGTCTTGTCCATCAGGATGGCGCGGGTGGACCAGCGATAGGGAAATGCCAAACGATTGAGATCGTCGAGCAAGCCGGGCGTGGTGACGCTCGGGAATCCGGTGATGGTCAGAATGCGCAGATGGGCGGAGCCGAGGCGCGGTTCGAGCCCGCCGGTCAGCGCCTCGTCGGCGAGCAGCGCGTCCAGATAGATTGGCGTCTCAGGCACGCGCACGCGATGCCGTTTGGTCGAGACGGTCGAATGGAGATAGGTCAGGGTCTCGGCATCGGTCAGCCAGCGGCACTCGGGCATGAAGCCGTCGAGTAGCGCCAGCACGCGGTCGGTGCGGTCGACGAAGCCACGCACCAGCTCCCAGGGATTGACGCCGGAGGTCTCGCGGCCCTCGTAGAGCCAGCTTTCGGCGCGGGCGGCTTCCTCTGCCGGGGGCAGCCAAAGGAAAGTGAGGTAGTAGTCGGAGACGAAGTGGCTGCCTTCCTCCTCGAAATCGGCCTTGCGCTCGGCATCGACCAGAGCGGAGGCGGGATCGGGAAAGACATCGTTGGGATAGATGCCGGCCTCGGACCGCTGCGCCTCGACGAAGATGCACCAGCCGGAGCCAAGGCGGCGGAAGGAATTGTTGAGGCGCGCGGCGACGCCGACGAGCTCGGCGGCAACCGCGGAGTCGAGATCCGGGCCGCGGAACTTCGCGCTGCGCTGGAACGAGCCATCCTTGTTCAACACGACGCCCTGACCAACTAGCGCCACCCAGGGCAGGTAGTCGGCGAGGCGGGCGGCGGTGCGGCGATATTCTGCAAGGTTCATCATCGCGCGCGCCTCACACGGACAGGTGGCCAGGCACGCGCAGATGGCGGCGCGCGACCTCGACGAAGAGGGGATCGCGCTTCGCCGCCCAGACGGCGGCGACATGGCCGAGCGCCCAGATCAGGATGCCGGCGAGCCAGAGCTGGAGACCGAGGCCGATCGCCCCGGCGAGCGTGCCGTTGAGGATCGCCACCGAGCGCGGCGCGCCGCCGAGCAGGATGGGCTCGCTCAGCGCCCGGTGAACCGGGGCGGTGAACCCCGGCACGGCGTCGAGCTGTTCGAGGACGGCCGCCATCAGATTACCGCCCCGCCGCCGAACGAAAAGAATGACAGGAAGAAGGAACTGGCCGCGAAGGCGATCGAGATGCCGAAAACGATCTGGATCAGCCGCCGGAAGCCGCCGCCGGTGTCGCCGAAGGCGAGCGTCAGGCCGGTCACGATGATGATGATGACGGCGACAATTTTCGCCACCGGGCCTTCGATGGATTCGAGGATCGACTGAAGCGGCGCCTCCCAGGGCATGGAGGAGCCGGAGGCGAAGGCCGGCGAGGTCAGCAGCGCGACCCAGGTGAAGGCGGCGGCGGTTGCGATATGGTGGCGGACGCGGAAGGCACGGCGGATCATGCAGGTTCTCCTTGATCGTGGGTCGGGGTTGGCTCTGGAATGGCGGGGGAAAGCCGGTAGTCGCCGTCGGGGCCGAGCCCTTCGACGCGACCAAGCTCGGCAAGGCGACGGGCGGCGCCCCGGCCGGAAAGGACGGCAACCAGGTCGATGGTCTCGGCGATCATGGCGCGCGGAACGGTGACGACCGCCTCCTGGATGAGCTGCTCGAGGCGACGCAACGCGCCGATGGCGGAGCCGGCGTGGATCGTTCCGACGCCGCCGGGATGGCCGGTGCCCCAGGCTTTGAGGAGATCGAGCGCCTCGGCGCCACGCACCTCGCCGATCGGGATGCGGTCGGGGCGCAGGCGCAGCGAGGAACGGACCAGATCGGAGAGGCTAGCAACACCATCCTTTGTTCTCATGGCGACGACGTTCTCGGCCGCGCATTGCAGCTCGCGTGTGTCCTCGATGATGACGACGCGGTCCTGCGTCTTAGCGACTTCGGCCAGCAGCGCATTGGTGAGTGTGGTTTTGCCGGTACTCGTGCCGCCCGCCACGAGGATGTTGGCGCGCGATACGACGGCTTCGCGCAGCGCGGCGGCCTGGGCTTCGGCCATGATCCCGGCGGCGACATAATCGTGGAGGGTGAAGACGGCCACGGCCGGCTTACGGATGGCGAAGGTCGGTGCGGCGACGACAGGCGGAAGCAGGCCCTCGAACCGTTCGCCCGAATCCGGCAGCTCGGCCGAGACGCGCGGGGACCGGGCATGGACTTCCGCCCCGACATGGTGGGCGACCAGCCGGACGATGCGCTCGCCGTCTTCCGGGGTCAGCTTTTCGCCGGTGTCTTCCAGTCCCCCGGCGAGGCGATCCAGCCAGATGCGCCCATCCGGATTCAGCATCACCTCGACGATGGAGGGGTCGCGCAACAAGTCCGAGATGGCAGGCCCGAGCGCGGTGCGGAGCATGCGCGCGCCGCGTTCCATCGTTGCCTGTTTTCGATTTTGGCTGGCCATCTCGTCCCCGTTTCCGGGGAGGAGGGCGAATGCGGTCCCCAGATAGGGATGACTAAAAGGACGGCAAAACGGGCCGATTCAACAAGTTTCGGTCGTAGTAGTAGCGCAGCGAAGTAATACAGGAGAACGGCGGAGTTGCGCGCCCCGCGAGCGAGCGCCAGAACGCGAATCAGCCGCGTTGGGACTGCAGTCCGTAGCGTTTCAGCAGGCACCAGCGCCCATGGAAAAGTCCGCCCAAATTTGATGCGGTATCAACCGCAGCTTTGGGGTGGGCTGCTGCCCGACGGCTTCGGGGCGGCGACACCGAGATAGCGGCCGTTCAGTAGCCTCCGCATTTCAACGGCAACGCCTCTCGAAGAAGACTTAGCTCTGTAGTTCCTTCCAGAGCATAATGTTGATATTCTAGCCTGCGATTGAAGGGGGATTATATGGACATCACGCATGCGCTCGAAGGGGTGGAGGAAGAGAAACTCAAAGCCGAACTTGCAAGCTTCCTTACAGATTTCATGACTCCGGCATTTGGATCGCTTCCGAAGCGCGAGATCGAGTTGCGCGTATTTGATCTGATGCGCAGTATTGGCATCCTCAAGCCGGAAGCGACCATCTACAGTCTGATGACTGACCTCATGGTCACACGAACGAAAGCTTCGCAGCTAATTTTTGATCTCGAAATACGCCGACATGGGAGTGATCAGGAGAGGCTGAACGAGCTTGTTAAACAGGCGTTGGTCCATACCAAGTTCGCAAAAGATGGCGATTACTTCGTGATGGAGATCGAGAACCCGTTGGTTCTCGCACATATGCGTCAGAGAATCCGGGATATCGGGCATTTCTCCGACACATCGTTTAACACTGCCCTAGTCCGTGCGCCCTTGGATACCGTCACGGACCTGATGTTGGACATCATCCCTGAAAATCAACACCAAGCTATCAGAGATGCCTTGGTGAACGCCGGTGCACCCGACAGCAGTGTAAAGGGGGTCATCAAAGGAGCGTTGAAAACGCTAGGCAAGAAGGTCATTGGCGAGGCCGCAGATCAGGTTGCCGAGGGGATTGTAGACAACTCTGCTGATTTTTTAGGCCCGCTCGTCAACGCAAGCATCGGACAAATTCAAGAGCGGTGGGGTGCCCTCTTTGCCGCTGATCAGGATGATGGGTAATCGGGTCGGCGGAGTGCGCTCAAGAGCGAATTGATAGGCGGCCTCATTGCTGTAGTTCGGCTCAAATCTTTCAAAGCAGACGAGCTGACCTTTGGCTTCTCATTACTACGTCGACAAATTTCTGTGACAGCTAGCAAATCCAGTTTCATCTTGACGTGTTTGGAAGCATCAAAGATGGTACCTACTCGTTGGGGGACGCGGGTTTGGCATGATTGAAAAATATCCCCGTGACTGGGACGGGAACGAGTGGGAACAATTCAGCCTACGGCTTGTTCGCGAGCGTCATGGTGCCGAAAATGTCCAGCCAATACCGGCTCGCGTTAATGGCGATCTTGGCATCGAATGCATCACGACAGATGGATGCGTCTACCAGAGCTATTCCCCTGAGGAGACCGGAGATACGAGCAAGGCTGCAAGCGCCATGCGCGCGAAAGCCAATCGCGACCTGAATAAGCTTGTAACAAACAAAGGCAAAATACTCGAACTTCTTGGTGGGCTGAAGGTACGCCGTTGGATACTTTTATGCCCTTTCTTGGATGATAAAGATGTAGTCAAAACGGTAGCAAAAAAATCGCAACAAGTGATGGACGCAGGCTTGCCTTTTCTTGCCCCTGATTTCCGAGGCCTTGTTCACTGCCAAGAGGATTTCTCCAAAGAAATTGACAGAATCAGGTTGCAGGCGTGCGGCGCTACTCTGATCCTGAAAACACCGGACGATGACGAGGTCTCGGTTGCCGGCAACACTATTAGCGAGGCCTTGGCGCAGAAAATTGTACGCGCTTTCCCGCAGTTGAATCCTGAGCAAGTAGCCAAAAGAAAGTTTGGATTTATCAGGACACACATCCGAGCGGAGAACGCTCTTGATCAGTTGAAGCGTGACGCACCTGAACTTTGGGAAAGGGCGACCACCGCCATCGCCCTCGAAGAAGACCGACTTGAGACATCAGGCACTGTGTCGGGACCAGCCGCGGATCTCCTTACGATTGAGCAGGATCGACTATACCAGACACTGTCCGCTGCACTGCCAACTCTGGAGACGAATGCCGTCCGCGCGATCGCAATGGGACAAATCGGAACGTGGCTGATCGAATGCCCGCTCGATTTTACACCCCCCACAAGTGGTTAGTCATAATGAGCGAGCGAGATATAACCTTTGTATTTAGGGAGCGCCCTAAGCCATGCGCGGGGGATATGCGAATATCGTGGCGCGTGTCCGTCACTCTGTTGGCCCTGTTACATTCGCGCGGCAAGAAAGCCTCCTTCGCCAAAATGCATGTCCTGAACGATGCTCTGCGTTCGAAACCATCTCAGGATAAGCTGAAGGCAATACTTGAGGAAAATGAACCCGCGTATGCATGGCGTTTACGCGTTGAACCTGCATTTACACGCGCTCTCGATTTTCTCGTTGGTGAAGGATTCGCCGATTGGTCCATAAGCAGCAATCGGACAACTCTTACTCTGACAGAGAGAGGGATCGAGACCGCAAAAGAAATCGAGTCCATGAATGATGTTCTCGTTGACGAACAGGCATTTCTGAGGAGCCTTGGAGCGAAGATCACAGAGAGCTTTGTTCAGCAATTGCTTCTGGTAGGGAAGCGCCTTTTATGATCCAGATTCGGCATATAAGGCTGCGGTCTATAACCGCCGAGAATAGCTATGGTGTCGATGTTCCGTTGTCGCCGGGCCTGAATATCATTCAGGCCGACAACACATCCGGAAAATCGACCACGTTGATGTCCATTATCTATGCGCTCGGTCTGGAACGGGCCATCAGTCCCAAACTTGATGTTCCTCTGCCGTACGCCATGCGTGAACGTATAAGGAGGGATACCCAAAGCCCGTACGAAGCTGTCCTTGAGTCTCATGTCGTACTCGAACTCGCCAATGAAAACGGCGAATACTTAACGGTCCGACGCGATATCACAGGCGCGGCAAACCAAAAGTTGGTACAGACGTGGGACTGTCGACTTAATAAGGTCGATCTCGGCCTTGGCAATCAGCGAGACTTTTTCCTCTACGACGCCGGCGCGGCAAGTCGTGAGGACGGATTCCATCATCGTCTCGCCAAGTTCATAGGATGGGACCTCCCGCAAGTGCCACGGTTTGATGGCGACGAAGGCCTACTCTATATCGAAACTCTATTCCCGATGTTCTTTGTTGAACAAAAGCGAGGTTGGTCTGCCGTGCAGGGACCACTCCCTACCTATCTGGGAATACAAGATCTTCCTCGTCGAGTAATGGAATTCATCCTCGATCTTGATGCTGGAAAAGTACGCCGTCGGAGGAGTGAACTCCGAAAGGAGCAATTGATCCTGCAAACACGGTATCGTGAACTCCGTAGAGAAGTCGTTGAGGGGAAAGGCACGCTGGTTCGGATCGAAGGTCTTCCCAATGAACCTACCGCCGGCTTCGGTCAGGACGGCACCGTGCAACTCTCCGTATACTACAGTGACGAATGGCGCTCTCTGGCTAGCGTCACAGAAGAAATCCGGAGCCGGATCAGCGCTTTCGACGAGTCTGAGTATGCCGTTGTCGATAACGCCACAAACGAACTCAAAGCTGAACTTGTCGAGGCCGAAGAGCGCTATGAGGATCTGAGCTCGCAAATCCAAGTTCTTAGGCAGGATTTTCAACTCGCCGACAGTGAGCGGCAAGGGTTCAGCGATCGCATTGAGGCCCTCGAGACCGACCTTCTCCGTAATCAAGACGCTTTAAAGCTGCAGAAGCTTGGCTCGACACTTGGTTCGGCAGCAACGGACCATACGTGCCCCACCTGTCAGCAAGCTGTAAAAACAGAGCTTCTTCCAGTAGTCAGTCGCGAAGCCATGGGACTCGAAGAGAACATCATCTTCATCAAGTCTCAGCTTGATTTGTATCGTGCCATGCTTGGGTCGGCATCTGACAGTCTGGACCTCATAAAGGTACGATATCAATCCCTACGTGAGGAGATACAAGAACAGCGCTCAAAAATTAGATCGCTCAAGCGCGACCTCCTTCGTCCGACGACGAGCCCGGCACGCTCCGAACTGGAAGAAATTGTACGTCTAGAAGCCCGTCTCGAACGCTGGCAAACGCAGCAAGAGAAGGTCGATGGAGTCGTCGACGGTCTGCGCGCGATAGCACGAGAATGGGCACGTGCTCGAGCCGAGTTAAAAGACCTTGGCCCGGGGGATCTCACGGCATCCGACCAATCCAAGATCAACGCATTCCAAAATACCATACAGAGCTTGCTCGCCCGTTTCCGCTTTCAGTCCTTTCGAGCGAGTGACATCACGCTTTCACCTGACGACTTTCGTCCCCAAGTCGTCACGGAAGACGAAGACGGCGAGAGGGTCGTTAAAGATATTGGGTTCGAGGCATCCGCGAGCGATGGCATTCGCCTGAAGTGGGCCTACATTCTCGCTCTCACGCAGTTGTCGAAAAGCTTTGAAACCAATCACGTCGGGTTTTCAGTCTTCGATGAGCCTGGCCAGCAACAAATGCGCGAGTTGGACTTGGCCGCATTCTTTGAGGCTAGTGCCCAAAGTGCTGGGACTCAACGGCAAATTCTTGTGACCACCTCGGAGGTTCTGGAACGAGTTAATGCCGCACTGCAGGGAGTCGAGGCTACCATACATTCCTTTGAAGGCTTCATCCTCAAAGCCAAGTGAGAGTAGCGTTTTGCTCCCACTCGACCGGCCCGGGCACAGGTGTCACTGTAAAGCAAAAATTTGAGCGAATGGCCTGAAAGCATACCGTCGGCTAGCGGCCCCGAATCTTGTTGCCCGCAGTGCGGCTCGAACGGCAGCTTTCGGGAAACAGCAATAGATCTTTGAACGTCCAAGATGGGGTCGCGAGCTGTCGATTTTCCGACATTGATCCGTTGCGGGGTTAACGAGTGGCTATCCCAGCGGCTATCTGGCTATGGTCCAGTCCTCGATCTGCAACCCTGCGATACGCGAAAACTCATCGGTATTGTTAGTGACGAGCGTGAGATTCCGTGCCTTGGCCTGCCCGGCGATGAGAGTGTCGTATGGCCCGATCGGCGTTCCCTGCCGCTTCAGCTCAGCCCGGATTTCGCCAGCCACGCGGGCGTCTTCGCGTTCAAAGTCGAGGACGCCGAGATCGGCAAAGAGGAGCCGGAGCGTTTCGAGGTTGAACGCCACCTTCTCGCTGCGATAGGCACCGAAATAGAGTTCGTGCGCGACCACGGAGGAAACGGCCAGTGAACCAGGTTCGGACGCCTCGACTCGTCGCAGCAACGCATCGGAGCGTCGCGCCACCAGCGAGATCACCGCATTGGTGTCGAGCAGACGCAGGCTCACTGAAACGCTTGATCGAGTTCGGGACGCTCCTGATCCTCGGGCTGGTCGCGCCCGTCGGCCATGAAGTCGTCGCTGAAGCCGCGTTCGACGGCGGCGTGCAGCGAGGCCCACCGACGGCTTGTGTCGGACTTCGGGCGCAGGATCACAGCGTCGCCTTCGCGCGACACCTCCACCTCCTCAACATCGAAGCGAAACTCCTTCGGCAAGCGGACAGCCTGCGAGTTGCCGGACTGAAAGACTTTAGCGATATGGGGCATGGGGACCTCCTGTATATACGGTAATGTATATACGTTCGAAGTCGACATTCCACAAGCATGGTCAGTCATCGGCGTCTTCTCGGCCTAGATCAATATCGTCGGGGATCTCACTCAGGAAGCTACTGCCCTGCTGGAGCCGTATGGCGAGCGTCTGGACGAAACCCTCGAACCGCTCCTTGCCTTTGACCTGCGCGGTCGCGTGAGCCTCGGGCGGCAGAGGCGGGGTGATGGTCAGCCAGTGGCGGACGAACAGCGCCAGCGTGTCGGCGGTCAACCGCACGTCGCGTTCAAGCCGGGCCGTCTGGCGCGACAGGCGATCGAGCCGGCGGGTAAAGGCGGCTTCGCGCGTGTCGAGGGCGTCGGGCGACAGGAATGAGGCGATAGCCGCTTCGGCGACGGCCGAGCGCGACAGCTTGCGACGGTCGGCGAGATCGTTGAGTCGGGCTAGCAGGTCGGAAGGAAGGGTCAGGCATAGGCGTTGGCGCAAGGTCATTCCTCACATATCAATGGTGTCGTTCGGGTCCATGGAAACCTGGCGCGCGAGGCCGTGCATCTGGCGGCGCATGGCCTGGCGCTGCCGGGCGATGTCTTCCTGATCGTCACCGAGCAGGTGCCGAAACTCGTTCTCGGGCTCCGGCTCCTTCTTCTCGTGGACGATCTCCACATGGTCCGGCAGCTCCGGTTCCCGGCGAAGGCTCGAATTGGCCTTGTCCTCGTCGTCCTTGGCAGTCGGCTCGGGGGCCGCGACCAGCTCGGCATCAGGTTTCAGGGGCTTGAGCGCCGACCATCCGTCCGGCCGCGCACTGACGGCGATCGTCGCCGGATCCGGCGGTGGCAGGACGCGTTCCATGAGGCGGGGATCGGTGTAGTAGCGCGCCTTCTTCGCCCGGATCGGCGGCGTTCCTGCCACCATGACGATCTCGTCATCTGGTGGGAGCTGCATGATCTCGCCGGGAGTGAGGAGCTGGCGGGCGGTCTCGGAACGCGACACCATGATGTGGCCGAGCCACGGCGCCAGGCGGCTGCCGGCATAGTTTTGCATCGCCTTCATCTCTGTCGCCGTGCCGAGGGCATCGGAAACGCGCTTGGCGGTGCGCTCGTCATTGGTCGCGAAGCTGACGCGCACGTGGCAATTGTCGAGGATCGCATTGTTCGCCCCATACGCTTTTTCGATCTGGTTGAGCGATTGGGCGATAAGGAAGCTCTTGATGCCGTAGCCGGCGAGAAACGCCAACGACGATTCGAAGAAGTCGAGTCTGCCCAGCGCTGGAAACTCGTCGAGCAGCATCAGGACGCGATGCCGCCGGTCCTTGGCATGGAGGTCCTCGGTCAATCGCCGGCCAATCTGATTCAGCACGAGGCGAATGAGGGGTTTGGTGCGCGAGATGTCCGAGGGCGGAACGACCAGAAACAGCGTCGACGGTTTCGGGTCGGCGATCAAATCGGCGATGCGCCAGTCGCAGCGCGAGGTCACGGCAGCGACCACCGGATCGCGGTAGAGGCCCAAAAAGCTCATGGCGGTGGATAGGACACCCGAGCGTTCATTGTCGCTCTTGTTGAGCAGTTCCCGCGCCGTCGATGCGACGACGGGATGTGGTCCCTTTTCGCCGAGATGGCGGGTAGCCATCATCGCGTCCAAAGTCGCTTCGATCGTGCGGCGAGGATCGGAGAGGAAGGCGGCGACGCCGGCGAGCGTCTTGTCGGCTTCTGCGTAAAGCACATGCAGGATGGCGCCGACCAGCAATGAGTGGCTGGTCTTCTCCCAATGGTTTCGCTTCTCCAGGCTGCCTTCCGGATCGACCAGCACGTCGGCGACATTCTGCACGTCGCGCACTTCCCACTCGCCCCGCCGCACCTCAAGTAAGGGATTGTAGGCGGCCGACGCGGCATTGGTTGGGTCGAACAGCAGGACACGGCCATGCTTCGCCCGGAATCCGGCGGTAAGTTGCCAGTTCTCCCCTTTAATATCGTGGACGATCGCCGAGCCCGGCCAGGTCAGCAGACTCGGCACGACCAACCCGACGCCCTTGCCCGAGCGCGTCGGAGCAAAGCACAAAATATGCTCCGGCCCGTCATGCCGCAGATAGTCGCGCTCGTAGCGGCCGAGGACCACGCCGTCCGGCCCGAGCAGGCCGGTGCGCTCGATCTCCGTGCGGTCGGCCCATCGTGCCGAGCCATAGGTGTCGATGTCGTTGGCCTCGCGGGCGCGCATTACCGACATGGTGATGGCGACGGCGATGGAGATGAAGCCGCCCGACGCCGCGATGATGCCGCCCTCGGCGAAGATGCGCGGGGCATAGGCTTCATAGAAATACCACCACCAGAACAGCGCCGGCGGATAGTAGACCGGCCAGCCGGCGATCTCGAACCATGCCGGGCCGAGCTGGGGCTGGAAGCCGAGACGGAACGCCACCCATTGCGTGCCGCCCCAGACCGAGGCGAGCACGATCAGGAAGACGATGCTGATCTGCCCCCAGAGGATTTTGGTGCCGGACATGGGAGGTTCCTTTCGTCAGAGGCCGAGGTCGCGCTTGCGGCCGAGTGACCAGTCGATGCCGCCTCCGCTGCGGGCGACGCCGGAGATGTGCTGGCCGAGCTTGTGTTCGATCTCGCGGGACCAGGGGACGAGATGGAAGCCGCGCCCGCCGTCCGGACCGATCCCCTCGACCACGGCGAAGCGGCCGGAGGAGAGTGAGAGCTGGCGGCGATAGGTGCCGGCGACATATTCGCCGGCCTGCGCCTTCACATGCTGCAAGCCGGTCTCGGCCGAGAGCTGCTCGCCCACGGCGTCGAGTTCGCGTCGGCGGAGCGTCGCCAGGAGATTGCGCTGGAGAATGATCCGCTGGCCCTCGCGCCGGGCGAAGCCTTCGTCGGCGAGATGCTCGGCGCGCGCGTCCATCGCCTCGCGCAACTCGCGGCCGAAGCCGCCGGCGCCGAGCGGCATCGCCTCCTTCTCGACCAGCCGGTAATCGAGCCAGGTCGCGCCCGGCGCGGTGATCTGGGTCTGGAGATCGAGGTCGGAGCGGTTGGCGAGGACGATGGTGGGCCGGGGATCGTCCGGCCCGCCGAAGCGGCGAACCTCGACGATGCCGCCGACCGGCGGCGTGCGCTCGAGCGCCTCGATGCCGCGCAGCCGGACGTGATGGGCGCGACCATCCGTGCCATCGATCACGGCATAGGCTTCGCCGGTCAGCTCATCATGCAGGCCCTTGTCGACCAGCCGGCCGATGATCGGCGACCCGTCCTTGCCAGGGTCGATTGCGAAGTCGGCGACACCACGCTCCTCGCCGAGCCCGGCGAAGGCATTGTGCATGGTCTTGATGATGTCACCGCGATGGCCGAGATCGCGGAGCACCCGTTCCGCGCCCGGCTCGACGAACCATTCGTTGACGCCGGCGTCGGCGGCGAGCCCCATCTTTTCGAGATGGCGCAGGCGGGCCGGCGACCCGTCCTTGCCAGGGTCGATTGCGAAGTCGGCGACACCACGCTCCTCGCCGAGCCCGGCGAAGGCATTGTGCATGGTCTTGATGATGTCACCGCGATGGCCGAGATCGCGGAGCACCCGTTCCGCGCCCGGCTCGACGAACCATTCGTTGACGCCGGCGTCGGCGGCGAGCCCCATCTTTTCGAGATGGCGCAGGCGGGCGACGAGTAGCCGACGGATTTGGGGATCGTCCGGCCCCTTCGCCTCGGGCCGCAGGTCGATATAGCCAAGCTCGTTGGACTGGCGTGTGATCTCCCGATCGAGGCGTGTCCAGCGGTCGGCTTCGACCTCGCGCGCGAGGCTGGCGCGGATTTCGTGCTCGGGCTTGGGGCCGAGTTCGGCGTCGACCAACTCCTCGGCCCGTCCGCGCAGGCCGTGGCTGATATAGTCGCGCGATATGACGAGATCGGCGCCGGTGTCGTCGACACCGCGCACGAGAAGATGGACGTGCGGGTTGTCCGTGTTCCAATGCTCGACGGCGACCCAATCGAGGAGCGTGCCAAGGTCGGCCTCCATCTGTTTTGCAAGATCGCGGGTGAAGGCGCGCAGATCTTCCATCTGGCCGGCGTCTTCCGGGGAGATGATGAAGCGAAAATGATGCCGGTCGTCCTGGCAGCGATCGGCGAAGCCGAGATCGTCGGCGCGGTCGTTGTCGGCATCGAACATGACGCCCTTCTCGCCGTCGCGGCTGACGCCTTCGCGCTTCAGATAAGAGAGATGCGCCGAGATCGGTGCCGAGCGGAAAGCCCGACCCCGATGTCGGGCGATGCGCGCCTTGGCGACGACGCGGCGATGCGAACCGAGCAGCCGGTTGCGAGAGATCACATTGCGGCCGCGGCCGAAGGTCGAGCGGCCGGTGCCGACCCGCCGTGACGGCGAGCTTGATCCGCGAACCGGCGTGTTGCTCGCTTGCCTGGCCGCGCGTAGCACCTGGTTGATGAAGGTCTTGGTGCGCGGCACGCGGGTCGAGCGCGGCTTGCCAGGGCGGATGCGGAAATCGCTGTCGTCGCTCATGCGCGCCTCCCAGGAGGCACGGCGGGGCCGCCCATACAAATTGCCTTTGATTTTGCTGACAAAATCGCCCATGCGTATGCACGACCGATCGCCATATGCGTAAAACACCAAGCCATTCCAATGGCTTGCGGGTGGTTTGCGCAGGCGCTTTTACCTTGCCGTCTTCCTGTCGCCGTGCCTCTCCCGGCCCGCGACCCTTCCTTCCCTTTCCGGCAGTTCGCTGCAACGCGAAGGGGCGCGATTCCGCTCATGGCATACCTCCCGAGGCCGGGCGGGCGACGAACAGCGCCCCGGACGAGAATGGCGCGAGCGGATTGAGCGACGGCGAAGACGCATCCGAAGTTGCGCCCACGCTGCGTTTGCCGTGCAGACGGGATGCAGATACCACGTCGGCCGGAGCCGTGACGAAGAGCGGTGCATCGCGCCAATCGGTGATGCGCGGCGGGCCGACGATAGCGCCCGGCGGGAGCGGATCGCTGCCGAAAAGGGGAACGAGCGCGGCGATGTAGTCGCGCGTTTCGGCCGGCAGGTCGCGTTCGCCTGCGAGGTATTCGTCATACCGGCCGGGGCCGAAATTATAGGCGGCGAGCATGTCGGTGACATTGCGGTAGCGGTCCCACATGGCGCGCAGATAGGCTGAGCCCGCGAGAATGTTGTCGCGCGGCTGGAAGGGGTCGTTGCCGAGCCGGTGAAGCGCGCGCTGTTCATCCCATGTTGCGGGTATGAGCTGCATCAGGCCCATTGCACCGGCCGACGATACGGCGGTCGGATCGCCATTGCTTTCGGCGGCGAGGACGGCCGCGATCCATGCGGCCGGAATGCCGAAACGGTGCGCGGCCTCGGCGATGTCGACGGCATAGGGACCGCCGACCTCCGGCCGCGCGGCCTGCACGGTTTGCGCACGGATCGCGGGCGCGGGCGCGAGGCCGAGAAGCAGGCCGGAAAGGAAGAGGAGGAGCACCGGACGCCGGACGGAAGAACGCCGTCCGACGCCGGCAGGACGTTGATCCGTCACTTGTCGGTTCCTTCAGCGCGCTTGGTCCGCTGGTCGTTGGTGTGGAGGCTCCAGACGGTGTCGTCGTCGTCGCTGTCGCGGAATAGGTTGGCGCGCAGCCAGCCGAACAGCGGGCTGTAAACCTCGATGGAGACGAATTCGCCGGCCTTTTCGCCGACATGCGACCAGCCCGCGCCTATATCGCGGCCGTTCTCGTCGCCGAGCAGGATGCGGTAGGCCGGCGCGTTCTCGGCCTCCGAAGGTTTGGCCGGAACGAAGGTGAGCGACCCTTCGATGCCGAGCCCTTCGAAGCGCCCTTTGAAACCGGTTTCCGTGCGGGTGAAACTGCCGAGGTCTGCCATGATGTCGTCTCCTGTGGTGCGGTTGAGGGGAAGTTCACGGCTCAAGGGCCGGATCGGCGAAGCACCAGCGGAAGTGGCCGTCGCCGTCTTCGTCGGTGTAGAGAGGAAGCGCACGGCCGATGACGGCCGAGGCGGGAAGCGCGCCGAAGTAGCGGCCGTCGAGGCTGTCGCCCGAGTCCCAGTTGAGCAGGAAGACCTCACCGGCGGCGATCACACGGCAGCCCTGCCATTGCGGCAGATCGCGGCCAAAGCGATCGCGCGGCTGCGCATCGCCATAGGCGTGATCGTAAGCGATCACGGACGGACCACGGCGGCAGACCTCGGTGCCGGGCAGCGCCAGTACGCGCTTGATGAGCGGCAGGCCGCGCGGCAGGTAGCCGCGTGCGTCGAGGAAGCCGGCGAGGTCGTCGGGCGGCAGCACCACGACCAGATCGCCGACCGCGATCGACCGAACGGGCGCGAGCGAATAGAGTCCGATCGGAACACTGGCCGATGCGTTCCAGATGAAGCGCGGGGCATGGCCGCTGACGATCGGCGCGGCAACGAGAACCGCACCGGCCAGCATGGCGGCGAGCGTGACGCGGCGCGCACTCATGGCAGGATGCTCCGGCGCGCGCGCCAGGCATCGTGCTGGTCGCGTGTATAGAGGCGCGGTTCCGCGTTGGCGGTGAGGCGGTTGTGGACGTGCCGCCAATAGGCTGGCGCGGCGTCGGCTGGCTCGATACCGAGCGCATCAATCGCGTCGATGAGCTGAAGCACGCGCTCGACCTTCGGCCAGCCGTGGAGCTTCAGGAGAAGGTCGCCGCCCGGACGGACGAAAGGCAGCGTCTGGAACGGCTCGCCGCGACCGATCGCCCGCAGGATGTCTATGCGGGAAACGACGGTGCCATAATCGTTCGACGCCCATCGGACGAAGGCGAAGACGCTGTTCGGCGCGAAGCCGACGACGCGGCTGCGCCGGTCGATCTTCCGCTGGTAGATCGTCCGGCCGAAGCGGATGCGGTGCTCAATCCGGCCTTCTTCCCAGGTGAGGTGAACCAGCGTGGTGAAGGCAGGCGCGTCGTCAGGCAGCGCGTGGCCGCCCATGCGGCCGGGCTGGAAGCCGGTCATGGCGTTCCTCCATCAGCAGGCGGGAACTCCCGCGCGAACAGGTCGCGGAGCATGTCGGCGACGGTGACGCCGCGCTGGAAGGCCGCGATCTTGATGCGGCCGCGCAACGCCGGCGTGATGTCCACGGTCAGCCGCGCCGAATAGACGTCGGCGGCATCCCTGCGTGGCGACGCTGCGTCGCCGATCTTGATCCAGTTATCGGGATCGGCCGGGCGCGTGGCGAAGCCGCGCTTGTCCGTGCCGGACGTCATGACGGGCCTCCGTCATGGAATGGCAAGACGGCAGCGATGCGGTCACGGGCGCGGTCGGCCATCGTCGGGTCGATCTCGCAGCCGATGTAGCGACGGCCGGAGAGCCGGCAGGCTTCGCCGGCCGCACCGGATCCCGCGAACCAATCGCCGACAAGACCACCGGGCGGGCAGCTCGTGCGGATGAGGATTTCGAGGAGGGCGGAAGGCTTCTCGGTCGGATGGATGGCGCGACCGTGGCAGTTGCGCACGTAGATGACCGAGCGCATCAGGCGTGGGCCACCGTCATGGCTGACATAGTAGCCGGGATCGATCTTGCCGGTATGGGGTGGACGCTGCTTGCGCCGCACCGTGCGGGCGGTCGCGTCGGGCGTGGTCTGCGGATCGTTGTATATCTCGCCCCAGGGCGTCTCGGCCGGATAGAACTGGACGGCCAGCTCATGCACGCGCTTGAAGCGGTCGGCATGAAAGCTGCTCCCGTCCTGCTTCTCCCAGACGATCTCCTGGGCGAGCCGCAAGCCAGCGTCTGCGAAACGGCCGGCGCTCGCCATGAAGCTGCGCAGCGAGCCGAAGACCCACATCGAGCCGGTTGGCGCAAGCGCCGCGCGTGCGAGCACTAGCCAGCCCTCGACCCGCCGGTCCCATGCGAGCGACGTGTCGCCGTAAGGGGGATCGGCGAGGATCATGTCGAACGGACCGTGCGATGGCATGCGGTCCCGGCAGTCGCCGGACAGTATGATTTCGGGGAGCACAATCATGGCGCGGTCCTCCCGACGCCGAGGCGCGCGATCTCGGTGGCCAGCGCCGCGATCTCGCGCGTTGCCGGCGAATGGCGGTCGATGTCGGATGTGAGCCGTCCGGTCTGCGCGGCGTTGGCGAAGACGACGCGCTGGCCGATGGTGGTGGCGAGCACCGGAGGATCGTGGTCAGCCAGCGTCTCGGCCGTCTCGCGTGCGATGACGGTGCGCGCGCCGCAGCGATTGAGGACGAAGCGGGCGGCGAGCTGCGGCTGGTAGATGCGCGCTTCCGCCAGAAGCGCCAGCATCTCGGCCGAAGCCCATCCGTCGAGCGGAGACGGCTGCACCGGGATCAGCACGAGGTCGGCGGCGAGCAGCGCCGAGCGCATCAGGCCGGCAACACGCGGCGGGCCGTCTATGACGACATGATCGACGCCGCCGGCGATTTCCGGCGCTTCGCGATGCAGCGTGTCGCGCGCCAGGCC
>NZ_AMSI01000027.1 GCF_000300515.1 Nitratireductor indicus C115
CTCGACAGGATCGGCCGCTGAGACATTATGCATCCCCCCCTGAGCCGGTTCCCACTTCCGGTAGGCATGCGTTAGGTACGGCGGCGCCGCTGCCAACGTCCTTCAGAAACGACCGGTATCTTCACTGCGCAAGACCCGTAGCGCTTTCGGCTTCGAGAAGTTCGCGCATGCGCTCGACGATCTGGTCTAGCACTGGAATTTGCCGGCTTCCTGCGGGACGGGCGGCGAAATAGGAAATATCGATGGTGGGAAGGAAGGGCCGCGTGCACAAATCCACCGAAGCCGCACGCATGGTGGTCCGATCCACGATGGCGACCCCCATGCCGGCCGCTGCGAAATGGCAGCAATTGAGCATCGACGTCTCCATCGTGTTGAGCGGCGCCTGCTCTGCGGTTGCGAAGGCCCTGTCGAGACCGCGCCTGAGCGGGGAATTCCGCCCGGCCGTCAGCACACGGTATTCACTCAAATCGGCAGGCGTGACGACCTCCCGACCGGCAAGAGGGTGATCGTGCGGCATGGCGGCAACGGCTTGCGAGCTGTGAAGATGCACCGTCTGAAGGTCGCCCGAGCGCGAAGGCCCGAAGACGAAGCCGAGATCATAATGGTTCTTCTCCACCATGTCCCAGATGTGACGGCTGTTTTCCACGTCGAGAACCAGAGGAAGATCGAGCCGATCTCCGATAACCTCGATCAACGCGTCATGCAGAAAGGGCCTCACCAGCGAGGTGACGCTCGCCATGCGCAGGACCACGTTCTTGTGCTGGCGGATGTCGCTTGCAGCCCGTGCAATCTGATCGATGCCGATATAAAGCCGTTCGACCTCATGCAGCAGAAGCTGCGCCTCCGGCGTGGGGACAAGACGCGTGCCCTGCCGGGCAAAAAGCGTGATGCCCACCGCCACTTCCAGATCCCGCACCAGGCGGCTTACGGCTGGCTGCGTGATGTTCATCGCTTCCGCCGCCGCCGTCACGCTGTGCGCCGTCATGACGTTGCGGAAGGCCTCCAGCTGGCGGGGTTTCAGTCGCAAGGCAAATCTCCTTATAATATTTTGGCATAGAACCAGGCCTAAATGCAATTTTTAATACATGTCTGGAGGTTCTATTCCTGCTGGCTATACCGCACGCAAAAAGCGGTGAATGGCACCTGGAGGAGGACGTCCATCATGAAAATTCTCGCAACGGCGGCGCTCGCCCTTTCAACGGCGATCCTGCCGGCTTCCGTTTTCGCACGCGACCTGACGGTCGGGCTTTCCGCCTCGACCACATCCATGGATCCGCAGTTCTACGTGGTCGGTCCGAACAGTGCGATGGCGCGTAATGTTTTCGATGGGCTCGTGAACCAGGATGCCCGCCAGCAGATCCAGCCGGCGCTTGCCGAAAGCTGGGACCGGATCGATGACACGACCTGGGAATTCAAGCTGCGCGCCAATGTGAAATTCCACGATGGCAGCGATTTCACCGCTGAGGATGTTGCCGCCAGCATCAAGCGCGTCCCGCTTGCCGCAACGAACAGTCCAAGCTCGTTCACGCCCTATGTGAAGGCGATCACCGCTGTGGAAGCCGTCGATCCGCTGACCGTCCGGATCAAGACGGACGGCCCGACGCCTCTCCTTCTGAACAATCTCAGCCGCATCGCCATCCTGCCTGCCGAGCAGGGCGAAACGCCCACGGAAGAGATGAACAAGGGCAATGGCGTGATCGGCACCGGTCCCTTCAAATTCGTTTCCTGGACGCCTGACGACAACATCGTGCTTGCCCGCAACGACGACTACTGGGGCGAGAAGGCCGCCTGGGACAAGGTGACATTCCGCATCTTCAAGAACAGCAGCGCCCGCGTCGCGGCGATCCTTTCGGGGGATGTCGATCTCATCGAGAACATTCCCACCGCCGATACGCGCCGCCTCGAGGGCACCCCCTCGCTGAACGTCGTCAAGGCAACGGGCAACCGTCTCATGTATCTGCATATGGATCAGGACCGCGAGGAATCGCCCTTCGCCAAGGGTCCGGACGGCAGGAACCCGCTGGTGAAGAAGGAAGTGCGCCGCGCACTTTCTCTTTCGCTGAACCGCGAAGCCATCGTCGATCGCATCATGGATGGCCAGGGCACGCCCGCCGGCCAGGTCGTTCCGGAAGGCTATTTCGGCTATGACGATGCACTCAAGGTGGAAGCCTATGATCCCGAAGCCGCCAAGAAACTGCTCGCGGATGCAGGGTACCCCAATGGGTTCGACCTGACATTCCATGCGTCCAACGACCGTTATCCCAACGATTCCAAGGTCGCGCAGGCCGTCGGTCAGTTCTTCAGCCGCATCGGAGTCAACACCGCGGTGGAGACCCTTCCGGGCAGCGTCTATTTCTCCCGCGCATCGGCCCGAGAATTCAGCTTCATCATGGGCGGTGCCGCCGTGGAAACCGGCGAGCCCTCGGGGGTTCTGGGGCCTCTTCTTGAGACCTACGGGCCGAATGCGGGCCAGGGCAATCGAGGCCGCTATTCCAACCCGGAATTCGACGCGACGCTGGACAAGGCCCGCAAGACCCTGGACGATGGCGAACGCGAGACGCTTTTGAAGAAAGCAACGGAAATCGCCATGGACGATCTCGGCATCATTCCGCTTTTCTTCCTCAATTACACCTGGGCGGCCAAGCAGGGCCTTTCCTATGAAGGGCGTTCGGACGGCTACACGCTGCCCTATTACGTGACGGCCCAATAGGCGCGAAACGGAAGGAGACAGCTCAGATGTCTTTCCACGGGGTCTTTCCGTATCTGGTCTCTCCGACGGATTCCGAGGGCGGTATCAACACCGCCGTCCTCGGCGATCTGGTGGAGCATCTGGTGGCGCAGGGCGTTCATGGCCTGACGCCGCTGGGCAGCACGGGCGAATTCGCCTATCTGTCGAACGACCAGCGTCTTCAGGTGGTGAAAGCCACGCTCGATGCCAATCGCGGCCGGGTTCCGGTCGTGGCCGGCGTCGCAGCGACGAGCATTCGCGACGCCGTCGCCCAGACACGCGCCATGATCGACGCCGGCGCCGACGGCATACTGGCGATCCTGGAAGCGTATTTCCCGGTCAAGGATGCGGGTGTCGAAGCCTATTTCACGGCGATAGCGGAAGCCGCCGGCGGCCGCCCTGTGGTGCTCTACACCAACCCGCAGTTCCAGCGGTCCGATCTGACGCTGCCGGCAATCGAGCGGCTGAGCCATGTGGAGAATATCTGCTACATCAAGGATGCCTCCACCAATACGGGCCGCCTTCTGTCGATCATCGAGAGAACCCGCGGCCGGATGGACGTCTTCGCGGCCTCCGCCCATATCCCGGCCTGCGTGCTGATGATCGGCGGTGTGGGCTGGATGGCGGGGCCTGCCTGCATCGTGCCGCGGCAAAGCATCGAGCTCTACGATGCCGCCAAGGCCGGCGACTGGACCCGCGCAATGGAATTGCAGCGCCCGCTGTGGCGGGTCAACGAGATCTTCGCGAAATATTCGATTGCGTCCTGCATCAAGTCGGCGTTGCAATTGCAGGGGTTTGCCGTAGGCGATCCCATCGCCCCGCAGGCACCGCTCGATGAGGCCTCACGAGCGGAAATCGCCGAGGTCCTGCGCTCGGTGGGCGCACTCTAGACCTCGAAACACACAAGGCCCCGGCAGCAGCCTCTCGCGAGAGGCGCCGCCGGCCTATTATTTCAGACCCGCTCGACGGCAGGCAGAACGACATGACCGCACTTCCGATCATCATCGATTGCGACCCGGGGATCGACGATTCCATCGCGCTTCTGGCAGCCTTTGTCTCGCCCGAGCTCGACGTGGTCGCGATCACGCCGGTTGCGGGCAACCAGCCGATCGAGCGCACGCTGCGCAATGCCCTGCAAATCTGTGAACTCGGCGGGCGGACGGATATTCCCGTCCATGCCGGTTGCCATCGCCCGCTGTTGCGTGAGCCGATCTACGGCCAGTTCCATGGCGAAACCGGATTGGGCAACACCGACCTGCCGCTTCCGGCGAAACAGGCGGAAGCCAAGGGTGCGGTTGAATTCCTGATCGACCGGCTTGGCGAAGCCGCCCAGACTGGAAAGCGCATCACGCTGTGCTGTCTCGGACCGATGACCAACATCGCCATGGCCCTGCGTATCTCGCCCGGCATCGCCTCTGGCATAGAGCGGATCGTGATGATGGGTGGCGCCTATCGCGAGCCGGGCAACCGCACGATGACCTCCGAGTTCAACATGCTGGTCGATCCGCATGCGGCGCATATCGTGTTTTCGAGCGGCATTCCCATCGTGGCGCTGTCGCTGGACGCAACACATCAGGTCATTCTCACCCCGGACCATGTGAGCGCCTTCGCAGAGATTAGCGGACGCATATCGAGGCAGCTTGCCGATCTCATGGCTTTCTGGGACCGCAACCAGGCGGAACGCTATGGCTCTCGCGGAGGGCCGTTGCACGATCCGCTGGTGATCGCCTGGCTGCTCGCCCCGCAGCTCTTCGAGACACGCCGCGCGCGCATCTTCATCGAGCATGAGAGCGAATTGTGCATGGGGCAGACCATTGCCGACTGGTTCGGCAAGAGCGGGCTCGAACCCAATGCCGACATCGCGACGCATGTCGATGCCGAGGGCGTCATCGCGCTGTTTCTGGAGCGGTTCTCCCGCTACCGGGCCAGGAGCGCGGCATGAGCCGCCGCCGGATTATCATCGACACGGATCCAGGCGTGGACGATGCCGCCGCGATCTTTCTGGCGCTCGCCTCCCCCGAACTCGACCTTGCGGGGATCAGCGTCGTGGCCGGCAATGTCGGGCTTGCGGCGAGCGTGAAAAACGCCTGCAAGCTGGTGGCGCTCGCAGGACGCCGCGACGTGCCGGTCTACGCCGGAGCAGCCGGGCCGCTGATCCGCGACCAGGTTTTCGGGAAATATGCTCATATCGGCAGTTTTGCCGACACATTGGTGCCGGAGACTGATCACGGGCCGCAGGCCGTTTCCTCCGTGCGCTTCATTGCCGAGGAGGCGCTGAAAGCGGCGAGCAAAGGGCGCCGGATCACTATCTGCGCCATCGGCCCATTGACCAATATCGCACTTGCGCTGCGACTTGCCCCGAATGTCGCGCAGGGCATCGAGCGGATCGTCATGATGGGCGGCGCTTTCGCCTCCCTCGGGCACCGCACGCCCTGGTCCGAATTCAACGTTCATGCCGACCCGCACGCGGCCGAAATCGTCTGGAATTCTGGCGTTCCGCTGGTGTTGATGCCTCTGGACGTGACTTTCCAGGCACTGTTCACGGAAGAGGATTTCAGAGGCTTCGAGGCCAAGGGCAGCCCTTGCGGGAGCGCGCTTGCCGCACTGCTGCGAACCTATGATCGGAGCGACATCAAACGTTTCGGTCGCCCCGGCGGAGCCATCCACGACGCCATGACCATCGCCTGGCTTCTGCAACCCGATCTGTTTTCAGGCAAGGAAATGGCCATTGGAGTCACCCTCTGCGGCCCGACGGCAGGCCAGACCTGGGCGGACTTCTACGGGAAATCCGACAGGCGGCCCAATGCGCTCGTAATGAGCGGCGTGGACGAAAGGGGCTATCGCGAGCTTGTGGTCGAGCGGATCGCGGGACTTGCTCTCACGTCCGGCGAAAGGGAGATCGACGCATGAGCAGCTATCTTTTGAGCAGGGCCTTTCAGGCGGTCGTAACGCTTTTCGTCATGAGCGTGCTGGTCTTTGTCGGCCTCTATCTCGTGGGCAATCCGGTCGACGTGCTCCTGAGTCCATCCGCGACGCCCGCCGAACGGCTGGAGATCATCCAGTCCTTCGGTCTCGACCGGCCGGTATGGGAGCAGTATTTCCTGTTCGTCTCGCGTGCGCTGACGGGCGATCTCGGGAATTCCTTCGTCTTCAACCAGCCGGCGCTCGACCTGATCCTGCACCGCATGCCCGCAACGATGGAGCTCGCCTTCACCGCCCTGGTGATGGCTCTCGTGATCGGCATTCCGCTCGGCATACGCGCCGGCCTCAAGCCCGAAGGATTGATTTCCAAGTCGATCATGACCTTCTCGATCCTCGGTTTCAGCCTGCCGACCTTCTGGATCGGCCTCATCATGATCATGGTCTTCAGCGTTCAGCTCGGCTGGCTGCCCGCCTCCGGGCGTGGCGATACGGTGTCAATTCTCGGCGTGCCCCTGAGCTTCCTGACGCTCGACGGCCTGTCGCACCTGATCCTGCCGGCCTTCAACCTCGCGCTGTTCAAGATTTCGCTCGTCATTCGCCTGACGCGGGCCGGCGTGATGGAAATCATGCAGCTCGACTTTGTGCGCTTCGCGCGCGCCAAGGGTATTCCCGAAAGCCGCATCCTGCGGGTGCATGTGCTGAAGAACACGCTCATCCCTCTCATCACCGTGATCGGGCTCGAACTCGGCTCGCTGATCGCCTTTGCGGTGGTGACGGAAACCATCTTCGCCTGGCCCGGCATGGGCAAGCTCATCATCGATGCGATCAGCGTGCTCGATAGGCCGGTGATCCTCGCCTATCTGATGATAACGGTGATCATGTTCAGCATCATCAACCTTCTCGTCGACATCCTCTATTCCCTCGTCGATCCCCGCGTTCGCCTGGAAGGAGGATCCCGATGAGCACCCGTCAAAAAGATGCCGTCTCTGTTCACACGGCCGTACCGGGCACGAGTGTGCATGCATCTCCACTAGCGCGCACGCTCAGGGCGCTTGCTTGCGACCGGCTTGCACTGACGGGGATCATCATCGTCGGAGTTCTGTTGTTCGCGGCCCTCCTTGCACCGCTGATCGCACCGCAGAACCCTTACGACCTCGCCCAGCTCGACATCATGGACGGGCGGCTTGCACCCGGCTCGGAGAGCATGACCGGAACGGTCTATCTGCTCGGCACGGACGATCAGGGACGAGATCTCTTCAGCGCGATCCTCTATGGCCTGCGCACATCCATCTTCGTCGGCATCATCAGCGCGGCAATTGCGCTTGTGATCGGCGCGAGCATTGGCCTCGTCAGCGCTTATGCAGGCGGACGCACCGATGCCGTTCTGATGCGGATCGTCGACATCCAGCTCAGCTTTCCCGCGATCCTGATCGCGCTCATCTTCCTGGCCGTTCTGGGACAGGGCGTCGACAAGATCATCATCGCCCTGGTCGTCACCCAATGGGCCTATTACGCCCGCACCGTACGCGGCTCGGCCCTTGTGGAAAGCAAACGCGCCTATATCGACGCCGCCCGCTCCATGGCCTTGCCGGACCGGCGCATCATCTTCCGGCACATTCTGCCCAACTGCCTGCCGCCGCTGATCGTCGTGGCGACCATGCGCGTCGCCTATGCGATCATGCTCGAAGCGACTCTTTCCTTCCTGGGTATCGGCCTGCCGGTGACGGAGCCATCGCTTGGCCTTCTGATCTCCAATGGCTTCGAATACATGCTTTCGGGCGACTACTGGATCAGCGTTTTCCCCGGCATCACGCTGCTTCTGCTCATCGTGGGGATCAACCTCATCGGCGATTCCCTGCGCGACATCCTCAACCCCCGGCGGGAGGGCTGATCATGACGAGCCCCATTCTTTCGATCAGCGGCCTGACCACTGAATTCAAGGTCGACGGCCAGTGGCGCGATGTGATCCGCGATATCAGCTTCGATATCGGTGCGCGCGAAACGCTTGCCGTGGTGGGCGAATCCGGATCCGGGAAAAGCGTTACCGCAATGTCGATCATGCGCCTTCTGGGGGCCAATGCCCGCTCGCATGGCCGTATCGACTTCGAAGGTCAGGACCTGCTCTCGCTTCCGCTTGAGAACATGCAGGCGGTCCGCGGCAACCGGATCGGCATGATCTTCCAGGAACCCATGACCTCGCTCAATCCGGTCCTGAAGATCGGCGACCAGATCACCGAAGTGCTGATGCAGCACCGCGGCCTCGATCACCGGGCAGCGACGGCCGAGGCGATCCGGCTTCTGGACAAGGTGCGCATTCCCTCCGCCGCCGCACGGCTGAACGAATATCCGATGAACTTTTCGGGCGGCATGCGTCAGCGCGTGGTGATTGCCATCGCGCTCGCCTGCGAGCCGAAACTGCTGATCGCGGACGAACCCACCACCGCTCTGGACGTGACGATCCAGGCCCAGATCCTCGAGCTCATCAAGACACTGCAAGAGGAAGAGGACATGTCGGTTCTCTTCATCACCCATGACATGGGCGTGGTGGCAGAGATATCCGACCGTACCGTGGTCATGTATCGCGGCGACGTGGTGGAAACGGATACGACCGAGCGCATATTCGGCAATGCCGCGCATCCTTACACGCGCGCGCTGTTGTCGGCGGTGCCACAGCTGGGCTCCATGGCCGGCGAACCCCGCCCCTTACGCTTTCCCATCGTGGATATGGAAACCGGCGAGGCAGCTCCCGTGAAACCCACGGCCGATACCGTGCGCAGGAACGGAGAACCGATCCTCAAGGTCGACAATCTCGTCACGCGCTTTCCTGTGCGCAAGGGCATTCTGCGCCGTACGGTGGGCCGCATTCATGCGGTCGAGGACGTCTCCTTCGAGGTACGCGCCGGCGAAACCCTGTCGCTGGTGGGCGAATCCGGATGTGGCAAGTCGACGACGGGACGCTCCATCATCCGCCTGACCGAGATGACTTCGGGCACCGTGGAAATCGACGGGCGGAATGTCGGCGAAGCCAGCAAGACGGGGCTCGTCGAAATCCGCCGCGAAGCGCAGATGATTTTCCA
The DNA here is from genome assembly GCF_000300515.1 of Nitratireductor indicus C115. Taxonomy (GTDB): domain Bacteria; phylum Pseudomonadota; class Alphaproteobacteria; order Rhizobiales; family Rhizobiaceae; genus Nitratireductor; species Nitratireductor indicus. The sequence goes on from NZ_AMSI01000027.1 coordinate 8,728, forward strand.
GGATCCGTTCGAGAGCCTCAACCCGCGCATGCGCATCGGGCAGGCCATCGCCGAACCGATGATCGCGCACGGGCTAGCCCATGCCACTGTTGCGCGCGAGCGCGTCGCAGCATTGCTGGAACAGGTTGGTCTTTCACCCGTCATGGCCGACCGCTTCCCGCACGAATTCTCCGGAGGCCAGCGCCAACGCATCTGCATTGCACGGGCGCTCGCCCTCGATCCGAAGGTGATCGTTGCCGATGAATCCGTTTCCGCCCTAGATGTCTCCATCAAGGCGCAGGTGATCAACCTGATGCTCGACCTGCAGGAAGAACTCGGCCTTGGCTATCTGTTCATCAGCCACGACATGGCTGTGGTGGAACGCATCAGCCATCGCGTGGCCGTCATGTATCTCGGCGAAATCGTCGAGATCGGGCCGCGTCAGGCGGTTTTCGAGAACCCGCAGCACGACTATACGCGCAAGTTGATGGCCGCCGTGCCGATCGCCGATCCGACACGGCGACGGACGCGGCAGATTTCGAGCGACGAAATCCGCAGCCCCTACCGCGCCGCCGACTACCAGCCGCCCAAACGGCTCTATCGGGAAATCAGCGACGGGCATCTGGTGCAGATCGACGCGGAGGCGGCCTGAGGCAAGTGCGCTTGCAGAAGGCCGCCGGACCACGGTATGAGACGGAGGTTCAGGCACAGGCTCGTTCTGACGTATGAAAGACGAGGCTCAGCAACCAGCCGGGAGAGATACGTCAGTGGCGGAGGGAACGCAAAGCATCGATCGTGCGGCGACGATCCTCAACATCGTCGCGCGCGAACACAAGAACGGCGCAAGCTTCGCGGACATCATGAATGAAACGCAGCTCAAGCGTCCGACAACGCGCCGGCTGCTCATGGCTCTCGTGGAACACGGTTTCGTGGAGTTCGATGGCGAGAACAAGCGCTATCATCTGGGGCCGAAAATCTATGAATTCGGCCTGCAGGTTCTGCCGTTCTTCGATTTCCAGGAAGTCTATCGCCCCAGTCTGATGCGGCTTGTGGAGAGTACGGGAGACACAGTCTTCCTGAACCGGCTGGTGGGCGACGACATGGTCTGCATCGCCCGCGAGACCGGCAGCTTTCCCGTCAAGGCATTCGTGCTGGATGTGGGTGTGCAGAGACCTCTCGGACTGGGTGCCGGCGGTCTTGCGATCCTTGCGGCGATGGATGAAGCGCAGGCGCAAGCCATGCTTCAGCGCAACCAGAAGCGCCTCAAGGATTCCGACACCGCGCCAGAGCGCATCCCTCTTCTGATCGAGGAAGCGCGGCAGAAAGGCTATGTGTCACGCGAAGTGTCGCGGCTTGGCATCAGGACCGTCGCCATGGCGATCCTCGACAGTGCAGGAACGCCCTTTGCGTCGCTCAGCGTCTCGACGATCCAGGAGCGGATGCGCGGGGACCATCTGGAGATGGTGGTCAATGCGCTGGAACGCGAGGTACGACGCATCAACGACAAGCTCAGCAAGATGCGCCCGCTACACCCGCTGCACTCGCGCTGACATTCCAGATGCGATGTCTAATATCCCGAGGATGGCGCTTGCTTTACGGCATCGCCGCCTCCGGCGAATTGCCGACGAAGTTGCGATATCGCGCCTGAAAAGAGCGTGACGTCGGTGCCAATGGCGACAAAGCGGGCACCCTCCTCAAGGCATTCGCGCGCAAAGGCCTGATCCGCCGTCAGGAGCCCGGCAGGGCACGACAGATCGTGCAGGGTTGCCATGGCCGTGCGCACGGCCTGTTTTACCGCCGGTGCGCCCGGCCGGCCGAGATAGCCCATGTCGGCAGCGAGATCCGAAGGGCCGATGAATACCGCATCGACCCCTTCCACGCCTGCAATCTCTTTAAGCGCGGCCAGTCCCGCGACGGACTCGATCTGCACGATCAGGCACATCTCCCCGTCGGCGGTCGTCAGATAATCGCCGATGCGATTGAATGCCGATGCGCGCGCCAGCGCCGCGCCAACACCGCGCTTGCCGCGCGGCGGATAGCGCACAGCCTCCACGAGAGCGCGTGCCTGGGCCGCACTCTCCACCATGGGCACGAGAAGGCTCTGCGCGCCGATGTCGAGGAGCTGCTTCAATATCCAGGTTTCACCGACTGGCGCACGCACCACGGGAGAAACCGGAAAGGCGGCGAGCGCCTGCAACTGGCCGATCATCGACTGCAGATCGTTGGGTGCATGTTCGCCATCAACGACGAGCCAGTCAAACCCAGCGCCGGCACAAATTTCGGCCGTATAGGCATTGGCCAGCCCCATCCAGAGGCCTATCTGCGGATCGCCCTCTGAAAGGCGGGCCTTGAAACGGTTCCTGGGAGCAGGCATCGCATTCTTTCCTGATCTGGTTTCGCTTATGGGCGCCCGAAATGGATACTCACCGTTCCGGCCGGGCCGAAATCCGCGCTCACCGTGTCGCCTGGCTCGGTTTCGAGCGGCCTTATGAAGGACCCGGATAAGACAATCTGTCCCGGCTCCAGCCGCTGCCCCAGACCGTGAAGACGGCGGGCCAGCCAGACGATGCCCTGCGCCGGGTGGTTGAGAACACCTGCGGCAAGGCCCGTTTCCTCGACCCGACCGTTCTTCGAGACGATGGCGCCAAGCCAGCGCAGATCGGTATCAAGCGGCCGCATGGGCCGTCCGCCGGTGACAATTCCAGCATTCGCCGCATTGTCGGCAATGGTATCGACAATCGTACGGGCCTTGCCCGTGGCCTCGTCGCGGCGCACGATGCGTGTGTCGAGGATTTCAAGAGCAGGCAGGACATAGGATGTCGCGTCGAGCACGTCGGTGACGCTGATGTCGGGACCGGACAATGGTTCCTTGAGCAGAAAAGCGATCTCCGCCTCGACCCGAGGCCTGATGAAGCGCCCCGCGGGCACCACGCCACCTTCCTCGAACGCCATGTCATCGAAGAGAACGCCGGAATCCGGCGTATCGATGCCAAGAGCGGCCTGCATCGCCTGCGAGGTGAGGCCAATCTTCCAGCCGATCTGGCGTCGGCCCGCCTTCTTCTTCAAGGCGACCCAACGGTCCTGAACCGCATAAGCATCGGAGAGGCCGGATTGCGGAAACCGCGCCGAGATGAGCGGAATCTGTACCCGCTCCCGCTCGGCGACATCGAGTTCGCCTGCCAGCGCCTCGATTGTGCGCGGATCGAGCATCATGCCACCTCGTCCGCCACCGTGTTACGCAGCAGGCCAATGCCTTCGACCTCGACTTCCACCACATCGCCCGGTTCCAGCCAGATGGGCGGATCGAAGCGAGCGCCGGCACCCGTGGGTGTTCCCGTTACGATGACATCGCCCGGCTGCAATGTCGTGAAGGTGGAGATGTAGTTGATGAGACGGCGGAAGCTGAAGATCATTCGGCCGGTACGGTCGCTTTGACGCGTCTCACCGTTCACCCGGGTGGCGAGGGCCACATCGGCTATCTGGCTTTCCTCCACATAGGGCACGATCCACGGGCCCATTGCGCCGGATGCATCGAAATTCTTGCCCTGCGTTACGTTGAATTTGGCGTGGCGCACCCAATCTCGGATGGTGCCTTCATTGCAGACGGTCATTGCCGCTATGTGATCGAGCGCGTCGACTTCGGCAATCCTGCGACCTGGCCTGCCGATAACCAGCGCAAGCTCGCCCTCATAATCGAGCTGATGCGATTCCGGCGGTCGCATCAGCGGCTGCTGGTGACCAGTGAACGACCCGGGAAGCCGGATGAAGAGAGAAGGATTGGTGGGGGCTGCCTGGTTATCCTTATACTCCTCATTGCGGTCTGGATAGTTGACGCCCACGCAGATGATCTTGCCCGGTGCAGCAAGCGGGATATCGAAGCGCACCTCATCCAGGGCGAAATCGGCATCGAGGCCGGCGGCGCGCTCGACCAGCTCTTGCAAGCTACCCTCGCAGACCGCGTGTTGCAGATCGCGCCACTGACCGGCCGTGCGGCCCGACAAATCGACGAGCCCCCTGTCGTTCACGAGGCCGAAGCGCTTCCTTCCGGCGGCCGTGAAGCTCGCCAGACGCCCATATTTCGACATTGCATTACTCTCCGATGGTTGGAAAAGCGGGTGGCAGGCGCCCGCCGTGTCAGCTTGTCTCTTCGGCCCGCATGCGTGCCTTGCTCCGGTATGAACGGACGATCGGCCACAGCAGCACGAACAGCGTCAGGCAATGGATTGCGATGCTGGTGCCGCTGCTGAACAGATAGGCGTAATCGCCGTTGGAAATCATCAGCGCGCGGCGCAGATATTGTTCGATCATCGGTCCCAGGACAAAGCCAATCAGAAGCGGCGCAGGCGAGAAGCCGAAGCAACGGAAGACATAACCGGCAACGCCCATGAGCAGCACGGCCCAGATGTCGAAGACCGAGTTCGAGACGCCATAGACACCCGTGCATACAAGAGCCACGATAACCGGGAAGAAGAAGCGCCTCGGCACCGAAACCAGCCGCGCCCACACACCGATCAGAGGCACGTTGAGGAGCAGCAGGAACACATTGCCCACCCAGAAGCTGGCCACCAGGCCCCAGAACAAATCCGGGTGCTCGCCAACAAGCTGCGGACCAGGAGCAATACCATGGATCATCAACGCGCCCAGGATGATGGCCATGGTCGGCGTTCCGGGAATGCCAAGCGTCATCGTGGGGATGAAAGCGGTCTGGGCTGCCGCGTTGTTGGCCGCCTCAGGGGCCGCGACACCGTTGATACGGCCGGTTCCGAATTCCTGAGGATTGCGGCTCGTGGAGCGCTCGACCGAATAGGCGAGGAAGGATGCGATGGTCGGACCGGCGCCCGGCAACGGACCAAGGAAACCGCCAATGCCCGCACCTCGCAGCACCGATGGTACAATGCTGCGCAGCTTGCGAAAGGCTGCAAACATTGCACCGGCCGAAATCGGTATCGGCTTCTCGTCGCGCTGCGCGGCACGGATATTGGCCACCACTTCGGGGATGCCGAACAGACCCATCGCCACCGCGACGATGCTGAGACCGTCAAGCAGGTTGGGGAAGCCCGTGTCGTAACGAGCGATGCCACTGTTGAGATCAAGCCCGATAGAGCCGAGCAGCATGCCGATGCAGACCATGGCAACGCCGCGCAGTGGCGAATTGCCAACAGCCGTCGACCCGGCCACGAGCCCCAACAGCAATGTGGCAAAATATTCCGCCGGGCCGAAGGACAGCGAGAATGCGACGATCAGCGGCGAGAAGACCACCATCGCCACGATGCCGAGCGTGCCGCCGGCAAAGGACGAAATCTGAGCGGTCAGAAGCGCCGTGCCTGCCTCGCCGCGCCGCGCCAGCGGATAACCGTCGAGCGTGGTGATGGCGTTGGAGGCTGTTCCTGGCAAATTGAGCAGGATCGAGGAGATGGAGCCACCATATTCGGCGCCATAGTAGACGCCGGCCAGCATGATGACCGCTGTCGTCGGCTCCAGATAGAAGGTCACCGGCAGGAGGATGGAGATAGCCGCGATGGCACCGATGCCAGGCAGAACGCCGACGATATTGCCCAGAACCACGCCTATCAGGCAGTAGAACAGGTTCAGCGGATGAAGCGCAGTCGCAAAACCCGAGATGAAATCTGTCATTGGAGTATATCCGGAAACAGGGAGAGCGGCATGCCGAGTCCCAGGACGAAGGCTGCCCAGATGAAGGCGGAAAGACCGGTGCCGAGAAGTAGCGTTTCAAGCGGGCGCAGCGGCCGGCGCGCAAGCGCCAGTATGAAGACGGCAAGAACGGTGGTGACGAGAACACCCGCACGCTCCAGGAGCGCCGCATAGACGATGATTGCCGCAGCAACACAGGCGAGTGCGCGCAGGTCCATCGACATCTGCGCATGGGCCTTTTTGATCACGTCGAGTGTGGTGATTAGGAGGCCGGCAGCTATTGCAAGAACGCTGAGCGCGACTGGAAAAAAACCCGGACCGATATTGCGCAGATCGCCCACCGCGAAATTTCTCGCGCCGATGAGGAAAACAAGCCCCGTCAGCGCGATCAGCAGGCCGCCACTCGCATCCTTGAGTGTCTTCATCAGTGCTCCCTCCCAGAGATGGCGTCACGCCGGAATGTATTGGCGCAGATTGTTCATCTTGTAGCTGTAGGCGCTCGGAATCTCCTGCATCTCGAAGGCGAACGCCAAGGGCGACCGGCCAGCAAGCGGCTTGAGATGGCTGGAGACGCGTTCGTAAATCAGGTCGGCGGCGGCCTTTTTGACCTCGTGGCTGCGCCCCTCGCCGATCCGCACCGAGAGATGCACGAAGGCATGCTCCGGCTTGAGGTCTCCGACCAGATAGCTGTCGATGCGGTTCATCCGAACCCTGATGCCCGCAACGGGGAAAATGCCGGATTCAATCATCGCGTCGTAGACGCAGCGACCGAGAGCGCGGATTTCCGGCTCGTTTTCAATGTTTGCGGAATATTCGACCCATGCGTGCGGCATGCGATGCTCCTATGGTGGGCGGAAGAGGAAACTCCCGCCCATTCTTCTTATTGTTATTTTGCCGGCTTTATTGAGCTTCTATACCCGCATCCGCAATCTCCTTGGTCCAGAGATCATATTCGCGGGCGATGTATTCGCTGGTTTCGGCGGCGGTGAGTTTGCCCGGCGCCGGCGTGACGCCGACATCCATCAGGCGCTTGGCGATGGCTTCATCCGCGATGGTCTTGCGGAACGCCTCGTTGAGCATGTCGAGACGGTCCTGCGGCACACCCTTCGGCGCGACGATGGAATACCAACCGACAACATTGAAGCCCTTGAAACCGAGCTCTTCGGCGGTCGGCGTATCGGGCAATGCGTGATAGCGCGTGGTGCTGGTGACGAGAATGGGCTTCAGCGCACCGCTCTCGATATGAGGCAGCACCGAGACCGGGCTGGAGATAAGCGCATTCACACGCCCCGCCAGAATGTCGGAGATCGCCGCACCCGTACCCGAATACGGGATGTTCGAGAATTTGAGTCCAGCATCGCGCGCCAGAAGGCGAGCGGCAAGAAGAGCCGCACTGCCGCCATTGGCCATGGTCATGCGCTCGGTGGCAGCCTCTGCGAACTGCTTGTAGTCCGCAATGCCCGCCTTGCCCGGAACCGTGATGACATAGGGCGATTCCGAAATCAGGGCGACGCCGGCGAAATCATCCTTCGGAGCGTATGTGGCCGACTTGAAGAGGGACGGGTTCAGGGCAAGGGTTGCCTGAATGCCGAACAGCAAGGTGTAGCCATCGGCCTTGGCGCTCTTGGCGAGCAATGTGCCGACCGTGCCGGAAGCGCCCGGACGATTTTCCACGATGATCGGCTGTGCAAGGTTCTTCGCCATGCCTTCAGCCACGATGCGTGCGGTAACATCGGTGCCACCGCCTGGCGAATAGGGAACGATCAGCTTGATCGGCTCCTTCGGATAGTCCTCCGCCGCGTGGCCGGCCGATGTCATCGCCAGCGCCATGGCGCTGGCGGCAACTGTCAGAAATGCTCTCTTGGTGAGCATGAAACTCCTCCCATTTTCCCTGTGGTTCTTGTGGCTTATTTCTGGCTGCGGAACAGCTCGTCGATCTTCCTCTCGTACTCATGGTAATTGAGGAAGTCATAGAGTTCTTCCCGGTCCTGCATGATTTCGAGAATGCCCTTGGCCGAACCTTCCTTGCGAATATGGCGGAAGACCTTCAGGGCAGCCGCGTTCATCGCGCGGGCAGCGGAAAGCGGATAAAGGGCGGCAGAGACCCCCACGCCTCGAAGCTCGTCGAGCGTGAAGTTGGGTGTCTTGGAGAATTCGGTGATGTTGGCAAGTACCGGATGCGGCGTATCGATCGCGTCCACGAAAGCCTTGTACTGGGAAAGCTCCGTACAGGCTTCGGCAAAGATCATGTCGGCGCCTGCCTCGACATAGGCGCAGGCACGGTCGATTGCACCATCGAGACCTTCAATTGCCAGCGCATCGGTTCGCGCCACGATGAAGAAGTTCGGATCGGTCTTGGCGTCGGCAGCGGCCTTGATACGATCCACCATCTCCGCCTTGCTGACGATTTCCTTACCCGGACGATGGCCGCAACGCTTGAGCTGGACCTGATCTTCCATGTGCATGGCGCCCGCGCCATCCTTGATCAGGCCACGAACCAGACGCGCAATGGTGAAGGCTCCGCCAAAACCCGTATCGACATCGACCAGAACCGGAAGGTCGGTCGCATCGGTGACCCGGCGCAGATCGGTAAGCACATCCGTTAGATTGGTGATGCCCAGATCCGGAAGGCCATAGGAGGCATTCGCCACGCCTGCCCCTGCGAGATACAGGGCCTTGTACCCCGTGCGCTCGGCCATCATCGCCGTATAGGCGTTGATGGTGCCCATCACCTGCAGCGGGCTCTCCTCCACAAGGGCCTGCCTGAAGCGCGCTCCAGCAGAATTCTGCGATGCCGACATTCCTGTTCCTTCCAATTTATCCATAATATGGTCAATACAACAGTATTTGATTTTTAAAGACCATATTGTGAATCATTTTTGAGTCAAGCTCATAATTTGACCGCCGGGTGCAACTGGAGGGCCCGCTGATAAGATGCAGGAAGGATTTCCGATGTTTTCCCGGTATTTAGCCGAACAAGGCACCTGGCTTACGCTGGGGAGAAAAATTTTGACAAGGAGCCAATCCGCAATGGCGGCGGTGACAGCGCTTCGCCACTGACCAGAATATGGTCATTTTCCGCCTGACGGGATCGTAAACCTGAGGCGGCCAGAAGCGCACTACCGGACATGGTTGCCCGTGCCCGGAGGCACACATGCGATGCAGGCGCTGCAACGGGAACTACAGGCAAACTCCGGCCGACGGATTATCAGCGCGCGTGGACCGGTCCTTCCCTACGCGGCTGCGCGCGCGGCAAGGCTGCCACGATTGGGGAAGGTTTCACGGCAGAGCCTCAAGACAGATACAAAAAATCCCGGCCGCTTGCGCGACCGGGATCTGAAACGCCCTTCCTCGATGAAGAGGTTAGCCGCGTAAGGCGGCCTCGATCTTGTCGAGCGCCTCGGCCTTGCCCATGCCTGTCAGGAAGGCGAGCGTAACCATGGAAGGCACCGGCAGATCGGCGGGGAGCTGTGTCGTGGAGACGATCAGGTCCATACCGTTCAGCTCGGAGCGAACTTCCGTCGCCTTGCACTGGCGCGCATCGATGTTGATGCCACGCTCCTTCATCGCTTCCACGACAGCGTTGGAAACGACCGTCGAAGTAGCGATGCCCGTGCCACAGGCAAAAAGAACTCGTTTGTTGATGCTCATTCGTTTCTCCCGGTCAGAGCGCCATTATTTAAGCACTGCGGCCACTTCATCAACCGAAACCGCCCGCATCAGGCCGGCAATCGCTTCTTCGCTCTGGATCGTCTCCATGATCTTCTGAAGCATTTCGATCTGACGATCCTTGTCATTGAGTGCCATCAGGAACACCACGCCAACAGGCACGGCCTCATCCGGATCTTCCATATTGGCGAAGGTGACCGGCTTCTTCAGCGTCGCAAGCGCTATGCCCGGCTTGATGACATGCTCAGGGTCGGTATGCGGGACGGCGACATTCACGTCGCGGCCAAGCGGCAGCCCGGTTGGCATGGAAGCCTCCCGCTTGACCACGGCATCAGCGAAACTGTCCTTCACATAGCCATCCGCCTTCAGCTTGTCGGCAAGAAGCCGGATGACGTCTTCGCTTGTTTCCTTCTCGACCCCGAGGACAACCGCCCCGGGATCGATGTGATTGAATAGGGCTTCAGCCATGGAAGAACCCGTTATCCTTTCTGTTCGACTTCGTCGTCCTCGGCACCGGCAGCACGCTCCCAGGCGAGGGTGTTGCGGCGGTAGAGCCAGAAGCAGGCGGCGATAATTGCCGCAAGCAAGGCCAGACCGGCAGCGCCGAGACCGCGGATCGCCGCGATGACCGCATAGGAAATCCAAAGGAAGCCATCGACGACCGAGGTGATCTGCACCGCGTTCTCAGGCATCTTGAAACCGGAATCCACAGCCGCCGTGGTGAAGAGCGGCGCCAATGCATTGGCCACATAGAAACCGACGGCCAGCGTCACTGTTCCCACGATCACCATGCGGAAGACATTGCCCCGCATCAGCGGCGCAGTGAGCGCCACGATGAAGGGAATGACCGCAAGATCGGCAAACAGAATGACCCGGTTGCCCGGCAGGATGACCGACAGGATGATGGCGATCGGCACCAGGATCAGCGACGACGAGATAGCGGCCGGGTGACCGATCAGGATCGCCGAATCGAGCCCCACAAGCAGCTCACGCTCGCCCGTGCGTTTGCGCACAAACTCCTGAGCGGCTTCGGAAACCGGCAGGAGGCCCTCCATGAGGATCTTCACCATGCGCGGCAGGAGCAGCATCACGGCAGCAAGCGTCATACCCGTCTGCAAGACCTTCGACAGGACCGTACCGAAATCGCCCGCGTTGTAATAGGCGATGACACCCAGAACGAGACCAATGATAAGGCCAAGCACCACCGGCTCGCCGAACACGCCGAAGCGACGCTCGATGGTCTCGGTGGAGATGTTGATCTTGTTGATGCCCGGGATGCGCTCGATGATCCAGTTCACAACGATGGCGATCGGCAGAATCTGCGCGGAAGCCAGATGAGGAACGGAAACGCCCGGAATGCCATAGAATTTCTGCACGGCGCGTGCAGACCAATCGGCAAACAGCAAAGACAGGGCGGCCATCAATGCCGCAACAACCAGGCCATAGGCAAGGCTGCCGGTGGCGGCGACGGCGAGCGAGCCGATGAAGGCAAAGTGCCAGAAGTTCCAGACGTCGACATTCAGCGTACGCGTCATGCGCGTCAGAAGAAGCACGACATTGACGGCAATGCCAATCGGAATGACCCAAAGGCCGACCGAGGAACCGAATGCGATGGCAGCAGCCGACGGCCAGCCGACATCGACGATATCGCGATGAATGCCCGTGTTGGTGACGATTGCCTGCGCCACGTCGCCGATGGAGCCAAGCATCAGCCCCAGGACGAGGTTGATACCGATGAATGCGACGCCAATCGTAACGGCGGCGCGGAAGGCCTTGCCGACCTTGGCCCCCAGAACGATGGCGATGATGAAGATAACGATAGGCAACAGGACCGTTGCCCCCAGCGTATCTACCGCTGCCTTAAGGCCGCTCAGAAATGCGTCCATTTTCCTCCCCCTCGAAGCGGTTTGTAACCGATCTAAACAAGAACATTTGTTTTAGCCGGCAGACGTAAGTCTATGACCGCCCATATGTTGCCTGTCAATTGGCTCTGCGGGCAGAGCGGCACGGCTTTTCCAACAAAAATCACAAAAAACACATCGCATATTTGCCCATAATCGGCAGATGGCGCCACTCTCCATTCAGACGCTGATTGAAGGCGCTGACGGAAACATGAAGCGGGAAAGATCAACCGACAGCCAATTGGCGCAGAAAATTCACAATCATTGAGAGCACAATTCACGCCTCTCGCGTTCTCCGAGTTGAATGATTTTTGAACAGGCCGGCTCTCCCGCCCCCCGGGCCGGCTCTCCCAAAGTCTCGTCTGCCTCTTCGGAGAACAGGCGGGACTTTGGGACCCAATTTCAACGGCGAGGACGAGACACCGCAAGCCCGCCGACGGCCCTCCTAATTTCGCGGGGTTTCCATGCCTGCACAGCCATTGGTCGATTACGACATTATCATCAAGCTTCTGGATGAGTATGCGGATCTCGGAATGACGGGAAACGAGGTCGACATCATCATCGCCCGGCACGGCCCCGTCGATCTTGATCTGCTCCAATTTTGCAAGCGCAACCACCCCGCCTTTGAAAGGGGCATGCGCAAAGGGAGAAGAAAGAGGAGGCCCTAAGGCCTCACTCCCTGACATTATTGGCAATCACTCCCGCCTTCGAAGAATATTGCTCCATTACGCCGCCATAGCGAAACAGAGAGGCTTCGACCCTCTCGGCAATATTTGCCACCAGAGCCCCGCGTTCTTCAGAAGACAATTGAGTAGTCATGTAGGACGAGTAATAGGTTTCGCGGGACCTCGCATCGACAAGATGCCAATAGACATTCAACTCGTCACCCTCGCGCTGAACCGTGGTCATCAGCTTGTACACGCGTGCCCCTGCATCCAGATCGCGCTTTACGCCAGCAACCACCGAATCGAGATTTTCATCGGCGCGCACGCCAACAAGACGAACGCCATTATGGCGCGCGAATTCCACCCATAACGCATTGTTCAACTGCCTCGACAATCCCGCTATATCTGCTTCTTCGGAGGGGGTACGCGCGCTGTCCACAATGACGACGGGCCGCATTTCTTCCCGGGCAAACCGCCACTCTCCAGAAGGAGCATAAAACCAACCGGCCACAAGCCCCACCGGAAGAATTAGAATTGCAAGGCTCATCAGCCTTTTTTGAAGAAAACGGGTAACTCCCGAGAATTGCTGCCAGAATCGCTCTGACTTGGACGACCTTTCGAACGAGGGAATATAGGCGCCCAGCGGCATTCCAATTCGGATGAGATCCGTCTTGCCATGATTGTCATAATAATCGCGAAGCGACTTACGAAGCTGCCCCGCCGCGATGCGAACGATTGGATCCACTGTCGCATCGAAACTGGCGTCGCGTCCAAAGACATCCACAGCGATGGTAAAAGCCTTGATGCGATCTGCCCGCCCCGCGACAGTTTCCTCAATCACAAACTTCAAAAAGCGCCGATTGCGATCCGAAGCCTTGAAAAAGGGACTGGCCAAAAGGCCTTCCAAGGCAACGAGCCTTTCATCCATAGACACATCTGCATTCCCTAAATCTTTTTTTTGTAAAACATTGGCGCGCGCAGTGAGCGCGACAACTTCCGATAAATGAATTAAGTTTTGCTGGCGCATCAATTCTTCGCTTTTAAAATATTTTAAGCCTCCCCACCTCGACAAAATGTAAATTTATTCGAAATATTATTATATTCTATCTTTTTTTACACGAACATATACGCCCTTTCTCCAATCTAAAACGTTACAAAAACAAATCCTGATGCACTCAACCTGATTTCACCCATTCTTATGGGCAAGTAATTCCGCGGCACTGATCGTGAGTACTAATCAGAGCGCGATGCAGAATTGGAAAAGGCGTAAAATCGGCGTTCGAAAACGTATCGATTTGGTTTTTGAAACAGAATCGCAACGCCATGCAGACGCAAAATACCGCCAATTCATGTCAGCTATCGGAAAACTGGTGCTGCGAGAGAGGATTGAACTCTCGACCTCTCCCTTACCAAGGGAGTGTATGGTCACAGGAATGCCGGAAAACGTGGGTTTTGGCAAGAGAACACGACAGAAACGTCACGATATGTTCCGGTGTTTCTGTCAGGTTTCTGTCATCACAAAACGCAAAAAAGCCCCGCCAGCCGATAGGGCCAGCGGGGCAGTCAGGGAGGATCAGTCTATGTCACAAGGCTTGATCTGGGCGCGTATTGACTCCTGACACTGCATGAGAACACATGCAGAACATGGATGATATGGATTTCTGGATACGGGCCTTCGACAAGCACGGCAATCTGCGGCGTGATATTGCGAAGACCTGCGACTTGATGGTCGGGCATGCTGCCTATGAGGCTGCTGTCCGGCGCAAGGAGAATGGCGAGGTGATATTGCTCACGAAGAAGGCCTGGGTGATCCGCAGGACTGAGCAGTTCGAGCGGGGTTGATTAGGGCGGCGGTCTTCCTGTCAGCCA
>NZ_AMSI01000028.1 GCF_000300515.1 Nitratireductor indicus C115
CGGCGGGTCATCCCCGCCGTTTTCTCCTTCAGGCTCAAGCCTTCACATCGGCGAGAACACCCTGCGCGGCACGCAGGAGCAAGCCCAGATCGACAGCGCCGGAAACGAAGCGATACCCCCAATCGAGATAGCGCCTTGCATCGGCCGCATTGGTGGCAAGGATGCCCGGCGCCTTGCCGGCGGCGATGATGCGGGCCGCCGTCTGCTTCAGCACATCCTGGACTTCCTGCTTGCCGGCTGCCCCAAGGAAGCCCATCGAGGCGGACAGATCGGACGGGCCGATGAAAACGCCGTCAACGCCCGGAACGGCTGCGATCTCCTCGAGCCTCTCCAATGCCGACGTGGTCTCGATCTGCACCAGAACCGCGATTTCGCGGTCGGCAACCGCAAAATAATCCGATGTGAGGCCGAAACGGCTGGCGCGCGTTGCACCAGCCACACCGCGAATGCCGTGTGGCGGATAACGCGTGGCGGCAACGGCAGCCGCCGCTTCCTCCGCGTTTTCCACGAACGGAATAAGCAGTGTCTGCGCGCCCATGTCGAGCGCGCGCTTGATCAGCACCTTGTCGTTCCAGGCGGGGCGCAGGACGGCCTGAGCCGTTCCGACAGCGGCAGCCTGCAAGAGCGGCTGGACGCCAGCCAGATCGACCGCCGCATGCTCGGTATCGAACAACAGCCAGTCGAAACCGACCAGAGACAGCGCCTCGGAAGCCACCGGACTCGCCATGGAAAGCCACAGGCCATGCAGGCTTTCGCCAGCGAGCAGGCGCTTCTTGAAGAGATTTTCAGGAGCCTTCATCGCAATCTCACACGAACTGGACAGCGACCGAGCCGAGGGGCCCGAAATCAGCATGCAGCGTGTCGCCCTTCTTTGCCCAGACGGGCCGGGTGAACGATCCTGACAGAAGCATATGACCGGGCTCCAGCGTCACATCGAAAGGCGCCAGCTTGTTGGCGAGCCATGCGACCGCCATTGCCGGATGGCCGAGGACGCCGGCGGCCAGACCCGTCTCCTCGATCTCGGAATTGCGATAGAAGATCGCGCCGACCCAGCGCAGGTCGACATCTTCCGGGCGCACCGGACGGCCACCGAGAACAAGGCCCGCCGCCGCACCATTGTCGGCCACGGTATCGAAGATCTTGCGCGGTTCGGTCACCCGCGCATCGATGATCTCGATGGAGGGGACAACCCATTCGGTCGCACGCAACACATCCACGAGGCCAACACCAGGTCCCTTGAGCGGCTCCTTCAGAATGAAGGTGAGTTCCGGCTCGACACGCGGCACGCAGAAATCCTCAAACCGCACCTTGGCGCCATCGGACAGGACCAGATCGTCGAACATATAGCCGTAGTCCGGCTCGTCGATCTTCGAAGAGGCCTGCATCGCCTTGGAGGTGAGGCCGATCTTGTGACCGATGATCTTCGCCCCCGCCTTCACCCGTGCATCGGCGACAGCGGAGGAAATCGCATAACTGTCGGCGATCTCGATGTTCGGGAACATCTCGGAGGGGCGTGGACCCTGCACCTTGGTGCGATGGCTTTCCAGGAGGCTTTCGACCGCGCGGGCGCGTTCTTCTTGACTGAGCATGATGACCTTTCAGAGCTTTATGCAGACATTGCGGAGCTCGGTGTAGAACTCCAGGGAGTGAAGGCCGCCTTCACGGCCAATGCCACTCGCCTTCGAGCCGCCGAAGGGGGTGCGCAGATCGCGCAGGAACCAGCAATTGACCCAGGTAATACCGACCTCGACAGCCTTGGCCGTGCGGTGGGCGCGGCCAAGATTGGTGGTCCAGATCGAGGTGGCGAGGCCATAGGGCGTGTCGTTGGCGAGCGCGATCGCCTCTTCTTCCGTGTCGAAGGGCGTGACATGGGTGCAAGGGCCGAAAATCTCTTCCCGAACGACCGGGGAATCTTCCCTGAGTCCAGTCCAGACCGTGGGCTCGACCCAGTAGCCACCTTCATAGCCCTGCATGTCGGGCACCCCGCCGCCGGCAAGAAGCGTCGCACCGCCGGCACGCGCCTTCTCGTAATAGGACAGGACCTTGGCCTGGTGCTCAGCGCTGATAGCCGGCCCCATGGTGGTGGCGCCGTCGAAAGGATCGCCGAAGCGATAGCCCCTCGCCTTTTGAGCCAGCCCTTCGACGAAGCGGTCGAAGATGCCGCGCTGAACATAGAGACGCTCGGTGCCAAGGCACACCTGACCGGTATTTGCGAAACAGGCGCGGCCGATGCCTTCCAGCGTCGCGTCCAGATCGGCATCGTCGAACACGATACCGGCATTCTTGCCGCCGAGTTCCAGCGAGACCGGGCGCACGCCCGTGGACGCCGCGCGCATGATGGCCTCGCCCGTGCGCGTTTCGCCCGTAAAGGTGATGCCGTCGACGTCGGGATGCGTGGTGAGAAATTCACCGGCCGCTCCCGGTCCCGTACCGTGCACGACATTGTAGACGCCGGGCGGCACACCAACGGCATTCATCACCTCGCCCAGGAGTGTCGCGGTGGCCGGCGTCTCCTCCGATGGCTTGACGACGACCGTGTTGCCGCAGGCAAGCGCTGGCGCCACCTTCCACGTCATCAGAAGCAATGGCAGGTTCCAGGGACAGACCACACCGATGACACCACGCGGGAGGCGTAGCGCATAATTGAGCGCGCCACCGCCATCGGGTGTCGCCATCTCGAACGTTTCCGTGGAAGCCGTCAGGATCTGGTCGGCGAAGACATTGAAGTTGGCCGCACCGCGGGGAATATCGATATGGCTGGCGATGGACCGGGGCTTGCCGGTGTCGCGAATTTCGGCGGCGAGGAACTCATCAAAGCGGGCGTTGATGCCATCGGCCACCTTGCGCAGCAGCGCAACGCGCTCCTGAACGGACATGCGCCCCCATGGCCCCTTCAGGGCCGCGCGAGCAGCACCGACCGCCGCATCCACCTCCGCTCTGCCGGCGGCAGACACATCGCCGATCGCTTCGCCCGTGGTCGGGAAACGGTTGGCAAAGCCCTCGCCCGAGCCTTTGACGAACTGGCCGTCAATGAAATTCAGATAGGTTGTCACTGAGAACGGTCCTTTCAGGTACTCAAATCAGGTCGGCTGCTCAATTCGGACTGGCGGCCAGTTCGGGATCGCCGGCAGTCAGGTGATCCCACATGCGTTCGAAGATCAGCCCGGCCCGTGTGGCGCGGCGCATCGCATCTTCCTGTGCGATAGCCGGTGCGGAAGAAGCCAGCCCGCTCGAAAGTGCCGCAAGTTCGATGCGGCACATGTCCTCGAGATAGAAGGCAAGGCCTGTTGCCTCCTCCAGGCTGTTGCCCGCGACCACACCGCCATTGCCGCGCATCAAAAGACCGGCGCTTTCGCCCATCGCATCGATGGCGCCGGCTGCCTTTTCATCGTCGCGAACGAGCTGGATGTCGCTCCACAACCCTACGCGAGGCGTAAAATAGGTGCCGAAGCCATGACGGATTTCAGGAACCCGCCCAAGAGCTGCGAGCACCATGAGCTGTGGCCCCATGAAGCGGACGACACCGCCAGCCTGCGGGCGGCGTGCATAGATCTTCTGATGCAGGCGCACTTCGCCGAGAACACCTTCCGGCAAGGGACCGCGAACAGGCACCAGTGTGCAGGCTTCCCCAGGAGCGACCTGCGCCATGGGCCGCGCGGGGCAGACGAGGAAATGGTCCTCGTCCACACGCGCGGAGCAATGCCCATAGGCATGGACGAGGCCAGCGCGGCCGAGCGCGCGCGCGGCGATCCGCACTGTTTTGGCGAGCTCTTCCATCAGTCGTCCTTGAAGGCGGCGATGTTGGGCTTGGCGCCCCAGTGGCAAAAGCCCTTGGGCTCGAAATGGAACTGCCGGTCACGCCACAGCGGTTCATCGTGGATTTCGCACACACCGGTCGAATATTCGAAGGTCATGCCTTCGGGGCCGGTGAAATAGAGAAACTGTGCCGACGAGGTTGGATGCCGACCGGGGCCGAACGTGACCTTGACCTGATTGTCGACCACAAAATTGAAGGAGCGCTGGATATCGTCGGCGCTCTCCACCTGATGGTTGATGTGCTGGATTCCCGCCTTGTGATAGGGGAACAGCGCAATCGAATGGTGGATCGTGCCAAGGCGCATCAAGGGCGCGTCGCCGATACGGTCCGAAACGCGCGCGTTGCAGACCTGCGTCCAGAAGGCTTCGTCGCGGGCCGGGTCCGTGGTGCACAATCCGACATGGGAGAACCCGGTGATGCCGGCGTCGCGCGTGCCATGGTAACGCACGCCTGAAACGGCGGGGCGCACCACGAATTCGATGCCGTTGCCCGTCGGGTCGTTGAAGCGGATGAACTCACGCACGTGGCGCGCATCGCATTCCTGGGCCGTGCCGTAATGAACGCGGTGACCGAGGCTTTCAAGCGTCGCCGCCGCGCGCTGCAGATCGTCGGAGGAGCCGATCTCGAAGGCCGTCACCTGATCGCCCGGATCGCCCTCGAAATAGCAGAGCGTGTGCTCGCGCCCGTCAGACTTGAAATAGGTGGCGCCGCGTCGACGTTCGGAAACCTCCAGACCGAGAATGTTGATGGCGAACCATTCGGCGCCATCGAGGTCGGTCGTGCCGAGGCGGCAATAGACGACATCCTTAAGCTCGATCATCGCTTTTTCCTCCAGTGAATTCGGGCGCGTTGCAGGCAGAGCCCCACGCATCGTGCGAGCGGGCGTGCTCGGCGAACTGACGCGGACCGCGCGCGGCAATCTGCGGGCCGTGCTCGGTTTCAGCCGCATAGCTGTAGAAAATGCCACCGGGACCGCGCCCGGTGACGAAAACAGCATTGGATGTCGGCTGGCGGCCCGGACCGTGAACGATGGGGACCTGGGCCGATTGCAGAAAATACCAGTTCTGCATCACGTTGTTGATGCTTTCCACCGCCCAGACAGCGCCCAATATTCCGTCTCGCGCGGAAGGATAGAGCGCGATGCGGTGATGCGCATCGTCGATACGCAGGAAAGCCGCATCGCCTGCCCAATCGGAAACCTCGGCACCAATGCCTTTGATCCAGAAAGCTTCATCGGCCGCAATGTCGGTGCAGGCGAGCTGCACCGAATGGAAGCCGGTGATGCCGGCATCCCGTGGGCCATGATAACGCCAGCCCGAGGTGAGCGGACGCCACACCAGTTCCACCACGACGCCATTTGGTGCGGGGACGGCCAGGCCGGACTTGACCTGCCGGCTGACGCACTCTTCGGCGGTAAGGCGGCGCGGAGACCAGGACGCAAGCCTCGTCTCCGCTTCATCGAGATCTTCCGCCCGCGCAACCGTGAGCGCCACGGCCGCCCCGTCTTCCTTCGAATAGCAGAGCGCATAGTTGCGCGCGTCGGAGCGGAAACGGGCGTTTGCCTCGTCCCGGTCGCCGGGTTGAAGCCCGAGGACACCGGCCGCAAAAGCAGAGGCCGCATCCAGATCGTCGGCAGGAAGGCGCAGATAGCGCAGGTCGCGATAGGCGAAAGACATGTCGGTTTCTCCAGACTTTACTTGGCCGCTTCGGCCTCCAGATCGACGAGCATGGGCGTGCGGTTGCGCCATTCCTCGTACCAGGCGTCGATGGCCGGGCCGAAGAAGGTGCGGTCGGCCTTGATCACCGGCACGGAGGTCTTTTCGAGCTCGGCCAGGTATTTCGCGTCGATATCGGCGTAGAGACCGACCATGTTGTCGATTTCCTCGGCCATGACCTTCTGGATGGTGGCGCGGTCTTCCTCAGACAGCGTCTGCCATTTACGGCCGGACGCGACCGCGATCATCGGGAACATCATGTGGTCGGAATGGATGATAACGCCGGCATGATCGTAATATTTCGAGTTCCAGGTGCCCTCGAAGTCGATCTGCATGCCGTCGACCTGGCCGTTGGCGAAGGCGTCGTAAAGAGCGGGCAACGGCATGGGGGTGGGTGCTGCCCCAAGCTTGGTCCAGAAATCGAGCTCCTGGGCGAAGGGCACGGTGCGGACCTTCTTGCCCTTCAGATCGGCGCCGGAGGAAACCTTGTCCTTCATGACGATCTCGCGCATGCCGGCCATGCCCCAGCCAAGGCCGGTGAGGCCGAACTTGTTGACGCCATCAAGCAGCTTGCCTGCCACCTCACCCTTGAGAAGACTGCGGGCGGCGACCGCATCCTTAACCAGGAAAGGGGCAAGGAAGATGCCGTAATTGGCGTCGCGGTTGGCGAACTCGCCGAGCGTCAGGAACGCAAAGTCCAGCGCGCCCGTCTGGAGCTGCTGAAGCATCTGCGCCTCGTTGCCCAGCTGCCCGGACGGGAAAGTGAGAAGCTCGACGCGGCCATCGGTCTCAGCCTTGAGCTTGTCCGCGATCGCAACGGCTGATTTCGACCATTGATGTGGCGGCGGCGTGATGAGGCCCAGCCGGTATTGTTCAGCCTTGGCCGCAAGGGTCGACAGGCACAGGGCCATGGCGACGCCGGCAAATCTTGCAAGTTTCATTGTTCTTCTCCTCCAGATGATGACTTCCGATGCACTCCTGCCTCCAGCAGGGCCATCAGACCCGTGAGCGCCACATCGCGTGCGGCGGCAATTTCGTGGACCGGGCGGGGATCGGCTTCGGCCATGCCCTCGACCAGAACCTTGCGGGTTTGCGCATCGAGCGACGGCGCGCCGAGCGTTGCCCACCAGCGTTCGAACTCGGGACCGAGCGCTTCCAGGAAACGCTCCATGCCTCCCTCCCCTCCCGACACGTGAAAGACCGTAGAGGGGCCGATGATCGTCCATCGCGGCGCCAGACCGAGCGTCACGGCGCGCTCGATGTCGCCAAGGCTGGCGACGCCTTCGCTTGCCAGATGCACGGCCTCGCGCCAGAGCGCTGCCTGAAGACGGTTGACCAGATGACCGGGCATCGGCTTGTTCATCCGCAACACGGTCTTGCCGAGCCCTTCGAACAGAACCGTTGCCTGCTCCATCACCAGGGCGGTCGTCTGAGAACCGCCGCACAGCTCCACCACCGGCATGAGATGCGACGGGTTGCAGGGATGCGCGATGACGAGCCGGCCGGGAACCGCGAGCGCCGTCGCCATATCATCGGGCGACAGACCGGATGAGGACGAAGCGATGATCGTGTCGTCGCGCAGGAAAGGCTCCAGCCCGGCGAAGACGCTGCGTTTCAGATCGAGCTTTTCAGGCAGGCTTTCCTGCACCCAGTCCGGTGCGGACCCGGCCTGCTGCGGCGAGACGGCAAGCCCGGGCAATGGCGGGGTCCCCACCGCGCGCCCCGTGCGGCGCATGGCGGCAAACGCATCGCGCCACAGCACCTCCAGACGGGGGGCGGCGGTGGGATCGGGGTCGATCACCGTGACGTCGTGACCGCCGGCCGCGAAGGATGCCGCCCATCCGCCGCCGATCAATCCGCTGCCGAGAATCCAGACTCGCGCCATGCCGTCAGCCTCCGATCAGGCCGGTGGACAGCACCGGAAACACGACGAGAAGCAGAAGGACGACAAGCACCGCCAGGAAGAATGGAACGAGCAGGACCGCAAGCCGCTCGGGCCGCACATTGCCCATCAGCGAGGCAACGAAAAGCCCGGTGCCGACAGGCGGCGTGAGCAGGCCGAGCGTCAGATTGAGACACACAACCACCCCGAAATGAAACGGGTCGATGCCATAAATGCCTGTCGCCACGGGCAGGAAAACCGGAACGACGAGAATGAGGGCCGGGATCGGGTCGGTGATCATTCCCAGGAAGAGAAGGAGCACATTGAGCATCAGGAGAAAGACGATGGGCGACTGGGTCATGCCCTGCATGGCAGCGGCAACCATCGCCGGCAGGTTCTCGAACGTGATGACCCAGCTGAACACCTGCGCAGCGGCAATGAGGAACAGGACGCTCGCGGAAGACGCCGCCGCGTTCAGAAAGGCTTTCGGGATATCGATGAGACGCATCTCCCGATAAACGAACAGGCCGATTGCGACTGCAGCGAGACTTGCGATCGCAGCCGATTCCGTTGGGGTCGCCAGACCGCCGAGGATCGAGCCGACGATGATGACCGGAATGGCTGCGGCCGGCAGGGCATCGGCGACGGCCTTCAGGCGTTCGCGCATCGACATGGATTCGGTGGTTGGAAAATCATGCCGGTGGCCAAGCCAGGCAATCACCCCCAGGAATGCAATGAAAATCAGGAAACCCGGAATGACACCGGCGATGAAGAGATCGCCGATTGGAATCTGCGCGATCACGCCGAAAATTATGAACAGCATGGAAGGCGGAATGATGGGGGCAAGCAATCCACCGGCCGCTGCAATCGCCATGCTCACGTCACGGGGATAGCCGGCGCGCTCCATCTCCGGCACCGCCAGGCGGGACATGATGGTGATCTGCGCCACGGTGGAACCGAGGATTGAGGCCATCATCATGTTGGCGCCGAGATTGACATAGGCAAGGCCACCGCGCACGCGCCCGAGCAGCGCGAGCGCAAGCGCCATGAGCCGACGGCCAATGCCCCCTGCATTCATGAATTCGCCAAGCAGGATGAAGAGCGGCAGCGCGATGAGGCCGTAATTCTCAAGGCCGCCATAGAGCTGCTGCGAATAGCTCTGCAGCATCACCGTGTTGCCGGAAACGAGAATGTAGATCAGCGCCAGCGTGGCCAGCGCAAAAGCGATCGGCATGCCGATGGCAAGCATCGACAGAAATGAAACGCCGACGATCATAAGGCGACACCCTTGCGGCTTGTGAGACGCGCGGCGAGCGAGGCCACGACATGAAGGCTGCCCGTGAGGCAGAAGATGGGGAGCACCAACCAGAACCAGACCTTGCGCACGCCCAGCGTGACCGTCGGTTCCTGCCAGATGAAATTGAAGGTGGCCGCCGAATGCGCCTCGACGGAGCCCGCAGCAATGAGGCCGGGCAGGTCGAACCAGCGCCACAGGAGAAGCGCAAGCGTCGCGAAGAAGGCAAGCATCGTCAGGTCGACGACAATGCCCATGGCATGCGCCAGCGAAGGCCGCACCGCGTTGGGCAGAAGCGTCACCGCAATATGCTGGCGATGAGCGATGCCGAGCGATGCGCCAATCAGCGCCGACCAGATCATCAGATTGATCGCTAGCTCATCGCTCCAGATCAGCGGACGGGAGAGAGCGCGAGAAACCACATTGGCCATGAGAACGGCGAACACCGAAAAGATGAGAACCCCGGCCGCCACCGCCTCGAAACGAGCCACGAGCCGACTAACCCTGGTCAGCCGCGCCTCCGTCTCCGGCCCGGGCAAAATGTCATCGCCCGGCGCAGCGGTTTCAATTCTGGATTTCATCGGTATTCCTCCCTAGCCGGATAAAATATCGATAATTATGCTCTGTCAAATTATAAATTGATATTTTTGACCGAACCGCCTAGGTTTCAGTCAGCCACAGTTCGGGAGCCAGGATGCAAGACGTTCTTTTTTCAGCCGATGCCGAAAAGACCCAGGCCGAAAAGGCCTACCGGATGCTGCGGGAAGACATTGTTTCCGGTGCATTGGCACCGGGGCTCAAGCTGAAGATCGACATGTTGCGGGAACGCTATGACATTGGCGCGGGCCCGCTGCGCGAGGCGCTGGCGCGCCTCTCGGGCGAACATCTGGTGACGCTTCTGGGTCAACGGGGCTTTCTCGTCGCACCGATGTCCGTGGAAGATGCCCGCGAGATCGGCCATTTGCGCAAGCTGCTCGAAGCAGACGCGCTCGCGCAATCCATTCCCGCCGGCGACCTCGCATGGGAGGAAAAGGTAATCACGACCTGGCACAGGCTGGAGCGGGTGGAGCGCGCCGACCGACAGGGGCTGGAAAGAATGCCGGAATGGGAGCGGCTCAACCAGGATTTTCACGACGCTCTGGTGGCGGCCTGCCCCTCGGCCTGGCTTCTGCGGATGCGGGCTATGATGTTTCGCCATCATGAACGTTATCGGCGCCTCTCGCGGCAGAAGACGGTTCTGACACGCGATATCCATCTGGAGCATCGCGCGCTCTTGGACGCCGCCCTCGACCGGAATGTCGAACAGGCCATAACCGTTATTCGCAGCCATATCGAACATACGACCAACGCTGTGGTGGCGGCGCTTGGAAACAACCCCGAGGCCGAAGCAATCCTGGCGCTTTCCGAACAGGCGGGCTGAGGCACAAGCCAGCCTGCGCGGGGGCTGGGGAACCGCCCCCACCATAAGCTGTGCACCGCTTTCAATACCGGCTCCAGCAGACTTTTTCTTGCCCCATTCCCACCTCTATGCGAAGAGCCTCTTAAAATAGCCAAGCACATCAGGGAGGTTCCCATGCTGAAACTTTCACGCCGGGCGTTCGGCGCACTGGCGCTCGCGGGCGCAGCCGCCTTCGCGACCGATGCTTCCGCCGCGGACAAGATTCGCGTCGGCCTGCTTTCGCTCACCTCGCACTCGCCGAGCATCATCGCCGAAGGCAAGGGCTATTTCGGCGAGCAGGACCTCGAGGTCGAATTCATCTCCTTCCAGGCTGCCCAGCCCATGGCGGTCGCCATCGCCTCGGGCGATGTGGATTTCGGCATGACCGCCATTTCCGGCGGCCTCATCAGCCTTGCGGACAAGGGCGTCATCAAGATCATCGGCGGCGCATTGCAGGAAACGCCTGACGTCGAGGGCCAGAAGATCCTCGTTTCCAAAGCTGCTCACGATGATGGCGTGACGACTCCGGCTGGCCTCAAGGGGCGCAGCTTCGGCATCACCACCACCGGCTCCTCCTTCCACTACATGGCGCACAAGATCGCCGACAAGGAGGGCTTTCCCCGTTCGGAAATCCACGTAAAGCCACTTCAGAAGGTCCCCGCCGTCATCGCCTCCCTGAAAAGCGGCCAGATCGACGCCTGGTCCATCGTGCCGAATATCGCCGGCGGCCTGACCAAGGGTCCCGAAGTGATCGAGATCGGCAAGATCGCCGACTATATCGACAACTACCAGGTCACGACGGTCTTCACCTCGACGAAGAATGCCGAGGAGAAAAAAGATCTCGTGAAGCGGTTCCTGGCTGGCCTTTCCAAGGGCATCGCCGACTACAACGCGGCCTTCGTCGACAAGACCATGAGCGAGGACGATACCGCCGCCATCGTCGCGATGGTGCATAAATATGTCTACAACGACCAGCCGCTCGACAAGGCCGCCCCGCGCATTCGCGCCGGCGCAATGCGCATCAACGAAGGCGCGGCACTGAGCCTTGCCAGCGTCGAGGACCAGCTCGAATGGTTCAAGTCTGAGGGCCTCGCCCCCGAGACCGCGACCATGGACAAGCTGGTCGACACGAGCTTCGTGGAAACCCGCTAAACCTCCATCAGGACGACACCGCTCCGGCCTTCGCGCCGGAGCGGCCGCTTTTGCCGATGCAACTTATCCTTCAGAACATCACCCACCGCTACGGCGGCTCGACCGTCCTTGATGACATTTCCCTTACGGTCGATGACGGGGAGATCGTCTGCATCGTCGGCCCTTCCGGTTGCGGGAAGTCCACACTCCTGCGGATCGCCGGCGGGCTGGAGAAACCGGGCGGGGGCAAAGCGCTTCTTTCGGGACCGACACCGGAAGGCTCGCTCAATCCCCTCACCTACATCTTTCAGGACTTCGCGCTTCTTCCCTGGCGCACGGTCGAAGGCAATGTGAGCCTCGTCCTTGAAGACCATGGCATTGCGCGCAGCGAGCGGACCGGGATCATCGCCGACGTGCTGGCGCGCACAAATCTCTCCGATTTCGCCAAAGCGCTTCCCCGCCAGCTTTCAGGCGGCATGAAGCAGCGCGTGGCCATCGCCCGCGCCCTTGCCGTCAAGCCGGCCATCATGCTGATGGACGAGCCTCTTTCCGCGCTCGACAGCCAGACCCGCGAACTGCTGATGGACGACCTCGTGGCCCTGTGGACGCGCGAGCGCTTTTCGGCCTGCTATGTCACGCACAATCTGAACGAGGCGGTGCGCCTTGGCCGCCGCATCATCGTTTTATCGCGCCGGCCCGGAAGAATTCGCGATATCGTCGAAATCGACATGCCCCTCGCCGAACGTGTGGAACGCCTGCCGGAACTCGAATCGCTGCAGCGGCGTGTGTGGGAAATCATGCGCGAGGAGGCCCGCGAGGCCGACAGGGAGATCACCGATGTCGCATGACGCCACCGCCGGCGACCGACCACACACCGATACCGCCGGCACCCAGCAGACGGGCATGCGCGACGTTCCCTTCCGCGGCGGCGGCTTCGTCCACCGCCCTCTTGGGCCCGTGGCCCCTATCGTTTTCCTCGTCATTCTGGCGATCTGGGAACTCGGCTCCCGCTCCGGTTTCATCAGCCCCATTGCCCTGCCCGCGCCTTCGGCAGCCTTTGCCGCGCTGGTCGACCTGTTTCAGACGGGCATGCTTTGGAAACATCTCGGCGCCAGCCTCTACCGCCTTCTTCTCGGTTGGTCGCTCGGTAGCCTGCTTGGCATCGCGGTCGGCCTTGCCGTGGGGCTTTTTTCGCTCGCCCGCGCCGGCCTCCTGCCGCTGGTCTCGGCCCTTTTCCCGGTCCCCAAGATCGCGCTTCTGCCGCTCTTCATCATCTGGTTCGGCATCGGTGAGGGTTCCAAGGTCGCCACGATCCTGTTCGGCACCTTCTTTCCCACCGTCATCGCCACCTATGCCGGGGTGGACAATGTGGATCGGAACCTGATCCGCATGGGCCAATCCTTCGGGCTTTCCTGGTTGTCCATCGTGCGCAAGATCATTGTGCCGGGTGCCATGCCGGCGATCCTGTCTGGCTTTCGCATATCGGCCTCCATCGCCATCGTGCTCCTGGTCGCGGCCGAAATGATCGGGGCGGAATTCGGTGTCGGCGCCTATATTCTCATGGCTGGGGCGCTGTTTGCCCTCGATCAGCTGATCGCCGGCGTAGCACTTCTTTCCCTGCTCGGACTGTGCATCGCCTGGGCAATCGGCAAGCTGGAAAAGCGCCTTCTCGCCTGGCGGATGTGAGGCATTTCGGCCTGTGTGAAAAAACTCTCGACAAATCGTCGAGCGGCGCTTGCCAGCCGCAAAACTCGTGCTATAAACCACGCGCTTCCGGCGGAGAACCAAGCCCGCCGGCTCTACAGTCCCCTTACTTCGAAGGGGCAAATGGCAAGCCCAGGTAGCTCAGTTGGTAGAGCAGCGGATTGAAAATCCGCGTGTCGGTGGTTCGATTCCGCCCCTGGGCACCAATCTTTTCAATGACTTAGCGTATTTTGGGCGGAATTTCATGTTGCAGCGTGTTGCAACTGACTATCCTTGATTTTCAAGGGTTTTCCTTCACACTCGGCTACTCCACGCGACATGGACGCAACATGAGCGACAGTAGCGAACCCCACGTTTACACGCCGCGAACGCTTGCCGAGTACTGGGGCTGCTCAGAGCGACATGTTCGCAACCTGACAAAGAGCGGCGAACTGCGGTCATTCAGGATTGGCAAGCTGATCCGTGTTCGGTCGGATTGGGCATTAGATTTCCAGAAGGCACAGGAGATCGGCTTGCCGAATCGCAATGCGCCCACAACTGGGGCCAGCCTCAACGACTTCACGATCGGAACCGAGTTCAGAACAGGAGTAGGATGCTTTCGCTGTACCGATATCGGAACACGCTGTGTCATCGCTATCCGGATCGATCAAGTGGAAGTCGTGTCGGCCAACAAAACTGGCACCATTGCCAAGAAGACTATCGACGGCAAGTCGGCCGAGGCTCAGGGTTGGTTCAACGGCCCGCCCTATCAGGTCGTGGAGATCGTTTTCGATGAGAATGATCTCGAAGGGTGTGAATTGATCCAGTCCTAAAGCCGCAATGGTGACGGGCTTCGTGGTTTCCCTGCGAGAAAGGCAACGTTAGGACTTCCCAACGCTCACCTCATTTCATACTGCTGGGCGGGACTTCAAGCTTTAGGAGAAGTACTAATGGGAAGGCGTCATGCTCGCATCACTCACGACGAGGTATGCCGGCTGATAAAGGGGGTGAAAGCCGCTGGCTTGGATATCCGGCGTGTCGAATTCGACGGGGAGCAAATTTCTGTTTTCGTGGGCGATCATCAGTCAACCGTATCCTCAAGGCAGCGCGATGACAGCGACCTTCTTCTGGAGCCCAAACTATGAGACCTGAGCGCGCGTCCGACGTCGAAGACGACGAGCCTGTCACCCTTGCCGAAGCGTGCCGGCTGTTCTTCGGTGGTCGTCTGTCGCCTTCGGCGCTGCGCACAGAGGCGGCGAAGGGCAATCTCGATATCATTCAGATCGCCCGCAAGGACTTCGTGACGCGCCGCGCGATCGAGGAGATGAAAGAGCGATGCCGCGTAAGCCGAGCCCGCCCCGCCTCTGGTTCCGACCGTACACCGCCACCTGGGTCATCAAGGACGGAACGCGGCGTATCGGCACAGGATGCAGTAAGGATGATGCTGAAGCAGCGGAAAGAGCGCTCCGAGACGACATCAACTGCAGATAAGAAGCCCCGCACGGCGGTCGTTCCTCCGAAATCACGATAGGGGACGACCTCGCCCGCCTCGATCATCGTCTCGACTTCCTCGCGGACTTCGATATGCGACACGCACAATTGGAAGGATCGCTTTTGACACGCAAGCTACACATCACCGCAAGGCAAGTGACCGCGATATGCAGAGGGGCGGAGAAAGCTGGCTTTATTCCGGAGATCATTCTCGACGGTGTAGTTGTGAGGCTTGTACCCCAGATGGCGTCGCAGGCTTCGCATCATGATGATCTGGTTGAACCTTCCGTCCCTTGGCCGGGACCCGAATTGAATTATCGCGAGAATCATGTGCTGAAGAAACTTATTGTGGCCGCTGGAGAAATGCTGCCCGCGAGCACCATCGCTTATGCAGGGCCGGCCACTGTGAATGCACTCGTCAAACACGGTTTCGTTGAACTTGAGAAAGGCATTCAGACGTTTGACCGCTCGCAGTGCATCCGCGCGACCCAAGACGGAATTGCTTTCGTTCAGCGTTATGAGGCACACCGCCGCCAGCACTTTTATCTATAGCGGGCTTTCGCGCATCCGAAGGACAAGGTCGTTCACTTCAAGTGGAGACCTCCCGACGAGGCGCCAGGCGGGACTGTCAGTATAGCGTAATATCCCGGTGGTCAGCCACGCTGGGCACTCGATCACCTCCCACGCTCAGATCGCTGAAGGTGCCCCGCCGTGCTGCCCTGAATTGATTTCCCACCTTTTGAATCTGGAGGCTGTGCAACAGTCATCTCCCATTCGGTGCCGGCGACACTTTGATGACCGCTTCCGCCCATCTCTGCCGTCCCATGGTCGCGAGCGGCTTACCGAAAGCTGTCGTTCCCAGCGTACCCATCTATCAACTTAATCGGGAGCGCTGGCCTGCTGCCGGTTTTTCGGACACGAGGTTAAGCTAACATAGCTCGCTCCTCGAACTCCACGGGGCTCAGATAGCCCAGTGTCGAGTGCCTGCGCCGCGGATTGTAGAAGCGCTCGATATAATCGAACACATCCGCCCTGGCGTCATCCCTTGTCCTGTAGACCTTGCGGGCCGTTCGCTCGGTCTTCAGCGAGGAGAAGAAGCTCTCCATTGCCGCATTGTCCCAGACATTGCCCGACCGGCTCATCGAGCAGGTGATGCCGTGGTCGGCCATCAGGCGCTGGAACTGCTCGCTCGTATATTGGCTCCCCTGGTCCGAATGATGCATGAGGCTGTCGGGCCTGCCTCTCCTCCAGATCGCCATCATGAGGGCGTCCGTGACGAGCTGGGCTGTCATCTCGGCCTTCATCGCCCAACCGACGACGCGGCGGGAGAACAGGTCGATGACGGCGGCGACATAAAGCCATCCCTCCGCAGTCCAGAGATAGGTGAAGTCGGCCACCCACTTCCGGTTCGGAGCCGACGCCTCGAACGCGCGGTCGAGAAGGTTTTGCGACACCACTGTCCGCTTTCCTGTGTCCTTCGGCAGTCCCCGCCGGCGTGGTCGCGCCCGCAGGCCGTTCTCCCGCATCAGCCGCTCGATGCGGTGCAGGCCGCAGGAGAACCCATCGGCGAGGACATCGTGCCAGACACGACGTGCGCCATAGGTGCGGTCGCTGCTCTTGAAGCTTCGATCGATCGCGCCGAGGAGCGTCTCATCATGTCGCGACCGAGCGCTGGGCATGCGGGTGAGCCAGGCATGAAAGCCCGAACGCGAGACATCCAGCGCTTCGCAAAGCCATGCCACCGGCCAGATCGAACGGTGCTTTGCAATGAAGGCGAATTTCATATCGCGTCCTTTGCAAAGTAGGCTGCGGCCTTTTTTAGGATGTCGCGTTCCGCCTTGAGCTTCGCGACCTCCTTGCGCAGTCGATCGATCTCGAGCTGCTCAGGCTTCATCTGTCCGTGTCCGGGAAACGCATGCTGCGGGTCAGCGCACAGTTCCCTGACCCATGTGCGCAGCACATTCTCATGGAGATCAAGATCGCGGGCAGCCTGGGCGACCGACACGCCTCGTTCCTTGACCAGTCTCACCGCCTCAAGCTTGAACTCGCGGCTAAACTTCCTTCTCTTCATTCACAAACTCCGGTTTCGTCAAAAACACCTTATCTCGGTGTCCACGAAACCGGCAGCAGGCCACGCAAGGAACCTTGCGGTTAGCGTGCTCCGAGTGCGGTTAGCTGACATTCGTTGGTGCTGAATGCACCGGCGCTTCCGGCCCATATCGGTCATTCACATGCTGATATGGCGCTGCGCTGTGACCCGCCGAAGCAGCCAGTCGTTGCATTTGCGAAGACGGCTGGCCACCGGACGGCGGCAACGCGGACATAATTGCCTTCCGATGATGAGTTATGCTCATTATAAGACCATCATGCAGGTGGAACTCCATCAGACAGAACAGATACAGTCGGCTTTACTCACCTTGCAGCGTTGGCTCGGCGATGTGCTGCTTGGTGTGTATCTGCATGGATCGGCCGTGTCCGGCGGTCTCCGGCCGCAGAGCGACATTGATCTGCTGGCCGTGGTTCAGTCCGCGCTGACCGATAGCCAGCGCAACGGCTTGTTGCTGGACTTGATGCATCTTTCTGGACGCCATCCTGCCGTGCCGAGGGGTCCCCGATGCCTCGAGGTGATGGTGTTTTGCCAAGCCGAGCTCAACCGCAGTGACTACCCGGCGCGAGCGGAGTTCGTTTATGGAGAGTGGCTGCGGGAGGCTTTCGAGGCCGGTCATACGCCGATGCCTGAACGTGATCCTGAATACTCTCTGGTCATCGCGCAGGCCTATCAGGAGGCCATTCCGTTGTTCGGACCGCCGAGGAGTGAACTGCTGAGGGACGTTTCGGCAGAGCATGTCAACCAAGCCATGCGCGATTCACTTCCAGATTTGCTGGATGGATTGCACGGGGACGAGCGGAATGTCCTGCTGACGCTTGCGCGGATGTGGCACACGGGCAGCACCGGGAATTTCGTCACGAAGGATGCTGCGGCTGAATGGGCGATTACGCGATTGTCTGGCTCAGATGCTATGGCACTCGATCATGCGCGACGGGCTTATCTGGGCGAGATCACGGACGACTGGAGCAATCAGGGCAGTGCAGCCCGGGAGTTGGCGGGGCGGATGAGCGAGAACGTCACCAACTCAATGTAGCGAAGATGGGCTTCCTTCCCGATCATATGCGGCGGGTCGCCACACATGTCGAGAAAGGGCTCAGATCTGCCGTTGCCCGCTTCATCAGGAATTGAGGTATCATTGTTCGCTCGAACGTCGCGCGTGTTGCGGTGGGTAGGAGTGGTCGGAGGAACCGCTATGTCCACCCTCAACTTGCCGATGGTGGTGCCCACAAAGAAGGCATGGAATCACAGTCGCGTTATCGGTCAGAAGAGGCCACTGCTTCCAAAGCATGTCTGGGCCATCCGTGTTCAACTGGAACTGGCCGGCACCGTAAGTGATCTTGCGCTTTTCAATATGGCTGTCGATAGCAAGTTGCGAGGCTGCGATCTGGTCCAGCTGAAAGCCGCAGATGAACCGCGCATATCTGTCGCTCTTCCCTGAACAACGGATTTCGCCACCCCACTTGTCACGGGCTGTCACCAAAGTACCGAGTTCTGAACTCCTCGATTACCCCGCTTTCGTGGGCACCGATCAGTTCTACCGAGAGTAGCCGAGTCAGTTCGCTCTGGCGTGGCAGGGCGAAGGCATATTTGTCCGGAGCAAAGATCGGTCCAACCACGGTGATGGGATGCTGCGGCGTAGTGTGGGCATAGTATTCAAGGACGGGCGCATCGCCTATAATCGCGTCAATCTGGCCATCGATCAGGGCTTCGGCAGCTTGGGCGATGTGATCGAAATGGCGAATATTGAGTCCAGCCTGCCGTGCATAATCTTCCGATACGCTACCGGGCTGAACCCCGATCAGGCGCCCCGGGAGATCCGCAACGCTGTTGATCTGGTTGGTAAGTGACAGGGTCGTCATGACGCTGGTTACCGAAGATGTCACATAGGCCAGAACCGCAATGCCGCACACCAGCCATAGGCCTTGCCAAAAGCGTCCAATCCAGCCGAACAGGTTCTTGCGCGCGGGCGGCTTCCCAGAGGTGGCGACCGACATGACCGTGTAAAAGCCTTCGGCCAGCCCATCGCGCCAGCGGTGCGGGAAATCCTTGTCGAATCGTCGATCGAACAGCGTCACTAGGATCGTCGCCATGATGATGACGATGCCAATCCAAGCATAGGCGCGCAGATGGCCGGATTCACTCAACCCGGCAATAAGCTTGGAGACGCCCCCGCCGGCGTTTTCACGCACCATGATGCGTTGGCCTGCATCGAACCAAGGATGGGTGAAATCGATACGCTCCGCACGATCGCGGATGACGGTCATATTGGTGACCGCCACATCGATTTCACCCGATGCCGCAGCATCGACAAGTTCGCCTATATTGCTGAACTCGACATATTCGCTTTCGCGTCCAAGCTGGGCGGCGAGCCACTGCCACAACTCGACCGCCATGCCTGAAAACCCTTCTTCGATCTTTGTGACAAAGGGCGGATGAACATAAACACCGACCGTTAAAGGCTGTGCGGAGGGCGCGGTGACTGATCGGCTCTTGTTCTGAGCAGTGACTGAAGCGGTGCTCGCTCCTATTGCGAAAACGGAAATTAGCGCGAATAGTAGAAAGCGAAGGGGAGCGGTAAGCATAAAGCAGATGTCCAGTGAAGCGAACAGATAGCACGCATATTGGACCGCCAGCGCAGCACTCTTCAAGTTGAGAGACCGTTTTGAACGTCGTACTGAGCACTCCCGCCGACGAAAATTGGTCAGCTTTTGTTTGATAAGCGCTAAAAGCCGCCAGTCTGCTTCCCATCCCCGCGCTCAAGGCATGCACCCGCATCTGAAACTCATGATGCGAGGACTGATGCCCGCCCCTGTTCTTCAGAACGCAAAAACGAGACTCACCGATCAAAGCCAGAAGGCAATCAGTTGCGGTGAGGAAAGTGCATTTGTATCGATATCGGCCCGCGTACACCCCCGCCCTTCGCTCCGCATTTTGAGCAGCGGAGATAAGGCACGATGGTGTGATGGAGCAGAACGAAGTCTCGACCGAAGCGCTTGGCGAGCGCTTCCAAGTCCAGCCTGGCATGATGCCCGC
>NZ_AMSI01000029.1 GCF_000300515.1 Nitratireductor indicus C115
GGCGTCGGGATGTAGCTATCCACTTCAGCCATCAGCTGGCGGATCGCATCCTCACCGATCTCCTTGTTGGAGTCTTCGAGAGCAGCAAGTGCCGAGCCCTTGATGATCGGAATATCGTCGCCCGGGAAGTCATAGGACGAAAGAAGCTCACGAACCTCGAGCTCAACCAGCTCGAGAAGCTCCGGATCGTCGACCTGGTCGACCTTGTTCAGGAACACGACGATGGCCGGAACGCCAACCTGGCGGGCGAGCAGGATGTGCTCGCGCGTCTGCGGCATCGGGCCGTCGGCGGCCGAGCAGACCAGGATCGCGCCGTCCATCTGAGCCGCACCCGTGATCATGTTCTTCACATAATCGGCGTGGCCGGGGCAATCAACGTGGGCGTAGTGACGGTTCTCCGTCTCGTACTCCACATGCGCCGTCGAGATCGTGATGCCACGGGCCTTCTCTTCAGGCGCCGCGTCAATCTGGTCATACGCCTTGAACTCACCGAAAAACTTCGTGATCGCTGCCGTCAAAGACGTCTTGCCGTGGTCAACGTGACCAATCGTGCCAATGTTCACATGCGGCTTCGTACGCTCAAATTTACCTTTGGCCATGTGAGCTCTCCATTCCTTCTGCCCGTCCGGGCACTTTCAATTCCGATAATTCGTGGCAATTCCGATAATTCGCGGGGTGTGCCGACGAACTACGCGTATTTCTTCTGGATCTCCTGCGCGACAGCGCTGGGAACCGGCTCGTAGTGGTCGAACTGCATCGTGTACTGGGCGCGGCCCTGGGACATCGAACGCAGGCTGTCCACGTATTTGAACATGTTGGCGAGCGGCACCATGGCGTCCACCACAACAGCAATGCCGCGCGCTTCCTGCCCCTGGATCTGGCCACGGCGGCCGTTCAGATCGCCGATCACGTTGCCGACATACTCCTCAGGCGTCACGACCTCGACCTTCATGATCGGCTCGAGAAGCTGAGCGCCGGCCTTCTGCGCACCTTCACGGAACGCTGCGCGGGCAGCGATTTCGAAGGCGAGAACCGAGGAGTCGACGTCATGGTAAGCACCGTCGATCAGCGTTGCCTTGACACCCAGCATCGGGAAGCCAGCCAGCGGACCGGAAGACAGAACGCTTTCGATACCCTTCTGAACGCCCGGGATGTATTCCTTCGGAACAGAACCGCCGACGATCTTGGACTCGAACTTGAAGTCCTCGCTCTCCGAATTCGGCTCGAAGACGATCTTGACGCGGGCGAACTGACCCGAACCGCCGGACTGCTTCTTGTGCGTGTAGTCGATCTCGGCTTCGCGGGTGATCGTCTCGCGGTATGCAACCTGCGGGGCGCCCACATTGGCCTCGACCTTGAACTCGCGCTTGAGGCGGTCAACGATAATATCGAGGTGCAATTCGCCCATGCCCGCGATGATCGTCTGACCGGATTCTTCATCGGACTTGACGCGGAAGGACGGATCCTCAGCAGCCAGACGATTAAGGGCCAGGCCCATCTTTTCCTGGTCGCCCTTGGTCTTCGGCTCGATCGCGATCTGGATGACCGGATCGGGGAATTCCATGCGCTCAAGGATAACCGGCTTCAGCGGATCGCAAAGCGTGTCGCCCGTGGTGGTCTCCTTAAGACCGGCAAGAGCAACGATATCGCCTGCAAAAGCCTCTTCGATGTCTTCGCGGGAATTGGAATGCATCTGCAGCATACGGCCGATGCGCTCGCGCTTGCCCTTCACGGTGTTTTCCAGCGAAGACCCCTTCTTCAACACACCCGAATAGATGCGGCAGAAGGTGAGCGAACCGACGAACGGGTCGTTCATGATCTTGAAGGCCAGCATGGAAAGCGGCTCTTCGTCGGACGATTTGCGAGCGATCTCGCCTTCGGTCTTCGGATCGATGCCCTTGATGGCCGGAACATCGATCGGGGACGGAAGATAGTCCACAACAGCGTCGAGCAGCGGCTGCACACCCTTATTCTTGAAGGCGGAGCCACAGAACATCGGGAAGAACTTGACCTCGATCGTTCCCTTGCGGATCAGAGCGCGGATTTCGTCATTCGAAGGCATTTCACCCTCGAGATAACGCTCCATCGCGCCCTCGTCCATCTCGACGGCAGCCTCGATCAGCTTCTCGCGGTATTCTTCGGCCTTGGCCTGAAGGTCGGCAGGAATTTCGACGATATCCCAAGCGGCGCCCAGGTTCTCGGACTGCCAGACCAGAGCGTTCATCTCGATCAGATCAACAACGCCAGCGAAATCATTCTCCGCACCGATCGGAAGCTGCATGACGACAGCCTGCGCACCAAGACGGCTGCCGACCATCTCGGCAGAGCGGTAGAAGTCGGCACCGATCTTGTCCATCTTGTTGCAGAAGATCATGCGCGGAACGCGATACTTGTCAGCCTGACGCCAGACAGTCTCGGTCTGCGGCTCAACGCCGGCATTGGCGTCGAGAAGAGCAACGGCACCATCGAGAACACGCAGCGAACGCTCGACCTCAATGGTGAAGTCGACGTGACCAGGCGTGTCGATGATGTTGAAGCGGCGCTTCTTGCCGTCGCGACCCTGCCAGAAGGTCGTGGTCGCAGCAGACGTGATCGTGATGCCGCGCTCCTGCTCCTGCTCCATCCAGTCCATGGTAGCGGCGCCGTCATGGACTTCGCCGATCTTGTGGGACTTGCCGGTGTAGAAGAGAATGCGCTCGGTCGTCGTCGTCTTGCCGGCGTCGATATGCGCCATGATACCGAAATTGCGGTAGTCTTCGAGCTTATATTCGCGGGCCATCGTCGTGTACCTCTAAGATCCGTTGGGCTACCAGCGGTAGTGCGAGAACGCGCGGTTGGCTTCAGCCATCTTGTGCGTGTCTTCGCGCTTCTTGACGGCAGTGCCGCGGTTGTTGGAGGCGTCGAGCAGCTCGCCGGACAGACGATCGACCATGGTCGTCTCGTTGCGCTTGCGGGCAGCTGCGATCAGCCAGCGAATAGCGAGAGCCTGACGGCGCTCCGGGCGGACATCGACCGGCACCTGGTAGGTGGCGCCGCCAACACGACGGGAACGAACCTCCACATGCGGCGCGACATTGTCGAGCGCCTGATGGAAGACCGAGACCGGCTCCTGCTTGGTTTTGTCCTGAACCTGCTCGAAGGCGCCATACACGATGCGCTCGGCAGCGGACTTCTTGCCATCAAGCATGATGGCGTTCATGAACTTCGTGACAACCTGATCACCGAATTTCGGATCCGGGTTGATCTCTCTTTTTTCTGCGCGGTGGCGTCGGGACATGTTTTTCGTCTCTTACCTTCGAGGCCCGGCTCAAAATGAAAGCGCCGAAGCCGGAAAATCCTACTTCGGACGCTTTGCGCCGTATTTCGAACGACGCTGCTTACGATTCTTCACACCCTGCGTGTCGAGCACACCACGAATGATGTGATAGCGCACGCCCGGAAGGTCCTTCACGCGACCGCCGCGGATCATCACCACGGAGTGCTCCTGAAGGTTGTGACCTTCACCCGGAATGTAGCCGATCACCTCGAAGCCATTGGCGAGGCGGATCTTGGCCACCTTACGCATGGCCGAGTTCGGCTTCTTCGGCGTCGTCGTATAAACGCGCGTGCATACACCCCGCTTCTGCGGGTTGGCCTGCATGGCCGGAACCTTGTTACGCTTTACCGGCGCCGTGCGCGGCTTGCGGATCAACTGGTTAACGGTAGGCATCAAACCTTCCCTTGCTTCAAATTCCGTGTCTCAAGCCCGAGGGCCGCTTCAAGAACAGATTGCGTTCATACACAAAGCCAGGCCGCAAACCGTGATAACGGTTCTGCCTGGACAAAAAGCAGAGGAAGCGTTTCCGCTTCATGCGCCCGCAAATTCTGTCGCTCGCAAAAAACGAACCCTGTTTGAGACCAGCTCCGGGGCGTGACGCCCTGAATGAAACAGCCTCACATCGGCTCGGACGAAGCGGGTATTACTAGTAACCCACCGAACCGTCAACCCCGGTTAAGCATTTATCGTGCGCGGGGTCAGCTAATCGGCCTGCCGTAAGCCGGCTGCGGTCAATTCTTGCTTAAAACAGGTCGCCGCAGCACGAAAAGAGCCCGTTTGCGCCTGTCATTCCCGTCTGATGCATGCGAGAACGATGCCTATATAGAGACTTTTAGCGAAACGGCAAGAATCGGGAATCACCATGAGCGCATCGGAAGACAAACCGGTCACCATCATCACCGGCCGCGTGTGGCGCGAAAAGGATTCGGAAAGCGAGGGCGTGCATGTGCTTCTCGTTGCTCCGGACGACGACACCGCTGTTCGCATGGCGCTCGAAGCGCTGGCTCAGGAAGGATATGCCGAAGCCGAGCTCGACCAGATCGGCGATATGCAGGGAGAGCCAGACGAAGAGCCGCATCTTTCCGCCTGGCAGGGCGCACGCGAGGGCGAAATCGCCATCGTCACGTTCGACGAACCTCTCTAGCATAGGTTTGCGGGCACGGGCCCCTGCCCTTCACCAACCGTCACCAATAAAAAAGCCGCCGAGTGATCCGGCGGCTTTTTTTTTCGTTTCAAAGGAAGGTGCCTTATTCGGCAGCGCTCGTCATGTCGGCGATCATCGGATCGGCCATCTCGACACCAGAGGTCTTGCGACGCTCGTCGAGGATCAGGTCATCGCGCGAGCGCGCAATGCGCCGGATCTGGCTCATCGCGCCACCCGTACCGGCCGGGATCAAACGGCCAACGATGACGTTTTCCTTCAGTCCCTGCAGCGTGTCGATCTTGCCGGCAACCGCAGCCTCGGTGAGGACGCGGGTAGTCTCCTGGAAGGAGGCCGCCGAAATGAAGGACGGTGTCTGCAGCGACGCCTTGGTGATGCCGAGCAGGACGGGTTGGCCTTCCGCCGGCTTCTTGCCCTCTTCCACCAGGCGGTCGTTGACTTCGTCGAACTCGACGGAATCCACATGATCGCCAGGAATATAGGTGGAATCGCCCTGCGAGGTGATCTCGACCTTCTGCAGCATCTGGCGAACGATCACCTCGATGTGCTTGTCGTTGATCAACACGCCCTGGAGACGATAGACCTCCTGGATCTCATTGACGAGGTAGGAAGCCAGAGCCTCCACGCCCTTGATCGCCAGGATGTCGTGCGGCGCCGGGTTGCCGTCGAGCACGAAGTCGCCCTTCTCGATCTGGTCGCCATCCTGAAGGTGGAACGGCTTGCCCTTGGGGATCAGATATTCCACGGGCTCCAGGGTCGAGTCATGCGGCTCGATGATGATGCGGCGCTTGTTCTTGTAGTCGCGGCCGAAGCGGATGGTGCCATCGATCTCGGCGATGATGGCGTGATCCTTCGGACGACGAGCCTCGAACAGTTCGGCCACGCGCGGCAGACCACCGGTGATGTCCTTGGTACGGGCGCTTTCCATCGGAATACGCGCGACCACGTCGCCGGGCTTCACCTTGGAGCCAGGCTCCACGGAAAGAACCGTTTCCACCGACAGGAGGAAGCGGGCGTCGCCGCCGCGAGCCAGTTTCGACACCTTGCCCTTGGCATCCAGGATGGTCAGGGCCGGCTTCAGGTCGGTACCGCGTGGCGTGGAACGCCAGTCGATAACCTCGCGCTTGGTAATACCGGTCGATTCGTCGGCGGTTTCCTGAACGGAGACGCCGTCCACCAAATCCTCGAAGGCCACCGTGCCTTCGACCTCGGTGAGCATCGGACGGGTATACGGATCCCACTCGGCGATGCGCTGGCCGCGCTTCACCTTGTCGCCCTCGTCCACGAAGATACGCGCACCGTAGGAGACGCGATGCGAGGCACGCTCGGCACCGGCCTCATCCATGATGAGAACGGCCATGTTGCGGCCCATCACCACGAGGTCACCCTCGGAGTTGCGCACCACGTTGCGGTTGCGGATCTTGACCGTGCCTTCGAAGGAGGCTTCGAGGAACGACTGATCAACCACCTGCGCCGTACCGCCCATGTGGAAGGTACGCATGGTGAGCTGCGTGCCCGGCTCGCCGATGGACTGGGCGGCAATGACGCCGACAGCCTCGCCGATATTGACCGGCGTACCGCGTGCAAGGTCACGGCCATAACAGACCGCACAGACGCCGACGCGCACTTCACAGGTGAGTGCGGAGCGAATGCGCACCGTCTGAATAGCCGCCTTCTCGATCGCCTCGACATCGCGCTCGTCGATCAGACGACCGGCGGCAACGATGACTTCCTCGGTCGCCGGGTTCACCACATCCTCAAGAGCCGTACGGCCGAGGACGCGCTGACCGATGGACGCAACCACCTGACCGGCATCGACGATGGGCTGCATGGTGAGGCCCTTGTCGGTGCCGCAATCCGGCACCGTGACGATGCAATCCTGCGCCACGTCGACCAGACGACGGGTCAGGTAACCCGAGTTGGCGGTCTTCAGAGCGGTATCGGCCAGACCCTTGCGGGCGCCGTGGGTGGAGTTGAAGTACTCCATCACGGTCAGGCCTTCCTTGAAGTTCGAGATGATCGGCGTCTCGATGATGGAGCCATCCGGACGGGCCATGAGGCCGCGCATACCGGCAAGCTGACGCATCTGCGCCGGCGAACCACGGGCACCGGAATGCGACATCATGTAGACCGAATTCATCGGCTTCTGACGACCGCTGTCGTCGAACTCGACCGCCTTGATGCGTTTCATCATCTCGTCGGCGACCTTTTCCGAGCACTTGGCCCAGGCGTCGACGACCTTGTTGTACTTCTCGCCCTGGGTGATCAGGCCGTCATTGTACTGCTGCTCATATTCCTTGGCGAGCGCCTCGGTTTCGGCGATCAGGTTTTCCTTCGTTTCAGGAATAACCATGTCGTCCTTGCCGAAGGAGATGCCGGCGCGGCAGGCATGGGCAAAGCCCAGCTGCATGACGCGGTCACAGAAAATGACCGTCTCCTTCTGGCCGCAGTGACGGTAGACCGTGTCGATCATCCGCGAGATATTCTTCTTCGTCATCTCCTGATTGCAGATGGCGAAGGGAATATTGTGGTTCTTCGGCAGAAGCTCACCGACGATCATGCGGCCCGGCGTCGTCTCGAAGATCTCCGACACGAGGTTGCCCTCTGCGTCGACCGTCCTGAACCGGCCCTTGATCTTGGTGTGCAGCGTGACGACCTTGTTTTCGAGCGCATGGTGCAATTCACCCATGTCGGCGAAGGCCATGCCCTCGCCCGGCTCGTTCTGGTTCATGATCGACAGGTAATAGAGCCCGAGAACCATGTCCTGGGACGGCACGATGATCGGCGCGCCCGAAGCAGGATGCAGAATGTTGTTGGTCGACATCATCAGGACGCGTGCTTCCAGCTGCGCTTCCAGCGACAGCGGAACGTGCACGGCCATCTGGTCACCGTCGAAGTCGGCGTTGAACGCCGTACAGACGAGCGGGTGCAACTGGATCGCCTTACCTTCGATCAGGGTGGGCTCGAAAGCCTGGATGCCCAGACGGTGCAGCGTCGGCGCGCGGTTCAGAAGAACCGGGTGCTCACGGATGACCTCGTCAAGAATATCCCAGACTTCCGGCTTTTCCTTCTCGACCAGCTTCTTGGCCTGCTTGACCGTGGACGAATAGCCCTTGGCGTCGAGGCGCGCGTAGATGAACGGCTTGAACAGCTCAAGCGCCATCTTCTTCGGCAGGCCGCACTGGTGCAGCTTGAGTTCCGGGCCGGTCACGATGACCGAACGGCCGGAATAGTCGACGCGCTTGCCGAGCAGGTTCTGGCGGAAACGGCCCTGTTTGCCCTTAAGCATGTCGGAGAGCGACTTCAGCGGACGCTTGTTGGCGCCCGTGATGACGCGGCCGCGACGGCCATTGTCGAACAGCGCATCGACCGCTTCCTGAAGCATGCGCTTCTCGTTGCGGATGATGATGCCCGGCGCGCGCAGCTCGATCAGCCGCTTCAGGCGGTTGTTACGGTTGATGACGCGGCGATACAGATCGTTCAGATCCGAAGTCGCGAAGCGGCCGCCATCCAGCGGCACCAGCGGGCGCAGGTCCGGCGGGATGACCGGGACGATCTTCATGATCATCCATTCGGGACGGTTGCCCGATTCCATGAAGTTCTCGACCACCTTGAGGCGCTTCAAGAGCTTCTTCTGCTTCAGTTCGGACGTGGTGGAAGCGAGTTCTGAACGCAGGTCTCCAGCGATCTTCTCCAGTTCCATGGACTCGAGAAGATGATGGATAGCCTCGGCGCCAATCATGGCGGTGAAGGAATCCTCGCCATATTCGTCGACCGCGATGATGTACTCTTCCTCGGAGAGAAGCTGGTTCTCCTTAAGAGCGGTCAGACCCGGCTCGGTCACGATGTAGTTCTCGAAATAGAGAACCCGCTCGATGTCCTTCAAGGTCATGTCGAGCAGCGTGCCGATGCGCGAGGGCAGCGACTTCAGGAACCAGATGTGGGCAACGGGCGCGGCGAGCTCGATGTGGCCCATGCGCTCACGGCGCACGCGCGACAGAGTGACCTCGACGCCACACTTCTCGCAGATAACGCCCTTGTACTTCATGCGCTTGTACTTGCCGCACAGGCACTCATAGTCCTTGATGGGACCGAAGATGCGCGCGCAGAACAGACCGTCACGCTCGGGCTTGAAGGTACGATAGTTGATCGTCTCGGGCTTCTTGATCTCACCATACGACCAGGACAGGATCTTCTCGGGGCTCGCCAGAGAAATCCTGATCGAATCGAATGTCTGTGCCGGCGCCTGAGGGTTGAAAAGATTCATGACCTCTTGGTTCATGCCGATCTCCTTTTCGGGACGCGTCGTCCCTTTTCAAACTTCGGTGAGGCGCACCGCCGCACGTTTCACCGGTTCAAATTCCTGGCCGCAAGGCTGCCTCGCAGCGAGAGAAGCGCGCCGCGGGTCTGAACCCGCGGCGCGATAAGGCTTATTCCGCCGCGTCGGGAAGCTGCTCCTGCTCGGCACCTTCAATGCGGGAGTTTTCCAGCTCCACATTGAGGCCCAGCGAGCGCATTTCCTTGACGAGAACGTTGAAGCTCTCCGGAATGCCTGCCTCGAAGGTGTCGTCGCCACGAACGATGGCTTCATAGACCTTCGTGCGGCCGGCAACGTCATCCGACTTCACCGTCAGCATCTCCTGCAGCGTGTAGGCCGCGCCGTAAGCTTCAAGCGCCCAGACCTCCATTTCGCCGAAGCGCTGGCCGCCGAACTGCGCCTTTCCGCCCAGCGGCTGCTGCGTGACGAGCGAGTACGGACCGATCGAGCGGGCGTGGATCTTGTCGTCGACAAGGTGATGCAGCTTCAGCATGTAGATATAGCCGACAGTCACCTGGCGATCGAAAGGTTCACCCGTACGGCCGTCGAACAGCGTCACCTGACCGCTGCTCTTCA
Source organism: Nitratireductor indicus C115 (assembly GCF_000300515.1). GTDB lineage: Bacteria > Pseudomonadota > Alphaproteobacteria > Rhizobiales > Rhizobiaceae > Nitratireductor > Nitratireductor indicus. The sequence continues at coordinate 9,373 of NZ_AMSI01000029.1, forward strand.
TGCCGGCCTGCTCGAGCATCACGTTGATGTCGGCCTCATGCGCACCGTCGAAAACCGGCGTTGCGATGGACACGCCGCGGCGCATCTGCTCGCCCAGACGGATGACGCTATCGTCATCATACTGGCGCACCGGCTCGTTGCGGTCATTCTCGGGAATGATCGCCTCGATGGTGTGACGCAACGGCTTGATATCGCCGCTCTCCTTGTAGGCGTCGATCAACTCGCCGATCTGCCTGCCCATGCCGGCGCAGGCCCAGCCAAGATGCGTCTCCAGAATCTGGCCGACATTCATGCGGCTTGGCACGCCGAGCGGGTTGAGCACGATATCCACATGCGTACCATCATCGAGGAACGGCATGTCCTCGACCGGAACGATGCGCGAGACAACGCCCTTGTTACCGTGACGGCCGGCCATCTTGTCGCCGGGCTGCATCTTGCGCTTCACCGCAACGAAGACCTTGACCATCTTCATGACGCCGGGGGGCATCTCGTCGCCGCGCTGCACCTTCTCGACCTTGTCCATGAAGCGCTGCTCGAGCGCCTTCTTGGATTCGTCGTACTGGGCACGAAGCGCTTCGAGAGCCTCCTGCTGCTTCTCGTCCTCGACGGCGAACTGCCACCACTGCGAACGCGGATACTCGTCCAGCACTTCATCGGAGAGCGCACCGCCCTTCTTGAAGCCCTTCGGTCCAGCAATCGCCTGCTTGCCTTCAAGCATGGCGGCAAGACGCGCATAGACGTTGCGGTCGAGGATCGACTGCTCGTCGTCGCGGTCCTTGGCCAGGCGCTCGATCTCCTCGCGCTCAATGGCCATGGCGCGCTCGTCCTTCTCGACGCCGTGGCGATTGAACACGCGCACTTCGACGATGGTGCCGTAAGTCCCGGGCGGCATGCGCATGGAGGTGTCACGCACGTCGGAAGCCTTTTCACCGAAGATGGCGCGCAGAAGCTTCTCTTCCGGCGTCATCGGGCTTTCGCCCTTCGGCGTGATCTTGCCGACCAGAATGTCGCCCGGCTGCACCTCGGCGCCGATATAGACGATGCCTGCCTCATCGAGGTTCTTTAGCGCCTCTTCCGAAACGTTCGGAATGTCGCGCGTGATTTCTTCCGGCCCGAGCTTCGTATCGCGTGCCATCACCTCGAACTCCTCGATATGGATCGAGGTGAAGATGTCGTCGCGGACGATGCGTTCGGACAGGAGGATGGAATCCTCGTAGTTGTAGCCGTTCCAGGGCATGAAGGCGACGAGCACGTTGCGGCCAAGCGCCAGATCGCCAAGATCCGTCGACGGGCCGTCGGCCAGGATGTCACCCTTGTTCACCCGGTCGCCCACACGCACCAGCGGGCGCTGGTTGATGCAGGTGTTCTGGTTGGAACGCTGGAACTTCATCAGGCGGTAGATGTCGACGCCCGACTGAGAGGCATCCACGTCTTCCGTGGCGCGGATAACGATACGCGTCGCGTCCACCTGATCGACGATGCCGGTGCGGCGGGCCGCAATGGCAGCGCCCGAATCACGGGCAACGATCGGCTCCATGCCGGTGCCCACAAACGGAGCCTCGGCACGCACCAGCGGCACGGCCTGACGCTGCATGTTCGAGCCCATCAGAGCGCGGTTGGCGTCGTCGTTCTCGAGGAACGGGATGAGCGCGGCAGCGACCGAAACGAGCTGCTTCGGCGACACGTCCATCAGATCGACATTCTCGCGCGGGGCCATCATCACCTCGCCGGCATGGCGGCAGATGACGAATTCCTCGGCGAAGCTGCCATTCTTGTCGATCACGGCGTTGGCCTGGGCAACGTAGTGCTTGGCCTCTTCCATGGCCGACAGATAGACCACATCCTGCGTGACCTTGCCATCGACGATCTTGCGATACGGGCTCTCGATGAAGCCGTATTTGTTGACCCGGGCGAAGGTGGCCAGCGAGTTGATCAGACCGATATTCGGGCCTTCCGGCGTCTCAATCGGGCAGATGCGGCCGTAATGCGTCGGATGAACGTCGCGAACCTCGAAGCCGGCACGCTCACGCGTCAGACCGCCCGGTCCAAGCGCCGAAAGGCGACGCTTGTGGGTGATCTCAGAGAGCGGGTTGGTCTGATCCATGAACTGCGAGAGCTGCGAAGAACCGAAGAACTCGCGAACGGCGGCAGCCGCCGGCTTCGCGTTGATCAGATCCTGCGGCATGACCGTGTCGATCTCGATCGAGGACATGCGTTCCTTGATCGCGCGCTCCATGCGGAGCAGGCCGACGCGGTACTGGTTCTCCATAAGCTCACCGACGGAACGGACACGACGGTTGCCGAGATTGTCGATGTCGTCGATCTCGCCCTTGCCGTCGCGCAGTTCGACCAGCGTCTTCACCACGGCGACGATGTCGTCCTTGCGCAGCACGCGCACGGTGTCGGGGCAATCGAGCTCGAGGCGCATGTTCATCTTCACGCGGCCCACGGCCGAAAGATCATAGCGCTCGGAATCGAAGAACAGCGAATTGAACATCGCTTCCGCCGTTTCCAGCGTTGGCGGCTCGCCCGGGCGCATGACACGGTAAATGTCGAACAGCGCTTCCTGGCGGGTCTCGTTCTTGTCGGCCACCAGCGTGTTGCGGATGTAGCCGCCCACGTTCACATGGTCGATGTCGAGGAAATGCACCTCGCTGGCACCGGTATCGAGCAGGACCTTCAGGGTCTTGTCGTCGATCTCGTCACCGGCCTCGAGGAAGATCTCACCCGTTTCAGGATTGACGATATCCTCGGCCAGATAATTGCCGAGCAGGTCTTCCTCGGTGGCGCGGATCGCCTTCAGGCCCTTTTCGGCAAGCTGCTTGGCCTGGCGGGCCGTGATCTTCTTGCCTGCTTCGACGACCACTTCTCCGGAATCCGCGTCGACGAGGTCCGACGTGGCCTTCAGGCCGCGGAAGCGTTCCACGGAGAAAGGCACGCGCCAGCTGTCGCCGTCACGCTCGTAGGTGAGGCGTTCGTAGAAGGTGGACAGGATTTCCTCGCCGTCCATGCCAAGCGCCATCAGGAGCGAGGTGGCAGGAATCTTGCGACGGCGGTCGATACGGGCATGCACGATGTCCTTGGAATCGAACTCGATGTCGAGCCAGGAACCGCGATAGGGAATGACGCGTGCGGCAAAGAGCAGCTTGCCGGACGAATGGGACTTGCCCTTGTCATGATCGAAGAAAACGCCAGGCGAACGGTGCATCTGTGAGACGATGACGCGCTCTGTGCCGTTGACGATGAAGGTGCCGTTCATCGTCATGAGCGGCATATCGCCCATGTAGACGTCCTGCTCCTTGATGTCCTTGATGGACTTGGCGCCGGTGTCCTCGTCCACATCGAACACGATGAGGCGTAGCGTCACCTTCAGGGGTGCTGCGAAGGTCAAGTCGCGCTGGCGGCACTCGTCCACGTCGAACTTCGGATCTTCGAATTCGTAGCTGACGAACTCGAGCATCGCCGTGCCGGCGAAATCCGAAATCGGAAAAACCGACTTGAAAACTGCCTGCAGCCCCTCGTCCGGACGCCCGCCCTGGGGCTCCTCGACCATCAGGAACTGGTCATAGGATGCCTTCTGAACCTCGATAAGGTTCGGCATCTCCGCAACTTCGGGGATTTTCCCGAAGAATTTGCGTACACGCCTGCGACCATTAAACGTTTGGGTCTCGGCCATCGTTGCTCCTTGCCCTGCCTGGCTTGCCTGCACAACCGTGACCGCCGCAACAGGCGGTCTCGTCATAAAAACGGATAAAACCCGTTTCCTGAAGGCCGCTTGCGGCCCACAGGAAAGAGGTTTGCATAGTTTCCGGTCCCGGCCCGCGCGCCATGCGACGCGCGGGCCGGAGCTGAATTACTTCAGCTCGACTTTCGCGCCAGCACCTTCGAGCTGGGCTTTGATCTTCTCGGCTTCGTCCTTGGACACGCCTTCCTTGACCGGCTTCGGAGCGCCTTCGACGAGGTCCTTGGCTTCCTTCAGGCCGAGACCCGTGATGCCGCGGACTTCCTTGATGACGTTGATCTTCTGGGCGCCGGCATCGGCGAGAACGACGTCGAATTCGGTCTTCTCTTCAGCAGCGTCGCCACCAGCAGCGGCACCGCCGGCGACAGCGGCCACGGCCACCGGAGCAGCAGCGGAAACGCCCCACTTCTCTTCAAGCATCTTGGAAAGCTCGGCCGCCTCGAGGACGGTGAGGTTCGACAGGTCTTCAACGATCTTAGCAAGATCAGCCATTTTCATATTCCTTGTGAGTTCGAACTGTGTTGTTGGTCTTGAGGACCGGCATCACGCCGCCTCGTCCTTCTTGGAATAGGCGCCAAAGACGCGCGCGAGCTGACCCGCGGGTGCATTGACAACCTGAGCGATCCGAGTAGCCGGCGTAGAAATCATGCCGACCAGCTTCGCTCTCAGCTCGTCCAGCGACGGCAGCGAGGCAAGAGCCTTCACGCCATCGGCGTCGAGCGCGGTCGAACCCATCGCTCCGCCCAGGATGACAAGCTTGTCATTGCCTTTGGCGAAGTCGCTGGCGACCTTGGGAGCGGCAACCGGATCATCCGAGTAAGCAATCAGTGTCTGACCTTCGAAAAGGCCCTGAATGCTCTCGGAAGAGGTTCCCTGAAGGGCGATCTTGGCGAGACGGTTTTTCGCAACCTTGACGGTGCCGCCCGCAGTACGCATCTTGGAACGAAGATCGTTCATCTGCGCCACGGTCAGACCGGCATAGTGGGCGACGACGACCGAACCGGTGTTGCTGAACACCTGATTCAGGTCCGCGACGAATTCGCGTTTTTCCGCTCTGTCCACTGCCTTCTCCATTTGACGGAAATTCCCGAAGGAAATATCCGCCGGTTTGCCTTTTGCCGCAGGGCATCCGCAAACTGGGATCGCCCAAGCGACGCTCGAGGATCCTGCCCCCTTTCGCCAACCGGCAAGCCGGCATCGGACAAAAGGCCAACACGGTTCGAACCATCCATCGGAGCAATGCCCCGGTTTCCGGCCTTACCCGTCTCATGCAGGCCCCATGCGGAATTAAGGAAATCCGCCTGCAATCTCGGACAGGACATTCCGGAAGTTTCCTTCCGGTTTCCAGGCCGAACCGGCCTGGAAAGGGTTTGGGAGGACGTTTTCACGTCCCCCTAATTCATTACGACGCGGCGAGGCTCGACACGTCGATGCGCAGGCCCGGGCCCATGGTCGAGGTGAGAGCCACCTTCTTCACATAGTTGCCCTTGGCGCCAGCCGGCTTCGCCTTGATCACCGCATCGGCGAAGGCGCGCACATTTTCAGCGATTGCCTTGGCATCAAAGGATGCCTTGCCAACGCCCGCATGCACGATACCGGCCTTTTCGACGCGGAACTCGACAGCGCCGCCCTTGGACGCCTTGACGGCGGCAGCGACATCGGTGGTGACCGTGCCGACCTTCGGGTTGGGCATCAGGCCGCGCGGGCCGAGCACCTTGCCGAGACGGCCGACGAGCGGCATCATGTCCGGCGTGGCAATGCAGCGATCGAAGTTGATCTCGCCCTTCTGGACGATCTCAAGCAAATCTTCCGCACCGACGATGTCGGCACCGGCTGCCTTTGCCTCATCGGCCTTATCGCCCTTGGCGAACACGGCAACGCGCACGGTACGACCCGTGCCGTTCGGCAGGTTGACCACACCGCGCACCATCTGGTCGGCGTGGCGCGGATCGACACCGAGGTTCATCGCAACTTCAATGGTCTCGTCGAACTTTGCAGTCGCACGATCCTTGAGCAGCGCGACAGCCTCGTCGAGCGCGTATTCCTTGTTGCGGTCAATGCCTTCGCGGGCCTTGGCCACGCGCTTGGAAAGTTTCGTCGCCATATCGTCAGCCCACCACTTCGAGACCCATGGAGCGCGCCGAGCCCTCGACCATACGCATGGCCGCCTCGACATCCGCCGCATTCAGGTCTTTCATCTTCGCTTCAGCGATCTCGCGCACCTGGGCGCGCGTGACCTGACCGGCCACAACCTTGCCCGGCTCCTTGGAGCCCGACTTCAGCTTCGTAGCCTTCTTCAGGAAGTAGCTGACAGGCGGTGTCTTCATCGTGAAAGTGAAGGACTTGTCCTGATAATAGGTGATGACCACCGGAATCGGGGACGCCTTCTCCATCTCCTGGGTCTGCGCATTGAATGCCTTGCAGAACTCCATGATGTTGATGCCGCGCTGACCAAGCGCAGGACCGATCGGGGGCGACGGGGTCGCCGAACCTGCCGGAACCTGAAGCTTGAGCTGGCCTGCAATCTTCTTAGCCATTTCTCATCTGCCTTGTCGTTCTGCCGACCGCTTCTCAAAAGAACGGGCCGGCGCTGCAGTCTGGTGGTCCGGAAATTGCGACCGGCTAAGCCGCCTTCCCTTCCACCGTTATCCCCGGCTCTTCACCGGAGCTTCCGGTCAGCCCTTTTCGACCTGACCGAATTCGAGATCGACAGGCACGGCGCGCCCGAAGATCGAAACTTCCACCTTGAGGCGCGAACGCTCCTCATCGACTTCCTGAACGAAACCGTTGAAGGAAGCAAAGGGACCGTCAGCCACACGCACCTGCTCGCCAATCTCGAACGTAACGGAAGGCTTCGGACGCTCCACGCCCTCCTGCACCTGGGTCAGGATACGCTGGGCCTCGGCCTCGGTGATCGGCACCGGCTTTGAATCTCCCAGAAACCCTGTCACCTTCGGCGTATTCTTGATCATCGAGAACACGGAATCGGTGAGCTGCGCCTTCACGAGCACATAGCCCGGGAAAAACTTGCGCTCGGCATCCACCTTGCGGCCGCGGCGAACCTCGACGACCTTTTCGGTCGGAACCACGACCTGCTCGATCTTCTCGCTCAAGCCCTTCTGCCGCGCCTGCTCCTCGATGGATTCGGCAACCTTCTTCTCAAAATTCGAATAGGCGTGGACGATGTACCAACGCGCAGTCATTTCAATCGCACTCCGTCAATCGTCCGAGTATTACGCACCGATGCCGAGGATCAGCTCGATGGCGTAGGCCATCAACTGGTCGGCAGCGAAAAAGAAAATGGCCGCCAATGTCGCAAAAGCGATGACCATCACAGTCGAAATCAGCGTTTCGCGCCGCGAAGGCCAGGTAACTTTCGCGGTCTCCGACCGCACTTGCTGAAGAAACGTGAAAGGATTCGTGGTTTTCGACGCCATCTGCCGCTCTTGTTCCTCATTGCCCCGAACCGGGGAAGCCGAAAGACCGGGGAAGACCCCGGACATCCCATCCACCTCAAGTAGGCTTCGGGTCACCGTAGAAATGCGTCCAAACCGAATCGCTCAGCGTATTTCACACATACGACAAAGGCGCGTAAAGCCGGCTTCCCGGCTCCACGCACCGCGTGTCTGTTGGTCCTACATAGAGACGAACTGCGATTCTTGCAAGCCCCTGCCCGCAAACCGCCTTCTTCCATCTTTCACGCTGCGACCGAATGGCAGGGGCAGAGGGGCTCGAACCCCCGACCTGCGGTTTTGGAGACCGCCGCTCTACCAACTGAGCTATACCCCTATCCGCCTTACCGCATCGTGCGCCGTAGGCAGGCCGCTTCCTAAGAGCTTCCGAGCCATCTGTAAAGGGGCCTTGCGCGCTCTTTCGCCGGTCATGCGCAATTGTTTTCAAACAAGTTGCGATCAGCCACGGCCGGGTCCTAAAAATCGCGCCCAAGAAAAAGGGCGGCACATGGCCGCCCTTTTCAATTCGTCTCAAAGAGACCGCCTTGCGGCGATTACTCAGTGATGGCGGCGACGATGCCGGCGCCGACGGTGCGGCCACCTTCACGGATAGCGAAGCGCAGCTTCTCTTCCATGGCGATCGGCACGATCAGCGTCACGTCGACCGTCACGTTGTCGCCGGGCATGACCATCTCCGTGCCTTCCGGCAGCGTAACGATGCCCGTCACGTCCGTCGTACGGAAGTAGAACTGCGGACGGTAGTTCGTGAAGAACGGCGTGTGACGGCCACCCTCTTCCTTCGTCAGGATGTAGGCCTCGGCCTTGAACTTCGTGTGCGGCTTCACAGAACCGGGCTTGCAAAGCACCTGGCCGCGCTCGACGCCCTCACGGTCAACACCGCGAAGAAGCGCACCGATGTTGTCGCCGGCCTGGCCCTGGTCCAGAAGCTTGCGGAACATCTCAACGCCCGTGCAGGTCGTCTTCGACGTCGGACGGATGCCGACGATCTCGATTTCCTCACCGACCTTGATCACGCCGCGCTCGACGCGACCCGTCACCACCGTGCCGCGGCCCGAGATCGAGAAAACGTCTTCGATCGGCATCAGGAACGGCTGGTCGATCGGACGCTCCGGCGTCGGGATGTAGCTATCCACGGCAGCCATCAGCTCGCGGATCGCATCCTCACCGATCT
>NZ_AMSI01000030.1 GCF_000300515.1 Nitratireductor indicus C115
TTCCGCGCCGAGAGGCGCATGGCACGCGAACTGATGCGCGAGGGCGAGTTCGTTGAGATCTTCATCGACACGCCCTTCGAGGAATGCGCCCGACGCGACCCCAAGGGCCTCTATGCAAAGGCCCTCAAAGGCGAAATCAAGAACTTCACAGGTGTCGATTCACCCTATGAGACGCCTAGCAAGGCTGACGTCCATCTCGAGACGGTTGGCCATGCGGCTGAGGAACTTGCTGAAAAACTCGAAGTCTGGCTTCAGGAGAAGGGGTTCTTTTGAATCCCTTCTCCTGAAGGATTTTGACAGAAGGCAGGCTCAACGCGTTACCGAGTTCAGCGCCTCCGCGAGCCGTTTCGCCAGCATTTCGTAGGAATAATGAGCCGAGACATAGTCTCTTGCGGCTCGCCCCATCGCTTCCCGTTGTGCCGGCGCCATGGCGGCAAGCCGTAGAATGGCATCGGCGAGAATGCGCGGGTTCCCAGGTTCCACCGAGAGGCCGCCGCCTGCTTCCTGGACCGGATCGTTTGTCGCGCGGCAGGAGAAGATCGTTGGCCGCCCCGCTGCCATGAAATCGAACAGCTTTCGCGGGCTGATGCCATATTGGAACATGGGCGCGTCGATCAGATTGAAGACGAAGCCGTCCGCCTCCGCCGCCAGCGCCGGTATGGCGCTCTTCGGTACAGGCGGCTCGAACAGGATGTTGGTCGCCCCGGTCTGATGTGCGAGCGCCTGCAGGACCGGCTTCTGGGGGCCGTCGCCCACCATGCGCAAACGGATATGCGCGCCCTGCGGCGATGCCTGGACAAGGCTCATTGCACGGACGACGTTGTCCAGCCCGTTCGCGCCTCCATGCGCCCCGAAATACATGAGCGTGAAATCGTCTTTTTCAGGGGCAGGGCTCCATTCGGGCCATTCATCCAGATCTATCCCGTTGGAGAGCCAGAGCACCTTTTCCCGATCGGTGCCAAGCGCACTGATATAATCTCCGGCATTGGGCCACAGAACGATGATCTTTTCTGCCGAATTGTAGAGGTGTTTTTCAAGCCAGCGCATGAAATACGCGACAGGGCTGTTCTCCTTGAGACGCCCCATCTCGATGAGTGCCTGAGGCCACAGGTCCCGAACTTCGAACACAAAGGGCACATTGTGCCGCCTGGCGAGCCGCAAGGCGGCCCAGGCGGCAAAAGGATGAATGCTCGAGCCGATGACGACATCCGGGCGCTCCAGCCCGGCAAGGTTTGCCGGCACCAAAGCGCGTGCGCAGAAGGTGAGCATGTTGCGGATGCGGTCGAGGCCGTTTCCCGAATAGGGAGGGGTTTTCAGCCAGAGAAACGGAATGCCCTCATGCTCTTCAAGTCGCGCAGCTTCCGAACCACCCAGCCGTTGCCTGCCGGTCAGATGTTCGGTGCTGGCCCCGACAATGAAGCTCTTCCATCCCTGGCCCAGAAGATGCTTGGCGAGCGAATAATGGCGTCCGCCTCCCGCACCTCCGGGTTCCTCCGCATAGTGGTTGACGATCCAGACGGTTTTCATTGGCGAGAAACGGCCATCATGTCCTGAAGACGCCCTCATAGAGGGAAACGAGCTTCATCTCCTGCTCTTCCCAATTCACGGTTTTGGCGGCCTGAACCGCATTGGCTGCGCAACTGGCGCGCAGGTCCGGGTTGTCGACAAGCGTGCGGATTGCCTGAGCCAGCGCTTCCGTATCCCCCGGAGGAACGGTGATGCCGAACTCGTATCTGTTCACGATAGCGCGTATTTCCGGCATGCCGGAAGCAACTACGGCGAGACCCGCCATCATGTATTCGAACAGTTTGTTCGAATCCGTCGTCAGGTGATTAAGGCAGGTGTTCTCGATGGGCTGCACGCCGATATCCGCAGAGGCTGTATAACCGGGCAGATCGTCCAGGCTGACCGTCGGTATGAAGCGGACGCGTTCGCTGAGCCCAGCATCGATAGCCTGTCGTTCAAGTGACTGGGCAAGCCTGCCGCCCCCTATGAAGACAAAATAGGCCTGCTCGATCATGCCGGCGGCGTCGACGAGGCGAGCAAGGCCGCGGCCTTGCTGCAAGCCTCCCTGATAGAGGACGATAGGCCAGGGCATCTCCAGTCCGAGTTCGCGCCGCAGCCTGTCGCCGCGCTTTTCGATGAGGAGCCGGGGCCGGTTCTGCAGCACCACGGGCCGCGGAATGCGATAGGCTCTCGCAAAAAACTTCGCGCGCGCATCGGTGGTTGTGATGGTAGCGGCAGCGCGCGGCATCAGCTTCTTCTCGACCCAGCCGACCAGCGAGCGCAGCTTCGCATATCCTTCCCTGTCCGTGCTGATTTCATGGGCATCGTAGACGAGGGGGGTGCGGGTGAAGACCGAGGCGAGCCATGCCGTGGGCAAGGTGTTGACGTCGTGGCTGTGTATCGCGTCCGGGCGCGAGGCGAGCATGCGCAAGAGAAGCACGCAATGGGTCAGGGAGCGGGTGACGATACGCAGGGCCTGGCCCACGGGTCCCTTGTTGGCCTGCTTGGGAGAAACGGCCCCGGTTTGTTTTTGTGGGTTCGCGGGGTTGCGGAAAAGCCACAACGGGCTTCTGAGGACCCGGGTCACCTTGATGCCAGATGCCAGGGTTTCGCTGGCCTTGGTCACTCCGGGCGTGTGAAGCGCGAAAACGGTAACCTCATGGCCGGCGGCCTGCAATGTCTGGGCTTCTTTTAGAACGCGCGCATCGTTCCTGAAGTCGTTCCAGACGATCATGGAAATGCGGGCCATTCAGTTCTCCGGTTCTGGACGTCGCAACGGGCCCCGAAGCAGTAAGGCACGCGCGCGCCCTTAACTAACCGTATCCGGCCGTCGCGACAATGAGCTGGCCGCGGTAGTTCCAAGCTTGGGCATTTATGCGGCGAAAAGGGAGTTGTACCGAAGAATCTGAACGACGCGGCGGCTTTCAGGAGCAGATCAGCTGAGGATATGTCTGCATTCTGCGATCGCAACTTCGTCGCGATACCCTGGCCGCCCCCTGTCTGGAGACGAATGCAGTCAGTTTGAGCATGAACCCAGGATATATCCTGCTTTGAAGCCGGCCTGCCGACGATGATAACGTTTCGTCGACAGGAATGCTTGCGGGGTTGGTCTTACAGCGTGACACACAGGGTGCCACACCATGCCGCTATGGCAGTCAGAAGCGGATGCTCAGCATGCCGTTGAAGCCGTGCTGGCTCGTCGTCTCCGATATCTGGCCTTTGTAGGAGAGCCCGAGTGTTGCCTGCTGCGTGAGGTCGAAATCGAAGCCCGCTTCGATCAATGCCGTATTGCGCGCGATGGGCACGCCGGCAATGGTGAAATTGGGACCGCCCGCAAAGGCATGAACCGACGTCGGCTCCACGTCACCGAATGCGTGCTGCCAGCCAAGCATTGCCTTGGCGGTCACAGGCATCGATGCAAGCTGGAAGGTGTGTTCCATGCGGGCACCGATCGTAGCGAAACCGGTATCCATCGATTGGCCGGCAACCGTCAGGGCTGCGCTGCCGCCGTGTTCGGTGAATCCATCGGAGCTGTGGTGCACATAGGCCAGATTGGCAAAGGGCTCGATGCTCGCGGCGGAGAGGTCGAAACGGTAGCCCACCTCACCGAAGGCCTGGAAGGTCGCGGCATCGTAATCTGCGCTCAGGTTTTCAGATAATGCGCCCACATTGATGTTTCGGGCGGTATCGATGCTGTGCCAGCTATAACCGAGGCCCGTCCTGATGCCGAGCTTGCCGAGTTCGGTGCCGGCATAAAGCCCCAGATGATAGTCTTTGCTCTCTGCCGACGACGAAACCTGTGCGGCGTCGAGTTTCGATTGGCCGTAGCCTCCGAGCAGTCCGACCCGCCAGGCGCCGGCCAGCGCGTCGGCGCCGAAGAACACACCGCCTGAAGACTGGTCCATGGCTGCAGCGTTTCCATCGCTGTCAATGTCCGCCCACGCGCCATAGGCCTCGGTCCAGAAGGAAAGCCCTGCGTTATCCGATCCGGAGCCGGTACTTCCTTCTTCCGGTCCGAATGCAAGCGGTTGGACCGAGGCGCCGGACACCGCGAATGCGGACCGAATGCGGTCGTTTGCGGCGTTGCGCAGGAACACGCCGTTGCGGCTGAGCGCTCCCTGGAACGAGGCATGCACTTCGCCTGAAAGGAGATCGAAGGCAGCGCGTGCCTGGTCTTCGTCGGTCAAGCCGGCGATGGCCAGCCACACCGGATTTCCGGTGCCCAGCGTCTCGATTGCGGAGCTGACGGCGGTCTGGTTGGGCGTTTGGGCAACATCGGCGAAGGATACGTCGTTGCGAGTGAGTTGCAGGGTGATGTCGTTGCCATCACCGCCCGCATAGTCCAGCGTCTCATCGAGAAACAGGAGATTGTTGGTCACATGGTCAAAGGTGCCGTTGACTGCTGCAGCCCCCTGATTGTCGATGATGATGTAGGGACCGTTGAGAACCGGCCAGTCCGACGAGGAAAGCGGCGTGCCGGTCAGCGCCAATGTGGCGCCAGTGATGTCAACGGCGCCCTGCACGATCACCTGATCAGCCGCCGCAGGCGTTACCTCGATAGCCAGCGTTCCGTAGTTCGTGTAGTCGCCGGCTATGGTCTGTGTTCCTATCGAGTTGCCCGGACCATGGACGGCGCCGGTCTCGACGCGTGTGCTGCCCAGAGTGCCCGTACCGGCAAGCGCGGCGCCGGAGCGGACGGTCGTCAGGCCCGGGCCGGCAAACGTTCCATCCACGATGAGCTTACCCGCGGTGATATCCGTGGTGCCAGTATAGGTGTGCCAGCCGGACAGGCGCAGCGAACCGCTGCCCTCCTTCACGAGATCGCCCGATCCTCTGATCGGGCCAATATAAGTGACGTTGGTCGACCGGTTATAGACGAGCGTGCCGTTGTTGGTGATCCCGTTGCCGGAAAGGCCGGAGCCGCCGATCCAGCCGCTGGTGCCGCCAATGCCCAGCCGTAGCGTGTTGCCCGCGTCGATGGTGATGGTGCCACTGGAGCTGCCACTGCCCGTCAGCGTGAGCGTGCCGCCGCCGGTCAAAAGGAATGTGCCGTTTCCGGTCATGGTGCCGGCAAAGGTGTAGGCGTCTGAGCGGTTGAATGTCAGTGCGCCGTTGTTGAGGATATTGTTTTCAACGGAGCCGCTCGTGCCGCCATCGCCGATGCTCAGCGCTGCGCCTTCGCCAATACCGGTGCCGCCCAGATATGTGTTCGTTCCCGTCAGAACTTGGGTGCCGCCGTTGATATAGACACCGCCACTGCCTTCGATCACGCCGGAAAACGTGCCAGAGGCGTTGTTGATATCGAGATACTTCCCGCCCAGCACGACCGAACCGGTCCCTGTGAGCGCGTTGACCTTCGGTGCGGAGGCCGCTGACACGTCGAACGTGCCCGTCACCTTGACGCCGCTTGAAGCATTGATACGCCCTTGCCCGGAGAGCGCCAGCGTGCCTTCGTCAATGAACGTAGCGCCGGTATAGGTATTCATGCCCGTCAGCGTGACGGTGCCAGCACCGGTCTTGCGCAGATAGCCGCTGCCGGTGATCTTGGTGTTGAAGCCACTGTCCGTGGCAACGTCGAACAGGACATTGGAGGCGACGTTATTCATGCGCACCTCGACGGCGCTGAGGGTGCCTGCATCCCCGCCCGCACCGATGGCCAATTGCCCGGCGGGGCCGGCGATTTGATATCCCAGGTCGAGCACCTGCGATCCACCGACATTGACCGCGCCGCCATCGGCAATGATCAACCGGCCGGCGGAAAAGCCACCGACCACAAAGCGGTCGCTGAAATCAAGGCCAGGCGTAGCGCTGAGGCTCGATCCTGTGCCGGTGACCGTCAACAGCCCCGGACTAAAACCATCACCGACAAAAACGCGCTGGGCGGTGACCTTGGCGCCGGACTGAATGAGAAGGGAACTTTCCGATGCGCTTGCGGTCCTGCCGATACTGATGAGATCCGTCACGTCCAGTCGCGTGCCCACGCCGCTGACGATGGCGCTGTTGCCCAGGTCGATCTGGAGTTCGTCGGCAGCTCCGGTTCCGCTGTCGAGCACCGCTGGTGTTCCGGTCGTCCCAGCGTTCTTGATCTCGGCAACGGTAGCCCCATCGGGTACGCCGGCACTCCAGTTGCCGGCATCGCTCCAGTCGCCCGTGCCGCCCTGCCAGATGGTCTGAGCTGTGGCTGGTTCTGCGGCGAGGCTTAATCCGAAAGCTGAAACCCCGACGAGAAGCGTCGCTCGGATGCATTTTACGATAAGTGGGGAGGGGGAACCGGTGACTGCTTTTTCAAATGCGGACGCAAAAACAGCGCTGCCCCGAAACGGAGCCTTATACAGGTCGCCCATGAATTCCCCCCCCCAAACGCCTGATCCAGGTTCGCGCGAAGTGGCGAACCCCCCAATTCCTTAGCTGGAATACATAATAATTCGGCTAAGCAAAATTGTTTTATGCAAGTCGGCGGCAAGAAATCTCACCTAACGTCAGTTTGGAGTGGTTCGGAGAGGGAATTCGCAGCTCGGCGGACAGGCGAGGCAATTCAACGCTGGGAATGGCCGGGCCTCAGGTGTGAAATCCGAACTGTTCCGACAGGTCGCGAGCGACCAGCAGGGTTTCTCTGAGAATCTCGGCCTGCCGCTCGCCGTCGAAGCGATAGGCTGGAACTGTCACTGTGAGCGCTCCGACGACACTGCCGTCAAGATCGAACACTGCTGCGCTCACCGCGCTGACGTCGGCCGCAAATTCACCGGTGTTGACGGCATAGCCTTCGAGCTTGATCTGCTTCAGCTCTCCCCGCAGCGTCTGGGGATCGGTGATCGTCTGGTCCGTATAGCGCTGAAGCGGCGATGACAGCACCTCTTCGATCAGCTCTTCCGAGGCAAAGGCCAGAAGGACTTTTCCTGAGGCGGAGCAATGCAGCGGGTTGGTCCGTCCCGGTGCGGCATAATGGGTGATCGCATTGGAGCCGAGCGCCTGTACCACGCTCACCGATTCCTTGCCGCTCCAAACGCTGAGATTTACGGTCTCGCCCGTACGCTTGGCCAGCGCCTCCAGGCTCGGACGCACTCTTGTCGAAAGACCGAGGTCGCGCATGAGAGGGGCCGTTATGGCCAGCAGGCCAAGGCCCAGGCGCACTCCACCCTCATGCCCACGCTGTAAGAGGCGCTCTTTTTCAAGCGAGGCGACCAGCCGCGAAACCGAACTCTTGTCCAGTCCGACGGAGCGGGCAATCTCGTTGATACCTATGGGTTTTGTCGCCCTGGAGACGCAGCGCAGAATCTCACTCAGATGCGTGACCGCCTGGATCGTTCGGACACCCTTGGGTGAAGGCTGCTCATTTCCCATCCGGATTCCTCCCGGTTTCAGTTGACAGAGAACGCGCTGGTGGGAATACTATAAGAAAAACCAACACTGTTGGTCAATAGCCAACGGAAGAATTATAACCTCTGGGGTCCACATGGCAGCACTCGAATCTTTCCGGCAATTGGTAGAAATGCTGGCGCAGCGGAGCGAAGTCGCGTCCGTCGCGCGTCAGGTCGATCCCCGGCATGAGCTGACAGCGGTTCTGCGTCATATGCAGAAGGGGCCGAACCGGCCGCTGATATTCAACGATGTGCGCGGCACCGATCTGCCGGTCGTGACGAATGTGTTCGGCTTTCGCCGCACCATCGCCGAATCCCTCGGTTTGGCAGAGGGCGATCTCCTGCGCACCATGGTGTCTCTTGAAACCAAGACCCTTGGCGTTGAACGCGTCGAGGATGCTCCGGTGCAGGAGGTGGTGAAGACGGGAGATGACGTGGATGTCACGCGCGATCTGCCGCAGATCGTTTACGCCGAACACGATGGCGGGGCTTATATTACAGCCGGAGTGCTGATCGCGCCGCACCCGGTCACGGGTGCCTACAACGCGTCGTGGAACCGCTGTCAGCTGGCTGCCAGCGACAAGTTGCGGGTAAGAATGATGCCGCCCCAGCATCTGGGGCGCTACCATGCGGAAGCCGAGGCGCTGGGGCGGAACCTGCCCTGCGCGATTGTTATCGGCGCGCCTCCCGGTCTCATGTTCTCCGCTGCTTCGAAAGTGCCCTTCGAGGCGGACGAACTGGAGGTCGCCGGTGCCTGGCAAGGGAAGCCGCTGAGGGTCGTGCGTTGCAAGACGATCCCGGTTGATGTTCCAGCGGACGCCGAGATCGTCATCGAGGGCGAGGTCATCGCCGGCGTCCGGGAAGACGAGGGACCCTTCGGAGAATTCACCGACGGCTATGTGCCGGTGATGAAAAACCATGTTTTCCGGGTCAAGGCGATCACCCGGCGGCGGGACGCCATGTATCATGCCATCCTGGCCGGCGGTACCGAGGACCTCAATCTGGTCGGCGTTCCCATTCAGGCCGAAATCTACAAGAAGGTCACGAATTTCGTTCCCCGGATTCGCGACATAGCTACACCGGGATATGTCTTCGGCTGCGTCATTTCCATCGACAAGCAGAACGACGACCAGGCCCGCAACGCGATGCTGGCGGCCCTTGGCGGGTATTCGTGGACGAAAGTGGTCGTGGTTGTGGACAAGGACGTCGACCCGTTCGATGCGGCCGATGTCTTATGGGCCATTCAGACCCGATGTACGCCCGAGACCGGCGTCTATGTGGTGCCTGGAATACCCAGTTACACTCGCGAGGATGTACGCGAGGTTCATCGCGGTAAGGTCGGTATCGATGCGACCGCTCCCATATCGATGAAAGACCTGTTCGAACGTCGCCGCTTCCCCGGCGAGGCTGAAATCCGCTTGGAGGATTATATCAATGCAAACACCAGCAATTAGCCCGGAGCGCATCGGGGACGCCGTCGATCATCTGGTGACTGCGCCCATTTCCAACTGGACGATCCTCAAGGGTCTTCCTCTGGCCAATCTTTATGCTGCAGCGCGCGAACTGACAGGCGGGCCCATCACCCTCGCCGCCGCGAAACTGTTGCGGGAGAATGTCTCCCGGGGCGACCGGGTCTTCGTGCTCAGTGGGTTTATCATGCGCGATTATGGTCGGCCGGAGACGGATGGCCCTATCGGCGCGGCTGTTCTGGCGCGTGCGTTGTCGCTCGGTTTGGGGGCTGTGCCCATCGGCATCAGCGAAGATTCCATCGTCCCCTGCATGGATGCATGCTTTTCCTCCGCGGGGTTGATTGCCGCCGATCCCGATGACCTGGATTCGGGACGGCATCGCTTCGGATTGTCCGGCTTCCCGGTCGATGAAGACGAGGCCGTGCGTGCCGCGCGCGAATTGCTCGACCTTCACCGACCGAAGGCGCTGGTGGCTGTGGAGAGGCCCGGCGCCGGCCAGGATGGCCACTACCATGGTGGCGGCGGTTTCGAGATTTCGTCATTCACGGCCAAGACCGATATCCTCTTTGAGGAGGCCCGCAAGGCCGGCATTCCCACCATCGGCATCGGCGATCTCGGTAACGAGCTCGGTATGGGCGCGGTCGCAGACATCGTTTCCAGCCAGGTGCCGCTCGGCGACGTGATCGCAGCCCGCCAGAAGGCGGACGTAACCGTGGTCGCCAATATTTCGAACTGGGGCGCCTATGGGATTGCCGCATGTCTCGCGGCGCTGACCGGCAACAGCGATGCCTTCCATGACGGCGAGCATGAAAAGCGTCTCATTGAAGCGTGCGTGCAGGCTGGCGCCATCGATCCGGTCGGAGGGCAGCTGCGCCTCTATGTCGACGGGACCGATGCACACACCAACGCCTCCCTCGTCGATCTGCTGCGTTCGATTGTCGACCTCAGCCAGCGCGAAGGCGCAAACATCAGCGGGTATCAGAACTCATGGAACGCAAAATGACCAGCCGGGGGCCATGGCCCTCGGGACGTCGCGTTGCCGTCATCCTTCCTTCGGTGAACGCTGTTCTGGAGCCGGACCTTGCATGGGTATCCCCGCCGGATTTGAGTTTTCATTTCTCGCGCGTCCCGCTCATGGCGACCACTCCGGATGGTTTGCGTGAGATGAACAGGAGCCTGGAAGGGACCGCGACATTGCTGTCTCATCTCTCTCCCGATCTTCTTGTCTATGCGTGCACGAGCGGCAGTTTCGTCGATGGCGAAGAAGGCCTGCAAACCCAGCTCGCCATGTTGTCCGCTGTTGCCGGATGTCCGGTCGTGGCCACCTCCCGCGCAATCATCGATGCGTTCCGCCAAATCGGTGCCAAGCGCATCGCCCTCGCAACACCCTACCGCCACGAGGTGAACCTCGCCGAAAAGGCGTTTTTCGAAAGTCATGGGCTGACGCTAAGCGCCATGGTCGGTATGGGGCTTTCAGGTTCTGCCATACGCGAGGTGCCGCCGCAGCGGATTCTCGAACTCGCGCGCGAGGCAGACACCCCCGACAGCGATGCGCTCTTTATCAGCTGTACGGATTTTCGGGCGCTCGAAGTGCTCGATGAGCTGGAGCGCGAATTGTCGAAGCCGGTGTTGAGCAGCAATCAGGTGACCCTGTGGGCGATCATGCGCGAACTGGGGCTGCCGACGTCTTTTCCCGCTCTTGGCAGGTTGCTCGCCCAATGACGCTCAATGCACAAAATGCCGAGATGGCATCGCTGAGACTGTATGAGGCGGAAACCTCCATTGAGGTGATTGCCCGGCAGCATGGCCTGAATCCGGTCGACGTTATCGATTTCTCCCTGAACGTGAACCCTCTGGGCTCCCCGCCCGCAGCGGTCGTGGCGGCACAGGAGGCCGTGCAATCAGCCAATCTCTATCCGGATTTGCGCTTCGGCCGTCTGCGCGCCGCGCTGGCCGAGCGGCACGGTGTCGAAGAGGACAGCCTCTTCTTCGGGGCGGGGCTGGATGACGTGATCAAGCTGCTGCTTCAGGCCTGGACAAGCAGCGGAGACAAGGTGCTGGTCCATATTCCGACCTTTCCCCGCTACGAGCTGGAAGCGCGCCTGAGAGGATGCAGGGTCATTGCCGTTGCAAGCGACCGGCCAGAAGTTATCGGTATTGCGAATCTGGAGCGCGAACTGGCGCAGGGAGATGTCGCACTTTCCTTCATCTGCACGCCCAACAATCCCACCGGTGCGACGGTCGACAACGCAGATATAGCGCGATTGGCGCAGGCATATCCCTCCACATTGTTCGTCATAGACGAGGCCCTGATCTATCCGCTGGAGGAGGGCGCCATACCGCTTTGCGCAGACCATCCGAACCTCTGTGTGCTTCGCACATTTTCGAAATATTTCGGCCTTGCCGGCCTGCGCATAGGCTACGCAATCGCGAGCAGCGAACTTGTTCGCATCGCCGAAGTCGGCCGCCCGCCTTTCAATATGAGCGAAGCGGCCGTTCAGGCTGCCGTCGCGGCCTTGGCCGACCGGCAATTCCTGCCGGATTGCAAGGCGACGTTTCAGAAGGAAACGCGCTATTTCCGCGAACGGCTCGCCGCCGTGTCCGACATCGGCGTCAAGGGAACCAATGCCAACATGCTGCTGCTCGATCTTGCCGGGCGCGATGCCTCGAAGACGGCGGAAACCCTGGCTGCAATGGGAATTGTCGTGGCCGACGCAACCTCCTTTCATGGGCTGGAGCACCATCCGTTCCTGCGCGTCTCGCTGAGGAGCCGCGAGGACAATCTGAAGCTTATTGCTGCGCTGGAGAGAGTCTGATGACCGCACAGGCACGAGACGAAGCATCGACGGTGGTGAGAAGAAGGTGGTGGCCGGCATCGTTCGACAGCACGCTTCTGGGGCTTGCGCTGATATTGATATGGGAGATGGGCGTCAGGCTCGGTCACGTGCCGGTCTATCTCCTGCCACCGCCCTCGACCATTCTCATGCGTATCCTCACCGACTACCGCTCGTTGTTCATGCATACGGTCGTTACGGTGAACGAGGTGCTCATCGGTTTCGGGCTGGCCATCGCCGTCAGCATTCCGCTGGCCGCGATCCTGGCCCAGTTTCGCCCGCTCGAACGCGCATTCTATCCGATCCTCGTGGCCTCCCAGACGATACCCAAGGTGGCGATCGCGCCGCTGATCGTCGTGTGGTTCGGTTTCGGGCTGTTCCCGAAGATACTCATCGCTTTCCTGATCTGCTTCTTCCCCATCCTGATCGACGCGCTGATCGGTTTCAGATCCACGCCGAAGGAAGTGATCTGGCTGGCGCGATCCATGGGCGCTCCGCGCCGGCGCATTTTCCTGAATTTCCAGCTGCCGGCGGCGCTGCCGCATATTTTCGCCGGTCTGAAGGTCGCAAGCACGCTGGCGGTCGTCGGTGCCGTCGTCGGCGAGTTCGTGGCCTCTGACCGGGGGCTTGGCTATCAGCTGATCGTCGCCAACGGCATGCTCGATGTCGTGCTCTCATTCGCCATACTGGTTTTGCTGAGTGTCGTCGGCATCCTGCTTTTCGCCGTTGTCGATCTCGTCGAGCGGCTGCTTTTGCCCTGGCATATCTCCCATCGCCCGACAGGACAGGAGCAACCCTGATGGTCGCGACTCTCGAATTCCAGAACGTCAGCAAGTCCTATCAGACTGCAACCGGCCCCATCGAAGCGCTTCGCGATTTCGACCTGACCATCGGGGAAGGGGAGTTCATCTCGATCGTCGGTCCGAGTGGTTGCGGCAAGAGCACGCTTTTGTCGATGGCATCCGGGCTGGCATTTCCCACTCAGGGCAAGATCAGCGTAAAGGGCGAGCCGGTGAGCGAGCCGGTGACGGATCTGGGCATCGTTTTCCAGACCGACGTGCTCCTGGACTGGCGCACCATTCTCGACAACATCCTGATCCAGCCCGAAATGCGCGGGCTCGACCGCAATGCCTACAGGCCCCGCGCCCTCGACCTTCTGAAGATGGTGGGTCTGGAAGGCTTTGAGAAGAAGTATCCTTATGAGCTCTCCGGCGGCATGAGGCAGCGTGTCTCCATATGCCGCGCACTCATTCACGAGCCTCCGCTGCTGCTGATGGACGAGCCTTTCGGGGCTCTCGATGCGCTGACCCGCGAGCAGATGGTGATGGAACTTCACCAGATCTGGCTCGAAACGCGCAAGAGCGTGATCTTCATCACCCATGACATTCAGGAGGCGGTGCTGCTTGCCGACCGCGTGATCGTCATGACGCCGCGCCCGGGGCGCATCGCCGAGATCATAAAGACAGACCTGCCGCATCCCAGGCGGCCGGCAACCATGGAAACCGCGCGTTTCATCAGTGTGGTGGCGCAGATCCGCCACCTGTTCGAGAAGCACGGTGTCCTGAAAGCGTACTAAAACGCCAATAATAAAGGAGTGGAACTGATGAATATCACACGCAGAATGACATTGATGGCGGCCGTTGGCGCATTTGCCGCCTCGACCGCAATGGGGCTTGGCTCTCTTCCTTCGAAGGCGCAGGATCTGACCAAGGTCACCGTCCGCCTTGCCTTCAGCTATAACGGGCATCGCTCACCCTATCTGCTCGGCGTCGACAAGGGCTTCTACAAGGATGAGGGGCTGGACGTCGAAGTCCTCGAAGGGCGCGGGGTCACCTCCTCGATGCAACTGGTGGCAAGCCAGGAGGATACGTTCGCCATCATCGATCCGCCGTCTCTTATGCTCGGTGTTGCGCAGGGCATGCCGATCAAACAGGTCGCGCAGATGTACCAGACCAGCCCGAACGCGCTCATCAGCTGGGAAGAATACAATATCGACAAACCCGCCGACCTCGTGGGCAAGAAGGTTGCGACCCTGCAAGGCGACATGACCACGACGATGCTCTATGCGTTGCTGGCCAAGAACGGCGTCGATTCCTCTTCCGTCCAGATCATCGCCTCGGACGGCGGCACGCGTAATCAGACCTTCCTGGCAAAGCGGACGGAAGCCATCACCGGTTTTCCGAACGACAGCTATCTCAGCCTTTCCAGCACCACCGGCGGCGGCCTGAAATACTTCACTTATGCCTCCTTCGGCGTGGACACGATGGGCGACGGCATTGCCGCGCATCAGGACACCATCAAGAACTCGCCGGACGTCGTGCGTGGCTTCGTGAAGGCCAGCCTGAAGGCCTATGAATACGCGCTCGAGCATCCCGATGAAGCGATAGCTTCTCTGAAGCAGCGTTCTCCCAATATCAATGTGGACGTGGAGATCGAGAAGCTGAAGGCGACCGCACCGCTTCTTCATGCCGAAGGCGATGCGGATGGCACTGTCGGCATGTCGGTTGAAGGACGCTGGAAGGCGACGCAGGAACTCATGAAGGAGTTCGGCGGTCTCAAGACCGACGTCGACGATGTGACGACCTACTACACCAACGAATTCGTCAAATAGATCGCACGAGAACTGGAATAGCGACGTGAAACACGCCCCCCATAGACTCATAGTGGCCATCAGTGGTGCTTCGGGCGCTATTTATGGGGTGCGTGCTCTTGAAATGCTGCGTGGAACGGGCATCGAGGTGCACCTGATCGTGACCCGTTCCGCGCAGATCACCCTTGCCCAGGAACTGCGCATGAAGGTGGCGGACCTGCGCGAGCTCGCCGATGTCGTGCACAAGCCGGACGACATCGCCGCCAGTATATCGAGCGGCTCGTTTCAGACGCTTGGCATGCTGGTTGCGCCATGTTCGATCCGCAGTCTTTCCGAAATCGCAAGCGGCGTTACATCCGGCCTGTTGTCGCGCGCGTCGGATGTGGTGCTGAAGGAACGGCGCAGGCTTGTCCTGATGGTTCGCGAGACGCCTTTTCATCTTGGGCATTTACGCAGCATGACGCAGGTAACCGAGATGGGTGCGATCGTCATGCCGCCGCTCCCGGCCTTTTATATCAATCCCCAAACGGTTGACGAAATCGTCAATCACAGTGTCGCGCGGGCGCTCGATTTATTTGGCATAGACATCGGCAATGTCCGCCGCTGGGGCGAGAATATCGGCTTCGACATCCCGAAAGACGCCGGCTGAACGGCACCTGCAGGCATTTGGGTAACCCCTGCCGAACTTCGCTTACGGTGCGTTTGACGCAATGCCAACGCTTTCCGATTCCGCGCTGTTCACTCCGAATAACGGATCACGCCACCGTGGACGCATTTTGCATGCGATCATACGATACTTGCCAATGTCTGGAAAGAAATGGCTGATTTTATTTCTTCACGTTGACCGGGCTTGTCGGGTTGCCGCCGAATTCCACGGCCGGGGAGTATATCTGTCGGTGGTGCGATCGTTGAAACCGCGCAATTTCAATAAGATGTTCTAACCTTGGGCAGTGAGATCTAAGGTGCATGACGTCCAACTGTGCCTCCCGGCGTGGTAATTCGATTGGGTTCTCTTAATCTTGCTCGCCCAAATCTTGCGCTTCCATGGGATGAATTTGTCGTTACGCGAGAATGGATTGTCGTTGGCTGGTATTTCATTGCCGCTTGCCGGTTTCGTCTCGCCCTCCCGTGGGACTGAAATGCGCATTGCCGGGACCTCGCACGGGGCTTACGAACGCACTGTGTGCTTCGGGTGCTTGAATCCGAGCCGCTATTGCGTTTTGTCAAATCGAACTCGCGCGGTGAGGGGTACTCCGCCTGATTGGTCGGTTTCGCGTGAGTGGCGGACGCAATGACGACGCAATCCAGAGCAATGGCGGTTGTCGGTGCAATTGTGTGAGGGGGGTATCGATGGCGGACCTGATTGATGCTGCAAATTGCGAACTTCCGCTTGATCGGCGGTTGAAGCTGTCGATCAAGTGGAGTTCGATCGAAGTCCCGACGACCTTTCCGGGGGAGGCCTATGCCCGGCTGCAGATCGGGTTCTTTCTTGGCGATGCGCCGCTCTTCTCCGAAGCGGTCTATGGAGAGGCCAAGGCGCCGGCCAGCGGATATCGCTTGCCCGGTTATTTCTACGGCGAGGACGAAGATTGCAATTTACTGACGAGCCTGAAGACATTTCTGGAGACTGGTGAGGCTGTCGATTTCCAGGACGTTTGTGAGCCGCTCTTTCGGCTGATTATCGCCAAAGATGCATTTGATCCGGATCGGAAGGCAGATCCGACGGACGATTACTTCGACGTGCTGGCGATTATGTACAATGGTGGCGCGTGGCATGATCGGACTATGGAGGAGACGGGTCCGGCATTGAGAATCAATGCGAACCGCGAGACGCTTCGCCACCTTCTCTTTGATCTTCTTGCCGAGGCGGATGATCCGGCGGTTTGCGAGCCGCAAGCCCGGCAGATCCTCAAAGGACGATTTGCCAATATTTATTCAATGCGAGGCCCGTCAACGGGTTGTTCGAGTGAATCCGGGCAGTGAACCGAGCCGGGTTTACCGGA
>NZ_AMSI01000031.1 GCF_000300515.1 Nitratireductor indicus C115
TCTCCCGCCACAGCGAAAATGGGGGCACCGGCTCTTCCATCCGCGTATTCCTTTCCTGCGCCGGTACGCTCTCACTCTCGCTCGACGGCGTCTGCGAGGTCCTTCAGAGTCGCGAAATGGAAGTCAGGCTTTGTCAGTTCGCCGGGATGCGGCGTGCCGCCAAATCCTTCCTGGTGCATGCGGCGTTCGATCCAGCACACAGAATATCCAAGCGACCGGGCAACGCCGATATCGTGATACTGGCTTTGTGCGACATGCAGGATTTCATCCTGCTTGTACCCGAAGGTCGATTGGCGCCCCAGATTGTAGGAGAAGAAGCGAGGGTCCGGCTTCGGAAACTGTGCCTCATCAATGGTGACACCGTCGTGGAAGGGAAAGCCGAGCGTGTGGGCGTAGGCGGTGAAGGCCACCCGGTCCGCATTCGTCATGGCGACGAGCCGGAAACGGCAGCGCAGCCTGGCAAGTGCTTCGGCGGAATCCTTGAAGGCGGGCCATTTCAACACGAGGGACTGGAAAGCGTCGGCGGCACTATCATTTGCCGGGAATCCGAGCTCGTCAGCGACATGAAGATAGACCTCGCGCATAACTTCGCTGGATCGCCCGGGAAATTTCTCTCTTCCGACCAGGTAGGGCGCGAAGATTTGGTCGTCGCTCAGTCCGGAAGCCGCCGCGCCGCCAATGGCGCGAAAGCCGTCGAGAAGCCCTTTCTCGAAATCGATAAGCGTTCCGACCACATCGAATGTCAGAACCTTGAAACGCTTGAAGGACATGGGGTCAGCCTCTCTTCTGCAAGGATTGCGACCGCAGGGCGTCGCGAGAATGGCTTCAGTGAACAGAAGAGAAGAGCCCGCCGCAATTCCACAAATGGTAATCGGAGAGGTTACATAGTGTAATGGCCAATATCCGCCATCTTCTTCCTTCCATGAACGCCCTCGTCACCTTCGAGGCGGCGGTCCGATGCGGCACTTTCGCGCGTGCGGCAAGGGAATTGAGCGTCACCAGCCCGGCTGTCAGCCGCACCATAGGACGGCTCGAAGCGCATATGGGGGTAAGCCTGTTTCACCGCACGAGCACCGGAGCGGTGCTCACGGAGGAAGGCAGTGTTCTCTTCGCAAGCGTCTCGTCGAGCTTCGCCGACATAGAGAAGACGCTTCTAAAGATCAGGCGCAAGCGTCGCCCCGAATTGGAAACGGTCGTGTTTTCCGCATCGTCCGCTTTCGTGACGCATTGGTTCATGCCGCGGCTTGCGCGCTTTCAGAAGCGTTTCCCACAGGTGGATATCCGCTTTCAGCTCATTAGCGGACCGTTGGGCGGACCGACCAACGGAACGGACATCGCCATGCGCTTCGACCACGGAGGTGACACCCGTCACGTTGCGTTGCCGCTCATGCCCGAACTGCTGGTTCCGATCCAGGCTCCTCATTATCGCCAAGGAGTGGGGGACGCAGGCACCGTAATGCCGGTGATCGACAGGATCATCAGCCTCAGCGATGCGAAACCCGACTGGTCGGGCCTGTTTTCCAACCAGATGATGAATGGCAAGGTGATGGAGGGAGAACTGAGCGGCTTGCAGTTCTCGGACTATACAGTCGTGGTGCAGGCTGCCCTCCTGGGGCAGGGCGTGGCGCTTGGCTGGCTGAATGTGGTTTCGCACTTGCTTGCAAACGGCGAATTGCAACCGGCGGGTTCGGCCCTTTCGACCGGCCGGACCATCGAGCTGGTGATGTTACGTGAGCCGCAGACCACTGTGCTTTCCTGCATATGCGACTGGATCGAGGCGGAGTTTGCCTCTGATCTCAAGGATATAGATGTGAGATATCCCGCAATCGGGGCTCTGTGGCGCAATGGAAAGATGCTTGCCGGACAGGACAAGGCTTCTATCAGTTGAAACCGGTATTTTCCGAGGGTCGAATACAGATTGTTCGGCCATCGTAGAGACCCATAGGCTGGCCGGATGAAGAGACGCTGACTGCCGACATCATCCGGCTATCTTCCCGGTATGGGCACCTCGAAAACAGCTGAAAACGAGGTACCATAATCGTAGATGCCAATACGATGGAATACTATTCCTGTCCCGCACGTCATTCTGTTGACATACGCCATCAGGCGTGTCCGCCAGCCATATTTGCCAGCGCAGTGGGAGGAACCAGATGACGCGTACCACCGAAACGACAACAAACCGCAACGAAACAGCATTTGCCAAGGACGGTCATTCCGAAAGGGCCACGGAGGGGATCGTCAATTCGGGGCGCCGTGGCTTCCTGAAAAACACGGGGCTCGCAACCATGGCTGCCATGGTCGGAGCTTCGATACCGTTTCACCGCAACATGCCAGCGGGGCTGGTGCCGGCGGCGTTTGCGCAGGACAACGACGTGTTGGCCGGAAAGGACGGGTTGACGCTTCTCAACGACCGTCCGGTCAACGCCGAGACCCCGGCTGCACTGCTTGATGATGCGATCACGCCCAAGAGCCGGCATTTCATCCGCAACAACGGGATACCGCCACAGGATGTGGATCCGGAAAGCTGGAGGCTGACGATTGACGGTTTCGTCGACAACAAGCTGGAGCTTTCCATCGCCGATCTGCGCGAGCAGTTTGAAGTGGTGACGCTGCAACTGACGCTCGAGTGCGGCGGCAATGGACGCAACGCCTTCGATCCGCCGGCGAAGGGCAACCAGTGGACCTATGGCGCCGTGGCGTGCTCGGAATGGACGGGCGTTCGGCTGAAGGACGTGCTTGAAAAAGCCGGCGTCCAGTCGAACGTCGTCTATACGGCCCATTATGGCGCAGACAGCCACCTTTCAGGCAATCCCGACAAGCTGCCGATTTCGCGCGGCCTGCCCATAGACAAGGCGATGGCCGACAACATTCTCATCGCCTTTGAGATGAATGGCGAGGCACTGCACCCGATGAACGGTGCGCCGCTGCGCTTGGTGGTGCCTGGCTGGCCGGCCTCGACCGCCCAGAAATGGCTCACCCGTATCGAGTTGCGCGACCAGGTGCATGACGGCCCCAAGATGACTGGCACCTCCTATCGTGTGCCGGCCTATCCGGTGGCACCCGGCCAGGACGTTCCGGAAGAGGATTTCGTCATCATTGAGCGCATGCCGGTGAAGTCTCTTGTCACCTTCCCGGCCAACGGTGCAGATATCGGCATGGAAACGGACGTGCGCGGCCATGCCTGGTCGGGCGACCGTTCCATCAGCAGGCTGGACATTTCCATCGACTTCGGCACGACCTGGCAGACGGTCGAGCTGGACGATCCGGTCAACGACGGTGCCTGGCAGAACTGGCGTAGCAAAGTTACGTTCCCGCAGGCCGGCTACTATGAGATATGGGCACGGGCGACGGACAGCGAAGGTGACATGCAGCCTTTCGCAATCGCTTGGAATCCCAAGGGTTATCTCAACAACATGATGCATCGCGTCGGTGTCCGCGTGAGCTGATCGCACAGCGCAACGCGCTCAACCGTCATGAACCCGTGAAGCGCTGGAATCCCGCTTCACGGAACCTAATTTCATGGAGAAACGAAGAATGAAGCTTGCTCGCGTTCGGCTGGGTGTTGTCGGCCTTGCCCTGTTTGCCGCCACGCCCGCCCTGGCAGATGTTCAAGCCAGGCTGGCCGATGCCGACACCGCAAAAGGTGAAAAGACATTCAAGCGATGCTTCGCATGCCACACGATCGGGAAGGACGGCAAGAACAAGGTAGGTCCTAATCTCTACGGCATAGTCGGCAAGCCGGTTGCGCAGGTTGAAGACTATTCCTATTCGGCGGCAATGAAGGCCTATGGCGGAGAGTGGACGGTTGAGCGGCTGGATGCCTATCTGCTTCAGCCCCGCACCGAGGTGAAAGGCACCAAAATGGCGTTTGCCGGCCTCAAGAAGGAAGAGGACCGCGTTAACCTGATCGCTTACCTCAGCACGTTCGCCGACACACCGATCCAGTCCGGTGCCGCAGCGAAAGAGGCCGCCCCGGCCGAGCAGACAGCGGGCGCGGAACACTCGAAGGGCGACGTTCAGGAGATCGAAGGTGATTTCGGGCGCCTGAAAGTTGCGCCGGGGGTCGATACAACCTTTTACGCCTGTACCGCCTGCCATTCGGAGATGATTGTTGCGCAGCAGGGGCTCACCCGCGAGGGCTGGGACGAGATGCTTGAATGGATGGTCGATGAGCAGGGTATGGACGAGATTGGCGAGCCGGAGCGAACCGAGATCCTCGACTATCTGGCGACGCACTATAATGAGGACCGTCCCAATTTCCCCAAGCCGAACTAGGTGTTTGATCCCACGGCTTGATGGTGTGATCCTTTCTGCGGAATGGAAGAAAGCACTATGGGACAAGTTCGTCATGGCGGTGCTGAAATACAGCGGTCGCAAGCCATTGCCGCAAACTGTCGGCGTCGTAGGCCTTGCAGCAATCAGCCGTTTGGCCGGCGACTTCCAGCACAGGGTACTCCATCCTGATGTCGATTATATTGACAGGCGTCAGGGCGAAGGCGGCCGGTTGGCCACGATCATCAGCCAGACAATGGACTTTGCTTGTTCTTCCGCCGAGCAAAGTGCCAATTGCTTGCGCCCACGCCCCCTTTTAAGCCTTGGGCGGAGTGGTGCGCCTTGACATAGGTACTGTCGATAGAAAGCTCGTCCGGCACAGGGCCGGTCGCCGCGATCATCTCGAAGATGCGATGCCTGATGCAGCGCTGAGACCAGCGATGATATCAATTAGAGATGATCTTTGCAGGGCCGCATTCAGGAGGAACCTCCCGCCAGCGACAGCCAACCTTCAGCATACGGAGAATGCCGGATATGAACCTGCGATCAATAATGCAGGACGTGCCGAGCTGCCCGTGTGGGAGATGGGGCTCAAGCGCAGCCCGTACCTCATCCGATAGCCCAAACAAGGGGTGCTTTGCCGTTCTTCGCCTCCGATCCTCAGATCACTGGCGAAGAATCTAAGAATTTCAATCAAAGGTACAGGGCCTTATCCTAGGGCGAGACTGCGGCGGAACCGATGCCATGTGGCACCGGAGGCGGGCCTGGGAGCGGCGGATATCTTTGCGGCCACTGCGTCGCATCGTGGTAGGCAGCGCCCAGTGCCAGAACGCTGGCGTCCGCACCTGTAGTGCCGATGATCTGCATCCCGGTCGGAAGGCCCTGCGAGTTGAACCCTACGGGAACGGCGAGGGAGGGCAAGCCGATCAGAGAAATGGGAACGACAATCTCCATCCAGCGGTGGTAGGTGTCCATCTCGACGCCCGCCACGGTGCGCGGCCAGCGCCAATCGGCGGGGAACGGCCACACCTGCGCCGCCGGCATGACCAGGAAATCGTAGCGTTGGAACAGTTCCTGAGCGACCGTATACCACCGCGACCGGATTTCGCTGGCCGTGCATATGTCGTCGGCATTCCGGGCGGCCCCGCTCTCGATCTCCCAGATGGTTTCCGGCTTGATGAGATCGCGCGTGGAAGGATCGCGCCACAGTGCGCGCTTCGATCCGAAGATCGCAATCGAGCGCAGCACGGTCCATGCCTGCCAGAGCAATTCCGCCGGAAAAGACGGAGCCACCGGCTCGATATCCGCGCCAAGCTCTTCGAGCACGCGTAAGCCGCCCTCGCAGGCGTCGATTATGCCGTCCTCGCAGGAGTAGGCGCCGTCCCAGTTTCCCAGCCAGCCGATGCGAAGGCCTCGGGGATCGGCCGGGCAATGCTCGGCGAGAAAAGCGCCGCGCGGCCGGTCGAACGGAACGCCGGGATCGGGTTGCGCCAAGACATCGAGCAGACGCACGAGATCTTCCGGCGTCCGTGCCATCGGTCCCAGCGTCGCCATGGTATTAAAAAATGCATCGCCGCCCCTTTCGGAGGGAACCAGGCCCCAGGTCGGCCGGAACCCATAGACGTTGCAGAAGGCTGCGGGATTGCGCAGGCTGCCCATCATGTCGGAACCGTCCGCCAGCACTTGCATGCGCGCGGCAAGGGCTGCCGCAGTGCCACCGGAAGAGCCCCCAGCACTGCGCTCCGTGTCGTAAGGGTTGCGGGTAACCCCATAGACCGGATTGAAGCTGTGGCTGCCGTGCCCCCATTCCGGTGTGTTGGTCTTGCCGATGACGATGGCGCCCGCCTTTTTCATCCGCGCCACAGCGAGCGCATCTTCCCGAGGGACAAAGGACGCGTGGATGGGAGAGCCCCAGCTCGTGGTGATGCCATTCGTTGCAAGCAGATCCTTTATGGCGATCGGTAGCCCATGCAAGGGCCCCGAGATGGCGGCGCGGTCCATGGCGCGGGCTTCCGCCATCAGTTCATCGCGGGATCGCATCGCAACGATCGCGTTAATCGTCTCGTTGGTGCTTGCGATTCGGTCAAGAAATGCCGCCATCACTTCCGACGGGCATGTTTCGCGATCGGCCATCAACCGCATCAATGCACCCGCAGACAGTTCTGTCAGTTCCATTGCCATTACCCCTTGGGCCGCATTTTGCAAGGCGCCGGACCCTGTCATGAAGGACCGGGATGCAATCCCTAGACATGAGGTCTCCACTATGGCGTGAGATCCAGACCCAGTCTTCATGAAAGTCCATATATACGGCAGGGCAAGTCGCAGTGAAAAGCCCAACGAGAACGCCAAAAGCAGAACGTAAGTTCACTCCACTCTCCGTCGAAGACGGTATCAGGCCGGCCGGACCAACTGTCTTTTATGATCTTGGAATGGAACCGATACACGCAATCGGAGCTATGAAAAAACAGCCAATTCATGTCATTCAGTGCTGAACCGGGTGTCCAGTCTTGCAGAGACCGTGGGGGCCAGTTAAACGGCCATGCGCCGCGGTGACTTTCGGATTGTTCACTCCCCTCCTCCGGATGACGCGATTGCCACCAAAGAGAAGAACAGCAAAGTCAACGTTCGGCGCCTAGAATAGTTCATAATTTCATTGAAACGCTGAACCACTCTAACTCTTTGTTTGTCCGCATTTATGTGGACATCAGATGCTTCCCTTAGACCGCAAGATGTCCTGGGACAGATCGCCTTGAGGTGCTTTCCACCTATTCGGCCAGCATGGGGCCCTTTTGGGAAGCCATGAGATGCAGGAGGTCGCTCAAACCTTCACCGAGCAGATTGACGTGATCGCGCATTACCTCGGCCGCCACGTCTCCGTCCCCGGCAAGTATCGCTTGGACGACGTTGCCGTGCTCGACGATCGAGGCCTTCATGCGGCCAGGCTGATGCGTCACGTAACGACGGTAGGGCGCCGTCAGTGCGCGAACGGTTCCCATCTGGTCTTTCAGTATCCGGTTATGCGAAGCTTCGAGAACCAAAGCGTGAAAGCGGAGATTTTCGACGTAGAAGCCTTCAGCATCATTGGCTGCAACGAGTACCGCGCATCGTTCATGGCTTTCGACCAACTGCTCGCGCTGTTCGGGTAGTATGCGCCGGGCTGCTTGTCGGGCAGCCATGCTTTCCATTTCAGCGATCACGAAAAAGGCATCGAGCAGATCGGGAACCGAAAGCTCGGCCACACGTGCGCCCTGCCTTCCCCTCTGGCTGACGAGGCCGTGCGCCGCGAGCCATTGCAGCGCCTCGCGGACTGGCGTGCGCGACACACCGAAATGTTCGGCAAGCGAGCGTTCATCGAGCCGAGCGCCCGGCGAGCGCTCCCCGCGAACGATCTCATCTTCAAGGCGACGAGCGATTTCGCTCGCCTGGGAAGCCATGTCGGTCACCGTTCACTCCACCCTGTCGCATCCAGCAAGAAAACAGTCGCTATTTTCCCACATCGGCTTTTGCCCATTTCGGGCGCAACGCCCCAAAAACTGGATACAGCACCGCTGCGAGCGAGAGCAAGAGCATAGCCAATGCGATGGGACGCTCAACGAACACCATCCAGCTACCATCGCTCACAATCAGCGAACGACGCAGGTTTTCTTCCAGAATGGGCCCCAGGATCAGGCCGAATGCCAGCGGAGCGACCGGAATCTCGAGTCTATACATCAC
Source organism: Nitratireductor indicus C115 (assembly GCF_000300515.1). GTDB lineage: Bacteria > Pseudomonadota > Alphaproteobacteria > Rhizobiales > Rhizobiaceae > Nitratireductor > Nitratireductor indicus. The sequence goes on from NZ_AMSI01000031.1 coordinate 7,987, forward strand.
ATAACCGACCACCGAGAAGGCAATCATGACGCCCACATCCGCCACGTTGTTGCGGATCGCAAAGGAGCCGATCACGCACAGAAGGATGATCGCCACCACGAGGATGTGACGGGGTGCCTGCATCAGTCGGATGAACTGCTTCATGAGCAGGAAGCCCATGGCCGCCGTCAGAAGAATGGCTACGAAAAGCCCCACATAGACGGATGCGACGAAATCCGCATGCTCGACGAAAAGCTGCGGGCCTGGTCGCAGACCGTGAATCAGGAGCGCACCCATGAGCACAGCAGTCATGGTGTCGCCGGGGATGCCGAGCGTCATCATGGGAACAAGCGCTCCACCGACAGCAGCGTTGTTGGACGCTTCCGGCGCCACGACGCCATCGGGAACCCCTTTGCCGAAATCCTTGCCGCGCGGAGAAAGGCGCTGTTCCTGAGCATAGGAAACCGCGACAGCAATGGCAGACCCTGCGGCTGGGATGGCGCCAACAGCGATGCCGATACCCGAGCCGCGCAGAACCGCCTTCCAGAGGCGGCGAATTTCCGCCCATGGAGGAATGATGCGGCCAATGTGACGCGTCACAGTCTTCCCGCTTTCCGAGGTCACATTCAGGTTCCGGATGATCTCGGCAATGCCGAAAAGACCGATGGTCACCGGCACAAGATTGATGCCGTTTTGCAGCGCGCTGCTGCCGAAATCGAAACGTGGCACATCCGTCAGGCTGTCGAACCCCACCATTCCACAGATCAACCCGATGCAGCCACTGAGGATGCCGAGAAAAGTTGCGCCCGGCGTAGAATAGGCGAGCAAGGTGAGGCCGAAGACGGTAGCCATCGCGAATTCCGGACTGCGAAACTGCATGGCGGCGCCGGCAACGATGGGTGCGATCAGGATCAGAGCGATAAGCCCGATCACGCCGCCGATGGTTGAGGCCCCGAGTGCATAGAACAGCGCCTCCCCCGCCCTGCCCGAGCGCGCCATTGGATACCCATCGAGCTGGGTCACGATTGCACCGGGCGTTCCTGGGATGTTGATCAGGACCGCGGAAATGGACCCGCCGAAGACGCTTGCCGAAAACACCGCCATCAGGAAGATGATCGCCTCCGACGGCGCCAGCGAAAAGGAAATCGGCAGCAGGATCGCCAGCGCCATGGTCGAGGAGATGCCCGGCAAGCAGCCGAATACGATGCCAAGCGCGGTTCCAACCACACTGAGAAGCAGCATGTAGGGATTGGAAAAGATATCGGCGAACTGTGTTACGAACTCGAAGAACACGGCCACGATCCCCTTTTATTATGGCTTTGGCTGGGCTGTCTCAGCGTAACGGAACGCCAATCCAATAGACGAAGAGCGCATAGGTCAGCGCGGTGCAGACAAGAACGCCGATAATGATCGACGTCAGTGTCGAACGTGGCGCGACACGAAATTGCTCGCGGCTCAACGCCACCATCAGGAGTCCGGAATAAACGACCGTAGCTGGAACGAAGCTCATCGTCCGGATAAGTGGCAGATAGGCCGCGAGCGAAAGGCACAGAAGGGCTGGCGCAGCCGAGCCGCGCAGAGCCGCCGCCCAATCGATGGAAAGCGGCCCCGCTCTCAGACGTTCTGCCAGGCCCATGCCTACCAGAACAAGCGCCCCAACGGTCAGAATGGAAAGAACAATTGATGGAAGAAGCCCCGGCCCCGGGTCAAGGCCAAAATCCTCCGCGAGACGGGCGTTCCCGAACTGACCATACCAGCCGAATACAGCCCACAGGCCGAAGAAAAGCCCTCTCCCCAGATGCAGGCGCGCTTTGCGCGCGCCCGCGTTTTCCGACGGATCGACCATGATCGTCTCCCACTGCGTCCGATAGCTGGCGCCGACCTACTTCTTACGAACCTTCACAAGACCAGCTTCCTCCAGGATCGGGTAGAGTTCAGCGTCGGATTTCCTGACAAACTCGGTGGTTTCCGCGGCTCCCATCGGAGTGATGACAAAGCCCATCTTTTGCGCTGCCGCCTGGAATTCAGGGTCGTTGGTGGTGTCCACAAGCATCTTTTCCAGGAGAGCCTTGCGCTCCTCGGGAACACCCTTCGGAACATAGAGTGCACGCCAATCACCGGCGACCAGGTCTATGCCAAGCTCCTCAAAGGTTGGCACGTCCGGCGCCATGAAATGACGCTCCGTGCTCATCACCCCGAGAATCTTCACGTCGCCTGCTTTGTGCTGATCGATCAACTGATGGACAGGAAGGGTCGCTGCATTGACCTCGCCGGAGACAACGGCAGCCACCGTCGGAGCATAACCTTGATAAGGAATCTTGGAGAGCTTGACGCCTGTCTTGGCCTCGAGAAGCGCGGCAGCGATATGCGATACGCCGCCTGGTGCGTCGTTGCCGTTCTTTATGCTGCCGGGCGCCTCCTTGAGCTTGGCGACGAACTCCTCCACCGAGCTCACGCCGAGATCGGAGCGCACTTCGAGCGCTGCGGGATCCGGGCCGAAGAATGCCAGATAATCGATGTCGTCGATGGCATTCGCATTCTGGTTCACATACTGGCTGGAGATGATGCTCGCTCCCAGTATGCCCACCGTGTAGCCATCCGGCTCAGCATCCGCCACGTGACGCACCCCGGTGGCGCCGCCGGCGCCGTCCACATTTATCACCGCGATGGGAACGTCCACATGCTTCTTGGCATATTCGGCGACCAGGCGCCCCGCGCGATCCATACCACCGCCAGCGGGCCAATTGACCACGAGCGTGATGGGTTCCGAGGGAAAGTCCTGCGCTGCAGCGGGCGCCATGAAGGCCCCTGTACCGAGTGCAAGGCCAAAGCCCAGCGCACTAAAAACAGACGGAATCCGCATGTTGTTCTCCATTTGAAAAGCCGGCTTTGCCGAACGTGATATTTGCCGATGCCCGGGAGAGACACCGGTCCCCTTTTTGTTATACGGCGCCATGATTGTCGATTTTGGCGTACCAATCAATAAATTCTTGTAAAAAAAACTCTGCAATGTGATATTTTGGTATGCCAAATATACGAATTGGGATACCAAATTAGCCAAGGCACGGCAAAACGGCCATACAGAGGGCGCGAGGAGATAAGCAGGCATGCGTGATTTCGAGCTTAGGAACAGCCACTTCGACCGGCTGGTCAACAACCGCGAACTTCGGTGGATGGGCCAGAACACCAATCACCATCCGGCGCACAAATCGGTGATCCAGGCAATGATCGATGCGCTGCAGAACGAGGAGTTCCACGCCTATGCGCCGCCCCTCGGCCTCGAAGAGCTGCGCAATCTCATCCTCGAGGATATAGGCATTAATGACATGTCGGCACTCGTTACCGATGGCGCGGTGCAGGGCCTCTACCATGTCTGCCGGACGCTCTGCGGCCCCGGAGACGAGTTCCTAACGACCGATCCGACCTGGGCCTGGCCAATGAAATTCGCAAAAGCTGCGGGTGCTTCGGTGGTGCAGATTCCCATCTACGGCCCCAAATTCAACTATCGCCTCTCCGCCAAACGGCTTGCCGAAGCCGTCACCGAGCGAACGAAGATCATCTATTTCGTCGATCCGAACAACCCACTCGGCTGCGCTGCGACCGAAGAGGAAATCCGCGCCATTGCCGACATCGCGCGCAACGCGGGTTGCTGGCTCATCCAGGACTGCACCTATCGCGATTTCGCCCATGACCATACGCTTGCAGCACGTTTCTATCCCGAACGGACGATCACGGTCTGGAGCTTCTCCAAATGGCTGGGATTCGCGGGCCTGCGCGTGGGCGCTCTCGTCGCTTCCCCCGACACGATCGAGATGCTGGCGGATGGCCCTCCCAACAATCTGGGTTCCAACATTGTCGCCCAGCGCGGTGCGATCGCCGGTCTGAAGGTGAAGAAGCAGTGGTTCCCGGAGGTACTGGCCGAGTTGCGCAGAAACCAGGAGATGGTACGCGAGGTTGCTGAAAGCATTCCCGGCCTCACCGTACCGGTCTATCCGTCCAACGGCAATTTCCTGGTCATCGAATGCAAGGATGCGGGCGTTCGGCCGGAAGCGATCTGCGCGGTGATGGATCGCCACAACATCATGATCCGACACGGCCGATACCACACACAGGCCTTCGGAGATCAGTTCATCAAGGTCAGTGTTTCGGTTCCAACCGCATGGGTGGAGGAATTCTGCGCCTTGCTGCCAAAAGCCGTGGAAGAGGCCCGCGGGATGAACGAGGACGTCAAGCTGTTCTGAGCGCCTTCACCTGAAAGAACGAAAAAGGAGGGATTATCCATGGATCTTCGCATGGCCGGCAAGACGGCACTCATCACTGGCGCTTCGCAGGGTATCGGCGAGGGCCTCGCGCGGACCCTGGCGGAAGAAGGCGTGAACCTGCATCTGACGGCGCGCAGCGCCGATCGCTTGGAGGAACTGCGCCGTGAGATCGTTTCGAAAAACGATGTAGAGGTTCATCTTCACCCGATGGACATCACCGGCAAAGGCTCCTGCGAACGCCTGGTGGAGGCCGCGGGCGACATTGATATCCTCGTCAACAATGCCGGCGTCATCCCGAGCGGCACCATGTATGACGTGGATGAAGATGCCTGGCGGGCAGGCTGGGAATTGAAGGTTTTTGGCTACATCAATCTATGCCGGCTGGTCTACGCGCGCCTGAAGGCCCGTGGGGGCGGTGTCATCATCAACAATATCGGCAATGGCGGCGAGGTGTTCGACCCGCGCTACATCGCCGGCGTAACGGGCAACGCGTCCCTCATGGCGTTCACCAAGGCGCTCGGCGGCGCCAGTCTCGACGACAACATCCGCGTTGTTGGCGTCAATCCGGGGCCCGTGGATACCGGGCGCATCTACAACATGCTGAAGAAGCGGGCCAAGAGCATGTATGGTGACGAGAGCCGCTACATGGAGCTTGCCGCCACCTATCCGCTCGGCCGCCCCGCCCATGTGGAAGAGGTGGTCGACACGATCGTGTTCCTTGCTTCCGACCGTTCCGGTTACACGACCGGCACGGTCGTCACCGTGGATGGCGGCATCGCTTCCCGCCGCTCGATCATCTGAGGCACGCCATGGCTCTTGTCACCACCTCCGATGGCGTCAGACTGCATGTGGAAGAAGCGGGCGAAGGCACGCCGATCCTTTTCGTGCACGAGTTCGGCGGCGACCAGCGCAGCTGGGAACCACAGGTTCGCCATTTCAGCCGCCGGTATCGCTGCATCACCTACAATGCGCGGGGTTACAGCCCCTCGGATGTACCCGCCGATGTCGAAAAATACTCGCAGAAGCGGGCCGTCGACGACATCCGCGATGTGCTCGACGCGCTTGCCATCGAAAAGGCCCATGTGGTGGGCCTGTCCATGGGCGGATTCGCCACGCTTCATTTCGGCCTCACCTATCCCGAACGCGTGCTATCGCTGGTTGTCGCCGGCGCCGGCTACGGCGCTGAAAAGGAGTTCGAGGAGTATTTCCGCGACGTTTCCCTGGAAGTCGCGCGCCAGTTCGAGGAGCAGGGTTCGGAAGCCTTCTCCCATGTCTACGGGATGGCCGCATCGCGCATTGCCTTTCTCCTGAAAGATCCCCGCGGCTGGCAGGAGTTTCGCCGGCATCTGGGCGAGCACGACGCCCTGGGTTCAGCGAACACGATGCGCGGTGTTCAGGCCCGACGCCCCTCGATCTACGATCTGGAGGAGAAGCTGAAAGCCATGACTGCCCCAACGCTGGTTCTTGTCGGTGACGAGGACGATCACTGCCTTCAGCCGGGAATCTTCATGAAGAAAACCATACAGGCCTGCGGCCTGGCTATCCTGCCCAAGAGCGGTCATACGCTCAATCTTGAAGAGCCGGCGCTGTTCAACCAGTTCATCGCAGAGTTTCTAGCCCAGGTGGAACAGAAACGGTGGCTGCCGCGCGATCCCCGCGCCAATCCCGCCCAGATCATGCGCACGGATTGACCGATCATGGCCGCGGTATCGGATTTCATTGATGGCGAGCGTTTATGGCAACGTTTGATGCAGCTTGCCCGCTTCGGCGAAACGGCAGAGGGCGGCGTCGACCGCCCGGCTCTCTCCGAAACGGAGATCGCGGCGCGGGCACAGCTCGTCGCATGGGCCGACGAGATCGGCCTCGATCCATATACCGACAGCCTGGCCAATCTCTTCCTGCGCCTAGAGGGCGAGGATCCCAACCTGCCGCCTCTCCTGATCGGGTCGCATATCGACAGCCAACCGACCGGCGGGCGCTTCGACGGGGTCTACGGAGTTCTTGCCGCGCTGGAGGTGGCGGAGGCTTTCAAGTCCTCCGGCATCGTTCTGAAACGGGCCATCGAGGTCGTCGCCTGGACGAATGAGGAGGGCTCGCGCTTCGCACCTGGGATGATGGGTTCGGCCGGCTATGCGGGTCTGCGCAGCGTGGAAACGATCCATGCGCTGAGGGATGGAGCCGGCACCACGGCCGGCGAAGCCATTGAACGCGTCCTGGCCCATGACCGCAACATTCCGCAGCGCTCGTTAAAACGGTCGGCCTTCGGCTACATCGAAGCGCATATTGAGCAGGGGCCCATTCTCGAAAACCTCGGCATACCGCTCGGGATCGTGACCGGCATCCAGGGCAAGCGCACGTTTCGCGTAACGGTGAAAGGCGAGGAAAACCATGCGGGTACCTCGCCGCGTTCGGTGCGCAAGGATGCGCTCGTTACAGCAATAGCAATCATCGACGCGTTGCAGAAAGCTGTCTGGGATCGGGAAGACGTCGTTCGCTTCACCATCGGTCACTTTGCAGTTTCGCCGAACGCGCCCTCGGTCGTGCCGGCGCGGGTGGAGTTTTCCATCGATCTGCGACATCCCGATGCGGATACACTCATCCGTCTTGGCGATCTTGTTGCACCCATCGCAAAGGGCCATACCGGTCCTTGCGCTGTCGAGGTCACGCAGCTCCTGCATGACGCGCCACTGGTGTTTGCCGAAGAGATGCGCGACCTTCTGGCACGAGTGGCCTCGGCGTCGAATTTTCCGGCAATAGAGATCGCCTCAGGCGCTGGCCACGACGCCCGGCACCTCCATGCGATCTGCCCGACGGGGATGCTTTTCATCCCGTGCTGGAAGGGCGTGAGCCACCATCCATCCGAACGCATCGAATCAGACCACGCGCTCGCCGGTGCCAAGGTTCTGGCACAAGCAGTGGAGCGGCTGGTGGGCTGAACGATTGTTTAGTCGCCACATTCGGGCTTCGCAACTGAACTGGTTTCCGGGTCACGCGCCGCGTGATTTGATCCTCCCCCACTGGAATGATCCTCCGCTATGTTTAGGAAAACGGAGGAAACACACGGCAAGCAAGCGACCGAAGCCTGAAGAGATTGTCACGAAGTTACGGCGGTTGAAGTTCTGATTGGGCAAGGCATGCCCGCGTCTGGAAGCGATCCGGCAGATGGGAGTGACTGAACAAACATTCTACTGCTGGAAGAAGAAGTACGGTGGAATGGGCACAGCCGAGAATACCTGGCGATCTGCATGGATCGAAAGCTGAACTCAGGCAACGTGATCGATGCCCTGAGTGACCTGTTCATCCTGCGCGGCATCCTATCATTCATTCGACACGACAATGGTCCGGAGTTCGTTGCCGAAGCCGTGCAGGACTGGATCAGGGCCGTCAGCGCCAAGACGGCTTACATCGAACCAGGCAGCCCTTGGCAGAACGGATACTGCGAAAGCTCCAATGCCCGCTTCCCAGACGAATTCTTGAACGGTGAAATCTTCTACAGCCTACGCGAGGCACAAATCTTGATCGAAGAATGAAGAAAACAACTAAAACACCAAGCGACCGCACAGTGCACTGAGCTACCGCACTCCGGCTCCGGAAACCATCAGCCAGATGGACCAAAGGTCAATCATGCACTAACAATCAAATTGGACCATCCAAGTGGGACTGATCACGAGCACGTTCAGGTAATGACTGACCGCGACGATTGGTACTTGGAGAACATGCAGTTGAACCGAGCCGGGTTTACCG
>NZ_AMSI01000032.1 GCF_000300515.1 Nitratireductor indicus C115
GAGGATGCAATGAACATCGGAGAGATCGCGGAACGCCTTATCCGGGCCGCGGAGATTGAGAGCGTCGGCAACCGCGTGGGACCGGCTCCGCTGCGCGCCCAGCAGCTTCCCTACGTTCATTCCGTCGATGATATGAGGAACTGGGGTCACAGGCGAGGGGAACGCCGCAGCCGCGATCTTCGGGCCGATGCCTGCCGCCTTCGCCGAGAGGATGAGGACGCCCATGCGCTCTATCGGCGGGAGTTCTTCGAGAAGACCGAATACACGGCGCGAGACATCTCGGAGGCCGAGGAGGCGCAGGGCTGGTATGCGTTAGTCGACAACGAGGCCAACAGAGCCGCGCTTGCCGCCTGGGTGAGGTGCATGGCCGACCACAAGCGGCTGTTCTTCAAGGACTGGTGCAGCGGTCAGGACATCACGCCGAAGACGGGAAGGGCGCGGAAAAATCGCGCTCTTTCGTCAATTTTTGCACATCTGACTCGCAGGAGTGTGCAGAATTGCAATAACGCCCAATTCGAGGGGTTCCCTGTTCCCCCGGAAAACGGGCATATTGAGCCCAACATCGAAGACGAGCGCGCTGAGGAAAGAGGCGTCACGTCATGGGCCTCAGACGAGGCGTTCACCAGCTACTTCTCAAACGATCCGGCGGACTTCTCCTGGTCTGATCGGCGCAACGAGCGCCGGCGGCAGAGGGAAGCCAAGAAGCGTAAGCAGGAAGCGGCTTAGACCAAACTTGGAACAATCGAACGGCTCACGACTTGCCCCCACATTCATGGAGAGATGTGGAGGAGAGAATGAGCTATTTTCGCTTCGGCGCAATGATCGCCACTTCGACGCTCGTCATGTTCGGGCTCATGTACCTCAACACGTACGCTTTCGATCATATCTGGTTCAGCCAAACACGTGCTTGGATGGCCCTCCTGATGGGCGCAACCATGGCCGTGGTGATGCTCTCGTTCATGTGGGCCATGTACAGCAGCCGAACCGCAAACATCGGTATTCTGGCAGCCGGCGCTGTCGCGTTTGCCCTGTCGCTATGGCTGGTGCGCAGTCAGGAGACGGTCGATGACGTCTCCTACATGAAGGCGATGATCCCGCATCACTCGATCGCCATTCTGACGAGTGAGAGGGCGCACATCAAAGACCCGCGCGTTCGCGAACTGGCCGATGAGATCATCGAGGCGCAGGTGCGTGAAATTGGAGAGATGAAGGCGTTGATCGCGGATCTTGAGGAGAACCCTGTACCGGATGGGGCGCCCGATCTGCCGGCGCGGTCCACAGACGAGGGATTGGCTTCAACAGCACCGTAGAGCAGTGGTAGCTCGCCAGGCTCATAACTTGGAGGTCGCGCGTTCGATCCGCGCCGGTGCAACCACCGATCACAACTTGGAACCTGCCACTCTGCCATACGTTTTCCATGCAGCACACCAACCACCACAGGAGGTGATGATGCGCACTCGAACGTATATGACAGGGATGCTGGCGCTTCCGATCAACGCCATGCTCTTCGGAGCGGGAGCCGTGCTGGTTCTCTCAATCCCGGCGCTATTCTCGATGGCTGAATATCTGCTGCCGGCTGTGATCGTGACAAGTATCGCGTTGACCGTTCCGCTGGCGTGGTGGCTCGCCCCCATGCTTAGGTCTCGCAATCACTACCCCGAGTTCAATCGGAAATGGTAGCCGGCGACCTCTGGCGGGAGTGGCAGGGGTCAGTAGGTGTCCCGTTCCCGCTCCCGTGAGCCCTGCATCCACAGCGCATAGAAGATCAGTGGCGCGGAGACGATTGTGATCAGAATGGATCGCACGAGTGTCGCAGCCATCGTGTGATGGTCTTCGAAAAGCATGACGGTAATCGCCGCCGCAACGTGTGCTAAAGCGGCGATCAGAAAGCCGAGGATAAGTGCCCTCCATGCAAGCAACAGCATGAGTTTATGTCCGGTTGTTTATTGGTCTCGCGCAAACGGACCTAATAAACGGCGAACAAATGGCCGCTCACTGCGACAAATGCTCACGGTGGTGATCGTTGCTTCAGAAGAGAATGGATCAGAACGCCCCGGCCATGCGCTGGGGCTTCTCGTATGTGGAGAGCGGAATGCGATGGCAGCCGATCAGCGAAGCCCGCGACATCCGATATCCGTGCGCGCGGCGGCGGACACTAGAGACGTGGCGACTGACTGGCGGATCCGCGATGTGCGGACGGGCGAAGTCTTCAACATCCGGGCAATCGAAGTGACACCGAACCGGCAGTATGTCGATCTGCTGGTCGAAAGTGGGGTGGCGGTCTGATGGTTAAGGGCGCGGCCGCATTGGAGCGACGATTGGCAAAGTTGGTTCCGGAGGCAATCGAGAACCGCGTGCGACAGGCCGTGGAAGCCGCTGCCGAGCAAGTCGTGACGGACATGAAGGCGCTCGCACCAGTGTTACACGATGCCGATCCCCGGCGCCGACCTGGCGCCCTGCGCGATTCCATTGGTTGGACATGGGGCAGTGCTCCGAAGGGGGCAACAGTTGTTGCGGAGAGCTCCACCGGTGACCGTGGCCTGAAGATCACCATTTATGCCGGAAACTCCGAAGCCTTCTATGCCCGCTTCGTCGAATTCGGAACGCAGAAGATGACGGCCCGACCCTTCTTTTTCACCGCTTATCGAGGCAATCGCCGGCGCATTCGGTCGAACATCACGCGAGCGCTGAACAAGGCGATCCGGGAAAACCTGAAATGACCGCATCCAACGCATTGCAGAAGCTCGTCTATGAGCGGTTGATCGCTGATGCGGGCGTTGCGGCTGTCGTAGGTCAGCGGGTATTCGACAACGTGCCGGCAGGCGCGGTTTTCCCGTACATCACATTCGGGCCTTCCGACGTCTTTTCTACAGATGCCGCCTGCATCGTCGGGCGCACTGAAACCCTGCAACTGGATTGCTGGTCAAGGCTGGCAGGAAAGCTCCAGGAAGTAAAAACCATAGCGGATGCGGTGAAGACCGCTCTGCACGGTTTCGACGGGGTCATGACGGAAAATGCGCTGGTAGCAATGCGCGTCATCTCGATCCGCTATTTCAGGGATCCCGACAACATCACCGCGCATGGTGTGGTGACAGTGGAAGCCATGGTGGAGGAAGCCTGATGTCCAGATCCTCCGTCACCGCAATTTTCACAAAGAACTTCAATCATACCCCCAAGGGGCTCGGTATCGGTTGGCGCATTCGAGCGTCTTGCGAACCTCAGTCCTTTCCTCGCCATGTCATCGAAGCCGCCATCGCGGCGGGTGTGGCGAAGCCTGTTCAACGGCGCAAGCCCGCGAAAGCGTAGTCTCCACCAGAAGCAAGGAACATCATCATGTCACTGCCAAAAACCGGCGGTCGCGGCGCGGCCGTTGTCATGGTATGCTACGACCCTGTGGGAAATCCTACCGTCTACACCAATTGGTGCGGCGCGAAGAATTTCTCGCTGTCGATCGACAACGAGATTCAGTCTGAGAAAGTCGGCGACTGCGAAGACTGGAGCGCTCCTGTCGTGACGGTCAAGGAATATTCCGGCCAGAATATCACGGCGACCATGGAGGCCACCTGGACCTCCGCTACCCACAAGGAAACTTCTGCCTGGGCTCTGGAGCAGAAGAAGCTGCCCGTTCGTATTCACTTCCCGGCGGCGGCGGTTGGCGAAGTCGAATACTACGACGGCCTTGCCATGCTGCAGAACCTCACGCTTGGCGAGATCGGCAGCGTCGAGGGCAACAAGATCACCGAGACCATCAATCTCGACTTCGACGGCTCTATCTCCGTTACGGCAAAGGCATGAGCGAGATCGGTTCCTTGAAGGTCTGGCGGGGCGGTGAACACCGCTTCGCCCTGCCTATCGGTCCAATGCGTGCCTTGGAGAAGGCTCGCGATGCGGGTCCGAACTGGATCATGTCCCGGCTCATCAGCGGGCAGTGGTTCATCGACGACGTTTACGAGGTCATTCGCCTCGGCCTCATCGGTGGCGGGCTCGATGAGAAAGAAGCTCGCAAACTTGCGGACGAGAATGTCGGCTACCAGCATTATTACGAACACGTGCCGCTGGCGACGGAAATCCTGAAAAATGCTCTCATGGGAGAGGCCGACGACCCCGTGGGGGAGTTGGTGCCGGGGGAGGGCGACGCGATGACCCGCTCCCCCGAGGCAAAACGCGGTGGTCGGCCATCTACTCGTGGGCAGGGATCGCAGGCGTCTCGCCGCGGGACATAGACCGCATGACGCTCTGGGAGTTCACCGCGATGCGAGATGGCTATCTGCTTGCGCATGGAGCCAAACCCAAGGCCAACCCTCTCTCTGATGATGAACTGAAAGCGCTTGGTATTGAAGGTGCCTGATGCCTGAGATTTCCGAAAAGCTCCTCGTCGCCATCGAGGTCACGCAGCGCCGTGTGGAAAAGCAATTGGCATCTATCGCCAAAAAGGCCGCGCAATCGGCCAAGGGGATGGAGGATGATTTCGCGCGGGCGAACAAGCGGATCGTCGCCGGCGCAGGCCAGGCCGCAACCGCCCTGGAACGGATCAACAAGGTCACGGGTGTCAGCGGGCGCGGTGTGTCGAAAGACCGTGCACGCGATGTCGAGGAGTATGGCCGGGAACTCGACCGTCTGCGCGCGAAATACAATCCGCTCTATGCGGCATCCAAGCAGTATGAGACCGAGCTCGACGAACTGAACAGGGCGCTTGCAGTCGGCGCAGTCAGCGCGGATGAGCACGGGGCAGCGCTGACGCGGTTGAATGGCCGCTATCAGGCGATGACGCTTCAAGGTACCACTGCAACGAAAGCGCTGCGCTCAACGCGCTTCGAGACTGCCAATGTCGCCGCGCAGCTGAACGACATCGGCGTGCAGCTTGCCTCCGGGCAATCTCCATTCCTGATCGCCGTCCAGCAGGGAACGCAGCTCAATCAGATATTTGGTGGAGCTGGCGGTCTGCGCGGCTCGCTCGGTCTTCTGGCTGGTGCATTCGGTTCGTTGATCAACCCCGTCTCGCTGGCGACAATTGCGATCATCGGTCTCGGCGGCGCGGCCGTGCAGTACATATTCGAGACCGAGAAGGACATCGATGCCCTCAACGAAACGCTGAAACAGCACGAGGCGTTCATTCGAGCACTCGGGCCGGCCTACGAAAACGCCCTGGAGCGGGCCCGCCAGTACGCGCAGGATCCGGCAGTGGTCGAGGCGATCCTGGGGGATCGCGCGAAAACGGCCGCTGAGGAACTGCGCAATACCATCCTTGCTGCGGTCGCCAATATCGATTCCGAAATCAGGCGAGCGACCTCGCGTCAGGAGGTGGGCGATCCGCTCAACACGCGTTTCGGTCCCTTCATCGAAGCGATTGACAAGTTGCGGGACGGCACGACCACCGTTCGCGAGTTTCAGCAGGCCGTCACCGAGATCGGTCAGCGCTCTTCGGGATTGGCCGAGGTTGCTTCGTCGTTGCGTCTCATGGTTGACGAAGCCGCCAATGCCGAGTCTGCGGTACAAGGTCTACCCACTTCGGTGGATCATGTCGCTTTGGCGTTCAATCAGCTTCAATCGGCCATCGATGGCGTGCGATCCGACAAGGCGCGAAGCGAGCTCGATGATCTCAAGGACCGTGCCGAGGGAGGTGAGGTCTCGATAGATGACATTCGAGCTGCCCTTGGTGCACTGTCCGCGACACAGCCTGATCTCAATAGTGCCATCGGGGAGATCGGCAGACTGTTCGATGCGGCCATCGCGGCGCGCCAGGCTATCGACCTGCTCTATCAGCCTCTTGGTGGAAACAGCAAAGTTGCCGGTGGAAAGACGGGTCGTGCGGGGCGCCCCGATCCTCTCAGCGATACCGATTTTGCGCGCCGGTTCGGCTATGGCGAGTATTTCGATTTTCCGAAGGAGAAGAGTGGAAAGTCGGGTCGATCAAAGCGGGCGTCCGAAGCCGAACGCGAGCAGGAGGCCGTCAAGAAGCTGATTGCTGATCTTGAGTTCGAGCTATCCGTGATCGGTCTTTCGAACGAGGAACGGGAAAAGGAAGAGGCCCTCAGAAGGGCGGGTGCTTCAGCGACCGAAGAGCAGAAAAACAGGATTGTCGCGCTCACCGAGCAACTGCAGCAGGAGCGGGCCGCGCTGGAGGCTAATGAGGAGGCTGCCAAGTTCTTCAAGGACACCCTTGCAGACGCATTTCTTGCCATCGTGCCTGCCGTGGAAACTGGCAACAAGGCTCTCGATAACCTGCTCAACACATTGATCCAGGCCGTTACGCAAGCTGCGCTTCTCGGCTCCGGGCCTCTTGCGGGGCTGTTCGGAGGTGGCGGCGGCATACTGGGCGCCATATTCGGATTTGCGCGCGGCGGCATTGCCGCGCAAGGTCGACCTCAACCAATCCGCACTTTCGCACGCGGCGGCGTTTCCCGCTCGGCGGCCATCTTTGGCGAGGCCGGGCCGGAGGCGGCAGTACCTCTTCCGGACGGGCGCAGAATTCCGGTCGACCTGCGAATTCCAGAACTGCCGAGACCTCGCAGTACCAGCATCAACATGCCGATCTCCATTGATGCCAGAAATGCGGACGCTGCCGGTCTTGCCCGCGTGGAAAGCCAATTGCGTGACCTGCAGCGCTCACTGCCGCGACAGATCGACCAGCGGGTGAACACTCGCGAAATTCGAAAGACGAGGCCCTGATGGCGCGCCTGATCGACTGGCCGCAAGGCCTGCCTTCCAACTTCCGCGAACCGCTTTCCGGTCCACGTGTGATCAACGCCGGCCAAACGCAAACAATCGGTGGCTTCATTCAGACCACCTCGGCGGCATTCGGCCTGTGGCGATGGCGCTTTGGCTTTCCAGACATTATCCGGGGCCAGCTATTCAGGCGATACCGTGGATGGATCACGGCTCTCCATGGCGGTGCGAATGCGACCCGCGTTCCATTCTGCGATTGGGATGGGCTTTCGAGAGCCGAAATGGGCGTAGCGGCTGGCGCCACGGACTGGAAGACCGGTCAGCCCTGGTCAAACGTCGAGGCGTGGAGCAACGGGCAGAACTGGGGGGCATCGCCTCCCATGGTGGCTGTGGCCGGCAGTGCAGCAAAAGACGGCACGATCGTCCAGTTGGGCAGCGCCTTCTGGGGGCAAAGCCTTGGCTACGGCGACCTGATCGGATTCTTTCCGTTTCACCTTGGCATGTACATGGTGACGGAAGTCGTTGAGCCGGGCCTCTATCGTATCTGGCCGCCGTTGCGGCGGGGTATCTCGACGGACGACTTTGCGACCTTGAGACCTCAGCTTGCCATGCGCCTTGAGAGTGAAGATGGCGCCAGCGCCGCGCGCGACGCGGCGTTTGGCGTGAACCTGTCCGTCACTCTGGTCGAAGTGCTCGACTATGACGCGCGCGACTACTTTACGGATTGACCCATGGCCCGGTTTTCACAGGCGGACATGGATTGGTTGTCGGGGCCTCATGTCTCACGTGCCTGGTTTGGTGTCTTCGATTTTCCCACCGGCGTCCAATATCTGCACAATGGTGTTGGTCGCGTGACGGTGGAAGGGCAGGAGTATGTGGGTGTCACGGACCCCGTTGCCGGCGTGCTCGTTGGTATCTCCGCCGTTGAAGATCCGAGGTTCGGGCAGGCGGCCAAGGTGGATATCGTGCTTGGCGGGGTGAACGCTGAATTCTTTCGGAGCGTAAAAGCCCATGCACGGGGCATCGAGGGGCGTTCAGCGACGCTTCGCTTCGCGGCCTTCGATCCGGAAACCGGACAGCTGAAGCTCTTCAAGAACCTGTTTCCGGGCAAGATGTCGGCTCCGACCTTACATCGGCAAGGGGTTGGGACACGCTATGTGGGCCTCACCGTGGAATCGTTCTGGGAGGCCCAGAACTTCCCGTTCGGTGGAAAGTGGAACTATGCCGACCAGTTGCGCCGATACCCCGGCGACAAGGGTCTGCAGTTCGTCGGCGTGAAGGTTTCGGAGAAGTGGGAATGAGCCGCGCTGACAGGCTACGCGTCTTTCTTTCCCGGCTGGAGGGGAAGCCTGTGATTTGGGGGCGGGACGATTGTTCTGCCGCCCCAGCGCTCTGGTGGTCGGAGGAAACGGGCATTCCTGTCCGCTTGCCAGTGTATTCCTCGAAGGAAGAGGCTGACGCCATTCGAAACCGCATGGGCGGGCTCTCGGAGGCGTGGCAACAGATTGCGGATCAGGTTGGCGCCGTCGAACGCTTCTGGACCCTGCAAAACCCGCCAGAGGCGGGCGATGTCGGCATTGTTCGGACACGGCTTTACGGGGAAATCGGCGGTATCTGCGGGGCGGGCGGCATTCTGATCGTCCGTAAGGATAACGGTGGCTGGCATCCGTTCGGCCCGATCCGCGAGTATGTGAAGGTCTTCGCGACACCATGAAGCTCTGGAAATCGTTTCTGTGCGCTGGGGCGTCGTACCTGGCGATGACGGCGCATGCGTCGGCCGATCCGATCAGCATCGGCTTTTTCCTCTTTGCGGGGCCGCTTGGCGGCATCTTCTCGTTCGGGGCGCTCGTGCTCGCGGCGCAGGTCGGCTTGTATGCCATTGGCATCGGCACGTCCTTGCTGCTTTCCGCATCCTTGCGAGGCAGCCAGAAGATCGACCCCGGCCAATACAAGAACGTTTTCGAGGCCTCGCCCGAGAATTCAGAGGTAAATGCGATCGGCAGATGCAGGATCGGGGGGCTGAAGGCTTTCGGCAACACCCGCAATATCGACCGCTTCCGGCTTGTCTGCCATGCAAAAGGGCCACTGATGGCCATTGAGGAATATCTGCTCGGCGGACGCGAAGTTGTGGTCGATACTGATACCGGTCTCGTCCAGTCGCCCCCCTATGTCACTCAGGCCAGCTCATTCGTCAGTTTCAAGACCAAGGTTGGCGACGGATCGGAAATGGCGTGGCCCGACTTGATGACGAATTTTCCCTCGCTCTGGACTGCCGATCACCGGGTGAGGGGAATTGCCCAGACTCTCTGCAAATACATCTCGCCAGGCATCTATTCGGAAAAGTTCGGCGAGCTTTATCAGACGGGCGAGCCAGAACCGGCTATTACAGGCCGCTGGAACAAGGTGTTCGATCCGCGAGCGCCCGGCGCGGATGCCCACGATGCCGCGACATGGATATGGTCCATGAACGGCCCGCTGTGTGCCGCGCGGATCATGCTCGATTATCCCGACCTGACCGTCGACAGTTTCGACTGGTCCTTCATCGCAGAGGAGGCCGATCGAGCCGATGCTCTCGTTGCAACGCTTTCAGGAGCGGAACCGCGTTCGCAATGCTCGGGCGTGTGGCTTTCGGAGGGAAAGCGCGGCGATACGATGGATCAGGTTCTGGAATCCATCGGTTGCGAGATTGTTCTCAGCGAGGCTGGCCTTATCCGTATCCGGCTGATCGACGATGCACCGGCTGGGGAAATCACGCTTACGGAAAGACACATGGTGGATTTCTCCTGGCGTTCCGGCCCCGAGGCAGCGGAACGCCCCAATGTCTGCCGCGTAAGCTATTATTCTCCTGAGCGCGGCTACGAGATGTCCG
The DNA here is from genome assembly GCF_000300515.1 of Nitratireductor indicus C115. Lineage (GTDB taxonomy): Bacteria > Pseudomonadota > Alphaproteobacteria > Rhizobiales > Rhizobiaceae > Nitratireductor > Nitratireductor indicus. Next base: position 9,536 of record NZ_AMSI01000032.1, read on the forward strand.
AGATCGACATGTCCGGTATTGCCTGGGCCAGGGTGCAAGCCGAGATCGACCGATATGGCGAAAAGATCTATGATATTGAGCTGCCATTCTGCCCTTCCGCCAGCCAGGCGCAGAGGATCGCCCGCCGCCTGTTCCTTCTTGCGCGTGGCGACACCGGTGTGACGGTCACCAACATGGCGGGGCTTGCTGCGTGGGGCCTCACCTATGCCGATATCGTTCTGCCCGATCTCGACGAAACACCGGTCTGCAAGATCGCTTCTCCTCGCTGCGACGATGAACGTGGGCAGGTGGAGATACCTTTCATCGTCTGGCCATCCGAGTTGATCGACAGCCCTTGGCAGCCGGAGACCATGGAGGCGCCGGCGCCGGAGCCCCTGCCCAATCTGCAATATGAAAGCGATATCGCGACGCCGGAGATTCTCTCTGCGGCGCTCGTTCGATACACGAGCGGCATTTATGAGGTGCGCATCAGATACACGCACCCCTCCGGTGGTTCCACTGCCGAAGCGAACTATCGGACCTATGCCGCAGGGCTGCCGGATCCATGGTCGAGCATGACCGAATGGGACGACTATGGAGATAGAAAAGCCGGTGGGGACGGGGAACCGGATATCCCGGCGCGGCCCGCTTCCGCCTGGTTTGCCCGGGTCGATGGCCTCAATATCGAGGGCATAAGGGCGGATTTCCGCATCCGCTGGTTCAACGGTGATGGCGATGCCTCTTATTTTTCCGATGTCGTGACGCTCGATCCAGCAGGCTTGGACAATACGCCGCCCGCCGCCCCGGCCTATTTCGGCCCCAGCAACAACAATTATTTCGGAACGAAGGATGTGAATGTCGTCCGGATACTTCGCGAAAAGCGAACGCGGGCGGTTTCGGGGCTCCCGTGGAGCGCGTGGGCTGACGATATCTGGGAAGACGATGTGCGGCCGGGCGTCGACTACCCGGACATCATCTTCAAGCTTGGATTTATTCCGGCGCCAGGTGGAACGACCACTGAGCAGTATCGCTATGTCTGCGTGACTTCGGACGGAACCAAGGGCGCTTACTGGGATCCTCCGCCAGACTGATCCGCCTGAACATCAATTCTATTCTCTGCCGCTGGGCTCGCAGCTCTGCCGGCGAAGCCTTCTCAAAATCAGGAGCTATGAACATGACGCTTTGGACGAAGCGGGGCGTGGATATCTTTGCGCCGACCGACGCCGCGGGAAACTTGCGCAAAGTTGTCAATGGTGAGGTGCAGGTGTGGTCCAGGGAAGTGGAGAGCGCGATAGATGCGGCGGCTGATTATGTCGGGGTCCACCCTGACGCCCAAGTCGATGACCTTGCTGGACGTGCCATATATGACGACGAGGCAGAGGGTTTTTCTGTCGTGGTCTCAAACGTTGGTGATGGACGAGCTGCGCTTTATACAAAGAAGAGTAATTCTTCGGCTGATTGGAGTGCGCCCGCTTATCTAACAAACGCTGGTGATGCTCAGACGATCAATAGTGGCCGGGCCTTTCCACTCAAGTCCATTTCTCGCAATGGTGTAATATCATCTGGTAAAGCAGAAGCCGTTGAAGCTCTGTTGGATGTGAAGATTTATGGTGCGAGAAATGGACGGTACTATCGCATAGAGTATTATGGAAACGGTGATGCGACTTACGGTTTCCAAGTTTCAGTATCTGAATATGACGCCGCCTCATATTCGTCCGCACCAACAGCAGGAACTCCAATTATTGCTTTGGGTGATGTGCCGGCCCCAGCCATTGATGGGGGGCCAATCGTTACTCGATTGATCAGGTCGAAGAAGTTTCCGGGAATGGCGATCGAGATAACGATTGATCGATCCAAAGCCGGTGAAATTGTCCCGTGGCAGTTGTCAAACGCAGGGTCTCCCGGTGCAGATTCCTATTCATGGATCATTGACCCTTCCTGCTATGTCCTCGCGCCTTGGACGTTGCGCCCGCTCGACACCCGAACCATCAATTCGGGGCGGGACTTTCCGCTTCTGGCAGCTACGCGGGCAGGCGTAACGTCGATTGCAAACGCCTTCTTCAACGGTACGTTTCTCGACTGCAAGGTGCGTGGAGCTATTCCGGGGAAGTACTATCAGATCGGCTATATGCAGAATGGAGCCACGCTTGGCGGCGACAGCGATGACGGTGTGGTGATCCAGGAGTTTGATGCGGCTGACTATGCGTCGACTGGTACTCCGACCGTTATTCAGTTCTACAACGATCCTGCGCCGACCGTAAACCGGGGTGGTGGTGTCCAGTCATTGGTCTATGAGCCTCCAGCGCGGCCTGGTCTTACGATTGAACTGGTTCTTGATGATGCTCTCTTACCGCCGCAAGGCACACCGGTCATCGGGGGGTATCATGCCAACAATGGGTTTGCCGCCTGGTCGTGGATCATTGACCCGATTTGCTATGAATATGCAGCTGAAGCGGGAAACTCTGCTTCAGTCTATGGGCCAATGCGCGTGCAGATTGATCCGCTCAATGAGACTGCCTCTTTGATCTGGTCACACGGCGATGACGAAATGCTGAGACTTCGCCTAGGTCACGTCGGGAAAAACGACCTTTTCAATATTGCTGGCTACGACCGCGCCAGTACGGGGCCGATTCCGTCTGCCGTTTGGTCAGCAATCGTCGACACGGAAACCGACTTCTTCCCGCCCCTCATTTTCCATTCGACCGAAGCCGTAGTCGATGAGGGGGCTGTGCAGATATACACTGGGGGGAACCATGGTTCGGATGGCAACTCTGGAGGATCAATTACGGCCTCGCCACTTAGTTGGTCATGCGAGATCGATGGGCGGGCGCTAGGCGAATACTTCGAAGGCGCAGCGCAGCGTGTCGTGTTTCGGTTCACAAATCAGGTGATGGCTTGGAATACGTGGAGCCTGCCGAGGTATGCCCTGCGCCAGCATTTCACCGTGATCGTGACGCCCGGATCGCTTGAATTTTGGGCTGAGGTCGAGGCGCTGGAGAATATCACTGTCCAGACCGACAATGGTCTCCAGCTTCTCAAGAACGGCTATGAGACAGTGGCCTTCTATGAAGGGGATACGGCAGTGCGCCGTCCCATCGCTGACGATTGGAACGCCGGTCCACGATCTGCCGCGCCCAATGCCTGGGCTGGTGTGCTCGCGAGCCCGACAAACGGCTATATGGCTTCGTGGATGGATCGCGCCTATGAGGCCGGCGATGGTAGAAACCTTGACCCTGAGTCACCGTTCATTAGAACGACGCCGGGTAAAATCTATCACGCTATCGTCGCGGCGCATGCAACGCCCATGGCCCCCGGTGCCTTCTATCGCTATCACGGCGGCTACACATGGGCGCCGAAAACCATCGTGAGTGGCGATCTTGATAGCGCCTTGCTGTTCATGAAGTCGGACAAGCCACATCTCGCCTATGCATTTTTGGCGGCAGGAAGCGGGACCATTATGCTCCCGCGAGATTTCGTAGGAAAGGCGGTCGGGTCTCAAGTGATCAGCGCCACCAATAAGATCGATGTGTCAGCGCCGGGCACGGACTATGCGGACGAAGCCATCACTTGATGGCCCAATCATCGGCCGCGTCTTTCGCTTCTTTCGGCTGCACTCCCGGTAGAGCACTGTTCTGAATTCAGGGTCATACCTGCGCATCACGAAGCGGTCTTTGGTATGAGTGTATCTCCATTTTTTTCCAATGAAATAGCATCGGCTCCAGTGCAGGAAGGCAGCAAATAATGCTCGCATAGTATTTCTTCCAGCCTTGCCTAATTCTGCCAATGCGAAGCGGTGAAATCAACTGACGAACTTTGCATACTCTGCTGAGAGATTGTAGCGCAGGGCCTGAACATCCCGGACTACGATCCCGTCATTATCTTCGGTTCAGGCTCTGACAAGTCCAAGATGGTTTCGCCGATCTGGACCTGATCGTCATTGAAAGAAACAACCTTGCCGCCCTCCGGCGCAATAACGGAATAAATGGTCTTGGAAGCTCCATAAGCGGAATAAATCAGGGTCGGAGCTTCTGTCTTTGAAAGTGTTTTTGCGGTCACCCACCCACGAAGTGGGGAAGTCTGGCCGAGCAAAAGTTGGGGTGCTTGATCGAGCGATGTGAAGACAATGGATTTCGCGTCACCATTGGTCACGCTGGTCTCAGGTCTTGGAACCGCATTGGCTGTAGGCGGTAGATGGAAGATAAGCCGGTATTCGTGTTCCACGTTTGATGATAACCGGTCACGGATCACCACATCGCTTCCGTCAACGGTGATGATTGTCCTCTCATGGGTGACGCCATCGAGTACCGTCCTGGCCACCACCCAAGACAGGCGATCTTCTGTTCCGTCAGAAATGAACTCTGCCTTGCCCTTCGTGTCGGCACCATCGATGACAATCACATTGTGAGCGTGTGCAGTGTTGAAGTATTCCTTTTGCTCTCGGCTGCCATAGGCGAAGGGGCCACCTGGGTCCACAATCACAGGCTTGCCATCGCGGTAAAGAGTGAAGCTCAGATCGTCGTTGTGGCCGTGGGTATGTCCAGGTGTTGCGCTGAAATCAAAGAAGATATGCAGATCGTCATCTCGGAAGATGGAATAGCCGGCTTCTCGATAGGTCGTCAGTTCAGGCGGGCGGCTGCCCTCTTTCCCATCCGAAAGGATGTAGCGGGAAATCGGCGTGGTCAGTTCATCGATGTAGAATTTATCTGCTGACCTCGTTTCCTGAGCGTATCGGGTATCACCGATTGCGGGCATGGTTCCGTCAGGTAGAGAGGCCAGCGCTGCAAACTCTAGAGCCGTCTTCGCCCGCTCTTCGAAGCTTGGTATTTGGGCGTCGCCATTGAGGATCGACAGGCATTCAGCTTCGAACATCAGCCGAGCAGCGTAGTAGTGATAGCCCAGTGATTCCTCTCTGCTAACGCCTACATCGACAAACATTTCGCCGAAAAGCTCTGATAATCTTTCCCGTGCGGCACTTCTCCAATCGTTTGCTTTGGGATGCGACGCCATTGCGATGCTGGCCGAATAGACGGCCATAGCATCCATGAAACCATGGTTATGCCCGTAAAAGGCCGGGTTCGGGAAAAGTGAAATCAGGTATTCGGCATGTGCTTCCAGATAGTCCGCCAGGGTAGCTGTTTCCTCTTCGTTAAGAACAGCAGATAGAGGCGAAAGCATCTGTGATAGATTCGCCAGCCGATAGGCGGTTGGGTGATCTAGCCATTGACTGACATTCAGGCTGGCGCCGTTGGCTGGATAGTGGTCCATGAAAGAGAATATGAGGCGCTTTGCTTCAAGAAGCATCGACTGGTCGTCCATGCGTTCCCCGGCAAAGATTAGCGCGTGTAGCCACCCCAGTGAGTTGTAGAAGAGTTTCCAGGTGCGGTTGTTGAATGGGTTTTCATCGAACGTGGGGTGACCTGGCAAATTCCACGCTGGCGCATTCCTGAAAACGACTATCTCTCGGTCCTGAGTGAAGCGTTCGGCTTCTTCTGCACGGTAGAAAGATATTCGTTCAGGAACCCAGAGTGTTTCTCCAGCTTCCATTTTTCTGACAGATGTTGCCGGACAAACGTCAAGTAGCGTGCGTGCTTGCGTCGAACTGATTGGCATTAGCGCCAGCAAGACGCTGACCACCGTAAAGCTTAATCGCCCCAAACCTAGCCCCCTAGAATTCAGTTCCGGCAACTATACGCATCCAGGAATTACTTCTCAATATGATGCGCCATCTTGGCGCACCGCTCTCGCACATCCATTCCACCATGAAAGGAAACTGCAATGGACCGCAATTTCGCGCGGGCGCTTCCGCTTGTCCTGAAACATGAGGGCGGATGGGCCGACAATCCGAAAGACCCTGGCGGCGCGACAATGAATGGGGTCACGCTGGCCACCTTCCGCCGCTATGTGAAGGCGGACGCCAGCAAGGCCGATCTGCGCGCTATCTCCGATGATCAGGTGGCAACCGTCTATTATCGACACTATTGGGCGGCGGTGAACGCGCAGGCGCTTCCGTCAGGCATCGATTATGCGGTGTTCGATTTTGCCGTGAATTCCGGGCCAGCCCGCGCGGCGAGGTATCTGCAATCCATCGCTGGCGTTTCTGTCGACGGGCGCGTCGGTCCGCAGACTAT
>NZ_AMSI01000033.1 GCF_000300515.1 Nitratireductor indicus C115
TCAAGGGTGAGAGACGCGCAGCTCGCAGCCAAGCCGGTATGCGAGTGGTGCTTTAAGCGCGGGATCATCACCAAAGCCACAGTCTGCCACCATGTAGACAAGGCCAGTAAGGAAAGCCCGGCCACCTTCTACGCCGGGCCCTTCGAAAGCCTATGCGCTCCATGTCATGACCGAGACGCCCAAAGCGAAGAACGCATGGGATACTCGACCGAGATAGGGGCCGATGGATGGCCCGTAGACGAGCGCCACCCTGCAAACAGTCAGAGATGCGCCAAAAGCTGAAATGCCTCTCCACGGCTTCCCCTGCCTGAAAGACGGACATCCTAGATGGGGGGGTGGTTAAAAAGTCCAGATCGATGGGCTTAGGGACCGGCGCGAAGAGCTCACAATTGCAAAACCGTAACAATCCGAGTTTTTCGTTTAGGATATTGTGACCAATGGCCAAGCGCGGAAGGCCTTCGGCGGCTTCTATGGAGATTGCGGTCGAGCGCATCGAAACAATCGAGCGTCAGCGGGCCCCCCACGAATTGAACGACGAGGAAACCGAAGTCTGGGCTGCGGTAGTCAATAGCCGCCCGGCAGATTGGTTTTCATCGGACACAGCGCCTCTACTGACGCAGTATTGCAGAGAGGTTATCCAGGCGCGACGTGTGGCTGAAATGATCGAACGGGCAACGAGCGACCCCGAATTGTCGATAAAGGATTATGACAGGCTCTTGAAGATGCAGGCCCGGCAGAGCGCGACGATCCGCTCCTTGGCAACGACGATGCGCATCTCGCAACAGGCGACTACCAATCATCGTGGCAACAAGAAAATCACCAGCGCGCGCAAGCCGTGGGAAGGCTGAAAGCCGCGCCGAGCGGAATATCCGCTGGATCGAGACCCACTGCCGAGTTCCTGAAGGAAAGCTTGTTGGTCAGCCAGTGCGGCTTCGACCTTGGCAGCGCGATGAGATACGCAAGATATATGACAACCCGCATGGCACACGCCGGGCGATCATCTCGTTCGGACGTAAGAACGGGAAGACAGCGCTAGCAGCGTTTCTCCTGCTGCTGCATCTTTGTGGGCCAGAGGCGCGGCCAAATTCGCAGTTGTTCAGCGCGGCGCAATCGCGTGAACAAGCAGCAATCCTGTTTTCGCTGGCCGCAAAGGTGGTGCGCCTGTCGCCGTCTCTCAGCCAGTACGTGGTACCTGTCGATTCCGGGAAAAGGCTTACCTGCGAGGAATTGGGCACGGTATATCGAGCACTTTCCGCGGAGGCTTCAACAGCATACGGCTTGAGCCCGGTGTTCATCGTTCATGATGAATTGGGGCAAGTTAGGGGACCGCGATCAGAGTTGTACGAGGCGCTTGAGACGGCGACCGGTGCTCAGGAGGCGCCGCTTTCCATTGTGATATCGACACAGGCACCAAACCCAACAGATCTACTATCGATATTGATCGATGATGCGAAGACCGAGGCAGACCTGCGAGTGGTCATGAGCCTCTATTCCGCACCGGATGACGCTGATCCTTTCGATGCCAAAACTATCAAGATGGCAAACCCGGCCTTCGGCGATTTCCAGAACGATGAAGAGGTTCTTGCAATGGCGGAAGATGCCCGCCGCATGCCGAGCCGTGAGCCGGAATACCGCAATCTGATCCTAAATCAACGCGTGGAAATGTTCGCGCCGTTCGTATCCAGATCGATTTGGTTGGCATGCGGAGGGGAGGTTGTTGAGTCGTTTGATGGTTTGCCAGTGTTTGGAGGCCTTGATCTTTCTGCAGTGAATGACCTGACTGCGAAGGTCTACATAGCGCCAGTTGACGGGCTCTGGCATGTCAAGCCAACTTTCTGGCTCCCGGGCGATGGCATCAGGGAGAAATCACGGATTGACCGAGTGCCGTATGATGTTTGGGAGGCGCAGGGCCACCTCAGGACAACGCGCGGGAAGACAGTCGATTATGAGTTTGTGGCTGCCAGTTTGTATTCAGATTGCGAGCGCGGAGATATCCGCAAGATCGCATTTGACCGCTGGAATTGGCGGCATCTGAAGCCCTGGCTTCTCAAGGCCGGGTTTTCCGAAGACCAGCTTGAGGGTGACAGGGCCTTATTCGAGCCGATGGGACAAGGATATCAGTCAATGTCGCCCGCTCTTCGTGATCTGGAAAGTGATCTTCTCGATCAACGTTTCGTACACGGTAATCATCCGGTGCTGGCGATGTGCGCGGCGAACGCCGTTGTGACGAGCGACCCGGCAGGTAATCGAAAGCTCGATAAGGCCAAGGCGACAGGCCGCATTGACGGAATGGTGGCGCTTACAATGGCGAGAGCAGTGGCTGGAACCTTCGAAACTCCGAAGCCCGAGCCGAAATTCCAGATGTTCGCCTTCGGCTGACATCGCTTCCTGAAAACCGAAAACTCTGGAGGTCCGTCATGACTGTGACGCGCCGCGCATACTCGTATCTGCACATCAAGGCAGTGAACGAGGAAAAGCGCATTATTCGCGGTGTCGCGACGACGCCGGCTGTTGATCGCGTAGGCGATGTTGTCGAGCCGATGGGGGTGAAGTTCCAGAACCCTATGCCTTTCCTCTGGCAGCATGATGCTGGCAAGCCGATTGGCACGGTAAAATTCGACAGCCCGACCGAAGACGGCATTACCTTTGAGGCTGAACTCCCCGTCATCGAGGAAGCGGGAACGCTGAAGGATCGGGTGGACGAAGCTTGGCAGTCGATCAAGCTTGGCCTTGTCCGCGCGGTCTCCATCGGGTTCCGCGCTATCGAATACGCCTTCATCGAGGGCACAAACGGCATTCGCTTTGTCGAGAGCGAAGTCTACGAACTTTCCGCCGTCACGATCCCGGCCCAGCCGGAAGCCGTTATGACGAGCATCAAGAACATGGACGCGGCTGGTGTCGCGCTCATCAAGTCCTTCGACCCGAACGCTCCCGCCGCGACCGGCACAATCGAGCGTCCGACGAAGACCCCTCCCGGCGCTTCGGGAAAATCTCACAAACCCGTCAACTTGCGCCCGAAGGAGGGCAATGACATGAAAACGCTCGCTGAGCAGATTACGGCTCTGGAGGCCAAGCGTGCCGCGAATATGGCGCGTATGGAGGAAATCCAGGCCAAGGCATCCGAAGAAGGTCGGACCAAGGACGATTCCGAAAAGGAAGAGTTCGGCACCCTCGCGGACGAATGCGACACCATCGATGACGAGCTCAAAGACCTTCGCCGCATGGAGCGCGCAAAGGCTCAGGAAGCCAAGCCCGTCAACAAGGCGCCGGTTGCTCCTGCCTCGGATGCAACGGCCCGGACCGCCGTAACAGTCAAGGCTCCCAAGCCGGAGGCTGGTATCGAGTTTGCCCGGCTGGCCAAGGTCAAGGCTCTGGCTTTCTTGAGCCAGGGTGAGTACCGGCAGACGGATATCGCCAAGCGCCTCTATGGCGAAAACTCTGCTGTCTACGGCATCGTCTCTAAGGCGAATGTCGTTGCTGGTGCCGACATCTCTGGCAACTGGGCAGAAGACCTTGTTGGTGATGAGACTTCGGTTTACGCCGACTTTGTCGAATTCCTTCGCCCGATGACCATCGTCGGAAAGTTCGGCACCAACAGCATCCCGTCACTTCGCCGGGTGCCGTTTCGCACCCCTCTGATCGGCCAGACCGGTGGAGGGCAGGCCTATTGGGTAGGTGAGGGCAAGCCGAAGCCTCTGACGGCCTTCGACTTCAGCCGCACCACCCTTGATGAGCTCAAGGTGGCTACGATCTCGGTCGTTACCGAGGAACTGCTGCGCAAGTCGAGCCCGTCTGCCGATATGATCCTGCGTGATGCCTTGGCCGCGGCAGTGGCCGAACGCATCGATACGGATTTCATCGACCCGGCGAAATCGGCGTCTGCCGGCGTGTCCCCGGCATCGATCACCAATGGCGTGACTCCGGTCACTTCCAGCGGTAACGACGCTGATGCGATCCGCGAGGATGTGCGGGCACTTATGGCGACCTTTGTCGCCGCGAATAACCCGCCCACGTCTGGCGTGTGGATCATGGCCTCGGCCACTGCACTTGCACTGTCTCTGATGGTCAATCCGCTCGGCCAGGCTGAATTCGGCGGCATCAGCATGAACGGCGGCACCTTCATGGGTCTGCCGGTCATCGTGTCGGAATATTTCGCACCCGTGTCGGCTGGCGGCTATGTCGCCCTGGTCAACGCGTCGGACATCTATTTCGCGGACGAGGGCGGCGTCATGATTGATGTTTCCCGCGAAGCCTCGCTGCAGATGCTCGACAATCCGACTAACGACACTGTGACGCCGACGGCCACGTCCATGGTCTCCATGTGGCAGACCAACAGTGTGGCTTTCCGTGCTGAACGCATCCTGAACTGGGCCAAGCGCCGCGCATCGGCTGTGGCCGTTCTGGATGAGGTCAATTGGGGGCTGCCGGCGGCATCCGTCTAAGCAGTCCTGAATGACATTGCCGGTCGCGGGCAACTGCGGCCGGTTCCCTTCCTCTCTCGGGAGAATGCCCGATGAAATCGAATTATCTGACGCGCGCCATGAACGCGCGCGACCCGCGCTATGCAAAGATCGCTAAAAAGCTTGGTTATGGCCACCGCGACGTGCAGGCGAAGCCGCGCAAGCCGGTCGATGACATGAAGGCGTTGCGTGCGCGCTATGTCAAAGTCGTGGGCAAGAAGCCCTATCATGGTTGGGACGCGGACACGCTGCGCACCAAGATCGCGGAAGCGAAGGGCTAAGCCTATGCGTATTCTCGGCATTCCGGTCCCCTTTACAGGCGAGGGCAAGAAAGACCTGTCACCGGTGAACCCGAACCGGGGCGGATGGTTTCGGATCCTCGAAAGATTCTCCGGTGCGTGGCAACAGAACATCGAGGTCGATTACAATTCGGTTCTTTCCTTCCATGCCGATTTCGCATGCCGCACGCTGATCGCATCCGATATCTCAAAGCTTCGGGTCAAGTTGGTTCAGAAGGATGACAATGGGATTTGGACAGAGGTCACCAACCCGGCATATTCTCCGGTTCTTCGGAAGCCCAATCATTTCCAGAATCGCATCCAGTTCTTTGAAGCATGGGTTCTATCGAAGCTCCAGCGCGGCAACACATATGTCTTGAAGCAGCGGGACGGCGCTGGAACGGTTCGGGCGCTATATATCCTCGATCCCCTTAGGGTGAAGCCGCTCGTTTCGGATGATGGATCGATCTTCTACGAGCTCAACACTGATGAACTGAGCGGGCTCCCAAGCCGCGTCATCGTCCCAGCCCGCGAGATCATTCACGACCGCTTCAACTGCATGTTCCATCCGTTGGTCGGGATGTCGCCAATCTTTGCCGGTGGGCTGGCCGCCATGCAGGGCCTCGCTATTCAGAGCAATTCCACCAAGTTCTTCGAGAATGGCGCGCAGCCGGGCGGAGTTCTGTCAGCCCCCGGCGCGATATCTGACGATACCGCAGCCCGTCTCAAGGAGTATTGGGACAACAACTTCACGGGCAAGAACGCTGGAAAGGTTGCCGTTGTTGGCGATGGCCTCAAATACGAGGCGATGGCTGCAAAGGCGAACGATTCCCAGCTGATCGAGCAGTTGAAATGGTCTGCGGAAGTGGTGTGTTCCGTCTACCATGTTCCTCCCTACAAGATCGGCGTCGGCCAATTGCCCAGCTACAACAACGTGCAGGCGTTGAACGTCGAATATTACAGCCAGTGTCTCCAGAAGCATATTGAAGACATCGAGATATGCCTTGACGAAGGTCTCGGCATGAATGGCGTGAACATTGGAACGGAATTCGACCTGGACGGTCTTCTGCGCATGGACAGCGTCACTCAGATGCAGGTGCTCAAGGATGCTGCGGGCATCCTGTCACCAAATGAGATGCGCGCCAAACTGGACAAGAAGCCGAAAACCGGTGGCGACAGCCCAATGCTTCAACAGCAGAACTATTCGCTGGAGGCCCTTGCCAAGCGTGACGCCCAAGAAGACCCGTTCGGGTCGCCAAGCACACCAACGCCGGCACCGGCTGATGGAGAGGCGGCAAACGACAACGCCGAGGCTGAGGCACGCGCCGCATTGGTCGAAATCTACAAAGGACTCCGCTGATGACGTTCGACGGGAAGGCCTTCGGCCAGGAGATCGTTGGCGTGGTCAAGAACTATGTGCGCGATGCGATTGCGCCGGTTCTGGTCCGCCTCGATGCCATTGAGAAGCGCCAACCTGAGAAAGGCGAGCGCGGCGAGAAGGGAGACAAGGGCGAACCCGGTCAAGATGGCGTGGACGGTGCCGACGGTATTGGCTTCGATGATCTGGAAGTCGTTCATGACGGCTTGCGCACCTTCACATTCCGTTTCGCCAAGGGCGAAAAGATGAAGGAGTTCCCGTTCACGCTGCCCGTTGTCCTCGACCGAGGGGTGTTCAAGGCCGGAGATACCTATTCTGCCGGGGATGGCGTGACTTGGGGCGGTTCATTCTGGATCGCTCAGAAGGATACCGCGGACAAGCCCGGGGATGGTGATGGATGGCGGCTCGCCGTCAAGAAGGGCAGGGATGGCAAGGACGGAATAATGAAGACCGATCAGCCGAAGCAGCCCTTGAAGGTGGGATGATGGTCAAACTGGTCTCTCTCGACACCGTGAAGCTTGCTCTGCGCATCGGTGAGATCGAGGAAACGAGCGGCGGTTGGAATGTCCTCCCACATGAGGATGACACGCTGCTCGACGCCTATATCGAGGCCGCATCTGCCGCGATCATCAATTACTTGAAGGATCAGGCCGAAGTCATCTTGAACCTGGACAGCGGCGGCGACGTGCCTTCAGGAACCGAAATCCCGAAGGAAATCGAAACTGCAGCAATCCTGCTCGTCGGTCACTTCTATCGCGAGCCGGACGGCGACACCGAAGAAGCCTTCGACCGAGGGTATCTCCCGAAGCCCGTCACCGCCTTGCTTTATCCGCTCCGAGACCCTGCGCTTCGATGACAAAGCCTGAGTGGTGGCCCTCATGGGAGGGAGAGACGGTCGTGATCGTGGCATCCGGGCCGAGCGCAAAGAACGCCCCGCTGCATGTCGCGAAAGGTAAAGCGAAATTCATTGCGATCAACAAGTCATGGGAGTTGGCGCCATGGGCCGACATTCTCTACGCCTGCGACTTTGCATGGTGGCGGCACGTAAAGGGGTGTCCGGGCTTCACTGGTCTCAAGCTCACGGTCGACAGGGCCGCAGTGAAGGACTTCCCGGAGCTCAAACAGGTGGATTGCCGGAAGCCGGATGATCGCCTGTTCCTGTCGCCTCTCGGCACCGTGGGCTGGGGCGGCAACGGTGGGTTTCATGCACTGAACCTCGCAGTGCAGTTCGGTTGCAGGAAGATCATCCTGGTCGGCTATGACATGACCACCCGTTACGGCCTTCACTGGCATGGGGCGCATCCGGGCAATCTGCACAACCCGAAAGAGGCAAGCGCTGCCCGGTGGCGGCGCGCTGTCGACAACGCGAGCAAGGTGATCCATCCAATGGGTATCAAGGTGATCAACTGCAGCAAGGTATCTGCCCTGACCAGCTATCCGAAGATGGAACTCGATGAGGCGCTTGCCTCATGAGGGTCGCGCTGGTTTTGCGGTCAGGAGGTGACTTCGACGCTTCCCATATCGCCCGACTTTGCCGGCAGGTGACAGACTATCTTCCCGGCGCTCAGATTTTTTGCCTGTCGGATGTCGAGGTTCCGTGCCCCCGTATCGAGCTTCGGTATGATTGGCCGGGTTGGTGGTCCAAGATGGAATTGTTTCGCCCCGATATCGGTGGCGACCTTCTATTCATGGATCTGGACACATCAATCGTAGGCACTCTGGACGGCATTGCAGCTGTCGACCGCCTCACGGTGCTGTCTGATTTCTACTGGCCGACGACTGGGCGCATTCAATCGTCGCTCATGTTCATTCCAGAGCGTGATCGACAGGAGATTTGGGATGCATGGATAGCTGATCCTTCACGGCACATGCGGGAATGCGTGACGCAGGAGATGTGGGGCGACCAGGGTTTCCTTGGTCAGTTCTGGCAGGGCAGGGCGCAGCGATGGCAAGACGTGCTGCCCGGTCAGGTGGTTTCTTACAAATGCCATGTCCGCGAGAAAACTCGGTCAGACAAAGAGTTCGGTGACGGAACGTTGCCGGAGAATGCGCGTGTCGTGATCTTTCACGGCAAGCCCCGGCCTTGGGAAAACGGATGGTAATGCGCCCCTTTGAACAGCGAGCACAGACGATTATTCGCCGGTTGCCGCCCCACGCGCTGGCTGCCGAAATCGGCGTCCTGCGCGGGCAAGTATCGGAATGCGTTCTCCAGAACACAGACGCCAGCCTGATTATGGTCGATAGCTGGTTGCCGTCCGATCAGCAGCCGGAACGCTACAAGGCGACGAAAGATCAGCACGCATTCGATCCTGCGGAGATCGTGAGTAAGCACAAGCGAGAAGCACTCGCTCGGGTACATCGCTTCCGCGGCCGCGCGCAGATCAAGGAAATGTCATCGGTCGAGGCGGCATCACAGGTTGAAGATTGCACGCTCGACCTGGTCTTCATCGATGCCGACCATTCCTATGAAGGTGTCCGGGAAGACATTGCGGCTTGGTTCCCGAAGGTGAAGGCTAGCGGCTGGATCGGCGGGCACGATTATCAAAACCCGGATGCGCGCTTCTGTTTCGGTGTTGACCGTGCGGTTGATGGGTGGATCGAGGAAACCGGTTGCACGCTGGAAACCGATCTGAATTTCACATGGTGGGCTCGGGTCTGATGGCAAAGCGCTCAGCGGGTTCGCTCGACCGGACAATCACGGTTGAGCGGTACCAGGTCGTGGGTACGAACGACTTCAACGAGGACATCCTTGATTGGGCCGGGTTCATTACGGTCCGTGCCGCTCGCCGCGACGTGTCAGACGGTGAAAAGTTCGCCGCCGGCCAAACAGGTTCTTCACTTCGCAGCCGGTTCGTCATCCGCGCCTCGACCAAATCGAAAACGATCTCGCCAGTTGATCGCCTGTCCTATGACGGCGGCATCTGGAACATCGAGGGTGTGAAGGAAGGCGACCAAGGCGATATGCGGGGACGCTTCATTGAGATCACGGCGGTTCGGAGCACGGATTAGGAGACTGAAAATGGACATCAAAGAGGTTCGCCGCATTCATCTCGCCCGCGGTGACAGGCTGATCGTTCGCATCAAAGGTCGCATCAGCGATGAAGTAGCGAAGCGCATCAAAGAGCAGTTCGAGGGATGGGCCGGCCCCGGTAATCCTGTTCTTGTGATTGATGAGAGCGTCGACCTCGAAGTTCTCTCAGTGTCCGCCTGATGGCGACCGTCAAGTGCCATCTGTCCGTTGAGATGGATGAGCTTCACGACGCAATCGGCTTGTTGTCCGAAATTCATGCCAGATTGGCAACGAAGCATGGCGAGGCATTTCGGAAACTCGATAGAGCCATAGAGAGGTTCATCGATGATCCGACAGATGCAATCGAAATCCACTGGCTCGGCGGCGGCCGTCTTTTTGCAGCGCCGAAAGGCCGGCTCACTGAGATACTTCGCGAATCCCGGGAACTTGGAGTGATCGACTGATGGCGACCAATGTCCGGATTGAGGGGCTGCGCGAGCTTGAAAGGGCGCTCGCGGAGTTGCCCAAATCAACTGGCAAGAACGTCCTCCGGCGCACGCTGCGGGAAGCCGCAAAGCCGCTCATCAACGATGCGCAGCGCTTGGCTCCTGACCGCCCCGGCCGCCCACGGAATGATCTGCCGACCTCGATCACCATTTCCACACGCCTGAACAAGAACCAGCGAAAGGCCACGCGCGGCACCGATAAATCGTTCGTCGAGATGTATGTCGGCCCTGACGTTTCGGTCCCGCACCCTCATGGGCACTGGCAGGAGTTCGGAACGGTTCAGCACGGCCCGCAGCCCTTCATGCGCCCAGCCTGGGATGCGAACAAGATGGAGGTGCTGGACGTGATCGGTGATCAGCTTGGTGACGAAATCATGAGAGCCGCGAAACGCCTCGCCAAGAAGCAGGCAAAGGCCGCTGCCAAGGGCAAATAGATGACCTGCCGAGTGTGTGAAATGGCCCGCGCCGCGCTGGCCCGTCTGATCGAGCGCTCACAGCTACCAACAGGACGCAAGCCGAATGATCGAAGAACGGATAACCGCGCTCCTGAGCGGCGTGGCTGATGGCAAGCGGTATTGGGTGAAGGCACCGCGCCGGGACGATGGCTCGCTCGCTGTCACGCCTCCCTATCTCGTTCTTCACCGCGTCGACGGCCTGCCGAACTATCACTTCTGCGGGCGCGGCACCGTGGAGAGCCGCGTGCAGGTGAATTGCATCGCAGAGACCTATGGAGCTGTGAAGGCCCTAGCACGTGCCGTGGTGACCACTCTCGACATGTTCAGTGACCCGGCAGCCGGCATCTACGGGGTCTTTGTCGACGGGGAGGGGCGCGATCTCACCGAAGACGCTCCCGGTGGCGTGAATACCTCAGACGCAGGCTCAAAGCTCTTTGGCGTGGCCGTGGATTTTCGCATCCACCACGCCGGTTGATCCGGCCCGGCCGGTCTGCCCGCAATCGCCCTTGGGCAAGGCATTCTCTGAAAAGGAAGCCGTAAAATGGCAAGCAAAGCAACCATCGGCTGGGATACGATCCTTGAGGCGTATGATGACGCCAGTTCGCCACCCGGCTTCGTTCAACTCTGTGAGGTCTTCAACCTGTCGCCCGGCGCTCAGGAAGCGGACCGCATTGATGTCACGCACTTCTGCAGCCCGGATCGGCGCCGTGAGTATATTCCGGGCCTGATCGACAATGGCGAGGCGAACTTCGAGGCGAACTACATCCCAGGTTCTCCGGAAGATCAGCTCATCCTCTCGCTTCTGAACAGCGGTGACGTCATCCAGTGGCGTATCACGTTCCCGCTCCAGCAGGGCGATACGGATCGGCATCGTGTGACCTTCGAGGCGTCGGTGACCGGGTACGAGCGCACGATCCCCGTGGATGACCGTATGACGGCCACGATCACGCTCGCGCCGTCTGGCTCCGAGGTCTGGGATACGATCTCTGCGGGCAGCGTGTAATGGCGAATGTTCATCGCGGCGGCGTGACGCTCAAAGCCGGTGAAAATTCTTACACGCTCTCGTTCTCGATCAACGCGATGTGCGAGCTGGAGGATGCTTTCGGCAAGCCGGTTATGGAGGTCATCGAGGACTTCCAGAATGTCGGTACGAAGGGCGCTGCCCCAAGCATCAAGACGGTGAGAACTCTGATCTGGGCAGCGCTCATCGATCATCATCCAGAGATGACGGTCGAGGATGCCGGCCAGATTTCACTTTCTGTTGATGTCAACACGCTCATGGAGAAGGTTGGCACGGCGCTCCAGCGCGCATTCCCCTCGCAGGAGGGAGATCAGGGCAAGGCAAACCCTCCGAAGGCGAAAGCCGAATAGATTGGCTTTCGCTGCAACAGGACTGGGTAAGCGTCGTCGGCGGGAACGGTCAGGACTTCTGGGGCCTGTCTCTCCGCGAAATTCAAAACGTTCTCGCCGGCCACAACGAAAAGCGAAGGCGCGACAGCAATCTCGTGATGTCACAGGCGTGGCACACGGCGGCGTTCCAGCGCATCAAGAAGATGCCGAAGCTCAAGAACGTTCTCGATGAAGGTCCGAAGCGCGCAAGCCGCCACATGAGACCCGTCCAAGTGGATGAGGTCAGGGCGTGGCTCGCGAATGCTCCTAAGATGAAGCGGCGAGGTAGGTAGAAATGGCGCAGGGCGTTATTGGCAGCCTCCGGGTCAACCTCGGGATCGACACGGCTCAGTTCGGCAATGGATTGAAGAAGGCGGAGTCCGGGCTCCAGAGGTTCGGTAAACTGGCCAGGACCGGTCTGCTCGCTGCCGGTGCCGCCGCGACGGCTGCTGCTGGTGGCTTGGCCGTAATGGTGAAAGGCACGATCAACAGTGCCGATGAAATGGCAAAGGCTAGCCGTAGCTTCGGGGTTCCCATTGAGGAACTGTCGCGTCTCAGGTACGCGGCAGATCTTTCGGGTGTTTCGTTCAGCAATCTCGGTAATTCGCTGCGCACGCTCAACAAAAACGCCTATGACGCATCGAAGGGGACTGGTGCCGCAAAGGATGCGTTTGCGGAACTTGGCGTCAATGTCGCGAATACAGACGGCAGCTTGAAATCTGCCACCCAGCTCATGGGTGAAGTGGCTGACGCGCTCCAGAACGTCGATGACGAGACACGCAAGGCGGCACTGTCAGGCAAAATTTTCGGAGAGCGGTACGGTCCGCAGCTCGCATCGCTTCTGGCTGGTGGCTCAGAGGGGATCAACAAGCTGACCGCTGAGGCCGGAAAGTTCGGCCAGGTGTTCACCGAGGAAATGGGAGCGAACGCCGAGCAGTTCAACGACAACATTTCCCGCCTTACCGGTTCGATTGGAAGCCTGGCGGCGAGCATCACGGCATCGATCCTTCCGGCCCTGACGCAGTTCAGTGATTTCGCGGTGTCTGTCGCTGCTGGGTTTAGTGAACTCGACCCGGCAATTCAGACAT
Organism: Nitratireductor indicus C115; assembly: GCF_000300515.1. Classification (GTDB taxonomy): domain Bacteria; phylum Pseudomonadota; class Alphaproteobacteria; order Rhizobiales; family Rhizobiaceae; genus Nitratireductor; species Nitratireductor indicus. Next base: position 12,565 of record NZ_AMSI01000033.1, read on the forward strand.
TCATATCGTCTGGCGCCGCTCTCACGGCTGGTTTGGCGGCACTGGCGATCCCGCTGGGCGCCGTTGCTCTCGCAATCGGAGCAATAGGTGCGCCGGTGATCGCCGTTTCCGCTGCCATCGCGGGACTGACCGCCGCTGTGGTTGCGTTCTATCCCCAGATCAAGGCGGTCGATGCCGCCGTCATGCAATGGGCGCGAAACTTCGATGCTGCGTTCCTCGAGATGCTGAACGCCGCCAAGACGAAGACAGCGGAGATCATCGCATCGGCGGGCGCGTTCGCTTCTTCATTCCTGCAGAAGTTTGTCGACTTGCATGTGCAGATGTACGAGATCGGCGTTCAGATCATGCAGGGGCTGTGGAACGGCATCAAGTCGATGTTCGGGACCGTCACTGAGGGGATTGCGAGTGTCGGCGCCAGCATCCGTGATCGCCTCAAGGGGCTTCTCGGCATTCACTCTCCCTCGACGGTTTTCCACGAGATCGGTGTGAACATCATGCAGGGCCTCGCCAATGGCATGAACAGCATGGCGAGCGGCGTCACGGATATTGCCGGTTCTGCCGCCGATGGAATCACGAGCTCGTTTGAAGGAATCGGCTCTGGCATTGCAGAGGCGATCAAGGGCACCAAGGAGTGGAAGGACGTGGCGCTCGACGCGATCCGCTCTGTCGCTACCTCGATCCTCTCCAACATGAACTTCGGTGGCGGCATCTTCGGCGGGCTGTTGAAAGGTTTGCTTGGTGGGTTGGTTGGTTTTGCCAATGGCGGCTCGTTCACAGTGGGCGGTGCTGGTGCGGTTGATAGCCAGCTCGTTGCGTTCAAAGCTACCCCAGGCGAGACCGTCGACATTCGGAAGCCCGGTCAGGATATGGGCGGCGGCGGGGCGCTTGATGTCCGCGTCTCCATGGACCGCAACGGCAATCTGCAAGCCTACGTGGAGCAAACCTCTGGCCGCGTTTCTGCTCAAGTGGTGCGGGCCGCTGCCCCTGGCATCATCGAAGGATCGACACAGGCCACACAGGCCGAGTCCCGTAATCGTCCAGGCTTCTTCCGGTAGGCGCGAATGTCATTCCCTCTCAAGACCATCGATCTATCGGACAGCATTTATCGCGTTCAATCCGGAACCTTCGGTCTGGTCCCCGACAGCGAAATGTTCACGTCGGCATGGGGCGCAGCCTTTCGAGTGAACGGCCCTCGCCATATGCGTTGGACCGCTGAGCTGGAAATGGCTCCGCAATATGACGATGGTGCAGAGGACCGCAGGTTCAGCTGGGACATTACGATTGCCCGTATGATGGGCGGCTATGTCGGAATGAGGCTATATCACCCTCTGCATGACTATCCGCGGGGATATGGCGCTGGCATTTATCGCCCGCGTGATGACCATGACAGCCTCGGCGGCGAGTATCTGATCGACGGCAGCTATCATATCGATGGTTCCTATCACATCGATGGTGGTTCGACGCTCGCTTATGTCGATGAAGATGCGCCGCGTTATGCCGATAGCATCGTCATGAATAGCCTTTGGCCGTCGGTGATGGTGTTCAGGGCAGGGGATCATTTCAGCACTGGTGGCAATCTCTACATGGTTGCCGACGATTGCGAATCCGATGCGAACGGTAAATGTCGCGTGCCGTTCCTCTGGAAGCTCTGGAAACCGGCATTGGTTGGTGACCGGATCGATCTTCGCCGGCCTACCGGGCGCTTTGTGCTGTCCTCGAAAGACGTTGGCATGCAGCAGCACAACCTCATTTTCGGGGCAACCTCCCTAAGCGCGGTGGAAGTGCCCCATGTCGACTAGGTATCGCCGCTGGACGCTCGACCAGGTGCTCCGCTCCGGCAACGTCACGGATGTGGTGCTTGTGAAGCTCGATCACACGGACGGGCCGGTCTATCTCTGGAATGGCCTCGGGCTGCTCGACCATGACGGGGTGGAATGGCGGGGCGTGGGCCGGCTCGGATCGGTCAAGCTCGGCGCGGCAGATACCGAAGTGAAGATCAACGATGTGGTGTTCGCGCTTTCCGGTATCGATGAGGAATATGTTTCCTACCTCGACAGCACTGTGAAGGGGTCCAAGGGATGGGTCTGGAAAGCCTTCATGGGGCCGGACTATCAGGTGCGCTTTACCGAGCTTCTGACTGAGTGCGAACTGGATCAGCCATCCTTTTCAATCGAGCCGAACGGCACCGCCTCCAT
>NZ_AMSI01000034.1 GCF_000300515.1 Nitratireductor indicus C115
TCAAGGGTGAGAGACGCGCAGCTTGCAGCCAAGCCGGTATGTGAATGGTGCTTTAAGCGCGGGATCATCACCAAAGCCACAGTCTGCCACCATGTAGACAAGGCCAGTAAGGAAAGCCCGGCCACCTTCTACGCCGGGCCCTTCGAAAGCCTATGCGCTCCATGTCATGACCGAGACGCCCAAAGCGAAGAACGCATGGGATACTCGACCGAGATAGGGGCCGATGGATGGCCCGTAGACGAGCGCCACCCTGCAAACAGTCAGAGATGCGCCAAAAGCTGAAATGCCTCTCCATGGCTTCCCCTGCCTGAAAGGCGGACATCCTAGATGGGGGGGGGTGGTTAAAAAGTCCAGATCGATGGGCTTAGGGACCGGCGCGGGGAGTCTCGAACAGAATTAGTTTCGCGCGGCTGATAGTTTTCGCGCTTCCAATCACAAGGATTGATGAATGGGACTTCGCGGGCCTGGCGCCACGCGGGCAAGGCTGGCGCGTGAGCAGGCAGAGAAGTCTAAGCGTCGGCTCCCATGGAAGAAGAAGGGTCTCAGCCGCGTCGAGCGCGTGATTGCATTCCTCGAGTTCCTACCGATCACGAAGGGGAAACTGCAGGGCAAGCGAATGCGCCTTCTGCCCGAACAGCGGGAATTCGTGAAGGCGGTATATGGGCGGTCGGGTGTGAACCGCGTGCGCATCGCGATCAAGTCGGAACCGCGCGGCAACGGGAAGACCGGTCTTATCTCTGGATTGGCTCTTTGCCATTTGCTCGGGCCGGAGAGCGAGCCTCGCGGCGAGGTCTATTCCGCAGCCATCGACAGGCAGCAAGCCGGACTGATCTTCAATGAGATGGAGGCCATCATCATCGCGGTGCCGGAATTTGCGGCGCGCGTGAACCCGCAGCGTTTTCACAAGCGCATGGAGGTTCTTGAGGGAGACGGGGCTGGCTCGATCTATGAGGCGCTTTCCGCCGATGCCCGCCGGGCGCATGGTCTGGCTCCATCGTATTGGGTCTATGACGAGCTTGCCCAGGCGCGGGATGGTGAGCTTCTGGAGAACCTTCGCACCGCGATGGGTAAGCGAAAGGCCGCGTTGGGAATGGTGATTTCCACCCAGGCGCCGACCGACGATCATCCATTGTCGTTGCTCATAGATGATGCACTGGAAGGGCACGACGAAAGCATCATTGTGGATTTGCGCACCGCGCCTCTGGATGCTGATCCATTCGCGCCTGAGACGATCAAGAAATGCAATCCGGCCGCCGGTGTGTTTCTTGATCTCGATGACATCGTGAAGGAGGCGGAGCAAGCGCGGCGTGTTCCCATGTTCGAGGCCCGCTATCGCAACCTGCGCCTCAACCAGAGGATCGACGGGAACGCAGAGAATCGGATCGTGACACGTCCGATCTGGGAGGCCTGCAAATCGGAGATCGATGTGGCGGACCTTCATGGGCGAAAGTGCTTTGGCGGTCTCGATCTGTCCGGCAAGCACGATCTTACGGCGCTCGTCTTGGCGTTCCCTGATGGACAGGCAGAACCGGGCTTTGATTTGCTCTCGTTCTTCTGGACCCCGGAAGGTCAAATGGCCGCGCGGCGGGACCGGGAGCGGGAACTGTTTCGGGTCTGGATCAAGGCCGGGCATATCAACGCGGTGCCGGGGCCGGTGATCAAGTTTCGATATATGGCCTCGCAGCTTCGCGAGTTGATGCAGCTTTTCGATATCCAGGCGATTGGTTTCGACCGGTGGCGCGTTGATGACTTCAAGGTCGACATGGCCGATGAGGGCGTTGATTTGCCGCTCGAGCCATACGGTCAAGGGTTCAAGGACATTTCTCCGGCGATTGAGTTTTTCGTTGAGCTCGCTCTGTCTGGTCGCCTGCGCCATGACGGGAACCCAGTGCTGAATTCGTGCGTGGCGAATGCCATCACGGTCAAAGACCCCGCCGGCAACATGAAGATCGACAAAGAGAAATCGAACAAGGGCGCGTCCGTCAGGATCGACGGATTGCAGGCAGCATTGATGGCGCTTGGCACCGCCAAGAGGTTTGAGCCGGAGGCAAAAATGGATCTCACCGACTTCCTGGCAAGCCCGATTATGGCGATGGGCGCATGAATGCCTTCGTGAAAGCGGCAGCTGCGCCGTTCAAGCTCTACAGCGCCATCAAGGATGAGGTGGCGAAGGAGCGTAGGCTGCGCCTAAATGATGGAATTGGGTGGTCAACCTTTGGCGGCCGCACCAGCAATGCGGGCAAGGTCGTAACACTCGACAGCGCAATGCAAGTCGCCACGGCGTGGGCATGCATCAAATTGAGCGCTCAAGCTGTTTCTTCATTGCCTCTGAAGGTTTTCGATAAGAGGGGTGGTGACAATCGGGTCCAGATTGATGACGACATTGCTGATGTGATCGGGTCAGATGGAAGCCCGAACGAGGACCAGACGCCGCTTGAGTTCTGGGAGGGCATTGTCGCGTGGTTGATGACCACAGGGAACGCGTATGCAGAACGGGTAACCGTTGGCAGGTCATTGTCGTCTCTACAGCCTATCATGAGCACGCATTGCCGACCCGTGCGGTTGACAGACGGGACCCTGGTCTATCGCGTCAATGACCGCGGGAAGGCAGAAGACCTGCCCCGCGATAAGGTCTTCCATGTGAAAGGCTTCGGGCAGGGGCTGAAGAATGCGGATGAGGGACTGTCTCCGATTGCTGCGGGCACGAATTCACTTGGTGCCGCAATGGCCGCGCAGGAGGCGGCTGGTAGAACGTTCGCAAACGGTATGCGCCCTACAGGCTTCTTTCTGTTCGACCAGGTGCTGGACAAAAAGCAGCGTGAGATGGCGCACGCGGCATTGGTGTCCCCTCTTCAGGGAAGCTCCAACTCCGGGGGTGTCGGCATCCTTGAGGCTGGCGTGAAGTGGCAAAGCGTATCTCTCAATCCCGAAGATGCGCAGATGCTGGAAACCCGTCGCTTCGATGTGGAAGAAATCTGCCGTTGGTTTGGCGTTCCTCCGATCATCATTGGCCATGCTGCGCAGGGGCAAACCATGTGGGGCTCCGGCGTGGAGTCGATCCTCATTGCTTGGCTGACACTTGGTATCGATCCAATTTGCGACCGTATCGAGGCTCGCATCAAGAAACAGCTGATCCGCCCGACAGGCAATCGCAAACGCTACGCTGAATTCAACCGTGAAGCGCTTCTGCAAATGGATTCTCAGGCCAAAGCAGCATTCCTGTCGCAGATGGTCAACAACGGCCTGATGACCCGGAATGAAGGTCGCGCGAAGCTCAATCAAAGCCGAAGCGCTGACCAGAACGCCGACAAGCTTACGGTCCAGTCCGCAATGGTCCCGCTCGATGCTCTCGGTCAGCAGACGGAAGGAAACCAGGCTCGCGCCGCACTCATGGCGTGGCTGGGCATCAACCAGGAGAAGCAAGACGATGAGCATGCGTAAGCTGCCGCAGGCGGAAATCTCGGCGCGGCCAGGACTCCGAACAGAGGTCATGCCTTCGGCCCTCAATCGATGGAACCCTGAAGTTCATGCTGCCGCCGCCGAGGATACGGACAACTCGATTTCTATCCTCGACGTGATCGGCCAGGACTTCTGGGGTGAAGGGGTGACCTCAAAGCGGATAGCCGCGGCACTTCGGTCCATCGGGAAGCAAGATGTTGTCGTCAACGTCAACAGCCCAGGAGGCGACTATTTCGAAGGTCTCGCGATCTATAATATGCTGCGCGATCACCCCGCAAAGGTGACGGTGAAGGTTCTAGGGATTGCCGCATCTGCGGCCTCTGTGATCGCGATGGCCGGCGACGAGGTGCAGATTGCACGGGCCGGGTTCCTGATGATCCACAACACATGGGTGGTGGCAATGGGCGACCGCCACCAGTTGCGAGATGTCGCAGACTGGCTTGAGCCGTTCGACGCCATGGCCGTGGATATTTATGCCGCGCGCACCGGAATCGCGCCCAAGGACCTCGGTAAAATGCTTGACCGTGAGACATGGATCGGCGGTTCGGATGCGGTTGAACAAGGCTTTGCGGATAGTCTTCTTGCCTCGGACGAAGTATCGACCAAAGCCAAGAATGAAATGGGTAGGCAAGTATCCGCTGCCCATAAGCTGGACGCGCTACTTGCGCGAGCCGGTGCATCGAGATCGGAGCGGCGCGAGCTTGTTGCCGCTCTGAAAGGGGGCATGCCTGGCGCTGTCCCAACCGGCATGCAGGACGCTGCCGTCATTGCAGAGGTTGAAAGCCTCCTCGCTTCAATCCGGTCGATCTGACCGCCAAACGAAAACAGGTGAACCATGAAAATCTTCGCTCTCTGCGGAGCCCTTGCGCTTGCGCTCGTGGCCGCCGCTTTCCATGGCGTCCTGCCTGCAAGTGAGCTTGCGCAGCACGCATCCACTTTCCTCGGCGACGGGGGAACTCTTTCGGCCATGGGACTAGCTGCCATTGGCCACCGAAACATGCCGCGGGATTCCCTCGCGGCCCTGATGGCTGCGCAACCCGCCGGTGTGATCGGCGCCCCGCGCAACGAAGCAAACCCCGGCAAGATCGAGGAACTGCTGAAGGACGTGAAGCAGGAACTGACGCGCATCAGCGATGATGTGAAGAAGACTGCCGAGCAGGCCATGCAGCAGGCCAAGGATGCTGGCAAAGTCGGTGAAGAGACCAAGGCCAAGGCCGATGAGTTGCTTGCCACGCAGCAGAAACTCACCGACGCACAAAGCATGCTGGGCGAGAAGCTGGAGGCGCTGGAGACGCGCAATCAGGATCTCGAGCAAAAGCTCGCCGCACGCCGCGGTGCCGGTCAGAGCGATGCCAAGTCTGTTGGCCAGATCGTTTCTGAAAGCGATGACCTGAAGCAGTTCGTTGCGAAAGGCGCTCGCGGTTCAGTCCGCATCGGCGTGCAGCAGGCAATTACTTCTGCCTCTGGATCGGCGGGCGACCTGATCTGGTCGGATCGGGAAACCGAAATCGTTAGCCTGCCAAAGCGGGCGATGACGATCCGCAACCTGATCCCGTCTGGCCGCACAGGCTCGAACCTTATCGAGTATGTGAAGATGATCACCCGCACCAACAATGCGGCGGTTGTCTCGGAAGGTGCGCAAAAGCCGGAATCCAACTACGTCTACCAGAAGACCGACGCTCCGGTGCGCACTATTGCGCATTGGGTGCATGTCTCACGGCAGGCGCTTGATGATGCCGCGCAGCTTCAGACCGAGATCAACGGCGAACTCCGCTACGGCCTGGAGTATGCCGAGGAACTCGAAATCCTGAAAGGTGACGGCACCGGCGAGCATCTGGAAGGCCTGGTCACAGCTGCGACCGCCTATTCAGCCCCGTTCGCACTCTCCGGCGAGACGATGATCGATACCCTGCGTCTGGCGCTTCTGCAGGCCTCGCTTGCTGAGTATCCGGCGGATGGCATCGTCATCAACCCGACCGACTGGGCGCGTATCGAACTGCTCAAGGATGGCGAGAATCGCTATCTCTGGGCGAACCCTCGCGCCATGAATGGGCCGGGCCTGTGGGGCAAGCCGGTGCTGGAGACGCAGGCGATGGACGTTGACGAATTCCTCGTCGGCGCCTTCCGCATGGCCGCGACCATCTATGATCGGATGGATCCGGAGGTACTGATCTCCAGCGAGGATCGCGACAACTTCATCAAGAACATGCTCACGATCCGCGCCGAGGAACGCCTCGCCCTCGCCATCAAGCGCCCCGGCGCCCTGGTGACCGGCGATTTCGGCAACGTCTCCGGTTAATCAAGGTCGGTTCAGCAAGGCGGGCGGCTCCGGTCGCCCGCTCTCTGAACCGAAGGAGAGAGCTATGCAGATCAAACCACTTCGCAGCATGGTCGGTAGCTATGGCAAGATCCGAAAAGGGATTGAGGCCACGGTTGACGATCATATCGCGCAGCAGCTTGTGAGGCGCGGCGTAGCTGTTCCTGTCCAGACCGGGGAGGGAGCTAAGCAGGCATCCGCGCGCCCTTCGAAGGATGCCCGCCATGGTGGCCGGACTGGAGGCGGGAAACAGTCGTCATCGTTGCCGGGGGGCCAAGCGTCGAAGGCCAGCCGCTCGACCAGGTGAATGGCCGCGCCAAGGTTATTGCTATCAATAACTCCTGGCAGCTCGTGCCATGGGCAGACATCCTCTATGCCTGCGACTTCGCATGGTGGGAGAGATATCGGGGCGTGCCTGAGTTTGAAGGGCTGAAGTTGTCCGTGGATGCCTCTGCATGCCGAAGGCCGTGGGGCATTCAGAAAGTCGGCTTGAACAAGCATGATGATGGTCTTGAGCTTATGAAGCTTGGAACTGTTGGGTGGGCTGGAAACTCCGGCTTTCACTGCCTGAATCTCGCGGTTCAGATGTGGCCGGCCAAGATCATACTCGTCGGCTTCGACATGCGCGTTGACCTCGGGCTTCATTGGCATGGACCGCACAAAGGCTTGAACAATCCTTCGCAGCGGAATGTGGAACGCTGGCGGCGCTGCATGGATGCTGTGGCCGGCGCTATTCGCGAGTTCGGCATTGAAGTTATCAATGCCAGCCCAACCTCCGCTCTCAAAAACTATCCAAAGATGGGACTTATGGAGGCGATGGAATGCTGATCAGGCTCTCCGTTCCTGCTGCTCTTGCCGTGCCTCTGGCAGACGTGAAGCTTGCGCTGCGCATCGATTTCGATGATGACGATGATCGGCTCGAAAGCCTGATCTCGGCAGAGACACAGCGTTATGAGGATTTCACTGGACGCATCATGGCACCGGTGGATCTGGAGTATCGCTTTGACCGCTGGGGTGATCCGCTGTGCATCCCCGTGACGCCGGTTCGGGAAGTGACCGAGGTTGTCTATCTCGACAGCGCCAATGTGGAGCAGACGGTTTCCGCATCGGACTGGTACAGCCTCACCACCGATGAAGGCGTTGAAGTCTGGTTCAATGACACGTTTCCCAGACCGACACTGACCACGCGAGGGCAGGCGGTACGGGTTCGGTTCAGTGCCGGATATGACCAGCCGAACGCGAGCGGTTCGGGTGACGATCCTGGCCTCGCTTCAAACGCGGTTGATCGCATCAACATCATTCGGATGGTGCAGTGCATTTATGATCTCGATGAACTGATGCCGGATATTGAGATGATCCGTACGATGGGCAACCGGAGGATTTTCCGTTGATCCATCCAGAGGCAGCCATCCATCCCCAAGCGCTGGTCGATGGCGTCGCTATTGGCGCGCGCACCGTGGTCTGGCAATTCGCCACGGTGATCCTTGGCACGAGGATCGGAGAGGATTGCAGTGTTGGTGCCAGTGCGGTGCTTTCCGGGCCGAGATTCGGGAACAGGTGCAAGATCAGTTCCGGCGTTGTGATGGGCCCGGGCTTCTGGGTCGGTGACGACGTGTTTGTCGGGCCGAATGTCGTTCTGGCCAATGACATGTGGCCGGAGGTCTCGACGGAAGGCTATGACGACGCGCGGTTGCGTGGTGGAAAGCGCTTCGCAGTTGTGATCGAGGATGGTGTTTCCATTGGTGCGAATGCCGTTGTTCTGCCAGGCGTGCGGGTGGGTAAGGGAAGCGTGATCGCGGCAGGCGCGGTGGTGGATCGCAATGTTCCAGACGGTTTCTTGTTCCGGCGCAATGGCTATCTGAGCGAGGTTCCGCAGGATCGTCGCCAGAAACGTATGAGGCTGGTCGATCAATGCTGACGGTCTGCACGCTGCTTTGGGATGCGAACAGCTGTTCCCGTGATTTCTCGCGCATGTATGACGAGGAATGGGTGCACAAGCTCTATCGGGGCTTCCGGCGCAATCTGACTGTGCCGTTCCGCTTCGTGTGCTTCACGGATCGGCCGCGCATCTTCGATCCCGGTATTGAGCAGGATGCCATTCTTGCCAAACGCCCTGACTACGGCGCATGCATCGAAGCTTACCGCACAGACGGACCCATGATCCTAGCGGGCCTCGATACTGTCGTTCTGGGGAACATCGACCATCTGGCGGCGTGGTGTGAAACGGCGAAGGCGCAAGCTCTCCCGCGCGATCCGTATCATCCGAATATCGCTTGCAACGGTGTCGCCCTGGTGCCGGCGGGGTGGACAAAGATCGCCACACAACACCGGGGCGAAAATGACATGGAGTGGGTGCGCAAGTTCCCGCACAGCTTCATCGATGACCTGTTTCCCGGCGAAGTCGTCAGTTTCAAAGGCCACGTGAAAAAGCACGGGTTGAGGAATGCCCGGATCGTTTATTTCCATGGCCTGCAAAAACCCCACGAGCTGGACGGCGTCGACTGGATCAAGGAGCATTGGCGATGAGAAAGGGTGGACCCGGTGCGCTGCGCGATCGCGTCACCTTCTATCGCGAGGTGGAAACGCCGGACGGTGGGGGTGGGACCGTAAACGGTTGGTCTGTCATCGCAGGCTTGGTCAAAGTCCGCGGACGCTTCAAGCCAGAACGCGGGTCCGAACGCATCGAGGCGGGACGGATGCACTCATCCGTGGCCGGAACGCTGAAGGTCCGATCATTCGCGCTCATGCGCACAGTCACCGCAGCCGATGTCTGCCTGATCGACGGGGAAACCTATGTCATTCGGTCGATAACCAATCCTGACCGAAAGAACGAGTATATCGAGATGACCATCGAGCGCGGCGTCTATGATGTACCACAACCCTGAGAATTCGGCATGGTGCTTGGGCTGAAGTCTCTCAATCGCAAGCTGACCCAAACGATTCCTGAGCGCGTGCGGATACGCACCCGGGCGGCGATGGAAAAGGGTGCCGATGAAATCGTCGCAATGGCGAAATCATTGGTGCCCGTGGACAGTGGCGATCTTCGCGACAGCATAGGATGGACCTGGGCCGATGCTCCTAAGGGGTCGATAGTCCTCGCATCATCTGCCCCAGACAGGGGCGGTGAACGTATCACGATCTATGCCGGAAACGATGAAGCCTACTACGCGCGATGGGTCGAATTTGGGACGCAGAAAAACTTGCCTTCCCCATTCTTCTTCCCGAGTTATCGGGCATTGAAGAGACGCGTCAAAGGACGCATTACCCGTGAGATGCGCAAGGCGATCAAGGAAGGTTCGAAATGAGCGCATCATGGGAATTGCAGACGCTTATCTATGGGCGCCTGATGGCTGATACCGGGGTGCAGGCTTTGGTCGCTGACCGAATTTATGACCGCGCGCCTGATGGGGTGCAGTTTCCCTATATCTCCTTTGGTCCGTCCGACGTTGTCGAGGATGATGCAGAGTGCATCATAGGCCGGACTGAGACCCTGCAGATTGATTGCTGGTCGCGATATCAGGGCGGGTTCAAAGAAGTGAAAAACGTCGCGGACGCTGTAAAAAAGGCTTTGCACCGATATGCCGGTGCCCTTTCGGTCAATGCGCTTGTAGATATGAGCGTTCTTACCATCCGCTATTTCTCTGATCCTGACGGGATGACTTCACATGCCGCTATTTCTCTTGAAGCCAGAGTTGAGGAAAGCTGATGCCCTGGGCAATTTTCCATCGCACATTCAATTTCGACTTTCGGCCTGACGCTGCCGTTTGCAAGGAAATCCGACCGGCAATCATTCCACAGGAGCACCCGGAGCGGGTCATCGCGGCGGCAGTGAAGGCCGGAGCGGCCCATCGGGTCAAAAGCCCCAGGCCGGAACAGAAACGCGCCTACAAGCGCGCCAAGCGGGCCGGATAGCGCCCATCACCTGAGAGCGGGCGAAAGCCCTTCACCTTCGGCTGGTTATCGACCGGCCTATTCCCGCATGGAGACAATGAAATGGCACGCGCCACGACAATGAAATATGAGGAGATGATCCTCGAAGTTGAGTTCGACGCGTCCGGTTCGCCCGGCGTCTACGCGGCGATCTGCGGATTGACCGACGTCACGATCAACCGCACCTCGAACATCGACACGTCGGAAGTGCCCGACTGCGATGACGAAAGCCTGCCGGTTTCGCTGGAGCGCCAGGTCAGGTCGCAGGAGGTCACGTTCTCCGGCACCGGCGTTTGGGCACTCCAGAGCCATGAGAAGATGCTCGACTGGTGGTATTCCGGCGCCTCGCTCAACTGCCGTCTTCGCAATGTCAAAGCGGAGAACGATGGCGCGGTGGGTGATACCTACATCGAGGCCGGCCCGGCCATCCTCGCCAACCTGAACAACTCCCGCACCAAGGGTCAGAAGGTCTCAGCCGAGATCGAAGGCCAGTTCGATGGCGTGCCGACCCGCACCCTTGTCGCATCGGGCACCTAATGGCGAAGGGCACTGACCTCACGTGGGCAGGAGGGGAGCATTCCTTCCTGCTCACCATTGAGCTGTTGCGCGCGCTGCAGGACAAATGCGATGCAGGCCCGGCCCACGTCATGAACCGGCTCGCCTCCGGGCGCTGGTATGTCGATGACGTGATCCAGCCGATCCGGCTCGGGCTGGAAGGCGGTGGAATGGACAAGGCGGAAGCCCGCAATCTGGTCAAGCGCCATGTCGAGGACGAGCCGCTCACCTTGTCCGTTCTAACCGCCCGCACAATCCTAGCAGCCGCCCTGTTCGGCAGCGAGGATGATCCCGTGGGGGAATCGGAGGCGGGGGAGGAGGAACCGAGCGCGAACCTCTCCCGCGCGGAAAGTGGCGGTTCTCCAGTTTCTACGGATGGGCAGGCATCCTCCGGCAAGAAGTCGGACGAATGACATTGTGGGAGTTCGGGGCGGCTGTTGACGGGTACATGCTCGCCAAAGGCGTAAAGCCCAAAGGCTCCGACATTTCCGATGACCGTCTATCCGAACTGGGTATCGAGGGGTTCTGATGACGACCGATGTTGAGCGCCTGATTGTTCGTCTTGAGGCGACGCAGGCGAAGTTCGAGAAGCAGCTTGCGCAGGCGAACCAGACGGCAAACCGCCGATCCCGTCAGATCGAAGCCCGTTTCGCACGGATGAACAAAAATCTATCCCGGAGCTTCTCCGGGCTTGGTTCCACGCTTACCAAGGCCTTTGCGGTTGCAGGCGGCATCCGAGGCGTGCAGACGCTTCTGGACAGTGCAACGCGCATTGACAACGCGCTGAAGGTTGCGGGGCTTTCCGGGGCGGAGTTGGAGAAAGTCTATGGTCGGCTTCGCGAGAGCGCGATCAAGAATGCCGCGCCGCTCGAAACGCTTGTCACGCTCTATGGCAGAGCTTCGCTTGTTCAGAAGGAATTGAACGTCTCCCAAGAAGAGATGCTGAATTTCACGGACAAGATCGCGCTCGCGCTGCGCGTTTCCGGTCAATCGGCGGCAGAGTCTTCCGGGGCGATCTTGCAGTTGTCGCAGGCCCTTGGTTCTGGCGTTGTCCGGGCAGAAGAGTTCAACTCCGTTCTTGAGGGCGCGTTGCCGATCGCTCAAGCAGCCGCCGCAGGTCTGAAAGAGGCGGGTGGATCCGTTTCGCGGCTTCGTCAGTTGGTAGTCGATGGCAAAATATCCTCGGAGGCTTTCTTCCGGGCATTCGAGGCCGGTAGCGTAATCCTTGAGGAAAAGGTTGCTGGCGCTTCGCTCACGACCAGCCAGGCATTGGAAAACGTCCGCACGGCTTCGATTGACGCGATGCGGGACTTCGCGAAAGGTTCCCTTGCTGCTGAAAGCATCGGTGATGCCTTCCAGATGCTGGCGGATGTCATCAATGGCACCGACTTCGAAGCGTTTGGAGAAGAGGTCCGCAAGGTTCTTGGTTGGTTGAATGATCTGCGCGAAGGCATCGAGTGGGTAAGGAATCTCGCTCCTGCTATCGGGTCCGCGCTCGGCACCGATCGTCTAGGCGAAATGCTGACCGGCGGTGCTGTTTCGAAAGAATTTCTCGGCGGCGCGATTACTGTCCAATCGACCCGCGCGCTGCAAAAGCGCATCGACAATGCATTCGCAGATACCGTGGACACTGCCGGTGCTCTGACCGAGAAGACCTTACGGGACTGGGCCGACCGCAATAATCTCAGCAGCCCAGTTGCTGGCGGGAAGGTCGAGCGCATACCGGAGCGTGAAACAGTTTCCCCGGTCAGCCTTTCAGATTTCAGTGTGCCGAGTGGCAAATCTGGAGGTGGCTCGCGGGGAAGCCGCAGGGGACGAGAAGATTCGTTTGCGCGCGAAACCCGGCAGATACAGGATCGTACCGCAGCAATCCTCGCAGAAACACAGGCCCAGTCTCAGCTTAACCCGCTGATCAATGACTACGGCTATGCGGTTGAATTCGCTGCCGCCAAGCAAGAGCTCATCAATGCGGCCAAGCAAGCGGGGCTCAGCATCACGCCCCAGCTTGAGCAGAACATCGAGCAACTGGCATCTTCCTATGCTCAGGCCTCCGCTGATGCGGAAAGGATGGCTGAGAAACAGGAGCGTGTTCGCAAAACTTCCGAAGACCTCCGGGACCTCGGCAAAGACGTTTTCAGCGGGTTTATCAGTGACATGCGGAATGGCGTTGATGCCGCAGAGGCGCTTTCAAATGCCTTGAACAAGATTGCCGACAAACTGATCGAGATGGCCTTGTCCAATCTGTTCTCTGGTCTGGGTGGCGGCGGCGGGCTTCTTGGGCTGTTCGGCTTTGCCAAGGGTGGCATTGCGGCTAACGGAAAGCCGGTGCCGCTTCCCCGGTATGCCAATGGTGGTGTTTCGCGCTCGGCAGCCATTTTTGGCGAGGCTGGGCCGGAGGCCGCCGTGCCTCTTCCCGACGGTCGCCGCATCCCGGTCGATCTACGCGTGCCGCAGGGCATGAGCGGACAAGGTGGCGGAAATTCAACCGTGCAGGTGGTGCTCTCTCCCGATCTGGAGGCGAGGATCCTCGAACAGGCGGCGGGCCAGTCGGTCAAGATCGTACAAGCTGCAGCGCCGGGCATCGTGGATACCTCGACCGCAGCAACACAAGCTGCGTCCCGCAACCGACCGGGCTTCTTCAGGTGATGGCGCATGGATTTCCCAAGCAAGACGATTGACCTGCCATGCGACCTTCTGTTGCCGGTCGGTGGATCATTCCATCATCGCCCGATTGGCGAGTTCGCACAAAGCCAGTGGGCACCGATGGTGCGCTCCGGTGGTATCCGGCAAAAACTATGGGTGCCGACCGTGCAAGCCGCCGATTTTCTCAGAAACAGAAGGGTCGACCGACGATACCGGTTTGAGACCTTCATTGACCGCCTGGATGGAAGTTCGGTCGCATTTCGTCTTTGGGACCCGTGGTGCGTCTACCCTCGCGGTGTCGGGGCCGGCATCTGGAACCCGATCTATCCAGACGGCAGGCAAAGCCAGGGCGAATATGTGATCGACGGCGCCTATCTGATCGATGGGCAATATCACATCGATGGGGGCTCAACGCTTGCCTATGTTGGCGAGAATGCGCCGCGCTATGCAGACAGTATCCTTATGACCGGGCTTGTTCCTAACGCAACGGTGTTCAAGGAAGGCGACAAGTTCGAGGTCGGCGGCAATCTCTATCGCGTGATGGATGATGCACTGTCCGATAGCAACGGGGATGCCCGTGTTCTGCTTTCATGGAAGCTCTGGAAGCCTGCTGTTGTGGGAGACCAGATCAATCTCCACAAGCCGACTGGCCGTTTTGTGTTGGCCGATGTCGATCAGGGTATCATCGAGCGGGCGTTCTCGACGGGGCAGGCGTCCATCTCTGCCATAGAGGTTCCATATGTCGAGTAAGCGCCGCCGCTGGACGCTCGACCAGGTGCTCCGCTCCGGCAATGTCACGGATGTGGTGCTTGTGAAGCTCGATCACACGGACGGGCCGGTCTATCTCTGGAATGGCCTCGGGCTGCTCGACCATGACGGGGTGGAATGGCAGGGCGTGGGCCGGCTCGGATCGGTCAAGCTCGGCGCGGCAGATACCGAAGTGAAGATCAACGATGTGGTGTTCGCGCTTTCCGGTATCGATGAGGAATATGTTTCCTACCTCGACAGCACTGTGAAGGGGTCCAAGGGATGGGTCTGGAAAGCCTTCATGGGGCCGGACTATCAGGTGGTTGACCGAGTGCGAACTGGACCAGCCATCCTTTTCCATTGAGCCGAACGGCACCGCCTCCAT
>NZ_AMSI01000035.1 GCF_000300515.1 Nitratireductor indicus C115
TCAACTTTGGATGCCGTTTGACAAGCCGATCGCCGGCGACCGTTTCCATCTGCCGACGCGCAACGACATCGACGCGCGCATTCTTGCCGGCCCGGCGCTCTTCGGTATCGGCTGGGGGCTTGGCGGTTTTTGCCCGGGTCCAGCGCTGACCGCGCTTGGGCTCGGCGCGACCGGAACCTTCGCCTTCATCCCCGCCATGATCCTCGGCATGTGGGCCGCGCGCCTTCTTGGCGAAGGCAGCGCGTCACCCCGTACCGTTTAAAAACGGGCAAGAAACGAAAGATCACGACAATGTACCGGCTGGCAGATTATCTGCCGATCCTCGATTGGGGTCGGCGCTATTCCCGCGCGACCCTGACCAACGACATAGTCGCGGCGATTATCGTTACCATTATGCTGATCCCGCAATCGCTCGCCTATGCGATGTTGGCAGGCCTGCCGGCCGAGATCGGGCTCTACGCCTCGATCTTGCCGCTGGTCGCCTATGCGGCGTTCGGCACCAGCCGGTCGCTTGCCGTGGGTCCGGTGGCCGTCGTCTCCCTGATGACCGCCTCTGCCATCGGCGAGATCGCAGTTCAGGGCACGCCCGCCTATCTCGCTGCTGCTCTGCTGCTCGCCTTCCTGTCCGGCGCTATGCTGATCGCGATGGGCTTGTTCAAGCTGGGCTTTGTCGCGAATTTCCTGAGCCACCCGGTGATTTCCGGCTTCATCACCGCCTCTGGACTGCTGATTGCGGCCGGCCAGCTCAAATATCTGCTTGGCATCCCTGCCGGCGGCCACACCTTGCCGCAGATCGCGACCGGCCTCGTCGAGAATATCGGCTCGATCAATTTGCCGACGCTCGCCATAGGCACGTCGGTGCTGGCATTTCTCTACTTCGTGCGACTGCGCCTCAAGCGCGTCTTAGTCGCGCTCGGCCTTTCGGCGCGCATGGCCGACATCACCACCAAGGCCGGACCGGTTGCGGCCGTTGCCGCGACGATCCTCGCCGTAACGATGCTCGACCTCGGCCCGAAGGGCGTCGCGCTCGTCGGCGCCATCCCGCAAGGCTTGCCCGTCCTTGCTTTGCCTGTCTTCGATCTCGAACTCATCCGCATGCTCGCCGTCCCTGCTCTGCTGATCTCGCTGATCGGCTTCGTGGAATCGGTCTCGGTCGCGCAGACGCTGGCCGCCAAGCGTCGCCAGCGCATCGTGCCGGATCAGGAACTGATCGGGCTTGGCGTGGCCAACATCGCCTCGGCGATCTCGTCCGGCTATCCGGTCACCGGCGGCTTTGCCCGTTCGGTCGTCAATTTCGATGCCGGCGCTGAAACGCCTGCTGCGGGCATCTACACCGCCATCGGCATCGCGCTCGCCACATTGTTCCTCACGCCGCTTCTCGCCAGCCTTCCGCAGGCGACACTTGCCGCAACGATCATCGTCGCTGTCCTTTCGTTGGTGAACGCCGCCGCCATCCGTCGTGTCTGGGCATATTCCAAGGTAGACTTCTCGGCCATGGCCGCGACCATTCTCGGCACGCTGTTTGTCGGCGTGGAGATCGGCGTCGTCATGGGCGTTGTGCTATCGCTGCTGCTCCATCTCTACCGCACTTCGCGCCCGCACATGGCCGTTGTCGGCCAATTGCCAGGCACCGAGCACTTCCGCAATGTCGAGCGCCATCGGGTGGAGACATCGCCCGAAATCCTGTCCCTGCGGGTTGATGAAAGCCTTTATTTCGCCAATACCCGCTATCTGGAAGATCGCATCGCGGCGCTTGTTGCCGAGCGGCCGCAGCTCAAACACGTCGTGCTGATGTGCTCGGCGGTGAACATAATCGATGCCTCGGCGCTCGAAAGCCTTGAGGAGATCAATCATCGCCTGAAGGACGCGGGCATCACTTTCCATCTGTCCGAAGTCAAGGGTCCAGTGATGGACAGGCTGAAGCGGACCCATTTCCTCGAAGGCCTGACTGGCAAGGTATTCCTCAGTCAGTATGACGCGCTGCGATGCCTGGACACAACTGATCGGCCAAGCACTAGATGAACTCAATGCAACCGTGCGGCTCCCCTCACCGCGACCGTCGCAGCCAGCAAGTCAACCGATCCACGAATCCTTAGTATTGACCGTTCGAGCGGTATTTTTGTGTGTCACAAAATGCGTTTTCTGTCCCCTCGAGTGGAAATGAGCCACGGTCTGGTGAAACGTAGCCGAAGGCGAGCGTGCCGTCCGTGTCGGACAGCTCTCGTTGTCGTGCCGATCGGGCGTTGCCCTCGAGGCCTGTGAGATGCGCCCAGGCCTTGGCGGGCAGAAGGTGAGGCACTCCTTGTTTGGTACAGATGAGGTGGCCCTGGCTCTTCATTATCGTCTAGGCGAAGCCGTGATAGGTGTTGATCTCGATGCGGAACATCAGTGCGCGCGGCGGCGTGGCGGTCGCCTGTGCAGCGACCCGCGCCACAGTCACCCGCGCGACACTGAGGAGGAATGCTTGCCCGGGAGGCTCGGACGGGCTGCCGCACCTGGCAATGTTGGGGCGCGGCTCTTCGGCCAGCCTGCGGGCGATCTCTCAAGCCGAGGGGATCACACTGCTGCCGTTCGGCATCGAACGCGTCGAGCCGGGGACCTGTCTTTCTTTTGAGGCAAACTAGGCCTTTTCGTCGGCAGCGTCTCATGCTACTCACCGCGCGTCGATATATCGAGAAGGGCAGATTTATGGACAAGAAAACGTCACTTGCCGCGTTGGCCGCGCTGGGACAGGAAACCCGCCTGGATATTTTCCGCCTCCTTGTGCGCGCGGGGCAAGAAGGGGTTGCAGCGGGTGAGATTGCGACGCGGGTCGGCGCAGTTCAGAACACGACGTCCTCGCATCTCAAGATCCTGACGCATGCGGCGCTCATCCGACCCGAGCGGGATGGCCGGACCGTGCGCTACGTCGCCGACATGACCGGATTCCGTGACCTGCTCGCGTACCTGATGGAAGACTGCTGCAACGGCGCGCCGGAACTCTGCCGTCCAGTCATCAATGCCGTCACCTGCGATTGCTAGGAGCGTTTTCTATGTCCGACAGACTCTACAACGTCCTTTTCCTCTGCACGGGGAACTCCGCCCGTTCCATCCTCGCCGAAGCGATCCTGAGGAATCTCGGCACCGGTCGCTTCAACGCCTTCTCCGCCGGATCGCAGCCCAAAGGCGAAGTGCATCCCTTCGCGCTCGAACTCCTGCAGAACCTGAAGCTGGATGCGTCTTTCGCGCGCTCGAAATCCTGGGAGGAGTTCGCGAGGCCCGGATCGCCTAAGATGGATTTTGTCTTTACCGTCTGCGACAACGCCGCAAACGAAGCCTGCCCGGTCTGGCCCGGACAGCCGATGACAGCGCATTGGGGCATTCCGGATCCCGCAGCCGCTGAAGGCACGGATGCCGAGAAGCACCTGGCTTTCGCGGATGCCTATCGGCAGCTATCGAACCGTATCTCCGCCTTCCTGGCGCTGCCGCTGGCTTCGATCGACCGGATGTCGCTCCAGTCCAGGTTGCGCGAGATCGGAAAGCTCGAAGTCTCGGCGGCCGCAACAGCATGAGACCCGGCATGGACGTGATCATCTACCACAACCCCGAATGCGGGACCTCGCGCAACACGCTTGCGATGATCCGCAATGCAGGAATCGAACCGCATGTTATCGAGTACCTGAAGACACCGCCGACGCGAGAGCTGCTGCGCAAGCTGGTGGAGCGGATGGGCACGTCGCTCCGCAGTATCCTCCGCGTGAAGGACACGCCTTACCGGGAGCTCGGCCTTGGCGATCCCGCCCTGACAGACGAGCAGCTGTTCGATGCGATTGAGAAGCATCCGATTCTGATGAACCGTCCGATCGTCGTCTCGCCGAAAGGCGTGAAGCTTTGCCGTCCGTCCGAGACGGTCCTCGACCTCTTGCCCGCCCAAAAGGGCGCCTTCGCCAAGGAAGACGGCGAGCAGGTGACTGATGCGGCAAGCAACAGGCTCGCCTGACAACCACGGGAAATTCCAATGTCGAACGCAACACCTCCGGCACGCCGGCTGTCCTTCCTCGATCGCTACCTCACGGTCTGGATCTTCGCGGCGATGGCGCTCGGCGTCTTCCTCGGAACCGCCTTCGAGACCCTTCCGGCCTCGCTCGACGCCATGTCCGTAGGCACGACGAACATCCCGATCGCCATCGGCTTGATCCTGATGATGTATCCGCCGCTCGCCCGTGTGCGCTACGAGGAGCTGCACCGCGTATTCGCCGACAAGCGCGTGCTGCTCCTGTCGCTGGTCCAGAACTGGATTATCGGTCCAACGCTGATGTTCGGGCTCGCGGTGATCTTCCTGCGCGACCACCCCGAATACATGACGGGCGTGATCCTGATCGGGTTGGCGCGCTGCATCGCGATGGTGCTGGTGTGGAACCAGTTGGCGAAGGGCGACAACCAGTATGTCGCGGGCCTCGTCGCATTCAATTCGATCTTCCAGATCCTGTTCTTCTCGACCTATGCCTGGTTCTTCCTGTCCGTCCTGCCGCCGCTGTTCGGCCTGGAGGGCAGCGTGGTCGGCGTCGGCTTCTGGACGATCACAGAGGCTGTCCTGATCTATCTCGGCATCCCCTTCGCCGCCGGATACCTGACGCGGCGCGTCCTGATCTCCAGCAAGGGGAGCAATTGGTACGAGGGCATCTTCCTGCCCAGGATCAGCCCGATCACGCTTGTTGCGCTGCTCTTCACCATCGTCGCCATGTTCAGCCTGAAGGGCGGCGACGTGATGCGGCTGCCATCGGACGCTCTGCTGATCGCCGTGCCGCTGGTCATCTATTTCGTCGTCCAGTTCGTCATCAGCTTCCTGATGGGCAGGCTGATCGCGGCCGACTATCCTCGCACGACGGCGATTGCCTTCACGGCTGCCGGCAACAATTTCGAGCTTGCCATCGCGGTCGCCATCGCCGCCTTCGGCCTCGCGTCCCCGGTGGCGTTCGCAGCCGTCATCGGGCCACTGGTCGAAGTCCCGGTGCTCGTCCTGCTCGTGCATGTCGCGCTTAGGATGGGCAGGCGCTGGTTTCCCGACACCGCGCCCGATACCATGCCGGCCGCCGCGACGGCCCGGTCATAGGAGAAACACCATGAGGCTACGCGAACTCGATGATCCCGACCATCTGCCGGCGCTCGATGCCCGGTTTGTCGCGGAGCGGCCCGGCCTCGGACTGGGGCCGGAAGAGCACGCCCCGCGAATCCTGCTGCTTTACGGCTCGTTGCGGCCGCGTTCCTACTCCCGACTTGCCACCGAGGAAGCTGGGCGCCTGCTGCGCTTCTTCGGTGCCGAGGTGCGGATCTTCGATCCGTTCGACATGCCTTTTCCCGACCAGGTGGCAGGCGACGATCATCCGGCTATCCGGGAACTGCGCGAGCATGCGATCTGGTCGGAGGGAATGGTCTGGTGCAGTCCCGAACGGCACGGTCAGATCACTGGGCTGATGAAGGCGCAGATTGACAATCTGCCATTGAACATGGGCGGCATCCGCCCGACACAGGGTCGGACCCTGGCGGTAATGCAGGTTTCCGGCGGCTCGCAGAGCTTCAATGCCGTGAACACGCTACGGCTGCTCGGCCGCTGGATGCGGATGATCACGATCCCCAACCAGTCGAGCGTCGCCAAGGCCTATCAGGAGTTCGACGAAGACGGACGCATGAAGCCGTCGGTCTATTACGAACGCATCGTCGACGTGATGGAGGAACTGGTCCGATTCACCATTCTCACCCGGCCGCATGCGGCTCGGCTCGTCGACCGCTACTCGGAGAGGAAAGGTGCAGGGAAGACGATCGATGCGGCGACGGATCTTTCCACGATCGCGACCATGCCACAGAAGCGCTCCGCATGAATGAAGGGGATCATGATGTCGTCGTGATCGGAGGAGGGCAGGCGGGCCTCGCCGTTGCCTATTATCTTCGTCGCGCGGGAGTCGATTTCCTCATGCTCGATGCCGAAGACCGCCCGGGCGGCGCGTGGCTTCATGCCTGGGACTCGCTTCATCTTTTCTCGCCGGCGACCTACAGCTCGCTTCCCGGCTGGCCGATACCGCCGAGCCGCTCTGACGGCTTCCCGAGCAGAGACGAGGTGATCGATTACCTGACGCGCTACGAGCAACGCTATGCGTTTCCGATCGAGCGGTCTTGTCACGTCGAAACCGTGGAACGGGACCCCGAACGGCTCTGTCTCCAGTTGAGGAACGGGCGGACCTTCACCGCGAGGGCCGTCGTCAGCGCAACGGGAACGTGGAGCGCACCCTACATTCCCGATCATCCGGGCCGCGAATTGTTCCGCGGCGGTCAGCTCCATTCGGCAGAATATCGCAGTCCCATCCCCTTCGCTGGCAAGCGGGTGCTGGTTGTTGGCGGCGGCAACTCCGGGGCGCAGATCCTCGCCGAGGTCAGCGCGCTCGCAGAGACGGTCTGGGTCACCCTGAAGGACCCTGTCTTCCTGCCAGACGACGTCGACGGGCGCGTCCTGTTCGAACGCGCTAGCGCGCGCGTGCGCGGTGACTTCGACCAGGCTTCAACCACGACCTTGGGTGACATCGTCATGGTCCCGCCGGTGAAAGAAGCGCGCGACCGCGGCGTGCTGAAATCGGTCCGCCCCTTCCTCCGCTTCACGATCGACGGTGTCTTGTGGGCGGACGGAACGGAGACGCATGTCGACGCCGTCCTGTGGTGCACCGGATTCCGTCCGGCGACAGGGCACCTCCGGTCGCTTGGCGTGGTCGGCCCTGATGGACGCATCGAAGTGGTCGATCAACGTGCGGTCGAGGAACCGCGGCTTTGGCTGCAGGGATATGGAAACTGGACGGGTGCCGCGTCAGCAACGTTGATCGGCGCGGGCCGCACGGCCCGGGAACTGGCACCTCGCATCAAGGCTGCCCTTCAGATGCCCGGATCTTTCATCTGAGGAAATAGCGGCGCCCTGCCGGCTCCTCCGGGCCGGTGTCCTGCGTGCGCGACAACGAACTGCGGGCTCGAGATTTTTTGTGTCGCCGCATCGCTGCGACCAAGCGACCGGGAACCGTCGGTCACCAGGGATACGGTGCCTACGGCGTTCCAATCCCACGAAACAGCTTCGGGTGCATGCTCGTTCACCGCGAGCCACGGAACGCTTGACGACAGGGTCGATACAGTGGAGAGCATTCGTCAATAACCGCACAGAGAGCGAGGTCCGGTGGATGTTCGAATACCTCGCATGCTATTGCACGTGTGACGTGAAGTTGTTCGGGAGCCTCCCTGTACCGGTCGACGCCGACCCACTCGGTCGGCCTGGTTCCGGTGTCCAACGTGAGGTAGTCTCCAAGCTTGGTATCCGCAGTATCCAGACCTTGGATCACCGCGGCTATGAGACTGCGCGCGCCTCGAGCGCTGTGTCGTCGGGCCTCATCGTGCGCTGGGCACATGACCAATTGCCGATTTTTCCCGGCTGACGCTGATGGACCAGTTGATCGCCCAACTCGGCCTCGCACTGGCTATCGGACTCCTGGTCGGCCTGGAGCGGGGCTGGCGCGAGCGTGGCGCGCCCGACCGCAGCCGCACCGCTGGTCTCCGGACGTTTGGGCTGGTTGGCCTGCTCGGCGGGATCTTCGCCGCGCTCTCCGAGGCGCTAGGCTCCGGGGTGCTGATCGCTGGCTTCCTCGGCTTCGCCACGATCTTCGCGTGGTTTTCGGCACGCGAGGCCGAGCACGACCAGAACTTCAGCGTGACGGGCGTCGTGGCTGGCCTGATCGTCTTTGCCCTCGGCGCACTCGCCGTGCTCGGTGACACGCGTGCCGCGGCCGCCGGCGGCGCGGCCCTCGCCGCCGTCCTCGCCAGCCGCGAGGTGCTGCACGATTTGCTGCGGCGCCTGACCTGGATCGAACTCCGCTCGGCCATGATCCTCGCTGTCATGACGGCCATCGTCTTGCCGTTGCTGCCCGATCGGGCGATCGATCCCTGGGGCGGCTTGAACCCGTTCGAAATCTGGTTCTTCACGGTTGTCATCGCGGCAATTTCCTTTGGCGGTTACGTTGCGGTGCGAGTTCTTGGCCAGACACGTGGCCTGCTCGTCGGTACGCTCGCAGGTGCCGTCGTGTCGTCGACTGCGGTGACGGTGGCATTGGCCCGCATGGCAAAGGCAGAGGGCAATGCGTTGCCGCTCGCCGGGGCCGCGGGGCTCGCAGCGCTGGTCTCGATCCTGCGAGTCTTGGTTATCGTCGCGATAATCGCACCGCAGGTTCTAGGGTGGATCGTGGTGCCCGCGCTCGCCGCCGCGATGGTCCTCGCGGCAAGCGGAGCTGTGTTGCTGGTTCGCAACGGCGTTCATCCGACAAGGGAGAAAGGAGGCGAGCGCAATCCGTTTGAGCTCGCCTCGTTGCTTCTTTTCGCCGCTTCATTTGCGGTCGTCTCAACCGCGAGTGCGGCGCTCGCCAGCCGCTTCGGCGAGGGCGGACTTCTGATGACCTCTGCGGTGTCGGGCGCATTCGATGTCGATGTCGCAGTGTTGAGCGCACTGCGTCTTGTCGAGCAGACGGCAGCCATCAACACCGTGGGCGGAGCGGTGCTGGTGGCGCTCGCCGCAAATGCAATCGGCAGGCTGTCCCTGTCGATCCTTGCCGGCCCCGTCCGCTTCTCTCTGCCGCTTGCCATCATCACGCTGGCCGCGGCCGCGGCGGCCGGTGTCGCTTGCTGGCTCGGGATGGCCGTCTGACAGGATGGGGCGGGCTCCGGCTCAGTTGAGCAGACCATCAACCTCAGCCGTTGACGCGCGCCATGGGGTGATTCAGATCAACATCTTCGGCAATCTTTTGAAGTACACGATGATCGGCGCGCGTCGCACTTGTCGTGCTTAGGAAAGAGGTTGAGTGATGCTCGAATACAAGGTCGAACCCCGCCGGGTGAATGCCCACGGGTCTATCGCAACGGCAAAGACCGCGCAGATCCACCTTGAAACGGATCCCGCTGGTCAAACTGATGCCTTCAACCCCGAAGAACTGATGCTGGTATCGGTCGAATGAACAGGCTGCACACAGAGAAGCATCTCGTCTCGCGGATCGGATGGTTGCGGGCGGCCGTGCTCGGCGCAAATGACGGCATAGTTTCCACGGCTAGCCTCATCGTCGGCGTTGCCGCCGCGGCACAGGGGACTTCGGAAATCCTTGTCGCGGGAATCGCCGGGCTGGTCGCCGGATCAATGTCGATGGCGGCAGGCGAGTATGTGTCTGTGAGTTCGCAGTCGGACACAGAGCAAGCCGACCTCGCTCGCGAACGGATGGAACTGGAAACACAGCCTGAATTTGAGAAGAATGAACTCGCGCAGATTTACGTCGGACGCGGTTTGTCGGATGAGCTTGCCCAGCAGGTTGCCGCACAGCTGATGGCCAGGGATGCACTTGGCGCCCACGCAAGGGATGAGCTCGGACTCTCCGAGGCGACAACGGCCCGTCCTATCCAGGCGGCATTGACGTCGGCGGCGACCTTCGCAGTCGGCGCGGCGATGCCGCTGGCCATGGTGCTTCTGGCGCCGGCCGCTTCGTTGGTCTGGGCGGTGTCGGCCGCCTCGCTGCTGTTTCTAGCGTTCTTGGGAGCCATCGGCGCAAAGGCGGGCGGAGCCAACGTCATGCGGGCCACATGGCGGGTCACTTTCTGGGGGGCCTTGGCGATGGGGCTCACCGCAGGAATCGGCGCGCTGGTCGGTCAGGCCGTGTGAGCGATGCTGGCGGCGGGCATCGGACCAACAACTGACCTTTGATCGCGATCGCTAGTCAGTTGAACGATTAGCTTGAACCGATTCCGACCTAATAGGACATCATCACAGGAACGGGACAGTTTTCGAGTATCGAGCGGGTCATCCCGCCCCATACCGTTTGATGCAGACGCGAATGCACGAATGCTCCCATGACCAGAAGTTCCATCTGCTCGCTGGCAAGAAACGAGCGTATCGGCTCGCCCTCGTCGTCACCCGGTGGATTCGCGATCACCGCGATTTTCGGCTCAATGCCGTAGAGCCTGAGATAGTTGCCTAGCTCATCGGCTGATTGCAGTCCCTCCGATCCCTTGGTGTCCAGGACGGTCGCGATGCTGACCTGATCGGCCATCATCAAGAAGTCGAGGCTGTCACGAACCGCGCGCGCGGCTCTTGCGCTCCCATCCCAGGCGATGGCCACCTTGGCTGCTATTGGCCGACGCTCTTTCGGGGTTACAAGCACGGGTCGGCCAGTGTCGAAGATCGCGTGCTCGATCGCCGGACGGGCCCACGAGCGTGATGGCTCGGCCGCCGGAAGGATTGTCAGATCATGAACACGTGCCAATGCGATGAAGCGCTGGTAGCGCCCTTCGAAGGGCGAGCGGGCATGTTCAAGCGCCACAGCCACGTCCTTTTCAGCTGCAAGCTGGCGAACCGACCGCGCGGCCTCTTCAGAGGCCTGTTCGATCCTGTCCTCCTCTTGTTCAATCCAGATCGAGGAGGAGCCAAGCGTCAGCGGGAATGGCTGCAGCAAGTCTGGAGCGAACACGTAGACCGTGAGCGTCGATCGGTAAGCCAAGGCCATGTCCATTGCACGGGTCAACGCCGGAGCTGACGCGGAGCTATCCGCATCTATGCCAACAAGGAGGCTTCGCAGACGGCATGATTCCAAGGCCATGTCCTTCCAGTTCTATCGTTTTGCAGCGCTATCGCTCCTGCATTGAGGCCTGGGCGGCCGAGCTTCAGTCGCCGAGGCTGCTGATATAGGCAAGGATAGCCTGGATCTGTTCCGGTGTTGCAACGAATTCGGGCATGTCGGGATGCCCCGTGGAGATGCCTTCGGCAAATGCTTCCTCGAGCGCATCAATGGGGTAGCGCTGCGAAAGCGTCCTGAATGGTGGGGCGTCGGAATGACTGCTCTCGCTGGTTCGATCCACGGCATGGCAGCGCGCGCAGTTGAGTTCCACCAGCGCCTTTCCCTCGGCAATGTTGTCTGCCCCGGCCGACGTTGCGACAAGCCCGACAAGAATTGCCATTCCGACTATTTTGACCAACCTTTCGGACACTGACCTAGCTCCCTGATCGTGATTTCAGTCTCGTAGCACGAAAGAGTTCTACCTGTTCATTGACAATCACCTTGATAAGCTTCCTGTGTTGATTTCGATCAACGCTCGGAGAAATCGCAGCGGTATCTCAGACGTCGCACGTCCTTGAGCTGTTGTCCAAGTAATCGACACGCAGCGTACAGGAGGTCGACGGACGTACCCAGCAAGATGAACGTTGGACAAATTTTACCTTAGGGTCGGGAAGCGATGGCCTAATTACTGGTCGGTATGCGAGCGTGGAGTGACTTCAGGATGGCAGACGTAAGTGACACCCAACTCGGTCTAATTGACCGCTACTGGCGAGCCGCCAACTACGTATCTGTCGGCCAAATCTACCTGATGGGCAACCCACTACTTCGAGAGCCTCTTGCGGCCGAACACGTTAAGCCACGGCTCCTCGGCCACTGGGGAACGACACCTGGCCTGAACTTCATCTACGTGCATCTGAACCGCGTCATCAAGGAAAGGGATACGGACGTCCTCTACATCTGCGGGCCCGGCCACGGCGGACCGGCGATGGTGGCGAACACCTATCTCGAGGGCTCCTACAGCGAGATTTATCCGGAGATCTCGCAGGACGAGTCCGGACTGCGGAAACTGTTCCGCCAATTTTCGTTTCCTGGCGGTATACCCAGCCACGTCGCCCCAGAGACGCCGGGTTCGATCCACGAAGGCGGCGAACTCGGCTACGCGCTTGTCCATGCCTTCGGCGCCGCTTTCGACAACCCCGACCTCATCGTGGCCTGTGTCGTCGGCGACGGGGAGGCGGAGACGGGACCGCTGGCGGCAGCCTGGCACTCCAACAAGTTCCTCAACCCAAAGGTGGACGGCGCGGTTCTGCCGATCCTGCATCTTAACGGCTACAAGATCGCCAACCCCACTCTGTTGGCGCGCATGCCGAACGCGGAACTGCGAGATCTCTTCCGGGGCTACGGCTACGAGCCGCTGTTCGTCGAGGGTCAGGACCCTGTTCCGATGCACCGGGCCATGGCTGATACCCTGGACAGGGCGATGGACAGTATCCGGGAGATCCAGCTGCAGGCCCGCGCTGAAGACTGGTCCGGCGAGCGGCCGCGCTGGCCCATGATTGTCCTGCGCAGCCCGAAAGGCTGGACCGGACCGAAGGAAGTCGACGGGAAGAAGGTCGAGGACTTCTGGCGATCGCACCAGGTCCCGGTATCCAACGCGCGGGGTGATGCCGCCCACCGCCAGATCCTCGAAGACTGGCTGCGCAGTTATCGACCGCAGGAGTTGTTCGATGGCGACGGTCGCCTCCTGCCGGAACTCGCTTTGCTTGCTCCCGACGGTGACAAGCGGATGGGAGCGCTGCCGCATGCCAATGGCGGAGTGTTGAAGAAGGACCTCGTCCTGCCGGACTGGAAGAGCCTCGCCGTCGATGTCCATCGACCAGGCGAAACCATCGCCGAGGCGACCCGCTTGATGGGAGCTTATCTGCGTGAGGTCTTGCGCCTCAATGCCGAGGCAAGGAATTTCCGCCTCATGGGTCCGGACGAGACCGCCTCGAATAGGCTCGACGCCGTCTTCGAGGTCACGGATCGGGTCTGGATGGAGACGATCGAACCCTATGATGTGCACCTGGCGCGCGAGGGCCGGGTCATGGAGATTCTATCGGAACATCTCTGCCAGGGCTGGCTGGAGGGCTATCTGCTGACCGGGCGGCACGGCCTGTTCTCCTGCTACGAAGCTTTCATTCACATCGTCGATTCCATGGTCAATCTGTCAAACGGCATCCAAAGTTGA
>NZ_AMSI01000036.1 GCF_000300515.1 Nitratireductor indicus C115
GAGCGCCAGCGCGGCGCCGATGCCTCGGGCTATGCGGGCCTGGAGGACGGGGTCGACTACCATTGGTGGGATCTGATGAAGGCGGCCGGCCTCTCCACGCTGCTCGCCGTCGGCGCAGAGTTGGTGACAAGCGACGAAGATCGGCTGGTCCGTGCGATCCGCGACGGTGCCCAGGACACGGTGAATCAGGCTGGCCAGCAGATCGTCCAACGCCAGTTGCAGGTCGCGCCGACCCTGACGATCCGGCCCGGTTTTCACGTCAGGGTCATCGTGGCGCGCGATTTGGTCCTCGAACCCTATGGAGCGCGTTGATGGCCAATCTCAAGCTCGGCCCACTGCCGAAGCTCGGTATCGTGCGAATGACGGTCCCGATGCCGGAACCGCTGAAGGAGGAACTCGACCTCTACGCCACCGAATACGGCCGCGAGTATGGGGAGGTCGACACCGCCACGCTGATCCCGCACATGCTCGAAGCCTTCCTGCGTTCTGATCGCGGCTGGCGTAGCCGCAAAGCCAAGCTCGCCGGCAAGGCCGCAACTGCCGGCGGCGCCAAACTGGCCCCTCCCGTAGCGGATCATTGATCGCGTTGTGAGCCCCGCCGAATTGCCAGATCGCGCGCGAAGCTCAGGAACCGGCGCAGCGCCGGATTGTCGCTCGACGGCGACCACACCGCGCTGAACGGCACGATGTCTTCACGCGCCGTCAGCGGACGCAGCATGAGATCTGGATAGGACATGCTGGTCCAGCCCTCCGAGACCAATGTTATCCCGTCGCCGATCGCCACCATGTGCATCAGGGTTTCTTCCGTGACATGGCGATAAGTCACATTCGGATAGGTGCTGTAGTCTGCGATACGGCGGACGATATAGTCATGCACCTCCGGCCCCGGCTCCATCGTCGAGACGATGAAACGCTCGTTGCGCAATTGCGACCAATCCAGCGCGTTACACCCGGCCAGCGGATGCGGCACTGCCATAGCAACATACACGCGCTCGCGCCACAATTCCTCGACGTCGCAGCCAGCGAACGGCGCGTAACCGGTGAAGAAAGCGACGTCGAGTTGCCGAGAACGGATCGCACGCAAATGATCGCGGCGGCCGCCATCCACAATGTCGAGATCTATGCCCGGATAGCATTGGCGATAGGCCGCGATCAATTCGCGCAGAAAGCCACCGCCGAGCGTGGTGATAATGCCGATCCTGACCGTGCCGTCCTCGACCCGGCCGGCCGCGCCGGCGCGCTGGAGCACCACTTCGGCCATTTGGAGAACGGGGATAATGTCGTCGAGAAACCGGCTGCCGGCGTCGGTCAGTCGGACGCCCGAGGTAGTTCGCTCGAACAGGGAAATGCCAAGATTGTCCTCGAAGTCGCGCACATGACGGCTGACGCTTGACACCTTCATCCCGAGCGCGCCGGCTGCACCCGAAAAACTCATCTGTTCAGCCGCTGCCAGCACATAGCGTAGTGCCCGCATGTCAAAAGGGAGCCCCTCGGCAGGCCAGCGTACGGGGCGTTCCCAGAGGGGCGCGTCCGATCCGTCCATAGCCGGTGGTTGTTCTTCGTCACCTTTGAAGATGCTGCCCCGCGTGAAGCGATCCTGTCCCCTCACATCGCATATCCGATACTCTGACGCGCGCTTTGGCAGAACCGACCAAACATTATCGATGCAGGTACGCCAATGCGAGGGCCTCGGAACTGTCCTAGGCAGCCTCTGTCAAGTTCTATTTGTAAAGTGTCGGACCCGTGATCACCTTGCGCAACCGCTTGTATCTCTGGGGCTTCTTCAATTGGAGAATCTGATCCCAATTCGTGCCACCACGCTGTCTATGTCATCTGATTTATTGAAGCCGAGAACGCCAAGCAGGCACACTCTGCGTTCATTCGCCCTACGACTCTCTATTGGCACCTCCGATCGCAGTCCTTATCAATGCCTTGGCATCGTCACTCGCCCATTCAGCTGGGCCGTTCATGTGTGCGAGAAGGCATCCCTCTTTACTGACGAGCAACGTAACTGGCAGTCCCAACGCCAGGCCCTGTCGCTTCAGGCTGTTGAATAAAACGAGCGTTGGTTCGCGATAAAAGCCAAGACTGTCGATTCCAATTTCCTTGAGAAACGCCTTCGGCTTGTCATCTCCGCCGGTATCGACATTCACAGCAATAACCTGGAACTTGTCGTCACCCATTTCAGCTTGAAGTTCGTTGAGCGCCGGCATTTCTTCACGACACGGCGCACACCACGTGGCCCATAGGTTGATCAGGAGTGTCTTTCCCGCCAGACTCCCTACGCTTAATGGCGCTCCGTCAGCGTCACTGAATGTCAAATCGCGCATAGCTAGGGGCTTCTCGGTCGCAAGCATTGCCGCGACTTCACCCTGTGAAGCACTCTTTATCGCTATCATCTGTTCGGATGAAACAGGGCAGCTATCCGGTAAGCCCGCCGTAGCGACGCTCCCTTGATCCTCGTCGGAGAACCCGCCGAAGATAATAACCCCTCCTATTCCAGCCAACATTCCCGCAAAAGTTGCAATAATGATCAGAAATCTGGTTGATTTATTGGTGTTTTCCAGTGTCAATTTCCGAATACTCCCGCACGTTCAGTTGTACTTCTCGAAAATGCTCAGAGATCATCCATCAACCCGTTCGCTTATCAGGCGCTTCAATTTTGCAAGCATCACACTTGCTTCCTCTTCATAGTCCATCGTTCCGAAGAACCTTCCGTCCGCATCCATCAGGATGACGCTGGCCGTGTGATCCATCGTATAATCACCCCCCTCCAACGGAACTTTCGCATGGTAGATTTTGTAGGCCTTCGCCACGGCATCGATCTGTTCGGCAGTGCCGGTAAGCCCAATGATGCGGTCATCGAAAGCCTCGAGATACTGCTTCATTTCCGCAGGCCCATCGCGCTCGGAATCTACCGAGACGAACACGAAATTGAGCTTGTCTGCTTCTGAGCCGAGTTGTTCCGCCAGAGTTGTCAGTTCGAACAGAGTGGTCGGACAGACGTCCGGGCAGTAGGTAAAGCCGAAGAAAACAGCACTCGGCTTACCGAGGAGGTCCTGCTCCGAGACGGTCTGCCCTTCAGTTCCGGTTAGCTGGAAAGGCCCGCCTACCGTAGCGACGCCCGTGCTTCGAGACTGAACACCTGATTGCCTGTTCTCGGCAATGATAGTGACGGCAACCAACGCCATCCCAACGGCGAGCACACCCGCTGAGAGCAATCCGACTGTACGCCCGCGCATCAATCTTCACCATCATGCGACAACGCAGAGCCGCCCTGATGATCCGATTGCGCCTGACCCAGGGCTCCTGCGACGAGCTCTACCTCTACCGAACCGGCCATCTCAAATTGAAGAGTGACCGGAACCATGTCGCCCTCCCTGATCGGCTCCGTCAGATCGATCAGCATGAGGTGATAGCCGCCTGGCGCGAGCTCAATCTTGTCGCCGCCAGCAATCGCCATCCCATCCGGCACCGGGCGCATCTTCATGATGCCGTCGGCCATTTCCATTTTATGGATCTCGACGCGAGATGCGGCAGGGGAACTGGCGCCGACAAGCCTGTCGTCGACTGTGCCGTTGTTGACCGCTTCAAAGTATCCGCCGCCAACTTTTGCTGCCGGTGAAGTTGCACGGGTCCAAGGATGATTGATGACGATGTCGCCTACGCTAAATTCGTGAGCGAACGCGGTGGAGGAATAGACAAGAGCAGCAGATGCCGCGAGGATACGGATAAAATTGCGCATTGGTTTCTCCATGCAACAGAAGAGGCGCAGTGACACGCCGGGTCGTTTTTCTGTCAGACGGAGAACGTGGGTGGCGCTCGCGCTCCAAGCGCTGGGATGAAGGGGATTTTCTGAGGAACACTCTTTTCGAGCGGCTGCATCCGCTCGCTACGCAAAGTCTGCGGTATCAGCGAGAGCAAATCCACCGACACCGGCTCCAACGTCGGCCCCGATGAAGCCGCTGCCTTACAAAAGGCTGCGCAACAGTCCTTTCCGAGAAACTCCAGGCCGCCCTCTGGGCTGTTATAATCTGTCCAGGATGGGGCGCAGATGATGAAGCCCGGATCGGACTCGCCGATCATCGTGATCGTCTTGGCGTAAGCGGAAGCGAGGCCCTGCAGCAAAAGGACGTAGGCAAGCAGGCCGACGGCAAGGCCAGTTATCCAACATCCATTTCTGATCCTGCGTGCAAGCTGCATGATTGAATCGCTAAAAGAATCGGGCGGCTTTGTCGATATGACAAGCCGCATTGAGCTTTCGGGTTATTCCACACATCAAACGATACGATAACAGGTGCAGAGAACCGCGGCTCTCATGTCTGCAGATCAGATCTGTCCTGCACCGGGATGGCAGCACCTCGCGTCTCCTAGGGCTGGCGCTACCATCCGGTTTTGGTCCGGCGTCCAAACTCAGGCGGCCGGAACGGCATCCAGAAGCTCGTCAAAGAGCTTCTTTGCTTTCGGCGGATGCTTGACAGCCCGAGCTTCTTCCATGTTACCTGGCGCGCCTACGGCAATAAGCATCACCATTCCCATGCCGTAGTGAGGCGTACATTTCACGCCGTAGACGCCTTCTTTCTCTATGGTGATGGTAATCTCTTCATTGAGTTTGCCCTTGAAGGGTTCCGCGCCTTCGGGCAGCATACCCTTAATGCTTTCGGCATTGTGGGACTTGTCGGTTGGAATGAACGTAACGGTATCGCCGATCGCTGCCGTAACGAAGTCCGGTTCATAGACCATCACGCCCTTCGTTCCCTTGTTCAGCATCTGGACCTCATGATTGGTTCCGGTCTGCGCGCGCGCAGGCAATACAGAGACGACTGTCAGTGCGGTCGAACCGGCGAGCATCTCGCGTCTTGTGAACATATCAAACTCCTTAATGTTGTTGTTACCGATGAACCGGTTCCCCTTCCTGACTCGTCATGGTCAGGTTATTTCGATATTCCGCCTGTCGTGCAGGCGAGGTCCGTTCAGCCGGCGTTCGCGTTCGCGAATGCGATATCCGGTAGACCGATGCGGGCGGCATGTTCCGGAACACGGTGCCGAGCAATACTGCGTCCAACCTGGCTCTATGAAGGATGGCGTCCGGGACCGGACACCGCATGCCATAGGTGAATTGAAACAGACTGCTGCCCGGCTCAAGCCTGAGCGCTACGCCCCGGATGATCCGATACACAGTCCGGGTTGGCATCGACAGAAGCGGGAGTCCGCTGATGATGGCATCATATCTGGCAGCCTTGCTGATCCCTGCCGCCGACAGCCGGGCAGCGCTGCCCCGGACGATCCGCGCACCGGGGAAGCGGTTGGTAAGAAGCTCTGCGAAGCTTTCATCCAGTTCGACCAGTGTCAGTTGCTCCTCGGCAAGTCCCCGCGCCAGAAGCGCACCGGTGAAGACGCCTGTTCCCGGGCCGAGCTCGAGAACTTGCCCGGTGGTGTGATCGACAGCCTTTGTCATCAACCGGGCCAGCGAAGCTCCTGAAGGCAGGACCGCACCCACCATCAGCGGGTTGGCGATCCACTGGCGAAGAAACGTCAGATGCTGCGGCGTCTGAACCACTACCGGGCGCTCCCTAGGTACGGATACCTCGCCATGCGAGAAGGCGCATCGCATTGGCGGTGACGAGAACGGTCGCGCCGGTATCGGCAAGGATCGCAGGCCAGAGCCCCGTAATCCCGAGAACGGTCGTTACGAGGAACACGGCTTTCAGCCCAAGCGAGATGACGATGTTCTGCCAGATGTTGTTCATCGTCAGCCGCGACAGGGAAACCATGTTCGCGACGTCCTTCACCCGGCCATGTAAGATCGCAGCATCCGCCGTTTCGAGCGCGACGTCGGTTCCACCGCCCATGGCAATGCCGATGTCGGCGGCGGCAAGCGCGGGCGCATCGTTGATGCCGTCGCCGACCTTCGCCACGAAGCGGCCTTCCTGCCGCATTTCTCCGATCATCCTCTGCTTGTCCTGCGGCATCAGCTCGGCGCGGGCTTCCATTCCGAGCGAAGCGGCGATGGCTTTCGCGGTGCGGGTGTTGTCACCCGTGAGCATAATCGCGTCCGCTCCCAGTTCGCGAAGAAGCGCGATGCCCTCCTTTGCGTCCTCGCGCGATTCGTCACGCATGGCGACCAGACCGGCGATTTCCTTGCCGGCAAGAAGCACTGAAACCGTCTTGCCTTCATCGTTGAGCGCAGCGATGCGGGCGGAAAGCGTCTCGTCGATCTGAACCTCTTCCCCAGCAGCGCGCGGTGACGCGAGAAACAGCTTCACACCGTCGAGCGTTCCGACCACACCTTTGCCGCCGACCGCGCCAGCCTCGGACGCGGCCGTCAGGGGAACGCCCTCGCTTTCCGCCCTCGCAAGAATCGCCACGGCAAGCGGATGGCTGGAGCCGACTTCGAGAGCGGCAGCGAGGCGCAACGTCTCGCGTTCGTCTCGCGCGACACCAACGATGTCAGTTACCTTCGGCTTGCCTTCCGTAAGGGTTCCCGTCTTGTCGAAGGCGACGCGGTTCACCTTGCCGAGATTTTCCAACACCGAACCGCCCTTCATCAGCAAACCGCGTCGCGCGCCCGCCGAGAGGGCGGCGGCGATTGCCGCTGGCGTCGAGATGACCAGCGCGCACGGGCAACCGATCAGCAGGACGGCAAGGCCGCGATAGATCCACGTGCCCCATTCCGCGCCCGCCACCAACGGCGGAATGATCGCAATCAGCGCAGCCACCACCATCACGCCGGGCGTGTAGTACTTGGAGAAGCGGTCGATGAAGCGCTCGGTTGGGGCCTTGGTCTCCTGAGCTTCCTCGACGAGAGTAATGATCCGCGCAATCGTATTGTCGGCGGCAGCAGCCGTCACCCTCACCCGAAGCACACCTTCCTGGTTGACGGTGCCGGCGAATACGTTGTCGCCCTCTTCCTTGCGTTTGGGCACCGACTCGCCCGTCACCGGCGCTTCGTCGACAGCGCTCTCACCTGACAACACCACACCGTCTGCCGGCACACGATCACCGGGACGCACCATCACGATAGCGTCGACCGCTAGGCTCTCGGCCGGGACGGTCTTCGTCGTCCCGTCTAACTCCAGCAGCGCCGTCTTGGGCATCAATGTCGCGAGAGCACGAATGGATGCTCTCGCGCGCCCGGTTGCAATGCCTTCGAGAAGTTCGCCCACGAGGAACAGGAAAACGACGACCGCCGCCTCCTCGGAAGCATTGATGATCACTGCGCCGACCGCAGCTACCGTCATCAACGTCTCAATGGTGAACGGGCTGCCGTTCATTGCTCCGAAGATGGCCCGGCGAGCGATGGGGATGAGCCCAACGGCCATGGCGACGATGAAGCCCCAAGGCTGCGTCTGGGGATATATCTGTGCAAGGCCGAAAGCGATCGCCAGTGCGGCACCGCACAGTATGGTGAGTCGCGCCTTAGAGGTTTTCCACCACGGCCCGTCGGAAGGTCCGTGGTCGTGCCCATGCAGGCCCGCCAAGGTATCCGTTTGGCCGGTCCTCTCGCTCGAATGATTGCGGGGTCCCTCAGCATGACCGTGGTTGCAACCGGGACCGTGACGATGGCCTGCGCCTTCATCTGCGACAGGAACATCTTTTGCTGCAATCGGGGTCGTCTTGTAGCCGAGGCTGCCAACCTTTTTGGCGAGTGCATCGATGTCAACGCGTTCGCCATGGGTAACGGTCATTGTCCCGGCGACAACCGAAACCTTGACGTCTGCGACGTTGTCGAGACGACGTACCGCAGTGTCGATCTTGGTGGCGCAGCTTGCGCAATCCATGCCTTCGACCCGGAAGCGGGTCTGGCGTCCATCAGCACTCATGGCCGGCCTCCTGTCATACAGGAGCAAAGCTATAAAACCTCAGGTGGCTAGAGGGTCAAGCACGATTATAGATTTGGTGTGGCTTGTTGACTTTTCCGGGCAGGTCCGTGAACTGGCAGACAATTTTATGAAAGCGCGGTGTCGTGTTGTCTTTTCCTCGCCGTCGACATCTGGCCAACTTTACCGTTCCATTGATCACCATCGTGCAGCTTTTCTATATTGCGGCCCAGTTCGGTTCGCACCTTCTTGCCCGCGACTTGTGGGCAGCCGACATGGCGAACTTCATTCGCCCGCACCTTCTCGCTGCTGGAATAGCGCTGTTTGCAATCAGTCTCGTGCCGCGATCCCGGCTTACGCGAGCCGGCGCTGTGATCTCACTTTTAACGGCCATTCTTCCATTCGTCTTCCTGCCTACCCCTGCCACCGGAGGCGGTGGCAGCCAGTTCACGATTATTTCGGCCAATGTCCTCTCGGACAATCGCGATCCCCGGCCCTTTCTCTCCATCCCGGAAGTCGCTTCAAGTGATATCGTCGTGCTACAGGAAATGCGCCCCGTCTGGCAGGATGCACTGGTCAAAAGCGGATTGTGGCGCTTTGAAAGCAGCCGGGATCTGCGGGCTAACACTGACATGAAGGTGTTCAGCCGCTTTCCGATCATCAGCGAACAGGTCGTTTCCCAAGCAAGCCGCGACACGGGAGGCCGGCACCCTCTCAGGCTCGAGCTCCTGATCGAAGACAGGCAGGTCATTCTCTATGCTGTTCACGCCCAGACACCACGGAGACCATCGATGTGGCGAGAGCGAGCAGCGTATTATCGCGATCTGACACAAGCGCTTCTGCAGGAAGATGGCGATGCAGCCGTGGTCATCGCGGGAGACTGGAATATGCCGCCTTGGTCGCCCTTCTTTCAGGACTTTCTTGCAGAAACTGGCTACCGAACTACGGAATCGGCGTGGTGGCCGTCACCCACGCGATTCAGCACCCGCTTCGGCAACATGCCTACCCTGGGCACGCCGATCGACAGGATCGTCATCTCGCCGAATATGGGGCTTACCAGCCTAGGTCTCGGACCGCGCTTTCAATCCAACCATCTTCCGGTTATCGCGCGTCTTTCCCTGCCTTGAAGGATACGTTTGCCTCCGATCAGATGCTCGAAAAGCCACGTCATGCGACCAACCCCGAGGTCGCCGCAGCAGAACGACGTAGTGTCTTGGCGATCGCGACCAGCGTAAGAAAACTCCAGAAGGGTCCCCTCAGCACACCGGCCGCCACCGTCAATTGGGCAGCGAACAACGTCGGCAATCTTCCGGGTTTGTCGAGCGCCGGAGCAGCCGGCCGGAAGGCGTCTGCGCCCTTGAATAGCCAAGACCGGACACGAACCAGAGCAAGACCAGACAGCCAAAACCCGGAAGCGTGGACAAGCGACATGAGGTTCAATGGGAGCCTGGATAAGCCTGCCGTGACATTGCGACGCGCAGTCGCAGTAGTGTTAACTTTCCATCAAGGTTAACAATCGATTCTCCTTCTGCGTGGGGCATCCGGAGAATGAGATATTGCGGTCCAAACCGAAAGCCACTTTCGAGCGACAATCATCGAACGGCCATCGGCGTGTGCTTGCGATTCTCGGCGCAAGTTGGTTCGTGTTCGGCTTCGCATCGCCCACGGGGATCCAGGGCACCAAATCCGAGTTGGGAATCGCTCCCGGGCCGGATCTCTGGGCGGTATATGTCGAGCAGGCCGACACCTGCTCTCATCTGAAGGAGCTCCGGCTGCCCAGTGCCGCTATTCCTGGTGATGACGAAAACCTGGATCTGGTGCTCGGTGGTCAACGGGTCAATTTGCGGGCAGATCGAGAGGTTTCTTCCACGTCCCAACGGGTGGTTGAAGAAGCGAAGAAACCACGTCTGGTCAGCGTAGCGTATCGGAAAAACCTGGAGACCCCTGTTGGAGAGCAGGCGTTGACTTCGCGGCTGCTTTCGTCGGGGACCGACGCGTCATACTTTCTGCGGGGTTTTTCAAAACAGGCAGATCCTGAAATGGTAGCGGGCCTGTCTACGTTTCATAACCCAGCAGACGACCGTCTGGCCGGTGTGCCGGAGGCGCTTGCCGACCTGGTCAACAACGATGGCGCCGACATCCTGGCCACGGCCTACGCCCCAAAGGACGAATTCCATGCGTCTTCCAATGCCTTCGCGGCTTTACTCGGCGCCGACGAGACAGCCGGTCGCTTCGTTCCGCCCACGATCGAAGGTGACCACGATTGGATGAAGCAGCCTCTACCGGGATCCGTCTTCTCGACAGCCGAGCAGAAGTGCCTTGCTACCGCGATTTATTTCGAGGCTCGGGGCGAGGAGGTGAGGGGGCAAGCCGCGGTCGCGCAAGTCATTCTCAATCGGGTGCGCAATCCTGCATATCCAGCAAACGTCTGTGACGTAGTTTATCAAAATGACAACTGGATCAACAAATGCCAGTTTTCCTTTGCCTGCGACGGCGTTCCGGATGTCATTACAGATCGACGCGCGTATCGTCTGGCAAAGGACGTGGCCATGGCAGTTACCGGCGGGAAGATATTCTTACCCGAAGTGGCGTCATCGACCCATTACAACGCCACCTACGTCAGCCCGCGTTGGGCTCGCTCCATGGAGCGTATGACCCAGATCGGTTCACATATTTTTTACCGCACATTCGGCGGGGGGTGGAGTTAGATCATTGTTAGGGACAATTGGTACGAAATCCCCAGTCGAGCGCAAGAGGATTTTTGTAACGTGGCTGGTGGCACCAGCCTGGCTGGCGATGCTGATCGCAACGCAGCCGGAAGGCTTTGAAACGCTGGGCTACAGCCTGATTGAGTTTCTCGGATTCTTCCTGGTGTTTGCTGCCGTTCTCGGAAGGCTCTGGTGCACTCTATATATCGGAGGCCGGAAGGATCTGGATCTCTGCCAAAGCGGTCCGTATTCCCTTACCCGCAATCCTCTCTATTTCTTCTCCTTTCTCGGTCTCGTCGGCGTCTGCCTTGCGGCTCAAAACATTGTCTTGATGATCATAAGTGCGGTCGCATTCCTGGTTTACTATCGACCGGTAATCAGGAATGAGGAAAAGCGGCTGCTGTCCCTCTTTGGGCCGGACTACATGCTATACATGGCGAGAGTTCCTCGCTTCTTTCCTCGCCTCGATTTGCCGGAAAGCGAAGACACCGTCGTTGTCCACTCTCGGGCATTTGTACGGTCGTTGACGGAAGTCATGTGGTTCCTTGTCGCCATCGTCGGAATTGAAGTTCTTGAAGAACTGCGCCAAGCGGCGGTTATCTCTGGCTGGCAACTCCCATTGTAGGCTGACCCGCTCCATGTAGTGCTGCGTCGACGGCGCCACGCTTCACGCTAAGCCCCGCCAGATGCAAATGAGTATCAATTGCCCATCTAGCTGAATTAATTTGACTTTTTGGATCCGTGTTCCTATCTCCCGGCCAATCAGGGAGTAGTCACCGCGCCCGCGCGGGACCGTGTCGACAGGCTTGCACACATGCGCATGGCGCGGTCAGCCGATTTAACGGCCCGACGAGACTGTGGCGCCACTGTTCCTATGCGGACGAGCAGGGGTTGGCGCCCGGTAGATGTCCGTCGGGATCACTCTCCAATGTCGCCCTTCACCATTGCCGTACTCGCCCTGAGTATGTCCATCGATGCCTTTGCAGTCTCTATCGGACGAGGGGCCGCCATCGGCTCGCCGCCCCTGAGAGATGCGTTACGAACAGGTTTGATCTTCGGCATTGTCGAGGCGACAACGCCCATTCTCGGTTGGATCGCCGGCGTTGCAGCCAGCCGCTTTGTCCAGGCTGTCGATCATTGGATCGCCTTCGCCCTCCTCGCGGGCGTCGGCATTCATATGCTCTACGCGGCAATCTGGGGCTCTACGGATAACCCGTCCAAGGGAAGATCGCTCACCGCCCTGATGGCGACGGCGGTAGGAACCAGCATCGACGCCATGGCGGTGGGTATCTCTCTCGCGTTTCTTCAGGTCAACATCGTCATCGTCGCGGTAGCAATAGGGTTTGCCACCTTCGTGATGTCCTCGGGCGGCATGCTTGTCGGGAGGCTGATAGGCCATCGCCTCGGCAAGCTAGCCGAACTGATTGCAGGTCTTGCACTTTGCGGCTTGGGGACGATGATCCTGCTCGACCACCTGTCACCAATGTGAAAAGACGCTTGAGATCGTGGCCGCGCAACAGTTTTGCGGCGTCGCTTTCCAAAGGGAGCTGCGACATTTGAACACTTGAACCTCAACCTGCTCGAGGTCCTACCTTTCCGTTAGCGGGTGCATTGGTTTACTCAAATAGGTTGGATATCGCG
>NZ_AMSI01000037.1 GCF_000300515.1 Nitratireductor indicus C115
GTGCCGGCGCGGCGCACTAGATAGCGGCAGAAGGGGCGCAGCAATCCTGCGCAACGGGCCGCTCCGTAGTGGCCTCACTGTGCCGGATCTTCAAGGGCTTGCCCTGCCGCTACCATCCCAAGAACGGCGCCCAACGGCACGCCATCACTCTTTCTCATCCAGTCGATGTATCCGGTGGAACTCCTGCCTTTGACGAGTGCGGAGGCCGGGGAAGGCTTTGAGAAGGGTATATCGCGTGAAAGTTGAAGGTAATCTCCATGGTCGACCAGATCACCCTCCGCGATCAGTTGATCCCGAAGCTTCCTGACATTCGCTGGCAGGCTTTCAGTCACCTTCGCATTGATCTTTGAATCCTGCAAAAGTGTATATGCGCCATTCTCATACCGCAGAAACGCGTGGTCATCAGGCCGCCTGGGAAGCATCGAGTAGAGGTCCAAACGCAGACCAGTGATCTCGCTGGGCTGCGCATCAGTCTGTTTCGTCGACGGAGATACGGATGTCCGTTCTTGAACCGAGAACAGATCATACCCCAACGCTTCGAGAACGTAGATCGTGTTGCTCAGATACGTTCGCATGGTCGCGATGTCTGCGCGTGGCAAATTCGAGCCGGTGGGTTTATTCGTGTTGGCCACGACAACTTTACCGCGGTTACCCTTCAGGATGGACCACAACTCAAGTTCGAGCCATTTGACATGTGCTCGCGTCAGAGCGTCATCCTTGCTGGTGAAAATCAGAAAGGAGTCGAAGTCGATGGGGAACTTTCCGGTGAGGTAGCGCTGGGAAAAATCATCGCTTTCACCGACATAGATTTCCGGTAAGTCGTCATCTGCGCTCGAGCGAATAAGCAGATAAACGCAGGAGCGACTAAGAACCTCGGCCTCAAGAGCTTTCTTGAAAAACTCCGGCTGTCCGGTGATTGCAACACCAGTCCAGTTGTCGAGCTCCACTGTTCGCAGGCTTCGCGGATCCTGTCCGGTGATGAATATCTTTACAACTCGGCCGGCCGGCTCTTCAGAACTCATTCAACCCCACCACAATTTCGATCCCGCATGCATTCTGTAGCATGGAGCTATGGCTTAGTGTCAAAAGTGATTCGAAAGAGATCTGGAATACGCAAACATGCTCACAGGTGAAATTCGCTCGAAGGTCGATCAGGTGTGGAACGCCTTCTGGGCGGGCGGGATTGCCAATCCGCTCGAGGTGATCGAGCAGATCACCTATCTGCTGTTCATGCGCGGGCTCGACGACATCCAGACACGCGAAGAGAACAAGGCCAACATGCTGGGCCAGCCGATGGAGCGGGTGA
Organism: Nitratireductor indicus C115; assembly: GCF_000300515.1. Taxonomy (GTDB): domain Bacteria; phylum Pseudomonadota; class Alphaproteobacteria; order Rhizobiales; family Rhizobiaceae; genus Nitratireductor; species Nitratireductor indicus. The sequence continues at coordinate 1,307 of NZ_AMSI01000037.1, forward strand.
TCTTTCCTGAAGGCGTCTATCGCACCGTGCGTGATCACGAGACGGGCAAGATCAAGGAAGAGATCACCTATGCCATGCTGCGGTGGTCGCATTTCAAGAACGATGACCCGGCGCGCATGTTCTTCATCGTGTCGGATAGCGTGTTTCCATTCCTTCGCGAAATGGCGGAAAAAGGCACGGCTCATGCCGAGCACATGAAAGGCGCGCGCTTCACCATCCCGACGCCGGGCCTGCTCGCCAAGGTGGTCGACATGCTGGCGGACCTCCCGCTGGAGGATCGCGACACCAAGGGCGACCTCTACGAATACATGCTGAGCAAGATCGCGTCTGCGGGACAGAACGGACAATTCCGCACCCCGCGCCATATCATCCGGCTGATGGTGGAATTGACCAAGCCGACGCCGCAGGATGTGATCTGCGATCCGGCGAGCGGCACCTGCGGCTTTCTGGTCGCCGCCGGCGAATATCTGCGCGAGCATCATTCGAAGCTGTTCATGGACAAGTCGCTCAACCGGCATTTCCATGACACGATGTTCCACGGCTACGATTTCGACCAAACCATGCTGCGCATCGGCTCGATGAACATGCAGCTTCATGGCGTCGAGGGCGCCGATATCCGCTACCGGGATTCGCTTTCCTCCAGCCATGGCGACGATGCCGACAGGTATTCGCTGATCCTCGCCAACCCGCCTTTTGCCGGCTCGCTGGACTACGAGACGACCGCCAACGACCTGCTCGCCATCGTCAAGACGAAGAAGACCGAGCTTCTGTTCATGGCGCTGTTTCTGAAGCTCTTGAAGCCTGGCGGGCGCGCGGCGGTGATCGTGCCGGACGGCGTGCTGTTCGGTTCGTCCACCGCGCATAAGGCGATCCGCAGGATGCTGGTCGACGATCACAAGCTCGACGCCATCGTTAAGCTGCCGTCAGGCGTGTTCAGGCCCTATGCCGGCGTGTCGACTGCGATCGTCTTCTTCACCAAGACCAATTCCGGCGGCACGGATCACGTCTGGTTCTACGATCTGCAGGCCGACGGCATGAGCCTGGACGACAAGCGCCAGATGTTGGTGCCGGAAGAAAAATTCGGCCCGGTGCCAAGGGAGAAGCTCACCGCAGGCGAGCACGCGAAGAACAATCTGCCGGATGTCGTCGCCCGTTGGACGGAACGCAACGGCACCGAGCGCGATAACCCGCGCACCGGCCAAAGTTTTACAGTGACGCGCGAGGAGATCGCCGATGCCGGCTACGACCTGTCGCTCAACCGCTACAAGGAAGTGCTGCATGAGGTGGTTGAGCATCGGCCGCCGAAGGAGATCATTGCGGAACTGCTGAAGCTGGAGGACGAGATTGCGGCGGGGTTGAGGGAGTTGGAGGGGATGCTTTGAATATTCCTGTTGCTCGCCTTGGGGAACTGGTCAAAATTCGTGGTGGCGGCACACCTAGCAAAGATATTCCCGAGTATTGGGACGGCTCGATACCATGGGCTTCTGTCAAAGATTTCAAGACAACCGACATCACCCAAACAGTTGACAGCATAACGGAGGCAGGCGTTGCTAATTCTGCCACCAGTGTAATACCTGCGGGCAGTATCTTGGTGCCGACCCGCATGGCCGTCGGCAAGGCAGCAATTAATGCCGTGGCTATGGCAATTAACCAAGACCTAAAAGCGCTGTTTCCGACTCCTGGTGTATCCGTCCGATACCTTCTCCATGCGTTGCTGGCGAACGGTCCCTTCCTAGAGCGCATGGCGACGGGAGCGACAGTTAAGGGCATCACTCTCGACGTCTTGCGGTCTCTCGAGATCCCCCTCCCCCCTCTCGATGAGCAGAAGCGGATTGCGGCGATCCTGGATAAGGCCGATCAACTGCGCCAGAAGCGCCGCCACCCGTATGAAGGGCGAGATGGAGGCGAAGGACGCCGCCTTCGAGACCATGCTACGCGACAAGGCCAATCTCGACGCCGAACTGAAGCGCCTGCGCACTGAGGTGGCGGCCGCCCGCCGCGAGAACGAGGCGCGGCCCGATCATCACGACTATTCCGAAGCTGAGACCCGCGACCTTTATATCGACCTGCTTTTGAAGGAAGTCGGCTGGAAGCTCGACCAGCCGCGCGACCGAGAGTTTCCGGTAGACGGCATGCCGAACAATGAAGGCAAGGGTTTCGTCGACTATGTGCTGTGGGGCGACGACGGCAAGCCGCTGGCGCTCATCGAGGCCAAGCGCACCAAACGCGATCCCCGCGTCGGCCAGCAGCAGGCCAAGCTCTATGCCGATTGCCTGGAAAAACAGTTTGGCCAGCGGCCGGTCATCTTCACATCCAACGGCTACGAGCACTGGATCTGGGACGATACGGCCTATCCGCAGCGCGCCGTTTCCGGCTTCTATATGAAGGACGAGCTGGCGCTGATGATCCAGCGGCGCACCAGCCGCAGGCCAATCGCGGGGCTTCCCGTCAACAAGCAGATCGCCGGTCGCTACTACCAGACCCGCGCCATCTCCCGCGTGGCGGAGACCTTCGAGAGCCACAAGCAGCGCAAGAGCCTGCTGGTGATGGCGACGGGCTCCGGCAAGACGCGCACGGTGATCGCGCTGGTCGATCTCCTGATGCGCGCCGGCTGGGTCAAGCGCGTGCTTTTCCTGGCCGATCGGGTAGCGCTGGTGAACCAGGCGGTGAAAGCTTTCAAGACGCATCTGCCCGACGCCTCACCGGTCAATCTCGTGACGGAGAAAAACGCCGAAGGCCGCGTCTTCCTCTCCACCTACCCGACGATGATGAACCTGATCGACGAGCGCAAGGCTGGCGAGGCTCGTTTCGGCGCCGGTCATTTCGATCTCGTGATCATTGATGAGGCGCACCGCTCGGTCTACCAGCGCTATGGCGCTATCTTCGACTATTTCGACAGCCTGCTGGTCGGCCTGACTGCCACGCCAAAGGATGAGATCGACCGCAACACCTACGGCCTGTTCGATCTTGAGGACGGCGTGCCGACCGATGCCTACTCGCTCGACAAGGCGGTGGAGGACGAATATCTCGTGCCGCCGCATTCGGTCTCCGTGCCGCTGAAGTTCCAGCGCGAAGGCATCCGCTACGACGATCTCTCCGACGAGGAGAAAGAGCAGTGGGACATGCTGGAGTGGGACGAGGAGGATGGCGACCCACCCGACAGCGTGAACGCCGAAGCGATCAACAAATGGCTGTTTAACGCCGACACTGTCGACAAGGTTCTGGCCCATGTCATGACCGAAGGGCTGAAGGTCGCCGGCGGCGATCGGCTCGGCAAGACGATCGTCTTCGCCAAGAACCAGAGCCACGCGGAATTCATCGAGGAGCGCTTCAACCGCGCCTATCCGCACCTGGCCGGCCACTTCGCCCGCGTCATCACCTTCAAGACCGAGTATGCACAAAGCCTGATCGACGATTTTTCCAAGAAGGACGACAACCCGCACATCGCCATCTCCGTCGACATGCTCGACACCGGCATCGACGTGCCGGAGGTGGTCAATCTCGTTCTGTTCAAGCTGATCCGCTCAAAGACGAAGTTCTGGCAGATCATCGGTCGTGGAACACGGCTTTGCCCCGATCTTTTCGGTCCCGGCGAGGACAAGGAGTTCTTCCGCGTCTTCGACTATTGCCAGAACCTCGAATTCTTCCGCCAGAACCCGCAGCCTGACGAGGGCAAGAATGCAAGGAGCCTGAACGAACGCCTGTTTGCCGCCCGCTTCGATCTGGTGCGGGCGCTCGACGAAAAGCATAGGGCCGATGTTACCGGCATGTCCGAGCCGGATCAGGAGGGCTATGACGCCGGTGACGGCAAGCCTCTCGACGAGCCCACCATCCGCGACGACGCGCTGGAATTCCTCAAGACCTACGTCGGGGCCATGAACCTCGACAATTTCATTGTTCGGGGTAAACGCAGGCTTGTCGAGAAATACCAGACCGAGAAAGCCTGGACGTCTCTCACAGATGAGGTTCGCGAGGAACTGGTCGGCGCAGTCGCTCCACTGCCGAGCCAGATAAGGAGCGAGCTGGAAGAAGCGAAGCGCTTCGACCTCTTGATCTTCAATCTCCAACTGGCGCTGCTCAAGGGTTCAAAAAGCTTCGACCGGTTGAAAAAGCAACTGATCGAGATCGCTTCTGCACTGGACGAACAGACGGCGATCCCGATCATCGCAGCCCAGCACCCGCTAATCCTAGAAATCCTTTCCGATCCCTGGTGGGAAGGCATCACGGTGCCGCTGCTCGAACGGGTGCGGTTGAGGCTTCGCGGTCTCGTGCAGCATATCGAGAAGGGCAAGCGCAAGATCGTCTACACCGACTTCGAGGACGAGCTTGGTGCGAGCGCAGAAATCGATCTGCCGGAGGTTGGTGAGGTCGATTTCGCCCGGTTCAAGCGCAAGGCGCGGCATTTCCTGCGCGAACACGAAGATCACATCGTCATCGCCAAACTTCGTCATGGCAAGCCGCTGACGCCGATCGACATAGAAGAGCTTCAGTCCATGCTGCTGGTTGCTGGAATAGGTGACGCAAAGCATCTGGAGAAGGCCACGGAAGTCGCCAGTGGTTTTGGCGCCTTCGTTCGTTCGCTGGTTGGCCTCGACCGCTCCGCAGTTGCGGAAGCGTTCTCCGGTTTCATTTCCGACAGCGGAGCTACTGCCGACCAGATCGAGTTCATTGACATGGTGATCGAGCACCTGACGGAGAAAGGCATCATGGATCCCAGCCTGCTCTACGAAAGCCCCTTCATCGATGTCGCACCGGAAGGGCCGCAGCAGGTCTTTGACTTCGACAGGACAAAGAAGCTCGTGGAAGTTATCAGAGGGTTGAACGAGAGCGCCGCAGGGTAGCTGTGTTTGACACAGAGATGCTCACTGACTGGCTCCAGTGTGTTCTCTGCTGTAGGGACTGCAGCGGTAGCATTGAACCAGCCGGCGAGCACTCCCTGCGTTGTGGTAGGTGGCGTTGACCCTAACATGGGTCTACCGATACCTGTTCCGGATTGATGGACCGGTCCTCAAGCGCGAACCGTCTTCTTACTCTCGACGATCACGCGAAGCCGACCATACCATTGATCCAGGTCACGAAGGATTGGTTGGATTTGCTGCGGGTCAACGCCGGTGCCAGGGAAATCCAGGAAGAATAGCTCTTGAACGGGCGTCATCATGTCGTTTGCATAGAGCTTGATCGATAGCTTCTCGATTTTGCTCTCTTGGCGCTTAGAACCAGATAGACCGCCGACAATAAGCCCGGCAGGCCCGAGCAGAACACCGCCTACCGCAGCGCCTGCAATCTGACTGCCACGCTGCGTCTTGATCACCGAAGCGCCATCTCGGACAAGCTCGACGGCCATAAGATCAGAGAATCCATATACCGATGGTTTGGCCTCCAACTGCCTCAGCTTCATCGGATTAAGCAGCACAGCGATCTTTTCACGGTCGATGTCGATCGCAATCGCATTCTTGCACATGGAAGATTTGTAGCTAACCGAGGGCGTGAAGTCTGGAATAGCGTTGAGCTGCTCTTCCATCCGGCTTTCCGCTGAATTTCCAGGCATGACGGACAGCATGAACACCACCATGAGTCCCAAGCCAACCAGTGCGATAATGACTGAGATACTCATTGTCCCTCCCTCGCGACGACAAGATATTGCCGCACGAAAGGGAACCCCTCCGTCATAGCTTCACTGCTGGGGGCTGAATTCTTGTAAGTATCTGATTTCCTAAGGGCCTGCTTCACGGTCAACAGAAATCCCCTGTCCGCACAAAAGGGTTCCTTTTCGTCAAGCCTCTGCCGGGTATCATCTCTTTGAAAATGCACCGAAATCCCTACCTCTCGGTGCCGGCAGGTGGACATGGAAATGATCGGATACGCTCGCGTTTCGACCAGCGAGCAAAACCTTGACCTTCAGCTGGCAGCGCTCCAAGCCGCTGGCTGCTCGCGGGTTCATACGGATCAAGGGATTTCGGGTGCCGATTTTGAGCGACCTGGTCTCGCCGCAACTCTCGATGAGTTGTGCCCCGATGACACCCTGGTCGTGTGGAGGCTGGACCGGCTAGGGCGATCATTGATCGATCTTATTCGGCTCGTCACGGATCTCGGTGCCCGTCAGGTCGAGTTCCGGTCGCTAAGCGAAGCGATCGATACTTCATCGTCCGGAGGGCGGCTGCTGTTTCACCTTCTCGCTGCGATGGCGGAATTCGAGCGCTCGCTGATTAGCGAGCGAACGAAAGCTGGGATGGCGGCTGCTCGGGCTCGGGGTTGCAGGATCGGCCGGCGACCGGCGATGACGCAGCGTCAGGAGGCAAGGCTTGCTATCGAGCACGGAACAACCTCGATCGAGGCGGTCGCCACGCAATACGGCATCCATCCCCGCACGGTGCTGCGCACGTTGAAGGGGAGCCGGCACGAAGATGCTGTTGGTTGACTCACAGGAGCTCGCTGGCTGGCTCTGGTGCGTTCAACGCTACAAAAGGTTGCGTGAGCATCGGATCGAGCCGGTGAGCTTCCCTGATCCTTCCTGCAGTTCTCTGGCCAATCCTCGGCGTCAATGCAAGTCCGTGCGCAGCCGGCGAGATCCTGCCTTGACGCGCACGCGAGGCTTTTCGAGCGGTGACTGCTGATAGGGGAACCGATCCACTGCCCAGATGATGTTGGACCGGCGCTTTTGATACTTCTCGACCATCGCGCGTAGGCGCTGCCTCAGTTCGGGACTCAACGTCAAAACATCCCCCACTCGATGTCACCGCAACTGGAGGGGGCCGGAATGTCGCTGTTACCGACTGCAAGCTGAGGTTTTGCACGCTCACGCCTCTTTCTTGCGTTCGCGAGTTCGCGGACATGAGCCTTCCTTTCTTCCTCGGTCATCTTGGACAAGTCAGCCCTGGGGCGCTTCGGAGCATCAGCCTCGGCGCGATAGACCTGCTGACGCTCACGATGGCACCGCAACTCGTAATCGCGACGAGTTTCGTGAGGCTGCTGAGGAAGATGGTTGTGACGTTTATAGCTGCGAACCGTCTTTCCCTCGGCTTCCCGTGCTGCCCGGTATTTCTTGCGAGATTCCGCAGCAGACGCGGCCGCTATCTGCTCGTGAATATAGTTGCGGCGATTTTCCTGCCACGCCTCAATATATGCCTTCAGTCCCGGCCTGATGATGCCGGTCGTTTTCTGCGACGTGCCGGTAGGAGGGATGGGTTCAAAGTCACTCATTTTGTCATCCTCTGAGATGGGTATGAGTGCTGTATAGCGAGAATGAAATAGGAGTGCTTCAAGTCGTGCGCGCCGAGATTCTGTCACGTTTTCGGTGCTTTTTCTCCCTATAGCTGTATGTATATATGTATCTTTATAGAATTGATATAAGTTAGAAGAAAGCATTGGAACCGTGACCTCGAAACAGACGCAGAGATTACTCGCGCCTCCGGCGCTCGCCTGCGCGGCCCTTCGGGCCTTGCCCACTCGCTTCGCTCGTGATCCGGTTTTAAGATTTCCGTTCCGGAGAGGTTCTAGCCTTCCGGTAAAGCTAAAATTCTACCAGCAATAGCAGAATGTGGTTCTCCGAGCCGGTGATTCCTTTTAGACGGTATGGTCGTCGAATACCCTCACACCAATACAGGCTCAGCGCTCAGGGGCGGTCGTCGGTGCGTTCCAGACCCCGGCTTGGCGTCGGACAGCGCCACACGCACGGAGCGCGCCAGGGACTCTCTATGTCGATTTCTGCGGCATGGGAGGATTGGGGCGGGGATGTGCGGTGGTGACCGGATCCATCCCCATCGAGGTCGGCATTTCCCTCTAGGACATCGTGCTGCTCAGCGCAGTGAGGCATCCCTGATCTGGCATGCCGCAAACCTCTACCCTCCAAGATCGGTGTGCAGGAGGATTCGCGGTATTCGTTCGAGCGCGCACAACATGGAGCGGCGCTTTCCAACATCGTCCGGTATCCTTGCGGGATATCTGCGTGTGTTCGGTCAAGGCTGACACAATCAGCAACCCGTCGCGACCTCCGGCCTTGGATGCTCTCGTCCAGACCTCGCCAGGGTTCGGATCGACTGCTGGACCGAATACATATTGACCCTTGTGTCACAAGGCTTTGCGAGGCTGGCGGGGTAGATGCATCTACGAAAGCGACAGCGCGGAAGATATCTATTCTGTATCCGGACGATGGGCGTAGAACTTCACGGCAAGCAGCGTTTGTGGTTCAGGTATTTGAGCGCACTCGATGTTGGCACATCGGCAAAATTCACGGAATGGCTCTGAAAACGACAACATTTTGGAAAGAAACCGCAACATTGTGTTGCGGTTTGACGCCCTAAATACCTATTTTTGTTGTCACTGAGAGGCGTCCGAAGGCCATTTCGCGGTGTTTTCAGCTCGATATGTTGACAATGTTGTCAAACCTATGGGCGAATGACAACATGGCGTTGCGTGCAGGACGTGCATCTATCCGAGACGTTCGACCAAGTCTTCGGCGCGAAGATGGCTATAGCGCCTGAGCATCCGCAATTCCTTGTGTCCGGAAATGCTGCTCACTTCCATGACATTCAATCCACGCTCGAACAGACGGCTCACCGCTTCGTGACGCAGATCGTGGAAACGAAGATCGGCAATCGCTACCCGTAGAAGCAGGCGACGCCAGGCTTGCTCCAGAGCGCCAGCAGTCAGAGGAAAGATTGTAGATACATCTATCAGCGCGGCCTCTTTCCAGTCCATGAGTGCTTGAAACGCACGCTGTGACAGCGGCACCTCGCGACCCTCACCATTTTTGGTCATGTGCAGCATTGCGACACGACGATTGTGCGAGATGTCGCTCCACCGCAGCCCGAGCAGTTCGCTACGGCGCATCCCGGTCTCGATGGCAACGATGAGCAGCGTCTTGAGGCACGGAGTCTTGCCTGTGTCGCAGCCATCCAGCAGGCGCTGTTCCTCGTCGCCCGTCAGTCGGCGGCTGCGCTCGTTGCGTATCACGGGACGGCGCACCATCTTCACGACGTTTCGATTGAGAGGCAGCCCCCAGTCACGGATGGCGACCTCGACCACATGGCTGAGGATCGCGAGTTCTCGCACCGCGGTAGATGCAGCTACGCTTTGTAAGCGTTCATCGCGGAACGACGCGATATCCTGCTGCGACAGTCCGACCATCGTTCGATGGGCAAGTTCGTGACGCCGCAGCACGTCGATCCGCTGGACCTCCTGGAGGGAGCCGCGCTTGGTCGGCGACACCTCGCGCTGGTAGCGTTCGAGCAGATCACCGAGCGTCGTGCTTTCGAGGATTTTGGTATCCGGTGCGGATCCGAACCGATCGACCTGGGTTTCCAGATCACGCGCCCACTTCTCGGCTTCGAGCTTGCTATCGAAGCTCTTCGCACGAGGCTTCATGCCGCGCCGACGCACCTGCGCCTGCCAGCGCCCCCTGAGCTTCCGGATCGTTGCCATGCGAGACCTCCAACGGGTGTTGATGGTCTCGCGTAGGATGCCCCCAGAGGGGTGCCAAGGATTATCCCGGCACGATCAGTCGAGCCCAGGCAGCGCCAGTTGCGCATGCCCCGCTCCCTAGCGCAAACAGCATGGAAGCATTGTCTCGACGATCTTAATGATCGGTGGTGAAATGCTTACGCTGTTTCGAGACAATGAACGGCGAAGGGAACAACGTTCAGACCATTCATTGACGGGTGTGTGAACAAGGGGGCTACTATGAACGAGCAGACAACAACCAGGGCGGCCATTGTCTACGATTTCGACGGAACACTCTCGCCGGGATCGATGCAACAGCATTCATATTTACCGGAGATCGGATATGCTGATCCTTCGCAATTCTGGGAGGAAGTGAAGGAAGAAACCAAGCAACAAGACGGTGATGAAATTCTCGTCTACATGCAGATGATGGTGAGAAAGTCGCGTGAACCTGTGACGCGCCAACGTTTGAGGTCACACGGATCAGCGCTTCCCCTGTTTGACGGCGTGATCTCTTGGTTTGATCGCATGAACACTTTCGCAGGAGAGCAGCGAATCTCTCTCGAACATTATGTTGTTTCGTCGGGACTGCGTGAAATGATAGAGGGGTGCTCAATCAGAGAGCAGTTCGCAGCAATTTTCGCGTCAGGTTTCGCCTACGACCATGATGGTCGGGCAATCTGGCCGTCTGTGGCGGTTAATTACACCAACAAAACGCAGTTCCTTTTCCGCATCAACAAAGGGATCAGCAACACCTGGGACAATGTCGCTATCAATCGATGGGTGCCAATGTCGGAGCGCGCTGTTCCGTTCGAGAGAATGATTTTCATCGGTGATGGCGATACCGACATCCCATCAATGAAAATGGTGCGCTTCCAGGGCGGTTGCGCTATCGCCGTGTTCGATCCGGGCGAATGGCCAAATCAGACGACGCAAAACAAGATCGGGCGCCTCATCGCCGAAGACCGGGCGAATTATGTCGCTCCTGCGGATTATTCGGAAGGCGGACAACTCGACGTTACTGTTCGAGGCGTCCTGGGCCGAATTGCACGCGAGGCTGGGTATCGTCCGAATGCTGGTGAAACTAGTTAATTTGGTTAGCGACGTGCCGACATTGTGGCCCTTACGAGCGGCAATCTATGAGGGCGCTGGTGTTGCTGACCATCTTAGACGAATAGCAGCTGCGGCTTGCCTTGCTGGGTAAGGGAATTTTATGGCGGAGAGGGAGGGATTCG
>NZ_AMSI01000038.1 GCF_000300515.1 Nitratireductor indicus C115
TCCGGCAAACCCGGCGCGGTTCAGCTCGTTTGTCACCACCTCGCGCAGGATCGCCGCGATCGACTTGCGCTTGGAAAACCACTGCCGGCGCAGCCTGGTCAGCGTCTTCGTGGCTTCCGCCTTGTCGAGGGGAATGAAGCGGGTCACCCAGCGATAGGTAAAATCCTGATGATTGAGCGCGTCGAGGACTCCGGGCCGGGTGGTATTCGGGAAACCGAGAATGGAGAGCGTACGCAGATGCTGGTTGCCGAGCATCGGCTCCAGCCCGCCGGTGAGCGGCGTGTCGACCAGCACGCTATCGAGATACATCGGCGTCTCCGGCACGGCGACCGCGTGACGCCTGGTCGAGATCGTGTCGTGCAGGAAGGTCAGCGTCTCGGCGTCGTCGAGTGCGCGCACTTCGGGCATCAAGCCTGACAGGAGATCGAGCACCCGGTCGGTCTCGTCCCGGAACCGCGTCAACTCTTGGCGCCAGTTCCTTTGTCCTTCAGAATGATCGGACTCGACCAGGGCGCTTTCGGCGCGTGCCTGGCCATCCGGTGGCGGCATGAACAACAGGGTCAGGTGATAGCGGCTCTCGAAATGCGCGATCTTGCCCTCGAATGCCGCGCGCCGTTCCTCGTCGACCAGCCACGAGGCGGCGTCGGGAAACTGCGAGTTCGGATAGTCCAGCGCCTCGATGCGCTCGGCTTCGAAGAATAATGCCCAGCCGGAGCCGAGCCGTCTCAGCGCATTGTTCGCCCGCGCACAGATGCCGACGAGCTCGGCTTCCGTCGCGCTTTCGAGATCGGGCCCGCGGAACCGGAACGTGCGCTGGAAACTGCCGTCCTTGTTGAGAACTATGCCGGGCGCGACCAATGCCGCCCATGGAAGATAGTCGGCAAGCCGGTCGGCCCGGCTGCGGTATTCGACAAGGTTCAGCATGCGAGCCAACCCTTCTGGCGAAGGTGACGGACGAGCACGCTGGCAAAATCCGGATCGCGGCGGGCGGCAAAAACCGCCAACGTGTGGCCGGCAATCCAGAGCAACAAGCCGGCGATCCATTGCTGCATCCCGAGCCCGATCGCCGCAGCTACCGTGCCGTTGAGGATCGCCACAGCACGCGGCGCACCGCCAAGCAGGATCGGCTCGGTCAGCGATCGATGGACCGAAACCTCGAAACCTTCGATATGCTGCTCGCCGGTCGCCATCAGACGAGCGCCCCGCCGCCGAAGGAGAAGAAGGAGAGGAAGAAGCTCGAAGCGGCAAAGGCGATCGACAGGCCGAAGACGATCTGGATCAATCGGCGGAATCCGCCCGCCGTGTCGCCGAAGGCGAGCGTCAGACCCGTGGTGATTATGACGATCACCGCGATAATCTTGGCAACCGGCCCCTGCACCGATTCCAGAATCTGCTGCAGCGGCTCTTCCCACGGCATGCCTGAACCTGCCGCATGGGCCGGCGCCGTGAGGACAAATACGATGGTGGTCGACGATAGAAAACGAAGCTTCTTGCGCATGAAAATTCTCTCAAAGCTGCTGGAGTTGTGGGAGGGTGAGCTGCATGACGGCGTAGTCGCCATTGCCGTCGAGACCGGTGACCTCGGCGATCGCGTCGATGCGGCGCGACGACCCGCGCCCAGCGATGAAGACGATCAGATCGATGGCGTCCGCGATGAGGTGGCGAGGAACGGTGACGACGGCTTCCTGGGCGAGCTGCTCGATACGGTAGAGCGCCGCGCGCGCCGAATTGGCGTGGACTGTAGCAATGCCACCCGGATGACCGGTGTTCCACGCCTTCAGCATGTCGAGGGCTTCCGCCCCCCGGACCTCGCCGACGATGATGCGATCGGGTCTGAGGCGCAGCGTCGAGCGCACGAGATCGGCGAGGGAGACGAAGCCACGTCTGGTACGGAGCGCAACACAATCCTTCGCCGCGCATTGCAGTTCGCGTGTGTCCTCGATCAGGATCACGCGCTCGTCACATTCGGCCACTTCGGCGAGCAGCGCATTGGCAAGCGTCGTCTTACCCGACGACGTGCCGCCGACGACCAGGATGTTGCGACGTTCCCGGACCGCCTTCCTGAGCGCATCGGCGTGGACCAGCATCATGATCCGGTCGGTGACGTAATCGGCCAGCGTGTAGAGTTTCGCGGCCGGCTTGCGGATGGCGAAGCATGGCGCCAAGACCACCGGAGGCAGCACGCCCTCGAAGCGTTCGCCTGACGCCAGTTCGGCGCTGACGATCGGATTGTCGGCATGGGCTTCGGCGCGCACGTGGGAGGCGACCAGGCGGATGATGCGTTCCGCCTCGGACGGATGCATGCGCACGCCGCTGTCGACCCGGCCCTCCCCCAGCCGGTCGAGCCGCAGCGCGCCGTCGGGATTGACCATCACCTCGATGACGGAGGGATCGGCCAGTGCATCGGCGATCGCCTGCCCCATCGCGGTGCGCAGCATGGCGCGGCGGCGGTGATCGGCCTCGGGATGAGTGGTCATTCACCTCCCTCCCCGCCATCGCCTTCATCGAGCGAACGCTTGCCCGACGCGATCTGGCGGCCGACCTGCTCGACGAATTTCCGGAAGCGCTCCTGCGCGATCGCCTGTGTCGCCTTGTCCGGAACCGGCGTGTGGGCGTGAAGCGTGATGGAAAAACGGATGAAGAGCGCCAGGCTCTCCAGAATCATCTCGGCATCGCGCCGGACATGATCGAGATCGCGCGAAAGACGGTCGAGCCTCCTGCCGTAACGCCGGTCGAGCTCGTTCTCACCGCGATGGTCGATGAAGGCCTCGACCGCCTTCGCCACGATCTCCGACTTGGTGGTCGAGGGATTGCGGCTGAGTTGATCGAGCTTCCTGCTCAACTCGGGATCAAGGAGAAACTGATGACGGATGCGTTCGGGCTTCATGCGGCTCGTTCCAGTTGACCAGCACTGATGCGCCGGATGCGGAGCGAGCATGGTTCAAAAGCCGAAAATCGCTTATGGCCCTTATCTACGCTGAGATGCGCCCGGCCACGGAAACGTCAGAAACCGGGCAGAATATCCTTGTCCTCGCCCATACCCTCGTTGATGCCGTAGGCGCGCGCGGCATTGGAAATCCGTTCCATGACTTGTCTGTCGGCGACCGTCTCGCTGTCATCGTCGGCGGGCTTGAACAGCTCACCCTGGTCGGGCTGTTCGGCTTTCCTTTCGCTTTGTGCGGGCAATCCCGGATGACGCTGCTGCTGGACGCCGCCGTCGTCTCCGGGTGTGGTGTCGGCACACCCGCCCTCGGCGGCAAGACGGCGGTCCACGCCGCGCACCTGGCCGCTCCAGTCGCCGGGACGTTGAGCAGGGCAATCCGCATAGGGACCGTCGCGCAGAACCGGCGAAGGCAGAACGCGCTCGGTGAAGTTTCTGTCCTGGTAATATCGCAGCTTGCTCGCGCGGATCGGCGGCAGGCCGGAGACCAGCACCAATTCATCGGCCGGCGGCAATTGCATCACCTCGCCCGGTGTCAGTAACGGGCGTGCCGTCTCCTGGCGGCTCACCATGACATGCGAAAGCCAGGGTGCCAGCCGATGGCCGGCATAGTTGCGCATGGCGCGCAATTGCGTCGCCATGCCGAGCGCGTCCGAGATGCGCTTGGCCGTGCGCTCGTCATTGGACGAAAAAGCAATCCTCACATGGCAATTGTCGAGAACGGCGTTGTTCTCGCCATAGGCCTTGGAGATCTGGTTGAGCGACTGCGCGATCAGATAGGCGCGGATGCCGTAGCCCGCCATGAAGGCCAAAGCCGTCTCGAAGAAATCGAGCCGACCGAGCGCTGGAAACTCGTCCAGCATCATGAGCAGCTGGTGTTTGCGGCTCTTCTTCGGATCGCCTTCAAGCCGTTCCGTAAGCCGCCTGCCGATCTGATTGAGCACTAGGTGCACCAGCGGCTTGGTGCGCGAGATATCCGACGGCGGCACGACGAGGTAGAGCGACACCGGCAAGTTCGCATCCATGAGGTCGGCGATGCGCCAGTCGCAGGCCGATGTCGTCGCCGCCACGGTCGGATCGCGATAAAGCCCGAGGAAGCTCATCGCCGTGGACAGGACGCCGGAGCGTTCGTTTTCCGATTTGTTCAGCACCTCGCGGGCTGCCGAGGCGACCACCGGATGCACCTCAGGCTTTCTCGCGGTACCGAGATGATTGGTGGTCATCATCCGCCGCAGTGTCGCGGCAAAAGATCGCTGGGGATCCGACAGGAAAGTGGCGACCCGGGCAAGCGTCTTCTCCTCCTCGGAGTAGAGAATATGCAGGATGGCGCCGACCAGCAGAGCGTGGCTGGTCTTCTCCCAATGGTTCCGCCGCTCCAGCGCACCTTCAGGATCGACGAGGATGTCCGCGATGTTCTGGACGTCGCGAACCTCGTGCGGACCCTTGCGCACTTCCAGGAGCGGATTGTAGCGCGCCGATCGCGGATCGGTCGGATTGAACAGGAGGCAGTGCGAGAATTTCGATCGCCAGCCAGCGGTCAATTGCCAGTTCTCGCCCTTGATGTCGTGGATGACCGCCGAGCCGGTCCAGGAAAGAAGCGTCGGCACAACCAGACCCACCCCCTTGCCCGAGCGCGTCGGCGCAAAGGCCATCACGTGCTCTGGTCCATCGTGACGGAGATAGCGATCCTGCAGTTTACCTAGGAAAACGCCGGCTGGCCGAAACAGCCCCGACCTTTCGATTTCCCGCCTCGTGGCCCATCGTGATGAGCCATAGGTCGTGACCAGTCCGCGCTGCCGGGCCCGCCAGAGCGAGCCTGCGATCGCCGCGGCGCAGCCCATGAAGCCGCTGGCGCCAGCCAGCATGCCCGCCCTGTCAAAAACCTCCGGCGCATAGGCTCCGAACTGGAACCACCAAACAAACAGTTTCCACGGCTTGTAAATCGGCCAGCCGGCCGCCACAAACCATGGCGAGCCGAGTTGCTCCTGATAGCCCAGCATTTCGGCGCACCACTGCGTCGCCGCCCATACGCCAAGGACGACAATGGCGAACACGACAGTGACTTGGCCGACAAGGAGCTTCGTCGGTGTCATCAGCGCTGCTCCGCTGTTTTGGCAGATCGAGAAAGAATGGTGCCGAATGTCAGGAAATCGAAGTGCCCCTATGTGCGATCAGGTGCGATCAAGCGGCCGGTTTTGATCGCATGGTTGCGTTAAGCGGCCAGTCGAAGGCATGTTTCCGGGATGTCCACGGTGGGTGCAATTGAGCCGGCCGCCGCGGCCTTCTCGATCGACGATTCGCGGACATGCCCGGACGTCGCCAAGCTGATTTCCGAAACGGCGTATTTGGGGCCGGATGCCGACTGTCCGGTGGCGGGCAAAGGACGTTGGTAAGCGGACATTCGTCATCGGTGTCTATTCGGCGGCGACCTCGGCCTTGCCACAGACGATCAATGAACCTCCGTCCCTGTCCTTGAGCGGGTCCAAAACCGCTCGATGCGACTTACGCACCGCCAACCTGCTGGAATTGAGGCGTGAACTGGCGCGACGCTGTCCGCTCTCGCTACCATTCAATGATCCGATATCGGCCGCGGCCGCGCTTTCGCAACGGTTTGGCCCTGCGGCGCGCGGCTGGGCGAACATCAGCTACCAGCCGGCGAGCCAATCGGACAAGGGCGTCGCGGTATTGGTCTTATGATCCCAGACCATCCAGAGCGGCTTCTCTTTCCCCCTCATGGGCCCCCACACTATGCGGGGATACAGGCCGAGATACTCCCACGTGGCCCAGGTCATGTCGTTGGTATCGTCGGCGGATGGGAATAAGGCTATCTTGTCGATGCTCTTGAACCCGTCGGCGACCCCGAGTTCCCAAGGTACCCAGCGGCTCTCTTTGCTGTTCTTGCTGGCGAGAAGAACAAAGCGCTTGGTCTGCCTGATGCGCGTCTTCAGTAGGGATGCCGTTTTTTCTGTCGTGTAAGGTGGCATCTCCGGATCGACCTTGTCGGTGTAAACTTTCGCCCCGTGGTTCTCGAGGATGATCGTGGAGCCTATGACCAGGTCCTCATCCTTGGTCGAGTGTGATAGGAACGTGGAGCCCTCCAAAGGTCGCTCTGAGGCGGTTTTGCGTATCGAAGCCCGTTCGCTCGGAGTTCGCTTGGCAGCGATCTGACGCAATTCGTCACGCGTGATGAATTCCGGCATATGCCCCCGGCACCTAGTCGGTTTCAGCTAGTCGTTTCAGTATATCCGCGATCAGCGACGTAAGTTGCTCCAAATCCGCTGCGGAATTGGCAAGAATCTGCAGCTCTTCATCCTTCGGTCTCTGCGCGTCGGGCCCGCTCGATGCGATAGCGGAGCCCATGAGCTCATCAGCGATTCGGCCAGCAGCTCCACCCGTAGCTCCGATCGGCAACAGAAACGCACCTGCCTCCTTGGCCAATGCATATTCTTCCATAACGCCGTCAGCCGGAGTGATAAGACCGCCCGTCATCTTTCCCCCACCCACGAACACGACGACGCCGGCGAGTCGGGCGAGTTCCGTCCGTAGTGCAGTCCATCTGGCCTTATCTGCCGAGTCTCCGGCAAGCGGTTGCGGGAAGGCACGTACTATCAGTCGGCGATCGACATCCCATCCCCCTCCCTCCCTGAGGGACTCGATGAAGCCAGCGATGGCCGCCGGTCCCACCAGCATGCCGGACCCGCTGACGAGATCGCGCCCGCTTGTTCCGATCAGGCGTCCGACATTTTCCGAGAAGCGATACAGGCTGGCGGTGTGTGGATCGGGTATGTCGAGCGGCCAACTACCGCTTACCCATACCCGTAGAGCAGCCACCCGACGTTCGACCTCGCGCAACAGCGCGGGAACCTCGTCATAATCATCAATCTCTACGGCCAATAGGCCGTAGCGGCTGAGATCCTTCGCCCAGAGCCGATGCTGAGCGGCTCGTGCTCGATACTCCTTATTGGACGCGAAATCGTCCTTTCTGGGTGGGCGCAGGAGCGCAAAATGCTCCGGCGGCGCATCTGTGAAGCTTTCACGAATAAGCGACAGCACGTGACGGATGTTGGGGTCGGTGAGGCTTAGGCCGACGAACAGCATCGACATGCTGCTCAAATGCGCCTGTAGCAGTGTCGAGAATGCACCACGCCGAGAACGGTACAGTTCATAGTCGTCAGTAGAAATGACGATATCATCGAGCCGATCGACAGAGCCATGCATCTTGTACAGTCGTGCGGCGCCCGGGGTTGCCCTGAGGCTAAGATCTTTGGCACCTGAAACGACATCGATGGGCCGATTGACCGCAACGAATGCACGCTCCGTCAGCCGATCATAGTTTGTTGTCCAAATGTGGCGCAGCGGAAGTCTTGCTAGAGTCTCCAGCGTTTCCGGCACCTTCCTGTCTTTGCCGATCTCGTGCTTGATGACGTTGCGAACACCGGTAGCGCCTCCGCTCTCGCGGATATGCCACTGCGCAAGGGCAGCGAGATCATGGATATCGCTCGAGTTAATGCCCAACTCGTCTCCTATTTCTCGCAGGAGGGAGGCCCAAGAGGGATAGCCGGCGGCCATGGATACGCCGGCACCGATGAAGACCGCAGCCGAGCCCTCATGCAGAGCTGCCGGGAACTCCTTCAGGAACCGGGTCCGGCCGACGATCGCCATATCCTACCTTCCAGCGGCGCGGGCGGCCGCTTCGATCCAACTGGGCATGTTTGTGTAGCCGTCGTCTCGTACCCAGTCATATTCGCTGTAGATCGAACTTAAGGGCACCTTCTGCCCACCTCTATCGACCTGCCAATAGGAAAGGGGGTTTTTACCTTGATTGTCGGCACCGGTCTGAGGATGTCTGACATTGTGGATGTCGATCGCCAGCAGACCTTTTCCAAGCTCGTAGCTGCGCTTTATCTCATGCCTGACCCATTCACGCTCATAAGTCTCAGCGCCAAACAGTACGACGGTCACGGATGTACCTTTCATCTGTTCTTCAATCCACTTTTCGATACCGCCTACGCGCTTCTTGGCCTGCTCGAATTCAGCTTTGTCATAGAATGGCGGAGCCTCACCGTTCGCCCTTACTACCCAAGAATTTCGCACTTGCACGACACGGTGCACGTCTCGGTCATAGTGAAAACTGAAGAATACCTTCCGAGCCATTCTGCCCTCCACAATGATCGGAGAAGAACTAACACGTTTGGGATTGGATGTCTTTCGCGTGCAATAGAGTGACCACACATCATCCCCAATACATATTGCGGTGACAACAAGGGCGGTTTCTGGCCCGGCACAGCCTCTCTTGACGAGGACCTAAACTGCGCCAGGCAGGGTGCCGAAGTTGTCCTAGCGCACTGCGTGTGGTAGGCAGCACCTCAACGGGCCAGAGAAATAGAGCCCAAAATCAATCCCAGAGCACCCAGCGCAACAGACCAGACGGCAAGCCACGCGGGAACATGCACGGCTGGATCAGGCACCGACAAATACCAGCGAACCCTGCCGCAGAACCCCACTCGCGTCAGCGTCAATTCTATAGAACCGTTTTCGTCAACGCTCAGGTCAGCACGTTGGTCGATGTCCAGCAGTATCTTGTCATCCTCTTCTTCGTGCCCGAGAACGCTTGCTAGAAAGAACACATCGCCGTTGGAAATTCTGAACACAGTGAACCTTTTGGCCCCATTGCGTCGGCTGTAGTGGATGCGGACTCGACCCCGGCCGATATCATCGAGCGGCGCCTTTCCAACCTTGAATTTGTAGCTCGCCATCCTCTGCGCGTCCTACTCCTATTGCGCCAGCCGATATGATGTCGGCAGCGTGGCAAACGGCTGGCACTGCTTCAAGTGAGACGTTTGCATTCTAAGCCTAGACGATTGCTTCTGGTGCAGTCACGATGCTCTGACCATGTCTGCTTGCAGGAAGCGGCAAAGCTGGTCTCAAAGACCGATATGTCGCGCGAAGCAGCCGGCCAAGCTATCTTTGGCGAAAGCCGGTTTCGATGAGCCTAAAGCGGTTGTTGAAAGGTGGCTCAGGGATAAAAGTCAATTCGCCGCATCTATGCTGCCAGATTCTTTTTTCCAGAAATGCCTAGCAATTTGAACTTTTGATAGGCATATATGTGCCAAGCAAAAATTGAAAGTGATAGGCATGACTCCACTCAGCAGCATCGCGATGAGCGCGTATACCGATCTGGTACGGCTCTTGAGGGACGATGCAGTGTCCGGTGTCGAGGGCAAACCGACCCTAAAACAACGCGGCGACAAGGCCTATTGGTATGCCGCACGCCGCGTCGGATCAGAGATGCGCTTCTTCTACATCGGCGAAGACAGCGACGAAACGCGCGAGCGCATCGACCGTATCGAGGCACTGCACACGACAGCGAAGGAACGGCAGGCTGAGCGGTCACGGCTGGTCCGTCTGCTGCGGGCGGAGGGCATGACACCGACGGACCGGGCGACCGGTTCCATCCTATCCGCCATGGCGGACGCAGGGACATTTCGGCTGGGCGGCACCATCGTCGGGACGAATGCGTTTCGCCTATATGAAGGTGAGCTTGGCATCCGCCTGCCCTTGGGTGGAATGGCAAACACCGGCGACATCGACATCGCCCAATTCGAGAAGCTCAGCGTCGCTCTGGAGGATCAGGTCGACCCGGGCCTGGCCGAGACGTTCTCGGCGCTGAAGTTCGATCCCCTCCCAGAACTCGATCAAGGGCGCACATGGCGCTGGGCGCAGGGCGGCAGTGGCCAGTTGGTCGAGTTCCTCACCCCCGCATTCGGTGAGGAAACCATCCGCGACCTGCCCGCACTCGGCGTCAACGCGCAGGCACTGAACTATCTGAATTTCCTGATCGCCGAACCGATCCACGCAGCGGCCATCTATAGATCCGGCGTTCTGGTGCAGGTGCCCCGCCCCGAGAGGTACGCGATCCACAAGCTGATTATCGCTGATCGGCGGCGCGATGGTGCGGGCAGCCTGAAAGCGTCGAAGGACCGCGAGCAGGCGGAATTTCTGATCGAGGCGATGGCCGAGGACCGGCCGGACGATCTGCGCCGAGCCTATGAAACCGCAATGGGCGTCGGCCCCCGCTGGCGCGAACACATAGCGAACTCGTTGAAGCGGATGCCGGACACAATGAACACCCTGAACAATATTTAGTGGCGAACGTTGTGGCGATGATCGGCACGATCAGCCCGAAAGCGGTGATCGACATCATGATGCTGAGGTAGGCGCCGATCATGGTCGTTTACAGCTTCCCAAGCGGCAATGGCATCGACGAGATCGCTTACGCTGATACTGGACGTGATCGACCACGGGCTTCGCTGGGCGACGTCTGACGACAACATCAGGAGACTGCCATATCTCGCAGTGCTGACGTTGAAAATCCAATGCAAAGCGTCCGCTTTCAGTACCACCATGAGCGATCGGAACGATCGACTTGGACGCGCAAAGCGCCGTTCGCACCATGTGCGACGAAGAGCGTTTTCGGATCGATGCATGCCATCAAGGCAATTCGCCAGACTGCCCTTCACGAAACGCTGGGCCCACTTCTCTGCCGTCCGATCGTCCAGGAGATCCCCTCGCGCCGCACCACGCCGGAGACCTGCCTGCCGATGTGAACCGCGCCGGGTTTGCCGG
>NZ_AMSI01000039.1 GCF_000300515.1 Nitratireductor indicus C115
TCAATTTTGCATGCCGGTTCACAACCGACGCGGCTTTCTGGCCCTGGGCCCAGCGTTCTGCCTTGCCGCCTGCGCTCCATCCTATGCCAGGGGCGCACCGGCGCTGACCGCCCTGAGCGGCTCGGCCTTCGGCACGCAGTGGAGCGTTTCGCTTCCCGCCGGGGAGAATCTCGCCGGCTTGCCGGAACGTCTCGCCGCGCTCTTCGTGCAACTCGATCTCGCCTTCTCGCCATGGCGCGCCGACAGCGTCGTCGCCAAGTTCAATGCGGGCGCGACGCGCGACATGGCGGTGACCGACGAGATCGCGGACGTCACCGGCGCGGCGCTCGCGATCGCACACGCCAGTGGCGGTGCGTTCGACCCGACCGTCGGACCTCTGGTCGCTCGGTGGGGGTTCGGTCCGATCCACGGCAGCGCGTCGCGGTCCCGAGGCTGGCTCGGGCTGTCGGCCGACAACGGACATCTCGCCAGGGCCGAAACGGACCTGACGCTCGATTTGTGCGGCATCGCCAAGGGACATGCGCTCGACCGCACCGTCGCGCTTCTGCTCGACGCAGGCAACGAACATTTCCTGGTCAACTTGGGCGGCGAGCTCGCCGCACGTGGCCGACACCCGTCGGGCAGGGCCTGGCAGGTCGGCGTCGAGCATCCCCTCCCCGGCAGCGACGACATCGCAGGGGTCTTGCGTCTGGACGGGATGGCGGTCGCGACATCCGGCGACCGGGCCAATGGCTACGACATCGGCCGGCGGCGCTACAGCCACATCATCGACCCTTCGAAGAGCGAGCCGGTCGACAGCATGCTTGCCTCGGTATCAGTGTTGTCGAAGAACGCCCGCGACGCGGACGGATGGGCGACTGCGCTGATGGCGGCAGGTGGGGCCGGACCCGATCTCGCGCGTCGGCGGAAACTCTCCGCCCTGTTCCTGTTCCGGCGCGGCGAGGGCCTGCGCAGCGTCGCGACGGGGGATTTCCGGCTGCATTTCGAGGAGGTCAACTGATGGAAGCACTCCTCGCCGTAGTGATTATGTCCCTTGCCGGCGCCGGCCTCGGCGTCGGCCTCATGCTTGGCCGAGGTGCGCCGCGCCGAAGCTGCGAGAGCCTCGTCTGTCTTGGTGGGAGACGCTGCGACAGCTGCCCGGGCAACGTACAGGAGCAGGGGTAATGACGACCGAAGTCGGGATCGAGCACATCATGCGGATCGAGTTCCCACGACTTTCGCCTTCAATGCCGATCAGGGAGGCGGTGGCCGTCTTCGCTCGGCAGCATGTATCAGCCGCGCCCGTGATTGGTGAGGACGGCGGCCTTGCCGGCATTCTGACGGAGAAAGACTGTTTTCGTCCAATGCTCAACGCGAGCTACTACCAGCAGTGGGACGGTAGAGTCGCGGACTTTATGACGCGGGAGGTGCGATCGCTGCCAGTGGATCTTGATCTTGTTTCCGCCGCCGAGGGGTTCCTGTCTCGATCGCATAGGGTCTATCCCGTGATGCGGGATGGAGATCTCGTTGGGCTGCTGCATCGATCGGATCTATTCGCAGCGATCCTCGCGCTCTCTGAACAAGGAAACGCCTCGGCGGGAGTCTCAATGCTAATCGCCATCAGGCCACGAAGTGGTAGGCGCGATGCGATACTTCCCGTCACGACCACGGTCTTGCTTCTGGCGCCTCACCGCCCAAAGTGGATGTCTCGGGGCAAACGATCGATGACGAATGCTCGCACGCTCGCCGGGTCATATTCTGCTCCCGTCATTCGGGTGTCCCTGCTCGCTTGAGACACGACGCAACAGACATGCCTAAGGTCGGAAACGTCGACATCCAGACCGGACTGCGTACCAATTCGGCCGAGCTGTCCCCGGGCTGGGGCGAATGAGTTTTTTCACGACAACGAAACCTCGTCGGCGACGGCGGTACCGTCCACGACCCTAACCTGGCGTCTGCACGCAGCGGCAATCTTCTCATCATGGGTGGAAATGAGGAATGTCGTGCGTTCTTCCTTATTGATCTCCTTGAGCAATTCCATTACGCGGCCCGCCGATTCCCGGTCGAGATTTCCTGTAGGCTCGTCCGCGAGCACCAGTTCGGGCCGGTTCATCAGCGCTCGCGCTACGGCGACGCGCTGCTTTTGCCCACCCGAAAGCTGTGTGGTGCGGAAATG
The DNA here is from genome assembly GCF_000300515.1 of Nitratireductor indicus C115. GTDB lineage: Bacteria > Pseudomonadota > Alphaproteobacteria > Rhizobiales > Rhizobiaceae > Nitratireductor > Nitratireductor indicus. The sequence goes on from NZ_AMSI01000039.1 coordinate 2,156, forward strand.
AACGCGGTCCGAAAGCCCAACCCGTTGAAGCAGCTCCCGGCCGCGTTCTTTCGCAGCCCGCGTCTCCCGCCCGACACCGACAGCCGTGGGAAAAACCACATTCTCCAGCGCGGTGAAATCAGGAAGCAGATGATGGAACTGAAAGACAAAACCGATGTGCCGATTACGGAAGTCCGTCAGTTCGGCGTCGCTCGCGCGGGTCATGTCCATGCTCAGCATAACGTGACTTCCGGATGTCGGCCGCATAAGCGTCCCGAGAATGGTCAGCAGCGTGCTCTTGCCCGAACCGGAAGGACCAAGAAGGGCGGCGAGGTCACCCTGTGCCAGCGTCAGGTTCAGACCCCGCAGTACGCGCGTCGCCGTCTCGCCCTCGCCAAACGTTTTGACCAGGTCCCTGACCTCGAGCAGAGTGCTCATGAGCCGATCACTTCAACTGGATCCACGCGGGCGGCGGCGCGTGCCGGCAGGATAGAAGCAAATATTGCGCCGATCGTCGTCAGCACAACCGCCACAGCGTAGGCGCCCTGACGCGCATCAATCGGAAAACCACCGGGTGGCGCGTTCTCCGGAAGCGGGAAGGGCGAGAGCACGAGGTAGCCAATAATAGCCCCGGCTACGCCCCCGATCACGCCGATCAGCGTTCCCTGGATCACGAAGACCCCTACCACGAAAGCGCGGCTCGCTCCCATGGCCCGCATGATTCCGATCTCTGGCCGCCGCCGGTAGGTAGACAGCAGAAGCGCGCTGGCCACGCCGATGACGATCGTAACCAGGGCAAACGCCTTGATGAGGTCGCCAGAGTTTGCCTGGGCGCTCAGCCCTTCGATCAACTGCGCGTTGCCCTCGGTCCACGAGGTAGCCTTCAGCCCTGTCATGGCGGCGATGCGCTGTGCATAGTCGTCGGCCGCCTCTAGATCATCAAGTTTGATCTCGATCCGGTTGATGCCCTGCTCCAGGTCGAACAGAGACCGCGCCGCGGCAAGGCTGACGAAAGCGGCGCGGGCATCGAGCGCCTCGACCCCTAGCGAGAACAGGCCGGTGACGACCAGCGAGCGCTCAACGCCGCGATCCGACTGCAGGTTTATGATCTGCCCGACGCCGATACCGAGGTCGTCGGCCATCCTCACGCCAATGATGACGGTCGAGTTGGTCAAACGCGCTTCACCAGACCGCAGATTGCTCGCGATGTCGGCGATGGCGGATACTTTTTGCGACTCCACTCCCGTCACCGCCACGGGCGCGCGTGACTGGCCGCGAATGACGAAACCGTTGCCGATAATCTGAGGTGACACGGCTTTTACCCCAACAAGCGTCTCCAACGACGGTAGGAACGCGTCGGCAGTGCGAAGGATTTCGCGCTGGCCCACCTCGCGCTGATAGACCGCCTGGATCGACCCGTCAGCGGGCGCCATCAACAGCACGGGGTCGAGCCTAGGTGTCTCGACCGTGACGTGGGATATGTCGCCCACCGTTCGGTCGACGAGGAAGCTGCCCAGCCCGCCTATAAGAGCGCTAATGAAGACGAAGACGAAAACGCCCACCGCCACGCCGAGCACCAGCAGACCCGTCTGCAACTTGCTCGAGGTGAGATACCGCCAGGCGAACTTGAAACAGTAGATCATGGCTTACCCGGTGCGGCCTTGTCGCCGGGCTTGACCGCGCCTGGGTCGAGAATGACGGCGTCGCCCTCCGACAGACCTTCGGTGACGATGACCCTCTCCGAAGGCCAGTCGCTGAAGCCGATTTCGCGTCGCACCGCGACCCCATTCTCGAGGACAAGAACATGGCTCCGCCCGCCGTCGGTCACAATGGCGCGTCGCGGCAGCGACAGCGCGTTCTCAACCTCGTTGACGATTAGATTCGCGTTCACAGTCAGTCCTACCGGCAGCGAAACCTTCTCGTCAAAAGCGATCTTGATCTCGCGGCCGCCCGTCGCGCTGTCCACCATGGGTGCGGCGAAAACCACCTTCCCGCCTTGAACGATGCTGGTACCGACCGGCTTCAGCAGCGCCTTGAGCCCCTCCCGCACATAGGCGGAATAGAGTTCATCGACGTCGGTCTCAACGACGAGATCGCCGGTGTCAGCAATGACAAATAGCTCGGTCTGCAGGTCGACGAGTTGGCCCAGATCGACGCCCCGCGTGACGACGACGCCAGTCATCGGTGAGCGGATCGTGAATTCATCGAGCTGTCTCTGTACCTGGCGCAGCGCGGCCTCGAGTCGGGCCGTTTCTTGCTGGATGCTGGTCAGCCGGAATTCGGCATCCTCCAGTGCCGAACGCGGACTGTTGGGTCCAAGTGCGCGTGCGCGGTCGACGGTGGCCCTAGCCTGGCGCTGCTGCGCCTGCTGGGATTCGAGCGCGGCAGCAGCCTGTTCCACCTGCGAGTTTATGATGGCCGTGTCCAGACTCAAAAGCACTTGGCCGGCCATGACGTGGTCACCCTCGTCCGCATGCACGGAAAGCGCCTTAGCCGAGACGGGCGCGCGCACGGTCACGGAGTTGCGCGCTGCGATGCGACCGTTGACGGCAAGAATTTGGGACACGTGGCCGGATGCTAGAGTCTCCACAGCGACCGTGACGGGTTTCGTTTCCCACGGCCGCTCGATACCGACATAGATTGCCGCCGCCGCGAGAAGCGCGGCGACGAGCAGCCAACGGTTCCTGAGTCTTTCTTGTCGCGCCATTCGCCACGTTCGTCCGGTTCGTCTCGAGTATTCGCTCAAGGGCCCAAAAAGGCAGTACACGTCCTTGCTGCCGCACAACGAATGCGTGTTCTTCTGGCAGGTAGCCAGTTGCTCAACTCGCAGCCAACGCGATCTCGACGAAAGGTGCTACCGCGCGTCAGCGTCTTGACCTGCCGCACGGGGGCGGACGACAGGTACCGTTTGTCCCCGGTACTGCGCGCTAGGGTCGTACCACCTCAGGGTTCAAACGCCAGACCGCAAAATTAAGCGCCGTCGCGAAAGTGACCCACGCTAGATAGGGCACGAGAAGCAACCCGGCTCCAACATGAATTGGGATAAACAGCACGATCGTCGCGACAATGGATAGCCAGACCAGAACGATGTCGAAGAAGCCGAGGTCGGGACGGTGCAGGCCAAAAAAGAGCGGTGTCCATGCGGCGTTGAGCACGAGCTGAAGGGCGTAGACGGTTAGTGGAAGGGCCGCGCCGGCAAATCCCACCTCCCGCCAAACCAGCCAGCCAGAAACGGCGATCATCACATAGAGAACCGTCCAAACCGGAGCGAAAAGCCGGTTCGGCGGGCGCCATGACGGCTTGTTCAAGCGCTCGTACCATTCGCCCGGTCGGAAGAAGGAACCAGTCATAGCCGCAAGGAAGGAAGCGGCGATGAAACCTAGCAGCGGGACCCAGGAATCCGCATCCATCACCACCTACTCCGATTGGATGGCAAACGCAGGGGCGTCGTTACTCGGGCGGAAGCAATCATTCGGTCGTCTTGCCGTCAAAATGCTCTTCCGAAGCGTCAGCGTCGGCCTTGGTCACATGCACCGTGCCGTCGCGATGCTCGGGCGGAGCATAAAGGGTATATAGCCGCAAAGGCTTGTCGCCGGTGTTCCTAATGTTGTGGCGAGCACCAGCCGGCACGATGATCGCGTCGTCGCTTTTGATTTTCGAGGGATTGCCGTCGATCAGCACTTCGCCTTTTCCCTTTTCGACGCGAAAGAACTGATCACGATCCTCGTGCACTTCCTCGCCGATCTCGCCGCCGGGCTTAATCGCCATCAAAACGAGTTGAAGTTTCTTTCCCGTGTAGAGTACCCGGCGGAAGTCGCTGTTTTCCTCAGTCAGTTCTTCGATATCGGCAACAAAGCCCTTCATGGCAATTTCCTCCCGTGAATCTGCGATCCAGCATCCAACCTGTCAAATGAACGTCGAGAGCTTTCCGAAATGTTCCGCCAACAGGTAGTAGACCGTAACCCGGTTCTTCGTGCGATCGCCCTTCATTTTTGCCGCCACAGCCGAAATGGCTTGATCGAGTTCGCTGTCCGGACTGTTCAAGCCGAGCTTTTTCTTCAGGAAATTATCGCGTACACGCGCGACCTCATCCTTGTCCGAAAAGGAGACCAGCGAAGAATCTCTCTTTTGCAGGGCGATGCCGCAGTGACGCACAATCCCCGCAATCGCCTTTTCGTCTGCGTCGCTCGCGTACTTCTTGACGTCGACGGCCCAATCTTCAGCCATGGATTTATCCCCTCGTCAGCCGGTGTTTCTTTAATTCTACTTCATAACAGAGGATAAATCTCGCCCATCTGCCTTGCGCTCGATCAATTCGAAGAACTCGCTTGCCGATCAATGTGCCCGCGATGCTCCCATCGCGATCGAAGGTGCCGGCAATAGCGTTCGGTTCGATGGCGTAACGATCCAAGCGTTGGACCGCCTATAGACGGTCAGGAACACGACCCAGCCGCAATGACGAGCAGGAACATGCGGTTGCTGTCAACGGATTTCACCGAAAAGTGTGTAGGCTGACAGCGAGGGACACGCTTTCCGATATATCGACCCGAAAAGACGGACGAGGATCGGAATCAGCAGCTCACCCCCCAATAACCCTCAATAGCCAAGCGACTACCCCAACTCTAAAATCCGCAAGTACCCCCAAATTGCAAGCGCTACGCCAACAAGTAATGCCCCGGTTCTTCCTGCGTCATGGCCGAGGGCGGACCACGGTCATACGGACCAGAGAACGGACATCCAATAGAGCGTTTTCAAACGCACCCGCGTCGCGCAGCCGGTCGAAGCCCATGAGACGAGATCGCTGTCAGCTAACCAATCGACCCCAATCGGCTAGCAAGTTCAGTTAATGGAACGGCCTTGCCTGACAGGCAGAGCCGGGACAACATGGATAAGGCTCATGGCTTGTTTAGTATCCGCTTCCAGTGGTCCGAAACCGAAGGCGCCCAGCACCAGCGCCATCCGCTACTCTACGCCGCCTAGTCGGATCAGGCCTCCAGGCGTGCCGATTGTCGCCCCGCCCGACCGCTTGCGGATAACGCGGGTATGCATGAGCGGCCTGCACAAACATCGAGATGCCTTCTTGGCCCCAATGACGCGAATCCACTTCCCCGGCATCTCCTTGACTCAAGTCATCGCTTCCGGCTTCGCGAGATCGGAAAGGCAATCGGTGTGGACATACGGCGCTCTCGACCAAGCGACCGAGATGCCTCATGTTATCGCATAAAGATCTATAGCAAGACCTCTTCGAGAAGCAGGAGCTGGAAATGATCCTCCCAAACGACACGACAGTGGCCGTCGCCGACGGAAAGAAACTGCGCCTGTTTCGCAACAAGGGCGTCGAGCCTAACATCAGGCTGGTCGCGCTGGACGCTCCGGAGATCGACGCGGACAATACGGGCTCGGGGGCGCGTCACCGGAGCGTTTCGGCCAATCCGGACGACAGGCGGCTGGATGAAGACAATTTCGCCGCTGAGGCAGCCTCCTATCTCAATCACCAGGCGATCACGGGCAGCATTGCATCGCTATTTGTAATAGCCGACCCGCGGACGCTCGGAGAAATGCGCCGCCATTTTCACGACGCGATCAGGTTGAGGCTCGTTGGTGAACTCGCCAAGGACCTCACCGGGCACACGGTAGCTAAGATCGAAGCCGCGCTTGCCAGGGCATGATTGACGCTCATGCCGCGCTGCGGACGACGAGACCACGGATCCTCGGGGGCAGCAGCCCACGACTGAGGTCTTCCATAAAGCTGCCCGGCCGACGCTTCCCAAGGCGACGGAGATCAGCGGCGGCGCGGAAGCGCAGTTGGGACGGACTTGCCGAACATGGACAAACGAGGCCACACGCGCGGCACGCCGACAGTCGAGCCGTTCAGATTGGTAGACAGCATCGTCTTGCTATGCCCGGGTGCCAACGCATGCACAACCAACTGCGATGTGGGCGGGACTGATTGGTTTGATATCTGGCCGTGAGCAGTTGCCCTAGGGATAGAAGAAAGTCATCGTCTTAATCTGTAGAGCTGGATGCGCGGATCACAATTGAGTTGGTTGAAAGTGAGATTTGATGCAAAGACGGTTCACGTTCGACACTCCGGTGATCCTAACGGTGTTGACCGTTCTGGGCATGCTCCTGGCCGTAGCCGCCCTTTGGCCACTCACAGGGGTTGTTGCTGATAGATCCTCGCTCGCCGGGCTTTGCCTCGTCTATCTCGCCGGTGGCCTACCGGCCGCGTGGCGTGCCCTCGAGACCTTGTGGAAGGAGCAAATCCTTGACATCGATCTTCTGATGGTTGTGGCGGCGGTCGCCGCAGCGGCCGTTGGCGCGCCTTTCGAGGGTGCGGTTCTGTTGACCCTGTTCAGCGTTTCCACAACCCTGGAACAACAGGCCCTCGGCCGTGCCCGCCGCGCCGTCGAATCCCTGATGGCGTTGCGGCCGGAAACAGCACTGAGAAAAAAAGCGGATGGCACCGTCGCCGAGGTTCCCGCCATCGAGCTCGAAGTCGGCGACGTCGTGGTGCTGCGACCGGGCGCCCGCGTTCCCGCCGACGGGATCATCAGCAGCGGTCGCGGCTCTCTGGACGAGGCAAGCATCACCGGCGAATCCATGCCTGTGGCAAAGGATCCGGGCGCGCAGGTGTTCGAGGCGACCGTCAATCTGGACGGCGTTCTCGAGGTCGCGGTCACGAAGACCATCGAAGACAGCACCGTCGCCCGCATGATCGCGCTGGTGACGGAAGCGCAGGCAGCCAAAGCCCCTTCGGAACAGTTCAGCGCATGGTTCGGCCAGCGCTATACGGTCGCGGTCATGGCGGGGGCAGCGCTCGCCTTCGCCGCCTTCTACTGGCTCGGGCGCGACTGGGAGGATGCCCTCTATCGATCCGCGACACTGCTGGTCGCCGCCAGCCCCTGCGCCATCGTCATATCGGTTCCCGCGGCGATCCTTTCGGCCTTGTCGGCGGCGGCCCGTGGAGGCGTGCTCTTCAAGGGTGGCGCCGCGCTTGAAACGCTGGCGGCGGTCGACACATTCGCCTTCGACAAGACCGGCACCCTGACCACCGGCAAGGCGGTGGTGACCCGCGTGGTGGCGCTCGACGGCGACGAAGAGGCGTTCCTTTCCCTGCTGGCAGGAATCGAGGCGCAATCCGAACATCACAGCGCAGCCGCCATCAGGCAGGAGGCGGCGCGCCGGTCCGTCGTCGCGGCGGACGTGTTGAACGTGAACACCAGGCCGAGCGCCGGCATCGTTGGTGAACACGCAGAAGGCCTGATCTGGGCCGGCAATCCGCGTCTCGTGTCGGAGATGGGAGCCTCGGTCGACGATCCGGCACTCGAGGTCCTCGCAGCAGACAGCCAAACCGTCATCTACCTCGGAAAGGGTTCGACGGTGCTTGGTGCCGTCACCGTTGCTGACGGGGTGCGTCCAACCTCCGCAGCTGCGCTTGCTGCCCTACGGGACAGCGGCGTGAAGCGGATCGTGATGATGACGGGAGACCGTCGGCCGGTTGCCGTCAGGATCGGCCTGGAGCTAGGTCTCCGTCCGGAGGAGATACATGCTGACATGCTGCCCGAGGACAAGGTCCGCATGGTCGGAGAATTCGCGGCTTCGGGTAAGGTCGCGTTCGTTGGAGATGGGGTCAACGATGCGGCCGCGCTGGCACGAGCGGATGTCGGGATCGCCATGGGCGCCGCGGGCTCGGATGTCGCACTGCAGGCAGCAGATGTTGCGCTGCTTTCGGAGGAAATGGGCCAGCTTGCGGCAGCCCATGACCTGGCACGCCGCACCGCAACAATCATCCGGCAGAATCTGGCTTTCGCGCTGTTTGCCATGGCAGTCTTGGTCACCGGCGGCCTTTTCTTCGACCTCCCCCTGCCGCTTGCAGTCATCGGCCATGAAGGTGGCACCGTGCTTGTCGTCCTGAACGGCCTGCGCCTGCTGGCGGCGCCGATGCGGCAGGATCGCCAGGAGAAGTCCGCGTCGGCAAGCAATTCAGGACATGCCCTGTCCGCGCCGGCTCTTCGAAGACAGCCTTATCGGCGGAAGATTCCGCGGCAAACAGGCTAGGCTTCCGGGCGGCCACAACGCCATTGCTGCAGCCTCTCCAACCTCGTCACCTCAAGGAACCAGCATTCAGTGCGAAAGCAAGACGGGCAGACGAAGGTCGCCCAGCACACCTGCCGTAGCACCGCCGAGCACGAAGTCCCGCAACCTCGAATGGCCGTACCCGCCCATGATGAGGAGCTGAGCTGTGAACCGGCATGCAAAATTGA
>NZ_AMSI01000040.1 GCF_000300515.1 Nitratireductor indicus C115
TCCTCTTGTCCCGTCTCGTAAGCCGATCCCACAACCTGTCCTTTCCGCCTTCGCATGTCTCGCTCGCAAGGCGGTGCATAGCGGCCGCCGGTGATTGCGGGCCTCCTCCTGCCCTGGACCGGAAGCTAGCGAGAAGCGGCATCGAGCTTCCAATACTCTTTTCCGCGACCCCCATAAGACGAACATATCGCCTAACGTTAAGATGCTGAAAAAAATAAGAAATATCGAAATTCGGCGAAAGCTGACGCGCCGAACGGCGACAATGCGCGCTCTGGACAGAAAGTGCGGGCGCAAGGCAAGGTGAAGGCGAGATAACAAGACCGTAAAAAGGCGGCTAATGGACGTCCGGCAACTCAAATATTTCGTGACGATCGTGGATTGCGCCGGCTTCTCGCAGGCCTCGCGGCAGCTCAACATTGCCCAGCCCGCGTTGAGCCAGCAGATATCGCGCCTCGAATACGAAGTGGGCGCGCCGCTTCTGACCCGCTCCAGCCGTGGCGCCAGCCCCACCCCCAAGGGGGTCACCCTTTACCGCCATGCAAAGTTCATTCTCCGCCAGATCGACCAGGCGCTGGTCTCCACACGCGAAACGGAAGCGGAAGTCTCCGGAAGGGTCACGCTCGGCCTCCCGCCGACAACGATCTGCCAAACCGGCATGCAGATCGTCGAGCGGGTGCAACGACGTTACCCCGGCATCCTGCTCAATGTGGTGGAAGGCCTTAGCGGAAGCCTTCAGGCTCAGGCTGGGGCCGGCGATCTCGATCTGACCGTGCTTTTCGCACCGGCCGCGGTTCCAGACTGGACCGCCACGGAACTTCTTCGCGAAGAGCTTTTTCTGGTCTTTCCTGTCGAATCGCGCATTTTCCCCGACGACGTGAAAAATGTTTCGATCCGTGAGATCGCCGACGTTCCGCTGATCCTGCCGAGCTCGCACCACGGTTTGCGCAGACGTGTCGACCTGGAGTTCGAAAGGCTGGAACTGATCGTAGTGCCGATCGCCGAGATCGATTCTCTTCCCGTCCTGATGCACTGCCTGCAGCGCGGTCTGGGAGCCACGATAAAGCCGCGTGCGGCAATCAACGTGCATGGCGCGGCCCTTGCCTCGCAATGGCGCTGCCTGCCCATCCGTGATGTTTCGATGAACCGCGTGAATTACCTCTACGCTCCGCCGGAAGAGGCTTTGTCGCCCGCAATCTCGGCCGTTCACGCCGAGCTTATTGCCCTGATCCGCGAGGAAGTGGCCGAGCGTCGCTGGACGGGCGTGACCTGGATCGGACCCGAGGCGGACTGAAGTCAGCCCCGGATCCTTCCGCCCGATCTCAGTTCCCGCGCGCCTCGCGGGAAATTCTAACCATCAGCGCGATGCCCTTCCCGATGGGAAATGCCGGTTCATATCCGAGCTCCGCACGCGCCCGTGAAATGTCGAGTGCGCCCTTCCGCGCCGTCGGAATGCGGTCGCCATGACTGTAAGGCCCGGCGTCGATCTGCAGATCGGCGCCCGGAACTTCGGCAGCGACCAGGGCCGCCACCTGAGACAGCGTCGGCGCTTCTCCCGTTGCGACATTGTAGGCGCGGAAACGGTGCTCTTCCTTATCAAGAGCAAGAAGCAGCCCCGTCACGGTGTCCTCGATATAGACCTGGTCCACGGCCAGATCGCCGCCGCTCCGATGATGCAGGCGCTCGCCGCGCAACGCGGCATCCACATAGGTCTGGGGCATACGCGGGCGCGGCAGGTTGGGACCATATACCCAGCATGTTCGCACGTGGATGCACTCCAGGCCATGGTCGCGGCTATAGACATCGCCATAATGCTCTGCCGCAAGCTTCGTCAGCCCATAGATCGAGGTCGGCTTCTGAACGTGATCCTCGGTAATGCTTTCCGACAGGAAGTCGCCATAGGTTTCCTCGGTCGACACATGGATCACCCGCTTGACGCCGTGAAACCGCATGGCTTCGAGCAGATTGACCATCCCCTCGACATTCACCCGTAGCGCCTTTGCCGGAATATCGGCGCATTGAAGCACGCCGACAATGGCAGCGGTGTGCACCACGGCGTCAATGGGATGCTTGTCGAACAGACGCATGACCTGGGACCACTCACCAAGATCGGCAACCTCGTTGATCAGACCATCATTGCTCCGCGCCAGAGCCGCAAGCCCTGGATTGATGCCTATATCGGCGGAGACAACCCGGTCGCCGCGTTCCAGAAGCCGTCGCACGACGGCGCTCCCAAGCCAGCCCGAACCGCCGGTTACGAGAATGGTCTTCATTGTTTTTCTCCCGTGGACGAAGGGGCTTCGATCAGATGGCGCAAACTATGCTCAGCCCGGAAACCCAGGCGTGCGGATGCATGCTCCACGTCGTAGAGCCCCGCGAATGGATTGGATTGGTAGAGCTCCGGCCGACGGATCTCTATGGCGTCGCCATGTAGCCGGCGGGCACGTTCCACCGTCGTTTCCCCGGCAAGCGTTTCAGGAGCAGCAAGGAAGAATGCCTCGAAGCTTCCCGGCTCCATTTCAAGCTCCAGAGCCAATCGGAACGCCCGCGCCAGGTCGCGCGGATCGATATAATTATAGAACATGCCGCCGCCTGCGCTGGAAGGTCCGCCGGCCGGCGTGCCCCGATAGGTCTCGGGCGATGCATGGCGTGCGCGGATTTCGCCGACCATTTCCGGATAGGCGACAAAGACAGTTCGCAGGGCAACCGTCTGCATGCCCCAATGGGTGTAGGAACGCGCGATATCCTCGCCGAGTATCTTGCTCAACGCATATGGATCGGTCGCCTGCAGCGGGTGGTCGAGATCGACCGGCATGTAGAGTGGCGGCTTCATCGCGCCCTCTCGCACCGTATAGCCGATCACCGAATCCGACGAACAGAACACGACGCGGGCAATGCCTTCCCGCCGGGCCGCCTCGAACACCTGCCACGTCCCCATGACATTGGTGTGCATGATCTCCTCGCCAGTGCCCTGCCAGATATTGGCCCTGGCAGCGGCATGGATGACGAGCCCCGCACCCTTGACCGCGCGGGTGACCGTGGTCGCGTCCGTCACGTCGCCCACCACCCAGTCGTCGCATTCTTCGCTCGACCGGCGGTCGAGGCCCCGCACCGGATATCCCGCGTGGATGAGTTCACGCAGGATGTAACGGCCAAGAAGGCCGGCTGCTCCCGTCACGAGAACGAGCGGTTTCATCGTCATTGATGTGCCTCGAATGCGAAAGGTCGGCCGAGAGACCGCAAAACCTCATGGCTCTGACGGATGGCTGCAATGGGCTCGACCCCGATGATTTCCAGAATGAAAGGACCTCGATAGGCGATTTCGTCAAGCGCGTTTACCACCCCTGCGATATCGACGTCGCCCATGCCAAGCGGATCATGACGCCATATCTGGCGTGTCGTGTCGGACGCATGGACGACGCTCAGATGCTCTCGCAACATCCGCAGTCCAGCGACAGGGTCCTCGCCGAAGAAATGCGCGTTGGCGACATCGTAACACGTCCCAAGGACCGGATCGTCGATCTCCCCCAGGAAGGTCAGGATGTCGCTCGCCGCCGGCAGGGCCGCAAAGGGAATGTTCTCGATGAGCAACCGGACACCGTTGTCGCGCGCAAAAGGGATCAACGCCGACAGGCTTTCCACGAGCCAGTCGTGCAATTGCGCCTTGGGCGCCGGCGAGAGCGGGCTCAGCCGTCCCGGAACGACGATGATGTTTCCAACACCGATATAGGCCGCAAGCTCGATCTCGCGTTTGAACATTGCGACGGAATGCGCCCGCATCTCCGCAAAGGGCGATGCGAGGTTTGTATCGAGGCTCGGCATGTTGAGCGTGTGGATCACCGCTTCGCCACCTCGCACCATGGCGCGCAGGGCACGAGCATCCTCGCCTGTCCTGTCGAGCCCTAGGTGCGGGGGCTGGACCATCAGTTCGAATTCCCGGTACCCGAGGCCGACCAGTTCGCGAACGGCAAGATCGGCACGCCGGTTCCATAGAAAGCCGTAGCTGTTGATCGCCGGCGCACGCTCGGTTGCAAGAAGGGTCCTGTGGGTCATGCTGCTGCAATGCCCAGCAAGCGGTCCTGCAAATCATGATCGTTGGCGAGTTCCACCGCCGGACCGTTGAACGCCACCTTGCCATTGACGAGCACATAGGCTCGATCCGCCATGGCCAGAACCTCATCGGCATGATGTTCAACGATAACGAGGCTCGCGCGGGTGCTGATGCGCTGCACGGCTCCCTTCACCTCGTCGACAACCGCCGGCGCCAGCCCCTCATACGGCTCATCGAGGAGGATCAGGCGGCTTGGCACCACCAGGGCGCGGGCAATCGCCACCATCTGGCGTTCGCCTCCCGACAGGTTCTGCGCCTTGGACCGGGAAAGCAGCGCGAGCTTGGGGAACAGGTCGTGGATTTCCTCCATGCTGGCGCCACCGGGCCGCATGGCAATGGCCAGATTCTCGTTCACCGTCAGATTGGGGAACAAGCGCCGCCCTTCCGGCACGATGGACACGCCAAGACGGTTCACGCAGTCCGAACGCATCTGTCCGATATTCTCACCGTCGAGCAAAACCTCGCCGGATGTTGGGTGAAGCTGGCCCATGATGGTGCGCAGCGTGGTCGTCTTGCCGACACCGTTACGCCCGAGAAGCGCCACGACTTCGTTGGGCATGACCCGCAGGTCGAGACCTTCCAGGACCGTACCGCCGCCATAGCCGGAGAACACGTTCTTCATGTCGAGCAAGGGGCGTTCGTCATTTGCAGCCACTGCCTTCTCGCGTACACGGGCGGCAATCGGCTGGCGTTCCTTTGGCTTGCCCGCCTTTTCCTTGCCGAGATAGGCTTTCACCACTTCAGGGTGATGCGCCACTTCGGCCGGCAGACCGTCGGCAATGAGCTTGCCCTGGTGCAGGACCGTGATCCGGTCCGAAATCGCAAGCACCCTGTCGATGTCATGCTCGATCAAGACCACGGCCCTCAGCTTGGAGAGCCTTGTGATGAGATCGGTGACGATGACGCGGTCGCTTTCGCTTAATCCTGCAAGCGGCTCGTCGAGAAGCAGGACCGAGGCATTGCAAGCCAGGGTGACGGCAATCTCCAGGAGACGGATTTCGCCATGCGAAAGCGCATCGCATTCTTCGGCTGCCCTGTCGGCAAGTCCGACCGCATCGAGGATAGACCATGTGCGGGCGCAAACCGCCTCATCCTTGTGTGCATCGCGCCACAGTGGGATCGTGCCCTTCGTGGAAGACTGAACGGCAATACGCACATTCTCGAACGGCGTGAGCTGTCGGAACACGCTGATGATCTGGAACGATCGGGCGATGCCGAGGCGGGAACGCTCATAGGCCTTCAGCTTCGTGATGTCGCGCCCCTTGAACCGGATCTGCCCGCGATCGGCATCGATGAGGCCGGTCAGGATATTGAACAACGTGGTCTTGCCCGCGCCGTTCGGCCCGATGATCGAATGCAGCATCCGGTCGTGTACGTCGAGCGTGATCCTGTCCTGGGTGACGATGGAACCGAAAGCCTTTGACAGTTCCCGCACTTCCAGAACAGGTTCCTTGCTATGCTCGGCAGGGGCCGCGTCGAAAGGTTCGATCCTGGCAGGGCGCGCCGGCACGGTGTTGCGGGTCAGGGTCCAGCGATCATGCTTGAGCCAGCGCTGCACAATGCCCTGCATGCCTTCCGGCGACAGGACGGCGAAGATAATGATGATCGGAGCAAAGAACAGCCACCAATTGTCCGTCATCACGCTGAGCTTTTCCTCGAGCATGAGGAAAGTGACCGCGCCCCAGATAGGGCCAAGGAAGTGATGAACGCCGCCAAGGGCTGCCATCAGCACCGGATCGCCCGCTCGCTGCCAGCTCATATTGTCGGCATAGGCGCCCTGGATGAGCATGGCCAGAAGCGCACCTGCAAAGCCGATGATCGTTCCCGCGATGCAGAAGCCGACCCATTTGACGTTGAACGTGTTGTAGCCGAGCGTGATAGCGCGCTGCTCGTTGTCGCGCACAGCCTGCATCAACCGCCCGAACGGTGTGTGAACCAGACGCCACATTGCACCGATCAGGAGAATGACCACCGCAAGCGTGAACCAGTGAAAGCCTTCCGCGCTCTGGAACAGAGGGCGGGGCACATTCTGGATGCCGTTCTCGCCGCCTGTCACCGCTGTCCACTTGAAAGCGATCTCGTAGGCGACCTGCGAGCAGGCAAGTGTGATGAGCGAGAAATAGAGCCCTTTGCGGCGCAGGATGATCGCGCCAAGCACGGCAGCGCCAACAAGGGAGAACACGCCTGCGAAGATGAGCGCCGAAATCTCGTCGGTGAAGGTGCGGCCCAGCGTGAAAGCCACCGCATAGCTGGCGCAACCGAAGAAGATCGAAGCACCGAAGGGAACAAGGCCCAGATAGCCGATCAGGAGGTTCACGCCCATCGCGTAGAGCACGTAGATGACGATCTGCGTGACATGGTTGATCGACCCGCCGGTAGCGACGGAATACCCCGTGAGCGCGATGAGAACCAGCGTCGCTATGAGAACGGGATGTTTGAGATAGGTCATTCGAAGCGCTCCCATTGCGAGCCCAGAAGGCCGCGAGGACGCAGAAGCAGAACGACCAGCATCAGCACATACATGGCGGCAGTCGAGGCTTCAGGCCAGAATTGGATGGTCATTGCGGTAACGATACCGACGGTGAGGCCGGCGATCAGGGCGCCGGCGAAGGAGCCGAGGCCACCTATCGCCACGATCACGAAGGCAGGCATGATGGCGTTCGCAGCCATGGAGGGCGACACGGTCCAGAGTGGCCCGGCGAGAATTCCGGCGATTGCCGCGATGGCGCAGCCCAGGCCGAAAACGCCGGTGAAGACACGCGGCAGGTTGATGCCCAGCATGTCGACCATTTCCGGATCGCGGCTGCCCGCCCGGATGATGCGGCCATAGGGCGTAAAGTTCAGGAACGCCCACAGAGCGACCAGAACCGCGACCGTCGCCACCAGAACCGCAACGCGGTAATTGGTCATGAAGATCGGGCCTATTTCCACGAAGCCGTTCAGGAATTGCGGCGGAGTCAGCGGCTTGCCGTCCGTGCCCCAGAAGTGGCGGATCACGGCCTCGATCAGAAGTCCGAGCGCAAAAGTCACCACAAGCCCAAGCAGCGGCTCCTTGCCGTAGAGCTTCCGGATGAGAACCACCTCCACGACCATGCCCACACCGGCGACCAGAAACGGCGCCAGGATCGCGGCGGGCCAGCCGAACAGCCGGACCAGTTCGTAGGAAAAATAGGCTCCGAGCGCGAAGAACGCGCCATGTGCGAAGTTCACGATGCCCAGCATGCCGAACGTGATCGACAGGCCGACGGCGATCAGAACATAGATGAAGCCAAGCACCAGGCCGTTGGCGACCTGAGAAAGCAGAATATCCATGGCGCGTATTCCCGATCAGAAAGCGCTGCGGGCCTCACGGCCCGCAAAAGGGGCCGTCATCCTTAGGATGAACGGCCCCGCAGGTTTTTAAGGGGTCAAAGATCGCCCATGGTGCAGCCGATTTCTTCCTTCGTCCCGAAGGCGGCTACGGTCTCGTCGGCATCCTTGGATGTCCAGGAAACGACGTCCATGAAATCCCACTTGTCGGTGATCTGATCCTTCAGCTTGACGATGACCGCCGGGCGGATCAGCTGGTGATCGAAATCACGAAAATAATAGGGGAACGTCCCGTCCTTGTAGGTCCAGGATTCGATTGCCGGAACGATCTTCTGGGGTTCGGTCGAACCGGCCGCCTCGATCGAATCGATCATCGCGTTCATGGAGAACCAGCCGAAGAATGCCTTGTCGGACGGCGGCTGACCGTATTTCTCCTCGTACTTCTGGACGAATTCCTTCTCCCTGTCGGGATTTGCCTGATCGTTGTAGTACCAGGGCTTCACATGCGTGCCTGTAGCCGCCGCAGGGCCGATATCCCAGAAATCCGTATCGGAAACAGCGACTTCATAGATCGGGATGGAGCCTTTCATGCCCATCTCGTTCCACTGCTTCATGAAGTTGGAAAGATCGAGTCCAACCAGCGCACCGAAGATCGCGTCAGGCTGCGCCTTACGAATCTTCAGGATATAGGAGCTGTAATCGGCGGTGTTGACGGGAACCTCGTCATTGCCGACTTCCGTACCATTGATGCCTTCGAGCTTGGAGCGTCCGGTGCGCAGGACATCCTGGCCGAATGCATAGGCCGGGGTGAAGAAATAGATCTTCTTGTCCTTCAGCTCGTTGAACACGGCCGAAACCTGCACCGGCACCGGCGCCTGGGCGCGGAAGGTGTAGCGGTTGCAGTTGGCGCCGGTGACTTCCGATGCCGCCGAACCCGCCGAGATGAACGGCAGTTTCTCGCGCTCGGCGACCGACATCATGGCAAGCGTTGCAGCACTCGAATTGCCGCCGACGACACCGACGACCTTATATTCGTCCGCCATCTTCTGCATGTTCTGCTGCGCCACCTGCGGGCTCGCCTCGTCGAGCCACACGGTCTCGATATCCTTGCCGAGCACCTTGCCGCCATGCATGGCGACCGCGAGTTCCGCACCCTGTGCCATGTTGAGACCGATCGATGCGCTCGGTCCCTGCTTCGGCGTCAGGATGCCAAGCTTCACCGTTTCCTGTGCAAGGGCAGCACCGCCGGTCACGGCGACCGTGGACACGCCAGCAAGCAGGGTCAGCCCCAGCCCCGCCGCAACGGATTTGAATTTACCAGTCATATGATTTCCTCCCATTGAGCTGCTTCCTATTCGGGTGGCATTGAGCGCAGGCAGCCTCCAGCCCCTTGCCCAGCGATGGGTCACTCTAGTGACCGCACCGGATTTCTAGAAATATGAGTTTCGTCTGCCGCTATACGCTTCCTCTATGGCCCGCCATTGCCGATGCGGGCTGCGTCACGGTGAAACTGACGACGCGTTCCTCG
>NZ_AMSI01000041.1 GCF_000300515.1 Nitratireductor indicus C115
TTCGCCTTCGAGGATGACGGACCGACCAACAATGCCGGTACTGCCTCCGAAACCGTTCATGAGGATGCGCTCGACAATTACGACCCGCTTGCGGTACTTCCCGGCATTCGGGGCTCCACGGGCAACGATGAGGGTGGCAAGACCACCACGGCAGTGTTCACTTATGCCACAATCGCCGCTCTCGTGAATTTCGGGGCGGATGGCGCAGGTGCTGTGGTTCTGAATACCGACGCGAGTCTTGAAGGAACGGCCATCGCGGGCGTGACCTCGCAGGGCGATACGCTTGCCTGGCATGTCGACGGCAATGTCATCCAGGGTGTGGCGAGCGACGGCCGTGTGGTGTTCACGATCACCCAGACGGCGGGTACGGGAACGATCGACCCGACAGACGACGAGTTCACCTTCGAACTCCTCGATCAGGTCGATCACATTCCGCTTAATGCTCCTTCCGGTGACGATGACGCATCCGCCGTGATCGATATCTCGAATGCCTTCCGAGCTTTCGATGGTGACGGCGATAGCATTGTGCTTGATGCGGGCCTTTCGGTTGCGGTGGAGAATGACGTTCCGGTCGTTTTCGTCCCCGAGCATGCCTATGTTGCGAATCTGGGTGCCGGACCGGCGACCTTCGATTTGAACTTCGAACAGGCGGTCGGTGCCGACGAGTTCGGCTCGGTGCGATTTATCAACATCACGACGGGGGTGACCCAGCTTCGGGATGCCGGCGGCGAGCTGGTGACCTCAGGCGGTGAGCCAATCACGCTGGTGCTGAATGCCGGAGGAACCGCGCTTACGGGTTATGTGAATTATGGCGAGGTGGGTCAGACACAGGTTTTGACGGTCACCATCAATCCGGATGATACCTATACGGTGGACCTGGACGCTCCGCTTGACGACGGAACGGTGATGGCCACCTTCAATCCGTACACTCAAGGGGATAATCCGGGCAATTATCTCTTCAATGAGGTCAACGATCTCCCGCTTCAGGGGTCGCCCGTACTGCTCGATGTTCTGATCTCTGGAACCAACAGTTCAGGCAATCTGTCGTCGGCAAACGTGTCTCAGAGCGGAACGGGTGTCGGCAGCCAGAGCATCTCGCAGGACGCGACGCTGCGACTGGACTTTGCCGAGGAGTTTGTGCGTTCCAATATCGGTCCGAACTCGGGTAACTTTACGGTCAGCAACACGCAGCTTGTCACCAGCGTTGCGGTCAAGATTACCCAGACGGGCTCGAACGATCCGGCCGTGGCCTATGTGGAAGCGCTGAACACTAATTTTGTGTTCTCGAACAATATCTTCAACTCCAATCAGGCATCCGATGTCTCCAATTTTCTGAGCGAAAGCACGGTCGCCATCACAGCCGTGGTGCTGAATGGCGTGGAGTACGACGTCGGCGATTATGCCAACGGCGCTCTCCTCGATGCGACGCATCGCGTCTACTATGTGACCAGCGGTAGCGATGTGGTTGGCGTTTATGTGACGGAACTCAATGTTGGCGACACCGTGGGCGTTGCGACTTCGGACGGGTTCTCGCGGTTTGCGATCACCAATGGCGAAGGTGATCCCATTCCCGGAGGCGTCGGTACGTTCGATACGAAGGATTACGGCAACTTCGATATCGGCGATGTCAGCTTCCGTACGGACGGTCAGGAAGGTCAGCCCATCGATCTTTCGCTGGATGTCCGGGGGACCGATTATGACGGAGATACCGTCGATTCGACGCTGGATTTCACCGTTGTTCCAAACGATGCACATCACATTGTCGGAACCTCGGGAGACGATATAGGCGTAAATGCCCTGGAGGGAACGACCGGTGACGATCTTCTGGCTGGTCTTGCCGGAAACGACGTACTCTACGGGTTTGGCGGCAATGATCTCCTCATCGGCGGTGAAGGCGCCGACACGCTTTATGGCGGAATTGGCGAGAACACCTACGATCTCACCGACAACGACAATGCCGTGGACACGGTGGTGATCGACCCGGCAGCCTTGTCGAACCTTAACCCGGAAGAGATCATCGGCTTCGGCAGCGAGGACGTCGTGGATTTGACGGAACTCTTCACTGTGGATCCGAACGGCGGCACCAACGTGGATCAGTTGAGCGATTTCGTGCGGGTCGATGGCAATAACCTTCAAGTCGACACGGACGGCGGAGCCAATGGCACCAACTGGGTCACCGTTGCCCATTTCGATGTCACCCCGCCTGCTAGTGTCAATATCCTCTACGACGAGGATGGCACGGACACCTCGGGTTCGGTGTGATGTGAGAAATCTTGGCGATCGCGGATTGTCACCGCGGTCGCCATTCAGCATTATGTGGAAATAAACGGTCACTTTCGAAAGAGCTCTCGAAAGACGACCCTACGAGGGAGAACACCATGAGGAAGCTGACCATCGGTCTTGCGGTTGTCATGTCCACCGCATTGACCGGCAGCCTGCAGGCCGCGGACATGACCAGCGGCAGCTATTGCCCCGTCGCGGGTGGGGCCAAGCTTCTGGCCATAGAGAGCAACGCTTCGCTGACCACCGAAGTCGTTCGCCTGATGGATGAGGCCGTCGCCGTTGCCGATAGTCCGCAATGGATCAATTCCGGTCGCCCCGCTTTCGTCTGGGCATCGGAAGCCAAGGTGGCCTGTGGCAAGGCTTATGGCTATCTCCGCTCGGAATATCGCGACGAGGATTATCTGAACAAGTGCGAGTGCTTCCACGCCCGCATGGTCGAATACATGTATTGATAGGCCGTGCGGATTTTTGCCATGCGGGGGGCAATGCGCAGCTCCAGTCACGGCCGCTCCGGCCTACTGCTTGCCATATGCCTGGGGCTTGCGGCCTGTCAGTCTTCCTCGGTTGACGACGCGCTGGATGTGAAATCCGAAAAGGTCGAGAGCGTCAGTGCGGGGCTCGAAACCATAGGTTCGGGACCGCTGGTGATCGGCATGCTGACCGGTCTCGCTGGAAGCGCCACCGCCGCCGAGCGCGATTATCGCGATGGCGCCAGGTTGGCGGCCCGTCAATTGGGCGCCGACCAGGTAACGCTTGCCATCTATAATGCCCGGCCGAATGCTGATGCCATGAACCAGGGCTTCGCTGCCCTGAAGGAAAAGGGCGCGAAACTGGTCATCGGTCCCGCGCGGGCAGATCTTCTTGCGCCGCTTTCCGCAATGCCGGCTTCAGCGAGGCCGCCGGTGCTTGCCTTTGTTTCCAACGGGGCGGCTCATGGCGGCGGTGTGTTTGCGTTCCTCACGGACGAAGTCGACAACGCAATCGAGGCGGCGGCCTATGCGTCCGGTGCAGGCCGGAAGAAACTTTTCTTGGTGCATGATCCCAGCATGGGAGGTGCCGCACTGAAGCGTCTTCGTGATGGCATCGAGGCGGAGGGCGTGAAGATCATCGCGGCCGTCTCCTCTTCGGGCACCGGTGGCAGCCTGGCGGCTTCAGGCGCCACCCTGCAGAATGCGGATGTGGTCATGCTGGCGCCGGGCATGAAGGAGCCCGCCCAGGCACTTGCGGCATTACGCGCGACCGGCGCCATGGCGCCCAATGCGCTGGTTCTGGGTTCTGCCGAAATGACAGCCCAGCGAGCCCTTTCCGGCATGCTCGTCTGCCGGGTCGACCAGCTGTCGGTTGGCGATGTGCTCGAGCGTTACCGCACGGAATTCGGACGCAGGATGTCCAAGGACGCGGCTTATGGGTTCGATGCGGCGGCTCTTGCCATCGGCATTGCGCGTGCGCGAGGTGCTGAAGGATTGACGGCAAGGACGCTTGGCGCCCGTTCAGGCTTTCGCGGCCTTTTGGGGGCCTTCCGTTTCACCGGTACGGGGGCGGTCGAGCGAAATTGCTCCATCTACCGCGTGGCGGATGCAAAATTCGAGCTGCAGGACCCTGCTCCCGAAGGTTTCTGAAGAAAATGCCGGGCACCCTTTGCCCAGCCTGCTTCGCGGAGGCCCATTTTTACTTATTTGATCTTCTCGACAAAAGGAGGTCTTGGCTTTCCCGGAAAACGCCGCTTAAATGATCGTGGAGTTGAGGCGGGGGTTCCGGTGGAGATGCCGGTCCTTCGAAAACGAGGCGGAAGGAGCGAAGCGGATATCCGTATTCCAGGTTCGCCAGAACCCGGCGGAATAGCTTCGCGAGCAACCGGCAGGCAAGTCAGCGGGAACGACTGGTCTTGCTGCGAGTCTGGGAGGCGTCGGGTTGGAAGAGCAAGGCTGCACTTTCAGCAACGGCAGGCGGACCCACCGCCTGACGGGGCGATTTTTAAGACGCCGTTTCCCGATTTTCCTCAACGACAGATCGATCTCCAGCAACGGTTTCCCGACCGTTACGCGCGATGATGGCGCGCTTTTTGCGGCTGGCTGTCTCGAACACTTCGACCATGCGGCGCGGCGGGCATCCGCCGCACTGCGCTTATGCGTCCCGGGATGAGCTGAGGACGCGCAACGGTTGCTACCTAGGTTGCCGTCCCCGAAGGGAAGGGCCCAGGCAAGGGAGGAAGACATGACCGAGATTTCGATGACCGTGAACGGCACGACGGTGAATGCCACCGTGCCCGACAACACACTTCTGGTGGAATTCCTGCGTGAACATCTGCGATTGACGGGAACGCATGTGGGCTGTGATACGAGCCAGTGCGGCGCCTGTGTGGTGCATGTGAACGGCAAGGCCATGAAGAGCTGCACCATGCTGGCGGCCTCGGCCGAAGGTGCCGAGGTGACGACCATCGAAGGCCTTGCCAATGGCGACCTGCATCCCATGCAGGCAGCGTTCCGGGAGAACCACGGTCTGCAGTGCGGTTTCTGTACACCGGGCATGATCATGTCTGCTACTGATATGGTGGCGCGTTATCAGGCAGCCGGCAAGGAACTGACCGAACAGGCGATCCGCCACGAGCTGGAAGGCAATATCTGCCGCTGCACGGGTTACCACAACATCGTCAGGGCCATCCAGGATGGCGCGGCGAAAATGGCCGCGCGCTGAGGGAGGAACCGATCATGACCGAACATGGTATTGGCGCCCGCGTCCTGCGCAAGGAAGACAAGCGCTTCATCACCGGCAAGGGCCGGTATACCGATGACATCCGCAACGAGAAGCAGACCTATGCGGCCTTCGTTCGCAGTCCCCATGCCCATGCGAAGGTGAAGGGCATCGACAAGTCGGAGGCCGAGGGCATGGACGGTGTCATCGCCGTGCTCGATGGCAAGCAGCTCACGGGTGATGGTATTGGAAACCTGATCTGCGGCTGGGCCGTATCCTCCAAGGATGGAAGCGGCATGAATATGGGCGCCTGGTCGGCGCTCGCCACCGACAAGGTGCGCTATGTCGGCGATGCGGTCGCTATGGTTATCGCAGGCACGCAGGCTGAGGCCCGCGCTGCCGCCGAGGCCGTGGCGGTGGATTACGAGGAACTGCCGGCGGTCGTGCACGCGGTCGATGCGCTGGAGACCGGTGCGCCGCAGGTTCATGAGAATGCACCCGGAAACCTGATCTTTGACTGGGGTCTTGGCGACGAGGCGGCGACCGACAAGGCGCTCGCCGGCGCTGCACATGTGACCGAGCTGGAAATCCACAACAACCGGCTTTCGCCCAATCCGATGGAACCGCGTTCCGCCATAGCGACCTATGACGAGGCGGAGGACCATTATACGCTCTACACCACAAGCCAAAATCCGCATGTGGCGCGGCTGGTGCTTTCCGCCTTCTATCAGGTGGCGCCCGAGCACAAGCTGCGTGTGATCGCACCCGATGTGGGCGGTGGGTTCGGCTCGAAGATTTACATCTACCCTGAGGAAGTCGCCTGTCTTTGGGCATCGATGAAGACGAAGCGCTCGGTCAAGTGGACGTCGAGCCGGTCGGAAGCCTTCCTGACGGACGCACATGGTCGCGACCATGTCACCACGGCCCGCATCGGTTTCGATGCCGATAATCGCATCGTGGGGCTGAAGGTCGATACGATCGCCAATCTGGGCGCCTATATGTCGCTCTTCTCCTCGGCGGTCCCGACCTATCTTTATGCTACGCTCTTGTCCGGTCAGTACGACATCGCCAACATCTATGGCAATGTGCGGGCCGTCTACACGAACACCGTTCCCGTCGACGCCTATCGTGGCGCCGGTCGGCCGGAGGCCTGTTTCCTGGTGGAGCGCATCATGGAAACCGCGGCCCGCGAACTTGGCGTTGATCCTGCGGAATTGCGGCGCAAGAATTTCATCAAGTCCTTCCCGCATCAGACGCCGGTGATCATGACCTATGACGCGGGCGATTTTGCGGGCAATCTCGATCAGGCGCTCGCCGCAGCCGATTACAAGGGCTTTCCGGCCCGCAGGGCGGAAGCGGCCAAGCGAGGCAAGCTGCGCGGCATCGGCCTTGCGTCCTACATCGAGGCTTGCGGTATCGCGCCCTCGGCAGCGGTCGGTTCGCTGGGAGCCGGTGTCGGCCTCTGGGAAAGCGCGGAGGTGCGCGTCAATCCGGTCGGCACAATCGAGGTTCTGACAGGCAGCCACAGCCACGGGCAGGGCCATGAGACGACCTTTGCACAGGTGGTGGCGGAGCGTTTCGGCCTGCCGATAGACAACATCCAGATCGTGCATGGCGACACCGACAAGGTTCAGTTCGGCATGGGCACCTATGGCTCGCGTTCCGGTCCGGTCGGCCTGTCGGCCATCGTCAAGGCGCTGGACAAGGTGGAAGCCAAGGTCAAGAAGATCGCGGCGCATGTCCTGGAAGTCTCCGAAGACGATCTGGTCATCGAGGACGGTCAGGTGAAGGTGGCTGGCACGGATCGGGCCATGGCCTGGCACGAGGTCGGGCTTGCGGCCTATACGGCGCACAATCTGCCGGCCGGCATGGAACCTGGCCTCAAGGAAGGTGCGTTCTATGACCCGGCCAATTTCACTTTCCCCGCAGGCACCTATGTGTGCGAGGTGGAGATCGATCCCGACACCGGTGAGACGCAGATCGTCCAGTTCGTGGCTTCCGATGATTTCGGCACCATCATCAACCCGATGATCGTCGAGGGGCAGGTGCATGGCGGCATTGCCCAGGGTATCGGCCAGGCCATGTTGGAAAACGTGGTTTATGGCGATGATGGCCAGCTCCTGTCGGCGAGTTACATGGATTACACCATGCCGCGCGCCGACAATGTGCCGAGCTTTGCAATCCATCACCATTCCACCAAGAGCCCGTCCAATCCGCTTGGCCTGAAAGGCTGCGGCGAGGCGGGTGCAATCGGCACGCCGCCGGCGGTCATGAACGCCATAACGGATGCCATCGGCAACAATGACCTGCAGATGCCGGCAACGCCGCCCCGAGTTTGGGCCGCAATTCACGCCGCATCGGCAAAGATCGCAGCAGAATAGGAGGCAGGGCCATGTATGACGTTCAGTATCATCGCGCCAACAGCGTCAAGGATGCGGTGGCCAGGCTTTCCGCCTCCGCCGATGGCAAGCTTCTGGCCGGCGGCCAGACGCTTCTGCCGACGATGAAGCATCACCTCGCTGCGCCGTCCGATCTGGTGGATTTGCGCGGCATTCCTGATCTGGTCGGCGTCAAGGTGTCGGGCAAGTCTGTCACCATCGGTGCCATGACGCCGCATGCCACCGTCGCTTCCGATGCGGAGCTTGCCAAGGTCTGTCCGGCGATAACCGTTCTGGCCGGCGGTATCGGCGATCCGGCGGTGCGCCATCAGGGCACGGTCGGAGGCTCGATCGCCAACAATGATCCGGCTGCCGATTACCCGGCCGGTCTTCTGGCTCTCGGTGCGACGATCCACACAGACAAGCGCGAGATCGCGGCAGATGATTTCTTCACAGGCCTTTTCTCCACGGCGCTGGATGATAACGAGATCATCACGGCGGTGAGCTTTCAGGTGCCCGAGCGCTGCGGCTACGCCAAGTTCCCCAATCCGGCTTCGCGCTACGCGATGACCGGCGTCTTCGTGGCGAAATCGGTCGACAAGGTGCGCGTGGCCGTGACGGGCGCTGGCTCTGATGGCGTTTTCCGCCATGAGGGACTTGAAGCGGCACTGGCTGGCAATTGGTCCGCCGATGCGGTGGATGGCGTTGCGGTGTCGGCCGACGATCTCATGTCCGACATTCATTGCGATGCCGATTATCGTGCCAATCTGATCAAGGTCATGACGAAGCGGGCGCTGGCCGCAGCCTGATCCTGGAACCCGTTGAAACGCCGTGCGTCCTCTCGGTCGCACGGCGTTTTATATCGGTTGCCTCGTAGAGCATTTTGCAGTCAGGTGG
>NZ_AMSI01000042.1 GCF_000300515.1 Nitratireductor indicus C115
CGCTGACAACCATGCAGGGGTAGCCGCGCGAAGATTGGCGATCGCATCCAGTTCGCGAGCGACACGTTCTCCCGAGATCGAGTTGTCAACTACCGTCGCCAGGCACTCCCCGCTGAAGTCGTCGCTCACGCACAGGATGCGGAAGCAGCGTCCGTCGACCAACGTGTCCGACACGAAGTCGAGGCTCCATCTCTGGTTCGGAATCCTGCGGGATGGCCATCGGTGCTCTCGTGCCCAGAGCCCGCTTGCGGCCACCGCGTTTTCGGACCATCAGCCGCTCTTCCTTGTAAATCCGGTAGAGCTTCTTCCGGTTCACCGCGACGCCCTCCCGCTTCAAAAGCAGATGCAGGCGGCGGTAGCCGAACCGCCGTCGCTGCGATGACAGCTCCCGCAAACGTTCTCACAGAGCAGAATCGTCCGGCCGGTTGGACATGTATCGGTAGACGCGCGGCGCAATGCCAATCAGGGCGCAGGCCCGCCGCTGCGAGTAGTTCTTCTTCTCGACTCTCCAACTCACGGCATTCCTCCTCGAGCCGGGCGTCAGAAGTTTTTTGTCAGCATCTCGCGGAGCGTCGATACATCCATCATCGACTCCGCCAGAAGCTTCGTCAGGCGCGCATTCTCCTCTTCCAACTCCCCCAGCCGCTTGGCCTCCGACACCTCCATGCCGCCATACTTCTTGCGCCAAGTGTAGAACGTTGCATCAGAGATGCCATGCTTGCGACACAACTCGCCAGCCGTCATGCCAGCCTGATGCTCCTTCAGAATGCCGATGATCTGTTCTTCCGAGAACCGTGATCGCTTCATTGCCTGTCTCCTTCGTTGAGGAACAGGCTAACCTAAAACCGGGTACATCTCAGGGGAGCAGGTCATGGCCGACCCCATTTGTCAGGACTTCCCACGTCCTCTCCGCTCTAGCGTGAGGTCCATAGAGGAACAGACCGTCCTTCGGGTCAGGGCTGCGCTGCGCGTAGGCGAACTCCAGTAGCAGCTTGTTGTCCCGGATGACTTCTCGGCGGGAAGCAACAACCAAGTCTCTGTCGCTTATTGCCTCTTGCATTCGGTCAGACCCTCGTTCCACGCGCACAGAGACTCAAGCCAACTCTTGGCGCTTTCGTGACCGGCGTCTGCCGCCCTCTTGAACCATGATGCCGCTTCGGCATCGCTCTTCTTGACGCCATGTCCAAAAAGATGAGCCGTTCCGAGGTGATACATCGCTTCGGCGCTACCCATGTCGGCTGCCTTGGATATCCATTTCAAGGCCTCCTTGTCGTCGAGTTCGTTCCAGTCTTCGTCGTCGCCGAAATTGCCGAAGCCGTGATAGAGGAGGCCGACGTGAAGAATTCCTTCACGATCGCCCATATCGGCTGCCTTGCGGAACCACCGCATCGCTCGCACCATGTCCTTGCCAGGTCCGCGCTTCGAATAGGTAATGCCCAGATTGACCATGGCACGGGGATTGCCGAGATCAGCCGCTTTGAGAAACCAAACCATCGCCCGTCGCTGGTCAATCGGAACGCCTTTGCCGTTGGCATGGAGTACGCCGAGACCGTTCATGGCAGTAGAGCTACCCATGTCCGCTGCCAGTCGAAGCAGGCTCATTGCCTCCACGGATCTATTGAGTTCAGAAAGCGCCAGCCCGAGATTCGTCATGAAACGCCGCGCGTTCGGCTTGGCCTTCAGGGCCTGCTCGCACGCTGCCATGGCTGCGGTCGCATTTGCGGCCAGATCCTGAACGCTTACGCCATCGCCGACGTGGTCAGGATCGGACTTCAGGCCCGCCAATCTGTCGCATTCGGTGGCCTGTGCATCTCCGGCATCGTTCTGCAATTGCTGGGCTTGTCCTGTTGAGGAATCCGATAGCGCCACAGCAACAGCTGCCACTGCCAGCAAAGTGCCTAATCGAGGGAGTTGAGAATTGCCAGCAAGCGCTGGGCTACTAATTCGGGGCGGATCACACTTGGGCGTTGGCAAGCCGAGCACTCCACTATTTCACCAAAGCATCTTCCAATTGCTCCATTGTACTCTGAGGCTGCGATCCGACCATTCCGCGGGTGTCATCGACCTCTCGAGAAATCGTCTCCGGTTCGAATTCGGACGCGTCGATGATGACGGACCTCGCATTTTCGAAGCGGGCTCCTGTGTTGTTGTTCGGCGGCGGTTGAACCGTGAGATCAAGACCAGGCAGGGGTTCCAGCGGCAGCGGCACATTGTTTTGCACCCAGTCGATGCGTTTGATTTCCCTTCCGCCATCCTCGACGAATCTAACAATCGTCTGATCAAGTTGTCGCTCGATTTCGAACACTCCGCCCATCATCCTGACTTGGAGCTCGCGGTGAAGCTCTCCAGAGTCTGGATAGCTCTTCTGAAATCCCATATAGAGAAAGGAGCCACTCGTCTCCGGTCCCATTACGACATAGCCGAATGCCACGTCTGTAGTGCCGACTTCGAGCAATCGTCCCACATAACCGTTTGGCCTTAGCCCGCCGGACATCTTCCAAAACTGCCCCAACCACTCGGCACCCTGGAGAGTGAGTTTGCCATATCCCCGGCCGAAGGGCCGGCCAGTCGTGTCGTAGAGGGCTTGCGCGCGACGCATCGCGGTTATGCTGCGGCGTAGCAGCGTCTCTTCCATGGGAGCAAAATAACCATGGAGGGCGGACAGAGTTCCTTCGCCCGGAATGCCATCTGGCGCACCTTCGTAGAGTCCCTTCGCTTCAAGCACCCGTTGCAACCGAGCCCATGATTCACTGTCGTTCGACGACCCGAGAGGTAGGTCGATTTCCGGTGGGAGCAGGTCGCTTTCGCGGAAGTGACGCTTGATGAAGTCGGGCTCGTATCCCTGCCGCGCCGCGATCACGCGATACAGATCAGCCTTCGCGTCAAGTTCCTTGTGGGCTGCGATCATCTCCAGGATCGCGTCGACCGCCGCCATGTCGCCGTTTCCCTTTCCGACAAGCGCAGCGACAACGGCGTCGACAGCCTCACCCACCGTGCGGAGCGGCTCGTCCGATGGTCCCAACGCGCCCCGCTCGACAAGCAGGGTTACAATATCCACCCGCCCGGCGAGTGCCGCGATCATGACCGCGCTCCATCCGTTTGGCGCTGTGGCCGATACGTCTGCATCATTGGCGAGCGCCATCTTCGCGACTTCGACGTTGCCGGCTTCGGCTGCGCTCAGCAGGATTTCGCTGGCGGCTTCGCGTGTGAACAGTTTGTCCATTCCGGGCGGCTCTGGGCCGAAACCTTCCAGGCCGACCGTTTCGGCAAGTACGCGCACCGTGTAGCCGTCGTCGGTGACGCCCTCAAGCGATACTCCGAGATTCCGAAGCTTCAGTGCGTTGTCCACGCGCGCAGCCTGCAGTGCGCGCATGATCGGCGTGTAGCCCTGGGTATCGGCGCCCTCTAGGTCGACGCGACGGAAGGCGAGATATTCCAGCACGTCCGGCGAGGCCCGAACCGCGGCGATGGACGCAAGGCTTCGCCCGTCGCACGTCACGGAGGGAAGCTTCATACCCTCGGCGACGGCTTCGTCAAGGTCTTCGAGCTGGTCTGTTGAGACGGCGATACATGCCTTGCTCTCGGGCCGGATCGCTTCGACCTGTGCAATTGCCGGCGCGGCATTGATCAGCACCAGAGCAACAATCAGTGGGCGTGCGAACCTTGTCATTGCGGCTTCCAATGTCGATTACCGGACCAGGGGAACGATGGCGGCACCGGCGACGAGCATGCCCGCGCCGCACGCCAGAACAATCTTCGACGCCGACCACAGGCCGATACCGAGTATGCGCCCGACGACGAGCGCGGCGGGAACGCTGATCGCCAGTGATATCGCCAGCCAGGCGACGTATCCTTCCGGCAAGGAGCCGAACGGCCAGGGCACAAGCCAGCCCGCACTCATGAACGCGGCCGCCATGAGAGCGGCCTGCCAGAGCCGGATCGAAGACGACCGGGTGGCCACCAGTGCTGCAACCAGGCCAGCGGCATGAATGGCGGTCAAAACGAGCGCTTGATTACTCATCGGCTAGCTAGCTGCGTTGTCTGTGCCGAGCGATGATTTGCTCAGAATAAATCTGAAGATATGGCGGATCGATAACACCAAAACACGTCCTGATTGTTTATTGGAAATTCTCTATGTGTTCATCGTAATACCCGTCATCACGGAGAATTACGCAGCTTCCTGCAGAAAATGTCCCAACAGAAAAATTTGCTCCATCGGGCCAGCACCAACGAATCCCATCTCTTTCGGGATTTAGTATTATTCTGGTTCCGTTAACGTTCCAGATGCCAGAAACCTGATGGTCAATATCGTCGGGCGGAGAAAAAATGATCTCACATCCACCATTGGTAGCTGAAACAGCAATAGTGCTTTTGAAGCCATTCTTATTGTTCCAAAAGATATTCAACCAATCGGCCCTGTTGACACCTTCGCCATCGTAGCGGGGGCTGAAATCTTTGCCGGCAACTCTAACCCACTGGGGGGTATCAGCAAGGGCAAATTGCGGATCTTCATAGAGAAGGTTAGGGCCGGTAGTCATACGGACATGGACAGCTGGTTCTCCACTTTCGTGGAATATGGCAAGACGAAGGTCAATATAGCCACTGGAACCCCGGCCTATCCAATTGTAGACCATACCGTAAGGACTTCCTGAATTAGTAGATGCATTGGGATTTCGAGGATTCGTATTGAGATCCGGCCCGCACCCGCTCGACGGTTTCGAAGCGATCGGGAGCGTCACGCGTTGGAAGTTCGGATCATTATTGCTGCTATCGGCATATTGATCAGGAGCTTCGAAATCCTCACTCGGGTCGACCCCAGTATCGGGCGATACCGGTTCCGGATCGGGCTCTGGTGCCGGTGATCTGACAGCCTCCCGCGTCTCTCGTGCCACTTGCTGCTGCCTCGGCAGCATATCCCGAGCAGCCGATTTGATCCCTTGTTGCCTTGCGTGCTCTAACTGCAACTCCGCCTGCGCCGCCTCCCACGCGACCCACGATGCCACGGCAATGCCGATCGCCGCCATCGACGCATTGATCTCGCCATTCGCCTGCGCCTCGACGATCTGCGTCACGACACCCGCATAGGCGCTGCCCACGATGGAGTACTCGCCTAAGGGAAGCTTGACCTGCATCGCGCCGACGCGGCTGGCTTCATCCAATATGCCAAACACACGGTCCTTCTGGGAACGTGACGGACGTGGGTGGGAAGCAGTATAACGTGGCCCGTTGCCCTGACCATCGACGTGGAAATTGTCCATCTTCGATGTCAGAATGCCTATCGCATTCTTCTGGATCTCGTTCACGGCGGGTAACGCACCATTCGTAATAGCGTCCGAGAGTTGTTGGCCTCCGCCCGTGGCACCAGCGATCCCGTGGCCCACGATGGCTCCTCCAGACGGAACACTGCCAGCGGCTTCTGCTGCCGTCATCGCCCTCTCTTCATCTTCCCGACGCTTCTTCTCCGCAGCTTCCCTTAGTCGCCAAGCATCATAACGCGCCTCACATTGCTCGCTCAATTCAGCCACCCTGCGGTTGAGGCTGCATCTCTGCTTCTCAATCGGGGCACATGCCACCGGTCCCTTGTTCGACATCGCGTCGACGCCACACGCCATATTGTCCCGCCAGGAATGCTCCCAAGGGACATGATCACCAACGCATCGTATGCTCGCGGAACGCAGTTCGTCTCGCTGGGTGCTGAACCCATACTCGGGTTTCCAAATGTAGCAATCCGATTGCTTACGCGGCTCCAACCAATCGGCCGCCGTAGGGCCGATGCTCGCCAGGGAAACAACAACGCCAATAACGATGCCGAAAAGCCCGCGTCCCATTGCGATCGCCTCTCCATTGGCTCTGATCAACGTCCAGCCTGCTACCGGGGCCCGCCATCACGCACCTATCCGGCCTTTCAGGACTATTTTTGCGGGATGATACTCGGTTCTTCACCCCTCGTCATTCACCCGCGTGGGTGATTGCCTTGACAAAGGCCGCATACAATCATCGCGCCTTGCAATGCTAGACCATCCGCCGTGGTTCAGTCTGCGACAGGGAGACGGTACATGAGTCATAAATTGTCCTGCGAGACAGCGGTTCTGGCGCTCGTTCTGGCGCTCGTTCTGGCGACCGTCGGGGGGTGCACCTCGGCCGAAATCAATCAGTTCTCAAATGCCCTGGCACAAACGACCAGCACCATACCAAGACAAGCTTACCAGTCGGCTGCAAGCCAAAGGCCTCGACATCCTTCTCGCCCCGTCACGACAAGATCGAGCCCCGCACAAGCAAACAGGCCATACTATGAGCCCTACAGGCCTGCGACAAAAGACTATACCCGGAAGTTCGATCCAGTGGATCCTCATCCAGGATCACCCCAGAGCACCTATCCCGTTTCGTCAGGCAATCGAGGTTCGACTGGAGGCAAATGTCTTACAGAGGAATTGGGATGCTCGGCAAATGATGCAGCATGTCTGGCGCTTCCCCGGTGTTGACAAATGGCCGTACGCTTAACTTCGTTCGGCGCTTGTGAGTGCAGTGAGAGCGGCAAGCGAATTGCGGCGACCGGCACGGGCTTCTTATGTCAGGGGAGGAGAGAGCACCTATGAGCGATTTCGCCTTCGACTGGTTTGCATTTACCTCGGAGGCGTTTTCTGCTCCATCATTGCCGCGAAATTGAGTGTCGTGGTGCTGTCGCAAGCCATCGCCCCGTCAACCCTGTTCATGGGAACCGCCATGTTGTCGCCTTGGCTCCTGGGTATGTTTTTGGAACCGCTCTGAGAGAATGATCTTGCTTTCGGCTTTGCCATCAGCGCCATTGTCACGTTGGTTGCCGTCTGGCGGAGCCACCGCGGTCGACGATCGCAATTGTGTTTCTTTGAGGTGCGGGCTGCTGGTCGAGCGCCTGCGGGAAGATGGATCATATGAGCGCAGCGATCATCCGCTGTCAGGTTTTTCGGGGTCGAACAGGGGCGTGAAGTGCAAAAAATCTATGATCGTCTACTCATTCTGCTGCTCGTAGCAATATTTTTCGTTGGGCCAGTCACTTTGATAGCCGTCTCGTTCCCTCAGTTCACTCAGGGCTTTGTAAGGGGCTTGGCGCAGATGTTGGGGCTTGCCTAGAGCGGGATGAATCTAGGATTGATCGTATCCAGCATTTGCAAAGTAGTTTTTGCACTCACGGGCCGAGATTGAGTTGAGGATTTGGCCGATAGCCTTGCAGACGGCGGCGCGTGTTCTCTGGCCGGCGTTGCGCAGGTGGTGCTTCAGCTTGGCGAAGAGCTGCTCGATCGGGTTGAGGTCGGGGGAGTATTTGGGCAGGAAGATGAGTTTCGCACCAGCGGCGCGGATGGCGTGCCGAACGGCTTTGCCCTTGTGCGAGCCGAGATTGTCCATGATGACGATATCGCCGGGCCTCAGCGTCGGCACGAGCACCTTTTCAACATAGATGAGGAACCGCTCGCCGTTGATCGGCCCGTCGATGAGCCATGGCGCCTCGACCCGGTCGTGGCGCAAGGCGGCGATGAAGGTGGATGTCTTCCAGTGCCCATGTGGGACCTTCGCCTTGAGGCGCTGACCGCGCGGTGCCCATCCCCGGAGCGCCGCCATGTTGGTCTTGGTCCAGGTCTCGTCGATGAAGACGAGGCGGGAAGGGTCGATCCGGCCCCGGTACTTGGCCCATTGCGCCCGCCGACGGGCGACATCGGGGCGACCCTGCTCGCTGGCGATCAGCGTCTTTTTTTATGCGTCAGACCTTCGGCGTGGACGAACTCCCACACCGAGCGGTAGTCGACAATCAGGCCGCGCTCAGCGTGAAGTTCCTTGACAAGGCCACGCAGTGTGAAGGGCCCCTCGCCACAGCGGCGACGCAGCCAATCGGCCTGCTCTCCCGAAAGCTTCTTCGGCCGATAGCCGCCCATCTTGCCCGGCATCACACTGCCGCTCTCATCAAACCGCTTCACCCAGTTGATTGCCGTGCTGATCGCAACCCCAAAGCGCGCCGCCGCCTGGTGCCGCGACATGCCGTCTTGCTTCACCGCAGCCACAACCCGCTCGCGAAGATCCATCGAATACGGTCGACCCATCCATACGGGCCTCCTGCCCTAGCCAGCATGTTGAATCAGACTTCACACAAAATGGGAATCCCAAGTCGAGTCAGACTCAATTCATCCCGATCTAGCGCTGTTCACGTTGTGGT
>NZ_AMSI01000043.1 GCF_000300515.1 Nitratireductor indicus C115
TCGATCGCGCCGTTGAGCGCGATGTTGTCGGCGGCGTTGAGCGTCAGCGTACCGGTGCCATTCCAGGTGACGCCGCTGTTGACGAGGATCGAGCCGGCATCGGTCGTCTTCAGCGTCCGGTCGGCGTCGATGGTGAAGGTGCCGCCGCTGGTCAGCGACAGGAGCCCGCCCGCGGTCAGGTCCTGATCGAGCGTGTAGTCGGACGCGGCATCGAGATAAAGACCCTGGCCGCTCGCGGTGAGCTGGGTCGCGCTCGTGTCGATGAAAGCGAGATCGCTGTCGGTATAGGAGCCGAGCGCCGTGGTGAGGTTTGCGACCGTATCGGACAGCGCCGCCTCGTTCGTGACGAGGTTGAGCGATGAGCCGTAAATGTCGAGCCCGGTGACGCCAGTGCTTGTAACGCTGTCGCCAAGGGCCGCGCCCTGCATCGCCTCGCCATCGAGAAAAGCGAGCGCGCCGGAGGCATAGAGCGCGCCCGGAAGGGCGAGATAATAGTAGTAGCCATTGGCGCCCGTGCCCGTGCCGCCAAGGAATGAACCACCCGAAACAATGCCGATCTCGGCGCCAGTCAGCGCCGTCGTGCCGGCGTCGCTATAGGCGAAGCCGGAAACAGCGCTTGCACCGGTGGGATAGAGCCAGTTGAAATAAGGATAGAGATCGGTGCCGGTGCCCCACACGGCGTTGGAGAAACCCGATGGCAAAACGCCCTGCAGCCCGGCGGTCGTCAGGCCGGTGATATCTCCGCCGCCGGCTACAATCCCACTTGCCTGTCCGCTGGTCTCGGTGTTCCAGTAGGCCGACTTTATGGCGGACGCATCGGCGCCACTGCTGCCGGCAAATCCACCCACCGGCGCGGCCCCGGTGACCTTTCCGGTCGCATAGGCGTTTTCGATGCTGGCGCTACTTAAGACCACCCCCACAAATCCGCCTGTCGCGGAGGACGCTCCGGTGCTGGTCACGTTCCCCATTGCATAGGCGTTGGAGATTGCACCTTCGTTGCTGCCTACCAGTCCGCCAAGGCCGTAACCCGCGCCGGTGACATTGCCGGTGGCAAAGGACTGATCGATCGTGCCGCCACCGCTGGCATAACCGTTCGCGCCAACAAGGCCTCCGACCAGGCTACTGCCGGACACGTTGCCTGTGGCATAGGACTGGGAAAGCGTACCCTCGAAAAGAGCACCGATCAGGCCGCCGACTGTATCACCGGAACCGGAAACGTCGCCGCTCGCAGATGCAAGCGATATTGCGGTGAAGTTCTGGCTCGCCCCCACGAGGCCGCCGACGAACTCACTCCCCGCGACGGAAATATTTGAGGAAACCGAGGTGATCGTACCACCGTTGAACTCGCCTGCGAGGGCGCCAACAAGCTGGCCGCCGGCAATGCTGCCGCCGGAAAGAGTCAGATCGCTGACCGTGGCATTGTCGGCGTAGCCGAGCAGGCCGACATTCATTTCTCCAGAGCGGTCAATCTTCAGACCTGAGATCGTGTGGCCCTGTCCGTCGAGCCCCCCGGTGAAGGGATTGGCGCTGTTTATGCCGACCGGGTCGAAACCGGCAGAACTCCAGACGCCACCATAATAGCCGCCGCTATTGGCGGCGAACGCGCCCGTCATGTCCAGATCGGCGCCCAGCATGTAGTCGGCACCCAAATCCAGCGCCATGAGCTGAAGCTGATGAGGCGTGAAGATCGTGGTCGAATATTCGCTTTGCAGCATCGGCCGCGTTTCGCCGTCGATCAGCACCCATGTGTTGGTGAAATCGAAGCCCGAATAGGTCGATTGCGTGAAAGCATTCGCGTTGCCGATGCCGGTGCCGGCGAAACTCGTGCTCTGCCCCGTCGAATCGACATCCCAATAGGCGTTCGTCGCGGTCACAGCACCTGCAAGGATGGCGCCGCCGACCAGGCCTCCGACATTGGTGGTGCCCGTCACGTTGCCACTGGCATAGACATTGGTCAGCATGCCGCCCTGAGAGGTGCTGCCGACGAGCCCGCCGACATAGTCGGTCGTTCCCGTAACGGCGCCGGTGGCATAGGAATTGGTGATTGAAGCTGCACGCAAGCGCCCGACCAGACCGCCGACTTCACCGAAGCCCGTCACCGTCGCCGTCGAGGACGAATTGGAAATGGCGGTCTGGTCGCTCCAGCCGACCAGGCCGCCAACCTGGCCACCGCCGCCAAGCGACGTGATCGTGCCAGTGACATGAATATTGCTAGCGCCTTGCCCCGCGTTAAAGCGATAGGCCAAGGCCCCGACGCTTCCGCCGCTCACGATCGAGACGTTGGACAGGGTGAAGTCCCGGAAGCCCCCGCTGGTCGAGGAGAACATGCCGACCGTTGCCTCGCCCGGACGGTTGATCGTCAGGCTCTCAATAGTATTCCCCAGCCCTGCCAGGGTGCCGCTGAAGCCGGAGATCGGGTTGAACCCTGCACCGGAATTCCAGGAGGTGGTTCCGCTCGCATCGATCGTCTCCGCAAGCGCATAAAGACCGCTGCCGGAGATCGCCTGAAGATCATTGACGTCGTGGATCAGAGCATAGGCGTTGCCGTTCAAGCTCAGGTTGGCACTGTCACCGGACAGCGTGATCCTGCCGCCATTAGCAAAACTGTAGCCGCCGCCATAGGTCAGAGCGAGACCTGCATTGGTGCCGGTCGCGGTGATTGTGTCATTGATCTCAACATTGCGGACCGCGTTCAGCGTCAGCGTCGTGTCCGCGGTCCAGGAGATTGCGTCATTGACGAAGATATCGCCACTGCCGTCGGTTGCCCCGTCGTTGCTCGACAGCGTGACGTTGCCGCCTGCCAGGTTGGTCGAGAGTGTTTCCCCGGTGATGTCGCCACCCGAGGCCGCGATGGTCAGGTCGTTGGGGTCAATCAGCCATGTGCCGGCCTCGCCGCCGCCCGAAAGGGTCGTCACCCGGGCCGTATCGGCTATGGAAATGGATTCGCCTGAGGTCTCGACGAAGCCCCCTGAGCCGCCGGCCCCGCCTTTCGCCTCGATAGCACCCGAAAAGGACATGCCGGACGATGCGATCGCGGTCACCGTGCCGCCCTTGGTTCCGCTTGTCTCCGCAGACGCATCGATCGTGCCGGAGATGGAGATATCGCCACCACTCACCGTCACATGGCCACCCTCGGTGGCGGGCCTGGGGGTCGGTACAGGAGCCGTTTTGGGGAGCGTCCGGGCTTTCAGCCGACCGGTGACCTTGACCTTGCCCGCGGCCCCGGCCGTCAGGAAGATGCGCCCCCCGGAACTGGTGACACCGGTCGCCTTGATGACACCCTCGGTATTGCCGGCCAATGCATAGACATTGCCGCCATTAGCCCGAATCTCTGCATTAGCAGCGGCAATCGTGCCCGAATTGACCGCTTCCGTGTCCTCGCCACCAAGTTGCACGGAAAGGAGCCCGTCCGCGTCGGTGCTGTCCTTCATGAGCACTTTGTAGCCGGCGGCAAGCCCGGCAGTGCCATTCGGCGCTTCCAGCGTGCCGCTGTTTTCGACCCGCCGGGCGATCAGGGCAATATCACCCTGCTGCGAGCGGATCGTGCCGGCGTTCACCACTTCCGCCTCGCTCGTGCCAGAAAAGATCAGGCTGCCGCCGTCGAGAAAATCCGCATCCGTGACGTCATGCGTGGAGGCGACGAACGAGCCGCCCGTTGCAACCATTCCGCCGCTGCCCACGACAACGCCAGCCGGATTGATTAGAAACACACTGCCGGTCGCGGTAAGGGCGCCGTCGATCTGGCTCGAAACGTTTCCGGTAACCCGATTGAGCGTGGCGCCGCTGCCGTTTTCGAAATGGACCTGATTGTCCGAACCGATAGAGAACCCGTTCCAGTCGACAATGCCCGCGCCGGACGACTGGCGAACCTCCATCCGGGTGCCGTCACTCGATATCGTTCCGCTACCTGCGGTAAACGTCCCGCCCCCCGGCAGGGCATCGCCGGCCAATGCGGCGGCGGGAACCAGCGCGCTGGTCAGGAGAAGAGAGGCAATAAACGAGCGAGCAGAAGGCGCCGAGTGGCAAAACAAGTTTCGCCCAGCCCGGAAGCCGCCGGGCCCCGAAATCCCTTTTGCCATCCCTCACCACTCCCAAAGTGTTTTTGCCAACAAAGCGCATGCCGAGCGGCATTGGTTTAAATACAGAGGATGAAGTGAGGGATTCCACCTACCAATTCTGATCAATTCTGACAGAATCTGACAGTCGTCGCGCTCGCGGGGGTATATTTCCGGAAAAATCTTCCCGAATATAACCAATGATGCCGGTGCGGCTTGCACTGGCGTTGCGCATGCGCGATCAGTTTGGGATGCTCGACCTCAAGACGCTGTTGCTGCTGGAATTCTGCACGACGAGCCTGCAAGCCGTCGCTTGGCTGCTTGCGTGGAGATCATGGCGCCACCTCTATCAGCTGAAGGTCATCGCGGCCGGCTTCGTGGCCATTGCGCTCGGCCTGCTGCTGTTATTGCAGAGAGGTCCCGATCCTTCCCTGTTCCGCATCGTGCTCGACAACATGATGATCAAGATCGGATTGGTACTTTTGGCCGACGGGATGGCCCGCTTTCTGGGGCAGCCGAGCTTTCTCAGGATCGGCACAATTTTCCTCGCGGCGCACTTCGTCTTCTGGTCTTTGGCCGCCGCATTCTTTCCCGCCGACCTCGCACTTCGCATCCACGCCTCGACGGCTTTCACCGTCGTCATGATGGGGTTGATGATCCGGACACTTTATCTGGACCGTACCCAGCCCGGCTTTCTCCGCTGGATCACCATTACCCTTCTCGCGGAATATATGGGCGCCAGCCTTCTCCAGAGCGCCCTTGTTTATCTTTACCCGGCAACAGTGCAGAACGGTCCGGTCCTGAGCAATATCAATGCTTGGTACTTCTTCCAGGGACATCTGTTCATCACCGGCTTCTTCATCTGCCTTCTCTTCATGGTCGGGATGCGGCTCTCCATGGACCTGAGGGACAGGAACTCCGCGCTGGCACGGGAGGTGGCCGAACGGAAGCGCCTTGAAGATGAGCTGTCGGCCAGTCTCGAATCTGAAAAATCGGCGCGCCACGAGCAGAGGCAGCTCGTCCGCATGGTCAGTCACGAATTCCGCACCCCGCTGGCGGCAATCCGCTATGCCAGCGGCATGCTCGAAGTGATACTCGAGCCGCCGAGGGAAGCCGTTGCAAAGCGGCTTCGCGGAATAGACGAAGCCGTCTCACGCATGACGAAACTCATCGACCGCTTTTTCGCCGAAGAACGCCAGGTCGATGGTGTGCTCGAAGTCGAGGAAGTCGATATTCCCAGGCTTGCTCGCCAGGTGCAGCACCATTTTGAACAGGTGGGACTGGGCAGCCGGCTTTGCTTCGCGCATGTGGAAGAGGTGCCCGACTACTGGGGCGACGTCGAGATGCTTCGGACGGTGGTGGTCAATCTCGTCGACAACGCCCTGAAATATTCGCCCAAAGAAGCAGCGGTCGAAATCGCATTCTTTACCCGCAACAGGCTTCTGACAATCGAGGTTTCCGACCGTGGGATCGGCATACCGGCTAACGAACACAGCCATGTCGGGCGCCGCTTCTTCCGCGCTTCGAACGCGCGAACGACCTCGGGAAGTGGTCTCGGCCTTCACAACTGCCTGCAATTGCTGGGCTACCACGAAGGATCCTTGAACCTGCGCCACCGCGAGGGCGGGGGAACGACCGCAACGGTGCGCCTGCCGCTTCCGGGTCTGCTCCCCGAAAACCCTGAGAAAAGCGAGGAGGACGCGCTGGCATGAGCCATATTCTTATCGTCGAAGACGAGTATTCCCTGCGCACTGATCTCGTCGACTATATGAGCCTGCATGGCTACGAAACGACCGGATTGGGTTCGGCCCGGGAACTTGAAACGGCGCTGGAAATAATGCCGCAACCGCGCGTGGTCATCCTCGACATCTCGCTGCCTGACGGGAACGGCTTTGACCTGGCTCCGAAGATCCGGGAGCGGTTCGACTGCGGGATCATCATGCTTACCGCACATGGAGATGCCGAGAGCCGTGTGCGCGGCTTCGACAGTGGCGCGGACATCTATCTGGTCAAGCACACGAGCTTGCGGGAAATTTTGGCTGCGATCCAGAGCCTGATGCGCCGACTACCCACCCAAGACGAATCGTGGAACGCTTCTTCCGAATGGGTGCTGGACAACACGGCCTGGAGGCTGGTGCCACCAAGTGGTGAGAGCATCAAGCTGACATCGACCGAACGCGCCTTTCTCGACGCGTTAATCGGAAATTCCGGCACCCCCTGTTCGCGTGAGGACTTGGCGCGACTTCTGTCGAACCGGCAAACCCAGTTCGACAATCGGCATTTGGACGCCGTGGTCAGCCGGTTAAGACGCAAGATCCACGACCATACGGCCATCGAACAGCCTATCAAATCGGTCTACGGTGTAGGCTATTCGTTCAGTGCAGTCGGCAGGATCGGCAACACACGTACCGGGTGAATTGCGCTGCAGCTGACCAGGGCACATCTCACACGGGAGACGCGGGCCCGTTTCACGGCTGCATATGCAGCTTGTCAGCAAGCCGGTCTGTTCAATGCAAATCTGTGTCTCGACCTACGGCAAAGTATTCAAATTGGCTGCAGGACCGAATCTGGTCGTTGACCGTTTCCAAGTTGTGAAGATCGGAGGAATAGGGAGCGTAGAGGGCGGCTTTCGGGATGCATCAGTCTGGATTGCAAGAGCGCCGCTTCTGTCTGCAATCCGTGCCGCCCCCTTCGACGAGATTCTCCAACGCTCAGCTCTGCGTGAGGCCCTCCTCCGCGAACGGCGCTCAGCCTCTTCCAGCTTGTGTGTTTTGTTGGGAGTTACGTGGGCCCGATTTGGGCCTGCAAACTCAGGTTGCTGGCTTCATTGGATCGGGACTTAGACGTTTATTTCATGCAAAGAAAAACCCCGCCAACCGGCAGGTTTAGCGGGGTTTTTGTTATGTCGTTTGGTTGCGGGGGTAGGATTTG
>NZ_AMSI01000044.1:2500-5818 GCF_000300515.1 Nitratireductor indicus C115
GTTCGGGCCCATCGCTTGATGGTGCGTCGGAGGTGAACGCTCAATTCCCTCCAATATGATTGGCGGCTTAACCGCAGGCCATCGAACAAGTCTCGAGAAGCTGGTCTTTTCTGCCAAGACCGTTCGGAGCGATCCGGATGGGCATTGGCAATGAGAATGATCAAGTGTCTTAAGGGCAATTGGTGGATGCCTTGGCATGCACAGGCGATGAAGGACGTGATACGCTGCGAAAAGCTACGGGGAGGTGCGAATACCCTTTGATCCGTAGATATCCGAATGGGGAAACCCACCTTAGATACTTGGAAAATCAGAGCAGCCTTGGATTATGTCCGGGGCTGTTGTGGTTTCCAAGTATCGATTAAAGGTATCTTATTCTGAATACATAGGGATAAGAAGCGAACGCGGGGAACTGAAACATCTAAGTACCCGTAGGAAAGGACATCAACCGAGACTCCGCTAGTAGTGGCGAGCGAACGCGGACCAGGCCAGTGGCTATCGTTTGACAAGCAGAACCTTCTGGAAAGTAGGGCCAAAGCGGGTGACAGCCCCGTATGCGTAATGCGAACGATAGTCCTCGAGTAGGGCGGGACACGTGAAATCCTGTCTGAACGTGGGGGGACCACCCTCCAAGCCTAAGTACTCGTGCATGACCGATAGCGAACTAGTACCGTGAGGGAAAGGTGAAAAGCACCCCGACAAGGGGAGTGAAAGAGTACCTGAAACCGGTTGCCTACAAACAGTGGGAGCACGCAAGTGTGACCACGTACCTTTTGTATAATGGGTCAGCGACTTAGTGTAACGTGCAAGCTTAAGCCGGTAGGTGTAGGCGTAGCGAAAGCGAGTCTGAACAGGGCGTTCAGTACGTTGCACTAGACCCGAAACCGAGTGATCTAGCCATGAGCAGGCTGAAGGTACGGTAACACGTACTGGAGGGCCGAACCCATATCTGTTGCAATAGATCGGGATGACTTGTGGCTAGGGGTGAAAGGCCAATCAAACTCGGAAATAGCTGGTTCTCCGCGAAATCTATTTAGGTAGAGCGTCGGATGAATACCTCGGGGGGTAGAGCACTGGATGGGCTAGGGGTCCTCACCGGATTACCAAACCTAACCAAACTCCGAATACCCGAGAGTACTATCCGGCAGACACACGGCGGGTGCTAACGTCCGTCGTGGAGAGGGAAACAACCCTGACCAACAGCTAAGGTCCCCAAGTTATGGCTAAGTGGGAAAGGATGTGAGACTCCCAAAACAACCAGGATGTTGGCTTAGAAGCAGCCATCATTTAAAGAAAGCGTAACAGCTCACTGGTCTAATTAAGGGGTTTTGCGCCGAAAATGTACCGGGGCTAAAGCCATACACCGAAGCTTTGGGTTCACCGCAAGGTGAGCGGTAGCGGAGCGTTCCGTAAGCTGATGAAGGGAGACCCGTGAGGGCTCCTGGAGGTATCGGAAGTGCGAATGCTGACATGAGTAACGATAAAGGGGGTGAGAGACCCCCTCGCCGAAAGTCCAAGGGTTCCTGCTTAAAGTTAATCTGAGCAGGGTTAGCCGGCCCCTAAGGCGAGGCCGAAAGGCGTAGTCGATGGGAACCACGTTAATATTCGTGGGCCTGGAGGTAGTGACGGATCGCAGCCGTTGTCTTTCCTTATCGGATTGGGAAGGCAGCCAAGCGGTCCCGGGAAATAGCTCCTCCGTATAGACCGTACCCGAAACCGACACAGGTGGACTGGTAGAGTATACCAAGGCGCTTGAGAGAACTCTGCTGAAGGAACTCGGCAAATTGCACGCGTAACTTCGGGATAAGCGTGACCCTTCGGTGGGCAACCATCGGGGGGTGGCACAGACCAGGGGGTAGCGACTGTTTATCAAAAACACAGGGCTCTGCGAAGTCGCAAGACGACGTATAGGGTCTGACGCCTGCCCGGTGCCGGAAGGTTAAGAGGAGGGGTGCAAGCTCTGAATCGAAGCCCCGGTAAACGGCGGCCGTAACTATAACGGTCCTAAGGTAGCGAAATTCCTTGTCGGGTAAGTTCCGACCTGCACGAATGGCGTAACGACTTCCCCGCTGTCTCCAGCAGAGACTCAGTGAAATTGAATTCCCCGTGAAGATGCGGGGTTCCTGCGGTTAGACGGAAAGACCCCGTGCACCTTTACTATAGCTTTACACTGGCATTCGTGTCGGCATGTGTAGGATAGGTGGT
The DNA here is from genome assembly GCF_000300515.1 of Nitratireductor indicus C115. GTDB lineage: Bacteria > Pseudomonadota > Alphaproteobacteria > Rhizobiales > Rhizobiaceae > Nitratireductor > Nitratireductor indicus. The sequence goes on from NZ_AMSI01000044.1 coordinate 4,703, forward strand.
AGGCTTTGAAGCCAGGGCGCCAGCCTTGGTGGAGCCATCCTTGAAATACCACCCTTATCTACATGGATGTCTAACCGCGGTCCGTTATCCGGATCCGGGACAGTGTATGGTGGGTAGTTTGACTGGGGCGGTCGCCTCCTAAAGAGTAACGGAGGCGCGCGATGGTGGGCTCAGAACGGTCGGAAATCGTTCGCTGAGTGCAATGGCATAAGCCTGCCTGACTGCGAGACAGACAAGTCGAGCAGAGACGAAAGTCGGTCATAGTGATCCGGTGGTCCCGCGTGGAAGGGCCATCGCTCAACGGATAAAAGGTACGCCGGGGATAACAGGCTGATGACCCCCAAGAGTCCATATCGACGGGGTTGTTTGGCACCTCGATGTCGACTCATCGCATCCTGGGGCTGGAGCAGGTCCCAAGGGTATGGCTGTTCGCCATTTAAAGCGGTACGTGAGTTGGGTTCAGAACGTCGTGAGACAGTTCGGTCCCTATCTGCCGTGGGTGTAGGAATATTGACAGGATCTGTCCCTAGTACGAGAGGACCGGGATGGACGTATCTCTGGTGGACCTGTTGTGGCGCCAGCCGCATAGCAGGGTAGCTATATACGGACGGGATAACCGCTGAAGGCATCTAAGCGGGAAACCCACCTGAAAACGAGTGTTCCCTGAGAGCCGTGGAAGACGACCACGTTGATAGGCCGGGTGTGGAAGTGCGGCAACGCATGGAGCTTACCGGTACTAATAGCTCGATCGGCTTGATCATTCTCATTGCTCGTGCCCATCTAACGATGGCTCAAATGCATAAACCAGCTTCTCGATTTGATGCGCTTTGCCGACCTGGTGGTTATGGCGGGGCGGCTGCACCCGTTCCCTTTCCGAACACGGCCGTGAAACGCCCCAGCGCCGATGGTACTTCGTCTCAAGACGCGGGAGAGTAGGTCGCTGCCAGGTCTGCAAATCGCATCAAACTTCTCAAATCAAACAATAGGCCGCAACTCGCGGCCTTTTGTCGTTAAATCCATGCAGACAAAAAAGTTGACGCGGGGTGGAGCAGCCCGGTAGCTCGTCAGGCTCATAACCTGAAGGTCGTAGGTTCAAATCCTACCCCCGCAACCAAA
>NZ_AMSI01000045.1 GCF_000300515.1 Nitratireductor indicus C115
AAGTTCTTCAAGATGTATGGGCCGAGCGGGAATGTAGCCTATGCTGAAGGTGGAACCGCCATTCTTTCTGCCACAGGACTATCTGGCTCAGTTGGCGATGTTTGGGAAATCCAAATCCGGGAAGCATATATTCAAACGTATCTTGCGCAATCTGGCGCCTCCACAAAGTTTGATATCGGCATATATTTCGATGGTGAATCGTCACCGCGGTTTGTGCTGATTGAAATCACTGGCACCTTCGATTCTCTCGTCTCTGGTTCGGCGCGAGAAGACAGTTTTTATTATATCTCCGTGGACGATGTTGCGACACACACGATTAGCCTGAAGGCTCGGCGCTCATCCGGCGGACTCGCATCCGGCAGCCGCATTGCCCGCGCCACCATGAACATTCGCCGCCTGACGCCGTCGGCCTAAACCAAACCTGAAATCACCATCTGCAGAGCATCGCCGCGCTTTTCATCAGCGCGCGATAGCCCTTGCGCATATGTGAGGAAACCCACGCATGCCGATCATCAAGCCCTCGACCGCGTTCAAGCAGAGTGCCGATTGGGTTTCGGCGGAAGTTCGCGCCTACATGAAAGATCAGGTCTCCACGCATGTGGATACCGTGCAGGATGTGCGCGACAATGATTTTGAGAAATCCCGGTTCATCTTCGTCAAGTCGCTGGCGGCGACATTCCGCCTCGATCTTTCCTCGGGTGCAGATGACGATGGCATCAATGTCCTGCATGACAACATCGGTCGGCGGTATCTGAAGGTCATTGGGACCGGTTTGGGTGGCGTGGATTTCGACGCGCAGGTGGCCGACCTTGCCGGTCGAGCCGCATATGATGATGAGGCCGAGGGCTTCAAGGTTCTGGTTTCAGATGTTGGTGATGGGCGCGCGGCCATCTATTCAAAAGACAGTGGCGCATCCGCCGATTGGAGTGATCCGGCCTATGTGACAGGGCCGCAGGGATCGACCGGCGACATTGGCGGAGTGGCATTCCAGTTCGATGATGGGACCACAGACGCCGACCCGGGTGCCGGCAACATTCGGGCCAACAACGCCGATCTCTCCGCCGCGACGACGCTCTTTGTCTCCAAGATCAATCGCTACGGCGACGATCTTTCCGCCTTCCTTGCGTCTCTCGATGACTCCACGAGCTCGCACAAGGGCTATCTCACGCTCACGGCGCCGGACAGCGAGACCCAGGCGACTTTCAGTATCACCGGACTTACAGACGTTTCTGGCTATGTGAAACTCACGGTAAGCCAGCATTCAGGGGCAACGTCGTTCGTTGATGCCGAGCGATTGGCGTTCCAATTCTCTCGCACTGGCAATGCCGGCGATTTGAATGGTGTGACACCCGGCCCCACCGGCCTCGAACTTCTTGAGGCAGAGACGGAAGGGGATGCGCGGGATGTGCTGGGGATAGCTGATTTCGCATCCATTTCTGACGCCGAGGCGGCAACAATCATCTCAAGCCAGGATTTTCTTCGCACCGCTGGCTATGTATCAGCCGGTGACGGTGGCGGCGCGCTGTACAAAAGGGTACTCGCGGAACCAACCCACGCCGGTAAGCTTCAATCTTCTGATGGAGCGTGGTGGGAAATTGCAGATGATGAAGTTATCTCCCGCAACTTCGGGATTGTTGTTGCGCCCAGCGATAGTACAGCAGCATTGCAAAACGCCATCGACTATAGCGATGCGAAGTCAGATGGTCCCGTACGCCTACCATCCGGGGTGTATGTCGTTGGTGATATTGACTTGAAGGGCATTAGCCTTGTCGGTTCTGGCAAGACTGTTCTGAGAAAAAAGACTGGGGCGACATGGATAATTCAAGATTCAACAACAACTAATTTATCGTTGGAATCGATAGCGCTTGACGGAAACAATGAACCAGGTGGCGGGCTGTCATTTGATCAGAATATAGGAATATTTCTCAAAGATGTTGATGTCTTAAATTTTATTGATCGGGCGGTATTTTTTGAACAAGGAACCCGCGATGTACGAGTTCGTGGAGGTCGCGTTCATGACAATACTGCAGCAGATATTTACTGCGCTAAGGGCCGGCAAATCTCATTTGTAGGAACGGCATTCCGAGATTGCACCCAGCATGTGATCCGCTTTGGTCGCTTCGCGTCAGACGCAGATGATATCTCTGGGCAGAATGCCGTTGTTGCCAATTGCACCTTCTACAACATTGAAAACGATCCGGTGCTATTTGAAATAGACTCCCAATTTGGGGCTGTTTTGGGCAACCAATACACAAATTGCCGGCGTATCGTGAAGTGTGAAGGGGTTAGCGGTGGTGGGTCGAATGCTGCGACGGCTATTACTGTGGCCGATAATGTCTTTAACACACAGATCGGGGTTGCGGGAGAGGCAATACTTGGTCTGGGCGTTCGCGGGATGATTGTGCGCGGCAATCAAATAAAGTCAGCATATCAAGGGATTTCTGTTGGGGAGGATGCGGTTGTTGTCGGCAACCTTATCGATACGACAACTGATGTTGGTATTGTAGCGAATGGGACGAGAGCCGGAATAACAGGGAACACCCTGCGTGATATTGGGGGTATCGGAATCAGGTCTAGATCAACTGACGCTACAATCACGGGGAATAGATTGACTGGAACGAGTACCGGCATTCAATTTGAAGACGACGATGGCGTTGCTTCTGGTAACGTAGTGGAGGTTTCCGGAATTGGTATTCGGTTGCTGAGCACAGCAGAATGGTGCACGGTGTCAGGAAACAATCTTCGCGGTACGACGGGAACCAAAATATCCGACGCGGGTGCCAACAACGTGACGACACCCAATATCACCTAGCCAGCAAGCGTGGCCTTCTCAAACATGCTGCGAATAGCTTCCTGGAAAAGGGGCCGCCCAAGCGTGTTTGCATCTACCACATTCGCGCCTTGTTCCAGAGCATGCTCCACTGCAAACGTCATGGCGTTCTGATCGAGCGTCCAACTGTCAGCTTCCCCGAGCCCGCGCGAAATGTAGCGGGACAGGTCGCGGGCAACGTTTGCCGCCGCGTGGCTCTCTCCAAAGTAGGTGGTGCCAGCCATATAGCGCCGCCAGGGGAACAGCGCATGTAGGCCCTTCGAGAAGGGCGTTGAGAAATCAGCCTCGCGCAATTTCTTGAGGAAGGGCAACAGATCTGACCGCAGAGCCATGTCCACGTCAACGACTAGCGCAGGGCGGTTGGTTGCTGTGAGAATGGCGGGTAGCAATAGGTATCTGGCGCAGGCGAAGAACGTCTTATGGTCGGCTACGCCTGTTGGCACGGCGCATGGGACGAACATTGCGGCGCGGGAATAAGCGGTCGGGTCGCCGCCATGGAACGAAACGGCCATCCGCACGAACTGGCTGGCCTCATCAATCACCGCCGATGTTTCGTTAGTGTCGCCAGCCACGATGAAAACCAAGCCAATGTTCTGCAACTGGAGGTACGGGGCTAGATTAAACCAAGCCGTCCCATGATGACGCAGAAAAACCGGGTCAACCGAAAGGACAAGAAAGGCCTCTCGGTCTTCACCGGCTAATGCCTCACTCAGGCGCGCTTGGAAGTCTTCATCACGAAACGGCTCGTCGGGCAGTTCATTACTCGCGAAATAGGTAGCAGCCCCAATCTCTGCCTGGATAGCGCTTGGCAAGAACTCGGAATCGGAAAGCAAATGAGAGTAAATGGCGCGCGCTTCTTGTCGGCTGTAGAGACTAGCAAGCTTGGCTTCAGCTAGACCCTTCGCAAGGTGGGAAGGATACTCGTCCGCAATACGCCTGACGGTCGATTTCAGTTTGTCTGAAACGTTCGCTTCGATGATGTCCTTGGCGCTCGACCGCGCGTGGCCAACCGCCTTCAGGTCGTCAGCTAGACCGTTCATTATTCTAAGGTAGCTTCTCACATCGCGGACAGGATTTGAGGCTGTAGTTGTCATACCAACAGCATGGTCCAGCGCCGACCAATCAAGAGACGTCAACGATCCAATATCGTTAACGACACGATGGATGATCCGTCCAGCAGCGCGCCGAACGCGAAGATTCTCGCCGGTTTGAAGGGCCGTGATCGGCTTTACCGCTTCACCATTGAACGTGCCAGGCTTAAACAAGGCGTTACCTAAAGTCGCCAGCGCGCTATCTTTTTCTTTGTCCGTGAATACCGCGACTCTACCCATCATACTCGCCATTCCTTCAATGTGGATTGAACGCTTATAGCGAGCGTGGATTCATCGCGCCACCGATAGCCGAAGACTGATCAACCGAACATCAGGAGATATCCATGAAACGCACTCTCGGCCATCTATTCCGGCTCTTGAACTGGTAGAAACATGCGCTCCTACCTAGCCTCTTTCTCCATCTACATCAATGAGAGAACGGGAGGGGAAGAAGGCCAGGCGCGCTTCTCTCGCACATCCATTCCACCAAGAAAGGAAACTGCAATGGACCGCAATTTCGCGCGGGCGCTTCCGCTTGTCCTGAAACATGAGGGCGGATGGGCCGACAATCCGAAAGACCCTGGCGGCGCGACAATGAATGGGGTCACGCTGGCCACCTTCCGCCGCTATGTGAAGGCGGACGCCAGCAAGGCCGATCTGCGCGCTATCTCCGATGATCAGGTGGCAACCGTCTATTATCGACACTATTGGGCGGCGGTGAACGCGCAGGCGCTTCCGTCAGGCATCGATTATGCGGTGTTCGATTTTGCCGTGAATTCCGGGCCAGCCCGCGCGGCGAAGTATCTGCAATCCATCGCTGGTGTGTCTGTCGATGGGCGCGTCGGTCCGCAGACTATTGAAGCCGTATCTGCCATGGATGCTGCCAAAGTCATCAACAAGCTCTGCGACGCTCGCATGTCGTTCCTGCGCAAGCTGAAGCATTGGCCTACATTCGGGAATGGCTGGACGCGTCGTGTCGATGATGTGCGGCGTGATTCGGCAGACGTAAAGGAAGTCCCCGTACCCAAGCCTGTTGTGCCGGAACAGGTCGAGCAGGAAGTCAGGAAGAAATCCGGCCTATGGCAATGGCTCACGGGCCTGTTCGGATCGGGTGCGCTCGGCCTTGGCTGGCTGACGGGCATGGACTGGCAGGCGATCCTCGCTGGCGGTGTGGTTTTGATCGTCGTTCTGCTCGTGCTCGTTGCTCTGCGCTCGCAGATCGTTGCCGCGGTGCGCGAGATCAAAGGCGCCGTCGAGGGGCGGGGGTGATGCTTGCCTTCATCCTCTCACCCATAGGGAAAGCCGTGGGCGGTGTTCTGGCGGTCACGGCTCTTGTGGCCGGCGTCTACGCCTATGGCCACCACCGGGGCGCTGCGTCGGAAAGACAGGCCATCCTCTCCCGATCTGTCGAAGCTCTGCGCGAAAGGAACGCGACCGATGAACAAATCCAAGGCATGGATGCTGTTGCCCTTTGTCGGGCTCTTGGCGGGCTGCCAGACGAATGCGCCGGCCTCGATCTGTGACGGGTGGAAGCGGATGTCACCCTCGGCAGAGACCCGCGCCTTCATCATCCGGAATGATCGG
>NZ_AMSI01000046.1 GCF_000300515.1 Nitratireductor indicus C115
CCGGCAAACCCGGCGCGGTTCATGCCGCTTTATAGCGGGTATCCGCGATCAATCTGAGCAGGTGGAAGCCCGTCTTTGCAACGTGACAAGGTACATTCCTCCTCGCTTTTCACCAATTTTGCCGCCGCACATATGCCTAGAACAAAAAAAGAACAAACACTAGACTCGTTAACCCGGCTTGGTGTAGGATTTGTTTCTCAGCTCAGACATGAAAAGCATGGAGAGAGCCGTGCAGAAACCCGTTACGACGCGTGTCTGGGAACCCGATCCCTATGACGTTGCGGCATCCGAGATCATTGAGGCCTGCGCGGCGATCGCATTCCTGGGCGAATGCGACTATCTCGCCGGGCGCATAGAAGCACTGGAGCGATCTGTCAGCAGGGGATTGTACGAGCTGGGGCTGGCTTTCGACCTCACCACGATCCTGCGTAGCACCGGACTCATCAACCGTTCGCATCTTGACTGCAGCGCTAGCCGGACGATTGGATATTCACAACTCGTAAATAGATTAACGTATCTGTACAATGTCGAGACAGACACACTTCAAATCATAAGTTAGTTGCAATAGCATATGTACTGATTTGCTGCATGGTTGGGAGCGCTGGGTCTTCGATCCATTGGCGATCTGTTGAAAGCGGCGGGTTCGATGGTGCTGGCGGTGCCTTTTGAGCTGTCTCAACGAGGGGGAGAATTCCTTGGCCATCCAGGAAGACGGCAGCGCTACGCGCTGGAGTCGCGTGCTGCTGGCGGCGGGCACTGCGCTCGGGACGATCCTTTCTGTCTGCGGACCGCTTCAGCCGGCGTTTGCCCAGTCGGTCGCAAGCACTGGCGACGTCAGTCCGGAACAGACACCCACCCCCTCCTCGCACTGGGATGTCGGTGACGAACTCACGATCGGCTTCAGTGGTGCCGGCGCACTGACAATTGAAGATGGTGGCAGCCTTACCAATACAACTGGCGTTCTTGGCCATCTCGCAGGTTCTGAGGGGACTGCTGTGGTCAGGGGCGCAGGGACAACCTGGACGAACAACGGGTTCCTTTTTATCGGGGTTGACGGCACAGGCTCGATGACGATCGAGCAGGGAGGCGGAGTTACCAGCGGTCTGGGCGTGTTGGGCGACGAGAAAACCGGCGAGGGGACCGCTACCGTGACGGGTGCTGGCTCAAACTGGGCGATCAGCCAAGAACTGTATGTTGGCAACAAAGGCAACGGAACTTTCATGATTTCCGATGGCGGCGTGGTCGAGAACCAGAACGGCGTTATTGGCAGGTTATCAGGCTCCACCGGCTCGGTGACCGTGACGGGTGCCGGTTCCAGTTGGACAAACAGCGGAGAGCTTATCGTGGGCTTTGGCTATCACGATAATTTCCATTTATTTGACGGAACAGGTGGCGCTGGAACGCTGACGATCTCCGACGGTGGCACCGTCACCAACGTCGATGGCACTATCGGCGGTTATTCGTTTTCAACTGGACGGGTAACCGTGACGGGTGCCGGCTCGACCTGGACGAACAAAGGCAATCTCAATGTCGGAGTGGGCGGATACGGAAATCTGTTGATCGAGGACGGCGGCACTGTCAGCAGCAAAACCGGCGGGATAGGCGGCTCCGCAGGTGGTGCCGCTTTGGTGAGCGGTGCGGGTTCCACCTGGAACAACGAATCTATTCTCACCGTTGCCGTCAGGGGTGATGGCGCACTGGTCATCAAGGACGGCGGAAAGGTGACGAGCCAGCACACCGCCATCGGCCTCTTTGCAGGACAGGGCAGCCTGCCTGTTGCCAATGGCGCCGTGACAGTCACGGGCAGCGGCTCCGCCCTGGTCAACAGCCACGATCTCTTTGTCGGCGGCAGCGGTCTCTTCAACAACGGCGGCGGCAACGCCACACTGACGGTCCTGGATGGTGCTTCGGTCACCAACGACAACGGTTACATCGGTGCCGCCGCCAGTTCCAAGGGCACGGCGACGATTGCAGGCCAAGGCTCGACCTGGACCAACCAGGGCGACCTCACCATCGGCGACAAGGGCGATGGCACGCTCACCATCGCCGATGGCGGCGCGGTTTCAGTCGGCTCAGGCTCCGGCACGATCAATCTCGCCGTCGATGCCGGCATCGACGGAACGCTCAACATCGGCGCGGCGAGCGGCGAGGCGCCGGCGCTGGCCGGAACGCTCGATGCAGGCCAAATCGTCTTCGGCGCGGGTGACGGTGCGCTTGTCTTCAACCACGCGGGCGATCTGGACGGAGCAGCGCTGGTGTTCGGCGCGGAGTTGAGCGGCCTCGGCACGATACTGCAGGAAAACGGCGCGACAGTACTTTCCGCCCACAGTTCGAGCTTTATCGGAGAGACCGCGGTTACCGGCGGTGCGCTGATCGTGAACGGCATCCTCGGCGGTGTGCTGTCCGTCGGGGACGGTGGCACTCTCGGCGGATCCGGCACGGTTGGCGACGTGACGCTTAGTTCGGGAAGTGTCATCGCACCCGGCAATTCGGTCGGCACCTTAACCGTCGCCGGCGACATCACCTTCGATGACGGGTCCATCTATGAGGTGGAAGTCGATGCGGCAGGTTCTGGCAGCGACATGATCCATGCATCAGGACGGGCAACGCTTGGCAGCGGCAGCGTCATCCGCATCGGTCCAGGGGTGCTCGACCCGTTCTCCACCCGGACGATCCTGAAGGCCGATAGCGGCGTCTACGGGATATTCGGCGAGATCGCCTCCTCCTATGCCTTCCTGACGCCGAATCTCACCTACGATGCCGACAGCATTGACCTCAGCCTGACACGCAACACGATCGGGTTCGCCGACAGAGCCACGACCCGCAACCAGCAGTCAGTCGCCGAGAGCGCGGAAAGCCTCGGACAGGGCAACGCCGTCTACAATGCCGTCGCCGCGCTTCCGGACGACAACGCGCTGATCGGCGCTGGTTTCGATGCGTTGTCGGGTGAAATCCACGCTTCGGCTAAGTCGGTCCTGATCGAGGAGAGCCGTTTCCTTCGCTATGCCGTAAACGAACGCATCGGTACGGCCTTCGGTAATGCGGGAGCGAAAGCCCTTCCCATCCTTGCCTATGCTGCGGGCGGAGCACCCAAGGTCGTTGCCGCCGATGATGCTGGTCCCGTTTTCTGGGCGCACGGCTTCGGCGCATGGAACTCGACCGATGGCAACAGCAATACCGCCTCGCTCGACAGTGACACGGGCGGGCTGCTGATCGGCACCGATGCGGCCGTCGGCGACTGGCGTGTCGGCGTCCTGGCCGGGTACAGCCATTCAGGTTTTTCGATGGATGACCGTGCGTCATCGGGGACGAGCGACAACTATCATCTCGGCCTTTATGGTGGAAGGCAGTGGAAGCAGCTCTCCCTGAGCGCTGGGGCGGCATATAGCTGGCACGGCATCGAGACCAGCCGAGCCGTGGTCCTGCCGGGCTTAAGCGACGGCCTGACTGCCGATTACGATGCCGGGACCTTCCAGGTCTTCGGGGATCTGGGCTACGGGATCGAGCTCCAAAGCGGCGCGCGCCTCGAACCTTTCGTCAATCTCGCGCATGTGAGCCTGCACTCGGGCGGATTCTCGGAAAACGGCGGAGCAGCAGGACTGTCGGCGCGTGGCGGTTCGATGAACTCGACGTTCGCCACCCTGGGCCTGCGCGCCGAACACGACATGACGCTCGGCGGGGTCGAGACCAAGTTGCGTGGTGCGATCGGCTGGCGCCATGCATTCGGCGACACAAGCGCAACCTCCACGAACGCCTTTTCCAGCGGCCCTGGCTTCACGGTTGCCGGTTCGCCGATATCCGAGAACAGCCTGCTTTTGGAAGCTGGGCTCGACATATCGCTTTCGGAGCGGGCAACGCTCGGCGTCTCCTATCAGGGGCAGGCAGCCGCCGCGCTACTGCAACACGGTCTCAACGGAATGCTCCGGGTGCGGTTTTGACCCCCGCGATGCGTCTCTCCTTCCAGGGTGTCTGCCGAACCTCTTCGGGGCGGTAACGTGACATGGCGCACCATCGGAAGCGGCAATGGACCTGCAACGCCCCCTGCCCGACAATATACTCACCATCGTAGACAAGCCGGATATCCCAGAATGATTGTTCCCCCGAGACGGGCAGAAGGAGATCCGGAACGGACGCGCGAATGCCAACAGGCCCTACAATCCGAATTCCGCGCCCTTACACAACGCGCGCACGGTGCCGGTTGGAGCGAGACCGAAATCGAGCAGGCACTTTTTCGATTGGCTGTCGAGTATATTCGTGAGCACTAGAATGCCGAGCCTGCCTCTGAGCAGAAGAAGCACTAGACAAAATGGAAAGAGACGGTCAAAAAGATCAAATGGATGTGCTGATCGTCTTTTTCACCGCCTTTATACTACTCCCCTTCTTGCTTCTCTTGTGGATGCCTGGCTGGAAATCGCTCCTGCTCACCGGCTCAATCTTTCTGCTGATCTGCGCCTATCTGTGGTTTGATTTCGCCACGGCGCCCAGATCATACGATCTCGGTGCTCCCGTCATCACCTGGGTATGGGCCGGATTCTCCATGGCGGTGATTGCCGGCATTGGAACAAAAGCCTTGCTTCTGAGGCGCAAGGAAAGGCGCTGACACGCTTCCACATTTTGATCTTTTCACAGTGAGCCGAATA
>NZ_AMSI01000047.1 GCF_000300515.1 Nitratireductor indicus C115
GCCGTAATCAACTTGGCAATCCCGGCAATACCCTTGAGAGGCCTTGGAGAAAGATTGAACGGTGTGTCAACATATGGATGACTAGCAGTTGTTACAGTATCCTGTATGCACTTCACCGTAGGATGAATTTTTGACACGGAGATCAAATGCCTAAAGTTCTAGTTCTGTATTATTCCGCATACGGCCACATCGAAACGATGGCAAACGCTGTCGCTGAAGGCATTCGTTCAGCAGGTGTTGAAGCTGTCGTCAAAAGGGTCCCAGAACTTGTTCCTGAAAACGTCGCGAAGGCATCCAACTTCAAACTCGATCAGCAGGCACCAATCGCAAGTGTCGACGAACTTACCGAGTATGACGCCATTATCGTTGGCGCGGGAACGCGGTTCGGAACCGTCGCTTCCCAGATGCGCAATTTTTGGGATCAGACCGGTAGCCTATGGGCGCAGGGCAAGCTCGTTGGTAAGGTTGGTTCCGTCTTCACTTCTTCGGCGACGCAGCATGGTGGCCAAGAATCCACCATACTCGGCTTCATCCCAACACTGCTCCACCACGGTATGGCAGTTGTGGGCCTACCCTACGCGTTCCAAGGTCAAATGGGCGTTGACGAGGTCAAGGGTGGTTCACCTTACGGAGCTTCCACAATCACTGACGCTGATGGTTCTCGCATGCCGTCAGAAGTTGAGGTGGAAGCCGCCAAATTCCAGGGCGCACATGTTGCGAAAATCGCAGCGAAGCTTGCCTAATTCCATTCCCGGAAGAGCGAAAGGAGTGGACTAGCTATCCCTTTCGCTTCTAGCGCTCGTGGACAAAGGGTATCCATAGTTTGACTGCTGCGAGGGTGACGAAGCCGAGGTAGGATTCTTTGGTCTTGTCATAGCGGGTCGCAACGCGCCGCCAGTTCTTGAGCTGGCGATGTCACATAAACCTGAGCATGGACGCACCGGGCCCTGCGGCGGCTCGATCAGGTGCCGATGGTTACAGCGTTCCATTCGGCCATGGCACGCAGGCGATGAGTGCGAATGCCGAGAGCGGAGCGTTGTGAGCGGGGCGGGACGAAAAGGTTGCGAAAGGCGGAGAAGATCGAGATGAAATGCTGTAGGCTCCCCGGCGATCGGAACCCCTGCATTGAGCGTTCTCGTTTTCGCAGCGGCACGTGCGAATTCTCCGCACGGTTGTTCAAGCCCTTGTGCGAGCGGTGCTCGATCTGCGGCATCACCTGCCGCTTGGCTGTTCCGTAGGAGCGGAGCTTGTCGGTGATCATGCGCTTCGGTGCGAGCCCCTGCTTCTTCAGCAACCGCGTCAGCAAGCGCTTGGCGGCCTTGGTGTTGCGCCGGGTCTGGACGATCTCATCGAGCACATAGCCATCCTGGTCGACGGCACGCCACAGCCAATGTTTCTTACCGGCGATCGTGATGGCGACCTCGTCGAGGTACCAGATATCATTGCGATCCGGCTGCTTGCGGCGCAGGCGCCCAGTATAGTCCGGCCCGAACTTCCGGCCCCAGCGGCGGATCGTCTCGTAGGAAACGACGATGCCGCGCTCCAAAAGCATTTCCTCGACATGACGCAGGCTCAGCGGAAACCGATAATACAGCCAAACCGCATGGGCGATGATTTCGGCAGGAAAGCGGTGACGCTTGTAGCTGATGGCGGACGTACTCATACTCGCGCCTCTACACCGCAAGGCGCTGACCGGAAGTTAACGTGACATCGCCTGTTGGGGTGCTTGGCGAGTTCCAGAAGATCATTCCAGTGCAGGTCTGTTTTCACGCGCGGCGGGTTGTTGTAGAAGCCGATGGCGAAGTCCTCAGCATCACAGACCTCGCGCACATAGTCTGAAATGGCGACGTTATCGGCGCAGATATAGGCAGGCGCCGCAATGATCGCGCCGTCGCCGCCTTCGGCTTTCGCATAGCGTACATAGTCGATTGTGGACTGGGTGTTGTTGCCGGTGCAGCCATAATAAAACAGCATCTTGCCGGTCTTCATCTTCGCGGTTTCAGAAATGATCGCGCGGCGCTCTTCCTGCGTGAGCATGGACACCTCACCGGTCGACCCCATGATGAGAACGGCTTCTGTGCCGTTTTGCTCATGCCAGTTCAACAGGGTGCGAAAACCCTCAAAGTCGATGCTGCCATCCTCGTTCATCGGGGTGACAAGCGCCACAAATGAACCTTTCGGTTTTATATGAGCCATGAACGGGTCTCCTGAAAATGTGTGTCGACGGTTCCCTGACACGCCCGGCTGCGCCGGATCGATGACGATTGGTCAGGCGCAGCAGAGGCTTGCCGCGCCTTCAGACCGTCGGTTGGCAAGGTTCAATGGAGCGGAAAAGCCGTCATAAAATCAAATACAAATATGATTGACCTGCATGCCAAAAACTTATGCCGTCTGCCTAATTCATGGGCTGAGTTCGTGGGGTCTGTTGCGGTTGTAGTCCTCCTTCCATGCGGTGATTGCGTCTCGTGCTTGGGGGAGCGACGAGAACAGGGTTTCGTTGAGGCATTCGTCGCGGAAACTGCCGTTGAAACTTTCGACGAAGCCGTTCTGCATCGGCTTGCCCGGCGCGATGTAGTGCCAGTCGACTTGGGTCTCCTGGCACCATTTGAGGATGGCCATGCTGGTCATCTCCGTCCCATTGTCAGAGACAATCGTCTTCGGCTTTCCCCGTCTGGCGATCAGACTGTCCAACTCGCGGGCGAGCCGAGCGCCCGACAGGGATGTGTCGGCGACCAGGCACAGGCATTCGCGTGTGAAGTCGTCAACGATAGCCAGAACGCGGAAGCGGCGGCCGTCCGTGAAGGCATCGCTGGCGAAGTCCAGGCTCCAGCGCTCGTTGGGTCGTGACGGCAGAGCCAGAGGACCCCTCGTTCCCAAGGCCCGCTTCCTGCCGCCGCGCTTGCGAACAGTCAGTTTCTCTTCACGATAAAGCCGCCTGAGCTTCTTCAGGTTCATGACGATCCCCTGCCGGCCGAGCATGACGTGGATGCGGCGATAGCCGAAACGGCGGCGCTCAGACGCCACCTTCTTCATCGCTTCGCGGATTGACGCATCGTCAGGTCGCACGCTGCGATATCGCATGCTCGACCGATCAACCGATAGAACCTCGCACGCCCGACGCTGGCTCACCCCATGCTGCGCACAGACCTGAGCCACCGCATCCCGCTTCGCACCGGGCGTCACCATTTTTTTGAAGCGACATCCTTCAGGATGGCATTGTCCAGCATGGTCTCCGCGAGAAGCTTCTTGAGCTTCGCGTTCTCATCTTCCAAGGCCTTCAGCTTGCGCGCATCAGACACGTCCATGCCGCCATACTTCGCCTTGTATTTGTAGAAGGTTGCATCCGAGATGCCGTACTTGCGGCAGACATCGGCTGTCTTCGCGCCCGCCTCCTGCTCCTTCAATATCCCGATAATCTGTTCTTCCGTGAACCGTGAACGCTTCATTCCGTCCGTCTCCTGGTTTTGACGGACTCTACCAAAATTTGGAGGAAGTTTAGGGTCTCAGGTCACTCGCGCGCTCCCTCTTTGCGCAAGGCGGCGCAGAAAGAGTCATTGCGTGTAAACTGCCGATTGAGCGTGCTTCCATGCATCTCGATACGGTCTTCACCTTCTGCGACCGCGATCTCGTCACCCTCTTGGTCTTGCCCCCGTTTCGCCGGACACTCAGGCGGTTGCGATTTGAGCGGCAATGAACTCGCGGGGCGAGCGCATTTTCAGCCCTGAGTGCGGGTGGTTGTCATTGTAATCCTCGATCCAGTTTTCGATCAATCCAAGAACTGTCGGGGCGGTGGGCAGTGGAGTCACCTGGACGTAGTCGCGTTTCAGCGTCTTCACGAAAGCCTCCGAGATGCCGTTGCTTTGCGGGCTCTGGACCGGCGTGAAGCAAGGCTTCAGTCCCAGCTGGCGAGCAAAGATCTGCGTGTCCTTCGCGATATAAGGTGAGCCGTTGTCGGACAGCATCTCGATGACGGATGGGGCGCGGTAAGCGCCGAAGCGACGCTCGACGGCCTCCAGCATGATATCGCGAATATCGGAACCGCTGATCCCGGCATTCGCCACAGCGCGCCAGGCGATGATTTCACGGTCATGGGCATCGATAATGAAGGCACTGCGGATGATATCGCCGTTCCAGCAGGTAAACTCGAAGCCATCGCTGCACCAGCGCAGGTTCGAACGCATGACGATCACCTTGCCGTCGTGAACATGCTCGGGACGTTCCGTGTATTTCCGCGTCAGAAGCAGGTTATGGGTCTGCATGATCCGATAGACCCGCTTGTGATTGACCGGTGCCAGGCCCTCCGAGCGCAGCTGGCGGTTCAGGAGCGCGGCGATCCGCCGGTATCCGTAGGTCGGCCGCGCTGCCACGAGCGCGGTGATCAGCGGCACCACCGCCGCGTCTTGCGCTTTGTGATAGCGCCGCCGCGGCTTCGCGCCTCCCTTCAGGCGATCATGAAGATTTGAGCGGGAGACACCGAGGGTCTTGGCCACCACGCTCATTGGGAACCCTCCTTCGGCTGCGACTGCGCAGGTTTTGTTGCAACGGCTGATTTGAAGCGCAAAGGGGGCCGGTCCGAGG
>NZ_AMSI01000048.1 GCF_000300515.1 Nitratireductor indicus C115
GCCATGCGCCTCTCGGCGCGGAAGGGCGAGATGAACGACACCAGCACGATCAGGCCCGCATCCGCCATCAGCTTCGCCGTCTCCGCCACACGGCGGATGTTCTCCACCCGGTCGGCATCCGTGAACCCCAGATCGCGGTTCAGCCCATGGCGCACATTGTCGCCGTCCAGAATATAGGTGTGCCGCCCCGCCGCATGCAGCTTCTTCTCCAGAAGATTGGCCACCGTCGACTTGCCCGAGCCCGAAAGTCCCGTGAACCACAGGACCGCGGGCTTCTGGTGCTTCATCTGCGCGCGCGCCTCGCGCGTCACATCAAGCGCCTGCCAGTGAATGTTCGCCGCACGCCGCAACGGATGCTGGATCATCCCCGCCCCGACCGTCGCATTGGTCAGCCGGTCGATCAGGATGAACGCCCCCGTCACCCGGTTCTCGGCAAAGGTGTCGAAGGCAATCGGCGCCTGCAGCGCGAAATTGCACACACCCACCTCGTTCATTTCCAGCGCCTTGGCCGCTTCCTCGCTGAAATTGTTGATGTTGCGCCGGTACTTCAGATGGCTCACCGTCGCCGATACCTCGTCCGTCTCCGTGCGCAGAATGTAGGAGCGGCCCGGAAGAAGCGGCTTTTCATCGAACCACACCAGCGTCGCGGCAAACTGGTCGGCCACATGCGGCCGCGCCTCGGGCACCACCAGCATGTTGCCGCGCGAGACCTCGACCTCGTCGTCGAGCACCAGCGTCACCGCCTGCCCCGCGACCGCCTCGGCAAGGTCGCCCCCTTGCGTCACGATGCGCTTCACACGGCTCTGCTTGCCCGACTTGGCGACCGTCACCGGATCGCCCACACCGATGCGCCCTGCCGCCACCGTGCCGGCAAAGCCCCGGAAATCCAGATCGGGGCGCGACACATATTGCACCGGAAAACGGAACGGACGCCCGGCCGTATCGGCCTCAGTCTCCACCGTCTCAAGATGCTCCAGAAGCGCCGGGCCGCCATACCAGCCCATGCGCTGCGAGCGGGCGATCACATTGTCGCCATAGCGTGCCGAAAGCGGGATCGGCTGGATCGTCTCGAAACCCAGTTCCCGCGCAAAGGCCCGGTATTCCCCCGCAATCTGTTCAAACACCGCGCGGTCGAACTCCACAAGGTCGATCTTGTTCACCGCAAGAACGATGTGCCGGATGCCAAGAAGCGAGGCGATCATCGAATGGCGCCGCGTCTGCGGCAGGATGCCCTGGCGCGCATCCACGAGCACGATCGCAAGGTCCGCCGTCGAGGCGCCCGTGGCCATGTTGCGCGTGTACTGCTCGTGGCCGGGCGTATCAGCGACGATGAACTTGCGCTTGGGCGTCGAGAAGAACCGGTAGGCCACATCGATGGTGATGCCCTGCTCGCGCTCGGCCTCCAGACCGTCCACCAGAAGCGCGAAGTCGATCTCGCTGCCGGTCGTGCCGTGCTTGCGCGAATCCCGCTCCAGTGCGGCAAGCTGGTCCTCGAAGATCAGCTTCGTGTCGTAGAGAAGCCGGCCGATCAGCGTCGACTTTCCATCGTCGACCGAGCCGCAGGTCAGGAAGCGTAAAAGCCCCTTGCTCTCCTGGCCGGCCACATAATCGCTCATGGCCGCACCGGTCCGAGCCTCGCCCTCATCCAGACCGGCCTGATCCAGCGGCACAGCATTGCCCTTCAGCATCTCAGAAATATCCCTCGCGCTTCTTCTTCTCCATCGAGCCCGCCTCGTCGCGGTCGATCAGCCGCCCCTGGCGCTCCGAGGTGCGCGCCGTCAGCATCTCGCCCACAATGGCCTCAAGCGTCGTCGCATCGGAGGGGATCGCTCCCGTCAGCGGATAGCAGCCAAGCGTGCGGAAGCGCACCATGCGTTCCTCGACCTTCTCTCCAGGGAGAAGCTTCATGCGCTCGTCATCGACCATGATGGTCATGCCGTCGCGGTCCACGACGGGCCGCTTCCGGGCGAAATAGAGCGGCACGATGGGGATGTCCTCCTGCAGGATGTATTGCCAGATGTCCTGTTCGGTCCAGTTGGACAAAGGGAAGACGCGGATCGATTCTCCCTGCGCCACGCGCGTGTTGTAGATCTTCCACATCTCGGGCCGCTGGTTCTTCGGGTCCCAGCCATGGCCGGCCGAACGGAAGGAGAAGATGCGCTCCTTGGCGCGCGACTTCTCCTCGTCGCGACGCGCGCCCCCGAAGGCGGCGTCGAAGCCGTATTTGTCCAGGGCCTGGCGCAGCGCCACCGTCTTCATGATGTGGGTGTGCGTGTTGGAGCCGTGGTCGAACGGGTTGATCCCATCGCGAACCCCCTCCTCGTTCACATGCACCAGAAGCTCGAAGCCCAGTTCGCGCGCCATCCGGTCGCGGAACGCGATCATCTCGCGAAACTTCCACGTCGTGTCCACATGCAGGAATGGAAACGGAGGACGAGCCGGATAAAATGCCTTCAGCGCAAGATGCATCAGAACAGACGAATCCTTGCCAACCGAGTAGAGCATCACCGGCTTCGAAAACGTCGCTGCAACCTCCCGGAATATGTGTATCGATTCCGCCTCAAGACGGTCGAGATGGCTCAAGACTGTATGCATGGGGTC
>NZ_AMSI01000049.1 GCF_000300515.1 Nitratireductor indicus C115
TGTCAAACGGCATCCAAAGTTGACCCCGGATCGGCGTCCAATTTTGACCCCCCTTGGTGTAGAGCGCTGCGGCGAGCGCCCGACCGGGTGGAGCTGGCCCGGGTTGCGCAGCCCGGTCGGGCGCGTTGGTTAGGCTCCCCGGCTTTAGCTTTGAGAGCGGTTCTTGAAGCGCCAGGATTCGTTGCCGGTCTCGATGATCTCGCAATGGTGTGTGAGCCGATCGAGCAACGCGGTTGTCATCTTGGCGTCGCCAAAGACGGCGGGCCATTCGCCGAAGGCGAGATTGGTGGTGACGATGATCGAGGAGCGTTCGTAGAGCCTGCTGATGAGGTGGAAGAGCAGCTGTCCGCCGGCCTGGGCGAAGGGTAGATATCCAAGTTCATCGAGCACGGCGAAGTCGAGGCGGGTGAGATAATCGGCGATGCGGCCCTGCTTTCCGGCGCGATGCTCGGTCTCGAGCCGATTGACCAGATCGACGACATTGAAGAAGCGGCCGCGTGCTCCGTTGCGGATGAGAGAGCGGGCAATGGCGATGGCCAGGTGGGACTTTCCGGTTCCGGTGCCACCGATGAGGACGGCGTTGCGCTGATCGGCGATGAAGGCGCCGGTGGCGAGGTCACGGACCAGGGCCTCGTTGACGGGCGTGTCGGCGAAGTCGAAGTCGTCGATGTCTTTGGCCAGTGGCAGCTTGGCGACGGTGAGTTGGTATTTGATGGAGCGGGCCTGCTTCTCGGCAATCTCGGCCGACAGCAGGTCGCCGACGATCCTGGGCGGCTCATGCTGTCGTTTGATGCCGGTGGCCATGACCTCGTCATAGGCGCTGCGCATGCCATAGAGCTTCAGAGTTCCCATCAGTTCCAGAACCTGGGTTCGTTCCATCAGCTTGCCCTCCTGAGGCTGTCGTAGCGGGCGCAGTCGGCCTGCGGCTCATGGCGCAGGCGTAGCGCGTCCGGAGTGAGGATGGTGACGGCCGGCGCCGGGTCGCGGTGGCGGGCCAGGATGTTGAGGATGACGGCCGACGAACAGACGTTCTCGGCAAGCGCCTGCTGGCAGGCGGCCTCGACGGCTTCGATCCCGTCCGACAGCACTGCCGTCAGGATCAGCACCATCTGCCGGTCACCGTCATCGACGGCCTTCAATCGTCGCCGCACCCGCTCCATCGCCGGCGGCAGTTCCCATCCCTGGAAGGGTGCGCCGTTGCGCAAGGCTCCGGGTTTGCGGGCCAGCACCGGCACGTAATGCCATGGATCGTAGATCGTCTGGCCGCGACCGAAGCAGCGGGCATGCTCGCCCACGATTGTCCCGTCCTGACGGATGACGATGCGATCGGCATAGGCCTGGATCTCGACCGGCCTCCCGACCGCGGTCGACAGCACCGAGTATTTGTTGTTGTCGAAGCGCACCGTGCAGGTCTTCGTCACCGAAGCAGGCACCGTGTGGAAGCCGTCAAAGGGACCGCGATACTCGACCAGCTTGCCGCGCTCTTCCTCGAACACCTCCCAGATCGTGCGCTCGGGCTGGTCGACATGACGGTGGACCTTGGCCCAGGCGACGCACCTGTCGAGCAGCCAGGCGTTCAACTCCTCGTAGCTCCTGAAGCGCAGGCGTGGCGTGAAGAAGCGCTCGCGCACCAGACCGACCTGGTTCTCGACCTGACCCTTCTCCCATCCGGACGCCGGCGTGCAGGCGACGGGCTGGACCAGATAGTGGCTGCACATCTGCAGGAAGCGACGGTTGTATTGCCGCTCCTTGCCGACGAACACCGTCTCCACCGCCGTCTTCATGTTGTCGTAGATGCCGCGCATGCAGGCACCACCGAAGAAGGCGAACGCCCTGTCATGGGCGTCGAACACCATCTCCTGCGTCTCACGCGGATAGGCCCGAACGAACATCATGCGGCTGTGACAGAGCCGGACATGGGCAACCTTCACGGTCACCGTCACGCCGTTGAGCAGCACGATCTCGTGGCTCCAGTCGAACTGGTAGGCATCGCCAGGCGGAAAGAACAGCGGCACATAGGCCTCGGCCATCGCCGCGCCACGCGCCTTGTCCCGGCTCTTCGCGTAGCGCCGGACCGCATCGTAGCTGCCCTCGTAGCCGAGAACGCAAAGCTCCTCGTAGATGCGCACCAGCGTCAGGCGCTCGCGACGCGGCTTCGCATCGTTGCCGTCCAGCAGAGCATCAAGCTGCACCTGCCAGGGGCCAACCTTCGGCATCGGCTGATGTTCGCGCTCGTAGGAGAACGATGTCTCGTTCGACCGCAATATCCGGCGCACCGTATTGCGCGACACATGCAGCTCGCGGCTGATCCGCTTCAGCGACCATCCCTGAACATGGTAGGCACGCCGAACCCGAGCAATCGTATCCACTGACTTCATCCCCTCTCCATCCGCTCGCAATCACAAACGGATGGGTGCTGATCGACTGTAAGAGGGGGGTCAATTTTGGACGCCGATCCTCCCAGCTAGAGGGTCAATTTTGCATGCCGGTTCACA
>NZ_AMSI01000050.1 GCF_000300515.1 Nitratireductor indicus C115
ACCGGGCTCTGGCAGAAGCTCACAGGCTTCTTCGGCGCAGGCGGCGTCGGCGGTGGGCTCTTATGGGGTGTCGACTGGCAGACGCTCGCAGTGATCGCAGGGGCGGCAATTCTGGTGTTGCTTCTGATCGTGTTGCTGCAGAACCAGATCGTCGGCGCGATCAAGAAGGTTCGCGAGGGTCTGGCGTGATGCTTGCCTTCATCCTCTCACCCATAGGGAAGGCCGTGGGCGGTGTTCTGGCGGCGGCGGCTCTCTTGGCTGGCGTCTACGCTTTCGGCCACCACTGGGGCGCTGCGTCGGAAAGACAGGCCATCCTCTCACGATCCGTCGAAGCTCTGCGCGAAAGGAATGCGACCGATGAACAAATCCAAGGCATGGATGCTGCTGCCCTTTGTCGGGCTCTTGGCGGGCTGCCAGACGAATGCGCCGGCCTCGATCTGTGACGGGTGGAAAAAGCTGTCACCCTCGGCATCCACCCGCACCTTCATCATCCGGAATGATCGGCCCTTCGCGGAAGGTGTAGCCGCTCACAACACATTCGGGGCCCGGCAGGGCTGCTGGAAATAGGGCAGGGGATAATGCCAGGCAGCACAGAAGCACAGGTGGCGCGTCTCGATGAGCGTCTCAATTCCATCGAGCGGCTTCTGGCATCAATCGCCGAGGATCAGAAATCGGCATCGGAAGGGCGGCGGCGGAGCTATGAGGCCCAGGAGCGAACCGAACGCGAGATCATCGGCATCACGCATCGATTGGCGGCCGTCGAGAAGAGCGTGGAATCGATTCGCCCGACTACCGAAGAGCTTGAGCGGGTGCGTGACCGCGTCGTGTTCGCCGGGCGGCTTGGGCAGACACTCTGGTCGATCGGCAAGGCGCTGATCTCGGCGGCGGCCGGGGCAACTGCGGCATGGTACGCGATGACGGGGCGACCACCGCCTTAACTTCTCGCAATGATACTCAACGCGGATTAAGTATCATTTGCCCACTGAACTGGTAGACAAGGATCGCCCCGCTGGCTTCGGCTGGCGGGGTTTTTGTGTTCGTGGCTCCGGTTTACGTCCCTGTGCGCATCAGACCGAAAAACGCGAGGACAATCACTGCGCCAGCAATTGTTATGACCAGCCCAATTATAAGCAGTAGCACATCCATCTCGTTGCGTTCCCAGCGGGGCGGCTTGAAACCCATTGAACCCTCCTGCCTATTCTTCTTCGTCTCCCAAATCCTGAATTTCGATCATTCCATGCCCGGAGGCCCAATCGAGAAGTGCCGCATTTACAGCTTCATCGATTGTGAGGCCCTGATGCTCAGCGTAGTCGCTTATCACCTCGGCCACTTCGGGTAGTAACGTCGCCTTGTTTCTTGGGCTGCGAGCATTGCTAATCCTGATCGCAGCGCGTCTGAGAAGTGCTTTGACCTCTCCCGGCTCAAAGCGCTCGAAATTGGCTGCGGCTTCGAGAAGCTGTTTGCCGATCTTGTCAGTCACAATTCCCCCTCCACAAGTCTTATGGCTTCCCGAATCTGCCTGTCCGTCTCCGCGTTGCAGCTTTTGCGGCGGATCTCCGACATGGACAGGCAAAGCAGGGAGAAATCTATCTCGGGCTCGCTCCATCCGGCGCCAATGGCTCGCTGCGCAAGCGCCTGAAACTCTCTCTCCAAGGCTTCCTGACACTCTATGCGCCGATCAGGATCACCTTTGATTCGCTGTGGCGGGACGATCATTCAGGCAGGTCCGGCTTATCGACAATTTTCAGCATGTTGTCGGGCAGGGGACGTTGCAGGGCCTTTGCTTCGTCCCATGGTGCGCGCAACCAGGTGTCCAGTTCCTCGGTGGTGGTCAGGATGACTGGCATGGCCTTCTTGTGGATCGGCGCGACGATGCCATTCGGCTCCGTGGTGAGAAACGCATAAATCTCGTGGTCGGCGGGTTCCTCGCGCGCCATGCGCTTGCCATGCCATTTCGTCCATAGGCCGGCGAAGGCGAAGAGCGGCCGACTTTCGTTCAAGGCGAACCATGCGTCCGGCGTGCGACCGCCTTCCGGCTTGTTCGCCGGGTCGGGCTCGGCAAAGCTGGTCGCTGGCACGAGGCAACGATATTCGGGCCCGAGCCAGCGGCGCCAGTGAGCGGAGCTGACATTGCGAATGTTGGTCACGCCGCTGTCGTGTGCTCCCTTGACGAACATCGGTGGCGTCGGCATGCCCCAGCGGGCGCGCACGAGCTCACGTTCGCCATCCTCTCCCACGCGCACAATCGGCGCATATCGATTGGGATAGACCTGCAGGGATGGCTCGTT
>NZ_AMSI01000051.1 GCF_000300515.1 Nitratireductor indicus C115
CTCGCGGTGAGCTGGGTCGCGCTGGTGTCGATGAAATCGATATCCGTGTCGGTATAGGAGCCGATCGCCGTATCCAGCTTGGCGATGGTCGCCGACAGCGCCGTTTCGCCGGTCAGCAGGTTGAGGGACGAGCCGTAAATATCAAGCCCGGTCACACCTGTTGCAGAAACAGTGTCCTTGAAGGCCGCCGCCTGTGTGCTTTCGCCGTCCAGATAGGCGAACGCACCGGAGGCGTTGACGGAGCCGGAGGGGGCCAGGATGTAATAATAGCCATTCGCGCCGGTGGTGGCCGATCCAAGCAGCGAACCGCCAGAAATCGCGCTGACGTCTGCGCCCGCAAGCGCCGTCGTTCCCGCATCGCTATAGGCGGTACCGGTGATGGCGGTGGGTGTCGTGGCATATTGCCAGCCGAAATAGGGATAAAGCCCCGTGCCGGTGCCCCACACCGTATTGTCGAAGCTGAAACCGAGACCGAAGTCGAGCGTCCCCTGCATCTCGGCGGTCGTCCGGCTGCCCACCCGTGTTAGCGTTGGAGAAAATGGCTCGGCTCCGAATGCATCCGACTGCCCGGTCGTATCAATGTCCCAGACCGAATTTTCGACGGTTACATAGTTAGATCCCACGTTTCCTATGAGCGCGCCTGCGTACCCCGTCCCTTTAACCAGACCAGATACATAGGTCTCGAAGAGGTGGTTGTCGTAATCGGTATCGCCGACAATCCCGCCGATTATCGCACCATTCGACCCAAGTACCTGACCGCTAAAATAGGACTGCCGAATAGTCAGGCTCCCGCCATGCCCGACCAAGCCACCTGCAGCGCGGTTGTAAGGGGTAGTGCCAGCCGAGGTCACCGTTGCCGAGGAAGAGGATGTTTCAATGACCGTGTTGTTGTCGTAGGCCTCTCCAGCAAGCCCGCCCGCGAAGGATCCGGTGATCGTGCCGCTGGTACGCGACCGCGAGATTTGCAGGCCTTCCAGCGTCTGGCCGAACAGGCCACCGGCATAGCCATAGGCCGATGTTGCCGTAACGGTCACATCCGCCTGCAGACCGGTCGCGGTCGAAGCGCCGCCCTGGCCATACATGAAGCCGGCGATACCACCGACGGCGTCGGAGCCGGTGACGGTGCCGCTCACCGAGATATTGGAAAGATGATGCGGGACTATGCTGCCATTGGCAAAACCGAACAGGATCCCTGTCCGACTGCCACCGGTCACATTCGCGTTGGTGAGGTTCAGATCCTTGATTATGGGCTCGGGATCGGCGGAGCCTCCTCCCCTGTCTCCCCAGGAGCCGATGAGGCCGGCATGTAAATCCCCGGGACGGTTGATGAAAAGCCCGTCGATCGTGTGGCCGTTTCCGTCCAGATCGCCCGCAAGATTTACAGGATAAAAACCGGCGCCGCCGTTCCAGTTGACGGTCCCTGAGGCATCGATATCGCTGACGAGTTGGTAGTTCACACCATAGTCAGCGTAATCATTGGTTCGTGTATCCTGAACCGTCATGCCTTGCAGGCCGTAGAGATCGAAGAGCTGATAGGGATCGCCAATGCTGCCGTCGCCGCCGCGTGTGCGGATGAAGGTGGCATCTGAATAGGTGGCCACCAGGCGGAAATCGTCCACCGAGAAGGATGGCAGGGTGGCGCCGATCTGCTCCCAGGCGCCCCTGTTCAGCGTGAAGGTTCCGATATCGACTGTGCCCGCGGCGCCTGTGCTGATCGTGCCGACAATGTCGCTGCTGCCGTTGCCGCTCGCCGACAAGGTCAATCCGCCGTTCTGGCCGTCGATCGCGCCGTTGAGCG
>NZ_AMSI01000052.1 GCF_000300515.1 Nitratireductor indicus C115
TATTGCGGTCCAAACCGAAAGCCGCTTTCGAGCGACGATCATCGAACCGCCATCAGCGTGTCCTCGCGCTTCTCGGCGCGAGTTGGTTCGTGTTCGGCTTCGCATCGCCCACGGGGATCCAGGGCACCAAATCCGAGTTGGGAATCGCTCCCGGGCCGGATCTCTGGGCGGTATATGTCGAGCAACTGCTCTCACCTGAAGGAACTCCGGCTGCCCGGTGCCGCCATTCCTGGCGATGACGAAAACCTGGATCTGGTGCTCGGCGGTCAACGGGTCAATTTGCGGGCGGATCGAGAGGTTTCTTTCACGCCCCAGCGGGTGGTTGAAGAAGCGAAGAAACCACGTCTGGTCAGCGTAGCGTATCGGAAAGACTTGGAGCCCCCTGTTGGAGAGCAGGCGTTGGCTTCGCGGCTACTTTCGTCGGGGACCGACGCGTCATACTTTCTGCGGGGCTTTTCAAAGCAGGCAGATCCCGAAATGGTGGCGGGCCTGTCTACGTTTCATAGCCCAGCAGACGACCGTCTGGCCGGTGTACCGGCGGCGCTCGCCGATCTGGTCAATAACGATGGCGCCGACATCCTGGCCACGGCCTACGCCCCAAAGGATGAATTCCATGCGTCTTCCGATGCCTTCGTGGCTTTGCTCGGCGCCGACAAGGCCGCCGGTCGCTTCGTTCCGCCTACGACGGAAGGTGACCACGATTGGATGAAGCAGCCTCTACCGGGATCCGTCTTTTCGACAGCCGAGCAAAAGTGCCTTGCTACCGCAATTTATTTCGAGGCACGGGGCGAAGAGGTGAGGGGGCAGGCCGCGGTCGCGCAGGTCATTCTCAATCGGGTGCGCAATCCTGCTTATCCGGCAAGTGTCTGCAAGGTCGTGTATCAAAATGAGAACTGGACAAATAGATGCCAGTTCTCGTTCGCATGCGACGGAATTCCAGATGACATCGTTGATCGGCGCGCTTATCTTCTCGCCAAGGAGGTCGCCATGGCCGTGACGGGGGGCAAGATATTCCTGCCTGAAGTGGCGTCCTCGACGCACTATAATGCAACCTATGTCAGTCCGCGCTGGGCACGCTCCATGGAGCGCATGACCCAAATCGGATCGCACATCTTTTACCGCACCTTTGCTGGTGGCTGGAGTTAATTCATTGTTGAAGCAGATACACGGAAGATCACCCGTAGAAAAAAAACGAACATTCATTACCTGGATGCTGGCACCAGCATGGCTTGCATTACTGGTCGCGACCCAGCCGGAAGGATTTGAGACCCTGGGTTACAGTCTGATAGAGTTTTTGGGGTTCTTCCTGGTATTTGGCGCAGTTCTCGGAAGACTTTGGTGCACCCTGTATATCGGGGGGCGTAAGGATGCGGAACTGTGCCAGAGGGGGCCGTATTCGCTAAGTCGGAATCCACTATATTTCTTCTCGTTTCTCGGGCTCGTGGGCGTATGCCTTGCTGCTCAGAACATATTGTTAATGATTATTAGCGCATCGGCATTCATTCTTTACTATCGATCAGTAATCTTAAATGAAGAGAGGCGCCTCCTTTCGCTCTTTGGGGCTGATTATGTGCTCTATATGGCCCGGGTCCCTCGGTTCTTTCCCAGATTGGATTATCCAGACGGTGAAGATACTGTGATTGTGAACGCTTCTGCATTCATCCGATCGCTGAGGGATGTCGCGTGGTTCCTCGTCGCAATTGTCGGCATTGAAGTGATTGAAGAATTGCGCCAAGCGGCAGTGATCTCTGGCTGGCAACTCCCATT
>NZ_AMSI01000053.1 GCF_000300515.1 Nitratireductor indicus C115
GCCCAGTCGGTGCCAGAGGGGGCGGCAGGCACGATATAGGCGTCCCCCAGCGTCGGGCTTGCCGGCTGCGCTGTCGTGGTCGCGCTTAGCACCGCATCCTTCACCGTCAGTTCGGTAGAACGCTTGTAACGCCGCCCGGAGACGACGATGCAAGTCGTGCCGCCATCGTCCGCCGTGGTCGTGTCGTCGGCATCATAGGCATAGAAGACAAGATCGCCATCTGGCCCATAGACGGCAATCGCCGCATAGGGCTGGATGGCAAAATTCTCGCCGGAAAGATCGGGCGTGTCGAACACACCGACAATGCCCTGCGCGACCTCGGAGCGGACGGTTGCCGCCGGCCAATTGGTGTTGAGGGGAAAGGCCTGCTCAAGATGCGTCGTCATGCGGCCTCTGCCTCCAACACGTCTTCATCGATGGTGAAATCTTGCTCGTCCTGCGGATTGAATTCGGTCGCAGCCGGGTCGTATCCGATGAAATGCAGCTTGTAGCCGCCCATGCGATCATCCCAATCCTTTGAAACGAGTTCATAAAGCCCATTCACGCGGGCCAGAGCGCCAAGAAGGTGAACGCGATAGACCTCGCCCACCGTCCATGAAAGCGCCTCCATCGTGGCGCCCACGCTTAGCGTGCGCCCGTCCCTCGCCCAATTAAGCTGCGCCTGGGCGAACCGTTGAATGCGGCGGTGATCCTCCACGAAGGCGCCGCGGAGGCTGCTTTCGCGTGGCTTCCCGTCGATAACAATCAGGTCCTCGCGGCGTAGTGTCGGGCCTTCCACCTCCTGGAACTCGCGTTCCGGCGAAACGAAGGTCGGCTTGACGATGTTCACCAATTCCCGGTCGCGCGGCTCAGAGGTGTATTCCAGACCGCCGACAATCATGTTCTGGTGAAGGGTGGCCTTCGGTTCACGGCGCGCGCGGATGATGGGATAGACCTTTCCCCGCTCCACGATCACATGGCCACCCATAGCCACTTTGAAATTCTCGATCACGTCCCAGGGATCGTCGGTCGATTGCACCACACCGTTGACCGTGTGCCGGTGAAATGTGGTGCCATCCTTCGATGTCTCCCACCGGTCGGCCTCATCCGCCGCCAGCATGAATGCGTCCCAATCGAGGCGGTCGGGCGATATGAGCTGCGTATCCGGCCATTGATGTGTGAGATATTTGGCAAGGCAGAGTGGCGCGTTGTCCGTCCATATCCATGTGGATGGGTCACCAAGCGAAACGCCCGGTTTCCTGAGATCGGGTATCCGTGCGCCGCGCAGGCGGACAAGCGGGCTGAGCGAACCCTGATCGCCATAGACGCGCTTGTGATCCTCGACCTTGGCTTCGTAGTCATCGCCAAAGCCGAAATGCGCCTTGATGACCATGGTGGTGTGGCCGCGCTGCCGGAAGGTCGCAGGCATGTCTGGAAAGTCTCGGGCAATGATCGGATCGATTGCCTGGTCGATTGTGCCGGTGCGAAAGCTCACCTCAATATATTTGCGCGTGCCATCACGGAACGGCTCGGAAGTCGCAAAGCCGTCAGGCCCGATGAATACGGTGTGTCCGTTGATGAACAGGTTTTCGAAGCCATCGACCTCATGCGCGGCGAGCAAGATGCCGTACCAGATGTAAGGCTTCTTTGCCCGGTAGAAGAACAGAGCGCCGCCCGTGGTGGCCCGTCCGAGAATGAGGCGCTGCGGCGGGATGCTCTGCTTGATAATTTGCTGGATGCCATTCGGGTCGTTTGTGGGCGAGATATTCTTCCGCGCCTTGTTCAA
>NZ_AMSI01000054.1 GCF_000300515.1 Nitratireductor indicus C115
TGAACCGCGCCGGGTTTGCCGGAGGCTCCAACTCCTGAGTAGGATGGAGCACGATGAGCAAAACGACGAACAAGTTTTCCCCTGAAGTACGCGAACGAGCGGTTCGCCTTGTGCTGGATAATGAGGGCCAGCACGGGTCTCGCTGGCAGGCGATCGTATCGATTGCGGCGAAGATCGGCTGCTCGGCACACACGCTGAACGAATGGGTCAAGAAGTCCGAGGTTGATAGTGGCACCCTGGCTGGTATCCCGACGGAGATGGCCGAGAAGATGAAGGCTCTGGAGCGGGAGAACCGTGAACTTCGTCAGGCCAACGAGATCCTGCGCAAAGCATCTGCATATTTCGCGATGGCGGAGCTCGACCGCCCACTGAAGCGATGATTGCCTTCATGGAGGAACACCGAGGTGTGTTTGGGGTCGAGCCGATTTGCAGACTGCTGCCGATTGCCCCGTCGACCTATTACGAGAATGTCTCCAAGCGGTTGAACGTGGATCGCCTGTCGGGCCGCGCTCGTCGCGATATTGCTCTAAAGATCGAGATCCGCCGTGTTTTCGAGGAGAATTTCCGGGTCTATGGCGTGCGCAAGGTCTGGAGGCAATTGCAACGGGAAGGCTTCGATGTAGCCCGCTGCACGGTGGCCCGGCTCATGCGGTCCATGGGCCTTCAGGGGATCATCCGTGGCAAGCCGGTAAAGACGACGTTCCCGGACAAGTCGGCACCCAGTCCGCTCGACCGCGTGAACCGCCAGTTCAGGGCCCCAGCACCGAACAGGCTCTGGGTTTCGGATTTCACGTACGTGGCCACCTGGCAGGGCTTCGTCTATGTCGCCTTCGTCATCGACGCATTTGCCCGGCGTATTGTCGGCTGGCGTGTCAGCCGGACGGCGCATGCGACCTTTGTCCTCGACGCCCTGGAACAGGCGCTTCATGATCGGCGTCCCGTTCATGGAGGTGGCCTGGTGCATCACTCCGACAGGGGCGTTCAATATGTGTCGATCAGGTATTCGGAGCGACTGGCCGAGGCGGGTATTGAGCCCTCAGTCGGGAGTGTCGGCGACAGCTACGACAATGCTCTCGCCGAAACGATCAACGGGCTTTACAAGGCCGAGGTCATTCATCGCCGTGGACCGTGGCGCAGCTTCGAAGCAGTCGAGTTCGCAACACTCGAATGGGTCGACTGGTTCAACCACAGGCGTCTTCTGGAGCCCATAGGAAACATCCCTCCGGCTGAAGCGGAGGAACAATATTACGCCACGCTGGATCTAACGGCCGTGGCCGCATAACTTAAACCAAATGGCCTCCGGTAAACCCGGCTCGGTTCA
>NZ_AMSI01000055.1 GCF_000300515.1 Nitratireductor indicus C115
CCCATTTTCGCTGTGGCGGGAGACGGCTTCCCCGGCTCCACCCGCGGCGTCCCTGGCCGGCCGGGCTTCTGCGGATATCGCTATCGTTGGCGGCGGATACACCGCGCTTTGTGCGGCATTGCGCGCCATCGAGCGTGGGCTCAACCCGGTCATTCTGGAAGCGGCCGCAATCGGCTGGGGTGCGTCGGGCCGCAATGGCGGCGTGATCTCGACGAAGTTTCGGGCCTCGTTAAGCGACATCGCCAGACACCACGGAATCGAGACCGCCCGGCGCATGCACCGCATCGGGCATGATGCGATGGACTGCGTGGAGAGGAATGTCGAAGCGTTTGGCATTTCGGACGCCGGCTTTGCACGCAGCGGCAATCTGCGATGTGCGCACAATCCGTTGGCGCTGGCCCGGCTCGAAACGGAGGCCGAAACGGCAAGAACGCTGTTCGGCGACACCAGCCTGAGCGTGATCGGTGCCGACCAGACCAGAGAGGAAACCGGATCCGGCGCCTTTGTCGGCGGCGTGCTCTCCACCCATGCGGGCGTCATTCATCCTCTGAACTATGCGCGTGGGCTCGCCAGGGCCGTTCGGGCAGCCGGCGCAAACATCTTCGAAAGATCGCCCGTCCTTTCCTGCAGGAGGCAGGGAGAGCTGCATATCGTGAAGACGGCCGGAGGCGAGGTCGCGGCAAAGCATCTGCTGCTTGCCACCAACGGATACTCGGACATCAGTCCCGCCACCGCCGCCATTCGCGGAACGGTGATCCCATTTCGCAGCGCGATGATCGCTACCGAACCGCTCGATCCCGGCATTCGGGCTAAGCTGATGATCCGGGGCAGAAGCTACAGCGAGACCCGGCGCATGATGCGGTGGTTTCGCCCGGTCGGCGACCGGATGCTGTTCGGCGGGCGTGGTGCGTTCGGCAAGGCGGATTCGGCATCCGCCTTTCACGCGCTCGAAGTGGCGCTGAAGCAGATGTTTCCTCAGCTCAAGGATGTTGCGATCACCCATCGCTGGTCCGGCCTCGTGGCCATGACGATGGACAGTCTTCCGCAGGTGGGCATGCTGGAGGAACGCGCCGGCTTTGCGCTCGGCTACAATGGCGCGGGCGTTGCGCTGTCGAGCCTGATGGGGCCCCGCGCCGTCGACATGATGCTGGGCGATACGCCCGAGCTCGGCCTGATGCGCCGCGACGGCCCGAAGCCGATCCCGTTCTACTTCCTGCGGGAGCCGGTCGTGCGAACGGTGGCCGGCTGGTACCAGTTCCTCGACAGGATCGGCCGCTGAGA
>NZ_AMSI01000056.1 GCF_000300515.1 Nitratireductor indicus C115
AACCGGGGTGCAAGGATTTGCAGAACTCGCCCAAGCATTGATTTCAAACGGCTTTACGCCCTCATGTTGCGCCTATGTCGCATTGGAAAGCAGCGCATTCGCAGCGTCGGCAAGTTCCTTCCCGTCATCACCACGCGGGAAAAGATGCCCATAGGTGTCGTATGTCATGGTGATGGAGCCATGCCCCATGCGGTCCTGAACCTCTTTCGGGTCAAGGCCTAAGCCGCCCATCTCCCTGCGATTGATGCACCACGAAGCATAGAAATGCCGAAGGGCATGGAGGCCGGTATATTTGGCCTTTCCATCCTCTGTCACGATGCCCGCGTTCTTCATCGCCGGGATGAGCCCCTTATTGATGATGTTCGTGTGTGACCGTGGCTCGCCATCGGGATTGGCAAACACCAGAGTGGGCGCCCGCCCTAGTTTCAGCTTGTGCTCTTTCAGCGCATTGATGACGTGAGGCGGCACGGGAATGGTGCGCTTGCCAGCGTGAGACTTCGGCGCTCCGATCTGCCCGAACTCATCCGCCCGTTGGTTCACACTGATTCGCGATCCATCCAGATCCACATCCGACCAGCGCAGGCCCCTCAATTCTGAGGAACGCATTCCGGTAAAGACCGCCGTCACCAGCAAGGGACGCCAGTGACCGCTCAGGGAGGCAAGGAGAGCCTTGATCTCTTCCGGTGTGGGAATATCGACACCGACCTCCAATCGCCGCTGCTGACGCTTCTCTGCCCGCGCATCACGCCCCTTGCGTCGACTGCGCATATCCCTGACGGGGTTCCGGGTGGCGAGCCCTCGCTCAGCTGCATCCGAAAGAATTGATCCGAGCGAAGTCAGAACCTTCCTGATCATCACAGGAGACCGGTCTTCCGCCCTGAGCTTATCCTCGAAATCGCGCACGGTCGGCACGGTCAGCTTCGACAGCAGCGCCTCCCCGATGAACGGCTCAATGTGATGCTCGAGATGCTGCCGGCGCTGATTGATGGTGGATCGCTCGAGCCCCGCCGCTTCACCACTGGCTATCCAGAGCTGCCCGGCCTTCTGGACCGTCACCGTCTCCCGGTCGGCCACGTGGGTGCCCTCTCGCACCTCAACCGATGCCGTGGCCGCGAACTGGTCGGCATCCTTCTTTAGCTTGAAGGTCTTCAGCCGGCGCTTGCCCTTGGTGTCCACATAGTCAACGACCCAGGCGGTTTTCTCTTCGCC
>NZ_AMSI01000057.1 GCF_000300515.1 Nitratireductor indicus C115
ACTCTGGAATGGGTGAAGGGCCATGCCGGAATTGAAGGCAATGAGCGGGCCGACGAGCTCGCTGTGATCGGGCGAGAGAGGATTGTCGAGAACGGCGCACCCAGCGCCATCGAAATCCAACTGACCTATGAGGTGGCGTGATGAGCGATACAGCAGAAAACGACTGCCCGGTGCAGGACTACCGTGACCCCGGCGAGGTTCCGGTGCTCGACTGGATCGATAAGGGCCTGATCGACATCGACGCCGCCTATCAGCGCGGTCTCGATGAAATTCGCGTCGAGAAGATCATGACGTGGTTCGCATGGGATAGCTTCGGCGCCATCGTGGTCGCGCCGACCGAAAACGAGCGCTACCACTGCATCGACGGTCAGCACCGCCTCGAAGCCGCCAAGCGCCATCCCAACGTCCAGCATGTCCCTGCGGTGATCGTGGCAGTGTCCGGGACGGTCGCGGAAGCTGAGACGTTTGTCGCCGTGAACGGGGACCGGAAGAACGTCTCCCCGCTCGAGATGTATTGGGCGAAGCTGGCGGCGAACGATCCGGATGCGGTCACAATCAGCCAGGTGGCGGAGCGGGCTGGTCTGACGATCCTTCGCTATCCGGCCGGTCAGGGAAAGATCAAGCCCGCGCAGACCGTCGCAATCGCTGCCATTCGCGGTCTTGTGGATCGCCGTGGCGCGATGCGGGCGCGACAGATCCTCGACGTGCTGGTGCAGGCCGAGCTTTCACCGATCACCGCGCCGCAGGTGAAGGCCTGCGAGCTTCTGCTGACCGATCCGGAGTTCTCCGAGCACATCGAGGCCGAAGCCCTCACCGACGCTATTCAGGGGAGTGCGATCTTGCTGGATGACGAGGCCAAGGTGTTTGCGGCCACGCACAAGGTTCCTCAGTGGCGCGCGCTGGCGGCGGTCTGGTTCAAGAAGACGAAGAAGCGACGTGGCGGGGCAAAGGTGGCGGCTTGATGCCGCTGCCTCATCACGCAAGAATGGCACGACCGGAGATCAAAACCGGCCTGTGGTGCTGCTTTTCGGGAATGTGGTTCGCAGGGGCTTCCAGAATTGCGGAAACGGCGATTTGAGGGTGTTGCTCGATACCCCCGAA
>NZ_AMSI01000058.1 GCF_000300515.1 Nitratireductor indicus C115
TGCCCCCTACACCAGCATGGCCATCGGGTTTTCGATGACCGACTTGAAGGCGGCGAGGAGTTCAGCGCCGAGCGCCCCGTCCACCGCACGGTGATCGGTCGACAACGTCACCGACATCACCGTCGCCACCTTGATCTCGCCACCCTTGACCACCGGGCGCTGCTCGCCGGCGCCAACGGCAAGGATCGTCGCGTGCGGCGGATTGATCACCGCGGCGAAATCCTTGATCCCGAACATGCCAAGATTGGAAACCGCCGTGTTGCCGCCCTGATATTCCTCGGGCTTCAGCTTGCGGCTGCGCGCCCGCGAGGCCAGATCCTTCATCTCGTTGGAGATGGCAGAAAGCGTCTTCTCGTCGGCACGCCGGATGATCGGCGTGATCAGGCCGCCGGGGATCGACACCGCAACGCCCACATCGGCGTTCCTGTGCTTGACCATGGCGTTCTCGGTCCACGACACATTCGCCTCCGGCACCATGGCAAGCGCCTTCGCATAGGCCTTGATGACCATGTCGTTGACGGAGAGCTTGTAGGCGGGCTTTTCGCCGTCGGCGCCCTTCACCATCGGGGCCGCATCGTTGAGCTGCTTGCGCAGCGCCAGAAGCGCGTCGATATCGCAATCGAGCGTCAGGTAGAAATGCGGGATGGTGGACTTCGCCTCGACCAGACGGCGAGCGATGGTCTTGCGCATCGTGTCGTGCGGGACGAGTTCGTAGGAGCCTTCCTCGAAGAGCTTCAAGATTGCGTCGTCCGACATCGCCTTGATGGGAGCCGCACCGGCCACGGAAGGCGCTGCCCCGGCAGGAGCCGCAGCGACGGCACCGCCACCCTTGGCGGCAGCTTCCACATCGGCCTTCACCACGCGCCCCTTCGGGCCCGATCCGGAAATCGCCGAAAGCTCGATACCCGCTTCCTTCGCAAGGCGACGCGCAAGCGGAGAGGC
>NZ_AMSI01000059.1 GCF_000300515.1 Nitratireductor indicus C115
TCCTATCCGCTGACCCAGGCGGACATCGATGCCGGCGTGGTGGACAATACGGCAGGGGTCAGCGGCACGGCTCCGGACAATGGGCCGGTGACGGACACGGCGAGCGCTACCGCTCAGCTTGCGCGGGTGCCGGCCCTGCGCCTGACCAAGACGGCAATCCATCAGGACACGAACGGGAATGGCGCTGCCGATGTTGGGGAACCGGTGACGTTCACCTTCTCGGTGACGAATACGGGCAATGTGACGGTGACGAATGTCGAGATCGAGGATCCGGGCGTCACCCTTTCGGGCAGTCCCATCGCCAGCCTGGCACCGGGGGCGACCGACAGCAGCACCTATACGGCGAGTTACCCCCTGACGCAGGACGACATCGATGCGGGCAGCATGTCGAACACGGCGCGGGTCAAGGGAAGCGCACCAGATTCGTCGGAGGTTTCCGATAGCGCATCGGCCTCGGTTTCTCTTGCGGGGACCGCGGGGATCGGGCTCGTGAAGTCGGGTACGTATCAGGACACGAACGGCAATGGTGTTGTCGATTTGGGCGATGCGATCGCCTATGGTTTCAGTGTGGAGAACCAGGGCAATGTCACGCTGACCGACATCGAGGTGACGGATCCCGGGGTGAGCGTTTCGGGCGGGCCGCTGGCCAGTCTTGCTCCCGGTGTGACGGACAGCACCACCTTCAGCGCTCTCTACATGCTGACACAGGCCGACATCGATGCGGGGAAGGTGGATAATTCCGCCGAGGTGGAAGGCGTGCCGCCGGGCAATGGCGGAACAGGCACGCCCGTCTCCGCCTCGTCCGACGTCTCGGTGCCACTGGAGCGCAAGCCCGCGATCAGCCTGACCAAGACGGGCGCTTATGTGGATGCGAATGGCAATGGCGTCGCGGATGCGGGTGACACGATCTCCTATTCGTTCGTGGTGACGAACAC
>NZ_AMSI01000060.1 GCF_000300515.1 Nitratireductor indicus C115
GCTTACGAGACGGGACAAGAGGACGGTCTTGCGGTTTGCGGGATGCTTCTTGGCGGCTCCTGGGTCGCGGGGTCTGGCGAACGGCACGATGTGCTCGACAAGTTCCGCCTGACGCCTCTGGCCCGGGTTCGGGCCAGCTCGCCCGAGCAGATCGGCGCGATGATCGCCCATGCCGATAAAGCCTTTGCGGACGATATGCTGAGCCCGCATGAGCGCGGCGCCATTCTCGACCGGGTGGCGGATCTTCTGTCCGCGCGTGCCG
This sequence comes from Nitratireductor indicus C115, assembly GCF_000300515.1. Classification (GTDB taxonomy): domain Bacteria; phylum Pseudomonadota; class Alphaproteobacteria; order Rhizobiales; family Rhizobiaceae; genus Nitratireductor; species Nitratireductor indicus. Next base: position 263 of record NZ_AMSI01000060.1, read on the forward strand.
ACGAGATGCTCGGCGTCATGCAGGGCGAAACAGGCTTTGCCACGGCCGATTGCCGCGGCGAGATCGACCGCACGGTGCAGACCCTGCGCCTGTCCGCCGAGGAGGCGCGGCGGCTGTGCGGCGAGATGCTGCCGGTGGCCGGCGCCCCCGGCCAGGCCCGCCGCATGGCCTACACGATGCGTGTGCCGCTCGGTGTGGTGCTCGCCGTCACGCCCTTCAACGCGCCGCTCAACACCGTCACTCACAAGATCGCCCCGGCGCTCGGGGCCGGCAATACGGTGATCCTGAAGCCTGCGGGCCAGACGCCGCGCACGGCCTGTCTTCTGGCGCAGTTTTTCATCGAGGCGGGGTTGCCTGCGGGTTATTTGCAGGTCTTCCACGGAGGCGGCGCTGTGGTGAGCGCGGCGCTCTCCGATCCGCGTGTGGTCTATGTGGCCTTCACTGGCTCGACGGAGGTGGGACGTATCATCCAGAGCCAGGCGGGGCTGCGGCGCAGCCAGATGGAGCTTGGCTCCATCGCCTTCACCCTGCTTGCCGAGGATGCCGATCTGGAGACAGCGCTGCCGAAGGTTGTTGCGGCAGGCTATCGCAAGGCGGGGCAGGTGTGCACCTC
>NZ_AMSI01000061.1 GCF_000300515.1 Nitratireductor indicus C115
GGTTGTGTTGCAACGTTTTGAATACCGTTTTTGTGGCAAGGAGAGCTTCTGATCTTTCGGAGGATTGAATGTTCAAGGGCCGCCAGTTTGACCAGTCAGTCATCCTGCTTTGCGTGCGCTGGTACCTGGCCTACAGTCTGAGCCTGCGGGACCTGGAAGAAATGATGGCCGAGCGAGGCATTGCCGTTGACCACACGACCATTCACCGCTGGACCGTCCGCTACGCACCGCTATTGCTGGAGCGTTTCAACCGACGGAAGCGGAACGTGACCGGCAGATGGCATATCGACGAGACTTACATCAAGGTCCGCGGCCAGTGGATGTACCTATACCGCGCCATCGACAGTGTCGGCGACACGGTCGAATTCTGGTTCAGCGAGCAGCGTGACCTGCCGTCGGCCAAACGGTTCTTCACAAAGGCGCTGAATCGGCATGGCCGGCCAGGCTGCGTCGTTATTGATGGTAGCCAGACCAACCACGAGGCTATCGTTTCCTGTGACACCACAAATCGCTTGCAGGATCGTTCTCGGCGCCGGCTGAAGCCGATCGAAATCCGCAAGAGTAAGTATCTGAATAATCGGATTGAACAGGATCATCGGCGCATCAAGCGCCGCGTCCGGCCAATGCTTGGCTTCAAATCACAGGCATCAGCCGCGATCATCCTGTCCGGCATCGAGATGGTTCACATGATGCGCAAGCGACAGGCGAGATACGCCTTCAATCCGAATCCGTCCCTAGCCGAACAGTTCGCAATTCTTGCCGCATAATTGGCCTCGGACCGGCCCCCTTTGCGC
>NZ_AMSI01000062.1 GCF_000300515.1 Nitratireductor indicus C115
TTTCATGTTCTGACCTCCAGTCAAAGTTCTTAATTCGGGTCTGGGTATTTTTGCTGAAGGACAGCGTTCCCTGCCCCATCCCCAAGAAACGAAAAAGTCACGCTCTCGCGTCCCCTTTCCGAGCCTGACATTACTCATGCGGTTCGCCGGTTCAACCACGATCAGCGGGGAAGCCCCCCTTCCGACCTTCTATCCGGACCCGCTGTTGCACAAATGACACGATCTGACGGGTGCCAGAAAGGTTTTCTTAACAATTGGAGCCGGTTTGCGGCTTGATAAATGCCACCAACCCCGCCCTGGAAGCCGAATCCCGCGCTCGAATCGCAGTTTTCGGTTCGTTTTTCGATTCCCAACCGATCCTGGAGCGGAAATGGCGAATCTATTCAAAGGCGCCAACACCCTGAAACAGGAGCATTCGGCGGTTCTCCTTATAAATAGCGCAGGAAAGGCAAATGCGATATTGATTGTCGGGCCGCTTTTCTTTATCCAGCCCTTCGCCGGAGAGGTGGCCGAGTGGTCGAAGGCGCTCCCCTGCTAAGGGAGTAGGCCCCAAAAGGGCCTCGTGGGTTCGAATCCCATCCTCTCCGCCATTCCCTTGGCTTCCCAAAATCAGCAGCAAACAAGCCCCGTGTTTTTCGCGGCTGTTTTGCGTTGCCGTGTAGATTCCTATTTTTCCCATTTAAAAACAACGCAGTACGTTGATGCTACATCGCGCGAATGCCCATTTCCGGGATTCGCCGTCATGATTCTGACTGGAGGTCAGAACATGAAA
>NZ_AMSI01000064.1 GCF_000300515.1 Nitratireductor indicus C115
AGGTTGGATATCGCGATGTCAGGAACGCTTCTCAACTCGCTAGGATCGGGCACCAAAGCCACCGGGGCTCTTTGCCCACATTGCAGGGTCGACCTCGTTATGAGCGAGCGTCAGGGTATCGAAATCGACTACTGCCCGAAATGTCGCGGCGTGTGGCTGGATCGCGGCGAACTCGACAAGATAATCGAACGAAGCGCTGCGGAAGAGGTGCAATACGCCCAGAGGCAATCTGGTCGCGGACGTACGCAAGTGTCCTCACGCAATACATCAAATGACTGCCGCGAAGATCACCGCCGCGACTATCGCGACCATGATCGTCATGGCGGACACCATGGTCGAGGGCACGGTTCTTTCCTCGGCCGATTGTTCGACTGACACCCCGCCAGGAGCGGAACGATGAAAGCTGCGCGCATTGGTCGGCTAAGGTGGTTCGCCATTGCCGTGTTAACAACGGCCTCGCCGGCCTATGCCCAATCGATCGATCGCGCGGAGGTCGAGAAGATCGTCCGCGAATACATCATGCAAAACCCGGAGATCATCGAGGAAGCACTTACGGAGCTTGAGAAGCGGAACCAAGCAGTTCAGGCCGAGGCCAGGTCACAAGCGATAGTAGCCGAGACTGATGCGTTGCTCCGAGCGAGCGACGATGTGATCCTAGGAAACCCGGACGGGGATGCTACGCTCGTCGAATTCTTCGACTTCAACTGCGGTTATTGCAAGCGGGCGGCACCTGACGTCAAGGCGCTTGTCGC
>NZ_AMSI01000065.1 GCF_000300515.1 Nitratireductor indicus C115
GCGCCGGAGCATCCTGCCATGAGTGCGCGCCGCGTCACGCTCGCCGCCATGCTGGCCGGTGCGGTTCTCGTTGCCGCGCCGATCGTCAGCGGCCATGCCCCGCGCTTCATCTGGAACGCATCGGCCAGTGTTCCGATCGGACTCTATTCGCTCGCGCCCGTTCGGTCGATCGCGGTCGGCGATCTGGTCGTGGTGCTGCCGCCCGACGACCTCGCCGGCTTCCTCGACGCACGCGGCTACCTGCCGCGCGGCCTGCCGCTCATCAAGCGCGTACTGGCGCTGCCCGGCACCGAGGTCTGCCGCCGTGGTCCGTCCGTGATCGCTTACGATCACGCCTATGGCGATGCGCAGCCGCGCGATCGCTTTGGCCGCGATCTGCCGCAATGGCAGGGCTGCCGTGTGATCGCCGCCGGTGAGGTCTTCCTGCTCAACTGGGACTCGGGCGACAGCCTCGACGGCCGCTACTTCGGCGCGCTTCCCGCCTCGGCCGTCATCGGCCGTGCGCTTCCTCTCTACACCGACGAAGACGGCGACGGCCACTTCCGCTGGTGCTTCGCCGATCCGGCCCTTGAGCCGTGAACTTCCCCTCAACCGCACCACAGGAGACGACATCATGGCAGACCTCGGCAGTTTCACCCGCACGGAAACCGGTTTCAAAGGGCGCTTCGAAGGGCTCGGCATCGAAGGGTCGCTCACCTTCGTTCCGGCCAAACCTTCGGAGGCCGAGAACGCGCC
>NZ_AMSI01000066.1 GCF_000300515.1 Nitratireductor indicus C115
AATCTGACATGGAAATCACGCGCAACGGCGTCGCCGGCAACGCGCTTCACGGACAGAGCCACTTTCGCGGCCTCAACCGAGCCCGGCCCAAGAATGGGAAAATCCTTCAAGACGATCCGCAGCTTGGGATCCTCGGCGACAAGCGCCTTGACGTCAGGTGCCGCCCGCTTGCAATAACCGCAGTTGAAGTCGAAGAATTCGACGAGCGTAGCATCCCCGTCCGGGTTTCCTAGGATCACATCGTCGCTCGCTCGGAGCAACGCATCAGTCTCGGCTACTATCGCTTGTGACCTGGCCTCGGCCTGATCTGCTTGGTTCCGCTTCTCAAGCTCCGTAAGTGCTTCCTCGATGATCTCCGGGTTTTGCATGATGTATTCGCGGACGATCTTCTCGACCTCCGCGCGATCGATCGATTGGGCATAGGCCGGCGAGGCCGTTGTTAACACGGCAATGGCGAACCACCTTAGCCGACCAATGCGCGCAGCTTTCATCGTTCCGCTCCTGGCGGGGTGTCAGTCGAACAATCGGCCGAGGAAAGAACCGTGCCCTCGACCATGGTGTCCGCCATGACGATCATGGTCGCGATAGTCGCGGCGGTGATCTTCGCGGCAGTCATTTGATGTATTGCGTGAGGACACTTGCGTACGTCCGCGACCAGATTGCCTCTGGGCGTATTGCACCTCTTCCGCAGCGCTTCGTTCGATTATCTTGTCGAGTTC
>NZ_AMSI01000067.1 GCF_000300515.1 Nitratireductor indicus C115
AATCTGACATGGAAATCACGCGCGGCGGCGGCGCCGGCAACGCGCTTCACGGCCAGAGCCACTTTCGCGGCCTCGACCGAACCCGGTCCAAGAATGGGAAAATCCTTCAAGACGATCCGCAGCTTGGGATCCTCGGCGACAAGCGCCTTGACGTCAGGCGCCGCCCGCTTGCAATAGCCGCAGTTGAAGTCAAAGAATTCGACGAGCGTAGCATTCCCGTCCGGGTTTCCCAAGATCACATCGTCGCTCGATCGGAGCAACGCATCAGTCTCGGCCAATATCGCTTGTGACCTGGCCTCGGCCTGAACTGCTTGGTTCCGCTTCTCAAGCTCCGTAAGTGCTTCCTCGATGATCTCCGGGTTTTGCATGATGTATTCGCGGACGATCTTCTCGACCTCCGCGCGATCGATCGATTGGGCATAGGCCGGCGAGGCCGTTATCAACACGGCAATCGCGTACCATCCTAGCCGACCAATGCGCGCAGCTTTCATGATTCCGCTCCTGGCGGGGTGTCAGTCGAACAATCGGCCGAGGAAAGAACCGTGCCTTCGACCATGGTGTCCGCCATGACGATCATGGTTGCTATAGTCGCGGCGGTGATCTTCACGGCAGTCATTCGATGTGTTGCGTGAGGACGCTTGCGCACGGCCGCGACCGGCTTGTCCCTGGGCGTACTGGGCCTCTTCCGCCGCGCTCCGTTCGATTATCTTGTCGAGTTC
>NZ_AMSI01000068.1 GCF_000300515.1 Nitratireductor indicus C115
AACATTCGCAATGTCAGCTCCGCCCACTGGCGCCGCTGGCTCGGCCCGGAATATCGATGCCTCGTGCCGGCAACCAGCTTTGCCGAGCCCGACCCATCGAACAAGCCGGAAGGCGGTCGCACGCCGGACGCATGGTTCGCCTTGAACGAGAACCGGCCGCTCTTTGCCTTCGCCGGCCTATGGACGAAATGGCACGGCAAGCGCATGGCGCGCGAGGAACCCGCCGACCACGAGATTTATGCGTTTCTCACCACGGAACCGAATGGCATCGTCGCGCCGATCCACAAGAAGGCCATGCCAGTCATCCTGACCACCACCGAGGAACTGGACACCTGGTTGCGCGCACCATGGGACGAAGCAAAGGCCCTGCAACGTCCCCTGCCCGACAACATGCTGAAAATTGTCGATAAGCCGGACCTGCCTGAATGATCGTCCCGCCACAGCGAATCAAAGGTGATCCTGATCGGCGCATAGAGTGTCAGGAAGCCTTGGAGAGAGAGTTTCAGGCGCTTGCGCAGCGAGCCATTGGCGCCGGATGGAGCGAGCCCGAGGTTTCGTCTGGCTGTCGAACACATTCGTGAACACCAGAATGCTGAGCCTGCCTCCGAGCAGCGAAAGCACTAACGTGGCTTCTGAGGCACAAGAAAAGCGCTGACACGCTTTCTCATTTCCATCTTTTCACAGTGAGCCGAATA
>NZ_AMSI01000070.1 GCF_000300515.1 Nitratireductor indicus C115
ATTCCGCTCTCCACATACGAGAATCCCGACACATGGCCGGGGCAGGCTCGCACTGTAATACGAGGGGATGACTGCTACGTCGCCGGCGTGAAGTCGAGGTAGTATTCGCCACCAACCTCGAACGCCTTTGCAGCCTCCGCATTGATCGTGCCGATCTTCAACTCGCCCCATGGCGTGTATTTGAAGAACTGATCGTTCTCGGGGCTGCCCGATGTCACCGGCTCGAATTTGAGCGAGAAGCCTTCGCTACCCTCTTCACGACGAACCAGCTTGAATTTCGCGCGTACACTCATGTGTCTTCTCCTTGTTGGCGAATGGCTGGCGAGGGCCGGGTTGCCATCCCGCTAGATCACCCGCAGGGTGCCCTACTGATCTAGACCGCTCTGTTTCAGGACGGAACGGATGGGACACCCCAACCTTCTCGACTTGCGCCGCCGTCCTGATCTGGTTGCAGGCCAGCGAGTCGAACACTGTAGACCCGGCTTATGAGACCGAGCGGGCTCCGAGCCTGCCTGCCTGAATATCTACGCCGCTTCCTGCTTCTTCTTCGCTTCGCGCCGGCGGCGGCGTTCCCACCGCTTTTGCGCCCAAGAGAAGTCGGCTGGCTTGTCTGAAAGATAGCTTGTGAAGGCTTCATCCGAGGCCCAGGCAGTGATGCCTTT
>NZ_AMSI01000071.1 GCF_000300515.1 Nitratireductor indicus C115
GTTTCGCGTATGGTCACCCACTACACTACTCGGTCAGGCTCTTACCAGCTTAACTACAGTTGATCGGACGGGAAACGGTGCTTTCTGGTAGATATGGCCGCAACCGATAGTTTAACGGAAACGCAGGTGATATGAGGGCAGGGTCCAGACATGTTCAGTAGGTGGGAGTGAGAGGTGTTATGGGTGGAGGACAATTTTTATTATATTTCATCTAATAGCAATAGGATATGACAGGTGAAAAAGCAAAAGCAATAGTGCATTGTGATGTGGAGAATAAGGTGCATACGATGAAAAAGGTGATTTGTCATTTACAAGAAGTAGGTCGAAACGGAACATGAAAGTTGGTCGATAGGTGGCATGCAGAGGTAGTTTCAAGGTGACAGGTTATGAAGATATGGTGCAAAAGACAAATGGATGGTGGCAGACATAGTAAAATGATGGTGTGGAAGACATAGATGGTATTTGTTTTGCATTTACGGCACCGGATGCGGGCGATAATGACGGGAAGAGATTTAGTATGTGGGACAGAATTTCGGCGGCAGTATTGAGACCATGAGAGTGGCAAACGTAAGTCTAAAGGTTGTTTTATAGTAATTAGGATGTAGAAAATGTATTCCGATAGGCCATTTTACATTTGGAGGGACGGTTGA
>NZ_AMSI01000072.1 GCF_000300515.1 Nitratireductor indicus C115
TTACTCAGTGATGGCGGCGACGATGCCGGCGCCGACGGTGCGGCCACCTTCACGGATAGCGAAGCGCAGCTTCTCTTCCATGGCGATCGGCACGATCAGCGTCACGTCGACCGTCACGTTGTCGCCGGGCATGACCATCTCCGTGCCTTCCGGCAGCGTAACGATGCCCGTCACGTCCGTCGTACGGAAGTAGAACTGCGGACGGTAGTTCGTGAAGAACGGCGTGTGACGGCCACCCTCTTCCTTCGTCAGGATGTAGGCCTCGGCCTTGAACTTCGTGTGCGGCTTCACAGAACCGGGCTTGCAAAGCACCTGGCCGCGCTCAACGCCCTCACGGTCAACACCGCGAAGAAGCGCACCGATGTTGTCGCCGGCCTGGCCCTGGTCCAGAAGCTTGCGGAACATCTCAACGCCCGTGCAGGTCGTCTTCGACGTCGGACGGATGCCGACGATCTCGATTTCCTCACCGACCTTGATCACGCCGCGCTCGACGCGACCCGTCACCACCGTGCCGCGGCCCGAGATCGAGAAAACGTCTTCGATCGGCATCAGGAACGGCTGGTCGATCGGACGCTCCGGCGTCGGGATGTAGCTATCCAC
>NZ_AMSI01000073.1 GCF_000300515.1 Nitratireductor indicus C115
ATGGCCAAAGGTAAATTTGAGCGTACGAAGCCGCATGTGAACATTGGCACGATTGGTCACGTTGACCACGGCAAGACGTCTTTGACGGCAGCGATCACGAAGTTTTTCGGTGAGTTCAAGGCGTATGACCAGATTGACGCGGCGCCTGAAGAGAAGGCCCGTGGCATCACGATCTCGACGGCGCATGTGGAGTACGAGACGGAGAACCGTCACTACGCCCACGTTGATTGTCCCGGCCACGCCGATTATGTGAAGAACATGATCACGGGTGCGGCTCAGATGGACGGCGCGATCCTGGTCTGCTCGGCCGCCGACGGCCCGATGCCGCAGACGCGCGAGCACATCCTGCTCGCCCGCCAGGTTGGCGTTCCGGCCATCGTCGTGTTCCTGAACAAGGTCGACCAGGTCGACGATCCGGAGCTTCTCGAGCTGGTTGAGCTCGAGGTTCGTGAGCTTCTTTCGTCCTATGACTTCCCGGGCGACGATATTCCGATCATCAAGGGCTCGGCACTTGCTGCTCTCGAAGACTCCAACAAGGAGATCGGTGAGGATGCGATCCGC
>NZ_AMSI01000074.1 GCF_000300515.1 Nitratireductor indicus C115
CCCAAAGTTCAACTACGAGCTTTTTAACTGCAACAACTTTAATATACGCTATTGGAGCTGGAATTACCGCGGCTGCTGGCACCAGACTTGCCCTCCAATTGTTCCTCGTTAAGGTATTTACATTGTACTCATTCCAATTACAAGACCCGAATGGGCCCTGTATCGTTATTTATTGTCACTACCTCCCTGAATTAGGATTGGGTAATTTGCGCGCCTGCTGCCTTCCTTGGATGTGGTAGCCGTTTCTCAGGCTCCCTCTCCGGAATCGAACCCTTATTCCCCGTTACCCGTTGAAACCATGGTAGGCCACTATCCTACCATCGAAAGTTGATAGGGCAGAAATTTGAATGAACCATCGCCAGCACAAGGCCATGCGATTCGAAAAGTTATTATGAATCATCAAAGAGTCCGAAGACATTGATTTTTTATCTAATAAATACATCTCTTCCAAAGGGTCGAGATTTTAAGCATGTATTAGCTCTAGAATTACCACAGTTATACCATGTAGTAAAGGAACTATCAAATAAACGATAACTGATTTAATGAGCCATTC
>NZ_AMSI01000075.1 GCF_000300515.1 Nitratireductor indicus C115
GTCGCGCTTCTGGGCGAACGCGATTACCTGGTCGGCCGCATAGAGGCCCTGGAAGCTTCGGTGAGCTGGGGTTTCGTGCGCGCAGGGGAAACGCGCTGATGATCAGGAAAACGGTGCGGCATTCGATTTCTGGAGCCGCACATGCGACAGTTCAAACCTCGACACCTTTCGGAAGTCGTTCCCTTCACCCCTGACGGCAACATCACCTTCAGGGACATTCCGGTCTATTATGTGCTGGGCGGCTTTTGTGTCCGTTGCAAGCACATCGCAGAGCTTGACCGGAATGCCCTGGAACGCCGCTTCGGAAAGGACGCGCCGGCGCATCGCCTGTCAAAGCGCATGCGCTGCCGGCATTGCAAAAACAAGGCCGGCAATACAATCTTGGTCATCAATCAGTGGCCAAGGTGAGCATGCTCCATGTGCAATCTCTACAACATGACCACCACGCGCGAGGCAATCCGCCAGTTCGTGCAAACGACCCGTGAATACCAGTTCAACGAGCCATCCCTGCAGGTCTA